>NZ_WWFA01000001.1 GCF_021698855.1 Lactobacillus sp. S2-2
TATGAAACAATATGCTCTTGATAAAGGACTCCCATCATCTGATTTAATTGCAGAAACGGAATCAAAAACAACCTTTCAAAATATGTTATTTTCTAAAAAAATTATTGAAAAGAATCATTTTGCATTAGATAATGGAATTTATGTATCTAGTAATTATCATATTTATCGTGCAGGAACCTATGCTCGAAAAGCAGGATTAAAGATTGATGGATTAGGTGCTAAAACAAGTCGTTTTTTTGTACCTAATGCAATTATTAGGGAATATATTGCAGTTTTATCTAATCATCGAATTTTTAATTTATCGATAGCAGGATTAATTTTAATCATTTCAATAATTACAGCAACTGTTGGATAAAGAGTATTTTTGATAATCTTTTTTATTTCTTTTATCATTGTTTTTTAAACTTGATTTAAACATTTAATTGTAAAATTCATAGAAATAAAGCTTAGAAGGTGAAATAAATGTCTAAATTAATTGATGATACAAAAATGACCAAAAATATAGTATCAGCAAAGTTAATTAAAGTATTTTATCCATTAGTAATTGTTAAAACAATTGATGGTGATACTTTAATCGTTAAACTATCTAAAAATGAAAAGAAAGATCCAATGTTTTGGTATTCAATGAGGAGAATAATGGATTCTAAAATTAGTATTCCCATCGGAAGAAAGTATCATCAAATTTTGGATAATGATTGGGAAGTTTAAAAATTTATAATTATACTTTCTAATTTTGTATTAAATTAAAAAACTCAAGATATAATTAAATTGTTTAAAAAATAATAAGATGATATGATAGTCTAAACAATAGTTGGGATTTTAATGAAAGGAACTAATAATATGGTTATTGGAATAGTAATTATTGTTATTTTAGTTTTACTTGTAATTATTGGATTTTCAATCTATAACAAATTACAAAGGCTAAGATTACAAGTTGATCAAAGTGCAGCAGATATAGATGTGCAATTAAAGAAAAGATATGATTTAATTCCTAATTTGATGGAAACAGTTAAGGGAAGCGTTAATGCTGAAAGAGGTACTTTAACAAAAGTAACTGCTTTGAGAGATCAAATGAAAGATGGAATTGATAATAAAGATTATGATAAAGCGATTAAAGCTAGTAATCAGTTAAGCCGTTCTATTAATGTAACAATGGAAGCATATCCACAATTACAATCTAATAGTTCATTTACATCATTAATGGAAACTATGACAACAATTGCTAATCAAATATCTGCATGCCAAAGTGCATATAATAGTTCAGTTACTAATTATAATTTAGCAATTGTATCTATTCCTTCTTCTTGGATAGCAAATATGATGCATTTAAAACAAGTTGATAAGTTAGTTAGTGCAAGTACAGAAGAACAAAAAAATGTAAATGTTAATTTTGATGATTTAAAATAAAAGTGCTATTTGATAGCGCTTTTTTATTAACTTTACTTGAAAGCGAGTTATATTATGCAACAAAATTGGTTTGAACAACAAAGGTCGAATAAAAAAAGAACAATTTATTTGATAACCTTGTTTATTTTACTTGTGATTGCAATAGGAGCTTTATTTGGTGGATTATTAAATAAAGGATCAATAAATGGGATGATTGGTGGAGCAATAATTGGACTTATTATAAGCTTGATTTATGCATTGTTAATGCAGAGTAGTTTATCGATGGATTTAGTTATGTCAATGAATCATGCAAAGCCAATTGATGTTAATGATTATTTACAATTAGATAATATTGTGACAGAAATGTGTTTGGCAGCTCAAATTCCTAAACCTAAATTATATTTAGTTGATACTGAAGAAAAAAATGCATTTGCTACAGGAATTAATCCACAAAAAGCCGGTTTAGCAGTTACTTCTGGAATTTTAAATGCTTTAAATCGAGAAGAATTAACTGGAGTAATTGGTCACGAAGTTTCACATATTAAAAACGGCGATATGAAAGTAACTACTTTAGCTAATGCTTTTAGTTCGGCGATTAATATTATGGGATTAATTGCTACTGAAATATCTTATTGGATGATGTGGTTTGGACCAAGAGATGATGATGACCAAGATTCTAATTCAGGTGCTTCTGCAATGGTTTATTTAGTAATATATTTAGTTGCTAATTTAATATCTTTTGTGGGTAACTTATTAGCATCAGTTTTAACTTTAGCATTATCAAGAAATCGTGAATATTTAGCAGATGCATCTTCAGCAGAATTAACTAAAAATCCAAAAGGATTGATTCAAGCTCTTCAAAAAATTTCAATGAATACAAAAGAAGAAGAGAAAGATCAAAAAGAAAATCATTCCTATGCTACTGCTGGATATATTAATAAGCCTAAACAAAAAGATGGATTATTTGATACTCATCCATCAATTGAATCTAGAATAAATAAGTTAAATAAAATGTTATAAAAGAGAAGTCATATATGATTTCTCTTTTATTGTTTTTTATATTACAAATTGATTAAAATTTCGAATATAAAAAATTTTCATGTTAAAATGTTATCTATTATAGGAGGGTTTTTACTTGAAAATTAAAAAAATACGGGTTTGATGATATTTTTACTATTTTTGATTTCATTTATTAATATTAAAAATGTAGAAGTTAAAGCAGATATAAATGAAAATTCTACTTTAGAATTAAATAATAATGTAGCTCCATTTTTTACTCATGGGGAAAGAATTGTTAGACAGCCTTTACAAGATAATCGAGTAATTTATTATAAATTAACCGGTAATAAAAATAATGATAGGATTTGGAAGGCTGCAGTTAATCGTTGGAATAAACTAAAAGTTATAAAATTTGTTGAAGCAAATGATAATTATAACGATTATTACGTAGATTTACATAGTAATTATGATAATCAATCAGCAAAAGACATTAAAGGTAATTCTGAAAATTCTAATTCAGTAAAAGGGATTACAGTTATTAACAAAATTAAATATTCAAATGCAAATAGTAATACACCAGCTTTTTGTAATTCAACGCAAGCGTATCTCTATAATAATATTAAAAAATTAGATATGCTACAAGAGTTAATGTTGCAACTCATGAATTAGGTCATGTGTTAGGATTTGAACATGATAACTCTAAAGTTAAAGTTGGACATAATAAATTAAAAGTAATTATGAATCCAATTTTAGAGTCTAAAATGAAACCTTTAGGTAGTTATGAAAAAAGAGCATTAGAAGAATATTATCCAGAATAAAAGACAAAACTTTCAAAGTTTGTCTTTTTTTATTATCATTTATTATAATTAATAATTAAATAAAGGAGATATTTATGTCAAAAAGTGATAATAAATATAAATTAAACAATCTTTCTGTCAAAATACTTTGGTTATTGAGCTTTGGGATGTTTGGTACACAAATGGCATTTGCTTTAGAAAGTTCACAATTGGGAAGATTATTTCAGACGATTGGTGCATCTCCTAACTTATTAGGGATTCTTTTTATAATTCCTCCAATTACGGGATTATTTTGTCAGCCAATCATTGGAAAATATTCTGATAAAACATGGATTCCTCATTTTGGTAGAAGAATACCATATCTCGTGATTGGTACAGTTTTTACTATTTTGACATTGATAGCATTACCTAATGTGGGAAATTTTAATTGGGGTTCAAATACGGCTGTGATTGTTGCTTCAATAATTGTTTTTATATTTATGATTGCTTCTAATGTTTGTGTGCAACCTTATAAAATGTTAGTTGGCGATTTAGTAAATGATAAACAGCAAGGTCAAGCTTTTTCAATTCAAAGTTTTTTATTGAATTCTGGAAGTGTTTTAGCAACCTTTTTGCCATTTTTATTAACTATATTAGGAATTAAAAACACTGCTAAACCTGGTCAAATACCACAATCAGTCAGTTGGACTTTTTATATTGCAGCAATTGCAATTGCAATTTCGTCACTTATAACAGTAATGAATGTTAGGGAAGTCGATCCAGAAACATTTAGAAATCAACATGATATTAGTGATAATAAAAAGTCTAAAAGTATGATTCAATTATTAAAAGAGGCTCCTAAGATTTTTTGGTCAGTCGCGTTAGTTCAATTTTTTGCTTTCTTTGCATTTGGCTACTTATGGATTTATGGTAATGGTTTTATTGCAAATAATATTTATAAAACTTTAGATGCAACTACTGAGGCCTACCAAAAAGGTGGTAATTTATTTGGCATTTTATCTGCAGTTTATGCATTGTCTGCTTTGGTTACTGCATCAATTTTTTTAAAATTTAAAACTAAAAATTATAAAAAAACATTTGCTATTAGTTTATTGATTGGTTCATTAGGATATTTATTAGCATTTTTCACTCATCAAATAACGATAATGGTTATTGCTTTTGGTTTGATTGGTGTTGGCTGGGCAAGTATAACTATTTTTCCACTAACAATGGTAACTAGTTCTGTTTCAAAAGATAATTTAGGAACATACTTAGGCTTATTTAATTCACAAGTATGTATTCCACAAATTTTAGGGTCAATTTTAAGTATTGTAATTCTTCCAATTGTTGGAGGAGTTTCACAAATGATATTTTTATCTAGTATTTTTATGTTGTTTGCCAGTCTTAGTGTATTTACAATTAAGTATAAATAATAAGGAGTTTATCTATGAATACAAATATTCCATGGTGGAAAAATGATACATTTTATCAAATTTATCCACGTTCTTTTCAAGATTCAAATAATGATGGTATTGGGGATATACAAGGGATTATTTCAAGATTAGATTATCTTCAGGATCTACATGTTGATGATATTTGGTTATCACCAATTTATCAATCACCAATGTTTGATATGGGATATGATATTTCTGATTACCAAGCAATTGATCCTATTTTCGGAACAATGGATGATTTTGATGAACTTTTAACAGAAAGTAAAAAAAGAAATATGAATATTATTATGGATTTAGTAGTTAATCATACTTCTGATCAGCATAAATGGTTTCAAGAAGCAATCAGTAACCCAAATAGTAAATATCGAGATTATTATATCTTTAAAACTACATCTGATGGTAAAGAGCCAAATAACTGGCGTGCAATCTTTGGTGGTTCTACTTGGGATCCTGTCCCTAATGAACCAGGAACTTATTATTTTCATACTTTTGCAAAACAACAACCAGATTTAAATTGGGAAAATCCAAAGTTAAGAAAAGAAATATATCAAATGATCAATTGGTGGTTAGGTAAGGGAATCGCCGGTTTTCGAATTGATGCAATTACTCACATAAAAAAAGATTTGGATTGGAAATCGTTACCACCAGATGCAGAAGATGGATTAGCTTCAGTAGTTAAAAAAGGAAGAAATCGTCCAGGAGTTCAAGAATTTTTAAATGAATTATCTAATGAAACCTTTAAAAAATATGATGCTGTTACAATTGGTGAAGCATATGGATTAACAGATCGTGATTTACCAAAGTTTGTTGGTAAAGATGGTTATTTTTCAATGGTATTTGATTTTAATTATATGAATATTGATGTCTTAGATGTTGATGAATGGTTCAGAGGACAAAATAACTGGACAGTTAAAGAACTAAAAAAAGTTATTTTTAAAAGCCAAAATGAAATCAAACAATCGGGTGGTTGGTATGCTAATGTTTTAGAAAATCATGATCAACCACGAGTTTTATCTAAGTTAATTAAAAATAAAGAATATCAAAATGCTAATGCTGCTAAGGCATTGGGAATTATGTATTATTTTCTTCCAGGAGTTCCATTTATTTATCAAGGTCAGGAATTAGGAATGAAAAATTTTGAAAGAGAATTTTTAGAAGATTTTGATGATATTTCTTCGATTAATAATTATAATTTAGCAATTGAAAATGGATATTCTAATGAAGAATCATTATCGATTATTAATAATAAATCTCGTGATAATGCTAGAACTCCAATGCAATGGAATAATAGTATTTATGCTGGTTTTAGTGAACATAAACCATGGTTAAAAATGAGTGATGAAATTGATGGAATTAATGTTTTAGAAGAATCATCTGATAATTTATCAGTTTTAAAAATGTATCAAAAGTTAGGTGAAATTAGGCATGATGAAATTATATCTTCAATAATTACTGAAGGTGATCTACATGAAATTTATAATTTGCCTGATTCAATTATTGGATATGAAATCAAAACTGAAACACAAAGTTTAATTGTTCTTGTTAATTTGAGTGAAAATCCAGTTGAATTATCAAATGAATATAATGGATGCTTGTTAATTAATAGTTTAACCAATAAATCATCTGATCATATAACAATTAGTAATTTATCAGGCTATCAAGCATTAGTTATTTGTAAATAAAAAGAAGAGTTATATAATAACTCTTCTTTATTTCTTTATTTCTTTATTTCTTTATTTCTTTATTTCTTTATTTCTTTATTTCTTTATTTCTTTATTTCTTTATTTCTTTATTTCTTTATTTCTTTATTTCTTTAAAATTGAAGCTCCGTAAATCCATCCAATTAATTTTCCGTTTGCATAACAACGATAATATTTATGACTGTAACCATCCTTGGTTGCAACTTTGTTGGTTGTTATAGTTTGATTTGCAAAGGTATTACCATTGTATTTTTTCTTTACACTGTATTTACTATTGGTTACATGATTATAAAAATGTGACTTAGGATTATTTACTATTTTTAATTTTTCATTTGTATTTTTATATGTGATTAGTGGACCAATTGAAGATGATCGAATCCAACCTAATTTCTTACCTTTATAATATGCACGATAGTAAACGCCATCTTTAGAATTAATTCCTTTACTATTAACCGTTACATTTTTACTAGCGTAATTTTTACTGAAGTAAGTTCTTTTATTTTTATATCTGGTATCTTTTGGAACATGTAAGTAGAAATCATTAGCTGGACTGTTTTTAATTGTCATTGTTTTATTAATTTTTTGGTATTTTGCTGGAGTAGTAGTACTTACATTAGAATCAACGTTATTGTTAGTACTATTATTGTTGTTAACAGTACCTTCTTCGTTAGTGTTTCCAATAAACCAACTAGTGTTTTTTGAATTAGATACACTTGCATCTAAGTTTAAATTTAAAGCAGATGAATAATAATTATCTGTAAATTGCCATAAAACATGTTCACGAGTTGGTTCACTGTTTTGATAAGCAGCTAACCAATAACCATCGTAATTACTGATTGCTTTGGATGCATATTTTAACATGAAGCTTTGATAAGAATAGAAAAGTACTTTTTTATTTCCGGAGTATTTTCTGATTTCGTTAACCCAACTATTAGTTGCATCGTTTGTTGAACCACTTGTTACAGTTTGATCTTCGTAATCGTTAATGTAGAATTTAGCATTTGGAGCTTTTTGATATAAAGTTTTAGCTTCATATGCAGCATCACTTGAATTTTCGTATTGACTAAATGAATAAACACCATAAGGAACATTATATTTTTCCATTAAGCTTTTATTGTATTCAAAAGTTTTATCTGCATAAGCACTTCCGTACTGAACTCTTAAAATGATAAAAGGAACTTCATTTTTTAACTTTTTAACTTTTGCAGCGGTAAATTTTCCTTGCCATTCGGAAACATCATAAACTGGATTTTGTGATGTGATTTGAGAAAAATTAGATTTCAAATTAGAATTGCTTGATTTACTTCCAACTTTCATTTTTGCTAAATTTGATGATTTATTTGTAGTTACATTTTTAGAATAGTTATATCCCATTGTACCTTTGTGAGTTTGATCTGCTGATACATTACATCCTAATAGTGTAAATAGTAGTAGTGATGACATTATGATAATTGTTCTTTTGAAAGACATATGCTCTCCTTTGTATTCTTTATTATTAATAAAGAATGAGAAAAAAATTTGTTTTAATTTTGATTAGTATCTAATTTAGCAGGTCTACTATAACCAACTGTGTGCCACCATGGTGAATTAATTCTTTCAACGATAACACCACGATTTTGCGCATCAATCATTTTACCTTTACCAATGTATAGTCCAACGTGTGAGATACTTCTTTTACTGTATCCAAAGTGAACAAGATCACCTTTTTTTAAGTTTTTACGAGATATTTTTTTTACGTTACTGTATTGAGCTTGTGCAGTTCTTGGAATATTTACTTTAATTCCTTTTTTGTATGCATAGCTAGTTAAACCAGAACAATCAAATCCTTTTGGTCCAACTGAACCCCAAATATAAGGTTTTCCTAGTTGCTTTTTAGCTACTTTATAAACATCATTGTATTTATGAACTGATGATGCTTCAGTGTTAGAATTTTGAATTCCAATAATTCCAATCATTAAACTTGCAATAATTAATAAACTAAATTTTATAATTTTATTCATAATATAATTATTCCTTTCGTAATTAACATGATTAATCATAACTAATTAATAATTCAGAATAATTTCACAATAATTTCTTTTTTGAGTATTTTAATTACAAAAATATAAAATATTGTAACTTTGAAACATATTTGTTACTTAATCTGCTGACTAAGCATATCGATGATATATGGATATTTAGTTATAAATACTATTTAAAATAGGATAGAAAGAACTTTGTTAAATAATTAATTAGTGCTTTACATCTATTATATAAATAAGGTAAAATGATAGAGCAAAATAGTTGAATGCGCTTACACCCCCCTAATTAAGTGTATATAATATGGAGGAAAGAAATATGAGTATTACAGACGCAATAATGAAGACTGTCACTAATCAAAGTATTCTTAGTGCAATCTCTTCAACCATTTTTATTATTTTACTAGGATTTTTCTTACGAAAGAAAAATGTTTTTTCAGAAAATTTTGGTAAAATTTTATCGAAAGTAACTTTAACTGTTGCCATTCCAGCATTAGCATTGAATTCATTTATGGCACCTATTGATAATAAAACTTTATCTGAGGGAATCAATGTTTTAATTTGGGGATTCTTAATTATCATTATTTTGATGTTTGTATCACCTTTACTTTATTCTAAGCAGGAGAAAAGTAAACGTGATGTGTTAGGAATTCTTACCACTTTTGGATCAACTACTTTCTTTGGAATTCCAGTTGTAGGTGCTGTTTTTGGTGCTAAAGGAATTATGTATAGTTCTATTTTTAACATTGGATACCGTGTATTCTTATATTCATATGCGTACATTAAAATGTCTGGTTTAAAAATGGAAGTACAAAACTTAAAGAAAATGTTATTAAACCCAGTTGTTATTGCAACTTTCTTAGGTTTAATTTTATGGCTTATTCAACCATATATGCCACAAGTTTCTGCACCTACAGTTGTTAAAGGTGTAATTAATGAAGCTGCAGGAATGCATAATGTTGCTTTCTTTAGAATTGATCAAACAGCATTATGGATTTGGCAACCATTAAATTATTTAGCTCAATTATCATCACCACTAGCATGGTTATCAATTGGGATTACACTTGGATCAATTTCATTTAAAGATGCCGCTTCTGATAAAATTTCTTGGTACTATGGATTAAGTAAAGTTATCTTAGTTCCATTATTTACTCTAGCAATCACAGTTTTACTATCATCAATTGGTTTAATGCCAATGAGTTATGTTGCTATTGCAACAATGGTAATTATGATGGCTACTCCAACTGCAACAGTTGCTTCAGCTTATGCAATTAGTTTTGATCGCAATGCAGTTTTAGCTTCAAATGCTTCTTTAATTTCAACTGTTTTAGCTGTTATTATGATGCCAATTTGGATTGCTATTTTAGAGATAATTAATAATTCAGGGATTTTATAATTAGTTAGGGGTATTAAAATGTTTAAAATAACTGCTTATGGTGTTCGACCAATTGAAGTTGAATATTTTAAAAAGTTAAATGTATATGATTATGAACTAAACTTAGTTTCTGATATGTTAAATCATGAAAATGCAATTGAATCAAAAGGTTCAGATGCAGTATTAGTTCGTGGAACATGTGTAACTGATGAAGAAAATTTATCTAAATTCAAAGAGTGGGGCATTAATTATGTATTTACTCGAACAGTTGGTTATGATCATGTAGATTTAACTGCTGCAGATAAATTAGGAATCAAAGTTGCTCGAGTACCTGGTTACTCTCCATACGCGGTTGCAGAACTTGCAATGTCTATGGGAGTCACATTATATCGAGGAATTGCTCCAGCAATTGTTAATACACATAATGGTAATTTTAAGGTTGAAAATTCATATTTTAGCCGTGAAATTCATAGCTCAACAATCGGAATTATTGGATTAGGTAAGATTGGTTCAACTGAAGCTAAGTTATATAAAGGTATGGGAGCACGTGTTCTTTCATATTCACGTAGAGCTTCAACCAAAGCAAAAGAATATGCTGAAATGGTTAGTTTTGAAGAATTAATTAAAGAATCTGATATATTATCACTTCATATTCCTTACGTACCTGGAGACAATGATAATCTAATTGGTAAAGATGAAATTGCGATGATGAAAGATGATGCAATTATAATTAATACAGCTAGAGCTCAAGTTGTAGATACTAAAGCAGTAACTGAAGCTTTGGATAATCATACTTTAGGTGGTTACGGAACTGATGTTTTAGTTGATGAAGGTAGTATTTTTGGAAAAGAATTTAATAATTTATCAGATTTACCAAATGATGATGTTATTAAATTAATGAGTCAATATCCTAATGCAATCGTAACTCCACACGTTGGATCTTTTACAGAACCTGCATTAGAAGATATGATTTCAATTAGTTATAAGAATTTTAATGATGTTTTAAATAATGGATCTTCTGAAAATGAGTTAAATTAAATAAAAAAGCACTCTTATGAGTGCTTTTTTGATTATTATTTTTGTTTTCTTCCATATTTTAAATGTTTTGATTTTTTCTTCTATCTATAATTTTATAGTAATTACTAATATGAATACTTTTTTTACCCAAATTTTTTTGGTCTGAGATATCTTTATTTAATAGCTTAGTTTCAATTGCTTGTGCAATTGTATATCCTATAATTATAAGTTCTGTAAAAAAATCAATTATATTTGTATCAACATTACTAATTAAAATATGTAGAATTGGTTGAATTATTAAAATCGAAGTAGTTAACACAAAAATGAAAGATCTCATTAAATAGACTTCTTGACGTTTAATTTCTTTAGATGTGTTTTTTAGTATATATATAATCAATAACAATCATTGTAGTGATTATTAATAACGTAAGAATACTCCATTTATATGTTTCATAATAACATTGAATGAATTTTTTATTAAACGTAGTGTTATTTTAATGAAAAAAATTAATACAAAAAAAATCATCGAAAATAAAATTCGATGATTTTTTTTATTTAACTATTTCCATCCATTTAGTTGATGGTGTTGCAATATTATAAATAACATTTTTATTAGGTTTTAAATTAGTTTTATTTTGAACAATCCAAGTATAACTTGCTCCTGCTCCCCAAACCGTTAATTTTGTACCTTTTTTAATTTTAATATTTTTAGTTACTTTAGAATTTGATTGAGGAATTCTAGGATGTATTTTTTGCACAGAAACATCTTTTTTGGTAATTACTTGATGTGAATTAACCCAATATTTTGACCATGAATTTGGAATTTTATTGGCACTAATACTGCTAACAGAAAATAAAGTTGATAGTAGTAGAGAAAAGGTAATTAATTTAAGTGTTTTTTTCATAATGCATTACTTCCTTTATCCTTGAATGAACCAAGTATAACACAAACGTAATTTTTTTGTAATGTATTTGTAATGTTATTTAATTAAATTTTGCTTTCTCATTTCATGACTAACTAAAAATGTTATTGATCCAGCAATTGCCAAAATGATTGCTACTAAGGAATATGGATAAAAATGATTAATATCCATTAAAGAACCTGCAATAATAGGTCCAAATATGTTTCCAATACTGGTTAATGACATATTCAATCCATTAATTGTACCTTGATTGTTTTTACCGAATTTTGTTAAAACTGTTGTAATTGCTGGTCTTAGTACATCGAAAGCACAAAAGATAAGTAATGTTGCGATAACTACTGATATTTTATCATGAGCTAATAAAATCCAAACAATACCAATAGCACTTAAGAAGTAACAATCACGAATTAATTTAATGGATCCACGAGAATTAATTAGTTTATCAAAAAATACAACTTGAAGAATTAATGATAAAACTCCGTTTAAGATTAATACTACAGAAATATTATTTAATGAGAAGTTGAATACTTGATGTACATAGATAGTATAAATACTTTCAAAGCCTTGAAGACCAAATGCTGCGACTAAAATCATTAAGAATAAAGTTACAACAGCACTATTTTTTAAAAGA
This sequence comes from Lactobacillus sp. S2-2, assembly GCF_021698855.1. GTDB lineage: Bacteria > Bacillota > Bacilli > Lactobacillales > Lactobacillaceae > Fructilactobacillus. The sequence continues at coordinate 12,280 of NZ_WWFA01000001.1, forward strand.
TGTTTAACACCTGCTTGAGAAACTTGTGGGGTATCTAAAGAATTATCTAAATCAGCTTCGTAATCTTTGATGTGTTTTGGAACAAGTACAAAGAATACAAATGCACTAATGATTCCTAAACAGGCAGAAGCCCAAAATGGTGTTTTATAATCAATCGTTGCTAATAATCCACCAATACCAGGACCAACAATTAATCCTCCACTAAAAGCTGCAGACAGCCATCCAATTACTTTAGCTCGATCTTTTTCAGTTGTTAAATCAGCAGCCATTGCCATTGATGTTGGAACAACCATTGCTGCGGAAATTCCACCAATAATTCTAGAAAAGTTAAAAACCATTACAGTACTAGCGATAGCAAAAATAAATTCAGAAATGGCAAAGATTATTAATCCTCCAATAATAACTGGACTACGTCCGATTTTGTCTGAAATTCTTCCAATGATTGGTGAAAAAATAAACTGAGCAAATGAAAATAAAGCGGTCATAATTCCCATTTGAGTTGTTGTTAAATGATATTCAGTTTTGATAAAAGGTTCAACAGGAATTATTAAACTTATTCCTAAACAAATTAAAAAGTTAGAAAAAATTAAAATATAAATTGCTCTTTTGGCATCTTTTGACATTATAAATACACTCCTTTCATTAATTTAAAGTTTAATTTCTATTTTAAGCAATATTGATAACAAAGTCGATAAAAAGATATTTTACTTAAAATCAATCATTAATCGATTAATTAATTCTTTGACTGATGGAATATCATGTATTTGATCAATTCCTAATCCGACAGAAATAACTCCATCATCAATTTTACCTTCAAGCATTGCGGTTCTTGTTCCACCTTGAATTCTGGTTTTTTGAAAGGTATCTTTAGCGCCATTTTTATATTCATCAGCCCAAATTTGACTAATTTTATTTTTGATAGATCTTTGATTAGGTGCAGCATAAAGAATGTCTTCATTATTAGAGTTTAAAATGATATTTTTAATGGCTTTGTCAGCACGATTTTCTTTTGTTGCAATAAAACGAGTACCAAGATAAACGCCCTGGGCACCTAAAGCAAATGCAGCTCTAATTCCTCTAATGTCGTCAATTCCACCAGCTCCAATGACAGGAATATTAACTGCATCGACTATTCTTGGGATAGTTGTAAAAGTTCCATGTCCAGAAGTTGGAATGACACCACCTTCATCATCTCCGGTTGCTATGATTATATCTGCTCCAAGTTTTTCAGCTCTTTTGGCTTCGTTAGCAGTAGGATCTATTTCACGAATAATTAGAATGGAATTGTTATCTTTTACTAAATGTGAAATTTCATCGTCTACGATACCAGAGACGATGAAAATATTTACGCCTTCTTGAATTGCTGTATTAAAAACTCTTTTGGCATATTTATTTTCTCCATTTGGTGAAGTTAGCATTAAATTAACTGCAAAAGGATTAGAAGTTAATTTTTTGGTTTTTATAATTTCATTTTTTAGAGTTTCCATAGAATCTTCTTCTAAAGAATTTCGACCTGCGTTTGGACCTAATACACCAAGTCCACCAGCATTAGAAACCGATGCTACTAAATTAGCATCAGTTAGCCAATTCATAGATGCTTGAATAATTGGATATTTAATATTTAGAATATCAGTAATTTTGTTTGTCATAATTTCACCTACTTATAAATAGTTAGCTTAATGATTATAAAGTCTATTTAAAATAATTTCAATTTATTAAGCAAATAAACTTTAGTTTCATGTATAATGTACAACAATATAAAATTGAATGGGGGAATTTTGATGACAATTGCAAATTTTGATGAAACATTAAAAAAGTATGCTGAACTAACAATTAAAACTGGGGTTAATTTACAAAAGGGACAAGAAGTGGTTCTTTATATATCGGTTACTCAACAAAAATTAGCGCATTTAATTATTAAAGAAGCTTATAAGGCCGGTGCTTCTAACGTGATGGTTAAATGGGATGATGTTTTTACAGCAAAACAATTTTTAGAAAATGCAGATGAAAAGCATTTGACCGAAGTTCCAAATTTTAAGGTTGAAGAAGCAAATTATATTGCTGATAATCGAGTAGTAAGAATTTCAGTGTTATCTGAAGATCCAGCTGCTTTTGCTGGTGTAGATGAAGAACGAATTGCAAAAAAACAAGCTTCTAGTGGTAAAGCATTACGTGCAGTTAGATTAGCAACTCAAAATAATGATTTAAGTTGGACAATTATTGGGGCTGCTGATTATGCATGGGCTAAGCAAGTATTTCCTGACTTAGATAAAGAAGAGGCTTTAGATGCATTATGGAAAGAGATCTTTAAAACTGCTCGAGTAGATAATGATGATCCAATTGCTGAATGGGAAAGACATGCTAAAACTTTACAAGATAAAGCTGAATGGTTAAATCAAGAACAGTTTTCAGCTTTGAAATATAAATCACCTAGAACTGATTTAACAATTGGGTTACCTAAAAATCATGTGTGGGCAGGTGCTGGAAGTACAAGTGCTGATGGAGTATTCTTCATGCCAAATATGCCAACTGAAGAAGTTTTTACATCTGCAGATAATACTAGAATTGACGGATATGTAACTTCTACTAAACCATTAAGTTATTCAGGTAGTATTTTAGAAAATATGCGTTTTACTTTTAAAGATGGAAAAGTAATTGAAGCAACTGCAGATAAAGGTCAAAAAGTATTAAATCATTTATTAGCAACTGATGAAGGAGCTAAATCATTAGGAGAAGTCTCATTAGTTCCTGATCCATCACCAATTTCACAATCAGGAATTATTTTTTATAATACTTTATATGATGAAAATGCTAGTGATCATTTAGCATTAGGTGCATCTTATCCATTTAATATTGAAGGTGGAACTGAAATGACAGATGAAGAACTAGCAAGTAACCACATGAATATATCTCAAACTCATGTTGATTTCATGATGGGATCAGCTGATATGGATATTGATGGAATTAAAGAAGACGGGTCTACAGTTCCAGTATTTAGAAATGGTGACTGGGTTTAGTTCCATTATTTTAATTAGGATATTAAAAAAGCTTAGTTATTTACTAAGCTTTTTTTATTTACATATTTTAATTAATTAGTCCATCATCATAGGCTTGGATTTTATTTTCTAAGTGATTAATTGTGTTATTGATAATTTCAGATTGATTTTTTAATTCAGTTAATTGTTCTGTTAATATTTCTCTTCTTTCTGCTTTTGTATCAAATTTTTCTCTAAATAAATTTGTGTATTCTAATAATGATTTTACAGGAAGACCAGCTTCGCGCATACATTTAATGAATTCTATCCAACCTAGGTCTTGATTAGAATAATTACGAATCCCACTTTTTCTTGGAATTGGAGGAATTAGTCCTGCTTTTTCATAATATCTAATTGTTACCTCAGTTAAACTTGTTTTTTCAGCAATTTCAGAAATCTTCATAAGTTACCTCATTTCGTTTGACTTAACCTTAACTTTAAGTATTATAGTATCAACATATTAATAAATAAAGGGGAATTTACACATGAAAACAACAATGTTTGTAGAACCAGGAAAAGTTGAAGTACAAGATGTTGAAAAGCCAACAATTCAAGCTAATGATGACGTAGTAATTAGAGTTATTCGTGCTTGTGTTTGTGGATCAGATCTTTGGGGATATCGTGGTGATGATAATAAACCTCATAATTCAATTAACAGTGGTCATGAAGCAATTGGAATTATTGAAGAAGTTGGATCAGATATCACAACAGTTAAACCAGGTGATTTTGTAATTGCACCATTTGTTCATGGATGTGGACATTGTGCTGCATGTCTTGCTGGTTATGATGGAAGTTGTCAAAATCATGCTGATAATTTTAGTGATGGGTTCCAAGGACAATACATTAGATTCCAACATGCACAATGGTCTTTAATTAAAGTTCCAGGTAAACCTGAAGATTACTCTGATGTAATGTTAAATTCTTTATTAACTTTATCTGATGTAATGGCAACTGGATATCACGCAGCAAGAACTGCTCGTGTACAAAAAGGTGATACAGTTGTTGTAGTTGGGGATGGTGCAGTTGGTTTGTGTGGTGTAATTGCTGCTAAAATGCGAGGAGCTAAACAAATTATTGCAATGAGTCGTCATGAAGATCGTCAAAATATGGCAATTGAATTTGGAGCAACTGATATTGTTTCAGAACGTGGTGATGAAGCAGTTGAAAAGGTTATGGAATTAACTCATAATGTTGGTGCAGATGCTGTTCTAGAATGTGTAGGGACTGGATTATCTAATGAAACAGCAATCAAAGTTGCTCGTCCTGGTGCAACCGTTGGTCGTGTAGGATTACCTCATGATGCAGATACTGATATGGCTCAAACATTTTACAAGAATGTTTCTATTGCAGGTGGTCCTGCTTCAGTAAGTACTTATGATAAAAAGGAATTATTAAAGGCTGTTTTAGATGGTCAAATCAACCCAGGAAAAGTATTTACTAAACGTTTTAATTTATCTGAAATTGATGATGCTTATCAAGCAATGCGAAATCATGATGCAATTAAATCATTAGTTATTATAGAAAAGTAAAACTAAAACAGATGATTAAATTCATCTGTTTTTTTATACATATCTTTTTAGAATTTAAATTAATGTGGGATAATTAATTTAATAAATTCAGTTAGGAGTTTTTTTATGATTAGAATTGAAAGAATTTATGAAAAAGATGAAGATTTAAATGAATATCGAATTTTAACTGATCGAATCTGGCCTAGAGGAATTTCTAAAGTAAAGGCTCGATTAGATGATTGGACTAAAGATATTGCTCCAACAAATGAATTAAGAAAATGGTTTAATCACGAACCAGCTAAGTTTCCAGAATTTAAATTAAAATATGAAGAAGAATTAAGAAATAATCCTAATTTGGACGACTTTTTACAATTAGTTTATAATATGTCAAAAGTAAAAGATGTTGTTTTATTATATGGAGCAAAAGATGAAAGGCATAATCAAGCAGTTATTTTATGTGAGTTTACAAAAAATAAATTAAAAGAGGAATTTAGTGATGGAGATAAATAAACATATTGATTGGTTACAAGATTTTTATGAAGAACGAGGATGGTATAAACTTTCTTCAGAAATTAGAATGAACTTTTTGATTGAAGAAGTTGGTGAATTATCTAGAGCAATTCGAGCTATTGAATTAGGTAGACATCATCCAGGTGAAGCTACACTAACTGAAGTAGATAAAATGGATAATTTAAAAGAAGAATTATCTGATGTAATGGATCAAGTATTTATCATCTGTCGTAAATATGATTTAAATCCAGAAGATTTATTTACATATGGTGAAAATAAAATAAATAAGAGATGGCACCGAGACGAAGGTGAAAATCATGTTTGATTATACGGTTGATAATGAGATTAAATTATCATTACCAAATCCAGAAGTTGATAGTTACGAATTATTCGATGTTATCAATGATAATCGAGAATCACTTAAGAAATATTTACCATGGGTTGATAATATGCTTTCTTATCAAGATGAAATGAAAGTTATGTGAATGCAACTAATTAACTTTAGTCGAAATATTTCTTTAAACGTAATTATTAAATATCATGATAAGGCAGTTGGAACAATTAGCTTTAATAATATTGATAAAAAAAATCGAATTGCTGATATTGGATATTGGCTGTCACCTATATTTGAACATCAAGGAATTATGGCTCGTTCTTTAAATGCAATGTGTAAAATTGGATTTATAGAGTATAATTTGAACAAAATTATAATTAATGCAGTAATTGATAATGATAAAAGTAATCAAGTTGCAAAAAAAGCTGGCTTTCATTTAGATGGTACTTTTAGAGATCAAGAATTGCTTAGCGACGGGTTTCATGATGAAAATCAATGGTCTCTTTTAAAAAGAGAATGAGATCAAGACGAATAAATCGTCTTTTTTTATAACTTTATTGTTTACAATTGTAAATTTAAGATATATAATAATTCATATTAAATTTACAATTGTAATTTTAAATAAGGAGAGGTAATTATGACTAAATTATTAGTGTTATTAATTGGAATTATTTTGATTTTGTTCATTTTATGGTGGTTTTTTGCTCCACGGACTGAATCAGAAGTGGTTGCTAAAAATGAAAATAATCAGCAATCAGTGACAATTGAAGTAAATGGTGGATATAAACCTGGAAAAGTTGTTTTGAAAAAGGGTGTACCAGCGACAATTAATTTTAATCGTAAAGATGCATCAAGTTGTTTAGATTCTGTTGTTTTATCTGATTTTGGAATTGAAAAAGATTTGCCATTAAATGAAACAGTTTCAGTTAATTTAAATCCTGATAAAGCAGGTGAATATGGTTTTGCTTGTGGAATGAATATGTTCCATGGAAAGATAATTGTTAAATAAAAAATATTAAATAATAAAGTGAGGATTTTAAAAATGTTAAAAAATAATAAAGAACAAGTTGTAACAGTAAATGTCGATGGTGGATATAAACCAAATAAACTTAAATTAAAAAAAGGTGTACCAACAACTATTAATTTTAATCGTAAAGATCCATCAGGTTGCTTATCAGAAGTATTGATTCCAGATTTTGATGTGAAAGAAGAATTACCATTAAATGAAACAGTTTCTGTTGATATTACTCCAGAAGCAGCTGGAGAATATGAATTTACATGTGGGATGCAAATGTTTCGTGGAAAAATTGTTGTTAAGTAAAGGATAGTTAAATCTAATATGAAAGTAGGTATTTGATAATGAGTATGACCAAAAGATTTTATATAGCATTGATTCTATCTTTACCAATGTTATTACAGATGATTTTAATGCCAATTAATCATTTTATGCTTCCGGGTGGATCCTTTACTGATTTTATCTTAACAACTTTAGTTATGATATTTGCTGCAGGTCCATTTTTAAAGAGTGCATGGGCTTCTTTTAATAATCATTTTGCAAATATGGATACTTTAATTGCAGTTGGAACTAAAACTGCCTATGTATATAGTATTTATGCAATGTTAAATCATCAATCAGTTTTCTTTGAAGTTGCAGCTTTTGTGATTGTTTTTATCACATTGGGGCAAGTATTTGAAGAAAAAATGAGAAATCGTGCATCAGATTCTATTAGTAAATTAATGCAATTACAAGCTGATGTTGCTAATGTAATTAGAAACAATGAAGTGGTTGAAGTTCCTCTATCTGAAGTTAAAATTAATGATGTTTTAATTGTAAAACCAGGACAAAAGTTACCGGTTGATGGAGAAATAATTGAAGGACAATCAACCATTGATGAATCAATGTTAACTGGTGAAAGTATGCCAGTTAATAAAGTAGTTGGTGATCAAGTAACTGGATCTACAATGAATAAAACAGGTAGCTTTAAATACAAAGCTACTAAAGTTGGAAATTATACGATGTTATCACAAATTGTAGAAATGGTTTCTAAAGCACAAAATAGTAGTGCTCCTGTTCAAAAAACAGTTGATAAGATTTCAAGTATTTTCGTTCCCGTTGTTTTAATTGCTGCAATTATTACTTTCTTAGTTTGGTATGTTTTTATTGGTAATGATTTTGTTTCTTCATTACTATATGCAGTTTCAGTAATTATTATTGCATGTCCATGTGCACTTGGATTAGCTACACCAACAGCTTTAATGGTTGGAACTGGTGTTGGATCTAAAAAAGGAATCTTAATTAAAAATGGTGAAGCAATTGAAATTGCTAACCAAATTAGAACAGTTGTTTTTGATAAAACAGGAACAATTACAGCTGGTAATCCAGAAGTTACTGATGTAATTGGTGATCAAAAGATTATTTTAAAACAAGCTGCTTCCTTAGAAAACAACTCTGAACATCCTTTAGCTAAAGCAGTAATGGATAAGGCCAAAGATATGAGAGTTGAATTAGATGAAGTTCAAAGTTTTAACGCAATTGAAGGTAAAGGAATCATTGGAAAAATTAGAAATCAAGATATTTTCGTGGGAAATTTGAAGTTAATTGAAGATAAAAGAATTTCTGATGAATTAAAAGAAAAGCTTCATCAACTAGAAAGTGAAGCTAAAACAGTGGTTGTTGTAGGAATGAATGATTCAGTTACTGGCTTAATTGCAATTAAAGATGTAATTAAGCCAACCTCTAAAGCTGCTATTGCTGAACTTAAAAAAATGAAAATGAAAACAGTAATGATTACAGGTGATAATCAATTAGTAGCTAATTCAGTTGCTAAAGAAGTTGGAATTGATGAAGTTATTTCAGAAGTATTACCAGGTGAAAAAGCAGAAAAAATTAAAGAATTACAATCGGATAATCGTGTGGCATTCGTTGGAGATGGAATTAATGATGCTCCAGCTCTTGAAACTGCAGACTTAGGAATTGCAATGGGTTCTGGTTCTGACATTGCAATTGAATCTGGTGAAATTGTATTAATTAAAAATGATTTAATGGATGTTGTTAGATCACTTCGATTAGGTAGAAAAACTTTTGGTCGAATTAAATTAAATCTATTCTGGTCATTTATTTATAATGCAATTGGAATTCCAATTGCTGCTGGAATTTTTAGCTTTATTGGATTGAGCTTGAGTCCTGAATTAGCAGGTCTTGCAATGGCTTTTAGTTCTATTTCGGTTGTTTTAAGTTCGTTATTCTTAAATCGTGTAAAAATATAAATTTATTAATATATTAAGTTTTAAATAAGTAACTTGATAAGTAACTAATACGTGTTAGAATGAGTTAACTCATAAGAAGGGAGTATTAGTTATGGAATTTAAAGAAATGAACGGAAAATATACTTCACTCAGTTTAAATCAAGTTGCATCAATTAAGAAATTTAATTACGAAGGAAAAGACTGTTATTCAGTGTCTTTCTTGAACCGTAATATTATTATTTCAAAAGGTGAAGGTTTAAGATTGAAAAAGTATCTTTTAAAAACCAATATTAAAAACTTAATTTAATAAAATAGCACTTAGAGATTATCTCTAAGTGCTATTTTTATGATTATTTTTTAGAATGTTTCATACCGTAAGCAAAATAAATAATAATTCCAATAATTAACCAAACAGCAGAATATATTTTTGCTTGAATATCTAACCCAAGAAAAACGGTTAGTGAACCAAGAAAACCAAGTGCTGGGAAAATAGGAAAGAAAGGAGCTTTAAATGCAGGAACAGGTAAATCTTTTCCTTCTCTTTTTCTAAGTGGATACATTGCGAGTGAAACCATCATAAATGCAATTAATGTACCAGCGGAAATTAATTGTGCTAAGAAATCGAATGGGAAAATTGCTCCCATTATGATTCCAGAAATGGTAATTAACCATAATGATACACTTGGAACTTTTTTACTGTTTAACTTACTGATTGCTTTTGGAAGCATATTGTCACGTCCAAATGAATAAATTAAACGTGAGGCCGCCATCATCATGGCAATTAATGCAGCTAGCATTCCAATTACTGATATTGCTTGAACAACACTAGCAATAATTACATGTCCTTGTTGTCTAAGAGCCCAACCAACTGGTTCGGCGTTACCATTATAAGCAGTATATTTAAACATACCAACTAATACTAGTGATACTGCAATGAAGAACATAGTACCAATAACTAATGAACCAATAATTCCACGAGGCATAGTTTTTTCGGGGTTTTTTGCTTCAGCAGAGTTTGCAGCGATTGAGTCGAATCCAATGTATGATAAGAAAATCATTGAAACTCCAGCATAGATACCTTTCCATCCACCAAAAGCACTACCATCAGGATTAGTACTTGGTTTTGGAATAAATGGAGTATAATTCTGAGTTTTGATGGCAGTTGCACCAACAACTACAAAAACAACGATTGCTGCAAGTTTTAGAAGTACTAAGATATTAGCAAATTTTGATGAGTTTTTATCACCTCTAAATAGTAGAAATGCAACAAACCCAATTACAATAACAGCAGTAATGTCAATTAAGCCACCATTATTTCCCATTGGATGTGCTAACATATTAGGGATTTTTAATCCTAGTGGAGAAATTAATCCTTGAAAATTAGATGATATACCTGCACCAACGAATGCGACAGCAATCAAATATTCTGCTATTAGAGACCATCCAACAATCCAACCCCAAAATTTACCAAATACAACACTAATCCAAGAATAAGCAGATCCGGCAAATGGTAACGATGAAGCCATCTCTGCATAATTCATTGCTACTAATCCAGCAACAATCGCTGCAATAATATAAGAAATAATTACAGCTGGTCCAGCGTGCTTTGCTGCTACTAAACCTGGTAATGTAAAAATAGAAGTTGATAAGATTGTACCGATTCCCAATGCTAAGAAATCTTTTACAGTCATTGTTCTTTCAAGATTTGCATCATTTTTTTTGAATGAATTAAAATCTGCTTTTTCATTCATAATCTTGAATATTTTGTTCATATATAATACCCCTTTTACCATCCGATATGTTTCATATCTTCAGTTATTTTTATTTTTTCGTCTTGAAACTCTAGCATTACTCTTTCTATAATATCATATCCTTGAATTAGTTCGTTATTACTAATTACTAATGGTGGTTGAAATCTTAGAATGTTTCCTCTAACTGTAATCATTAATAATCCTAGTTCAAACATTCTAGATATCAATAAAGATGCAATGTTTGAGTCTGGTTGATTAGTTTGTGGATTGATAATATCAATACCGCCATTTAATCCATAAATGCGAACATCACCTATAAATGGAAATTCATTTTGAAGCTGATGAAAAAAGGCTGATGCTTTAATGCCTAAATCATGACTTCGCTTAACTAATTGTTCATTTTCAATCACATCTAAAGTTGCGTTAGCTGCTGCTGCGGAAATTGGATTTCCGGCTGTTGTATAAACATTTCCCGGTGCATCAAGTGCATCAATAATATCAGATTTTCCAATAACTGCACTTAATGGTAATCCAGATGCTAATGATTTTCCAACAGCAATCATATCTGGATTTACTTGTGGGAAGTGATCAATTGACCACATTTTACCAGTTCTACCTAGTCCTTGATTAACTTCGTCGATTGCAAATAAAATACCATGTTCCTTTGCAAAATTAAATATTTTATTCATATATCTTTCTGGAACTTTACAAAATCCTCCATCTCCTTGAATGGCCTCAATTTCAATTAAAGCTGTTTCATCAGCAGGTAAATAAGTATCAAATGGAATTTTGAATTGTTCAAACATACGATCACTGAATTGATCTTCAGTCTCATTAGGATATTTATTCCATGGACTTGGAAATGGAATTTTAATTACACCTGGTAGTAAAGGACCAATTTTTCTAGTCATATTTAAACTAACTCCAGAAAGTGAAATAGATCCATAAGTTGATCCATGATATGCTCCGGTAAAGGTAATTATGTATTGTCTTTGGGTATAAGCACGAGCAAATTTGATGATTGCATCATTTGCATCTGAACCAGAATTCCCCCAAGCTAATTTTGTATTTCCTTTAATGGGGGAAATAGAGTTTAGTTTAGAGGCTAATTTTGTTTCCACTTCATTTGCAAAGTAAGCGGGTGTGTATTGAATTAATTTTTCTGCTTGTTTTTGAATAGCTTTGACTACTTTTGGATGTGAATGTCCGGTATTAGTAGATGAAGCACTAGATAAAAAATCAATATAGTGATTATCTTCTATATCGTATAGATTGGCACCTTTACCTTTTTTTATAACCATATTAAAAAATTTAATTCTCGAAGCTGGTGCAAGATTTTTACTTTCTTCATCAATGATTTCTTTATTAAGCATAGTATTTTCCCTCCAATTATTAAAAATTAAAAAACAATTTCACCTCTAATCAAAAAGGGACTCTCAATAGATATAATCTACGGGAGTCCCTTTTTAATATCCACCGTAGAAGTTATTTTAGTGGATATTAAATGTGATTTAGAAAAAGTTATGCTAAAAAATCATCTTAATATCCACTACCTAATCAATAAGACTAATAATGAAATTAAGATGTTAATGATTAAAATGTTATTAGCATTTATCCATTTATTTTTTATCATAGTATTTCTCCTTTTTTATATTGTTGATGATTATACGGGTTAATTAAAATTTGTCAATATATGAAAGTTTAAAATTATTAAAAAATTTCTTGACAATATGATATTTAAGCTATATTGTTATTAACAATTATTAACTTAATATTTAAAAAGGCTGAAAAATTGAGTACATTTAGATATCTGTCAGAGAGTTCTTGGTTGGTGAGAAAGAATGAGATAAATATTTGGAAGATGGATTTGGAGCTAATCACTGATGAATTTATTTTAAAAATTAATCATTGACGTAGTTGCTAACGTTATAATTGCAAGATTATTCATTTTATATGAGCAATCTACCAAGGTAGTTTTTACTATAAATTAAGGTGGTACCACGAAAGCATTCGTCCTTTACAGGATGAATGCTTTTTTTGTTAATAATAAAAAATACATAATTTATGGAGGATAAGATAATGAGTAAAAAATTTAAATGGGTAATAGGTGTTTTAGTTTTATTAGTTATTTTTGTAATCGGATATTTTAGTTTTTTTTCTTCTAATTCATCAAATGGATCTAAAACTATTAAAGTAGGAATAATGACTGGTTCCAAGCAAGATCAAATAATTTGGGATTCTGTAGCTAAAACTGCTAAAGAAAAATATGGGTTAAAGGTAGAATATAAAAAATTCACTGATTATAGTCAACCAAATCGAGCATTAAGTCAGGGAGAGATTAATGTTAATGCATTTCAACATTATGAATTTTTGAGACAATATAATAAAGCAAGTCATACAAATATTGTTCCAATTGGAAAGACTATGATAGGACAAGGAAGAATATATTCTAAGAAAATTAAACATTTAAATGATATTAAAGATGGTGGAACAATTGTGATTCCAAATGATAGTACCAATGAGGCTAGAGCATTAAATATTTTACAAAGTGCTGGTTTAATAAAAGTTAAGAAAAATGTTGAATTTCCAACTACTAAAGATATTATAAATAATCCTAAAAATTTGAAAATTAAAGAAGTAGATGCAAGTCAAACAGTTAATAGTTTATCAAGTGTTGATGCAGCAAATATAAATGGTAATTATGCTCAAAGTGCTGGTCTTAGTCCTAATAGTGCAATATATGTTGAACCTTTAAATAAACTTTCAGAGAAGTGGGTTAATATAATTGCTGCTAATAAAAAAGATAAAGATAATAAATTAAATAAAGAATTTGTCAAAGCATATCAAACTGATAAGACAAAAAGACTAATGAAAAAATATTATGGGAAATCACAGATAACTGCCTGGGATGTAAAATTTTAGATATGTGAGGTTTTACTTAATGAAATATAACAATTTACTTAATAATTTTTTGGAACTTGTAAAAATAAATTTAAGGTCTGATTTTAAATCTATCTCAATTCCAACTACAGTAGGACAAACAAGAATTTTAAAATTATTGTATAAAAAATTAAAAGATTTAAATTTATCGAATGTTCACTTTAGTGATGGAAGTTTCTTATTTGCAAAATTAGAAAATAATTTAGATATAAATAATGTTTCTAAAGTAGGATTTATTGCACACGTAGATACTGCTGATTTTAATGCAGAAAATGTTTGTCCACAAATACATGAAAAATATCAAGGAAATAAAATTACTTTAAACCAAAATGAAGAAATTGTATTAGATCCAAAAGAGTTTCCAAACTTACTTAATTATAAAAATCATACTTTGATTACTACTGATGGAAATACTCTACTTGGAGCAGATGATAAATCAGGAATTGCTGAAATACTTTCAATGTTAGAGTATTTTAAAGATAATAAAAATATTAAACATGGTGATATTATGATTGCATTTGGTCCAGATGAAGAAATTGGAAGAGGCGCTGATAAATTTAATGTAAAAGATTTTGGTGCTGATTATGCTTATACTTTAGATGTCGGTCCAGTTGGTCATATTCAATATGAAACTTTCAATGCTGCAGAAGCAAAGATTAATATTAATGGATCTAGTGTTCATCCATCTTCAGCTAAAGGTTTATTAGTTAGTGCTATACAGCTAGGAATTGATTTTCATAATAAAATTCCAAGTAAGGATAGACCTGATTTAACAAGTGGAAGAGAAGGCTTTTTCTTTTTAACTGATTTTAATGCAAATATAGATAGTGCAAATTTATCTTATATAATAAGAGATTTTGATGAAAACAATTTTTTAGATAGAAAAGAAAAAATTAAATCAGTAGCAAAAGAATTAAATGAGAAATATGGAGCTAAAAGGGTCGATATAATAATTAAAGATCAATATTATAATATGGCTCCAATTATAAAAAAAGATTTAAGTGTTGTTGAATTTTTAGAAGAAGCATGCAAATCTGAAAATGTTAGTCCGATAATTGAGCCTTTCAGAGGTGGAACAGATGGATCAAAAATAACTTTAAAAGGACTACCAACACCTAATTTAACTAATGGTGGAGAAAATGCACATGGGAAATTTGAATTTACAAGTATAGAAGCAATGGAAAAAGTTACAGATATTTTAATTAAATGTGTTATAAATAAAGTTGAATAAAAAGTTTTAAAATGGTATATTAAATAAAATTAAAAATGAAAGGGAGTTATCAACTATGTCAGTAAATATTAAATTAATTTGTATGTGTTGTTTGGTTAGCGCTGATATAGGTGGTAACTCTTTTCAACACGGCTAACTGTTTTATTAATTAAAATAGATTAGTAATGTAGAGAGGAGGGCTCTCTATTCAGTGCTTTTATTAGTTCTGAATAGAGGGCCCTTTTTTATTTTTATTTAATACATAAATAGGAGAGTATTAGTTAATGAAATTAAAAAGAAAAATTTTATTGTTATTTGGAGTTGGAATGATTATTATAGGGCTTAGTGCCTGTGGTACAAATAAAACTGATATTAAAAATACAGATAATAAAACCTTTGCTACTAACGCTAAAGATGTCATTTCAACAATGGATTCATCATTGAATTCAACGATAATTGGTTCACAACAATTAAAAAACACAATGGAAGGTCTCTATCGTTTCAATGGGAATAAAGTTATTCCTGGAGTTGCAAAAGAAATCGCTAAGCCAACAAATAATGGGAAAAAATATATTTTCAATTTAAGAAAATCAAAATGGTCAAATGGAGATCCAGTGACAGCATCTGATTTTGTATATGCTTGGAGAAGAATTGTTAATCCAAAAACTGGGTCATCATTTTCATATGCATATAGTGGAATTAAAAACGCTGATAAAATAAGTTCTGGTAAAATGAATCCAGATAAATTAGGTGTTAAAGCATTGGATGATTACACGTTGGAAGTAAATCTAGAACATCCTATTAGTTATTTTAATGAATTAATCGTTAGTTCAAGATTCTTACCATTGAATAAAAAAGCAGTTAAAAAAGCTGGTGATCAATATGGAACTAATAGTGAAAATGTTGTTTACAATGGACCCTTTAAACTGATTAATTGGAAGGTTGGAGATACTTCTTGGAAAGAAGTTAAAAACAACAATTATTGGAATGAAAAGCAAGTAAAATTAAATACCTTAAAATATAATGTTGTTAAAGATCCAAATACAGGGATTAACCTTTATAATACTCATAAAATTGATCGTTACAGTGATTTGAGTGGAGATACAGCATTACAATTAAAAAATAAAAAGGATTTTGTGACCGATCCATCACAAGCGATGTATTATTTACAATTAAATCAAAAAGATAATCCATTATTTAAAAATGAAAAAATTAGACAAGCGATTTCCCATTCAATTAATCGTAATCAATTAGCTAATAATATTTTGGGTAATACTGTGAAGGCTGCTTCAAGTGTTGTTCCAAGTCAAACAATTTTTAATAAAAAGACTAATAAAGATTTTAAACAAGAAAAATCTTCAGTTAATGATTTAAAATATACAAAATATAATCCTAAACTTGCAAAGAAATTATGGAAGGAAGGATTAAAGGAAACCAATATAAAAAATCCATCAATAAGCTTAGTTACTGATGATCAAGATTCTTCAAAAAAGATTTCTGAATATTTACAATCAGTTTTAACTTCAAATTTAGATGGGCTAAAAGTTAATGTTTCTAATGTTCCATTCAAAAATCGTCTTCAAAAAGGTAATAGTGGAGATTTTGATTTGATTTTATGGGGATGGATTCCTGATTATCCAGATCCAAGTACTACTTTAGATTTATTTACAACTAACAACTCAATGAATACTGGTAAGTGGTCAAATAAAGAGTATGATAAATTACAAAAATTAAGTAGTATTACAGATGCAAATAATTATCAAAAACGTTGGAATGATTTGTTGAAACAACAACATATTTTAACTAAAGAACAAGGAGTAGTTCCCTTATATCAAAATAAAATTGCTGCATTAATGCGAAGTGATGTAAAAAATTATCGTCCTTCACCAGATGGATTATTTGATATGGTTGATGTTTATAAAAAATAGCATTATATTAAAGCTTAAATAAAAACCCATAAGATTTTAACTTATGGGTTTACTACATAGGAGATTTATATGAAATTGCATACTTTGGGACCAAATACAACTGATAGTTATTGTGCATATCTTTATTGGAAAGATAAAAGTATTTCAGATATAAAACTAGTTATGCATAATTCATTTGAAGAAATTTATAATAATTTATCTAATTATAAAAACGATTTATTTTTGGTTCCAACAATGTATCGTGATCGTTATTTTGATTGGGCAACTTATCATTATCAATATCTTGATCAATTAAACATATATGATACTTTTGTATTAGATACAAAGCCGATGATTTTAATCAAAAATAAGCAAATTAAAAATCAAAAAATTGGATTACATCGAGCAACTGAACCATTTTTAAATAATTTTGAATCTGAAACAGCAATTAATTTAAAAAGAGAATTTACTAATAGTAAAAGTATTGCTCTAGAAAAATTTTCAAATAATGAATTGGAATATGCCATCGTTACTGAATCAAATCAAATAAAGCAATCCGATTTTGAAATTATTAAAAGATATGAACCGAAAATAATTTGGTGTGTATATCAGATTATTTAAAATATGAAGTGATAGTTTTAAAGATATTTGTTTTTTGTAATTTAGCTAAAACTATAATAGATATAATAATTCCAATGATAGCTGCGCCACAGAATTTTGGAATAAACATTAACCAAAATAATTTGGAATTAGTTCCAGTATAAAGTATTAATAGTGGATAAGAAGCAATTGCACCAATGATTCCAGTGCCAATGAATTCACCAGTCATTGCCATATAATTTTTATGATTAATTTTAAACAAAAGTCCAACTAATATTGCACCGAAAACAGCACCTGTAAGAGCAAATGGTGGTGCTCCTAAAATGAAAATCCTAAGTAGTCCAGTAGTTAATGCCATATAGAATGCATATAATGGTCCCATAATAATTCCTGCCAAAATATTCATAAAACTAGATATTGGAGCCATTCCTTCAATTCTAAAAATGGATGTGAAGATAAAGTTAAACGCAATCATTAGTGCTAAAAAAGTTAATTTTCTTGAATTTTTATTCATTTTTTCCTCCCTAATTTGGGTGAAAAGAAAACCGCTACCTAGATTTATTAGATAACGGTTGAAATTATTTAAGACAAAAAACGACCTTAATTAATTTTCCTTTCGCCAGCATTATCTGGATCAAGTTAATGGGTATAATCTCAGCCGAAGCACCCCAAAATATTTGTATTATTATCTTATCAAATTATTGAAAAATAAAAAAGTTTCTTTTTAAAAGAAGCTTTTTATTTTTTCATAAATGATTTTAATCGATTAACTGCTAGTTTTAAATCTTCCATTGATGCTGCATAGCTTATTCTTAAGTATCCATCACCAAATTCACTGAATGCAGCTCCTGGAATTGTTCCAATTTTTGCTTTAGTAGCAAGTTCATATGCAAATTCAAAACTATTTTGGGTAAACTGTTTAGGTATTTTTATAAATAAATAGAAAGCACCTTTTGGAGTTGCTGATTCAAAACCAATTTTTTGTAAATTAGTTGTTAAGTAATCTCTTCTTTTTTGATATTCATTTTTCATATCAATTACATCTTGATCACTGTTATCAAATGCATCCACTGATGCAAATTGTGCAACTGTATTAGCAGAAGCAGTGGACATCGTGTGAGTAATATTAATTTTTTGGATAATATTTTTTGGACCAGCAATAATTCCAATGCGATAACCAGTCATTGCAAATGCTTTTGAAACACCATTTAAGACAATTGTTTGTTCTGGAAGTAATTCGCCCATTGAAACATGTGAATTATCATAGGTTAATTCACTATAAATCTCATCACTAATACAAAAGATTTCATGTTTTGAAATTATTTCTGCAAATTTTGCTAATTCATTTCGATTATAAGTAACTCCAGTTGGATTATTAGGATAGTTAAGAATAATCGCTTTTACTGTTTCTTGGTTATCTTGGATTGCTTTAGTTAATTTATCTGGAGTTAATTTAAAATCAGTATCAGTTGTATCAATTAGAACAGGTTTTGCACCAGTCATCGTAATATCTAACATATATAAAGAAAATAGAGGAGCAGGTAGTAAAACTGTATCACCTGGATTTAAGATTGCCGATAAAGTTGCATGTAATCCTTCAGATACACCAGTTGTTATTAGAATTTCATTTTCAAAATCATAGTTAAGATTATATTTTCTATGTAGAAAATTAGCGACACTTTTTCTTAATGCTTCGATACCACGCATATCTGTATAATGACTTTCATTATTATTAATAGCATCAATGGCAGCCTGTTTGATATGTTCTGGAGTCATAAAATCAGGTTCACCAAGTGTTAGAGAAACCATATCAGGAATTGCTGCAATTTTTTGGTTAAATGCGATAATCGGATTTTGTTTGGTTGCTTTGATTGTTTCATTCATTTTATTTACTAAATCCATAATTGTTGTCTCCTTAAATTATTTTCAATTTGTTCAAGTGTACCACTGATTGAAAAATCATCAGTCATTATTTTCATATTACTTAATTGTTCATATTTTTTATTTCTTTGATGTTTTAAATTAATTAATCCAGAAATTCCTAGTTCTTTAACTAACGGGCGATTTGTATCATTTTCTAATCTTCTTTGAATGGTTTTATCAGAAATATCAAGAAAAATGATTTGGGTATTTGAATTATTTAGAAGATTTATATTTTCAATATCTTCAATAGTTCCACCACCTGTGGAAATAATTCCAGATGAACTATTTAATATTTGTTTGAAAATTTTATTTTCAATTTGTCTAAATTGATTTTCATCATATTTTTTAAAGTATTCAGGAATTGTCATATGAATTTGTTCTTCAATTACTTGGTCTAAATCGTAAAAAGGAAGGTTCATTTTTTCTGCTAATTTGCTTCCAATTGTAGTTTTTCCACTGCTCATAAATCCAATTAAAACTAATTGCATATTATCACTTCCTTTTAATCTAATGATTTACGGCTATTCTGTGCTTTTAAAAATGTTTGAAAAATTTCATCTTGATTATTTGTATCTAATAATTTTTTGAAATGATTAAGATTTTCACACATTTTATCAATTTGTTGTAATAATAAATTCTTATTGCTTAATGAAATATTTGTCCACACGGTGGGGTCTGATTTAGCAATCCGAGTTACACTTTTAAATCCACCAGCAACAATATCTAAACTAACATCTTGATTACTTAAATCATCATTAACCATATTAACTAATCCTGCAGCCATGATATGAGGAAGGTGACTAATTTCACTGACAACTTGATCATGTTGTTGAGCATTAAAATTTAAAAAATTGACATTACTAAATTTCATTAATTTTTTAAAGTGATTAGTTTGTCCTTCAGTTTGATTTCCATTAATTAAAAAGTAGTATGCATTATTAAATAAGGTTATTTTACCTGCTTTACTACCGGTTAAATGTGATCCTGCCATTGGGTGACCGCCCATAAATGAACAGTGTTTTTTTAACATTAAATTTTTTGCTGTCTGCATGATGTCAACTTTAGTGCTACCAACATCAGTAATTAGAACACCTCTTTTTAAATCGATTTTTTCTAGTGTTTTGATTTGTTGATTAATTACTGATACTGGAGCTGCCAATACAATTAAGTCAGCTTTTGGAGCTGCTAATTTAAAATTAACTTTTTTGTTGATAAAACCTTTTTCTAACATGAAATCAATGTTTTCCTTATTTGGATCAGATCCCATAATAAAGGTTTCTTCATGGCTACTTTGCATTATTCTAGCGATTGAACTACCAATTAAGCCTAAGCCACTAATTAATATTTTTGTCATTATTATTCTCCTAACTTGTTTTAATTAATTTATTTAAATCATTAAAAAAGGTTGGATAGGAAATATTAATGCTTTCAGAATCTTTTAAGGTAGTTGAATCTTTTATTAATAAAGCTGCAATCGCCATTGTCATTCCAATTCGATGGTCTCCATGACTATCTAGTAATAAATCAGTAGGATTCCAATTTTTTGAACCATCAATAATAAATCCATCTTCTAATTCTGTAATTGAAATACCTAACTTTTTAAATTCTTGGACTAAAGTTTTAATTCGATCAGTTTCTTTAAATCTTAATTCTTTAGCACCAGTGATTTTACTAACTCCATTGGCACAAGCGGCTAGTAAGCCAACTAAAGGTAGTTCATCAATCATCATTGGAATATCTTGTTCGGTTAAATTAATTGGTTTTAGAGATGAGCTTTTGATATTAATATCAGCAGTTGGTTCACCATCTAAATTTTGATTTAATAAAGTATAATTAGCCCCCATTAAATTTAAAACTTTTAAAATTCCAGTTCTTGTTTGATTGATGCCAATATTTTTAAGTGTAATATTTGAATTTTTGGTAATTGCTCCGGCAACTAAAAAGAAGGCTGCTGAAGATATATCTCCAGGAACATTGATATTTTGACCAATTAATTGAGTTACTGGATTAATCGTAATTGTATTTTCTTCTGTAATAATAGTATTAGGAGAAAAAGTATTTAACATTAATTCAGTATGATTTCTAGTTTTAATTGGTTCTTTAATAGTGCTTTTATTTTTTGCTTGAATAGCAGCTAAGATAATTGCACTTTTGACTTGAGCACTTGCTATTGGAAGAGTATAGTCAATTTCATTTAATGATTTTCCATGAATGATAGCGGGTAATGTATTTTCGTTTAGTTTAATTTGTGCTCCCATTTGTTCTAAAGGTGTAGATATTCGCTTCATTGGACGTTTTGATAGTGAATTATCACCAATTAAATTAGAATCAAAATTTTGACCAGCTAATAAACCCATCATTAGTCTAGTTGAAGTTCCTGAATTACCCATATCTAAATCTTTGTTTGGTTTTTTTAGACCATGAAAACCAACTCCATGGACGATAATATTATTTTCATTTTGTTCTATTTCGACGCCCATATCTTTAAAAGCATTAATTGTTGAAATACAATCATCAGACATTAAAAAATTTTTGATAGTAGTTTCACCATTTGCAATTGAACCTAGCATAATTGAACGATGAGAAATACTTTTATCACCAGGGATCAATAATTCACCATTTAATCCTGAATTTAAACTATTAATTAATTTTTTCATGATATTCCTTTCTAGAATTCTTTAAATTCTTTTTTGTAATTATCAATTTGTTCTTCTAAACGTTTAAGATTACTACCATCAAAGGTTTCAGTAATTGCTTTAGCTAATTCAATTGCAACGACTGATTCAATAACAATTGACGCTGGAACAATCGCTGTTGTATCAGATCTTTCAACGTTTGCTTTTTTTACTTCTTTGGTATTAATATCAGCACTTTGTAATGGACGGTATAATGTTGGAATTGGCTTCATAGCTGCTTTAACAATGATTGGCATTCCGTTAGTCATACCACCTTCAAATCCTCCAAGGTGATCTGAATTTCTAGAAAATCCTGTTTCTTGATTCCAATCAATTTCATCCATTACATTACTGCCCATTGATGTGGCTGCATCAAATCCATCACCAATTTCAACACCTTTCATCGCATTTACTCCGACAACTGCACCTGCAATTTTTGCATCTAATTTTGTATCCCAGCTAGTGTAACTTCCAAGACCAGCAGGAACGTTATTAGCGACTACTCTAATAATTCCACCTAATGTATCACCATTTTTTTTAGTTTTATCGATTAAGTCATGAATTTCTGCGACTTTGTTTTGATTAACAATTCTTAAATCGTTTTTATCGATTAATTGTTCGATTTCTTTAGTATCAATAGGATTTGATTCATCAGCATTAATTGAACCAATTTGTTCTACATATCCAGAAATAGAAATGCCAAGTTGATTTAAAAGTTGTTTACAAATTGCACCGATTGCTACTCGCATAGCAGTTTCTCTTGCTGATGATCTTTCTAAAACATTACGTAGATCTTTATGATTGTATTTCATTCCACCAATTAAATCAGCATGTCCAGGACGTGGTCTTGTAACTTGTCTAAGAGTATTTTCTTTAGTTTCTGCAGAGTAGGGGTCCATAATTTTATTCCAATGGGCATGATCTCGATTTTTTACAGTTAATGCAATTGGAGAGCCTAAAGTTTTTTGATGTCGAACTCCTCCAGTTATGATTATTTCATCATGTTCAATTTGTTGACGATTTCCACGACCGTAACCGCCTTGTCTTTTACTAAGCATTTCGTTAATTTTATCAATATCTAAAGTTAATCCAGCTGGTATTCCAGTTAAAATTCCAGATAGTTCTGGTCCATGTGATTCTCCTGCAGTTAAGTAATTTATCATTGTAATTCTCCTTTAATTTTGATTATTTTTTTGAAATTTTTTCGATTCTGACATTATATTTTTAAAAATATTTTCTGAATAAAGATTGAATTTAGAATTTTTAAATTTATTGTGTAAACTTTTTAAAACATCATTTTCTCTTGTTTCATCTAAAATAGGTAAATTATTCTCTTGCTTGTAATTATTGACTTTTTGTACTTCTTCAAATCTTTGATTAATTAATTTTGCTAGCTTTTGATCGATTTGATTAATATTTTGTCTAGCTTCGATTAGTTCATTTGGTGAATCAGTTTTAATAAAATTAGCAATTAAAATAACGATAATACTAATTAAATTAATAATTAGTGCAAATAACATAACGGCATTTAAATTAATTGAAGTTAATTTTCCAGTTATGATAGGAACAGTAAATGATGCAATGCTTCCTGCCATAAAGAAAATTCCGGTCATTAATCCTTTTCTTTTGATGAAATTAGTTAATAATTCTTCTAATCCCATTTGCATTACACCGCTGGCTGCGGTGAATCCAAAGCCAAAAGAACAAATTATTGAAATTATCGGATTATGAATTAAAAAGATTCCAGTAATCATGATTCCTGCAACAACGTTAATTAAAAGCATTAAGTTTTTACGATTTATTGGTTTCTTTAATATAAAAAACATACTAATTGATCCTGCAATGGAACCTAAACTGTATGCTGATAATAAAAGATGAGATATCCACATATTGTAATGAAGAACGTTACTAGCGAAGAGAGTAATCCATTGGATAAAACTAAGCATTAAAGCCATTGAAGTGTAACCGAAAATGATAAATAGAATAGTTAAAGCAATTCTTTTTGCTTTTGAAAGTTGTGTTTGATGAAGCTCTTCATTTTCTTCAACAACGTTTTTATTAGGAAATTTAATCATTGAAATATTAATTAAATTAATTAATAAAATTGTGGCAGGGATGATGAAACTCCATCCGAACCATTGATTGGTACTATGAAGACTTACAACGAATAGTGGAAGAATGAATTCACCAATTGACATGCAAGATTTAATTAAAATTGAATTAGTACTTCCTGAGTTATCATTCTTTAAATCAGAAAAAATAGGATAAGTAGCAGAGTCAAGAGCTGAATTGGAAATTCCAGCAAGAATAGCAAGAAAGTAAGCAATTGTGATGCTTTGGTTGATTGGTGTAGCGATAAAAAAGATTAAGTAAGAAGTCATTCCAAAAATTAAAATATTTTTTCGTCCAATTTTATCTGATAAGTAACCTAAAATAATGTAAGCAATTAATCGCCCAATTCCAGTACCAGATAAAACATATGTAGCTGTAACCAATGGTTTTTGCCAAATTTCACTAAGTTGAGTAATATTTTGTGCCAAAATTGTTAATGCAATTCCATGAATCAGGTAATTTACAAAGAGACTAATTTTAAGTCTGCTTTTGCTTTGAATTTTTAATGTATTCATAAATTATTCTCCTTTTTGAATAAAAAAAGCCAACTAGATAATTAAAATCTAGTTGGCTTTGAAAATGGGAAAAATTTATCAATTATTTGAAATAAACTCTTACACCAACTAGATTCATTAAAGTATCTAGTCGGCATGATTAATTAGCTCTTGCTTCTTAGACACGAATGCTTTGATGAGCATTCGTGTCTTTTTACGAATGCTCTAGTTAAAGAAGTAATAGCTATAATACCAATTATTCAATTTTGTATTTAAATTAATCATTTGAGTTATTTCCTTTCATTTATTTGTTGAACTAATTAAATCATTTCAAAAAGTAAAAGTCAAACATTAATTTGAAATTATTTATTATATAAGCCAAATTACGAATGATAAATAACGTTTTTTAGAATTTTTAAATCATATGTTAATATTTGTTAATGAGAGATATGGAGGAATGTAAAATAGAATTTAATGAATTAATGAAAAATAGAAAATCAACACGTGCTTTTACTGATAAAAAAGTTTCAATTGATGATTTAAAAGAAATTATTAAACTAGCACAAATGTCACCATCTTGGGTTAATTCCCAACCAGTGCGAGTAGACATTGCAACTGGAAATACATTGGAAATAATCCGTAAGGAACATGGAGAAATTAATCAAAATCCTAATTTACACACTAAATCTGATATTTCATTTGTTTCAGCTAAAGATTGGGACATTGATTCACAAAATAATATGAAAATAAAAGGTGAATTGGACATTGAAAATGTTGGAGAAAAAGTAAAAGAATTAAAAAGTGAACAAGGAAATAAATTATTTAATGCTCCAGCTGTTGTTTATTTAACTTTACCTGATGGTTATAATGAATGGTCATTATACGATACTGGATCATTTGCAGAAACAATTATTTTAGCAGCCAAAGAAAAGGGAATTGATTCAATTCCAGCATTTGAATTTGTAAAATATGCAGATAAATTAAGAGAACACTTAAATGTAAATGGGCGTAAATTTATTATTGGAATTGGATTAGGATACCAAGATGATAGTCATCCAATTAATCAAATTTATGGAAATAGAATGCCATTAGAGGATGTTTTAAATATTCATGAATAAATAATAAAAAGCAATCTATTAATTTGATTGCTTTTTTAATTTTTTGGCTAAAATCCACAAAATAGGAATAGTGGTTAAAATTAATGAAATAAAAAAATAAGATAAGTTTTGTAAGTAATTATGATTAGCGGAAAGATTTATCAAATAGTAAGTGGGAAAGATTTGTTGCATTTTATTAATAATTTCAAAAATAATTATATTTTTTGTGAATAGATGAAATGGAATAACTAAAAACATCGCAAATATCATCATTGGGAAATTGAGAGCATCTAAAACGCTTGATTTCATTAATAATCCAATCGTAAAACCAATTAA
Organism: Lactobacillus sp. S2-2; assembly: GCF_021698855.1. Classification (GTDB taxonomy): domain Bacteria; phylum Bacillota; class Bacilli; order Lactobacillales; family Lactobacillaceae; genus Fructilactobacillus. The sequence goes on from NZ_WWFA01000001.1 coordinate 37,958, forward strand.
ACTTAAATAAAGTCCGATAATTTCTAATAAAATAAAAATAGTAAAAAATTTTAAATTAATTGATAATGGCTGCATGATAGTTGCTAACAAAATTAGTAGAACAATAATTAATGTATTTAGTATAATTTGAATTGTCATTGAATCTTTTAAGTAATTAAAAACGGAATAATTAGAAATTTTAAAGTGAATTTCATAATAGTTTTTTTTATTAGAAACTCTTTTTCCAAAAGTAATTAATGAATTTCCAATAATTCCGATACAAGTTGATAAGGTGAGCAGATATAAAGTATCATTTTTTTGCCAAATTGAGTTTAAATTAAACATTAATATGTACCAAAATGCAGGAATTAAAAGTGTGAAAAAAATAAATCTTTTATTTCTTATGACCTGTTTTAATTGTATTTTTTTAATCATTTATTTGTTCATCTCCATCATTAAATTTGCGGTACCATTGTTCAATCGCCTGATTGTGCTGATGAATTTCTTCCACACTAACATCTTTGATTAATTGACCATTTTTTAATAGCCAAATGCGAGAAAAATACTTATCAATTTGATTGAAATCATGAGTGATAGTTAAGACAGTACTGCCTAATTTGTATAAATAATTCCATAAATAATCAATTAATTTTAAATCCATTCCAACGGTTGGTTCATCTAAAATTAATAATTTAGCTTCTCTTAAAGTACATAATAAAAGGGATAATCTTCTTTTTTCACCACCTGATAAATTATTAATAATAGTATTTCTTTTATAGTCTAGACTAAATTTCATCAGCATTTCATTTAATAATTGATTAGATTTGATTTTCATTATTTCAGCTTCAATTTTAACCTGTTCCAAAACAGTCAAATCTTCAATTAAAATATTCTCTTGACTAAGATAATTAATATCTGTATTAGAATTAATTTTTCTAATTATTTCACCATCAGTTTGTTGAATTAAGCCAATGATAATTTTGATTAATGTTGATTTACCAGCTCCATTACTTCCTAGTAAAGCTATGCGATCGCCTTCTTTAATTTTGAAATTAATATTATTTAAAATAGGCATATCAAATTTTTTAATTATATTTTTCCTTGAATAAGTAATTTCTTTTGATTTTCTTTTCCTAATAATAAAAAATCTAAGTCAACATTAAAAATAGTTGTTAAATTTAAAATGGTATCTAAGCTAGGTTCAGAATCACCCCGTTCCCATTTAGAAATTGATTGACGAGAAATATTTAATTTACTAGAAAGCATTCCTTGTGACATCTTTTTTTGTTGTCTTAAAAAAGTTAATTGTTCAGAAAATTTATTTTTCATAATTGTATGCTCCTTTCAAATATTAATTATGCTTTTTTAGTGGTCTATGTAAATATTTTTTATAATAAAAGTGTTTCTAATTGATAGAATAGGTGACAACTAGTAGTTGCATCGTTGATATATCAATAATTTGAGCATAAAAAAAGCAGGTTGATTAACCTGCTTTTTGTGTTTATTCATATTCAATTGTTGCAGGTGGTTTACCGGTAATATCGTATAGTACACGGTTAACTCCACTTACTTCATTTACGATTTTAGCTGATATTTTTCCAAGAACTTCCCATGGAACTTCAGCAAATTCAGCAGTCATTCCATCAATTGATGTAACGGCACGAATTACAATTGATTCATCATAACTTCTTTCATCACCCATTACTCCAACTGAGAAAATACCTGGAAGGGCAGTGAAATATTGCCAAACTGTTTTATCTAATCCAGCATTTTTGAATTCTTCACGTAGAATTGCATCAGATTCACGAACCATTTCTAAACGATCCGGAGTGATTTCTCCAATGATACGAATAGCTAAACCTGGACCAGGGAATGGTTGACGCCAAACAAGATTATTTGGCATGCCAAGTTTTTCACCTAGAGCACGAACTTCATCTTTAAATAGTTTGTTTAATGGTTCAATTAATTTAAATTGAAGGTCATCAGGTAATCCACCAACATTATGGTGAGATTTAATAGTTTGAGCAGTATCAGTACCTGATTCAATCACATCAGTATATAAAGTACCTTGAGCTAAGAAATCGACATCATCAAATTTACGAGCTTCATCTGAAAAAACATCAATAAATTCTTTTCCGATAATTTTACGTTTTTGTTCTGGATCAGTTACACCAGCTAACTTAGTGAGATAACGATCAGAAGCATTAACAAAATCAATGTTTAAACCAAATTTAGTTCCTAGAGCATCAAGAACTTCTTCAGCTTCATTCTTTCTAAGTAGACCGTGATCAACAAATACTGAAATAAGTTGGTCGCCAATTGCTTTGTGTAATAAAACCGCAACAACACTTGAGTCAACACCACCAGAAAGGCCAAGAAGAACATGACGATCACCAACTGCTTCTCTGATGTTTTCAATTTGGTCTTCAATGAAATCGTCCATTGACCAATTAGCTTTTGCGCCAGCTACATCGAAAACAAATTTACGAAGCATGTCAGTTCCTTGTTCAGTTAAACGAACTTCTGGATGAAATTGGAAAGCGTAGAAGTTACGATTTTCATCAGCCATTGCAGAGATAGGACAACCAGGGCTAGTAGCAGTAATTTCAAATCCTTCTGGAACTTTAGTAACAAAATCACCATGTGACATTAAGACAGTCTGATTTTCATCAAGTCCTTTAAAAGTTTTTGAATCTTTGTTTGTGATACTGATATTAGCTTGACCATATTCACTATTTTCTGCAGTTTCAGTTTCTCCACCTTTTAAATCGTGAGCCATTAATTGCATACCATAACAAATTCCAAGAATTGGAAGACCCATTTCAAAAATTTCAGGATCAACATCCAAAGCATTTTCACCATGAACACTGTTAGGGCCACCAGAGAAGATAATTGCTTTTGGATTTAATTCTTTAATTTCTTTTGCAGTCATTGTATGTGGTTTTAATTCTGAATAAACATTCATTTCACGAATTCTTCTAGTAATTAGTTGGTTATATTGGCTACCAAAGTCTAATACTAAAACAGAATCGTAATTTTTATTGGGATCTTTTGCCATTATTATCTCCTGTGATTATTTGTAGTTTGGTGCTTCTTTTGTAATAACAACATCATGAGGATGTGATTCACGTAATCCGGCACCAGTAATTTGAACAAATTGGGCATGATTAATCAAATCATCGATTGTTCTAGAACCAGTATAACCCATACCTGATCTAATTCCTCCAAGAATTTGGAAAATTACATCAGTTACATCACCTTTATAAGCTGTTTGTCCTTCAATTCCTTCAGGAACTAATTTCTTTTCTTCTTTTACATCGCCTTGGAAGTAACGATCTGAAGAACCTTGTTCCATTGCAGAAATTGAACCCATTCCACGATAAGTTTTGTATTGATTACCATCAACAGCAGTGAAAATTTCACCTGGAGCTTCAGTGGTACCAGCAAGCATACTACCAAGCATTACAGCATTTCCACCGGCAGCCATTGCTTTAATAACATCACCAGAATATTGCATTCCACCATCTACGATAATTTGTTTACCATATTCTTTAGCTACTTCTGCAGCATCAAATGCGGCAGTTATTTGCGGTACACCAACACCCGCAACTACACGAGTAGTACAGATTGAACCAGGACCAATTCCAACTTTAACGATATCAACACCGGTATCGAAAAGATCTCTAGTTGCTTGAGCAGTTGCAACGTTTCCAGCAATTAAAGTCTTGTCAGAAAATTGTTTTCTAATTTCACCAATTTTATCAATTACTCCTTTTGAATGACCATGAGCAGTATCAATAACAATTGCATCTGCACCTGCATCAAATAGAGCAGTAGCACGTTCAAAAGTATCATGGGAAACCCCAACAGCTGCAGCAACTAAGTAATTACCGTTTTCATCGATTGCAGGTTCTTCACCAGTTACTTTTGCATCTTTAACTTTTTTTACTTCGGCAGCTTGTTCTTCAATTGTCATGTTTTTATGAACAACTCCAAGACCACCATTTTCTGCCATTTTAATAGCTAAGTCTGATTCTGTGACTGTATCCATTCCTGCACTTATAATAGGAATGTTCAATTGGAGGTTATTGCCTAATTTTGTTTTTAAGCTTACTTGACCAGGTAGCACGTCACTTGCTGCTGGAATCAATAGGACATCATCAAAAGTTAATCCTTTTTTGCCAAACTTGTTTTCCCAATTATTCATTAAATATCTCCTCCATTAAATTTATTAAATTGTTACTAGATTATCAGATAAAACAATTTAAATCAACCTAAAAACCGAACTATTTTATAGCTGTAATAATAAGTGTACGGTTGACTGGAAATGATTAGTATATGTTCGCGATTTACTAAAAATAAAGCAAAAACTTTGATTTAATGTTAAAATTTAACTATTAGTTTAATTAAGTGAGGTTATCAAATATGGATGGAAAGTTTAAAAAAGTAAGAGGTATGGAAGATGTTTTGCCAACTCATTCATCAATTTGGCAAAGAATCGAAGATACATCAAGAAATGTTTTTTCAAAATATAATTTTAAAGAGATTAGAACTCCAATGGTAGAAAAAACTGAAGTATTTACAAGATCATCAGGAGATAGTTCAGATATTGTGTCAAAACAAATGTATAGTTTTGATGATAAAGGTGGAAGAAATATTACCTTGCGACCTGAAGGAACTGCTGGAATTGTTAGGTCTTTTGTGGAAAATAAGTTATTTGGACCAGAACATCAAAAACCAGTTAAATTATTTTATATGGGATCTATGTATCGTTACGAACGACCAGGTGCTACTCATAATCGTGAGTTTCATCAAATCGGATGTGAAGCAATTGGTGCAATTAGCCCACAAATTGATGCAGAAGTTATTTCACTTGCTTTGAATATTTTTAAAGAACTTGATGTTAAAAATATGAAAGTAGAAATTAATACTTTAGGTGATGAAGAGAGTAGAGAAAATTATACTGAAGCGTTAGTAAATTACTTTAGAAAATATGAAGATGAATTGAGTGAAGACTCAAAACGTCGTTTAGATCAAAATCCGTTACGTATTTTAGATAGTAAAGATAAAAATGATCAAAAACTTGTAGCAAATGCACCTAAAATTCAAGATAGTTTAAATGAAAGATCAAAAAATTACTTTAATGATGTATTAAGTTCACTTGATGCCTTAAATATTGAATATGTGATTGATCAAAAATTAGTTCGTGGACTTGATTACTATACTGATACAGTATTTGAAATTATGACTGAAAATGAAGCATTTGGTGAAGGTGAAACAACTATTTGTGCTGGTGGACGTTATAATAATATGGTTGAACAGTTTGGTGGACCAGAAAATACTGGTGGATTTGGGTTTGCTTTTGGTGAAGAAAGAGCAGTTGCTTTATTAGATAGTCAAATTGAAGATGACCAAATTGATTACTTCATTATTACAGATGTTAAAGATAAAGAACCAAATGAAAGAACTGAAATTTTGCAAAAGGCTTTACAAACGGCTGATGAATTAAGAGCTGATGGTAATGTTGTTGAAGTTAATTATCAAGAACGAAGCATAAAAAGCCAAGAAAAGGCAGCAAAAAAATTCAATGCTAAAAATGTTTTAAAATATTAATAAAAGCACATTTAAGTGCTTTTTTATTTTTCTATTTTCAAACTTATAAATTAAAGGTAGAATAAAATAATATACTTTATAATCGAATGAGAAAAGGAATGATTAAATGAAGCAAGATAAAGAGAAAATTGGGGTAGTTGGTTTAACTGCTTTTGTTCTTTCTGCTATGGTTGGTGGAGGATTTTATGATCTTCCACAAAATATGGCTTCAGTAGCAGGAGTTGTTGGTCAAATATTAGGTTGGATTTTAACTGGATTTATTATTTGGTTTATTGTTCGATCATTTATGACTTTGTCAGAAGTTAGGCCCGAATATACAACTGGACTATATCATTATGCTGAAGCAGGATTTGGTAAATTTACAGCATTTTTTGTAAGTTGGGGATATTGGATTTGTGAATCATTTGCAGTTAGTGCTTATTCAGTATTATTAATGTCAACTTTAGATGCATTTTGGCCAGGAACATTTAGTGGTGGAAATAATTTAAATTCTATTATTGGTGGATCTGTTATTTTATGGGTAATGATTTTCTTACTTATGCGTGGAATTAGAGTTACTAGTCATGTTGATGTATTTGGAACTATTTGTATGTTAGCAATTACTACTACATTTATATTAACGATGGTGGTTGCTTTTAATTGGGATACATTTACTACTAATATTTTTGCAAATCAAAATATGCCTGCAATTCAAGATAAAGCATTAGGTAATCTTGCATCACAAATGAAAAATACAACTATGATTACTTTATGGGTATTTGCCGGAATTGAAGGTGCAGTAATGCTATCTGGTAAAGCTAAACGTACAAAAGATGTACAAAGAGCTACTAAGTATGGTTTCTTAATTTGTTTATGTATTTATGCATTAGCTTCATTATTACCACTTGGAGTTAGAAGTTATGGCCAATTAGCCGGACTTTCAAGTCCTTCAACTGCTGCCTTAATGGAAATCGTATTAGGACCAATTGGTCGATTAATTATTACAGCTGGAATTATTATTGCAGTATCATCTAGTTGGTTAACATGGGTATTAGTGTTATCTGAGATGCCAAGAGCTGCTGCACAAGATGGAACTTTTCCAAAGATTTTTGCTAAAGTAAACAAGGGGAATGTAGCTTATGTATCATTGTTCTTCTCTGCTTTAGTAATTGAAATTATTTTATTTTCAACTAGCTTTGCAGAACGCGCTTTTAATAATGCAGTTACGATTGTTGCAACGATGACGGTACCACCTTATTTAATATCGATGCTATATTTAGCTAAGATTAGTCGTAAGGATGAAACTTTTAATCCAAATAATAATCCAACAACTATTACACGTAAGAAAGCACGTGTAATTTCTACTTTAGCTGTTATTGGAGCTTTATTTATTGGTTATGCAGCTGGAATTAAATATTTAACAATTGCTTTTGCAATATATGCAGTTGGAATTCCGGTATTTATGTATGCAAGAAAACAATATCAACCAGATCAACCTATCTTTACTAAGAATGAAAAGATATTTGCAGTTATTATTGTCTTATTAGCTGTAGTCGGTTTATTCTTATTGTTCACTTAAAGCGCTATATTTTTAGCGTTTTTTTTATGAAGAATGTTATATTGTAAATGAATGAAAGAAGGCATGAGGACTTTGAAAAAGCAGAAAAAAAGATTTAAACTTTGGCATAAATTGGTATTAATGATTATTTTTATTCTGTTAATTGTACTGATGATAGTAAGTTATGCACTATTTAATTTTGCTTTTGGAAAAAATGGATTTAGTTCACAGATATATACACCTGCTGGGAAAACTACTCAATGGTATGATGATCAGAAAACAACAACTTGGAATCAAACATCTTATGATGGTAAACATTTAAAAGCACATTTTATTCCAGCAGCTCAAAAGACTAATAAAACAATGGTTGTAGTTCATGGGTATGGTGGATCAGCACGTAAAATGAGTGTTTACTTAAAAATGTTCCATGATCAGGGATATAATGTTTTAGCACCTGATAATCGTTCCTATGGAGATAGTGGGGGACAATATTCAGGATTTGGTTGGCAAGATCGAAAAGATGTATTGAAGTGGATTAATATTTTAAATAAGAAACAACCTAATTCAGAAATTGGGATGTATGGAATTAGTATGGGAGCTTCAACAGTTTTATATACTCTAAATAAAGTACCAAGTAATGTTAAATTTGCAGTAGCAGATTGCGGATATGCAACTATTTCTGGTGAATTAAAAACACAGTTAGAGCAAAAATTTAAATTACCTAGTTTTCCACTATTACAAATTACTGATCAATTTACAAAATATTTAGCTGGATATAAATTTACTGATGCCAATACGAAAGACACTTTAAAAAATAATCATGTCCCACTATTTATAATTCATGGTAAAGATGATGATTTTGTGCCAGTTAAGAATGCTTATACCAATTACAATAATGATGATAATAGTAAGAAGCAGTTATGGATTGTTGATGGAGCTGAGCATGCACAGTCTTATATTAAACAACCAGTTCAATATAAAGATAAAGTCGGTCAGTTTGCTAATAAATATTTTAAATAAAAAAAGAAGCTTATAAGCTTCTTTTTTATTATCCTTTTCCATCTTTAAATGCTGGATAAAGTGTCATTCCACCATCAACAAATAAAGTGATGCCAGTAACATAACTTGATTCATCAGAAGCTAACCAAGCTGCTGCAGCTGATACTTCTTCAGGTTTTCCAATACGGTTCATAGGAACACGTTCAACTGTTTCGTCATATTGAACAGGATCACTGAATTTCTTAGCATTAATTGGAGTATTAATTGCTCCAGGTGCAATTGAGTTAATTCTAATATTTCGACTAGCGTATTCCATTGCTGCTGATTCAGTGAATAATTTCATACCACCTTTACTTGCAGCATAACTAGAAAATGTTGGCCAAGGAATTTGTTGATGAACAGAAGATGTATTAATTATATTTCCTTTTTTATTGTTTTTTAAGAAATAATTAATGGCAGCTTTAGTTCCTAAAAAAGTACCATTTAAATTAATATCTAAAACTTTTTTCCAATCTTCTAATGATATTTCATGTGTTGGCATTTGTTTTTCCATACCAGCATTATTAAACCAAAAGTCTAAGTCACCATAAGTATCGACCGCAGCTTTTACTAGTTTATCAGCTGTTTCTTCTTTACTTACATCACCTTGAACAATAACTGCTTCACCGCCGTTATCTTCAATGATTTTTTTTGTGTCATTTGCACTGTCTGTATTTCTATTGTAATTAATTACGACTTTAACTTCTTCTTGACCTAATCTTTGTGCAATTGCTGCACCAAGGCCTGAGTTACCACCAGTGATAACTGCTACTTTACCTTTTAAATCTTCATATATGGACATTGGAACACCTCTTGATTCAAAATTTAGTTTTAGTTAACTAATGATTTAATATTACGATAAATTGTTAGTTAATAAAAGAAATTGCATTTTCAAAATAACATTGTGTGCAACTTATTTGTATCAATTTTTTAAAGTAGTAGAATATATTTAGATTAATTAAGGAGGGGTATTATGAATTTAACAATTACAGATGAAGCATTAGATTATATGAAAAGTCGTCTTGATGGTGCAACTAACTATCTTTTAGCTGCTGATGATGGTTCAAATGATTATTCAATCGGTAAAGGTGGAGCTTGTTCTGTTGGCGATTCATTTCAAGTTGTAGGTGTAAATGAAGTAAAACCCGAATACAATGTAAAGTTAGAAAATAATCAAGGAATTAATTTTTATACAAGTGATAACGATAAGAAATTTTTTGGTGAAGGATTAAAAATTGATTTTAAAAACAATTTTTTGAATTTAAAAGATAATTCAGAAATTTTAGATGGACAAATGATTTCAAATAATCAAGTTAAATAAAAAATAGCAGTCGTAACGGCTGCTATTTTTTTATTTCTTTAATTTTTAATTGGTAACTAAAAGAAGGGGCGTTAACAGTAACTATTTCATTGATTCCATGTTCAATTAATGCTAATCCAATTGGTGAGTTATAAAATATTTTATTATCTTCTAATTCAGACATTTCAGCTTCTTGTTTTCCCACAATTTGAAATGTTTCTGTACTATTATCTTCTAAAAATTCAACCGTTGTACTTTTTCCAATTGAAATTAAATTATCGGTGCTAGGCCTAACAACTTCAGCATATTGTTCTTGTTTTCTAAAATAATCTAATCTAGATTCTAAGTGTCTCAATTCTTTTTTTGATGTTGTATATTCTGCGTTTTCTGATCGATCACCTAATGCAGCAGCTTCACTTAATCTTTTTATTTTTTTAGGTCGGTCCTTTTTTAATCGTTCGATTTCATTTTGAATTTGTAATAATCCATTTGGCGTCATTTTATTGAAATATTCTACCATATTAATATTATCCTCATGAATTGATAAAGGAATTTTACCATAAATAAAAAAGAAAGCTCAAAGGCTTTCCTTTTAAATATTTTTCTTTTTGAAGACATAATAAGCAATAATATAAAATAAAAGACTATAAATTACAGTTCCTAAAATCATTTGGTTTGTATTAAATTGAGTTATTTTATTAAGTGCCCCTGATGTGATTTGATAATTAGTAAGAAAGAAATTTAATGGAGTCCATTTTAACCATTCATATCTTGGAATGAAGTTAATAGCAATTGCTTGAATGATTTGACTACCAAATAATGCAGCAACTCCAAGTCCAATTGCAGCTCCAGAACTTTTAGCAATATAACTTACTAGAATAACTAAAGAAATTAATAGTAATAAAAAGATTGAGTTTTCCTCAATAGTTGTACCTAACCAATTCCAAGCTTCATGTGGAAACTTATTGAATTTTAAGAAAAACATAGAACCTGCAATTGCAGCAATTAATGTTACAATGATTGCTTGTATATAATAGAAGAAAATAATAATAATTTTACTCATAAAAATTTGTAAACGACTATATCTTCTAGCAAGTAAGGTTTTAATTGTATCATTAGAGAATTCTCCAGCGATAATTGTACTTGCCATGATTATTGTAAATAAAATGATTGCTAGAGGTACTTGAATGCCTAAGTGAAAAATAAAGAAAAATCCATCTGTTCCATTATTTTTTTGATAAAAAGCTGCAAAAATAGTGATTGCTGCAAGAAAAAGATTATATATATGAATATCTCTTCTTCTAAATAATTTATAAAATTCTTGTTTTATTAAAATTGACATTATTTTTCCTCCTTATTATTACTAGTTAAAATGCTTAATAATGAAGTTTCTAAATCAGTTTGATCTTTTTCGATATCTAAAATCTTAATTTCATACTTAACTAATATAATCATTGCTTCGTTTAATCCACTATTGTCATATTTAACAGTTAATTTATCTGTTAATTCAGTTTCTACGCCACCAGCTTGTAAAACTTCAAATGCTTTTTTATCATTATTAGTTTTAATGGTTAAAGAATTACCTTTTGAACTTAAAAATTCAGTAGCAGGAGCTTGTTTTAATACACGTCCATTATTAATTATTACATAATCATCTGCGATTCTTTCTAATTCATCAAGTAAATGACTTGAGATTAGGATTCCAATTCCTTCATTTGCTAGGTTAACTAGTAAATCTCTTAGGTCATGAGTTGATTGAGGATCTAAAGCATTCATTGGTTCATCAAGAATTAGTAATTTTGGATGGTTTAATAAAGATAATGCAATGCCTAAGCGTTGCTTCATTCCTAATGAATAACCTTTTGCTTTTCGATTAGCAAATGAGTCCATTTGTGATTTTTTCATAATATCTTGGATATCGGCTTCAGTAGTTCCTTTTTCTGCAAATAGTTTTAAATGTTGATACCCAGTTAAATATCCATAAATACCTGGAGTTTCAATCATTGTTCCTACGTTATCTAATGCTTTTCTTCTAGTAGGTGTTAAATTTTCTCCATCAATTTTAATTGAACCAGTTGTATAATTCGTTAATCCAACAATTGTTTTCATAATTGTTGATTTACCAGCACCGTTTGGTCCGATTAATCCAACAATTTTTCCTGGCTCAATATTGAAATTTACGTCAAATAAAGCTTTTCTTTTACCATAACTTTTATTTAAGTTGTTTACTTCTAGTATGTTAGTCATTTTTAATCCTCCTAATATCTAATATGTAAAGTATAACTATATTATACATATTATAATATAGTTTGCAAACTTATTTGACGTAATTTAATTGTAATGTAAATTAATTATTTTGTAATATATCTATAAAATTTATGAAATGAACATTAGTTACCCTTTTTATATAATATATAACAATTAATCGGAGGCACATATGAATCTGAAAAAAATAATATTTATAACTCTTACAACAATAACTGTATTCATCGGAGTATTATCAACTAGTGATAATACTCATGCATCAGAATTGTCTGCTAAAAGATTTATTGCAAGAGTTGAATCTGGAAGCCGTTATCATGCAAGAAATGGAATCTATATTGGTAAATATCAATTAAGCTCATACATGCTTAGAGGAAATTATTCAGCAGCAAATCAAGAAAGAACAGCAAATCGTTACGTATATTCTAAATATGGTTCATGGACAAATGCAGCTAATCATTGGAAGATGTATAAATCTTTTTAAAATTAGACATTTGTCTTTTTTTATAGTTACATTTAATTTAATTGTAATATTTTGATAATTTATTTGTTATTTTAATTAGATATACTCTTCATTGTTAAACAACTAGGAGGAAACTAATTTGAAAATTAAACAGATGATTATTATATCGATTGCTACCTTATCAATCTTAATTGGTGTAATTTTTAATATCGGTAACGTACAAGCTAGCGAAATGACTAAGAACTCAATTAACTATACGGTGCAAGAAAATGAAACATTACAAGATATTGCTAATCGTTATGGAGTAACTATTAATGATCTTGAAAATGATAATGGATTAAGTTCTAATTCAGTAGTTGCTGGACAAGAAATTACGATTAATAAAAATGAAAAAGCATCTGATACAGCTAAAGATAGCAAAAAGAAAAAAACAAATAAACCAAAAAAGGTTACTACAAAGAAAAAAAAAGTTACTAAAAAGAAAAGTACAATGTCAAAAGCTAACATTAGAGCAAAAAAATGGATTGCACAAAGAGAATCCGGTGGTAATTATCGTGCAAGAAACGGAATTTATATTGGTAAATATCAATTAGGTTCAAGTATGCTTAAAGGTAATTATTCAGCTAAAAACCAAGAAAAAACTGCAGATAGATATGTAAAAAGTCGTTATGGATCATGGGTTAACGCAAAAAAACATTGGTTAAAATTTCATTGGTATTAAAAAAGATTGGGAAATTTATTTTCCAATCTTTTTTTTATTATCATGATAAAATTATATTAAATGGATAAGGAGGATCTTGAAATAAATGAAAGAAAAATATAATAATTTTTTGCAAAGTAGAAATTATAAATTACTTAATGAAGTATTAAGTGCTTTAACTCATGGAGTTGGAGTTGTTTTGAGTATTGTGGCACTTGTTTTATTAGTTATTCAAGGTGTGAATCGTGGTGGTGCAATAAGAATTACTACTTTTGCAATTTATGGATCAATTTTAGTAATTTTTTATTTAGCATCGACTCTTTTTCATAGTCTTTATTTCACAGGTGGACGTAAAGTTTTTCAAATATTTGATCATTGTGCTATTTTTATCTTAATTGCAGGGACTTATTTACCTTATTGTTTGGTTACAATTGGCGGATTTTTAGGTTGGTTTTTATTAATTGTAATTTGGATAATGGCAATTTCAGGAATTATTTATAAAGCAATTTGGATGAATGCTGGAACAGTTTTTTCTACAGTAGTTTATGTTGTAATGGGTTGGATGTGTTTAATTGGAATTGTACCTTTATGGAATAATATGAATCATCTTGGATTCTTATTATTAGTTCTTGGAGGAATCGCATTTACTTTAGGTGCAATTATTTATAGTTTTAAAAATATACCATTTGGACATGTGATTTGGCATGTTTTTGTTATTATTGGAACTGTATTAATGTTCTTTTCAATTTATTTATATGTTTAAGTCTAGGGGGAATAAAAAATGAAAATTACAGTATTTTATGTATCAGATACGCAAAAGCCATACTTTGAAAAATTTAATAAATATAATTATGAATTAAACTTAGTTTCTGAAAGATTATCTATTGAAACAGTTGAGAATGCTAAAGGTAGTGATGGAGTTTTAATTCAAGGTGGCTGTGATGCAAGTAAACCAGTTGTTGAAAAATTAGCTGAATATGGAATTAAGTACTTATATTCTCGTTCTGTTGGAATTAATAATATTGATTTAGAAACTGCTAAAAATAACGGAATGATGGTAGCCAATGTACCTAATTATTCTCCAAGGGCTGTTGGAGAACTTGCAATGACAATGGGAATGACTTTATTTAGAAAATTATCTCAGGCTAGTTATAATACTGCTAATGGTGATTTTATGGTGAAATCTTCTTATTTTTCTAAAGAAATTAGAGATGCAACGGTTGGAATAATTGGTGCAGGAACAATTGGAATGGCTGAAGCAAAATTGTATGATGCTTTAGGTGCAAAGGTAATTGCATATAATCGTCATCCAAAAGAAAGTGAATTTGTTGAATTTGTTGATTTAGATAATCTTTTAAAAGAATCAGATATTATATCAATCCATATTCCTTATGTTCTAGATGTTACAGACAAATTTATTAGTGAAGCTGAAATTGATAAAATGAAAGATAGTGTAATTTTGATTAATACTGCTAGAGGACAAGTTGTTGATAATGAAGCAGTAGCTAAAGCTATTGAAAATAAAAAAATCGGTGGTTTTGGAACTGATGTTTTAATTGATGAAGAAAACACAATGGCTCGAAAATTCGATTCTATTGATGATATTCCAAATCATATTAATCAACAATTAGTTAGAGAACATCCAAATGTAATTGTGACACCTCATATTGGTTTTTATACTGAAGAAGCAGTAATAGATATGATTACAATTAGTTATGAAAACTTTGAACAAACATTAAAAACTGGCAAACCGGTTAATCCAGTTCAATAAAAGCAAATATGTAAAATAATACACTTGTAATTAGTAAGTAATAGTGTTATATTTTTCAGTGGTTAAAATTATTGAAAAGAGGTAATTCGATATGAAAAAAGAATTATTGAATATTACAAAAAATAGAAGATCAATTTATGCATTAGGAAAAGATGTTAAATTTTCTGATGATGAGTTATATGACTATATTACTGAAGTGATTCAGAATACACCATCTGCATTTAATAGCCAAACTGTAAGAGCAATTGTATTGTTTGGTGAATCTCATGATAAATTGTGGGATATTACTGCTGATGTTTTAAAAGAAAGAGTTCCAGTTGATGGATTCTTAAGAACTAAAGCTAAACTAGATACTTTTAAGAATGCTTACGCTTCTATTCTTTTCTTTACTGAAATGGATACAGTTAAAAATCTAGAAGAAAAATTTACTACTTATAAAGATCAATTTTATAATTGGTCAGAACAAGGCCAAGGAAATGCCCAATTTGCTGTTTGGTCTGGATTAGAAGAAAATGGATTAGGTGTTAATATTCAACATTACAATCCATTAATTGATACAAAAATTAAAGAAGCTTTTGATGTTCCTGAAAATTGGAAATTAATTAGTCAAATGAACTTTGGCTCAATTGAAGAAAATGCTGGAGACAAAGACTTTATTGATAAGTCAGAGAAATTCAAAAGATTTGATTAATAAAAAAAGATTCCAACTTTGGAATCTTTTTTTTATTTTCTTTTAATACGTAATTTGTTGTTATTATTTCTTTCAACTTTATAGTTAGTTAAATTATTAGTAGGGTATTTTACAATTTCAATATCATGATTATTTTCATTTAACTGACCAATATATATGTTCTTTAGTTTTACATGTTTTTCTTGAACGATTTTTTCAATTTGTTCTTCATTTAATCCTTGTCGATTCATAACAACTTGATTGATTTTTCCATCAGTAATAATTGGATAATTAACTGCTTCTTGATCATAAGTTGATGCTGTAATTTGTCCGTTTTGCTCTAGAACAGCATTTTTAACTTCTCTAAAATCTTTGATACCCATAGTTCTAAGTTTAAATGAAAGTTCACTTCCGTTAATACCTTGTCTGAGCGCAGTTTTAACATTGATACGACCATTATTAATAATAACTTGTGGACTTCCATTTAACATTCGATTTAATATATCACTCTGACTCGTGACGAACTTACTCATAAAAATAATAATAGACCAAATCAATAGAATAATAATGAATTGAATTACACTAATATCAGAATTATAAATAACTCCACCAATAATTCCACCTAATGTATAATTTTGAAGTTGATCAATGGCGTTAGATGGTGCAAGGTTTCCTTTTCCTGAAAGATTAATTTGTAAGACAATCATAATAAATCCAACTAATAGTTTAAGAATTATATCTCCGTATTGTAAACCAAAAACATTCCAATCAAATTTTTGTTTATTGACTATCTTAAAATCAGTATTAACTGGATTAGTTTTATTAAGTGTATAGTTGGTAAGTCCATCATCAAATTGTAATTGATAATATTTATCACCAGCTTTAACTAACATACCTTTTCCAAGTGTAGTTTGAGAAACATATACTTTATTAACTGAAGTATGTGTTTTTTTACTGATTGATTTCATAATCAAAGCAGTTTGGTTTGATTGATTACTGCTAGTTCTTTGTTGCATGATTTTATTGGCCTGTAATCCAAGCATCAAACAACCGAATAAAACAAATAAAATAAATAAGTTTCTGAATCTTAAATCTGACTTATTTTTAAAATATATAATACCTGATCCCATAATAATAATTGCGATTAGAGCAAAAATAGCCCAATATACAAATCCTAGGGAATTCAGGTTATGACTAACATAGTAAAACGAATACATATTCATAACAAAACTTTCTCCTAACTAGATTATTGCAAAGTTTATTATACTTTTAATTTTTATTATTTCCAAATCAAACAGTTATAAAATTATTAAAGACTATTTTAATAGGCTTTCAGTACATTTATTACAATAATATTTCAAAATTCTATTTTTTTTAATTGAATTGCAATTAATAAGACATTTTTTCATAATATTTATTAGTTATTATTTGTATTGTTGATTAGGTTAATTAAAAAATAAAAAATGAAATTTAAGGAGTTTATTATGTCACTGAAAAATATCGTAAAAAGTTTAGTATTAGTAATGGTTACAGTTGGTTTTATCGGAGTTATTAATTCAAATTCAGCAAAAGCGAGTGCAAATGATTTTGATGATGTTTACAGTGTTGCAAAACAACAATTAGGTAAACCTTATGGTTGGGGTGCTGTTGGACCAAACACTTTTGACTGTTCAGGATTTACTAAATATGTTTATAAAAAATCTGTTTCAAAGACTTTACCAAGGACTGCTCAAGCACAATACAACAATGGTAGTAAAGTTTCAGCTTCTAATGCAAAACCTGGGGATTTAGTATACTTTGGTGGATCAAGATCAAGTATTTATCATGTAGGTCTATACGTTGGTAATGGAAAAATGATTGATTCACAAAATCGTGGAGTAATTACTGAAAAAGTTAATTCACCTTGGTGGAATGCTGTTGGATACACAAGACCTGTAAGTAATTTAAATTAAAATCAACTTAATATTTCATTTTTAAAACCATGGGAATCCTTAAATCTCATGGTTTTTTTTATTTAATCAAAGTTAAATTATGATATTATTATATGAAGATAGGATGGTATAACATGAAAAAAAATTACAATAGAAAAGAATTAAATCAAAAAATTCAAGCACTTAGAAAGTTTGCTAATTGGGGCGTAACATCCTTTGTAATTATTATGTTTTTAGTATATTTAGCTTCTGATAAAAAAATTACTATTTGGGTAGTTTTAACTATGTTATTGGTAGTTATTAGCACAGCTTATTATTGTGTAATGGGGTTAATTTATAATCATAAATTAAAGCAACTAGATAAATAATTTTTTATTGGTTAAAAAAGTGAGGTGAAACAATGCAGAAGTTATATTGGGAATCTTTTCATATTAATGGAAGCAAATCTTTCTTTACCGTAACTGATAAAGGAATAAATTTTATCTCTAGTCCTGGTAAAGGGCTTTCGCAAATTAATGAATTTTATCCAAATCATGAATTTGAATTCATTTATGATAGTACTTATACTAGCCAGTATTACAAAGAGATAAAAGAATATATTAAAGGTAAAAGAAAATATTTTGATTTAGCGATTGATTATTTAGGTATTGGAACTGATTTACAGCTAAAAGTCTGGAAAAGAATTCAAGAAATACCTTATGGAGAAAAAATAACTTATTCTAAGTTAGCCGATGAAGTTCATAGTAATGCTACAAGAGCAGTTGCTTCAGCTGTTGCAAAGAATCCTATATTGATAATAGTTCCTTGTCATCGAGTTGTTAGAAAAGATAATAAATCATTAAAGTATCGTGGTGGACTTGAATTAATAGAATATTTAAATTACTTAGAAGCTAATCCTAAGAAAAAGCAAAAGAAATAATACCAATTATAGCTATCTTTTAGTAGTTATAATTGGTATATTTATATAAATAAATTTAAGGGAGTTTAAATGATGAATAAACAGAAATTGACTTTTGTTTCATTGATATTGATGATTTTCACATCTACATATGCTTTTTCTAATATTATTAGAGCGTATTATTTGATGGGTTATGCTTCAATTATTTTCTATATTGGTGCAGCAATATGTTATTTTTTACCATATGCATTTATGATTATTGAATTTGGTTCGGCATATCAGAAATCGAAAGGTGGAATTTATACTTGGATGAGTGATTCAGTAAATCCAAAATTTGCCTTTATTGGAGTTCTTATTTGGTATGCTGGTTTTATTACATTCATGATTAATATTAGTTCAATTATTTGGATTCCCTTTTCAACTGCTATTTTTGGAGTTGATAAAACTCAAACTTGGTCATTATTTGGATTAAATGATGTTCAAACAATGGGTTTACTAGCTGCTGTCTTAATTATTTTAGTAACATTTATCGCTACTCGTGGAGTTCAAAGATTTAAAACAATAACTTCAATCGGTGGAATTGCAATGTTCTCGATTACTGGAGTTATTATTATTGGTGGTGCAATTGTTCTACTATTAAATGGACATCCATTACAGCCAATCAATTTGAGTGCTTTCTTTCATTCTCCTAATCCTTCATATGGAAGTATTTTTTCAGTACTTAGTTTTGCAGTTTATGCTATTTTTGCATTCGGTGGATTTGAAGTTATGGGTGGTTTAGTTGATCAAACTGATGAACCTCAAAAAACTTTCCAAAAAGGAATGGTTGTGGCTTCAATATTAATTACACTTTGTTATGCTGTTGGTATTTTGATGATGGGGATGTTTACCAATTGGAATGAAGTCTTTAATCAAAATAATTCAACACAAATAACATTAGGAAATGTTGTCTTTATTGCTATGAAAAATTTTGGCTATCAATTAGGATTAGCTCTTCATCTTTCTGAAAGTGTATCTGTTCAAATGGGATTATGGGTTAGTCGTTATCTTGGTATTGCAATGGTATTTACTACGATTGGCTTATTTGTAACCATTATTTTCTCACCATTAAAACAATTAATTGAAGGTGCACCAAAAGAAATTTGGCCAAAATATATGAGAAAAGAAAAGAATGATTTACCAGTTAATGCAATGAAAGTACAAGCTTTATTAGTTGTAGGATTTGTTTTAATGGTTTCATTTGGTGGTAAAACAGCACAAAATTTCTTTGACGTATTAGTTTCAATGACTAATGTTTCAATGTCAGTTCCATATATCTTTATTGTGTATGCATACTTTAAATTTAGACAAAAAAATCAGGTTAAACGCCCTATCTCATTTTTTAAATCATACAGATCAGCTAAATATGCATCTATTTTAGTATTAGTGACTGTTACTTTAGCAATTTTCTTTACTGTTATCTCACCAGCATTAGAAGGTAATTTAAGTAATACCATTTGGATGATTATTGGACCAATTTTCTTTGGGATAGTTGGTTGGTTAATGTATAATCGATATGAGAAGAAGTATCTTAAATAGTTAAAAAATTACTATTTTAATGCCAAAGCTATTTTGGTTTTGAAATGTTACTGATATTATTAAATTAGTTAACTTTTAAATATAAAAGTTAAGAAGGGATATATATATAAATGAGACATATTATTACTTCAGACAATAGTGCTAGTTTTAAAAATATTATTGCCAATTCAATTAATGAGTCAACAAATCAATTCGATTTTGATATGATTCGTCCAATTCCAGCACCAATTAGAAATGCAGTGGTTAATTCAGATATTGCCAATGCTGCAATTGGTGCATATATGATTAATTTAGATTTTAATCGTGATGACATACCATCAACGGTTGAAGCTCTTGCAATGGATTTGAACCAAGATGCTGATGATTTTTTTGATTCTTTAGAAGAAATTCAACAAACATTTTTAGAGACTTTTAATGAAGTTTATTCACAATTTAGTGTTGAAATGGATGATTCTTTAAAAGAAGGTATCTTGCAAGCTGTTAGATCGGAAGAAAATCAAGTAAAGGCACAATTAACACAAGACAATATTGATTTAGGTGTTTTCTTAAGTATTAATCCTGATAATTTATCTGATGTTTTAATGAATTCTTTTGAAGATTTAGATATTAAGTTAATGTCATGGTTAGTTAGACAAGGAAAACTTTTAATTGATAACTATATCGCTTTTCAAGCTTTTAATCAGGTAGATTGGTTAAAAGAAAACTGGAAAATTGATGATCGTGCATTTAATACAGAAGTTGATAAAAAAGAAAATCGAATTGTTTTCGAAACATCTAACATTGTTGGATTAACTGATTTAGTTAATTCATTAATTGAAACTAGTGGTGTAGATAAAGAAGATATTCATTATAGTTACGAAATTTAGGAGAATCTTTGTAAGGTTCTTTTTTATTTTGTGTTGACTTTAAAAATTAATTCTGTATACTAATCAACAATAATTAAATTAAAGAAAACAAGATGATCAGGAGAGTAATTATCAAAGATGGTTCAGAAAGTCTACATTAGATGAGAGTAGACCAATTTGATGATAATGAAGATGGCCTGTAATTTGGCGGCATTGAAATTTAAATGTCGATGGGTTGGCAACCATTACTAATTGCACGCGTTGATAGACGTTAGTAAGGAGATTTGTGTAAGTGAATCTCAAATTAGAATGGTACCGTGGATAAAAATCCGCTTCTAGCAATTGGCTAGGAGCGGATTTTTTTATTTAATTATTAAATAAAAATTAGAGAATGGAGCGATATTATGGCAAAAGTAGAAAGTTTTTCATTAGATCACACAAAGGTTTTAGCACCATATGTAAGATTAATTGCAGAAGAAAAAGGTAAAAATGGAGATGTAATTTCAAATTATGATTTGAGATTAGTTCAACCTAATGAAAATGCAATTCCAACTGCAGGTTTACATACAATCGAGCATGTTTTAGCTGGATTATTAAGAGATCGAATTGATGGAGTAATTGATTGTTCACCATTTGGTTGTCGAACAGGATTTCATTTAATTGTTTGGGGAGAACATTCAACTAAAGAAATTGCAGAAGCATTAAAAGGCGCTTTAGAAGATATTGTAAATAAAGTTGAATGGAAAGATGTTCCAGGTACAGATAAATATAGTTGTGGTAATTATCGTGATCATTCTTTATTTTCAGCTAAAGAATGGAGTAAAGATATTTTAGCTAAAGGAATTAGTTCAGAACCATTTGAAAGAAAAGAAGTATAGGAGGAAATGAGATGCCAAAAGTTAAAAATTTAGATTTACATTATGATATTGTTGGAAGTTTTTTAAGACCAGAGAAATTAAAAAATGCACGAAGCGATTATTTCGATAATAAATCAATTGATAGAGATAAATTAACTGAAATTGAAAATGAAGAAATAAAGCATCTAGTAGAAAAAGAAAAATCAATTGGTTTAAAAATAGTTACTGATGGTGAATTTAGAAGAAGTTATTGGCATTTAGATACTTTTTGGGGTTTTGATGGAATCAAACATACTAAGCAAGAACATGGATATTTATTTCATGGTGTAGAAACAAGAAATGATTCAGCTCAACTTGAAGGTAAAATTAAATTTAATTCAAAGCATCCAGACTTAAAAGCTTTTAAATTTTTACAATCATTAGTTGGCGATAATGAAGATGTTATTGCTCGTCAAAGTATTCCAGCACCAGCTCAACTATATGGTGAACTTACAAGAGGAAAAGAAAATGTGGAAGCTTTAAGAAAAGTATATCCAACTGATGAAGCACTAATCAAAGATATCGGAAGTGCATATCATGAATTAATATTAGCTCTATATAATGCAGGATGTCGTGATATTAAATTTGATGATTGTACATGGGGAATGTTAGCTGATAATGATTTCTTAAAAACAATTACTGATGATTATACTAATATCGATACTTTACAGAATTTATATTTAAGTTTTAATAATGAAGCTTTAAAAAATTTACCAGAAGATTTAAGAATTAGTACACATGTATGTCGTGGAAATTATGCTTCAACTTGGGCTGCCAGTGGTGGATATGAAAAGGTAGCTAAAACTTTATTTGGAAAAGAAAATGTCGATGCTTTTTATTTAGAATTTGATGATGAAAGATCAGGTGATTTTACTCCATTAGAAAATGTAAAAGAAAATCACGAGGTTGTGCTTGGATTAGTTACTTCAAAAAAACCAGAATTAGAAAATGAAGATACATTGATTAAAAGAATTGAAGAAGCTAGTCAATTTGTCGAAAAGGATAAACTATCATTAAGTACTCAATGTGGATTTGCTTCAACTGAAGAAGGGAATAAGCTAACTGAAGAACAACAATGGAATAAAATTAAATTGGTTATTGATGTAGCAAAAAGAGTTTGGGGATAATTAATTTCAAATTATGTCTTTGATTTCAGAAAGGATGATTTGAATGATTGATTTTTTAAAAATATTATTATTAATTATATTTATACTAGGTTACTATGATTTAATTGTAGTTATTTTTAATGGTAAATTACCTAGCAAGTTAAATTGGATAAATATAATAAATCAAAAAATACGAAACAGATTTTAAAACTTTGACTAATATCAAAGTTTTTTTTGTCTGTGATTTATAGACTTCATACATAGCAAGATATATCCATGATAAAATAGTTCTTACTTATAGTTGAGGAGGAGAATTAATGTTACATATTGAGAATGTTTCAAAGCAATTTAATGATGTTAATGCATTAAATAATGTTAGTTTTGATGTTCCAACGGGACAAATAATTGGATTGATTGGACAAAACGGTGCAGGAAAGTCGACAACTTTTCATAGTATTTTAAACTTTATTAAATATGATGGAAAAATTACGTTAGATAATCAACCAATTGATCAAAATAAATTGGAAGTGATTGGTTATTTACCAGAAGAAAGAGGACTATTAACTGATCTAACTATTAAAGAACAAGTAATTTATTTTGCTGAGTTAAAGGGATGTTCTAAAAAGAATATTTTAAAAGTATTGCCAGATTGGATGGAAAAGTTTGAAGTAAAAGGAAATTTAAAAACAAAAATCAAAAATTTATCTAAAGGAAATCAACAGAAGGTTCAATTGATTTGTACTTTAATTCATAAACCAAAATTTATTATTTTAGATGAACCATTTAGTGGATTAGATCCTGTTAATGCAGATTTATTAATGCAAGCAATTTTTGAAGCTAAAGCAGATGGAGCGAGTATTATTTTTTCTAGTCATAATATGGCTAATTTTGAAGAAGTATGTGATAACTTAGTGATGTTAAAAAATGGACGAGTTGTTTTAAATGGAACAATTGAAGAAGTAAAAGGTCAATTTAAAAAAGATCATATTTATGTTAAAACTCCAATGGATATAGAACAATTGAACAATTTAAAGCATATTATTCATGTTTCAAAAATAAGTTCTAATCGTTATTTATTAAAAATTGATGATGAAAATGCTGGAAGAGAAATCTTTAATCAAATTAGTCATGGTGAGTATTTAGAGGAATTTAGCCAGCAAGCACCAAGCCTTGATGATATCTTTAGAAGGGAAGTTTTGAATCATGAATAAATTAAATGTAGTTATTTCGAATACATATAAAGAACAAATTAAAAGTAAAAGTTTTATTATTATGATTTTGTCACCAATCATTATTGTAATTATTGCTGGAATTATTGGATATTTTGTTTCAACTAGTTCTAATAGTAATGATAGTAGTGATAAAAATGATTTTAAAATTGCAATGATTACTAAAAATCCAGAATTAGTTAAAAGTTTTAAACAAAAATATTCAAGTAATGTTATTAAATCTATCGATACTGAAATCAAAGCTAAAAAAGCAACTAAAAGTGGAAAAATTGATGGATATCTTAATGTTTATACTAAAAATCAGCAAATTAAATTAAAATATTCTGGTAATCAACAGTTTGATGATGAATTAAAAAAAGATTTGATGATTTCTATTAACCAAGAACAACAAAAATTGAATTTAAAAAATTCTGGAATTAATAATCGTCAAATCAATCAATTAAAAATAAAACCTACTTATGTTTCTGATTATCATGAATCAAAACATAATCAAGAAAAAGAAGATCAAAAGGATATGATTATTGGTGCAAATTATATTTATATGACAATTTTATTCTTCCTTACATTAACTTATTCGTCTATAGTAGCAACTTCAATTGCTAAGGATAAGGGCTCTAAAACGGCAGAATATATTTTATCTAGTATTGATGCATTCACATATTTCTCAGGGAAAGTAATTGCAACGATTCTAATGTTATTAACGCAAATTATTATTTATATTATATTAGGTCTAGTAGCCTATCGAGTAATATCTGAAATTTCATCAATCGGTAAGATAATTAATGAAAATCAACATATGATAAATAAAGTAATTGAGAATATGTTTGGCTTTAATTTGCTTTATTTTATTTTAGGAGCAGTTATTATTATCCTTATTTCTGCAATTTCAGGAGCATTAGTTGGAAAAGTAGAAGATAGTTCAAAAGCTGCTCAACCGGTATCAATTTTCTTGTTATTATGTTTTTATATCAACATCTTTTTAAGTAATAATTCTGATGCTTTGTTCTTTAAGATAGTGTCTTATATTCCGGTTATATCAACATTTACAATGAATACAAGAATTGCAAATGACAATGTAACTTTAATTGGAATCTTAATTTCATTGCTAATTAGTTTTGTTTTTATAATAATTTGTTTATATTGGGTGAAATTAAATTATAAAGGTTTGCTATTAAAAAATGATGATAGTGGATTTTTTAAAAAAATTAAAAATGCGGTTAATTATAAATAATGCGGTAAACGTTGTTAGTCAGTTTGACACTTTAGATTTTAAAGGTTAGAATGCAATGAATTGGAATATCTAGCATTAATTTGGATACTTAGACTGTCTATTAAGAAAAGAGGGCATACCAATATTTTTGGTGGCCCTCTTTATTTAGATATATTCCAATTTTATTAAAATAATGTTAATTGTTTAACTAATTAGCACTTTCAGTCTATAATAGTGTTTAGAGATAGTGAATACTATTGTCAAACCAATAATGCCTTAGGAAAGCTAGGTTCGTGTTTCATTTAAAGGGGTTTTATATATGACAGACTTATTCTATGTACAAGATATCAAATCAGGAAAATGTGTTTATTTTAACAAATTTAGTTATGAAGGCATTATTAAAGGTTTTGATGAATGTATTAGTTTAAACCTACCCACCAACAATATTTTTAGCAAATTTTCGCCAAAATTCATTGATGGAGCAATGGAAACAATTGAACATGAAGATTTCAATAACAAGGTTCAAAATAAAGAAGACTTTCAGTTTATGCATGTTGATTTTGCTTATAATTCAAAAGAAAGTAATCTTGATGTAATTTCATATGATTTAATTTATGATGGTTATATATCTAGATTAAAAATTCAAGCAAATCCATCCAAAACAAAAGATCAAATTGATCGTGACAAAATTGAAATATTGTGTGACATGATGTTAACGATTGAAAATAGTAAATTAGAACTTTTTCAATTTAATCGTCAATACATTGATGCAATGAATTCTAAATTATATGAAGAAGCAAATAAAATTAGAAGAAGCTTAAAAAATATTACATTGGCAGCTTAAAAAAGCAAAACTTGTTATCAAGTTTTGCTTTTTTATTTATAAATTAAAATTTTAGTTGATAGTTATTTTAATAGATGTAAAATAAGTAACAATAAACTTGAAAGGGTGGATTATATGACAAGAAAAATTGGAATAATTGGTGATGGACATGTAGGATCAACAGTTGCACATTATATTGTAGCAAACGGATTTACTGATGAATTAGTAATGATTGATAAGAATGAGGCCAAAGTTAAATCTGATGCAATTGATTTTGAAGAAGCAATGCCTAATTTAGATAATCATACTAAAATTTATGTTAATCAGTATGAAGAATTAAAAGATGCTGATGTTATTATTTCTGCATTAGGAAAAATTAAATTAGTGGATACTCCAGAAGGTCAAAATAATCGATTTATAGAACTTGTACATAATCGTGATAATGTTAAAGAAGTTTCAAAAAAAATTAAAGAATCGGGATTTCATGGCGTTATTATTGCAATTACTAATCCAGTAGATGTAATAACATCCTTATATCAAAAGTATACTGGTCTAGATAAAAGCCAAGTAATTGGTACAGGGACTCTTTTAGATTCGGCTAGAATGAAAAGAGCAGTTGCTAACAAGTTGAACATTGATTCTAGATCTGTATCTGGTTACAATTTGGGTGAACATGGTAATTCTCAATTTACTGCATGGTCAACTGTTCGAGTATTTGATCGACCAATTAGTGAATTAGTAGATAAGTATAATTTAGATCTTGATCAATTAGATGATGAGGCTAGAAAAGGTGGCTTTACAGTTTTTTCAGGTAAAAAATATACTAACTATGGTGTTGCTACTGCAGCAGTTCGCTTAGCTAATATTGTTATGAGTGATGCCTTAACAGTTTTACCTGTTTCTAATTATCGTGAAGAATATGGAATCTATTTATCATATCCTGCAGTTATTGGAAGAAATGGAGTAGTAAAACAATTAGATTTAGATTTAACTAAAGATGAATTAAAGAAATTACAAAATTCAGCTGATTTTATCCAAAATAAATATCAAGAAAGTTTATAAAAAAAGATTGGAATGAATTAAACATTCCAATCTTTTTTTATTTGAATGATGCAAAAGTAGTATTTGCAGATACGTAATTACCATTACTTAATTTAAAACGGTAAGCACGTCCAGAACCTTTTTCAGCATCAATAACATCTAAGGTTGAACCTTTAGTAACACGACCAACTTTATTTCTTAAATTAACATCTGAATATTCATTAATATTTTTCTTAGTAACAATTTGGTTACTTCTTAATTTAGTATAATAACTAGCTTTTGAAGTAGTACCTTTAAACCAGCTATTTACTTTACTTGGATTTAACATACGATCTAAATCAACGTTTCCACTAATTCCCTTTACACGACCAGTACTTGTGTATTGGTGTAAGTCAGCTTTAACATCAGGAGTGGTACTGTAATTAGCAATCCAAGATCCATCAAAACGACTGTAATTGATTTTGTTTACATGAACAAAGTTTTGGTATGAATAGTAGATTAAAGGCTTGTTAGTTAATTTACGCATCTCTGAATACCATGCGTCTACAAATTTTTGTTCTCTAATTCTAGTATTGAATCTAGTTTCATTATCCATTACATAAAATTTTGTGTTTTTATTACTTCTTTTATAGAAATCTCTTGCTTCTTTTCTTGCTTCAGAAGTTGAAGTGAATTTAGTACGAGCATATTGTCCAAATGGTACATTGTATTTGGTTGCTTGTTTTGTGTTGAAATCTTTTTTTGTATCAACTTCATCACTACCTCTTTGGGCTCTAATGATTACGTATTTTAAATCAGTTGATGCTTTTGCCCAATTAATATTACCCTGATATTGTGATATATCAGCAATCTTTTTACCACTTGCTGATGCATTGCTTGCTAAACCGATGATGGCTACTGTAGCAATCAATAAACTTAAAATAATTTTTTTACTTAGTCTCATCTGTTAAATCTCCTTAATTTATATTGTTTAAATTCATTTTAGTATAAAAATAATTCACAGAGATAACAGTATTTTTTCAATTATATTAAGTTAATTAAACCTTTTTTTAAAAAAAGAATAATTTATGGCATAATGTAAGAGGTTAAAATTAAATTATGGAGAATTATTTCGATGAAAAAAATGAAATCAACAATTAATTATTTATTAGCATTTTTAATTCCAGTGTTAGTAGCTAGCGTAGTTTTTGCTTTAAACGGAATTACGCCTTTTGGAGATCATAATCTTTTAATTAGTGATTTGGGTACGCAATACTTTCCCTTCTTTAATATGTTAAGAAATCATTTGGTTAATCATAATTTTAGTTCTTATTCTTTTTTATTATCAATTGGTAATAATACAATTCCAGTTTATACATATTATTTAATGAGTCCTTTAAATTTAATAGTTGGTCTATTTGATATTAGTAAATTACCAATTCTAATTAATGTCATAATTCTAATTAAAATTGGTTTAATTGGTCTTTCAATGTCATTATTTTTGAGAATTAAATATAAAAGATTTGATATTGGTCAATTAATTGCTTCAGTTTCATTTGCTTTATGTGGATTTGTTGCAATGTATTTTTATGATTTCATGTGGTTAGAAGCTTTGATAATGCTTCCACTTGTTACACTAGGAATTGAAAGACTATTCTACCGAAGTAAGTGGGGAGTTTATGTTTTAACGTTAACTTTAATGATTATTTTTAATTACTACATGGGATATATGACATGTATTTATTCTGTAATTTACTTTAGTTATTTAGTTATTAAAAATAAAGCTGATGGTGAAGGCTTCTTTAAGTATCTTAAGTATCATTCAAAAATGACAACCAAATATATATTAAATTCAATAATTTCTGGATTACTATCGGCTGCGTTACTGATTCCAACAATGATTTCAATGCTTGGAACAGATAAAGGAAGCTTTTCACTCTCTAGTTTTATTCCTTATCCAAGATTTAGTCCAGCAGTTTTTACAAATATAGGCGTTGGCGCTAATGATTTTATGGGTAGATTAAAACATGATCCAAGTATTTTTACAGGTACTTTGATTGCAATGGGAGTTATTTTATATTTCATTAGTCATAAAATAACGAAAAAATCAAAAAAAGCCAGTGGATTTTTAATTGGATCTTTAGCTTTAAGCATGTGGATAACGCTATTTTATACAGTTTTTCATATGTTTCAATTACCAGCTGGTTTTCCATATAGAAATGTATTTATGATTAGTTTTGTTGCAATTATGCTTGCTTATGAAGCCTATGTAGAAGGTTCATTTTCTGATTTTAAATTAGTTAAAAAATCAGGAATATATGTAGCCTTAGCATTAGTTTTAGGTTATTTATTTGCATATCAACAACAACTTATTGTTAATAATTTAACTTCTACAAAACATTGGTTTATTAATAAATCAACACTTGGACATATTCAATATATAACTAGTCTAAGACATCTATTTTATGCGTTGATTTTTGTGGTTCTGATTGTTTTAATTTTTAAATATATTCGTAATTCTAAGTATTTAAAGATAGTTTTATTATTCGTAGTTGCCTTTGAGTTGGGAACTAATTTTTATTTATCATTGAATAATATTCCTTTTGGGTCACAAGCTAAGTTTGAACAAACTTATAATAAGTCAAAAAAAATAATTGATTCGACTAAAAATAAAAGTTCCAATGAATTTGGACGCTATGATATTGATAATCAATTATATAGTAATATTTTTAATGATCCGTATAATCAATATAATGATTCTTTAATATACAATATTAATGGAGTTAGCGGATATAGTTCTACTTTGGATAGTAAAACACATGATGTTTTAAATGATTTAGGTTTATTTAGCCGAAATGCTAGAAGAATTAGTGTAGTCGGTAGTACTAAAATTACTGATCAATTATTGGGTGTTTCAAAACAATTAACAATCAGTAATGATGGGTATCAATATAAAGAAAATAAAAAATATGCAGGATTGGGATATATGAATCCTGATAAAATTAATAAATTTGAATTTAGTGATGACGTATTCAGTAATTTAGATCGTTTAGTTCAATCACAAGCTGATAATCATAAAAAGTATTTGATTAGACCTTCAATTGAAAGAATTGGTAAATTTAAAGATCAAACTTACTTTGATTCTTTGGGTAATCGAGTGAAAAAGCATCATTATCAAGTTGATCTTACTGCATTAACTACTGGACCACAGTATATGTATTTACCAAAAGAAAATCTGATTAGTGATAAAATCAAAGTTAACGGTAAGAAAATTCCTGAGCGTTATAATATGTTAGGTACAGAAATTATTTCACTAGGTAATTTTAAAAAGAATCAAAGTATTTCAATTGATTTATTAGCTTCAAGTAAATTAGAAAAGTTCAATAAATATTTTGCTGGATTAGATGAAACCAAATTTAATCGTTTCATAAACTCTAATCAAGCATATAAATTTAAATTAGATTCTGGTCAAAAAGCTGGCTCTAAATTTAGTGGATCAATTAAAGCAACTCATCAACGTAATATGTTAGTTCTTGGCATTACTAATGATCCAGGTTGGAATGTTAAAGCTGATGATAAAAAGATTGAAACTAAAGATGTTATTGGTGGATTAATGGGGATAAAATTAAGTCCTGGTAAGCACCATTTACAATTTGATTATCAAGTTCCAGGATTAAAATTAGGAATATTAATTTCTATATTTGGTTTTATATTAATCTTTGCTCAATTAATAATAAAAAAAATTCGTAAATAAAAAAAGGATCTGAAATAGATCCTTTTTTTATTTGAATGCAAAATATTTTGAAACTAAATAATTAATTACAATTGCTAAAACTTGAATTAACATCACACAAATGAAAGTATTTAATAAAACTGGATTCCCAATTGTTTTGTGAATAATACCGATATTAAAGAAATCGCTATGATAATTAATTTTATTTAAAAATAAAAATTTAATTGAAAGATTAGAAAATTTATCAATCATGATAAAAGTAAGTAAATAATCCAGCACGAAAACAATTAATCGACCAGATACAAAATTAATAATTTGAATAATCAAAGATTTAGTATGATCATTTGAATTAAAAACAAAAAATTTATTTACGATAAAAGCAAATGTAATCGAAACAATTTGTGCAATCCAAACTGGAATGAAATCACTAGTAAATAAATGAACTGAAATTAGTCTAGTTACTAAGTATACTAAGGTAGTTAAAACTCCCCAAAACAAATATTCAATTCGCTCATCAAAGATTATTTTTTTAATTTTTTTCATTATGTATAACACCCTTTATTTAAATTAACTTTTTTATTATATGCTTAATTTATTTTTTTTAAAAGGTGATGCTAAATTCTTCAGTTTAGCAAGTTAAATATAGTAGAATAACTGTAAAGATATTAAAATAAGGAAAATTCAAATGAAAATAACTGCATATATTGTAAGACATGGTCAGACTTATTTGAATTTATACAATAAAGTACAGGGATGGATTGACTCACCTTTAACTGAAAAGGGAATTCAAGATGCTAAAAATGCGGGATCAAAATTATCTGGAATTAATTTTCAGTCTGCTTTCACTAGTGATTCAGGTCGTGCAATTGAAACTGGAGATGAAATTTTAAAATGTAATCGAAATAATATGAACATTATTCGTTATCAATATCCAGAACTACGTGAACAATTCCATGGTTATTTTGAAGGAGATAATTTGGAACAAATGTGGCAGTTTGTTGGTCAACAAGTTAAAATAAATGATGAATCAACAGTTTTGAATAGTTTTGGATTAGAAAAAGCAAGAGATTTAATTGCAAAAGCTGATTTATATAATAATGCTGAAGATAATAAAACTTTTTGGAAACGATTAGATCGAGGATTTGATAAAATTAGAAAAAATAGTAATGATGGTGATCAAGTTTTAGTCGTATCCCATGGAATGACAATTCGTTCGATTGTTGATCGTTATGCTCCTGATTTGGATATTGGCGAAGCAACTAAAAATGGAAGTGTAACAAAGGTAATTATCGAAGATAATGATATTAAAGTTGAATATTTTAATCGATTAGAAAATATTTAAAGAATTAAACGAACGTTTAGTTCTTTTTTTAATTTTTGATTGAATCATTAACGTATAAATGCTAGTATTTTAACAACTACAGTAAAGATTTATTAGGGGGATTTTAACCGTGAAAAGAATTATTCCAAGTGTTATGGGAACTCAGCATCCAGATAATGCCAATGTACCTTTTTTTAAGCACCATAATAATCCATTTGTGTCTGCTTTCAGAGAAATTGATGAAGCTTACCAAAATTATTCTGTACTTGATGCAGATGAATATATGTGGGATTGGGAAGGTAAACATGCTGATTCCTCAGTAATTAATCGATTATATTCCAAACATTATGATTATTTTTCAAAATATCCACTTGGGAAAGATAAATTCTTAACTTTTAGATTGCCTAATATATGGGAAGAAAAAGGTTATAGTTTAATGCAAGCAATGACAACCATGTTGCTTGCTGAAGATTTTGCTTCTGATTTAGAATTTAAGAATCGTCCATTATTTGAAGCAATTTTACCAATGACTAGAAATGCAGATCAATTAATTGCGATGGAAGATAAATTTGCTGCATTAGCAAAATTTAAAAAGGAAGAATTTTCAAATGGACATGAAGATAATGAAACTCTTGAAATGATTCCTTTATTTGAAAGTTTTGAATCACAGTTAGAAGCTCCTGCAATTTTAAAAAAATATCTCGAATTATATAAAGAACATTTTGGAAAAGATGTTGAATACATGCGCGTATTCTTAGCTGGATCTGATTCAGCACTATCAAATGGATTCTTAAATAGTATTATTGGAAATAAATTAGCACTAACTAAGCTAGGTGAATTTTCAAGAGAATCTGGGTTACCAGTTTATCCAATTGCTGGAACTGGAAGTACTATTTTTAGAGGTGGACTTTCACCAGAATTAATTGATCGATATTTAGAAGAATTTCCGGGATTAAAAACAGCTACCATTCAATCAGCATTTAGATATGATTTTCCAACTGATCAAGTTAAAGATGCTGTAACTAGATTACGTAATGGATTACAAAGTAGTGAATTTAAAGAAATTAGTGAAACTGAACAAAATACACTAATGGAAATTTCTAAAAAAGCAGCAAAAGAATATCATAATACTTTAGATTCATTAATTGATCAATTACAATCAGTTTTTGATGCATTTCCAAAACGTCGAGATCGTCAACAACATGTTGGAATGATTGGTTATTCTAGAGATGTAGATGGATATAAGATGCCAAGGGCAATTACTTTCACTGGTGCACTTTACTCAGTAGGAGTTCCTCCAGAAATTATTGGTTCTGGAAGAGTATTGAAAAATTTATCTACTGAAGAATTTTCAGTATTAGAAAAGAATTATCCAAATATCAAAAATGATTTTAAACATGTTTTACAATACTTTAGCAAAGATGCTTTAGATGTTTTAATTAGTAAAAATGATGCTTGGTCAGCAATTCAAACTGATGTTGATGATTTATGCGAATTTTTTGGAATTAATGCTGGACCAACTAATGAAGATCAAGAAAGTCATTCACAATTGGCAACTGATGTTGTAAGCATTAATGATCAAGAAATTAGAACATTATTAATTGAAAAAATGAGTAAATTAAGACATTTTCTTGGATAATAAAAAAGCCTTTAAAAAAGGCTTTTTTATTATGCTTTAATTTTATTTTTTCTTTGAAGATTCCAATTAATAATTGCGATAATTAAGGCAATTGTTGCAATTATACTTAATAATAGATAGTCAACATGACCACCAGCATAAGTTTTGGCTACTTTACTAACTCCTTCAATAACTTGATTTTGATGAAAGGCAATAATCGCTGCTAAAATACTTGTTCCAATTGAACCTGCAAACTGTTGAATCATATTGAAAATAGAATTGACATCTGAAGTATTTTTTTTATCTACATTTGCAGTAGCATTAGAAATAGTATTGGAAAATGCAAGATTAAAACCAAATCTTACGATTGCAAAGAAAACTAACATTAAAAAGGCAGTATAGAAATCTTGTAGATGTGCAAATAATGATGTACCAATAATTACGATTACTAGTCCAGTTGTAATTGGAACAAAGGCACCATATCTATCATAGATCATACCTGCGACTGGAGCCATAACACCACCAATTAAAGAACCAGGAAGTAAAACTAATCCAGCAATCATCGGACTAAGTCCTAAAACAGATTCTGCATAGATTGGAATTACAAATGAAATACCGATATTAATAAACATCAAAATAAAATAGTTAATTGCATTTAAAGCTACTTCAGGTTTTTTTAGTATTTTAACGTTTAATACTTCTGATTCACCATGATTATTTAATTTGATGAAACCAAATAAAAAGATTAAACCAATAATAATTGATCCATATTTAACTAAATTTGATGAACCACTGATTCCGAATTGACTTGTTGACCAAACTAAAGTAATTAATGCTAGCGCAAGTAAAATCAAACTAGGGTAGTCAAATCTCTTTGCATTTCCTCTTGGTTGAATATCAATTACTTTAATTCCAATAAAGAATGAAATAACAATTAAAGGTAATACCAAAATATAAATATATTGCCATGATAGTAATGAAGATAAGATACCACCATAAGTTGGCCCCAAAGCAGGGGCTAAAGAAATTACCATAGCTGTAATTCCAGCGTATAATCCGATTTTCGATTCTGGTATTTGTGTAAATACTACTTGATACATCATTGGCATTGCTAAACCAGTTGCAACTGCTTGAATAATTCTTGCAATTAAAAGAACCACAAAAGAGGGCGCAATAATTGCTAAAATATCTCCAATTAAAAAAGCGGAAATTGCTAAAATGAAAATGTTTTTAATTGGAAATTTTTTAAATGCAAAGGCAGTCGTTCCCATAATAATTGTTACGGTTAAAAGATAACCAGTTGTAATCCATTGAATACTACCAAGAGAAACGTTAAAAAGTTGTGATAGCTCAGGAAAAGTAACATTCATTGATGTTTCTACTAAAACTCCACAAAAAGAAAGTAGAGCTGTTGCTAATAAAGATAATTTTGTTTGTAAACTTACTTTATCTTTCAAAATAAAACCTCCATTTAAATAAAATAAAACGAAAATAAAACGCCGATTAATCGGCGTTTTTAATTATTTAATGTTCCATTAGCTGCATTAACAGCTTTGTTGATAGTGCTACGGAAATTGTTGTGATCTAATTCAACAACACCTTTAATTGTGGATCCACCTGGAGATGTAACTTGATCTTTTAAATCCGCAGGGGATATTTCTTTCTGAAATGCTAATTGACCTGCTCCTGATACCATACTAGCAGCCACTTTATATGCGGTTTTGCGATCCAAACCATTTTGTACTTGAGCATCTGCTAGAGCATCCATAAATAAGTCAACAAAAGCAGGTCCGCAACCACCAACTGTTCCAACAATTCCAAAATTCTGTTCATCAACAGAAATTACATTACCTAAACTATTTAGAAGATTATTAATAATTTTTTCATCCTGTGGATTATTATAGTTTTTTGAATTGGCAAGTGCAATAGTTCCTTGATTAATTGCAACTGGGATGTTTGGAATTGTAATCGCATTACTGTTGTTTGGTAAGATTTGCTTTATTTGATCACTAGTAATTCCTTGAACTGCAGAAATGATAATTGATTTAGAATTAAGTTCATTTAATTGATTTAAGATTTTTTTAGTTACTAATACTGGAGTAACAACAAAAATAACATCTAAATTATAGTTAACAAATGTTTCTAATTGATCTGATAGATTAAATTGTATTTTATTTTGTAATTCTTTTACGTGATCAGAAAGTCGATGATTGTAAACATACAAATTTTCAACTGGGTATTTATTGGATAGCCCTTCAATAATTGCGCTACCCATATGACCTGAACCCATAATACCTATTTTCATAATTTTACTTCCTTTTTTATTAGTCTTATTTGTTAAGATAAATTATAATTAACGCTTATTTTTAAGTCAATTAAGATTTTATTTTAATATGTTATAATTTCAAAAGGAGATGGTAAGAATGAAAGAATGGATTAATGAAGAAAATCGTATTTATTTGAAAGATGAAAATAATAATATTTTGGCTTCAGTTGATTTTGTAGCACATGATAGTATTTATGATATTACTCATACAAATGTTGATCCCAGCTTTAGAAATCAAGGATTAGCGGGTAAATTAATGTTGAAAATGATTGATAAAGCTAAAAAAGATAATTTTAAAATAAATCCTATTTGTTCATATGCCGTATCATTTTTTGATCGTTTTGATAAATATAATTATTTATTAGCAAATGATTAAATTAATAATATAAGTTGATTGAGGGATAGTATGGAAAGTTCAAAAAAATATATCGGAGTTTTATTAGCTATTTCTGGAGCTATTATGTGGGGAATTCAAGGTCCAATTTCACAGGCTCTTTTTTCAAATCATAGTTTTTCAACAGAATGGTTAATGAGTGTAAAGATGTTATTTGCCGGTATATTAATTCTGTTATTTACAAAGTTTGTGCAAAAAAAGAAAATTTTAGATGTTTGGAAGAATAAGAAAAATTGGGTAGTGTTAATTTTATACTCAGTATTTGGACTTTCAGCAGTACAATATCTTTTTTTGATTACTGTAAGATACAGCAATGCAGCAGTAGCCACTATAATGCAAAGCTTAGGAACTGTATTTATTATTATATTGACTATTTTGATATATAAAAAGGCTCCGTCATTGCAAGAAGGAATGGGAGTTTTTGTTGCGTTAATAGGTACATGGTTATTAGTTACTAAAGGTGATTTTACCCATTTAGGTATTGGATTTAATGCGACCTTTTTTGGCTTATTGTTAGCATTAGCAGGTGCAATTCAAACAATGCTGCCCGTTAATTTATTAAATAAGTATACAACTTTTCCAATTATTGGTTGGGCAATGATTATTGGAGGAATTTTATTTAATATCTATCATCCTTTTTGGATGGATGTACCAGAATTAGATTTTAAAAGTATTTTAGTAGTAGCATTTATTGTAATATTTGGAACAATTTTATCTTTTATTTGTTTTATGTCTAGTTTGAAATATATAACGCCAACAACAGCAGGACTTTTAGGTACTTTTGAACCATTATCAGCAACTTTAGGAGCTGTTTTATTTTTAAACATCAGTTTTAATTTCTTTGAAGTAGTTGGTGGAGTAATGGTTCTAAGTACAGTATTTATTTTGGCAATCCCAAATAAAAAAATTAAATAAAATATAAAGATGATTTAATGTTAATTTTGTTTACATGAAAAATTGCTTAAATCTTTTTTTGTTGATACTATTAGATAGTTTTGAAAATTAAAATACACATTTGAGGTGTTATTATGAGCGAAAAAAAAATAAAGCTAATGCAGAGTAATGTTGTTAAGGGAATTGGTTGGGCTGCTTTAGCATCAGCATTTTGGGGGATATCAGGAACAGTTTTACAATATGTTTCCCAAACAGCTGCTATTCCTGCTGGATGGTATTTATCAGCAAGAACTATTATTGCAAGTGTTATATTATTAGTAATTGGTGCAATTATTTATCCTTCAAAATTTTTTAATGTTTTTAAAGATAAAAAATCAATTATTTGTATTCTTGCATATGGAATTTTTGGATTAGGCTTGAATTTACTAACTTTTTATATGAGTATTCAAACCGGTAATGCAGCAGCAGCTACTATTCTCCAGTATTTATCACCCTTATTTATTTTATTGGGTGGATTAATATTTATGCGTAAGAGACCACAAAAAATTGATATTATTGTTTTTGTGATTGCTTTAGTTGGAGTATTTTTAGCAATTACTAGAGGTGACTTTAGTCAATTATCTATTCCAATGGTTTCACTTCTTTGGGGAATTGGATCTGGAATTACTGCAGCTGGTTATGTTGTAATACCAAGACCTTTAGTTAAAGATAATCCATCTATTTTAGTTCTTGGATGGGGAACTTTTATTGCTGGAGTAATGTTTAATATTCATCAACCAGTTTGGGTTGGCGTACCTAATTTAAATGTAGGTAGTGTACTTGGAATTCTTTCTGCAGTTGTTTTGGGAACAATCCTTCCATTTATCTGTTTATTATATAGTTTGAATTTCGCTTCTTCTGAAGAAGTTAGTTTAGTAGATGCAATTCAACCAGTTATGACTTTTATTTTATCTATTATTTTCTTCCATGTAGATATTAATATAGTTGAAGTAATTGGTTCAATTTTAGTTGTTTTAGCAATTTATATATTGCAAGATTATAAACGAAAGCATAAAAAAACATTAGATATTTAAAGTCTGAATTTTCAGACTTTTTTTATAAGGATAATTAAAGATGAAAAATAAATATGATGTAAGAATTTTCTGGGGAATTGTTGTTCAACAAAATAATGCTGGAAATTATCAACCAATTGATAATCATAAAATAAGTATTTGGCGAATTGGAAAGCATACTTCTGGTAAATTTAAAAAGATTGGTCAAATTTTTTTGACAGAAAATAATTTAAGAGTCATGATAATTAAAGATGAACCTTTAAAATTCAATCGAAGACATGAATATCAACCAATGAAACGATTTTTAGATGATTATGTTAGTGATGAATTATTAAATGAATTCAGAGAAAGTAGTCAAAATTAAAAAAAATATGGTAAACTACATAAATTAGTTAAAAAATTTTGAGGTGTAATAAGATGAGTAAATTAAGTAACTCAACAAAAGGTATTTTATTAGCAACTTTTGCTTCAATTTCTTGGGGAATTGCTGGTGTAATAACAGAATTTGTTTCACATGCTGAAGCAATTCCAGCAGATTGGTTTTTATCTGCAAGAACGACTGGAGCAGGGTTGATTCTAATTATAATTAGTGCAATTATTTATCGTGGTAAGATTTTCAATGTTTTTAAATCATGGCAATCAATCATGTGGATTGTTTTATATGGATTATTTGGTTTAGCTGCTAACATGGGAAGCTTTTACATAAGTATTCAACAAGGTAATGCGGCAGCTGCAACTATCCTACAATATTTAGCTCCTTTATTTATTGCAATTGGTTCATTTATTTTTATGAAAAAGAAACCATTAAAAATTGATTTATTAGTTTTTGTGATTGCTTTATTAGGGGTTGCTTTATCAATTACTAAGGGTGACTTTACGCAACTTTCTATTCCTTTACCTTCATTTATCTGGGGAATTGTAGCTGGTATTACAGCTGCATTATATGTTGTTTTACCTAGAAAATTAGCTGAAGATAATTCACCGATTGTTGTACTTGGATGGGGAACCTTAATTGCTAGTTTGGCATATAATATTAATCATCCAGTATTCATGGATGTTCCTAAACTTTCTAGTGGTGCAGTTCTTGGAATTTTTGGAATAATTTTATTTGGAACTTTATTAACTTTTACATCATTAATTTGGGCTACGAGATTTACTTCTTCTGAGGTTATTAGTTTACTTGATGCAGCTCAACCAGTATCAACTTTTATTTTTTCAGTTATATTTTTAGGAACTCCTTTGAGTTTTTGGGAAGTTGTAGGAGCAATTTTAGTTATTACTGCTGTATATATTCTTCAATATGCACAGAGGAAAAGAGAAAATTTAAGTATTCCTTCGGGACCTAATTTTAAAAAATAGAAAAAAAGAAGCCAATTAATTGGCTTCTTTTTTTACTTTGTTAAATTATTTAAGAAGTTTTTCTGCTGCTTCTCTAACTTCAGAATCAGACATATCTAAA
Source organism: Lactobacillus sp. S2-2 (assembly GCF_021698855.1). GTDB lineage: Bacteria > Bacillota > Bacilli > Lactobacillales > Lactobacillaceae > Fructilactobacillus. The sequence continues at coordinate 77,624 of NZ_WWFA01000001.1, forward strand.
TACTTTTTCATATCGTCAGTAGTTTTTAAGGTGTTATGGTTATTATTTTCCATGTAATGATCCCATAAAGCATCACGTACTTGAAGTGAATCATCGCTCCAATCAAAAGCTTCCTTCATTTGTAAATCTAAAACTTTAGTGTTATTTAAAGTTTGTGTCATTATCAAGATCTCCTTCATTTGATTTCATGTATATAGTAGTTCTTTTTTGATAAAAAGGTAAACAATTGGCTCAGAAAGTTTAGAAAACATATAATGTGACAAAATAAATCCCATATACTACCATACTAAGTGGAGGTGTTAGGTTATGAAATTAGATTTGAATTCAACTGTTACATTAAATAATGGAATTAAAATGCCTTTATTAGGAATGGGTGTATGGAAGTCTGCAAATAAGACTGCTAGTCAATCCGTTAGATGGGCATTAAAACATGGATATAAATTAATTGATACAGCCAAACAATATGGTAATGAACGTGGTGTAGGTGAAGGATTAACAAAAGGCTTATCAGAAAATGGACTTAAAAGAGAAGATATCTTTTTAACTACTAAAATTTTTAATGGTGACGAAGGATATGAATCAACTCTTGATGCCTTTGATAATCAATTGAAAAATCTACAAACTGATTATGTTGATTTATTATTAATTCATTGGCCAGTATCAGGAAAATATAACGAAACATGGAAAGCTTTAGAAAAAATCTATAATGAAGGAAAAGCAAAAGCAATTGGAGTATCAAACTTTAATGTTGAGCGCTTAACTGATTTATTATCTGAAGCAACCATAACTCCAGCAGTAAATCAAATGGAATTTCATCCATTAGAACAAGAAACTGATATTAAGAATTTTTGTGATCAAAATGATATTCAACTTGAAGCTTGGTCACCTCTTGGTGGAGGAGAAGTTCTAAATAATCCACAAATTACTAATTTAGCTGAAAAATATAATAAATCTACAGCTCAAATCATCTTAAGATGGGATATGCAACGTAAAATCATTGCAATTCCTAAATCAACTCATGAAAAATATATTCAACAAAATACTGATATTTATGATTTTGAATTATCTAATGAAGATGTACAATTAATTAATAACTTGGATTTAGAGAAAAGATCACTTTGGTATGGTAACTTTGCTTGGAATGGAAATCCTGATGGGATAAAAGATACCATTGATGAATGGGATGATTAGTGAAATTAAGGAAGAATTATAATTTCTTCCTTTTTTATTAAAAAAAGCTTGATGAAAACGTTTTCATAAGTTATGATAGACAAATAAATAAATACTAATAAATTTTTTATAATAAAAGAATTATAAATTCGGAGGATAAGTTTATGAATATGTTTGCAATCTTGGTTGGTTTGGGACCATTAATTGGATGGGGACTTTTTCCAACTATTTCTTCTAAAATAGGTGGTAAACCAACTAACCAAATTTTTGGTGCAACAGTAGGTACTCTTATTTTTGCAATTATCTTAATGTTAATTAATGGTACACAAATTCCTACTGGTAGTGCTTTATTTTTTGGAATTGTTTCTGGTGCTGCTTGGTCATTTGGCCAAATTATGTCATTTAAGGCATTTGAATTCATTGGATCATCAAAAACAATGCCTATTACAACAGCTTTTCAATTAATTGTTACATCTTTATGGGGAGCATTTGCATTAGGTAACTGGCCTGGTGTATCTCATAAAGTAGTAGGGATTATCGCATTAATTGTTATTATTGCTGGTGCTACTATGACTACTTATAGTGAAACATCAACTAAGAAATCTTCATCTAACTTAAAAAAAGCAGTTATTATTTTAGCTATTGGAGTAATTGGATACTGGGGTTACTCAGCAGCTCCTCAAGCTGTTTCAAATATGAATGGTATGGAAGCATTTTTACCACAAGCAATTGGAATGGTATTAGTAGCAGTTATTTATAGTTTATTTAATATTAAGAAAGAAAATATTTTTAAAGATCCAATTTCTTACAAACAAATCATATCTGGATTTTTCTTTGCATTTGCTGCATTTACTTATCTAATTTCAGCTCAACCTGATATGAATGGTTTAGCTACTGGATTTGTTTTATCACAGACTTCAGTTGTTGTTGCAACATTAACTGGAATTTATATGTTAGGTCAGAAGAAGACAAAAAAAGAAATGTTAATCACAATTATTGGATTAATTTTAATTATTCTTGCTGCTTCTGTAACAGTATTACTTTAATAAAATAATAAGAATTCTTCATATTTTTATGAAGAATTTTTTTTATTTTGATGAAAAATGAATATGATTAAGTTACAATGATAAACAGTTAACTTTTGTTTGGAGGAATTATACATACTATGATAAAAAATGTTTTATCAAAAGCGTTTGAAATTTCGCGAAAGAATTTTTTAAGGTTATTGTTGATGTCATTGCCATTACTTTTTGCTGGGATGTTATCTAACTTAGGTAATTATAGTAATAACGGATTATTATTATTATTTTCTTTCATTTTTATGATTATTACTGCGTTTCTATATTTAGCAACAGATATTGGTTTACTAATTAGTAAACGTAATGATTCATATCAATTTAAAAATATATTTGAAATGTTTCGTCACAAAGGGTTCACTTTAAAAGTGATTGGAATTTTCTTTATTTTATTTTTTATGATAATTGCAGTTGCAATTATTGGCCTAATTTCTAGTATTTTTATTGGAATTGGAATTATTAATGTATTCATTGGTAACCAAATGGGGATTTTTCCTTTTGTTGGATTATTAATTTCCTTAGTAATTGTAATTGGAATTTTTGCTTTGAGCTTTATCATTTCTTATGGTTTAGCTTTTATATTCATTAAATTCTATGATGACTTTTTAAATGGTCAAGATAATATTATTTATTCTTTCAGAAATGCATGGAATTTAATGAAAGGGTATAAGTTTAAATTATTTTTAGTTAATTTAATTTCGATATTGATTGTTTTAGTACTAATAGGTGTCTTTGGTCTTGTTCTTTATTTATTGTCATTGTTAATGTCATTATCTTCATTGTTATCAGGAATTTTAATAGCTATTTTAATTATTATTTTTGTGATTGCTTTTATTTTTTGGTGGATTTGGAATGAAATGACAATGATTACATTTTATGAAGAAATAAATTCAAAATAAGGAGAATTATATGATTTCACGGGTTTTATCAGATTCATTTATAACAATAAAAAATAATTTTAAAAAAATATTTTTTATGAGTTTGCCAGTTATTGTCTTTGGATTATTTTTTAATGGAATGTCTAGTTCATTAGATAGAACAGTTCTTAATTCTTTGGATAATTTGACAGATGTAACTGTTGATTCTGTCTTTGGTGTTTTAAACAATTATATTGGTTTAGGACTTGGAACTTATATTTTAGTTCTTATATTATCTTATTTACAACTTTCTTTGAGCATGGGTTATTTGAAAAGTGATCAAGAAGATAATTTTGAATTTAAAAATGCTTTTGCATTATTTTTACAAAAGAATACATGGTGGAAAATTATTTTGATTTCAATTGTTTTCTCAATAGCAGTATCACTAGTTATCGGAGTTTTCGCTTTATTAATTTTTGTATCAGCATACTTTATTCAAAGTGGATTATTAACTGCTATTTTTATTATAGGATTGATTGTTTTACTTTTTTATATTGCTATAACTTTTGGATTTAATTATTTGAATTATTATGATGATATTAATAAACAAAACAAAACAGGTGTATTTTTATCATTTAAAAATGTTTGGAATTTAATAAGTGGATATAGAGGAGCTTATTTTGGACTAATGATAATAATTGGATTGCTTACATTTGGATTTACTAGTGTATTTGGTCTTGCAATTGGAATATTTTCAGCTTTATTTAGTTTAATTCCAGTTATAGGAAGTTTTTTAGGGTGGATTGTTAATATTCTAATTACTTTATTTGGTTTGATTTTTGCTATCTATACTAATATGGTTACAATTAAATTTTTCAAAGAAATTAAAAAATAAAAGTTGATCTTGGATCAACTTTTTTGTAGGAGGATTAAATGTACCGAATTATGCTTCAAAATGTTATAAATATTAAACGTTATTTTGTTAAATTATTTTTAATGGCTTTGCCGACATGTTTTTCTTTTGGACTTTTTTTATTGAGCGGATTCCTTAATGAAGGACCTACATCAGAATATGAAAATGTATTTATTCATTTTAATAATTTTGAAAGTAGTTTGATATCAATTGTTTGTTTAATTTTTTTGGATTATCTATTTTATTTTATGTTTCATTTATTCTTGGGTTTACATCAAATGACTCAGTTGCAATGATTAAAATACGTCAAACCTTTAAATTATTTACTAACGTTATACTATTTTTTAAATATTTAGGATTAATCATTGTGTATTTTGTAATTTTATTTATCTTACATTACATAATGTTTAAATTAGATAATTTATTACTTGGAATTGGATATGTTATTATCACGTTTACAATTATTCCGGGAATTTTTATTACTTTTAATAATTTAATTACCTTGTTCTATAATTATAATATTAAAAATCATACTAAAAGTATATTTGGCTTTATAATCTTATATTTTAAAATAATTTTTACCTCGATGTTAAATTACATATTATTAATAATTATTTTTACAGGTTTATTCTTATTTATAGTGATAATCTTTTTTTCTACAGTGATGGCAGAAGTATTTTTATTACATATGATAGATGAAACCATTTTAAATGGACTGTTTTATATAATCACTGCATTTTTTTATGCATTAGGTTGTATTGTAGCAGTATGGTTTAATTTAGTATTAATTGATCTAAATAAAAAATCGCTAAATTAATTAGCGATTTTTTATTTGAAAATTTTATCGATTTTATCATATTCATTTTGAGTTAAATCAATTTCTAATGCTTTAGCATTGGTTTGAACTTGTTCAGGTTCCTTTGCTCCAGGAATAACAACTGAAATATTTGGATTTTTAATATACCAAGCTAGGATAGTTTGAGCAGTTGTAACGTTATGATTTTGAGCAATTTCTTTAACTTGATTTACCTTTTCAACATTATTAATAAATTGTTGACCAATAAAATCAGGATTTCCATTACGGATATCATTTTCTGGGAAAGAAGTTTCTTTTGAATACTTACCAGTTAGTAGACCTGATGCTAGTGGGAAGAAAGGTACAAAAGAAATGTTATTTTGATTTAGGTATGGGAATCTTTCTTTTTCAGCTTCACGATCAAAAAGATTATAAGCTTCTTCGTCAATATCAACTAAACCATCTTTATTAGCTTCTTTTAATTGTTCTAATGAGAAGTTTGATACTCCGATTGCTTTAATTTTTCCTTCTTTTTTTAATTCATTCAAACAATTAACAGCTTCATCTTTAGGTGTTTTATCATCTGGGAAATGAATATAAAAAATATCGATATAGTCTGTTTGTAGTCTTTTTAGGCTTGCTTCTACAGTTTCTCTTAAAAATTCAGGAGAATTATCAATTTCGACATCGCCATTATTTAATACTTTTTGTGCTCCTTTAGTTGCAATTATAATTTTTGAACGATCATATCCTTTAATTGCTTCACCAATTAATTCTTCAGATCTACCCATTCCATAAGCAAAAGCTGTATCTAATAATGTAATTCCAGAATTAAGTGCTTGTTTAATTATTTTAATACCAGTTTCGTCGTTTAAATTAGGAAAAAGATTATGACCACCAACTGCATTAGTTCCAAGACCAAGAGGCAATGTTGTAACGTTTGATTTTCCAATTGTGATTTTATTCATTAATTTCTTCCTCCTTTAATAATTTTGAATTTTTTAATAAATAATTCAGTGTGAAATTATACAACAGTTTTTTTGATAAGATAAGTAATATGTTTTGATTAAATGAATTTATTTGTTACGGTATTAATCTTATGTAACATATATATAATTAAGTGATTAGTTGTGTAAAAGTTGATATAAAAGCATTTATTTGATTTTTTGATTCAATTTGTTGAAAATAACTTGATAATTATTTTATTTTCTAAGAAACTATAAATACTGATTATTTTAATCATATAAAATTAATAAGAAAGTATCACACAGAGGTGAACAACGTGAGTTTAATGAACGCAAAGGAAATTATGGATTTAATTCCAAATCGTTACCCAATTCTATTTATTGATCGTGTTGAAGAAATGGTTCCAGGAGAATCAATTGTTGCAACAAAAAATGTTACAATTAATGAAGAATTCTTCCAAGGCCATTTTCCTGGCGATCCTGTTATGCCTGGTGTTTTAATTATTGAATCAATGGCACAAGTTGCTTCAATTTTAATTTTAAAATCACCTGAATTTAAAAATAAAACGGCATACATGGGTGATATTAAAAACGCTAAATTTAGACAAATGGTTAGACCTGGTGATGTAATCACTTTTAAGGTAAACATGATTAAAAAGCGTAGTAATACCGGTTCAGTTGAATGTGAAGCGTATGTGGGAGAAAATAAAGTATGTGATGCTAAGTTGACTTTTATAGTAAGTAAAGAAGAAAGAAATCAATAAGGCTCACTTTAGGAGTTAAAACTCATGAATAATTTTTCTATTCTTGCATCTGCAAATAGTATTCCACAAAAAAAGGTATCTAATAATGATTTAGCTAAAATTATGGATACTTCAGATGAGTGGATTAGTCGTAGAACTGGAATTAAAAACAGATACATCGCTATTGAAGAAACAAATACTTCAATGGCAACTGATGTGGCAAATAAATTATTAAAGCAAGCAAAAATAAACGCAAATGAAATTGATTATATTATTGTGGCAACAATGTCACCAGATTATCTAACTCCATCAGTTTCAGCAACAGTACAAGGTAATTTAAAAGCAACAAATGCAATTGCTTTTGATATCAATGCGGCTTGTTCTGGATTCGCATATGGAGTAGATTTATTGAATTCTTTACTTTCAAAAAAAGAAAATAGTAAAGGAATCGTAATCGGTAGTGAAAAATTGAGTAAATTAATTGATTGGAATGATCGATCAACAGCTGTATTATTCGGAGATGGAGCGGCAGGTGTTTTGGCTGAAAATAGTCAAGGTGGTGAGGTTCTTGCATCTGATTTAAATACTTTTGGTGAAATGGGATCTTCATTGACTGCAGGTCATATGAATGGAAATAATCCATTTGGTAAATCTGATGATCAAAGTAATCAATTTTTCCAAATGGATGGACATGCCGTTTATAATTTTGCGACAAAAAATGTACCATTATCAATTAATCGTGCTTTAGAAAAAGCAAACTTAGAATTAAAAGATATTAAGTATTTTATTTTACATCAAGCTAATGCGAGAATTGTTGATAAAGTTGCAAAAAAATTAGATTTACCAGCAGATAAATTACCTATAAACATTGATAGTTATGGGAATACTGCTGCTGCAAGTGAACCTTTATTGTTGTCAGAATTGATAAATGAGGGTAGAATTAATCGAGGCGACTATCTAGTACTAACTGGATTTGGCGGTGGACTTACCGTTGGTACAGTTGTTGTTAGATATTAAATATATTTATATGGAGTGTTAAATTATGGCAAACAAAGAACAAGTTTTAGATAAGATTAAAGAAATCGTTGCAGATCAAACTGATGTTAAAATTGAAGACATCAAACCAGAAACTAATTTTAAAGAAAATCTTGATTTAGATAGTTTAGATATCTTTGAAATTGTTGATGCATTAGAAGATGAATATGACATCGAAATTGATGGCGATGAAGGTATGGAAACAGTTCAACAATTAGTTGATTATGTTGCAAATAAAGTTAATGATTAATCATTAACTTTTTTTTCTAAGGAGTGTTTTATTTTGAAAATTGGTTATTTATTTAGTGGACAAGGGCAACAATTTGCCGACATGGGAAAAGATTTTTATGAATCTGAACCTTTATATAAAGAAGTAATTGATCAAGCTTCAAAAGCACTTAACTTAGATCTTTCTGATTCAGATAAATTAAATAATCCTGAAAATACTCAAGTTTCGATTTTAGCAATGAGTTATGGAATCAATCGTTTAATTGAAACGATTGGACTTAAACCTATTGCAATGACTGGGTTAAGTCTGGGCGAATATAGTGCTTTAGTTTCGGCTGAAGCACTATCTTTTGATTTAGGACTTAAATTGGTTTCAGATCGTTCTAAGTATATGGATGAAGCTGGCCTTGAAAATCCTGGAAAGATGGCTGCTGTTTTAAAGATTGATCCTAAGTTGGTGGTTGAAGTATGTAATGAAATAGATGGAGTTTATCCAGCTAATTTTAATACAAAAGATCAAACAGTAATTGGTGGAACTGTTCAAGGAGTTAAAGAAGCAACCGATAAATTATTGGAAAAAGGTGCCAAAAGAGTTGTGCCCTTAAACGTTAAGGTGTCTTCTCATACTCCTTTAATGCAATCTGCTAGTGATAAACTTTATCAAAGATTACAACAAGTTGATTTTAAAGAACCGAAATTTCCAGTGATTAGTAATACAACTAAAGAATCATTTAATGTTACATCAATTAAAGAAGTTTTAAGAGATCAATTAGTTACACCAACTCATTTTTATGAAGATTTAGAAAAAATGGTTGAAGATTATGATGTTGATACTTTAATTGAAATAGGTCCTGGAGATACATTGTCCAAATTCGCCAAGAAAACATATAAAAATTTAAAAATATTTAACGTAGATAGTATAGACAAGTTTAATAAGCTAAAAGAAGAACTTACAACGGGAGAAAATAATTAATATGGATAAAAAAATTACTTTAATTACTGGTGCCGCTAAGGGAATTGGATTAGCAACAGCTGTAAAATTAGCAGAAGATGAAAATAATTTTGTAATTATTAATTCTCATCGTGATTTATCAGATGATGAAAAGAATTCCATTAAAGAACAAATGAACAATGAAATTGATTTTATCGTTGGTGATGTTTCAAAAGATGAAGATGCCAATCGTATGATTTCAGAAATCGTTGAAAAATATGGTCAAATTGATGCATTAGTTAATAATGCAGGAATTACTGAAGATAAGTTAATGACCAGAATGTCGGAAGAATCATTTGAAAATGTTATAAGTACTAATTTAGTTGGTACTTTTAATATGTCAAAATATGCTTTAAAAGTAATGCAAAAGAAACGTACTGGTGTAATTATTAATATGTCAAGTATTTCAGGACTTCATGGAAATGTTGGACAAGCTAATTATTCTGCAAGTAAATCTGGAATTGTCGGATTAACTAAGACAATTGCTCAAGAAGGTGCTTTAAGAGGAGTACGTTCAAATGCAGTTGCTCCAGGGATGATTAGAACTGCAATGACTGATAAATTGAGTGATAAAATTGCAAGTGATTTTGAAAACAAAATTCCATTAAAACGATTTGGTAAACCTGAAGAAATTGCTGAAACTGTTCAGTTTTTAATTTCAAATGATTACATTACAGGTCAAGTAATTACAGTTGATGGTGGATTAACTATTTAGTTTTTTAGGAGGATACACATGAGTAAAAGAGTTGTTATTACAGGAATGGGAGCTTTGACTTCTGTTGGAAATGACGCAAAAGAAACAATTGACGGATTTTTAAATTCTAAGCAAGGAATTGCACCAATTACTAAATTTGATGCCAGTGAAACTGGAATTACAGTTGCTGCAGAATTAAAAGATTTTGATCCAACTGAAAGATTAGAAAAGAAAAACTTTCGTAAATTAGATGATTACGCAACTTATGCTTTATACACTTCAGTTGAAGCAATGCAACAAGCTGGATTAGAAAAAGGAAGTTATAAACCAGAAGATTTAGGCGTTATTTACGCAACTGGAATTGGTGGTTTAACAACGATTCAAGAACAAGTTATTAAAATGCATGATAAAGGGCCAAAACGTGTATCACCTTTATTTGTTCCAAAAGCAATTGCTAACATGGCTGCTGGTAATGTATCAATGTTTTTTGATGCAAAAAATACTAGTCAAACAATTGTAACTGCTTGTGCTTCTGGTACAAATGCCATTGGAAATGCTTTTAGAGCAATTAAAAATGGTGAAGCTAAAATTATTATAGCTGGTGGTTCAGAAGCTTCAGTTAATGAAATTGGAATTGCTGGTTTTGCTGCTTTAACTGCATTATCTGATTCTACTGATCCAAAACGTGCTTCAATGCCTTTTGATAAGGATCGTAATGGATTTGTTATGGGTGAAGGTGCAGGAACTGTTGTTTTAGAAGACTATGATCATGCTAAAGCTCGTGGAGCAAATATTTTAGCTGAGGTAGTTGGTTATGGAACAACAAGTGATGCATATCATTTAACTTCTCCAGATCCAGAAGGTACTGGGGCAATTGCAGCTATGAAACAAGCAATTGATGAAGGTAATATCGATGTTAATGAATTAGATTATGTCAATGCTCATGGAACTGCTACTCATGCAAATGATGAAGCTGAATCAAGAGCAATTAACAAGTTATTTAAAGATAATGATCATCTAAAAGTTAGTTCAACTAAAGGGATGACAGGTCATGCATTAGGTGCTGCAGGTGCAATTGAAGCTATTGCTTTAATTGGTGCATTACAAAATGATCAAATGCCAGTTAACGTTGGATTAGAAAATCTTGATTCAGAAGTTAATGTTGAAATTGTAAATGATAGTAATAATAAAGGTACAGTAAACACTGCAATTAGTAATTCATTTGGATTTGGTGGACATAACGCCGTAATTGCATTTAGAAAGTGGGAAGGTTAATGAACGGGAAAGACATTGAACATTTAATGGATAAGTTCGATCAATCTAGTTTGAAAGAATTAAAGATTGATGGGAATGACGTTAACGTCTATTTCAGTAAATTAGATCAAAAAGTGGAAAATACTACTTTAAAAAATAATTCTAATGTAGAAAATAATGTTCAATCAGAAGATGTTAGTAATCAAAGTAGTCAATCAAATGATAACTATAAATTAAAAGCACCAATGGTTGGATTAGTTTACTTTTCTCCTAGCCCTGAAAAACCAGTCTTTAAAGAAGAAGGAGATCACATCAAAAAAGGTGAAGTTATCTGTGTGATTGAAGCTATGAAAGTAATTAATGAAATTAAAAGTACTGTAAGTGGTACATTAGTTAAAAAATTAGTAAATAATGGTGACATGATTGAATATGATGAGCCTTTATTTGAAATTGAGGAGGATTAATTTAATGAGTTTTGAAGTTAATAATTATATTCCTCAAAGATATCCATTTGAAATGATTGATCGAATTGATGAAGTTGTGCCAGGTGAAAGAGCTAGTTCAACTAAATTATTATCAATTAATGAATGGTTTTTTCAAAATCAAGAAGATCCAAAAATGCCAAGGCCAATTGTAATTGAAGCACTTGCTCAAACAGGAGTTGTTTCAATTCTTTCAATGGATGAACATAAAGGAAAGAATGTTTTCTTTGGTGGAATTAAAAAAGCTGAATTTTTTGATCATTTTCGTCCGGGAGACCAATTACATCTAAGTGTTGAACTTTCAAAATTAAAGAAAAACATCGGAGTAGGTCACGGAATTGTAAAACGAGATGATGAAGTGATTTGTGAAGCTGATTTAATGTTTGCCATTGAATCTTAAGGTGATTTAATATGATTAAAAAAGTTTTAATTGCTAATCGTGGTGAAATTGCAGTTCAAATTATTCGTTCATTACATGAAATGAATATGAAAGCTGTTGCTATTTATTCTACTGCTGATGCAGAAAGTTTATTTGTTGATTTAGCCGATGAAGCAGTTTGTGTTGGTGGTCCTAATGATGCATATTTGAACATTCCAGCAATTTTAAATGCCGCTGTTTTAACTGGTAGTGATGCAATTCATCCTGGTTATGGCTTTTTATCAGAAAATAATGAATTTGCGGAATTATGTGAAAAATGTAATGTGAAATTCATTGGTCCAAGTTCTTCTGTAATTGATTTAATGGGAAATAAATCAAATGCAAAGACTGCAATGAAGAATAATGGAGTTCCAACCATCCCAGGTTCTGAAGGATTCTTAAATTCTTTTGATGAAGCAAAAAAAATTTCAAATGAAATTGGATATCCAGTGATGTTAAAAGCTGCTGCCGGTGGTGGTGGTAAAGGAATTAGAAGAGTTGATAATGATGATGAATTAAAAGTTGCATATGAAGATACTAAACGTGAAAGTAAATTGTCATATGGTGATGATCGTCTTTATCTTGAAAAAGATATTAGTGATGCTAAACATATTGAAATGCAAGCAATTCGTGATCAATTTGGTAAAGCAATTTATTTTCCAGAACGTGATTGTTCACTTCAACGTAATCATCAAAAAATCATCGAAGAAAGTCCTTCTTTAAAATTATCAGAGCAAGAAAGAACCGAGTTAGGTCAAATTGTTGTTAAGGCAATGCAAGGAATTGATTATGAAAATACTGGAACTTTTGAGTTTCTAATGGATAGAAATCATAATTTTTATTTTATGGAAATGAATACTAGATTACAGGTTGAACATACAATTACTGAAGAAGTAGCACAAGTTGAACTAATCAAGTCACAGATTATGGTTGCTAATGGAGACCACTTACCATATGATCAAAAAGATTGTAAGGTTAAAGGTTATGCGATTGAATGCCGAATTAATGCTGAGGATCCAAAAAATAATTTTATTCCACAGGCTGGTAAAATCAAATCTGTTCGTTTTCCATATGGAACAATGGGTGTAAGAATTGATTCAGGTATTGAGAGTGGTAGTGTTATTTCACCTTACTATGATTCAATGATTGCTAAAATAATTGTTCATATGCCAACTAAAGAAAAGGCAATTAATAAAATGTTAAGAGCATTAACTGAATTCGAAATTGAAGGTGTTAATACAAACCGTGATTTCTTGATTGATTTATTAAAAGATCAATGCTTTAATTCAGGTGATTTCAACAACAATTATATTGAATCTACTTTTCTAAAAGAATGGATGAAAAAAAATGAAGACAAACAAGTTTAATACTCCAACTACAAAGGAATTAGAATTGAGAAATCAAAAAATTCCTGATGGATTATGGATTAAGTGTAAATCTTGTGGAGAAAATATTTACTATAAAGATTTAGGTAAATTTAAAGAGTGCCCAAACTGTAGTTATGGCATGAGATTAGGTGCAAAAGAAAGAATTGAAATGATTTGTGATGATTTTGAACAAATAAATTCTGATATAACAGTACCTAGTCGCTTCGATGATGATAAATATCAAAATAAAATAAAAAAAGCAAAAGATGTAACAGGGTTAAATGAAAGTGTTATTACAGGTTTTGGAAAAATTAATGGTCATAAAGTAGGACTTGCAGTGATGGACTCAAGATTTATTATGGCTAGTTTAGGAATTGCTACAGGTGAATTATTAGCAAAACTATTTGAAGGTGCTACTGAAAAGCAATTACCAGTTATTGTATTTACAGCTTCTGGTGGTGCTAGAATGCAAGAAGGAATTAATTCTTTAATGCAGATGGCTAAAGTTTCAGAAGCAATTAATGAACATTCAAAAGCTGGTTTATTGTATATAAGTTTAATTACAGACCCAACTTTTGGTGGAGTTACAGCCAGTTTTGCAATGCAAGGTGATATTATTATTTCAGAACCTAAAGCATCGATTGGCTTTGCCGGTCGTCGAGTTATTGAAAATACAATTCAGCAAAGACCCCCAGAAGATTTTCAACAAGCTGAAACTTTATTAAAAAATGGTTTTTTAGATGCAATTATAAAAAGATCTAATTTAAAAAGTGAGTTGAGTAAAATTTTAGCAATTCATGAAGGTGGTGCTTAAAATGTCAGAGGAAAAGAGTGCTTTTGAAAAAGTACAAAAAGCCAGAAATTCTGATAAAATTTCAATTCAAAAGTTAGTTTCTGGTCTTACAAATGAATTCATTGAATTACATGGAGATCGAGCTTATGGCGATGATTCTGCTGTTTATTCAGGAATTGGGATGATTGATAATCAACCAGTTACAATTATTGGAATTCAAAAAGGAACTAATAATGAAGAAAATGTAGAACGCCATTTTGGTTCAGCTGAACCTGATGGTTATCGAAAAGCACTTCGATTAATGGAACAAGCTGAAAAGTTTAAAAGACCAATTATAACTTTGATTAATACCCCTGGAGCTTATCCGGGAGTTGATGCAGAATATCATGGTCAAGGATATATGATTTCTCAATTAATCTTAAAGGGAATGCAATTAAAGACGCCATATATTTCAGTAATAATTGGTGAAGGTGGTAGTGGAGGTGCGCTAGCACTTGCAGTTGGTGATTGTGTTTGGTCTTTTGAAAATAGTATTTATTCTGTTCTTTCCCCTGAAGGATATGCAACAATTTTATGGAAAAATTCAAGTAAAGTTAAAGAAGCGGCAGATGTAATGCGATTAACGCCAGAAGAATTATTAGAAGATGGAATTATTGATAAAATCATTCCGGAAGTAAAAAATGATACTGATATTGAGAATTTTAAGAATATGATTTTGAATAAAATTTCTGAATTATCTAATATGTCAGTGGATGATTTACTAAAAAAACGTTTTGCAAGATATCGTAGTTTTAAATAAAAAATTTTTATTTTTATATTTTTATTGCTATAATATATAGTATTGATAAATTCCGGAGGGAGAAAGACTAGTATGACTGGTATTTTAGAAGGTAAAAAAATTTTAGTTATGGGTGTAGCTAATAAAAAAAGTATTGCTTGGGGATGTGTACAAGCAATACAAGCCCAAGGTGGGGAAGTAATATTAACTTACCAAAATGAAAGAATGAAAAAAAGTATTGATCGAATTGTTGATGAAAATCAAGCAATGATTGAATGTGATGTTGCTGAAGATAGTAATGTTGAAAAAGCTTTTAAAGAAATTAAAGATCGTTTTGGAAAAATTGATGGTGTTATTCATGCAATTGCATATGCTGATAAAGAAACTTTGGAAAATGGTGTAATTAACACTAAGAAAGATGGATATAACTTAGCTCAAGATGTTAGTGCATACTCATTGATTTCTGTTACTAGACATGCTAAAGAAGTTTTAAAGCAACCAGGAAGTATTGTAACTCTTACATACTTAGGTTCAATTCGTGCAATTCCAAATTATAATATGATGGGAATTGCTAAGGCTTCTCTTGAAGCTTCAGTACGTTATTTAGCTGCAGAACTAGGTAAAGATAAAATTAGAGTTAATGCAATCTCTGCTGGTGCAGTTAAAACATTAGCTGTTACAGGTATTAAAGGACATGATGATTTATTAAGAATGTCTGATGCTTTAACAGTTGATAATGAGAGTGTAACCAAACAAGAAATTGGAAATGTTGCAGCTTTCTTAATGAGTGATTTATCAACAGGAATGACAGGAGACATTGTTTTTGCTGATAAAGGGGTTCATTTGATGGGTGGATAATATTTTTTTATGGAGATTTTAAAATGAAATATTTATTTGATTCAATTAAAAATCCTAAATACAAAAAATATTATTTAAAATTAAATATTAATCAAGATAATAAAAAACAACAAAAATTAGTTGGAAGAGTTTTATTGAGTGAATTATTAAATTTACCAGTTAATGAATTAATTAACGATAAGATTGTCAATTTTGATAAATTGGGACGTCCAATTATCGATAACAATAATTTATTTTTTTCTATTTCTCATTCTCATGAATTAGTAGTAGTTGTTGTATCTGATGAAGAAATTGGGGTGGATCTAGAAATGATTCGTCCTTTTTCTTTTAATAAAATCAAAAAAGCATTTACGGATAATGAAATAGATTATTTAAAAGAAAATCCTAGTAAAACTCTAACATTATGGACAATTAAAGAAGCTGTCCTAAAATTATTAGGAGTTGGATTGATGGGAAGACCTCAGTCTGTTCATGTTGATTTAATTAATTTTAATATTGCAACTCGTAAAAATGAAAAATTTAAAGTAAATAATTTATTAATTGATAAAGATTATATTTGTACGATTGTAAAAAAAAAACATAGCAATTAGCTATGTTTTTTTTTTACCATAAATCTTTTAAAATATTAGTTTGTTCACGATCTGGTCCTACTGAGAATGCGGCTAGTTTTACACCAGTCAATTCTTCAACTTTGCGTAAATAATTTTGTGCATTTTGTGGTAGGTCGTCAAATTTTTTAATATTAGTAGTATCTTCTTTCCATCCAGGTAATTCTTCATAAATTGGTTCACAATCATCTAAAACATCAAGATTAGCAGGATAGTGACTAATTTCTTTACCGTTTAATTTGTAAGCACGACAAATTTTGATTGTATCTAAATCATCTAAAACATCAAGGCAATTTAAAGCTAAGTTAGTAAATCCTGAGACACGAGCTGCATGACGCATTGCAACACTATCAAACCATCCAATTCTTCTTGGTCTTTTAGTAACAACACCATATTCGTGGCCAGTTTCTCTAATTTTATCACCAATTTCATCATTAAGTTCAGTTGGGAATGGACCTTCACCAACTCTGGAAGTGTAAGCTTTACATGTTCCGATGATTTGATTAATTTTAGTTGGTCCAATACCAGAACCTACTGCAGCACCACCAGCAATTGGATTTGATGAAGTTACATATGGATAAGTACCATGATCAACATCAAGCATTACTCCTTGAGCACCTTCAAATAAAATATTTTCATTATTATCTAGTTTGTCTTCTAAAATAATTGAAGTATCATCAACATATTTTTCAATACGTTTACCATATTCAAGATATTCATTGTAAATTTCGTCAAAATCTAATTCAGGTTCGCCATATAAGTTTTTAAGAATGTTGTTTTTAAGTTTTAAATTAGATTTTAATTTTTTTTCAAGGGTTTTAGGATTGATTAAATCAGCAATTCTTATTCCAATTCTTTCCACCTTATCCATGTAAGCTGGTCCAATTCCCTTATTAGTAGTACCAATTTTTTCTTCCTTCATCTTTTCTTGTAAGGAATCAAATAAAGTATGATAAGGCATAATTACATGAGCTCTACTAGAAATTCGTAGGTTATCAGTATTAACACCTCTGTCATTAAGATATTTTAATTCATTGAAAAGAGATTTAGGATTCAATACCACGCCATTACCAATTACTGCTATTTTATCTGAGTAAAAAATCCCAGATGGAATAAGCTGTAATTGAAATTTTTGGTTGTTGAAAACAATTGTATGACCGGCATTATCGCCACCTTGGTAGCGAGCAATTACGTCAGCATCATTACTTAAATAATCAACGATCTTACCTTTACCTTCGTCTCCCCATTGACTTCCAACTACTACAATTGATGACATTTTTTGCACCTCATAATTAAATTTAATTTTTATCCATATACTAGCTTATCAATGAAATCGGATAAAATCAAGAACTATCATATTTTCAAAAAAACTATAGTTCGTGTTTTGATGTGTATTTGCTAAAAACCTAATATAATGTTAAGTTATAACAGTGAAAAACAAATATTAAATAATACTTCAAGATAGATTCACTTAAAGGAGAACATTTAAAAATGATTGAAAGATATACACGTGATGTAATGAGGGATATTTGGTCAAAAAAAAATCAATATCAATCTTGGTTAGAAGTTGAAATTGCAATTGATGAAGCTTGGTCTAAGTTAGGGGAAATACCAGCAGACGATGTAAAAAAAATCAATGAAAATGCTACTTTTAATGTTGATAGAATCGATGAAATTGAAGCAATTACACACCATGATATTGTTGCATTTACTAGAAATGTTTCTGAATCATTAGGTGATGAAAAAAAATGGATTCACTACGGAGTAACCAGTACAGATGTTGTTGATACAGCACAAGGTTATCGTTTGAAACAAGCAAATGAAGTAATAAAAGAAGATTTAAATACATTATTAGAAACAATTAAAGAAAAAGCACTGAAATATAAATACACAG
The DNA here is from genome assembly GCF_021698855.1 of Lactobacillus sp. S2-2. Taxonomy (GTDB): domain Bacteria; phylum Bacillota; class Bacilli; order Lactobacillales; family Lactobacillaceae; genus Fructilactobacillus. The sequence goes on from NZ_WWFA01000001.1 coordinate 95,544, forward strand.
TTATGATGGGAAGAACCCATGGAGTTCAAGCTGAACCAACTACTTTTGGTTTGAAAATTGCTCGTTGGTATGCTGAAATGAAACGAAATATTAATCGTTTCGAATATGTTTCAAAAGAGGTTGAAGCAGGTAAGATTTCTGGTGCAGTTGGAACTTTTGCTAATGTTCCTCCATTTGTAGAGGAATATGTTTGTAATAAATTAGGTATTCGTAATCAAGATATTGCAAGTCAAGTATTACCAAGAGATTTGCATGCAGATTATATTGCTACAATTGGTCTAATTGCAACTAGTATTGAAAATTTTGCTACTGAAATTAGATCATTACAAAGATCTGAAATTCACGAAGTAGAAGAACATTTTAATAAAGGACAAAAAGGATCTTCAGCAATGCCACATAAAAGAAATCCAATTGGTTCAGAAAATGTTACTGGTCTTGCTCGAGTGATTAGAGGACATATTCAGACTGCATATGAAGATGTAACTTTGTGGCATGAAAGAGATATTTCACATTCATCTGCTGAAAGAATTATTTTACCTAGTTCAACTTCTTTAATTGATTATATGCTTCATAGATTTAATAATATTTTGAAAAATCTTGATGTATTCGAAGATACAATGAAAGAAAATATGACTAAAACATATGGTTTAATTTATTCTCAACGTGTTTTATTAAAATTAATTGATAAAGGTATGAGTAGAGAAGAAGCATATGATACTGTACAACCTTTAACTGCTAAATCATGGGATGAAAAAATCCAATTTAAAGATTTAGTTAATAACGAAAGTAAAATTACCGATAAATTAAATGACGATGAAATTGATGATGCATTTGATTACAATTATCATTTAAGAAATGTTGACGAAGTTTATAAGCGACTTAATTTATAAAAGATTGATATTAAGATATAAATAATATAGAATAAAGATAACAAATATGCGGGGTGCCTTTTGGCTGAGATCATACCCATTGAACCTGATTAAGTTAAAGCTTACGAAGGGAAAATGTTTTTTAGGAAGTAGACGTACTTCTTAATCTATTTATGATGATTTCAAGGGTCTCCAATTATTTGGAGATCTTTTATTTTGGAGGAATCATCATGAATGTATTAAAAAAATGGCACTTGAAAGATATTATATCAATTGCTTTAATTGCAGTATTTAGTGGAGTTATTTTTTGGGGAACTGGATTTTTATATAGTGTTTTAAATGCACTTTTAACTCCAATTGGATTAGCACCATTTAGTAATGAAATATTATTTGGATTATGGACTTTAGCTGGACCATTAGCAGCTTTTGTAATTAGAATTCCGCTATCATCTACATTAGGAGAATTTTTAGCTTCTGCTGTTGAAATGATATTTGGTGGACAATGGGGAGCTGCAACCTTAATTTCTGGATTAATTCAGGGGTTAGCTTCTGAAGTAGGTTTTGCTGCTACTGCATATAAACTTTATAATTGGATTACAATTTGTATTACAACACTTTCAACAACTTTAATTACATTTATGTGGTCATATTTTAAAGATGGATATAATGGTTATTCAGGATTTCTAATTGCTATGTTATTTATTGTTAGATTAGTATCAGTTTTTATTTTTAGTGGTGTATTAGTAAAAATAGTATCTGATATGATTGAAAAAAATAGAAACTAAAAGGGATGAATTTATCATTCCTTTTTTATTTTGTAGATTGATTAGTGTAAAATAATGTTTAATAAAAGGAGGATTAATTTATGGATTATCGAGTTGAATCAGATAGTATTGGTGAAGTAAAAGTACCAAAGGATGCCCTATGGGGAGCACAAACACAAAGGAGTCGATTTAATTTTCCAAATGGACCAACTATGCCAGTAGTTTTAATTAGATCATTAATTAAAATTAAAAAATGTGTGGCTAAAGTTAATTTGGACAATAAAAAGATTGATGAAATAAAGGGAGAATTAATCGTTCAGACTTGTGATAATCTCTTATCTTTTAATGATGAAGAATTAATGAAAGATTTTCCATTACATATCTATCAAACTGGTTCTGGTACACAAACCAATATGAATGTTAATGAAGTAATTGTTAACTTAGCATATGAAATTAATCCGGATGTTAAATTATTAGCTAATGATGATGTTAATCGTTGTCAAAGTTCAAATGATGTATTTCCAACAGCAATGAACATTGCAATTATTAAAGAAACCGAAAGTTTAATGTCTTCTTTAAAAAATATGAAGTTAGTATTACAAGATAAAGAAATTGAATTTTCTGAAATTGTTAAAATTGGTAGAACTCATTTACAAGATGCAACACCATTGACTGTAGGGCAAGAAATTTCTGGATGGGTTAGTACAATTGATCATGATATTAAATATTTGAATGATAATATTAATGCAGTTTATGAAATTCCAATTGGTGGAACTGCTGTTGGTACAGGAATGAATACTTATGAAAATTTTGATAAATTTATAGTTAATGAATTATCAAAAGAAACGGGACTTGATTTAAAAGTTCAAAACAAATTTTTTGGATTAGCTAGTCATTCAACGATTGTTAATTTTCATAGCTCTGTTAAAGTTATGGATACAGATTTGATGAAAATAGCTAATGACATTAGATTTTTATCATCTGGTCCAAGAGCAGGGTATGGAGAATTTATTATTCCATCAAATGAACCAGGATCATCGATAATGCCTGGGAAGGTTAATCCAACTCAAGCGGAAGCTTTAATAATGGCTGCAACTAAAGTTGTTGGAAATGATACAACAATTGGATTAGCAAATAGTCAAGGTAATTTTGAATTAAATGTTTATAAGCCTTTGATTATTGATACTGTTTTAGAATCAATACAATTAATGGCTGGGTTAATTAAATCTTTCACCGATAAATTAATCAAAGGATTAGAAGTTAACTCAGAACAAATGAAAAAATTAGTAAATGAGTCATTAATGACAGTAACATCTTTATCACCACATATTGGATATCATAAAGCTGCAGAAATTGCTCAATTTGCCTTAAAAAATAAATTAAATTTAAAAGAAGCCGCAATTAAAACTGGTTATGTAAATGAAAATGATTTTAATAATTGGGTTGATCCTTATCAAATGACAAATAAAAAAACGAAATCTTAAGATTTCGTTTTTTTATTCTTATATTTTTTTTGTTCTTCTTTTTCTCTTCTTTTAACTAGTTCAGCAGTTAACATTCTAAATTGTGTACGATATGCATTAAATGCTTTTTGTGAATCATTCATATTCTTTTCAGCTTCATGTAATCTTTCTGATAATTCCTTGAATGAGTAACCAGATAAATTCATTTGTACATCAACTGTTGTATTATATGCAGAACTTAAAAAATGATAACCATTAACGGTTGCTTTAGAAACTCCGGTTGCAACATGTTTAATTGATGGTTGAAATGAGAAGTTATCAATTGCTGTAACAATTGGTTTACTAATAACTTTAGTCCAAAATGAAATTAGTGGACCAGCAAAAAATGCAGTAATAATTGTAGCAATTGCGATTGGACCACCAACAACTAATCCAGCAATCAAGAATAGAATATCTTGAATAACTCTTGCGGTTCTATATTTAACATGTAATCTATCGGAAGCAATTGGTGCAATCGCATCATATGGTGCAACCCCTAAATTAGGTGCCATATAAATTGAACTACCAGCAGTGAATAAAACTAAACCTAAGAATAGGTTGGTAATGATAACGAAAAAATTAACATTTCCTGGGAGAATTGATTCATAAATAGATGAGAACCATTGAATTTCATAACCTACAAGAATCATATTCATAATTGTTCCAATTCCAATTTTCTTACGATCTAAAATTAAAATAAAGATAAAAATAACAAAGTTGGCTCCAAGTTGAAATGTACCAAGGTCTGTATGTAAAATACTAGCCATTCCTGTATTCACAGCAGTAAACGGATCAAGACCTAAATTACCTTCTTTTAAGAAAGTAGCACCAAGAGCTAGCATTGCAATTCCAACAAATGACATTAGAGATTTTAATAGTATATTTATAAATCTACCATAGCCATTTAATCTATTTTCTTGACTATTATCCGAATTTGTATCCATAAATTTCAACATCCTTTATTAGAGATTGACTTTATTATAACTCACTTTAGATAAATTTGTTAAAAATTTAATTTGTGATTTTATATAGATTAATTTAATATTAGTAGTTGTTGGTCTCTAATATTTGGATAGTTAGTTTAGTAAGGAGCATTTTATGAGTGACACTAATAATAGTGAACAACTAATAATTGATGGGTTGTTTGATTTAATGATAGAAACTCCATATACAGAAATATCAGTAAAAAGCATTTGCGAAAAATCTGGTGTATCTAGGATGACTTTCTATCGTCATTTTCATACTAAAGAAGATGTTGTAATTGAACAAATTGCACAAGTTTTTAGGACCTTTGTTGACAGTGTTGCAACTGATAAATCAATTACATTTGATCAATTGGCATCAACTTTTTTTAATATTATTAAAGACCATAAAGATATGTTGATGATTATTTTAAATAATGATTTATCTAACTTATTATTAAGACAACTTAAAAATTATATGACGATGTTGGTTAATGATAAGATTTTAGAATTAAGAGAAAATTCATCAAAACTATTGATTGCTTTAATTTCTGGTGGCTTAACAGAAATTTTAATTGTTTGGGCTGAAGACGATATGCAAATTCCAGTTGAAGAATTAGTTATTTTTGCAATGAAATATATGCATTTTAAAATTAATTAATAAATTTGTTGACAAAGTAGTTACTTTTATTTTATTATTATAAAAATTATTTAAATATAACAAACGTGATATGAATTGAGTATTAAATGAATTCTCTCAGAGAAACTCTGGTTGGTGAAAAGAGTTGAGTTGAAATTTAAGAAGATGGGTTCTTAAAAGTTTTTATTAGTGAATATTTAGCTAATAACGGAGTTGCTTTCGATATAAGAGCAAGACTTTTCTTTTTAGAGCAGTCTTTAGAGGTAGGGTTTAATAACACTACAAACTAAGGTGGTACCACGAATAGCATTCGTCCTTTTTATAGGACGAGTGCTTTTTTTATTTAAATAAAATACATAAAAAATATGAGGTGTTAGATATGAGTAAAAGATTAAAGAACAGTATCATTGGAATTATTATTGTTGCAGTATTAGGTATTATTGCATGGTTTAGTTTTGTTGGTAACAGCGCTAAAACAGATAATAAGGTTACAATTGGAATTATGAGTGGAACTAAAAATGATGATGAGTTTTGGAATGCAGTAAAAAAGAGCGCTAAAGATAGATATGGATTAGATATTGAATATAAGAAATTTACAGATTACAGTGCTCCTAATCGTGCTTTAGAACAAAAACAAATTGATTTAGATGCCTTTCAACATTTTGCATTTTTAAATAATTGGAATAAATCTAATAAGTCAAATATTGTTTCAATTGGTGAAACTTATTTAAAACCAATGAAAATTTATTCTAATAAATATAAAAGTGTGAAAGATATTCCAGAAAATTCAAAAATTATAATTCCAAATGATACTACCAATGAAAGTAGAGCTTTATATTTATTAAAAAATGCTGGATTAATTAAATTAAGTTCTGGAAGTAATTTCAAAGGAATTAATGATATTACAGAAAATAAAAAGAATTTAAAAATTAAGGAAGTTGATGCCTCACAAACGGCCCGTTCTTTAAATGATGTTGCTGCATCAGTTGTTAATACTAATTTTGCAATTAGTGCTAACTTAACTAAAAAGCAAACTATTTTTACTGAACCTTTAAATAAAGATTCTAAGCAATGGGTTAATTTTGTAGCTGCAAATAAAGATCAAAAAAATAATGAAAAATATAAAAAAGTAGTAAAATCAATTCAGAATAAAGATATTGAAAAAGTAATTAAGAAAATTTACGGTGATAAATATATTCCTGCTTGGAATAAAACTTTTAAATAGGAGAATTTAAAATGACTGAAAATATAATTGAATTAGATAAAGTTAATGTTAAATTTCCACTCAAAGATAAAACAATTCATGCTGTTAAAGATGTATCTTTGTCAATAAAAAAGGGAGATATCTTTGGAGTAGTCGGATATTCTGGAGCAGGTAAATCAACTTTAGTAAGAACGATTAATTTATTGCAAAAACCTAGTTCAGGAATTGTTAAGGTTTTAGGAAAAGAATTTTATAAAAATGTTGATGGAAAAGAAAAAAATATTTCTGTTGGTGATTTAAGAAAAGAACGTCGAAATATTGGAATGATTTTTCAACATTTTAATCTTTTAAATGAAAGAACGGTTCAAGATAATATTGCTTTTGCATTAAAACACAGTAAATTAAAAGAAAAAGAAATCATTAATAAATCAATTGAATTATTAGATTTAGTGGGATTGAAAGAATTTGCTAAAAGTTACCCAGCTCAATTATCTGGAGGACAGCAACAAAGAGTTGCAATTGCACGTGCTTTAGCTAATGATCCTGAAATTTTAATTTCTGATGAAGCAACATCTGCACTTGATCCAGAAAATACTAATCAAATATTGGATTTATTAAAAAAAATCAATCAAAAATTAGGATTAACAGTCGTTTTAATTACTCATGAAATGGATGCTATTAAACGAATTTGTAATAATGTAGCGATCATGGATAGTGGAGAGTTAATTGAAAAAGGTAATATAATGGATATATTTGTTCATTCTACCAATCCAGTTACTAGAAAATTTATCGGAAATTCATTTGATGCAATTTCAATTTTAAATAGTTTAAATCTATCTAAAAAGCCTGATGCAATTGTTCAATTAACTTATACATCTGATGATATTGGTTCACCAATAATTGTTGAACTGTATAAACAATTTGGAGTGAAAGCAAATATAATTTATTCTAATATTGAAGTTTTGCAAGATAAACCAATTGGGACTAATTTAATTGGAATCGATGGAAATCAAGATAGTATTAAAAAGGCTTTAAATTATTTACATGAAAGTAATATTAAAGTTACAGAAATTAAGGAGGAACAATAATGAAAGAATGGTTTATAACTCATTTTCCAAATGTTGTTCAGTTAGGTTGGACTGGTGATACAGGTTGGGCAAATTCAATTGTTCAAACTCTATTTATGACTTTTTGGTCCGCTATTTTTGGTGGTATTTTAGGACTTATTTTTGGGATTGCCTTAGTCGTTTTTGATGATAATGGAATTTTACCTAATAAAATAATTTTTAATATTGTGGATAAAATTGTTTCTTTCTTTAGAGCTATTCCATTCATTATTTTATTAGCTTTTATTGCTCCATTTACTCAATTTTTAGTTGGTACTCAAATTGGTACTACTGCAGCACTTGTACCCTTAGCATTTGGTGTTTTTCCATTTTATGCAAGACAAGTACAAGTGGCTTTGGAAAGTGTTGACAGTGGAAAAATTGAAGCTGCTCAATCAATTGGTGCAACAAATTGGGATTTGATTTTTGGTGTATATGTTAAAGAAGCACGTTCAGAATTAGTACGTGTATCAACGGTTACATTAATCAGTTTAATTGGATTGACTGCAATGGCTGGTGCAATTGGTGCTGGAGGATTAGGAAACACTGCAATTTCTTATGGATATAATCGATTTGCTAGTGATACAACGTTAGTAGCAACTTTATTAGTAGTTATATTAGTAATAATAATTCAATTAATTGGGGATTTCTTAGCACGTAAATTAAATCATTCAATAAAAAAATAATAAACGAACATTAAATAAAATATTAGCCGATTTTTTTAGATTTAGGTTGAATTATTATGCTTCTTTGATATAATTGTTCAACTAATAGGTCATTTAAAAAAATTGGCTATTTTTATACAAAAGGAGAGTGAATAATATGAAATATGGAATTATTGGAGCTGGCGCAATGGGATATCGATATGGAGTCTTATTACAAGAAAATGCTGGTTTGGAAGTTGATTTTGTTGATACTTGGCAACCAAATGTTGAAAGGGTTAGAGAACAAGGTGGTGTTTATGTATCAAGAGACCATCAAGACAAAAAATTAGTTCCGATTAATATTTACTATCCTGAAGAATATGATGGACACCCAGATGTTTGGATTATTTTTAAAAAACAGATGCAATTATCAGAAGAATTAAAACGAGATCAAGCAGCTAATATTTTTTATGATGATCAATATGTATTTTCTGCAATGAACGGATTAGGACATTTTGAAAAAATAGAACAATATTTTGATAAAAATAAAATCTTATGTGGAACTGCAATGATTGCAACTGTTTTGAATGGACCTGGAGATGTTGATTTCATGGGACCTAAAAATGGTGAAGAAATGCATATGGCACCATATAATGATAAAAAACCAGATGAAATAATGAATTCAATTTTTGAAGATTTTAAAAAAGCAACTCTTGGTCCTGTCATGACTAATGACTGGCTAGGAATGTGTATGACAAAGGTTTCTTTTAATGCAGTTGCTAATACTTTATGTACAATGTTTGAGGTTACGATGGGACAGTTTATCGAATATCCGGGTGCAAGTGAAATGGCAACTCAATTATTTAATGAGGCTCATGATGCATGTGAGCGTGCTGGAATCTATTTAATTGATAATCGTCAAGAACAAGTTCAATCTGTAATAGATAGTGGAGTTAAGTTAAAATATCATTATCCTTCAATGTATCAAGATTTTTCTAAGGGAAGAATGACTGAAGTGGATTACATAAATGGGTATATTGCAAATATCGGAAGAAAAAATAATTATATTTGTTCAACTCATGAATTCATTGTTCATGAGGTACACTTAGCAGAACTTACACGTAAATATCGAAATTAAAAAGGTGGTAACTAAAATGACAAATTATGAATTTTCAAATAGTGTTCCCAAAAAAGTAAATGATGCAATTGGTGAAGTATTTAAAGCAGCTTCAGATCCAGAAGTTATTTCATTTGCAGGTGGTCTTCCGGCACCTGAACTATTTCCAGTTCAAGAAATTAAACAAGCAACCTCAGATGTTTTTGATCAATATGGAAAAGAAGTTCTTCAATATTCTGGAGCGATTGGTTATAAGGGATTAAGAGAACAAATTGTTGATATTATGGCGGAAAGAAAAGTTGAAACAAATATTGATAATATTGCAATTACAACTGGTTCACAACAATCAATTGATTTAACTGCACGAATGTTAATCAATCCTAATGATGTAATTTTTGTCGAAGATCCAACTTATTTGAGTGCGATTGATGTCTTTAAATCATATGGTGCAAAAATAATCGGAATTCCAATGGATGATGATGGAATTAGAATTGATGTATTAAGAGAGAAAATGGAAAAATATCCTAATGGAAAAATGATTTATACAATTCCTAATTTTCAAAATCCGACTGGAAGAACTTTGTCGCTAGAACGTCGAAAGGAACTAGTTAGTTTAGCAAATGAGTTTGGTACACATATTTTAGAAGATGATCCATATGGCGCAATTAGATTTTCTGGAGAGTTTTTACCTTCATTAAAAAGTTTTGATACAGAAGAACGTGTGATTTATTTAAGCTCATTTTCAAAAATTCTTGCTCCTGGATTAAGAATGGGATGGTTAGTAGCTGATAGTAAATTTATGGATAAATTTTTATTAATGAAACAATCAGCTGATTTGCATACTGATAATTTAACTCAATATATTATTTCTCAATTTATGAAAAATAATGATATTAAACAACATATTAAGTTAATTAGTGAGGCATATAAAAATAGAGCGGACTTAATGATTAAACAAATTGATAAAAAATTTCCTGAAGGAGTTAAACATAGTAACCCAGAAGGTGGGATGTTTATATGGGTAGAGTTACCTGGTAATATTGATTCTGATGAATTATTTAAAATATGTATTAAGAATAATGTAGCATTTGTATCAGGATCAGCATTTTATCCAAACAAAGTTACAAAGGGAACATTTAGAATGAATTTTTCTAATATGAGTGATGAACAAATTATATTAGGAATCGATCGAATGGCTAAGGCGATTAAAGAAATGATGTAAATTAAAAGGAGCGTAATATCTACGCTCCTTTTAATTTGAAAAAAAAAAGACCTGAAAACAGGTCTTTTAATATCATTAAGCTGGAGTAACGTTAGCAGCTTGTGGGCCACGGTCGCCATCTTCAACATCAAGAGTAACTTTTTCACCTTCGTCAAGTGTTTTGAAACCGTCTTTGTTGATAGCTGAGAAGTGAACGAATACGTCACCATCTTCAGTAGTAATAAAACCATAACCTTTGTCGGCGTTAAACCATTTTACTGTACCTTGTTTCATAATATGAAAACCTCCTTGCTTTCGCATAATTGAATCAGTGTTGTGAATCGAAAAAGGACGTCATTTCATTAAATAAAACAAGAAACCTTTAGAACTCGAAACCATTTCACTCATCTACTAAATAATAACATAATGATTTTAAATGTAAAGTTGTTTTTAATAATTATTTTTAAATATGTTAGTATGATGTAAATAAATTGCAAAGGAACTTAATAATGAAAACATTAATAATTATTTCACATCCAGAAATTTTAGATTCTGCAACACAATCGTTTTTAAAAGCGACGCAAAAGTCATTTGATAACGTAACTTGGCATAGCTTAGAAGTAGATTATGATAATGATTTGAATAAATTAGATATCGAATATGAAAAACAATTATTAAAAGAAAATGACCGAATTATTTTTCAATTTCCTCTATATTGGTATTCTGCTCCAGCATCATTAAAAAAATGGCAAGATGAAGTTTTAACGAGAACTTTTACTTATAAAGAAGATGAAGGTTTATTAAAAGGAAAAGAATTAGGAATTGTTACTTCAATTGGAAATTCATTAGATCATTTTCAAGCAGGTGGATTCGAGAATTTCAGTTTGTCAGAAATTTTAATTCCATATCAAGCTTTAGCTAAAAGAGCAGGGATGATGTTTATGAAACCATTAATAATTGATCAATTTATTTATATGAATGAAGAAACCAAATATAATTTATATATTAGTTATCAGAAATATATTTCTACTAAACAGGATATGAATTTTACTGAAAAGACTAATTGGTTGATTGATCAACTAACTAATCATTATGATTTAAATAATAATGATATTATTGATCAATTGAAAATCAATAAAGATGATTTAGATGATTTAAAAATGCAAATTAATTTAATGAGACAAGATGAAGAGGGGTAGAAAATTATGAATCATGAAGATTGGGCCATTAAAAAGATTGATGAAAAATTATCACAACCAATTTCATTTAAGGAAAAAGCTATTTTGTTTGAAACTAAAAATGTTATAAAGGAACAATTTAAAAGAATTGATCAAAGTGAAGCAGAATTAGATGGTCGAAGTTGGACACCAAATAAATGGTAAAAAAAGAGCTTAAAGTTAAGCCCAGTGATTAATTGGTCCAAATTTATGACCAACTTGAATTTCATTTTTTATTGCTTGATTAACGTAACTTTTAGCAATTCTAATTGCAGTTTCCATTTCAGAGCCCTTAGCAATTTCTGCAGTAATACAAGCCGATAAAGTATCACCAGTTCCATTAACACGATCAGTATTATGGTAAGGGGCATTTAACCAAAATTCACGACCAGATTCTAATAAAACAAAATCAGAAACTACTTTTTGATTTGGATTATCATGTTGACCTTTAATAATGATATTTTTGGCACCCATATCATGTAATTTGTGAGCTGCATTTTCCATAAAGTTAGAATCATTTTTATTAAATCCAGTTAATTTTTCTGCTTCGTAAAAATTAGGTGTAATGATTGTTGCTAAAGGAAGTAGTTTTTCTTTTAAAGTATCGAATGCTGCTTGTTCAAGAAGCAAATCTCCATGTTTAGTAATAATAACAGGATCAAGAATTAGGGGACCAAAATCATATTTTTTATAATTTTCAGCAACATCATTAATTGTTTTAGAATCAGCGAGCATTCCAGTCTTACTTGCTCTTATATGATAATCATCAGCTAAATCTTTAAATTGAGAAGCGATAAAACTAGTGGGCATTAAAACACGATCATGAATTCCATATGAGTTACCTGCAACACATGCAGTAATTACAGATGAACCATGAACTTTTTGGTTAAAAAAAGTTAAAAGATCGGCTTGAATTCCAGCACTTCCATCACTGTCAGATCCGCCAATTGTTAGAGCTTGTGGTAGTTCATTAATCATTATATCAATTCCTTTCAGTCTCATAGATTATTAATACTTTAACACTTATGGAATTCAAAAACTATAAAATTTTATGAAAATACCAATTTGCTTTTTATTATTGATATGTATTATAATAAATAAAGCTAATGTTTAATAAAGTAAATTATAAAGGAGTTTTAGAAATGAGAGCTTGTCATCCAAATGGTGTTCAAGGACGTCGTCCTATCAACCCAACTAAAGTTAAATCAAGACAAAAAGAAACTGCAGATTTACAAAAGTTTTTAAAACAAAAACCTGCTAAATAAAAAAATCGCAATTATAATTGCGATTTTTTTATTTGGTTTTTGATTGATTTTTGACAGCTTTATTTACGGCAGCTTTTTTTGGTTTAGGAAGTGCTCTTAACTGATCTTTAATTGCAGTTATATCTTCACTGTGACTTTCAGTCCACTGTTTATAAGATGAACCAGAATCAGTATCGGCAGGTTTTAAACCAGTATCAAGCCAAAACAATGCTTCTGATAAACTTGGAAAATTATGCAACCAAAGTGTTTGACCATTTGATGAATCAAAAGCTACATATGATCTTGGACGTTTTTTTAAGAAAGTATGACGTCTAATTTTAAATGCTTCCCTTTTACGTGTTAATTGATAATCTGGTAATATGTATCTACCAGGAGTCATTAATCTAGGAAAACGTTCGTTTCTTTGGGCATGTCTATCTTTAAGCATTGCCAATGCTTGATCTGCTGTAATTAACTTAGCAGGTAGTTCGGACATAATATAAATCCCCTCCTGTGTACTATTTTCGCACAAAAAAATATAAATTAAAAGTAGAATTACTTTTGATATTTTTTATTTTAAAAGGAGCTTATTTTGACAGAACAAAAATTTTACGCAGTAAAAAAAGGACGAAAAATTGGAGTTTTTAGAACCTGGGCTGAATGCCAAAAACAAGTGCAAGGATTTTCAGGAGCAAAATTTAAAAGCTTTACTAGTGAAACAGAAGCAAAGACGTATATAAACGAAAAAGCAATAAGCCAAAGTGAATCTAAAGTTAATGGTGAAATAAATAGTAAAAATTCATCTAAACCTAATATAATTGTATTTACAGATGGTGGTTCCAGAAATCATGGAAATACTGCTGGAAATCATGTTAAAGAAAATGATAAAGCAGCTTGGGCCTATTTAATTAATGGTCAGACAGGTCAACACTCAGATTCCGGTGGAGAGTATGGAGCTACCAATAATCGAATGGAAATTATGGCATTTATAGAATCGTTGCAATGGTTGTCAGAGAAACACTTGGAAAATGAATCGATTGGATTTATTTCTGATTCTAAATATGTTTTAAATGCAATTCAAAAGGGTTGGATAAAAGGTTGGAAAAAAAGAGGTTGGAAGAGAAGTGCTGGTGAATTAAAAAATGCAGAACTTTGGAAACAATTAGATCAATTATTACAATTATTTACTAACTTACAATTTGCATGGACAAAAGGTCATGCAAATAATAAAGGGAATATTTTCGTTGACGAATTGTTGAATAAAACGATGGATGAAATGAATTGATTTTAAGTATTTAATTTTTTGATTAGATTTTAAGTGTATAATGAATTCGGATAAATAATAAAAATTATTTATTTAGAAGGAGATATTACATAATGAAAACTGAAAGACAAAAAATGACAGATGGAGAAAATTATAATCAATTTGATAAAGAACTAATTAACCGAAGAATTCTTTGTCGTGAAAAGTTACAGAAAATCAATAATACTCCAGATAATGAATCAAGAAATCAACAAATTAAGGATTTATTAGCTTCTTCTACTGATAAATTCTTTGTAGAAACAGGGATTCAATTTGATTATGGATTTAACGTAAAAATTGGCGACAATTTTTATGCTAATTATGGTTTAACATTATTAGATACTTGTCCAATTACAATTGGAAATAATTGCTATTTTGGCCCAGATGCAGGACTTTATACACCAATTCATCCTCTAAATGCTGAAGAAAGAATTAATGATGTTGAATATGGTGCACCAATTACAATTGGCGATAATGCATGGTTTGGTGGACATGTTACAATTGTACCTGGAGTTACTTTAGGTAAAAATGTAGTTGTTGGTGCAGGATCTGTAGTAACAAAATCTTTTGGTGATAATATTGTTTTGGCGGGAAATCCTGCAAAAATCATAAAAGAGCTTTAAAATAAAAAGTAAAAGTGTATAATAAAATCGAAGTGTGATTTTGTTAGCATTTTGAAAAAACGCTATGTATTTTTTAGAGAATACATGGCTTTTTTTGTAAAAAAAAATAAGGGAGTTCTTTTTTCATTTTAAAAAATAGTAATATCAACAAATACGTGTTTATTCCGACGATTTCAATTTTTACAATCGTTTCTGCGATTTTAATTTTTGGAGGGCATCATTTGCAGACGTTTTTGTCTACGATGTTATCTAAAATTACAACGCAAATGGGTTGGGCTTATATGATTGTTTATATCGCCAACTTTTTGTTTTTTATGTTTTTGATTTTTAGTAAGTATGGAAATATTAAATTGGGTGATAAAGATGATAAACCCAGATATAGTAACATTCAATGGGGTAGTATGGTTTTTGCTACTGCGATTGATGCAAGTATCTTGATGTTGAGTATGGTAGATCCACTGCGTTATTTACAAAATCCACCATTTTCAATTAAACCATTTTCAGAGAATGCTTATGGTTATGCACATATGTTTGGACAATTTAATTGGGGACCAATGGCTTGGATGATGTTTGCACCTGCAGCAATTGCTATTGGATATATCCTATATGTCAAAAAGGGACATGTTCAACGTTTAAGTTCTGCAATCACTTTTTTACAAGGTGATGATAAATGGAAGTACATAGCAAGACAATTTGTAGATTTCTTAGTTGTCTTTGGAATTATGGGAGGAGTTGGTTCCTCTGTTGGAATGGAAATTCCAATTATTTCAAATGTTTTTAGTAAGTTAACTCATATTCCAGACAGTTTAGCTCTAAAAATGTTTTTATTCTTTATTTTGTTTATTATATTTGTTTGGACTGTTTATAAAGGTCTAAATGGTGGAATTGATAAACTAAGTAATGCTCATATTTGGACTGCAATTATTTTCTTATTATTTGTTTTAATTGTTGGTCCAACAGTTTATATCTTAAGTTCAGAAACAAATAGTTTAGGATTATTATTTCAAAAATTTGTTGCCATGAGTACTAATACATTACCTAATGGTGCTGTTGATACGGCAAAAGAAGAAACTATCTTTTACTGGGGATGGTGGTTATCATATATGCCAGTAATGGGGTTGTTCATTGCTCGAATTTCAAAAGGTCGAACAATTAAGCAAGTGTTAATTGGTATGATGACTTATGGAGCAATTGGATGTATGAGTTTTTATGCAATTTTAGGTGGTTATTCACTATGGTTACAAAAAACTGGTGCAGTTGATTTAGTTCATATTTTAAATACTCAAGGACAGGCGGCTACAATTACTGCTATTTTATCGACGCTTCCGTATAAAACGATTGTATTTGTGGTTTATTGTGTATCTTGCTTTATATTCTTGGCTACAACAATTTCATCTTCAGCATTCATTATTTCGTCATTTACTAGTTTAGAATTACGAGATGATCAAGAACCTAGTCAATTAAATCGAATGACTTGGGTTGTTGTATTTATGTTATTCTCAATTGGATTAGTAATTGTTGGAGGATTCTCGACAATTCAAACGTTTAGTGCAATTGCCGGATTTCCATTGATGTTTGTTTGCATTATGGTTTTAATATCAATTTATCGAATGTTGAAAAATGATCCAAGTATTGCATATAATCAAACAATGTTAGAAAAAATTAAATTTAATAATAAAAATAAAATAGAAGAGGCTGAAAAATAATATTTTCATCCTTTTTTTATATAAACATGATAATATAGTTGCATAGATGAGGTGATTTATTATGGACAAAAATACTGAGTTTGATTTAGATAAAATATTATTAACAGTTGATGTTGATGATCGTGATTCAACAGCAAAAGCATTCTCTTATGCAATAAAAATGGCCAAAATTTTTAATGCAGAGCTTGGAATTTGTTCGGTGTTAGAAAATAATGATATAAATATTTATGATTCTTTAACACCGGATAAAATCGAAGAAAAAAGAAACACGTTAAGAGATATTGTGGGTCAATATGCTGATAAAGCAGAACAAGCTGGAGTTAAAAATGTTACTCCGATTGTTGCTGAAGGTGGAGATATTGAGGACATTATTTTAGATCAAATAATTCCTGATTATAAGCCAGAATTATTAGTTTGTGGTTTTGATTCAATTAAGGACTTTCCAAGAGATGGTAAGATTAGTGCAAAATTATCTAATCGAGCTGATATATCAGTTAGTGTAATTAAATAAAAAAATAACCTTAAGGAAGCAATGTTCCTTAAGGTTATTTTTTATAGTAAGAATTCTTTGTCTAATTCAGGATCTTGGGATGTTAAAATTTTTGGACCATCATTGGTTATTACGATAGTATGTTCATACTGAGCAGATAAAGAATCATCAGCTGTATTGTAATATGTCCAATCATCTTTTTCATCATAAACTGGTTTAATTTCCCATCCACCAGTAGTAATCATTGGTTCAATTGTGATTGTCATTCCTGCCTTTAATCTCATACCTTTTCCTGCTTTTCCATAGGCAGGAACTGCAGGTTCTTCATGGATTGTTGGTTGAATACCGTGACCGATTAATTCTCTTACATCACCAAATCCGTTGTCATCTTCTACATATTTTTGAATAGCAGCACCAATGTCACCAATTCGATTACCAACTTGAGCTTCTTTAATACCGAGGTAAAGAGATTTTTTGGTAACATCCATTAATCTTTGTGCTTCATCATCAACTTTACCAACAGCGTATGTCCAGCAAGAGTCACTTTCAAATCCATCTTTATTTACACACATATCAACTTTTACTAAATCTCCCTCTTTTAATAAAAGTCCTTTTCGTGGAATACCATGAGCCACTTCATTATTAATTGAAATACACGTGGCAAATTTATAACCATCAAAGCCTTTTTCTGATGCAACTGCGTTATGTTCAGTGATATATTTATCAGCGAATTCTTCGATTTCCCAAGTATCTAAACCTGGTTTAATTATTTTTTTTAGTTCTTTGTGAACATTAGCTAAAATAGCTCCTGATTCAGCCATTTTTTGAATTTCTCGATCAGATTTTAAAGTAATCAATATAAATTTACTCCTTTAATTCATTGTATGAATATAATTTACTACTTTTTGACAATTAATGCGAATTTTATAAGTCTAGTAATTATAGTTAAAACCTAGTATGCTATTAAATGATAACATAAATTTTTCTTAAGAAAGAGTGAAAGTATTGGCAAAAAGAATCACTAAAAATATGTTTTTATTTTCATTATGTATTGTATCTTTAATAATGATTATTTTAGCGATTAATTATTGGAATCAAGGTAGTGCAGCAAAACCTAGTAACAGAACTCCAATTATGATTGTTAATAGTAAAGATAACAACCATAAACCGATGAAAACTGTTTTAAATCGTGACGGAGCACCAGAAGCAATTAAAGTAACCATTAAAAAGAATAATAATTTTTCAATTGATCATAATCATCGAATTAATGGATCTCATCCAGTTATATTATTAGATTTTCAAAAAAATTATTCCGGAAATAAATCAGAAATGATTGTAAATATTATTAATTATTTACATAATAAATATCATTATCAAAAATTTGATTCAATTGGATTTGATGATAACAGTATTAATTTATTTACAGCTTTTACGAGTCATCAAATTGATTCAAAAGTTAAATTAAATCGATTTATTAGTATTGCATCAGATTTTAAGCAAATTAATTTTAATGAATCTAAAAATAAGTTCAATAAAAATGTGAAAGTGCTTAACGTGTATGGAAAAATTAATAAAAAAGTTAATTCAGATGGAGTGGTTTTTAATAAGAACTCGCAAAGATTGAAGTATGCAGTTAATAATCATGATAATTATCAAGAAGCTAAATTAAAAGGTAAAAGTGCAAGTCATCAATCGATTGTAAAAAATCCTGTGTTATTTAGAATTGTTTCAAGATTTATTTTTGATGATTAATAATTGATTTGCAAAATTGTTATAAATTATTTATGATAATGATAATTAAATATTTATTAACTTTGGGGTGCCAATTGGCTGAGATTATACCCGTCGAACTTGATCTAGTTGATACTAGCGAAAGGAAAGTTATTACTAATTATTATTTTTAATATTAGTGAATAATGAGGCGTACCCAAAGTTGGTACGTCTTTTTTTATTATATTAAGTTAGGAGCATTTAAATGCCAGAAAAATTTACTGATAAATTAATTAATGATAAAGGGGCTTCTTTAGCGGATGAAGTTTATCAAAACCAGTTTATTCAAAATATAAAAAAAGGAATTATTGAACCACAATATTTGATTGATTATGTTAATCAAGATAATAAGTATCTTGATTTATTTGTTGAAATTCATGCTAAGTTACTTAATGAAGTTGAAAATGAAGGCCTAAAAAATCTATTTCAAAATATTATTGATAGTAAAGAAAGAATACAGCATGAAAGATTATGTGAATTAGCAGAAGTAAAATTAGATAATATTCTTAATGATGAAATGTTATCTGGGACTAAAAAATATATGAATAATATGCAACAAGCTCTTGAAACAAATAATCAATTAATGATTATTTCGGCTATTTTACCTTGTCATTGGATTTATTATCAATTTGCAACTCGATTGATGAATGAAGGGATGAAAAAGGATAACCCATACTATGATTGGGTTGTATTTTATGCTGATAGTGAGGAAAGCATTGATTTGATTTTTAACTATCTTAACCAAATTGCTGATAGTTATTCAAAAGAAGATCAGATAAAAGCACAAAACTATTTTAATGAGAATTGTGCTTATGAAAATCAATTTTTCCAACAAGTTCTTGATAAGAAAGAAGATAAATAAAATGAATGAAATAAATCAATATCCAGAAGTATTGACAATTGCTGGAACAGATTCTGGTGGTGGGGCAGGAATCCAAGCTGATACTAAAACAATGCAAGCATATGAGGTTTTTTCAACACAAGTTATTGTTGGAGTTACTGCTCAAAATACAATTGGAGTCCAAGAATTATTCCCACTACCTGCTTCAATTATTGCATCTCAGTTTAAATC
The DNA here is from genome assembly GCF_021698855.1 of Lactobacillus sp. S2-2. Classification (GTDB taxonomy): domain Bacteria; phylum Bacillota; class Bacilli; order Lactobacillales; family Lactobacillaceae; genus Fructilactobacillus. The sequence goes on from NZ_WWFA01000001.1 coordinate 114,978, forward strand.
AGTTTTTGGTGATTTTGATATTAAAGCTTTAAAAACAGGGGCATTATTTGATAAAGAACATGTTCAAATAGTTGTCGATAATTTAAAACAATATTCATTTAATAATTTGGTTATTGATCCAGTAATGGTTGCAAAAGGTGGAGCTAAATTATTGAGTGATGACGCGATTGCTACTTTAAAACAAAATTTATTGCCTTTAGGAACTTTAGTAACACCCAATTTATTAGAAGCAGAAATTTTATGTGATCAAGAAATTAAAACATATGATGATATGAAAATGGCTGCAAAAAAAATTAGAGATTTAGGAGTTGAAAATGTCATGATTAAAGGTGGTCATACCGATAATCAAACTGAAATTTATGACTACGTTCTTTTTTCTGATGATACTGACTTATGGTTAAATGCACCTAGAATAGATACCAAAAGAACTCATGGTACGGGTGATACCTTATCTTCAGCAATTATTTCTAATTTAGCTAAAGGTTTTTCTTTAAAAGAAGCAATCAAGAATGCACATGAATATTTAAAAAAGATTATAAAAAATCCATTATTAATCGGGCATGGACATGGTCCATTAAATCATGGGAATTGGGAGAATTAAGATGCAATTTAAAGAGGATTTTTTGAGATATTATTTAATCGGTGGGACACAAAATATTAATTTTAATGAACAAAATTTTTTAACTAAATTAGAATTAGCTTTGAAAAATGGAATTACTGCATTTCAGTTTAGAGAAAAAGAAGATAGTCAATTATCATATCAACAAAAAGTAGAATTAGGATTAAAAATTAAAAACTTAACCAATGAATATAATGTTCCTTTATTTGTTGATGATGATGTTGATTTAGCGATAAATATTAATGCTGATGGAGTTCATTTTGGTCAATCTGATGATAGTCTAAGTAAAAGGAATTTAGCACATAAACATCAATTAATGATTGGATTATCAATTAATAATCTAGACGAATTAGCTAATAGTGATTTAACTGGCATTGATTATTTAGGTTGTGGACCAATTTATAATACGCAATCTAAAAAAGATCCCAAAAAATCAATTGGAATTAATGGATTAAACGAAATTATTGATAATACTAATTTACCAATTGTTTCAATTGGTGGAATCAATTTAGATTCTATTAGTGATTTACATCAAGCTGGAATTAATAATTATTCATTCATTTCATTAATTTTTTCAAGTTCTAATATTCAACAAACAATGGAAAATCTTAGGAGAATAACTAATGCTTAATTTTTTTAAAGAAAAATCACCAATTATCCTCAATCTGGCAAATACAGTTACACAGCAACGTGTTGCAGATAGTGTAAGTTATATCGGAGCTTCACCAATTATGTTATCAAGTGATGATGAAGCAGAAAATTTAATGAATATTTCTGATGCTGTTGTTTTTAATTTAGGGACTTTGAATTCTATGACTACTGATATTTGTTTAATTAGTGGAAAAGTTGCTAATCAACAAAATAAACCTGTAGTAATTGATCCGGTAGCTGTTTCAGCATCTAAATTACGTCAAGATTCATTTCATAAATTAAGTGAACAAGTTAGCTTTGATGTTATTCGAGGGAATATTGCTGAAATTGCATTTATTTCTAATCAAGAATGGGATGCTAAAGGAATCGATGCAGGTCAAGGAACAGGTAATCGTCAACAAATTGTTGAACTAGCTGCTAAAAAATTCAATGCAATTGTTGTTGCTAGTGGAGAAAAAGATATTATTTCTGATGGGATTTCAACATATGAAGCAGCTAATGGGAGTTCAATGATGGCAACTAATGTTGGAATGGGTGATGCTTTAGATGCTGTTATTGGATCATTTATTGCAATTAATTATTCAATTGAATCAGTTTTACAAGCAATAACTTATTTTAATGTTTCAGGTGAATTAGCAGCAGAAAAATATCCAAATCAACCACAAAGTTTTTCAGTTGGAATGTTTGATAATGTATTTAATTTAGAAGAAAATAAAATGAAAAGTATGCAAAAAATAAAAAGACTTCTTTAAAAGAAGTCTTTTTATTTTTACCAGATAGCGATTCTTTTTTCTGGAGCTAAATACATTTTATCTGATTCAGTAACGTCAAATGTTTGATAGAAAGAATCTAGATTTTTAACTTGAACTTGTGCTCTTAAATAAGAAGGAGCATGAACATCAATATTTAAAAGTAAATTTTTATATTCATCAGTTGACTTCATTCTCCAAATACGAGCCCAATTTGTAAAGAAATCATATAAATTATCATCATCTTTTTGAGCTGCTTCTTGAGCACAACTTAATCCACCAGCATCAGCGATATTTTCTGAAACAGTTAATTTACCATTAACAGTTCCATTAGCAAATTTGATGCCATTAAATTGTTCAATCATTTGGTCAGCTAATTGTTTAAACTGTTCATGGTCAGAATCTGTCCACCAATTATTTAAGCTACCAGTTTCATCAAATAGTGAACCATTATTATCAAATGCATGAGAAATTTCGTGTGCAATAACTGCACCAATTCCACCAAAGTTTGCTCCAGCAGATTGCTTAATATCATAGAATGGTTTTTGTAAGATAGCAGCTGGAAAAACAATTATATTTTTGAATGGGTGATAATAAGCATTTACCGTATTAGCACTCATTTCCCAATCATCTTTTTCAACTGTTTTATCCCATTTATCAAAATTATTTTGAATTTCTAATTGATTAAATTTGATAATATTACTTAATAATGATCCATTTTCTTCATAAGTATCAACTTTATATTTAAGTTGCATTGGACTAATTTCATCGGGATAACCAACTTGAATTCCTAAAGAATTTAATTTTTTTACAGCCATTATTTTAGTGTCATCACTTAACCAAGTATTATTTGTAAGACGATGCTCATAAACTTGAATCATTTTTTCAACCATTTGTTTAACGTCAGCTTTAGCTTTCTCACCAAAGTACTTATGACCATAATAATCACCAATTACGTGATCAAATGTTCCAGATGCAAGATAATAAGCAGCCTTTTCTTTACTAATTGCATCTTTTGTACCTGATAATGCACGACTATATTGACCACTAATAACTCTCATTTCATCAGTTAAAGTTGAACTAAATCCTTTAACAACTTTAATTAGCATCCAATCACGCATTAACTCAAAATTATCATCACTAAGAATTTGATCTAAATTATCAAAATAAATTGGTTCTGGTAATATTAATTGTTTTGGAGTACCTTTAACTAAATTTTTAATTAATTTAGAAAAATCAAATCGTTTATTTTTATTTACAAAATCGTCAAATGAGATAGGGTTATACATTTTACTATAATCAGCACCTTCTTCAGCTGATTTTACAAAAGGTGCAATTTTAGCATCAAATTTTTTTGCATTTTCAACGGCTTTTGAAGCATCATCCTTTGAAAAACCAACTTTTTGAAGAAGTGTATTCATCATTTCGGTAAAAATTGGCATTAATGCTTTAGCAGCTTCATTATCTTTAGCATAATAAGTTTTATCTGGTAAGAATAGTGATGGACCAGATGCAAATAGAGCATATTTTTGAGCGTTTTTCATGTCTGGATCAACATCAATTGAAAATGGAGTAGGGAGTCCACTTAAAATCCATTCTGATAGTTGATTATTTAAATCATCATAATTTTTTAAATTTGTAACTTTATTGATAATTGGTTGAATTGGTTTACTTGATAATTCATTTCTCTTATCAAAATTCATTGCCATATCATAAAACTTTTCATATTGTTTTAAAGGTTCTGATAAGGATTGTTTTTCATTTTTGAAACTATTTGAGTCTTTGATTAAAGTTTCTTCAATTCCATCGACTAAATCCATAAAACCACCAGTAGATGAATGATCATCTGGAATCACAGCATTTTTTTGCCATTCTCCGTTAACTGCTTCATATAAGTCATCTTTAATTAAATTATCATTTACTTTGTCGTTATTCATATAATTTACTCCTTAAATTAATATTGATACCAGTGTATATAAAAGAAATATTAAAGTAAATAAAAAAACCTAAATTAATAGGTTTTTATTTGTTTAAATCTTCAATTGAATTAATATTTTTCATATATTTAGGAACTATTAAGCCTGCTTTTGCACCATGTAAACTCTCGCCAGCAATATCAATTTTATTTTTATATTGATCATAGAGTGGCTTAGAAGTTTGTGGAAGCCAAGCGGAAAGTGATGCATCAATTGAACCAGTTGCAACTGAAATCCACATTGGTTGAATTTCCATTGGATAAATAGAAGCATTGTAACCTTTATATTTAAGTAATTCCATAACTAAATTAGTTGAAGCAATTTCAGAATCCCAAGCCACATAACTTAGTTTAACTGATTGACCATGACCATTTGGGACGTTTTTTAACCATTTTTTGACTAAATCAGGATGTTTTTTTATAAATTTTTGAGCTGCAACATTAGGCTTCATACCATTAGTTACATCCATCATAACAGTTGACATATCAGAAGGGGTCCACTTAAATTGCTGTAGTAATTTAAATGCACCTGGTTTTTCACTTCTCATTTTTTTATTGGTAATGGTAGTTATAGTTTCACCTTTGCTGTACACATGTTTTGGATCTTTTAGAAATTTAAGTTTATATTTTTTAAAAATCCAATGAGGTTGCCAACATAGAACTACAATTGGTTGTTTATACTTAATTGATTTATCTAGTGAACTAATCATAGAAGCAGTTGAAGATGGCATAAGTTGCCAATGATTTTTTTGAAGATTAGGATACCTTGTTAATGCTTCTTGAGTTTTACTCATTAACCCAGCTCCAGCTTCAATTCCAACTATAGTATAGTTTAATTGTTCACCGATTGGTTTTTGAGCATTATATTTTGGAGGGGTAGTATTTATTTTAGATAATCCAAATAAGATTAAAACTAAAATTATAAATATTGAAATTAAAACAATAAATTTTTTACGCATTAATAGCTCCTTGATCTTATTTGTTTAAATCTTCAATTGAATTAATATTTTTCATGTATTTAGGTACTACTAATCCTACTTTTGCGCCATTTAAACTTTCGCCAGCAATTGTAATTTTATTTTTATATTGATTGAATAAAGTCCTTGATGTATTCGGTAACCATGCTGCAAGTGAAGCATCAGCAGAGCCAGTTGCTACTGAAATCCACATCGGTTGAACTTCCATTGCATAAATAGAAGCATCATACCCTTTAGATTTAAGAAGTTCCATAACTACATTAGTTGAAGCAATTTCAGAATCCCAAGCTACATAGGTTAGTTTAACCGATTGACCATGTCCATTAGGAATATTTTTTAGCCATTTCTTAACTAGATTAGGATTCTTTTTAATAAATCTTTTAGCTGCTATATTAGGCTTAATACCATTGTTAACATCCATCATTACATCAGACATATTACTTGGAGACCATTTAAATTGTTGTAATAATTTAAATGCACCAGGCTTTTCATTTTTCATTTTTTTATTGGTAATTGTTGTTATATTTTCACTTTTTCCATATACTTTTTTAGGATCTTTTAGAAATTTAAGTTTATACTTTTTAAAAATCCAATGAGGTTGCCAACCTAAAACTACAATTGGTTGTTTATATTTGATTGATTTATCTAATGTACTAATCATAGAAGCAGTTGAAGACGGCATGAGTTGCCAGTGATTTTTTTGGAGATTAGGGTACTCTTTTAATGCTTGTTGAGTGGTATTCATTAATCCTGCACCTGCTTCAATTCCAATTAAAGTATAGTTTAATTGTTCACCAATTGGCTTATTTGGATTGTATTTTGCAGGCTTAGTATTTAATTTGGAACAACCAAATAGTATTAGGCCAAGAATAAAAATAATTGAAACTGAAGTAATAAATTTTTTGCGCATTAATAGCTCCTTAATGTTATTTGTTTAAATCTTCAATTGAATTAATATTTTTCATGTATTTAGGTACTGCTAGACCAATTTTTGCACCTTCAAGATTATAACCAACTAAATCTACTTTGTTTTTGTATTGATTATAGTAAATGCCGGCAGTATGTGGTAACCATGCTGATACAGTAGCATCTGATGATCCAGTTGCTACTGAAATCCACATTGGTTGCATATCCATAGCTTGAATGGTGACGTCATATCCTTTATTTCTAAGTAATTGAGCAATTACATTAGTTGAAGCAATTTCAGAGTCCCATGCCATGTAAGTCATTTTGAATTTCTTTCCATGACCATTCGGAACATCCTTTAACCATTTTTTTACTTCATTTGGATGACTTTTAATAAATTCTTTGGCGGCTTTTTGTGGATCAATTCCAGCATTAGTTTTTAACATAACATCAGACATCATTGAGGCATTCCAATGAAATTGTTTTAAAAGTCTATAAGCACCAGGATTATCTTTTTTAAGTCCTTTTCTGGCAACTGTAGAGATTTTTTCACTAGTACCATAAATTCCTTTTGGATCTTTTAAGAACTTAAGCGGAAATTTTTTAAACATCCAATGGGGTTGCCATCCAGTTATGACAATCGGTTGTTTATATTTAATAGCTTTATCTAATGTACTGGTCATTGCTGCTGTTGATGATGATTGAAGTTGCCAATTATTATTAGCAAGATTAGGATAATCTTTTAAAGCTTTTTGAGTTGTTGCCATTTCACCAGCACCAGCTTCAATACCATTAATTGTATAATTTATCTGTGGACCTAAGTCTTTTTTTGAGTCATATTTAGCAGGAGTAGATTCACACTTAGACATTGAAAATACAATTAAAACTAATAAAGCGATACCGATTAAAAATTTGATTATTTTTCTAAACATAAATTCTCCTTGTAAACAGTCTTTGTTATATAAAAAGCCTAAAATCAACATATTGATTTTAGGCTTTTTATTAAATTATTTTTTCAAATCTTCAATAGAATTGATATTTTTCATATATTTAGGAACTGCAAGTCCTGTTCTAGCACCTTTTAAACTAGTTTGGACAATTTCAACTTTGTCTTTATATTGTTTGTAGTAAAGACCTGCAGTAGTAGGTAACCATGCAGCTGTTGAAGCATCTGCAGCACCAGTGGCAATTGATGCCCACATAGGTTGCATTTCTAAAGCTTGAATAGTTGGCTTGTAACCTTTCATCTTAAGAAGTTCAGAAACAACATTTGTTGATGCAATTTCTGAATCCCAAGCTACATAAGTAAGCTTAATCGCTTTACCATTACCATTTGGAACTCCATCAAGCCATTTTTTAGTTTGATCAGGATTTTTCTTAATGAAGTCTTTTGCTGCTTTTTCAGGTTTTTCACCATTATTAACAGCAAGCATAACGTCAGACATCATTGAAGCATTCCATTTAAAGTTTTTAAGTAACTTGTAAGCACCAGGATTATCTTTATTTAAACCTTTTCTAGCGATTGTATCAAGTTCTTCACTTTTACCGTAAGCATTTTTAGGATCTTTTAAAAATTTAATTGGGAATTTTTTAAACATCCAGTGAGGTTGCCAACCAGTAACAACGATAGGTTGTTTATACTTAATTGCTTTATCTAAAGTACTGGTCATAGCAGCTGATGAACTGGTTTGAAGTTGCCAATTATTATTAGCAAGATTAGGATATTCCTTTAATGCTTTTTGAGTGGATGCCATAATACCAGCACCAGCATCAATACCTGTAATTGTATAATTAACTTGTGATCCTAAATCTGATTTAGAATCGTATTGAGCAGGTTTGCTACCACATGCAGATAAAGTAAGAGTTAACAGAAACATCGCTATTGAGCCAGTTATTAACTTAATAGTTTTACGAGACATATCTATTCTCCTTATCTATCTTATTTTTCTTTTTCACCCATGAATCCTTGAGTAACTTTATCCATGATGATTGCTAGGATTACGATTGCAATACCTGCAGCAAATCCAGCACCGGCATCATTTCTACCAACGGCAAAGTATACTTGAGTACCAAGACCCATAGCACCAATCATAGATGCAATAACTACCATTGATAGGGCAAGCATCATACCTTGGTTAACACCAGACATTAAAGTTGGTTTAGCTAATGGTAATTGTAACTTGATAAGTTTTTGCCATGAAGTAGTACCAAATGCATCAGATGCTTCGGTTAAATCACTAGGAACTTGTCTAATACCTAAATTTGTCATTCTTACTACTGGAGGTAATGAGAAGATAACTGATGCAATAACACCAGGAACCATACCAATACCAAATAATGCAACAGCAGGAATCAAGTAAACAAAGGCAGGCATTGTTTGCATGAATGAAAGAATAGGTTGAACAATTGAGTCAACTGTATTACTTTTTGCCATCCAAATACCTAATGGAATACCAATAACAACAATAATAATTGATGTTGTTAATACAAGAGTAAGTGTTTGAGTCATATCTCTCCAGAAACCTTGATTATAAATATATAGTAAACCAAGAAGTTCAAAAAGTAATAATCCCCAAGAAATTGATTTACGGGTAATCCAAAATGTAATTGCTAAAATAATTGCAATAAATACAAATGGGTTTAAGAAATCAAAGACCCATTGAATTCCGTTGATAATACCACCAATGAAAGTAGTAATACTATTGAAGAATCCAGCAAAATTAGTTAGCCAATTAACAAAAGTGTTAATCCAGTCTGAAACTGGGATTGCTGGGATACTTAATAATGAGAATAAACTATTCATTATGATCTACCTCTCTTCCAGAAATTGCTTCAAGTACAGAACTACGGATAATAATACCTAATAATTTCTTATCATCATCTAAAACAACATATGGCATAGGTGATTTTGAAATACCTTCAATTAATTCATTAATAGGTGTATCAGCAGTTGTAGTTGGAACATTTGTCTTAAGAATTGATCTTAAATCATTTTTATCTTGTTTGATTAATTCGTTAACATCATCAGCATCTGCTAAACCAACAAAACGATCTTGTGAGTCAGTAACGAAGATACTTGAAATACCATCAGTTTTCATACGATGTAATGTAATTTTTGGACCATCTTTTTCAATGTTGACCGTTGTTGGTCTGAACATAACATGTGATGCATTAAGAATTTTAGTTCTATCAACATTTTCGATGAATTTTCTAACGTATTCGTTTTTAGGATGACGTAATAAATCTTCAGGTGTATCAATTTGAACAATATCACCATTTCTCATCATCATAATACGGTCACCAATTCTAAGTGCTTCGTTTAGATCATGAGAAATAAAGATGATTGTCTTATTAAGTTTTCTTTGAAGTTCAATTAATTCATTTTGCATTTCTCTTCTGTTTAAAGGATCAAGAGCAGAGAAAGCTTCATCCATAAGTAAGATTTCAGGGTCATTGGTAATAGCACGAGCTAATCCAACACGTTGTTGCATACCACCTGATAATTCTTTAGGATACATGTTGTCATTTCCTACAAGTCCAACCATTTCAAGAGAATCATGAGCTTTTTGTTCACGTTCTTCTTTATCAATACCTTGAACTTCTAGGCCATATGCAGCATTTTCTAAGATGGTACGATTAGGGAATAGAGCGAAGCCTTGGAAAACCATACTCATTTTCTTTCTACGCATTTCTCTTAGTCCATTTTTATCTAAATCCATAATGTTTTGACCATCAAGTTCAATTTGACCAGAAGTAGGTTCAATTAAACGGTTAAACATACGAATTAAAGTAGACTTTCCTGAACCGGATAGTCCCATAATGACAAAAATTTCATTATCATTGATTGAAAAATTAGCATTATTAACACCAATTGTGCTTCCAGTTTCAGCAAGAATTTCTTCTTTTGTTTTACCTTCAGCTAGTAGTTCTTGTGCTTTTTTGATGTGACGACCGAATATTTTATAAAGATTTTTAACTTCGATCTTTTTATTATTTTCAGACACAGAACTTCCTCCCTTCAAAATTTAACTTTTCTTTAATTACCACTAACTATTATTACAAGTACTTTAATTTAATGTCAAATTATAAGTATAAAAAAAAGCCTACCAGACAAGGTTTTTGTTTAAAAACCTATTCATTAGTAGACATGCAAACGCAAACATTAAAATGTTAAATTTTCCTTAAATTCTTAATATTTTTAGTAATTTAGAAAATTTTTCCAATTGAGTAATGAATTATCATAGTAATAATTCCGACAATTATGTTTCGATAAATAGCAATTTTAACTAATCCATCACCTAATTTTGCACTTAGAAATCCAGTTAATGCAACAGCAATAATAACAGCCAAAATGGTTCCAGGCCATTTTAATCCGATGGGGAGAAGAGTCATTGCTAGAAGAGGAAGAATGCCACCTAAACTAGCAGAAATTAAAGATGATAGTGCAGCTGACCATGGATTTAAGTATTTATTAATCTTTATATCATACTTTATATCAATTATGGTTTCTAAAGGCTTCTTATTTAATAAATCAACTGCAATTTCTCTTGCTGTTTCTTGATTAACCCCACGGTTTGTATAAAATTCCTGAGTAGTTTGTAATTCTTGATCAAAATCATTTTTTAAAATTTTCTTTTCGTTTTGTACTGCTGCTTTTTCAGTATCTCTTTGTGAACTGACTGAAGCATATTCTCCAGATGACATTGAAAATGCACATGCTAATAAATCAGATAATCCAGCGATAAAAATAGTGAACTGATTAGGTGTAGCTACTGCAACAGAAAATAAAACTCCGACTACAGTTAAAATGCCATCATTTGACCCAAGAACACCAGCTCTTAAGTTATTTAATTTATCATCAAGATTTCCTTCTTTTTTTGACGTTTTTTTATTTTTTTTAGTTAAATTCATTTTTTAAACTCCTAACTGATTATTGTTCCGATAAGATATGTAATAATCATTGTGATAATTCCAGCAACAACATTTCGAAATAGTGATTTTATCTTATTTGCATTTCCTAATTTTGCTGCAACATACCCGGTAATCGATAGTGCTATAACTACAGAAATAAATGTAGAAATAACTCGATATTGTTCAGGAAATAATAATATTGAAGCAAGTGGAAGTAGTGAACCAGTGGGAAATGAAATCATTGACGCAATTGCTGCAGCGTATGGACTCGTAATTTTATTAATATCAAAAGAAAAACGCTCTCTTACAGTAGTTGCTAAGGCATCTTTTCCCATCATCTCTGTGGTTGCTTTTTCTGCTAGTTCTTTTTTCATACCTGTTTTTAAATAATTTTGTTTAACAAAATCAAATTCTTGTTGATAATTATTTTTTAAAAGTTTCTTTTCTTTTTGAATTGCCATTCTTTGAGAATCTTTTTGGGTATTTACAGAAACATATTCTCCCATTGCCATTGAAACAGTACCTGCTAACATTCCTGCAAATCCGGAAATGAAAATAGCAAAGTTATCAGATGTTGCACCAGCAACACCTAGTACAATTCCAGCTACTGATAAAATTCCATCATTTGCTCCCATAACACTAGCACGAAGAACATTTATTTTTTGTGCTAAGCTTTTTTTCTTTTTGCTCATGAAAATCACTCCTATTTATAATGATTCTAATCTAGTAACTATTATAGCAAATTTGTTTTTTAAGTAAATAAAAAAGGAAACGAAATTCGTTTCCTTTTAGTATAATGCATTTGAATTAATCCAATAGTCGTAACCGTTGAAAGTTATTTTATTGTAAGAAATTTGTTTATTATTTGATGATGTAACAACTGCTTTTTGAGTTGTTGTTACTTTAGATCCATCAAACATATTAGATTTTCCAATTTGTTTTGAAAGAGTAGGGTTATTAAAAACTTTATTTTGTAAATTATAGTTTGACTTAACATTTAAATCAGAGCGATTATCATCGTAATAATCAATTTGATTAAATTTTAAAGCATTTTCACTGACCCAAAACTTTGAGCTATTTGTGTTTCTTTTGAGTCTTACTTGATACCAAATTGAATTACCGTTAACGGTTGCTCGATTAGAGATATATAATTTAGAAGATTTTTTAACTTTTTTAGAAAGCTTTTGAGTTGAATATTTTTCACCAGAAGCTTTTAAATGTGAATAAGCATTATATTTTTTGTAATTACTACTTAGTGAAGCACTATCATAACCATCACCAGTATCGTATACAATATCATCTTGTTTAATATCTTGTTGAGTTTCTATTTGTCCACCATTATTGTTAGTTTGAGATTTATTCATACCATTATAATATTTGACAACCATTTTATAAAAGTCACTCATTGTATATGCTTTATTAAAATATTTACGACCATTAGAAGCATAATAACTTACAGGATCAGTATGATCAGTTCCACCTAAATATTTTGAAACAGCTTTATGAGACCAAACGGTACCTTTTCCATCATAACTAGCATTATTAGGCTTCAATTTATATTTGTTTAAAATATAAGCAGTGTAGTATGAAGCATTTGCAATTTGTTTAGCAAATGCCTTTTTACTATGAACTCGAGGTTGTTCAAATTGAACAAATCTTTGGTTAGCTTGATATCCAGCTCCCCAAGATAAGTAATTGGTGTTAGAAATGTTAATTATTTTATTTCCATCAATAAATGAATGAACAAATGCATTACGGTAATTATTTTTCATATAAGCAATTTCATTGTAAATTGTTGAAGAATTATTAGCAGTTTCATGCACTACTACACCTTCAGGTTTGCCAGCACCATGACGATATTTATATTTTGGAAATTTGTTCCAAATGGCATTAGTAATTTTAACTGGTTTTATATTTTGAGAAGCAATGTAATTGTTTAGTGAACTGGCATTTTGAGTTTTAGTTCCAAGTAAAAGAAATGCACTTATTGTCATCAAAGAAATTAAAATACTTTTTTTCAAGTTTAATTTAATCATTGTGATTCCGCCTTTGTTTATTTTTTCATTAAACAAAATATATGATGTTTTCACTTGGTTTGCAAATAAAAGCATTAAATAAAAATCCTTGATTAAGCTGTTATATCAGTGTTTATTGTGATTAATGTCAAATAGATTAAATGTTTATAACATAAAGTCACAATTGTAAAAAAAGAGACCTATTGAGGTCTCTTTTTTTGACAATTTTCACAAATTCCATTGATTTCAATGTGCGATGTTTTAGGTGAAAAGTTATATTTTCTTACTGCATTTTTAATTTCTTCATCAAACTCTTGATACTGAGGAAAATCAACATCGATTATTTTGCCACAGTTATCACAAATGGCATGAATATGTGGAGTTTCAAAAAAATCATATCGATATCCACCCTCAGGATTGGGAATCTCGATAATGATATCTAAGTCTTTTAGAAGATTCAAATTATTATAAATTGTTGCCATACTTAGATTTGAAAATTTTTTATTTAGTGCATGATAAATATTTTCAACAGTTGGATGTTGATCACTGTTAATCATATAGTCTAAGATTATTTGTCTTTGTGGGGTAATTCTAATATTATTTTTTTTAAATTTTTTGATTGCTCTTTCATATTTTTCATTATTCATCATTAATTACTCCTTTACCAGATAAAATTATTAAGATTAATTATAACGATTAATTCCAGAATTTAGTAATTATTTTAGATAAATTATTTTTGTTTCTAGTAATTAAAATATTTTTCCAATGATAGGGGAATAATTGTTTGTATCTATTTTGGATGAAACGTTCATCCATTAATAGAATAATTCCTTTATCATCGTCTGTACGAATTAATCGTCCAGCAGCTTGAAATACATTATTAATACCTGGAAGTTGATAAGCGTATGAAAATCCAGGCTTTTTTTGTTGATCAAAATAATCTCTAATTAAATTATTTTCTGGGTTCATAGCTGGTAAACCAACTCCAACAATTCCCACACCAATTAATCTAGATTTTTGTAAGTCAATTCCTTCTGAAAAAATACCTCCTAGTAATGCAAAGCCTACTAATGATTCAGAAGGATATTCTTTAAAGTTATTTATAAAGTTACTTCTATCAATTTCATTCATTTCAGAAGTTTGTTTAATGATTCTAATGTTAGGATATTTTTTATTAAAAGCTTCATAAATTTTATTTAGATAATTAATTGAAGGAATGAAAATTAAATAATTTCCTTTTTTTTGAATCATGTATTTAATTGATAAAATTATATTATTAATACTTTGGTCTCTATTATTAAATTTTGTATTAATTGAAGAATCAATAATAATTTGATTATTATTTGGATTAAATGGAGAGTTGATTTGAAATTGTAGACTATCAGGATTATTACCTAACATTTCTTGGTAGTACTTAATAGGTGACAAAGTAGCTGAAAATAAAATACTACCTCTTCCCAATTCAAGCGTACCATTAATAAATGGGCTTGGATTGATACAAAATAAATTAATAATTAAATGATTATCTTTTTTGATAATTCTAGTTCGATAATTTTCTCCGTATAAATCATTTATTTTTTGGTAATGCAAGCAATTAAAGAAAAATTGTAAAATATCATCATCCAATTCTTCTTTTGACTTTGCTTTTTTTCGAATCAATTTTCGTATTAATGTAATTATTTTATTAATAGTTTTGGATAATTTAGAATTAGGTAATTCATAATTAATTTCAGAATTATCATCTAATTTATCATTATAATTTTCAAAAATAGCAAGTAAGTTATTTATTTCATTAATTAATTTTTTTTGATTTTTGATTTCATTTATTTTTTCTAATGCATTTTTTGTTTCTGAATCGTTAATTTCAGTTGAATACATATCTCTTGAACGATCAACTAAGTTATGAGCTTCATCAATTAAGAAAAAGTAATCATCATTTTCGACTTCAAAAAATCTTTGTAAATGAACAACTGGATCAAATAAATAATTATAATCACCAATAATAACGTCACAGAAAAGACTAATATCTAAAGAAAATTCAAAAGGGTCAATTTTGTGCTTTTTAGCATAAATTTCGATAACATTTTTAGTTATTTGATGATTATTTTCTAAAATATCTTTAAGAGCTGGCTTTAATCGATCGTAGTAACCAATCATATATGGATTTTGATCAGGTGTTAAATCTTTTTCTTCTGGAAAAGTTATTTTTTCTTTAGCAGTTAATGTAATACTTCTTAATTTTAATCCATTATTTTTTAAAAGATTAATAGCATTTTCTGCAACAATTCTAGTGCTTTGTTTTGCGGTTAGATAAAAAATCTTTTGAATATAATTGCTAGAAAAGGCTTTAATAGCAGGGAAAAGAGTAGAAATAGTTTTTCCAGTTCCCGTTGGAGCTTCAGCAAATAAATGTTTTTTTGAAATTACGGATTTATAAACCATTTTGGCAAATTCGTATTGACCAGGACGATAATCCTTAAATGGAAATTTTAGATTTTTAACTGAAGTATTTCTTTCAACTAACATTTTGTCTTTTAAAGCTAACCATTGAGAATATTCTTTAATCAATTGATCTAGAAAAGTTTGAGCTTCACTTTTTTTGTAAGATTTTATTTTTTCGGTAATTTCTTCCTCAGGAGTTCTGACATAAGTTAATTTTAAATCGATAGAATCAATATTATTATTTTCTGAAAAAATAATCGATGCATAAGCTTGTAATTGACCCCAATAAAGATTCATTTTATTTTCTGGAATTTCATTAAAATCTAAGTCTGATGTTTTAATTTCTTCAATTAGTACATGATTTTTTGTAAATAAAACTCCATCTGCTCGACCATTTAGAAGATATTTTTTATTATTTATTTTTATTTCATGTTCTAAAAAATATTCAGATTGATAACTCTGAGGATATTTTTTTTGGATTTTACGGTGAATTCTGCTTCCATTTTTTGCACTATTGTAACTAGGTAAAGAATTATTTAAATCACCACTTTGAAGAACAAATTCTACAATTTCTCTTACACCAATCTTTTGCACAATAGGTTCCTCCTTATGAAATGATTTAATAAAAAAAGAGTAACTAATCAGTTACTCCTATTCAGCACGCCATTGATCGAATGATTGGGCATTTTTACCTAGATATTCGATTGCTTCGTTAACTAATTTTTGAGCTTCTGTTTCAACTTCTTCAGGACCGACATGATTAGAGTTACATAAAAAGCCTTCAGCAATATCTGTATATTTGGTTGTTCTACCATAACCATTATCATTAAATAATTGGTCTAATCCTTTAACGTCGTCTTTTGCTGCTTCGTAAATTTGTTCAGCTAAATCATTTTTTGAAACGTCTAAAATGTTTTCAGCGTATTTAATAATAAAATCATTCATATCGATAATAATATTATTTCTTAGTTTACTTAATTCCTTTGCTTTTGACATTTTAATATCACCTCACAATTATTTTAAATCAAAAAATAGATAATTTAAATGAAGTTAATTCAATTTAGTGATATTTTTATGAAAATTTTATGTTGATTAGGGTTAAAAATAGTAATATGCTAAAATATTATCAGATTTAACGAATGTAAAGGGGATAACTATGAAAAAAATTTTAGCATTACATACAGGTGGTACAATTTCTATGTCACAAAGTAGTACAGGAGAAGTTGTAACTAATAAAACTAATCCAATTGCAAATCAACAAGTCATTCCATTGAATGAAATTGAATTAGTGAATGAGGAAGTTTTTAATTTACCATCACCACATATTACCCCAAAAGAAATGTTAAAAATAACTAATCGAATTAAGACTGCATTTATGGATGAAAATTATGATGGAGTAGTTGTAACACATGGTACAGATACCTTAGAAGAAACTGCATATTTTCTTGATTTAACCTTACCAAATAGTTATCCAGTCGTTGTAACTGGAGCAATGCGTTCATCAAATGAAATTGGTTCAGACGGATTATATAACTTTCAAGCAGCAATTGAAGTTGCAGCTTCAGATGATGCACAAAATAAAGGTGTTTTGGTAGCAATGAATGAAGAAATTCATTCAGCTCGTTTTGTTACTAAAACACATACTACAAATGTAGCTACCTTTAGAACTCCAACTTTAGGACCAATTGGAATGGTTAGTCATAACAAGGCTAAGTTCTTTACAACTTTAATCGGTAATGAATATTGTGATATTGAAACAGTTATTGATGGAGTGTACCTTATTAAGGCATATGCAGGGATGGATTCAACTATATTTGATATTTTAAATAATGATCAAACTAAAGGAATTGTAATAGAAGGTTTAGGTGCTGGAAATGTACCTCCAAAGTCTTTGCCAGGAATAAAAAAATTAATTGATAATGAAATTCCAGTTATCTTAGTATCTCGTTGTTATAACGGTACTGCCCAACCAATTTATGATTATGAGGGCGGTGGAATTGAGTTAGAAAAAATGGGATTAACAATTTGTCACGGCTTGAATGGACAAAAAGCGAGAATTAAATTAATTGTTGGATTAAGTGCTAATAAAAAAGATTACGATTTAGCGCAATTTATGATGAGTGCTACTTCATAAAAGAAAGGTGATTTGATTGGGTAATTTTAAAGAACTCATAAAAGATTTAAAGTATTCATTAGATAATGATTTATTAATTAACGTTTATCAAAATAATTCAACAATTTTTTATACAGGAATTGTTTCGGCAATTGATAATTTTGGAGCAATCATTGTTACTTTTAATGAATATGGTCTTTCAGATGGGCTTGTTTATTTAACATTTGGAGATATTGAAGAAGTAGACTTTTATAGTGAAGATTTGTCTAAAATGGAAGGAAGAATTCAATTAGCTAGAAAAATAAAGCTATATGGAGTTACTCCTGAAAATTTTAAGTTAAATCGAAAAACAGATCTTTTAACTCAAATACTGGGGTCTTCTTTTGTTGAACAACAACCAATTATGGTAGTTACAATATATGGAATTATGTATGAAGGATTTATTGTTTCATTAGGGGATCAAGTAGTTACAATTAGAACGATTGATAAATTTAATAATGAAAATTATCAAGAAATAGAATTAACCAAAAATGAAATTAGATTGGTTGAATTTTTAGGTCAAGAATTAAAATTGATATCTCAATCTAAAAAAGTACTTTATAGTAAGCATTTAGAAGTTAATGAGTATCGAAATTTAATTCAAATTTATGCTAATTTACATGTTGCAAAAGAAAGTGGAAAAAGGGTTATTATGGTACCAAAAAATAATCCTAGTTTATTTTTTATTGGTCAAGTAGTTTCAATTAATAATGAAAGTGTTATTTTTAAAACTGTTGATATGGCAGGTCAATTCGGTGGTTATGAGTTAATTAAATTAAAAGATATTCAAAGAGTAATATTAAAAAATGATTATTTAAGATTAGTTAATCATTTTGTGACCCTAAATTTAGCTAATGGAAATTATATTCAACCAGTATTAAATGATGATCGAATTTTTGATGAAACAATTGATCCATTTGAATTTATGATAAGACAGTCAATTAATTTTAAGCGAGTGATTAGAATTAAAAAAGGAAACTGTGATTCAGCAGTTGGATTTCCAATTAGTTTTGATGGAAATAAAGTCCAATTTGATGTGGTTGATGATGCTAAACTTTTTGTTAATAAAAGAATTAGTTTTGGCCTCGAAGAATTATCAGAAATTGCATTTGATTATTTGGATTGTTATTTAATTGAAAAACAAATACAACAATAGGAGATTTTTTATGCATAAATTTCCAAAATGGTTAATTGATACGTTTAAAATTTCAATTTTATTAGATATTTTATTGTTAATTTATAATTTGGCGATAACGCATGCACAATGGATTTTATTTATTCCACAATGCTTATTATCTTTTCTATTTTTATTAATTTATAATTATTTAAAAATGATAATTAATAGAAAAAAAGAAAATGATCAAAAATTAACAAAGAAAAAAGAAGATAAAAAAGTACAAGCAAATAAAGTAAATCAAGAGAATAAGTTGAGGCAACAAGAAAAAAGGAAAAATAATAATCAAAATAAACAAAAAAGATAATTATATTAAAATTCCCCCTAAAGAGTAGATTAGGAGGAATTTTTTTAAATAAAAAACAATAAATTAAAGCTAATAATAATTAAAACAAATAAAATTTTCTCATTGTTACTGATGATTGATTGATAATAATATGTTCTATAACTATCTTCTTTGTATCCTTGTGATTCCATTGCCTGAGATAAGTTATCTGCCCAATAGAGTGATGTCAAGATAGCTTTAAAGTAAAGTGAAGGCGAATACCAAGAAATATTTATTCCACGCATTGCACTATTATTTTTAATTATTTTTATTTCATGCTTAACTTCTCTTTGTAAATTAAAAGCTGCTAAGATACCATAACAAAACTTACTTGGAACTTTAAAATTTTGTTGTAATGAATAAATTAAATCATTAATATTAGTTGATTTAGTAGTTAAAAATCCTATAAAAATATAAGCATAAATTCTAGTAAATAAAGTGTAAGCAAATAATGGACCGCGTTGTCCAAATAATAATTGAGAAATTAAAATACCAATAGCTGGAATTAATCCAATTAAAAACAATTTAAAAATTGCTTTAAAAGCATAAAATTTAAAAAGCAATAATAAAACAGCAATGATAATTAAAATGATATTAACATAAAGATTATTTATAAAAGAAATTTCAAAAGCAATTATCAAAGATAAGATTAATTTAAGAACTGAATTCATTATAATTGTCCTTTCTGATAAACAAGTTTTTGTTGATCAAAGATTAATTTGAAATCGACAATTTCTTTTAAAAAAGTAGTCTGATGACTAATGATAATAAATGATTTCTTATCTTTGAATTTTTCAATTAGTTTAACTAATTGTTGGATTGAAGAATAATCTAATCCAGCAAAAGGTTCATCAAGTAGTAGTAATTGATGGTTGCACATTAACATAATTAAAAATTGTAGTTTTTTCTTTTGACCGCCACTTAAATTATTGATTGAACTATTTAATTTATGACCTAAATTTAAATCTTTTAGAATTTTATTTAATATTTGTTGATTCCATAGTTTATGATTAGCTTTCTTATTGGCTAATTCAATTTCTTCTTGAACTGTAGATTTTAAAAATTGTTGGTCAGAATTTTGAAAGGTTCTTCCAATAGTGTTTAATAATTTTTTTTGTTTAATTTTTGATAATAATTTTCCATTAATTAGTATTTCACCAGAATACTTTTTTAAATTAGTTAACGAGTCAAGTAAGGTACTTTTACCACATCCATTTTCTCCGTGTAAAAGAGTCACTCCATAGTATATTTTGTTAGAGGTATTTTTCAAAATTAATTTATTACCATTTTTAATTGATAATTGATTAAAGGAAATAAGTTCATTTTTAGTTGGTGAAAATGGGATATCAATATCATCATTTTGTTCAAAATTATTTAATTTATTTTTATCGATTTTGCATAGTTGTTGATTTTTCATTTGAAATACATTGGTAACAATTTTTGAATAGTTCGATAAATCATGATCAGTAATTATAATTGTTTTTTTATAATTTACTTGTAAGAATTTGATTGTTTGAATTATTTGTAAACGACTTTTTTGATCAATATTCGCAAAAGGTTCATCTAAAATAATGATGTCTTTTTGAATAGAGATTAAGATTGCTAAAAATACTTTCTGTTTTTCACCACCTGATAAAGAAAATATAGTTTGATACTTTAATTTTTCAATTTTAAATAATTTTAAATGATACTCTATAATTCCATCCATTTTTTCATTTGGAACCATAGTGTTTTCTAACGCAAAAATAAACTCTTCTTTGACGGTGCGCATAACAAATTGATAGTTAGGATTTTGAAACATATAAGCAGTTTCAAATGCATTATTAATCGTTCCATTGAATATTCCTTTTGAATATTTTGGGTATAAATTACCTAGTAATTTTAATAATGTTGTTTTACCTTCACCAGATTTTCCAATAATTAGATTGAATGTTTCAGGTTCAAAAGTTTGATGAATATTTGTTAAAATACTTTCATCTTGTTTGTATTGGAAATTATTAATATCTATTTTCAATATTTCACATCCTATAAAAAAAGCAACTCCAAAGTCATTGGAGTTGCCATTGAATTCATTAAATAAAAGGAACAATTATAAAAATTGAACTTAATAATATATGAAAGTTTTCCTTCGCTAAAATTACTTAGATCAGGTTCAACGGGTATATTCTCAGCCAATTAGGCACCCCAGATATTTAATTGCTATAATTGTAACTTAAAAAATAAAAAAAGACAATCACTGATTGTCTTTACTTAAAAGTCTTCATTTTGATTTTCATCTTTAATTACAAAATCGTAAGTTCTGGGTTTAAAGTCAAATTTGTGTCTTGTTATAATTGGATCACTGTGACTTGCGATTGTTTTGGATGCTAAAACATTAGACGACATTATTATTAATGCTAATGAAGCTGCAAATAATAAAGCAATATGTTTAAACTTCATTTTAAATTCTCCTATCAAATGTTTGTGGCTTAATTATACTATAGTTTGTTTTTTGATTCAATTTTTCTTTATTTATAATATAAATAATCATATTTTGTTTTTATGAATAATTAAAGTCTGTTAGAATTAAGTGATAAGTTATTTAACTTATTAAATTAACGTTTTTGTTAATTTCACCAAGCAAAAAAAGCATCCCTATTTTTAGGGGTGCTTTTTATTTTAAGATATTTTCAGTAATTTTATTTACAACAATAAAGTTATGATCATTAACTTGTGGTCTTGGAATTGAAGTAGTCATCCAATCAATTCCCTCAACAGGTAATCCCCATACATAGATATCATTATTTTTAGTGCTTGAATAATCCTTTTTATTAATATCAATTGCATTATCATCAATAATTTCATCATTAAGCTTAAATTTATGATTGGTAATGAGATTATTTCTCACCATATTTTGAAGTAATGAGCTGTTAGAATGTATTAAGTTGAATTTTGGAACACGAGCTTCAATTAAAGTATCTGCACTAATCATATCATTAGGATAAAAACGTGACCTAATCATAAATTTTCGATTTGCTCCAACTACTTGAAGTTGAGGACCAAAGATAGTTACGATTCCTGCTTTGATTAAAGCTGACAATTCTTTAAATCTGATTTCGGGGGGACCAACAGCTAGAAATGCTTCCAATGAATTAAACATTTTTAAAAATTTAGAAATGTATTCTTCAGTTTCAAATGTATCATCTAGAACTAAATCTCGAATTATATTTCTAAAATCACGTAGTGCTTCTAATGCTGAAGTTAAAGGCCCATGTTTTGATCCTTTTTTTGCATCGTTAGCAATTCTATCAATCCAATTAATTAGTGTAGATTGATAATCTGAAATATTTGTTATTTTTAATCCAGCAACTGGATTTAATAATTTTTCCCAAACTAATAAATCGTCATCATTAAATTGATAGCTATCGATTAGTTTATGTTTATCATCAGCTTGAATAAATTGCTGCTTAAATTGATTAGAATCCATGTCTGGATATTTTTCATCAATTAGTAATGAATAATAAATAAATGATAATTCGTTACTAATTAAATTGATGAAGTTTTGATAAGGTAATTTTTTATTACTGTCTAATTGTTGGTTAATATTTTCTTTTGTTAAGAATTGAGGAGTGACAAGTTCGTCCATCTTTTTCTCATTAATTGCTTTAGCATAATAGGGAACTCCTCGAATTGATCCAGCAAAAATCTTTGGTTCATTACCAGAAGGAATATAGGTTAAATTACCATCTTCTTCCTTTTTGAATGAACCGCCACGTCCTTGAGTTAATTCGGTTAAATAGTCAAAGAAACTTAATCCAAGTCCACGAATGGCAACGATATTATCTTCATTAATGTCAGAAAGATCAACGTTACCCGGATGATTTGGTAAGTAATAATCTAATTGATTATCTTCAGAGTAGTTAACAAGGGCTTGTTCTTCGCTATTTAAATCATTACTAGTTTGACCTGTACTTAAAATAATTTTATTAGCTATAAATTCATTATTTTCAGTTGATAAAATGTATTTATTATTTTCTTCTTGAATATTATTAACTTCTTGATTAATAAAATTAATTCGATTAGTGGGGAATAAAAATTGCTTGTAAAACCATTGCGCATAAATTCCAAATAAAAATCGTTTAGTATATCCATTCTCAGATAAATTATTCATTGAATCAATGATTAAATTTTGATTTGAATATTGGTTTTCTTTAACAAAATTAATTGCTTCATCTAATTTTGACCATTCATATAGATTAGGTCCGGGATTAGTTGATTGATTAATATCATTAAATAATGTTAATTGTTGAGCTGGAGTGTTTGCAATATATTCTTTTGGTTGATCAGTACGCCAAACTTTTCCACCAATTTGGTAAGAATCAAATAAATTTATTTCAACATCATTATTTGATTTTTTTAAAATTTGATCAGCCATGATTAGGCCTCTAGGACCTGCACCAATAATGGCAATTTTCATGTTAATTAACCTCATTTCGTTTCGTTTATTCCATGATAAGCTAAATTAGTATAAAATAAAAATATTTTTATAATGACTAATGTAAATATTAAAAGTATAATGTTCTTTGGATATTTTTTTGAAAGGATCAAATAAGGTTGAAAAATAAAGTAAAAAAGCATTTGAAAATGCCTTCATCTTTTACAATTTTATTTTTAATAACTGCATTTATGGCTGTTTTGACTTGGATAATTCCAGCTGGACAGTATTCAGTTATTAAAAATGGCCCAAAAGGTGGAGAAGGAATAATTCCCAATTCATATCATCAAATAGCACCACATACACAAGGAATTTGGGATGTATTTATGGCACCAATAAAAGGTGTTACTGGAACAGCAACAACTGAAGCCGCAATTCCAATTGCCTTATTTATTTTAGTAATCGGTGGGTTTCTTGGAGTTGTAAATCATACCAATGCTTTAGATGATGGTATTAGAGCAGTTGTTGGAAAATTTAAAGGAAAAGAAAAACAATTAATTCCTATTTTAATGATTATTTTTGCTTTGGGCGGTTCAACTTATGGAATGGCTGAAGAGACACTAGCAATTATGCCTTTACTAATTCCAGTTATGATTTCAGTTGGATTTGATTCAATTGTTGCGATTTCAATTATTTTAATTGGAACACAAGTAGGAATTTTAGCATCGACAATTAATCCCTTTGCGACTGGTGTTGCCTCACAATCTTTAGGTGTTTCAGTTGGAGATGGTATTGGATATCGAATTATTTTATGGATTATTGTTGTTGCAATCAGTATAACTTATGTTTATCGATATGCTTCAAAAATTGAAAAAGATCCAACAAAATCTTTTGTTTATTATCAACGTGAAGAAGATCAAAAACGATTTGAAATCAATAAAATTAATCATGCGATTGATTATAAGATGTCAAAAAGACAAAAACTTGTATTATGTCTTTTTGGTGGTACGTTTGTAACGATGATTATTGGTTTAATTCCATGGAATACATTGAATCCTAGATGGGATTTCTTTATTAAAGTAACTGATAAAATAACTCATTTTCCAGTTCTTGGTAAATTAATTGGAACTGACTTTGCTCCGCTAGGAACTTGGTTTTATCCTGAAATGACAATGTTATTCTTATTTATGTCAGTGATGGTTATGTTTGCTTTTAAAATGCCTGAAAATGAATATATTGATGCATTTTTCGATGGGATGAAAGATTTTATTGGTGTGGCAATGATTGTGATTATTGCTAGAGGTATTCAAGTTGTAATGAATGATGGATTCATATCTGCTACAATCCTTCATTCTGGAGAATCCTTATTAAAAGGCTTATCATCTAGTGGATTTTTAATAATTGAATATTTATTTTATATACCAATGACATTCTTAATTCCGTCATCTAGTGGATTAGCCGCTGCAACAATGGGATTAATTGGACCATTAAGTCATTTTTCTGGAGTTGCTTCTGGACTCGTAATTACAGCATATCAAGCAGCCGTTGGCTTAGTTAGTTTAATTAATCCGACAACTGGGTTAGTAGTTGGAGCACTTGCAATTGCACATATTGATTTAGCTACATGGTGGCGTTTTATGGCTAAACTAATTTTAATTTTATTCATTGTGACTATTCTATTCTTATTAGTTGCAACAATGATTTAAAGGAGGTTTAATATGATTCCTGAAAATATGAACGATATTGATCTGAAAATGGAAGAGTTAAATAATGAAGGTAAATCTATTGATAAAGATACATTGATAAAAGAAACGGTTTTACAATTATTTCAAGCATATTTAGATAATGCAGAAGATGGTCATTATGATACCGGATACTTATTAGATAATAATCAAATCGAAGTTAAGAATATTGCTAATAAATCAGTTGCATTTATTAAAGATAATGAAGGATTTATTGAATCCTTCAAAAAAGATTCTTTTACACTTTTATTATGGCTCGAAAAAGAGGCCCATCGAGTAGCTAATCTTTAGGTTTATTTATATTGTAACTAAATTTATTTAATGGTATTATTTAGTTAAATATTTAAAGCTATAAATAAGGAAAAGTAAGAAAATTCATTTATAAGCGAGTTCAGGATAGTGAGAGCTGAATAACACTGTATTTTTTGAATAACACCTATTTGTTTCTATTCTGAATTAGTAGTAAGATTAGACGTTTTCATGACGTTATAATGAAAAGTGGTTTTTAATTAAACACAGTGGGTGGTACCGCGGAGATCTTTCGTCCCTTTTTTGGAGATGAAGGGTCTTTTTTTATAGTTTATTATTAATTGGAGGGGTTAAGATGACCAAATTAACTGTTAAAGAATTATATAGTCAAGTTGATTTAAATGGAAAAAAAGTTGAATTTAGTGGATGGATCAGAACTATTCGTGGTTCGAAAAAGATTAGTTTTATTGAATTAAACGATGGTTCAATATTAAAAAATGCACAAGTTATTTTAAAAAGTGATAATGAAGATTTTGAGGAAATTAGTAAGTTACCAATTTCTTCAACAATTCTTGTACAAGGTGAGTTTGTGGAAACACCAGATTCACCACAACCTTTTGAAATTCAAGCAAGTCATATTGAAGAATTAGGTAGTTCTGATTCGGATTATCCATTACAAAAGAAAAAGCATTCATATGAATATCTTAGAACAATTGCTCATTTAAGACCTCGTACAAATACTTTTTACTCTGTCTTTAAAATCAGATCAATGGCTGCATTTGCAATCCATCAATATTTACAATCAAAAGGTTTCACATATGTAAATACACCAATTATCACAAGTAGTGATACTGAAGGTGCGGGTGAAATGTTTAGAGTTACAACTTTAGATATAAATAATTTGCCAAAGGATGATCAAGGTCAAGTTGATGATACTCAAGATTTCTTTAAAGAAGAAACTAATTTAACAGTTAGTGGACAATTAGCCGTTGAACCATTTGCTCTTGCTTTTAAGGATGTTTATACATTTGGACCAACTTTTAGAGCTGAAAATTCACATACTGCTCGTCATGCTTCTGAATTTTGGATGATTGAACCAGAAATGGCTTTTGCTAACTTACAAGATACAATTGAAGTTTCTGAAGAATTATTAAAATCAGTAGTTAATTACTTATTCGAGAATGCAAAAGATGAACTAGAATTTTTAAATGATAATGTTGATGAAACATTGATTGATCGTTTAAAGAATACTGTTGATGAAGATTTTGCTCAATTAACTTATACTCAAGCAATTAAAGATTTACAAAATGCAGATACAGAATTCGAAGTTCCAGTGGAATGGGGAATTGATTTACAATCTGAACATGAAAGATATTTATGTGAAGAAATTTATAAAAAACCAGTTTTCTTAACTGATTACCCAAGAAACATCAAAGCTTTCTATATGAGAGATAATGATGATGGTAAGACAGTTGCTGCTGCCGATTTATTAGTACCAATGATTGGTGAATTAATTGGTGGAAGTCAACGTGAAGAACGTTTAGAAGAACTATCTAAAAAAATTCAAGAATTTAACTTAAACGAAGAAGAATACAATTGGTATTTAGAACTTCGTAAATATGGTGAAACAGAACATTCTGGTTTTGGAATTGGATTTGAAAGATTATTGATGTATGTAACAGGAATGTCAAATATCAGAGACGTAATCCCTTACCCAAGAACACCAGGTAATGCACAATTTTAATTAAAATAAGATAGTTAAAAGACTTAAGATATTAGATTTTATATTTAATAGCTTAGGTCTTTTTGATTAAATTAAATGATTTTTATGTCTAGATTTAGTAGACAAGTTTATTTTCAAAGGTTTGTTGATTACTTATTTGTTATACTAAATTAAAAAGGGAGGTATTTAATGGATTTAAAAAAAATACATAATTTAGAGAAAAAGTATAAAGATACAAATTTTTATTATTTTATAATAGGATTATTAATAGGTTTCTTTATTATATGTATGTTCAATTTTTTTACACATAAAAATATTTTTACAGGAATGTCATATATAGCTTTCATGGCAATATTTTATGTCTATTGTGAATTAATAAGAATCTTTTTTTCATCGAATTTAATAAGATTTTTAGTTTCTTTCTTTATATTTTTTATAGGACTAAGTATTGAGATGTTTTTTGATGGAGGATATGTAGACTATACTTCATTTATTTTGACTGGATTTGCTTCTATATTTATCTCAGGGATGATTGTTTTAGCAATTATTGGTTATGAACATGCACAAAATAAAAATAAAAAATAATGATAATAAAAAAGCTTATACATTACGTATAAGCTTTTTATATTTCTTTAATTAAGATTAAATCTTTAAAAACATCAGTTCCAACTGAGTAATTATGAGCACTTTTTTCAATAAAATTAAATTTATGGTAAAATTTTAAAGCTTTTGTATTGTGTTCCCAAACGCCAAGCCAAATATGTTTTTTATTTAATGATTTAGCTAGTTGAATAGCATAATCCATTAATTTTGATCCAAGACAAGAGCCTTGAAATTCTTTTAATAAATAAATTCGTTCGATTTCTAGATAATCATTACCATAATCTTCAGTTTGCGCATCATTTAAATTGATTTTGATGTATCCAGCAATTTGTTCTTGATAATAAACAAAATAAAATTTAGAATTTGGTTCATTTAATTCATTAGTTAAATTTTGAATACTATAATTAGTGTTCAAAAATGTTTCCATATTTGATTTTGAACTTGAATCACTAAATGTATCATAAAAGGCTTTTTGACTAACTTTTTGCAAATCTTGTGAATCATTAATGGATACTTCTTTAATAAATGACATAAATAACTCCTTAATTAATGTTTAGTAGGTAAGGTTAGTTTAGCAGATTCAATTATATGATCTTTCATTTGATGTTTCATTTCATTAAGCCAGAATCCGTCATTCAAATTCAATTTTTTGTCTAATGCAATAATTTCAAGTTGATAATCATGTGTACCAGAAGGGGGCTTAGGTCCAAGATAGTGTTCATTTAATGATTTATCAGTAATGTTTACTAGTTTACCAGCTAAACTATTTTTTCCTTTAGTGGCAGGAATTTTTTCTTTTTGACTTTGATCTTCTGGAATTAGTTTAGTAGTTGGATCTATATTAGCCATTACCCAGTGAATGTAAGTAAACCCACAAACCGGAATGGAATCATCATCTAATAAAATTAATGATAATGATTTTGTTTTTGGTGGAACATTGCTAATTTCAATTGGAAATGATTTTATTGGCATATCTTGTTTTTTATCATTAATATCACCATGTAAAGTATATTCATCAGGTAAAAATCTGTTATTTAATTTAACATTAATATTCATTTTTAATCTCCTTAGATATAAAAAATAAGGAATTGATTATCAATTCCTTATTTTATAAATTTTAAAACATAATAACCTTGACCATCTTGAGTAATTGTATAGTTATTATAACCATCGGCTAACCAATTGTCTTGCATTGCATTTGCCCAATTTTGAGCATCCTCAACGGAATTGAAGTTTTTAGCATAAGCAAAAGGTGAAATATTCTTTTCCGGTTTACTATGTTTTTTGGTTTGAGGTCTACTTAATTTTTTATCTGAATTAGCTTTTTTACTAATTTGATTTTTTTCAAATAGTTGTAAATTATTTGCACTATTCCCAGTTACTACGTTTATTAAACAAACAATAGCAACTACAGTAACAATTAAACCAATAATCCAAGGTAAAACATTGAACTTTTTACGTACTATTTCATGATTTTGATTTGATTCGCTAAAATCGTATCTTCTAATTCTTGAATTTGGATCTTGATTATTCAAACTAATCCCTCCATGTATCAAGGAAAAAACAAGTTATAATTTATTATAACAAATATATTAATATTCTTCCATTTAATGAATATAAAAAAAAGACCAATCGGTCCATTTTTTACATATCTTCGTCTACTGTATCGTTTAATTCTTTTGCATTATCAAAGTTTTTAGTTTTTTGATAACTTTTAACAGCCCAGTAGAAAAATCCAAGTGATGCAATAATAATAACAACAAAATCAAGTGGATAAGGTATAATATTTTTTCCATTAAAAGGTGTTGAACCAATGTATGAAATACCCGAAATAAATATTAGATAAAATAGCATCCATGCACTACCTTTAAGCTTTTTAATTGAATCTTCCCAACCACCTTTAAATTCATAAAAGAAGTAGAATGGAAATCCAATTAAAATTACGATGATTACTTGAATAGTTGTTGGCCACATTGCCCAGTATATTGCTAAACTAGCAAGTACGAAAGCAAGTGGAGCCATTATTTTAGCCAAATTAATTTTAACGGGGCGTTTGAACTCAGGTGCATATTTTCTTAATGAAGCTAAAGTTACGGGTCCAGTTAAGTAAGCAATTAAAGTTGATGTTGAAATAACACTAGCTAAAACAGCCCAGTTTCTAAAGATAGAAACCATAATACAACTGATAATCCAGTTAACAATCATTGCAATTCTTGGAGTTCCCCATTTTTTGTTGATTTTACCTAAGAATTTTGGCATATGACCATTTTCAGTCATTGCAGCTAATGTTCTACTTGTTGAAGCAACAAATGATACACCGGTTCCAAATGGAGATACAAATGCATCTAGGTATAATAAGATAACTAACCAATGAATATTTAATAATAACGCTAAGTCAGCAAATGGTGAGTTAAATTGAATACCGTGCCAACCAACTTTAGCTAATGTATCTGGATCAATAACACCAACGAATGTAAACTGTAACATTACGTAAATTATAATACTAATTACTAATGCAATTATGATTCCACGACCAATATTTTTCTTCGGATTTTCAATTTCACTACCAATATTGATAATAGTTTGGAATGCATTATATGAAAAGATAATTCCTGATACAGTAGTTGCAGCAAAGATAGGAGCAGTACCATAAGGAAAGAATCCTCCCATACCACCAGTATTTGCACCGGTGAAGTTACTTCCATGAAATCCAGAAGCTAGTAGTAAAATAATTGTTAATAATGGAACGATAATTTTAAAAGCTGATGTCATTTCGGTAAATTTAGTTAATAAATCTACTGACCAATAATTTAATAATGTGAAAATCAAAATGAATAAGAATACTACTAATAAACCAAGATTAGTGATAGTTCCATTTTGAACAAACCCATGAGTCCAGCTAGCCCATTTCCAAGGCCAAGAACTCATGTACTGTACTGCGGCAACTGCCTCAATTGGAAGTAGGGTAACAAGTGAAACCCAGTTTGCCCAAGATGCAATAAATCCTAATAAAGATCCATGAGAGTATTGAGCATATTTACTCATTCCACCACTTTCAGGAAACATTGTTCCCAGTTCAATGTAGTTAAATGCAATGGCACCAATTACAATAGCACCAACTACCCATGAAATAATTGCGGCTGGTCCTGCAACTTTTGATGCTTCCCAGGAACCAAATAGCCACCCTGATCCAATGATTGAACTAAGTGCTAGCATTACTGCACTAAATAGACTCATTTTTTTCTTAATCTGTTTATTTTGTTTTGACATAATTCTCCCCTCTCGAATATTTTAGTAATATACCAAATATTAAAAAAAAAGTAAAACATCTTAAACCTTTCATTAGCTTGTCTTAACGCATTTTCAATAAATACTGAAAAATAAAAAGGGATATTTTTCAGTATTTTTTACTTGATATATTCCTATACATTTAATAATGAAAAGGGTTACTTAATTTAGAAATTAAATCATATAAAATCATCAACATTAAGAAATTCTTAAGATGTTTAATTATTTGAAATGATTTCAATTAAATTTTGATCAGGATCTAAAAATTTTATCGATTTATTTTCCTTAGAAAATTCGATTAAATCAATAAAATAATTTTCTAAATGAGCTTTAATAACTTCAATCGGATCTTTAACCAAAATTGTAAGATTTCCAGATCCAATACTTGGAAGATTATTTGAGTTATCTTCATCGTTAATTAATGAACAATTTAATTTTTGTTTACCTAATTGAAAAGTAATCATATAGTCACTCTTTTTAACGATTGGTAGGTCTAAAGTTTCATGATAAAAACGCATTGTTTTGTTTAAATCTTCTATATATATAGTAATATTATCGATATCTTTTACTTTCATGGATAAATACTCCTTTTAAATATTCTTATTTCATTATATCATTGATGATGGTCGTAATTAGATGTTATAAAATATGTAGTAAAATTAAAGTAAGAAGGAGAAAAAATGGCATTATTAGAAGTTTCGAATTTAAGCATGGGTTTTTCTGATCGACAACTTTATTCAGATGCTGCTTTTAATTTAAGTAAAGGTGAACACATGGGCGTTGTTGGCCAAAATGGTGTGGGAAAATCAACTTTAATTAAAATTATTACAGGTTCTGAAATTCCTTTGACAGGAAATGTTAAATGGCAAAAAGGAACAAAGGTTGGATATCTTGATCAATATGCTGATATTCCAGAAGGCATGACTTTGATTGACTTTTTGCATACAGCATTTGATGAAATGTATCAAATGAATGAGCATATGGAAGGCTTGTATGAAAAGTATGCGGAAACAATGGATGATAAGTTATTAGAACAAGCCGGTAGAATCCAAGAAAAATTAGAAAGTGGTCAATTCTATGATTTAGAAACAAGAATTGAACAAGTAATTACAGGACTTGGATTGGATAAAATTGGAAGAGATCATTTAGTATCAGAAATGAGTGGTGGACAAAGATCTAAAATTATTTTGGCTAAATTAATTTTAGAAAATCCAGAAGTTATTTTACTTGATGAACCAACTAACTATTTAGATATAACTCATATTGATTGGTTGATTAATTATTTGAATAGTTACGAAGGTGCTGCTTTAATCATTTCTCATGATTATGATTTCTTGGATCAAGTAACAAACTGTATTATAAATATTGCGTTTGGAAAGATTAATAAGTATCGTGGTAGCTTTAAACAAGCTATGAAACAGCGTGAAGAACGTGAAAAGACGCAACAAAAAGAATATATTAAACAACAAGAAGAGATTAGCCAAGCGAAAAAATTTATTAATAAATTTAAAGCTGGTAGTCGATCTAATATGGCTAAATCAAGAGAAAAAATGCTAGATAGAATGGAAATTATTGATCCACCTTCAAATAATATTCAAGCTTCTTTTGATTTTCCTTATTATGAAACTGGATCTCAAAATGCTTTAGTGGTAGATGAATTATCAGTAGGTTACGATAAGCCATTGCTATCTCCAGTTTCTTTTTCTGTTAATACAGATGAAAAGATTGGTTTTCAAGGATTTAATGGGGTTGGTAAATCAACACTGATTAAATCAATTTTAGGTAATATTGATTCACTTGGTGGAGATGCAACTTTTTCTCCATCTGCTAAAGTTAGTTATTTTAGTCAGGATTTAGAATGGGATAATGATAATGAAACACCATTACAAATTATCCAAGATAAATATCCTAAATTAACTTTTAAAGATATTCGAACAAAATTAGCAAAATGTGGATTGGATGCTTCAAATGCAATGAAGCCCATGCATGAATTATCTGGTGGAGAACAAACAAAAGTTAAGTTAGCATTGATGGAATTTGTTGATAGTAACTTCTTAATTATGGATGAACCAACAAATCATTTAGATGATGAAACTAAAAATGCTTTAAAACAAGCAATTTTAGATTTCCCTGGAAATGCAATTATCGTAAGTCATGAAATGAGTTTTTATACCGAACTAGTTGATCGAGTTCTCGATATTGAAAAATTAAGTTTAAAAGAAAAAGAAAAAGAATAATTAATTATAGAAGACCTTGTTTTTTAACAAGGTCTTCGTTATTATGTAATAAATTTATATTTAGGAGATCATATATGTTAACTGATAACTTTATTCAAGATTTTCCCAAAGTTGATTTACATTGTCATTTAGATGGTTCAATTAGGCCATCAACTTTAAAACAAATTGCTGATATTCAAAAAATAGAAATTAATGATAGTATTGATGAAGTTAATCAAAAAATGCATTCACCAATGGATGCTGTTACTTTAGAAGAATACTTACAGCCATTTGATTATGTAAATCAATTTTTACAAACAAAAGAAGCATTAGAAATTGCAGCTTTTGATGTAATGGATCAGGCATTTAAAGATGGGGTTAAATATATTGAAATAAGATTTGCTCCTAGTTTATCTACTAAAAAGGATTTAAGTATCCAAGATACGATTAATGCTGTTGCAAATGGAATTAGTAGAGCTGAAAAAATATATGATATAACTGGTAATATTTTAATTTGTGGGATGCGAAATGAAGAATTATCTGAAATTGGTAAAGTATTTGATCAAAGCAAAGGTATAACTAATAAGGTTGTTGGTGCTGACTTAGCTGGTCCAGAGCCTGATGAATATCTTAGTAATTTCAAAAGTGTTTATAATTTATTAGTTGATCAACAAGAAGTATTTTTAACCTTACATGCGGGTGAATGCGGATGTATCCAAAACATTTATGATGCAATTAATGAAGGTGCTAAGAGAATTGGTCATGGAATTGCAATGAAAGATGATGATAAAACTCAAAAATATGTGAGTGATAATAATGTTTTTATTGAGGGATGTCCAACAAGTAATTTGCAGACAAATGCAATTGAAAAATATAGTGAGTATCCTTTAAAAAAATGGTTGAATCAAGGAATTAAATTAACAATTAATACTGATAATCGAACTGTATCAGATATTAATTTAACTAATGAATTCAAAAAATTAAGAGATAATTGTGATATGGAATATTCTGATTTGATTAAATTAACTAATAATGCAATTGATGGAGCATTTACAAATGATACAATAAAAAATAAATTAAAAGAGTTAGTTAATAAAAACAGTTAAATAAAAAAAGAACATTAAAAATTTAAATTTTTAATGTTCTTTTTTTATAAAGTATTCAATATCATTTTTCAATTGATTAAGTTCATTGTAACTATAGGAATTCTGTGATAGAAAATAAAAATTTCTAATAAAGTTATTATTTATTTTTTGATAAGGAATTTTATCTTCTAAAATTGATTTAGAAATAACTGTTTTTCCGATTCCTTTTTTCAAAAATTGTAAAATTAATTCATTATTTTGAATAGTTACGACATTTTTAGGTTTAATGTTTTGTAGTTTCCAAAACTCTTCTGTAAAGTGTCGAACTCCTGATCCTTCTTCTCTTTCTAACCATAAGGAATCTTCAAGATTACCAGCAAAAACAAGTTCATCAGAAAAAAACGGAACGCGATGTATTTCTTGAGTTGTAATAGGTTTTTCTACAAATCCAAAATCATAATGATGATTTTTCATTCCTTCTGATATTCTAGTAGAATTAGTCATTTCAATTGAAATATTTAAATTATTAAAATATTTTTGATGATTAATATATTCAAAAATATCAGCAATTATAGTTTCAGCAATGGTATTTGATACTGCAATTTTACATTCAATCTTGTCATTATTATTTTTAATTGTTTCTTTTAAATGTTCAATATTTTCCCAAATACGAATACCATCTTGATAATATTTTTCAGCTGCTAAAGTTGGAAATATTTTTCTTTTTCCTTGTCGAATAAATAATTCAACCCCAAGTTCTTCCTCCAACAGTTTAATTTGTTGAGAGACAGTTGATTGTGATATGAATAGTTGTTCAGCTGCTTTTGAAAAATTCATAGTTTCATAGACAGTTTTAAAAATATTAAAATATTTAAACATGTTAGACCTTTCTATCGATTTTATCGATAATACTTATTGTTTTTATGTATTTCTCTAATTATAACCAAACTGGTAATATAATTGTTGTAAAAGAAATACAAAATTAAAGGAGTTTGTGTTATGAGTAAAGTTAAAAAAATTTTACCAGGATTTATAGTTTCATTAATTATTGCGATTTTGAGTCAACTATTGGCTAAAGTAATTCCTAATTTAGGTGGAGCAACAATTGCAATTATTTTAGGAATTATTTTAGGTAATACAGTAATTAAAAATCCAATTTTAGATGCTGGAACTCACTATTCTGAAAAATCATTATTGGAATATTCAGTTGTACTTTTAGGGTTAACCATTAGTTTTCAAACTATTAGTAAAGTTGGATTTGTTGGATTCTTATTTATTGTAATTCAAATGACTATTACAATTGTTAGTGCAATTTGGATTGGAAAAGCGCTTAAATTTAATGAAGGAATTTATTTATTAATGGCAGGTGGAAATGCAGTTTGTGGTTCATCTGCAATTACTTCAATTGCACCAGTAATTAATGCTAAAGATGATGAAAAAGAAATGACCATTACGGTTGTTAATTTAATTGGTACAATTTTAATGCTTGCTTTACCAATTATTAGTACTCTGGTATTTGCTGGTAATGATTTATTTAAAGGTGCATTGATTGGTGGAACAATTCAATCAGTTGGACAAGTAGTTGCTGGTGCTACAATGGTTAATCCTGCAACTGTGGATTTTGCTACTTTATTTAAAATTATGAGAATTATTTTAATTGTTGTAGTAGTATTTATTTTTGGTCGTATGCATAAATATAATTTAAAAGATGATTTTGAAAAAGAAGAACATAAAAAAGGTGGATTATTTAGTGTCTTACCATGGTATGTTTTAGGATTTCTTTTCCTTTGTGTGTTGAGTAGTGTAGTTTCATTACCATCTATTATTTCAGAAACTGGTCATGAATTAAGTTCATGGTGTGAAATCATTGCACTTGCAGCAATTGGTCTTAGATTAGACTTAAAAGCATTTATGAAATCAGGTAAGAAATTTGCAATTTATGGACTTAGTGTTGGATTTATTCAAGTAGTTGTAGCAATTACTTTAATCTTCTTATTACTTAAATAAAAAAAGCCATTTTAAATGGCTTTTTTTATTGATTAAATTTATTATTTTCAACTTCACTAATGAAATCTGCTAAGTGTTTATAATAAACATCAGCATTATCAATCATATGGTGATGTCCACCGTTAGGTGTAGAAACGAATTTTGCATTTGGAATCATTTCTGCCATTCTCTTACCAGTTTCTATTGGCATAGTTTCATGTTCTCCAAAAGTAACTAGTGTAGGTACTTTAATATTTTTAAGTTTATCTGTAAAATGCCAATCTTTTAACTTACCAGTAATTACAAATTCATTATCACCTTGGAAAGTATTATAAATTGCATCACTCATAGTATTACCTAAATGAGCAATGGCTGCAGGCTGTTTACGATCTACATAAGAAACATTTAATTTTTCAACTAAATTTTGATATTTATCATTGTCATAATTATTTTTTTGTTCGCAATCTTGCATATAAGCTAATTCTTCAGTAGTTAAAGTTTCTTCTCTAATTTTATCTAAGTGGTCAGTATAATCTGTAATCTCATCAACCATAGATGAAATAATGGCACCTTTTAAATGATTTCCATATTTTTCAGAATACATCTGTACAAGTGCACCACCCCATGATTGTCCGATTAAATAAAAGTTATCAATGTTTAATTTTTGTCTAACTTCTTCAACTTCATCGAGAAAATAATCATAAGTTAGAATATTATTAGCAACGCTATCATCAGAAAAATCTGGAGTATCTGAATACCAAGAACCCAATTGGTCATACATATGTAATTGTACGTTTAATCCTTGTTTCTTCAATTGATCAGCAGTATCTTCCCAATATTCATGAGTTCCACCAGGGCCACCGTGTAATGCTAATAAATGAATTGTTCCTTCACCTTGTGTGTTTGTCCAAAGATGATATCCATTATCTAATTTAATGATTGTTGTTCCTTGTTTCATTAAAATCAACTCCTTATTTTTTTACAATCATAACACTAATTATTGAAAAGTTTAAAAATAACTTTATAAAAATCTCTATATTATTTAGTATAAATAACCTATGCTATAATTTATCTAACAGATTAAATAAAAAGTATTGCATTTTGATGAGGTGATTTTATGAGTTTAGAAATTGATGCAGGTGCGATTGTTTATCAAAAAAAGGATAATGAAGTAAGATATCTTCTTTTGAAAAGTGCAACCAGTTCTTTTTGGGGTTATCCAAAAGGACATCAAGAAAAAGGTGAAACGTTGATTGAGGCTGCAAGACGTGAAATATTTGAGGAAACTGGATTAATTACTCAAATTAATAATAAGTTTAATGAAAAAGTAACTTATAATATGAAGAATGGTAATAAAAAAGAATTAACTTTATTTATTGCTGAAGTAAGTCCAAATTTATCAATAAAAAAACAAGATGAAGAAATTAGCGATTTTAATTGGTTTGGTTATGAAGATGCCTTAAAACAATTAACATTTGAAAATTTAGTTGATCCACTAAAAAAAGCTAATCTCTTTATAGAGGAGCGATAAATATGGCAAAACATATATTTGTAATTACTGGACCTACAGGTAGTGGGAAGACTACCGTTAAAAATTATTTAAATGATAAATATAATATTCCAACGATTATAACTCATACGACTAGACCAAAAAGAAAAAATGAAGTAGATGGTAAAGATTATTATTTTGAAGATGAAAAAAGTTTTAGTGAAAAGAACTTTCTAGAATCGGTTGAGTATGCAGGAAATAAATATGGATCTTCTTATGAAGGCTTAGAAAAAGGTTTTGATAAGTCAGATTTAGTTTGTATTGTTTTGGATACTAAGGGAGCAATTACTTATAAAAATAAATTAGATGATGAAATCATTCCTATTTTTTTAAAAGTTAAAAGTAATGAAGACTTAAAGAAAAGAATGTTAAAAAGAGGTGATGATATTAATATCATCAATCAAAGATTAGTCTCTGATGAATATGAACGTGATTTAAAGGTGCCTCTTGAGCTTAGAAAAGATGCAATTATTTTTGAAAATAATGATTTAAGTAGTACAGAAAAAAAACTTGATGATTTAGTTAGTAAATATTTATAAGGAAGGGGTTATTTAATGGATAATCGAATACCACCAATTATTACTCCTTTTGCAATTTTATCAATTAGTTTACTTTTAGGAGCAACTAATGTTGTGGTAAACAAAGTAACAGATACGAATGAAGGAGTAAAAACTTCAGAGATTCGCAAAAATAGAAGTAATAATGAAAAAGTAAATGAAAATTCAAAAAGTTCATCAAAAAAAGATGAAGAAAGTAAGAATGATAAGAAAAAAGATGATAAAGAAAAAGAAAGTTCAAATAAAGATGAATCTTCAAGTAGTGAGTCAAGTAATCAAAATGAAAGTAGTAATGAAAAACAATCTTCAAACAATGCCTCATCTTCATCCAATGTAAGATCTTCAACTTATCACTCCAGTGTAAATAATAATCATACTTCTAATAAGCAATCTTCACAAAATAATAATTCTGCTCAACAATCCTCACAAAATGAAACTGAGGCAAGTAATGTGTCTGGGAAAGTTAAATCCGGTAATTCTACAGAAAATAATACTAATAAAAGTAAAGTTCAAACTGGAGGTGATGAATAATGTTTACAATTTTAAACATCGTATCCCAGTATCTTTCTTATATTAATATTGAGTCAAATATTAAAGGGAGAATTTACACTGTCCTTGGAGCTATTGGTGATTTGTATGTCTTTTATATTGGATATAGATTTACCGCTAATGAGCGTTACGTAAGAGGTGCCTTATTATTATTAGCTGCAATAGCATTAGCATATTTTTGTTATTTGAATTTTTATTATTATTTTTCTTCCAAACAACCTAAGTTTGATATTACTCCAGTGATTTATAAAGCTTTAAAAATAAATCCACAAGTTCAAGAAGAAAGTAAAAAAGATCAAGTACCCTATAATGGCTTATCGAACGGTATTTTTGATTCACAAGAAGTAATGCCTGCTACAATTATTTCTGATCATGAAGAAAAAGACAATTTAAAATCAATTGTTAGAGATTTAGTTGATAATAATATTATTAATTTAAATTATGGAAATAAAACTGATAAGCAAATTTCCAAATTTTTAAAGCATAGTAATCGCAATAAATTTTATGCACTAGATGAAAAAATGATTGTTCCTTATTTTGAAATGAATCATCAATTTGAACTTTATGTAGGAATAAATGAAGCAAAAAAATATAAAGTAGGGCGTTTAAAAACAATTGGATTATCAAACATTGAATCAATTGACACTGATAAATATCAAATATTTATTTCATCAGTTATTTTATCTGGTGGACCACATAAATACTTTGGAAGATCAGAAGTGGTTGAGAAAAATGAAGATTTTAATTTAGAAATTAAAGTAGCATATAAAAAAACATCATGACATCATGATGTTTTTTTATTTGATTTTCGATCGTAATAAAAGAAAACGGGAATACCAATTGCAACGATTCCAAGTGAGAAAAGAACTCCAATTAAATCAGATTGAATTTCTGATACAATCACGAATAATGATCCGAAAATAGCAACTAAAGGAGTTATTGGAAATAATGGAACGGAAAATGTTCTTTTCTTATTAGGATTTCTTTTTCTCATAAGAAAGACTCCAACAAAAGCCATAACGTAAAAACAATAAACTGTGAAAATACATAATTCAGAAATTCGATCAGCATCAAAAAAAATAATCATGATAGCTGAAATAAATAAAGTTACAATAATTGAAAAGTAAGGAATTCTAGTTTTAGGACTTAAGTGAGAAAGATATTTTGAAAATGGTAATTGTTTTTGTTCAGCCATTGCATACATAATACGCGGAAAAGTCATTATTTTTCCATTCATACATCCAAGAATAGAAATGATAATTCCAATACTTAATATTTTTCCACCAAAAATACCAAATGATTTAGTTACAATGTATGGAATGGCACCTGTATCTAGTTCATGAAGTTTATTTGGTCCAATACTATTTAGTACAGAAAATGCAATTAATAGATAAATTACCATAACTCCTAAAATACCGAATGTCATTGCTTTTGGAAGTATTTTTTGTGGGTTTTTGATTTCTCCACCTAGATTAGCTATTAAAATCCAACCATCAAAAGCAAATAAAGTTGAAAGAACTGCTACTCCAAATGTACCAGTTGATGCATGGACTGTTTTTACGCTTTCAGTTAAACCGTTTGCATCTCCAAAAAATACTCCGGCGATAATAATTGCAACGACAGGAACCAATTTACAAATAGTAGTAATAACCGCAAAAGTTGCTCCATATTTATTAGGGAAGAAATTAAGTCCACCAATTATAACAATTGCAAAAATTGCAATTGGAATATTATATGATGAGCTAAAGTGAAAAAAATCACCTAATAAAATTGCAAGATAAGCACCAAGAGCTGCAATCATTGCAGGTCCGTAAACTATAATTTGCATCCATCCAGATAAGAATCCCCAAAGGCGATTATAAATTTTTTCCATATAAACATATAATCCACCAGTTTCTGGTATTTGGGATGATATTTCGGCAATTGTTAAACCAGCAGCTAAAGTTAATATTCCTCCAGCAAGCCATGCTAGTAAAGCACCAGTAGTTGAACCAGTTGCATTAAGAACGGCAGATTGTCTAACGAATACTCCTCCACCAATAATAGTTCCTACAACAAGAGAAAGTGCTGACCAAATTCCTAATGATCGATTTAGTTGAACTTCTTCTGAATTATTTTTCATTTTCATCATTTCCTTTCTAATAATAAAAAAAACGTCTCTGACAATTGTCAGGGACGTCAATTAACGCGGTTCCACCCAAATTTCTCTTAACAAAATTAAGAGACACTCAATAGTTATTTTAAAAATAAAAGTAGAATGAAGTGGTAATTTATAATTAATAACATCTAATTTTCAGAACAGGATTAGACTCTCTTTGAAATATACATATAAATTTTGGTTTCATATTTATATGTATATTAAAACTTGAAAAAGACTAATTGTCAACTATAAAATTACACTTGTTCATAATTTTTGTACCTTTGAGTTTCAGATTCTGGTAATTCTACTTTAATTAAAGTTCCGTCATTAGTAAAATCTTGACTTAAAACATTAAATTTCTGATTAATTTCAGATTCGATTTGGCCTTCAGTAAAAGGAATTAAATAAGTCTTAGTAACGAAGTCTTTAAAGATATTTTCTTTGATTACATCAATTAATAAATCGATTGATTGGTTATCTTTAGCACAAATATTTAAATTATTACCTTCTCGAAGTGGAAAGGGGCTATCAGTTAAATCAGTTTTATTAAAAACTCTAACCATTGGAATGTTTTCAGCACCAACTTCTTTTAACACAGTTTCAGTTGTTTCCATCATTAGTAATTGATTTTCATCAGAATTATCAACCACTTGAACTAATAAATCTGCAGATGCAGCTTCAGAAAGAGTAGATTTAAATGCTTCAATTAATTTATGTGGTAGGTTACTAACAAAACCAACTGTATCAGATAATAAAAATGTTTTATTGTCTGGGAGCTTTATATTTCTAACACTCGTATCTAGAGTAGCAAATAACATATCTTTAACCATTACTTGTTTATCATCTGTACCAGAAAATTTCTTAATCATTTCATTCATGATGGTAGATTTTCCAGCATTGGTATATCCGACTAAAGCTACATTTTTAATTTCATTTTTATCACGTTTTTGTTTTTGTGTTTTATGAGCATGTTCAATTTCTTTAAGTTCATGTCGAACTTGGGAGATGCTTTTTTGAATATTTCTTCGATTTAATTCAATTTTAGTTTCTCCAGAACCACGGTTAGCAAGGCCACCACCAGCTGACTGTTGGTCTAATCTTTGACTGATTGATGTATGCAATCTAGGTAGTTGATACTCTAATTTAGCTAATTGAACTTGTAATTTAGCTTCTTTTGTTTGAGCTCGGTTAGCAAATATTTCTAATATCAAACCAGTACGATCAATAATTTTTGTAGTTGTTATTTTTTCTAAGTTTCTAATTTGTGAAGGACTTAATTCGTCATTAACAACAACTGTATCAATATTATTTGATATCGCAATTTCTTTTAATTCTTCAACTTTACCCTTACCAAAATAAGTTGCTGAATCAGGACGATCAGACTTTTGATAAAGAGTGTGTTCACTAATCATATTGTTAGCAAGAATTAAATTATTTAATTCTTCCATTGAATAATCAAAATGGTCATTTTTTAAATTTAAACCAATTGTAATAACTTTCTTTGTTTCTTCAGTATTATTGTTCATTCATTGTTCTCCGTTTTTTATACATTGTTATCAATTTTATTGTAGTATTCAACTTTATATTGATTATTTTTGAAGTTTATTTTGGTGATACTTCCGTTATGAATTGGATCTGAAATATCAATTTCAGAGAATTTACTTACTACACTTCTAATCATTGTTCCATGAGCAACAATTAAGATGTTTTCATTTTCTTGACTATTATTTGTAATTTCGTCAAGAGCAGGTTTTACCCGATTCCAAAATTCTACATCGTTTTCAGCATCTCCATAAGGATCTGCTGAAGCAATCATGTCTCTTACTTTTTCAATTGAAAAAGCTTTAATCATATCACTATAGTTCGTATATCCTAATGGACCACCAATCATATTCCAAACTTGTTCGATATCATTTCCTTCAAAATAACCAAAGTTTTCTTCTCTTAAACCCATCATTTCGACTGGTTGATCAAC
Source organism: Lactobacillus sp. S2-2 (assembly GCF_021698855.1). Taxonomy (GTDB): domain Bacteria; phylum Bacillota; class Bacilli; order Lactobacillales; family Lactobacillaceae; genus Fructilactobacillus. Next base: position 157,950 of record NZ_WWFA01000001.1, read on the forward strand.
TTTAGCTTGATTATTGGATAAAATAATTTTTGCAGTTGCTCTTGCTCTAGTTGTATCACTTGAATATGCTCGATCAAAATTAATTTTTGAAAGTCTTTTTCCTGCCTTTTTGGCATCTTTAATACCATTTTCAGTAAGTTGTGCATCAGCCCAACCTTGGATACGATGATATTTATTCAAGAATGTTTGACCATGTCTAATGAGATATAAATTTGCCATTTTAATCAGTCCTTTTTTATTAATTAACTTAATCTTATCATAGTTATTATTTGAGCATAATATAAAGAAAACTGTTATATTAATAATATAATTAATTATTAATGTTTAAAAAGAAATGAGGAATAAAGTTGAAAAAAATTATTTTTGTTTTAACTACAGTATTTTCATTTTTCTTACTTGGTAATAACTTAGTACGAGCAGATAATACTAGTAATTATAATAATGTGTATAATGTTGCTACTAGTAAACTAGGTAGTCCATATACGTTTGGCGCTACTGGACCAGATACTTTTGATTGTTCTGGATATCTTCAATACATATTTAGTAATGGAATGGGAGCTAGTATCGGTAGAAATACTCAAGATCAATATGAAAATTCAACTAAGATCGATGCTTCTCAAGCTCAACCAGGTGATATTGTATTTTTTGGTAGTGATGTCAATAATATTTATCATGATGGAATGTACATTGGTAATAATCAAATGATTGATGCTCAAAATAATGGAGTTGTTATTGAAAATATTTATGCTCCATGGTGGAATGTTGTTGCATTTGGCAGACCTGAAGCATTATCTAACAATAACAATAACAATACACAAAATAATTCCAATGAAAATCAAAATAGTTCATCAAATAAAAATAATCAAAGTAATCAAGTTAACCAAAATGAAGATAAAATTAAACAAAATAAAGTTAAGTATAAAAAAATAAATAAAAAAATGGTGATTGATTCAGAAGCTAAAAGTGATTTTTATAATCATATTCAATCTGATACACGCTATACAGCAAGATTAAAAATGAAATCTAGTAGAATTATTGGACAAGAAGTTTCTGTGAATAATCGAGGCACTGATGTTGATGGAAATATTTATTACCGTTGTAAATTAAATAATCGAAATATTGGTTGGGTTGATGCAGATACATTAAGACCAAAAGTAACCTATAAAAATGTTGATATGTATAAAGCAGTAAGTTACCAACCAAAAAATAATTTCTATAATTATGTAACTCAAACTAGATTAGATGTAAAAAGAACTTATAAATCAAAAAATTATGTTGGTAAAATTTTACAAATTGATCAAGTAGGTTATAAAGATGGATTTAAATTTCCTTATTATCATGCAAAATTAAATAATAAAGATTTAGGATGGATTTATGGTAAATCATTATTAAACTAAAAAAAGAACTCATATGAGTTCTTTTTTAGTTTAATTGACTTATTTCATGTTTTAATGTAGCAGCCTTTTCGTTATCACAAGAAAAAATAATTTTATCTCCGAGTTCTAATTTTGTATTTCCTGCGGGATGAATATATTTATGATTTCTAAAAATTTCATTAATTGTAATCCAATCAACGAAAGGAAGCTCACTAATTTGAAATCCAGAATATCGACTATTTTTCAATGTAACTTCATGTAAATCAATTGAATTTGATGTAATCATTTTGAAGGTTGAAGGAACTTGAATTAATTCTCTTAACATCGCAATGTTTGTTGAAAATGTATTGTAAACTTCGATTCCTTCATCAAGCAATTCATCTTGTTTGTCATTGATAATATTTCGATCTTCAAATCTAGTGATTACTCTTTTAACACCATACTTTTTGGCTTCTTTTGCTAACTGATAATTTTTATTTGAGTCAAAATAAGAAAAAACTGCAATATCACAATCAAAATATCCATTATCAATTAAATTATCTATTTGATTGTTTTCAATGAAATAGACGTTACTTTGACTGTTATAAGCACTAAAATTATCTTTTTTATCTGTATATAAATTTATATCATACCAATCATTAGATAATTGTTGATAGACAGGGAAAGATGAAATATTAACACCAAAGAAATTTAATTTAGTTTTAGGATAAACTTCTTTAGCACTTTTAAATGAACGATTAAAAACAAGTGGTCCAATTAAACAGGTTAAAATTGCTGCAAGTAAAAATGCACCAGACTGTTGAGATGTTATGACATTCATTTCTTTGGCTACTTGTAAAATTGCTAAAACCATTGTAATTGTTGTGCTTGGAAGTGCCGTTGCAGCAATTGCATTACGTTTTGAAAAACGTAATTTTAAAATTGGATAAAGACCTAATTTTGAAATTAAATATGATAATAAAAAGATAGGAATTAAAACGATAGTTTTAGGATCAGATAAAATTTCTTTAATATTTAAATCTACACCACTCATAATAAAGAAGACTGGAATAAATAATCCATAACCAATTGAATTTAAACGGTCCATCGTGCTTTCAGATGGTTTGAGTAATTTATAAACCATTCCAGCAATGAAGGCGCCTAAAACTGATTCTGAACCAACTGAAACAGCGGTTGTTGATAGTAAAACGGTAATAAAAAATGCTAATCTAACATCAATTTGTGTAGTGGATTTATTAAAATTAGATAATTTATAAAAGAAATCTTTAAAGTTCCAAATTAATAATCCTGCAATTACTATTAAAATTAATAATAACCATAATGATTTTGAATTAGTACCATAAATAGAAATATAAAAAGTTAATCCTATTACTGGAATTACTTCTCCAAGGGCAGATATCAATAAAATTGTTTGACCAAAATCGGTTTTAAGTAATTCTTTTTCTTTTAGAGTAGCAATTACAATTCCTAAAGAAACAGTCATAAATAAAATACTAGCAAGTGGTAAATCAGAAAATAGACCAGTTATCTTGCAAAATACTGCTAATAATATAGAAATCATTATAATGCTAGTGTATGATAGTAATGCTAATTTTAATGGCGAATATTTAGAATTATTTTTTGATTTTTTTTGATCTAATTTAGATGGATTTCTATTTTTAAATTTTAATAAATCAAAATTGATTTCCATTCCACTTAAAAATAGTAAAACGGTTACGCCAATTTGAGATAAAGTATGAAGTAATGATGAACTATTAACAATATTTAATAAACTCGGTCCTAAAATAACTCCTACAATAATCTCAACTACGGCAGTAGGTAAAATTGAAATTTTAAACCGTGCTAAAATTAAAGGAGTTAATAAAGCTGCGGTTAAAATTATTAGTAAAGAAACTTGACTCAAATAAATCACTCCTTCTTTTTGGTTTGATTGCTTTTGTATGTTAAAATATTTGTTCAGGTTTAGCAAGTGGAGGCTTTTATAAATGAATAATAAAGAAATTGAAAATTATGAAAATAAGCATGTGCAAGAGATTATTGATAAAGTAAAAATTGCAAAAGAAAAGGCTTCAAAAAAATATAGCAAAGCTAAACAAGATCAAAAAAATATTGAAAGTACTTTTTTTGATAACGTCAAAGTAAAAACTAGTACTATTTCAGGAGAATTTGAAACTGGAGTATCAGTAAGACAACAGCAACAAATGCTTGAAGAACGAGAAAATCGTTGGCAATATGCGGCAAAAGATATTGAAACATTAAGTAAATTAGAAAAAAATCCTTATTTTGCTAGAGTTGATTTTAAAGAAGATGGTGAAAATGCTGAAACCATTTATATTGGTTTATCTTCTTTTAATGAAACTCCAGAAAAATATTTAATTTACGATTGGAGAGCTCCTATTTCTAGTATCTATTATGATAGTAAATTAGGAGACGTCACTTATAATACTCCAATGGGCGAACAACATGTTAATGTTAGCTTAAAAAGACAGTTTGAAATTGAAGATGGTAAAATTAAAACAATTTTTGATACTGAAGAAGTTGTTGGAGACCAATTATTATTAAATAATTTACAAAATCAATCTGATACTAAAATGAAAAGTATTGTAACGACAATACAACATGAACAAAATCAAATTATTAGAGATACTAAATCAGATCTCTTATTTGTTCAAGGAGCAGCTGGGTCTGGTAAGACAGCAGCTGTTCTACAAAGAATTGCTTACTTATTGTACCGTTATCGAGGTAATTTAAGTTCAAGTCAGGTTATTTTATTTTCACCTAATCAATTATTTAATGATTATATTGATCATGTTTTACCTGAATTAGGTGAACAGAATATGGTTCAAATGACTTATTACCAATATACTAATCGTAGAGTTCCCAATTTTGATTTAGAAACCATTGGTAAAAGATTCAACCAAACTCATAATGAGAATGAACAGAATATTTATAATTTTAAAGATAGCTTGAAATTTTTTGATTTAGTAACTAAATATGGTAAGCACTTAAACCAAGAAAATATTCAGTTTAAGAATATTATGTTTAATGGTGAAATTTTCATTTCAAAAGATGAAATAAAATCAATTTATTATGGATTTAATCAAAATTATAATTTAAGAACAAGACTACAATCGACAGTAGAATCACTCATGAAAAAATTAAATCATCATATTAGTTCTGAAATGAAAAAACAATGGGTTGAAGATGAGATTGAAAGTTTGAGTTCACAACAATTAAAAGAAATTTATGCTAAATATGGTGATAAATTTAAAAATCAAACTGAAGAATATAACTTTTTAGCTAAAGAAATCGTTAAAAATGAATTTGCTAAAGTTAGAAAGCAAATATTAAGAAAAAGATTTATTAATATTAATGCACAATTTGTTCATTTGATGAGAAATATTCCAAATTTGATAAATTTAAAGCAATATAAAATTAATGAAAATGATTGGCAAGATAATGTAGAAAAAACTATTGAAATTATGAAAAATGGCGATATTACTAATACTGATATTTCAATTTACCTTTATTTATTTGATTTAATTTCTGGTAAATATCCAAATAAAGAAATTCATTATCTATTTGTCGATGAAGTTCAAGATTATACCTCATTCCAATTAGCATATTTGAAGTATAATTTCCCAAGAGCTAAATTTACTTTACTTGGTGATTTGAACCAAGCTATTTTCACACATGATAATAATGGTGGAATCATTAATGACTTAAAATCAATGTTTGATGAAGATAAAACTAGAATGATAAAACTGAATAAATCATATCGTTCAACCGCTCAAATTACTGATTTTACTAAATACTTATTAGATGAAGATAGTCAAATTGAATCATTTTCAAGGGATGGTTTACTGCCTTCTATTAATAAAACAGATTCAATTAAACAGGCATATGATAATTTAGTTAAAACAATCAATGCTAATAATGATTTAAATGAAAGTACAGCAATTATTGGAAAAAATTTGGATGAATGTCGAGAAATAATTAATCAACTAAAAGAATTGAACATTGATGTTAGTTTGATTCAAACTGAAAATCAACGATTATTAAATGGCGTAATTGTTATTCCGGCTTATCTAGCAAAGGGATTAGAATTTGATGCAGTCGTTATGTGGAATGCTTCTGATGAAAATTATAATAGTCTAGATGAAAAGCAATTAGTTTACACAATTTGTACGCGTGCAATGCACAAATTAGATATTATTTCGATTGGAGAACTTTCTAAATTATTTAATAATATTCCAAGAGATAAGTATGAAATAGTTTAATTTTATATAGATGAGGTAAATCATGGCAGAATTAGATAGTTACAATCGATTTACAAGAACCGAATGGAACCAGTTTGGTTCAGAATATTCAGTGCCTGTCACAGAAGATGTACTTGCAAAATTAAAGGCTTTCAATGATAAAATAACTTTGAAAGATGTTGATGAAATTTATATTCCTTTAATTAATTTATTGAGATTGTCATTTGAAAAATACCAAAATTGGCAAAAAACAAAACAAGATTTTACAAAAGTTGATAAAAAGAAAGTTCCGTTTATTATTGGAATTTCAGGTAGTGTAGCAGTTGGGAAATCAACGACTGCTAGATTATTGCAATATCTTTTGAAAAATTATATGCCTAATTTTAAAACTAATTTAATTACAACTGATGGATTTTTATATCCTTCAAAAATTTTAAAAGAAAAAAATTTGATGAAGAAGAAAGGATTCCCAGAAAGCTATGACATGCAACGATTAGTTGATTTTTTAACCGATGTTAAATTGGGTAAAGATAATGTTAAAGCTCCCATATATTCACATGAAAGTTATGATATTATACCGGATGAATATATTAATATTTCAAATCCAGATATATTGATTATTGAAGGAATTAATACATTACAAATTCCAAAGCATACAAATATTTATGTAAGTGATTTTACTAACTTTTCTATTTATATTGATGCAAAAACTGAAATAATTGAAACTTGGTATTTAGATCGATTCAAGAAATTATTGCAAACTGCATTGAAAAGTCCAGATAATTATTATTATAAGTATGCTGTTGAAGAACCAGAAAAAACATATGAAATGGCTAAAGATGTTTGGCATCGAATAAATTTACCTAATCTGAATGAAAACATTTTACCAACTAGAAGTAGGGCAGATTTGATTATGCATAAATCATTTAATCATGAAATTGATGAAATTTATCTAAAAAAATATTAATAACTTGACAAAACTACATCTGTAAATTATATTGTATTTACAGATGTAGTTTTTATTTTTTTCAAAGGAGCGATAATAATGAGTGAAAAAGAAATTAATAGCATTTCTTCATCCGAATGGGTAGTAATGCGAATCATTTGGTCTTTAGAAAAACCAACAACTAATGAAATTATTAAAGCAGTAAAAAATAAAAAAGATTGGTCAGAATCGACAATAAAAACATTGTTGTCTCGATTAGTGAAAAAGAATTTATTAAGTACTAATAAAGTATCACGTCAATTTATTTATCAACCAGAAGTGGAAGAAAGTGAAGCGATGAATTCAAGTGCACTTAGTCTATTTGATAATATGTGTGCGATGAAAAATGGTCAGGTAATTTCAAATATTATTAATAATACTGAGATTAGTAAAAGTGACTTAAAAGAAATTAAAAGTTTAATTGATAGTAAGTTAGATTCGGCTCCAGAAATGGTTAAATGTGATTGTATTAATTCAAATGAATGTTCACATAATTAATTAGTTAGATAGAAAGGGAGAGTAAAAAATGGATCATAAAATGCATGATATGAAAGATATGGATCACATGGATATGAGTAATCATGGAGATGGTGATTCAACGATGGATATGAATATGGGGAATATGAAATTAAGATTTTGGATATCATTGATTATTGCACTTCCAATTTTCTTTTTATCTCCAATGATGGGAATAAATTTACCTTTTCAATTTGAATTTCCAGGATCAAACTATGTTGTTTTAATTTTATCAACAATTTTATTTTTTTATGGTGGTAAAGTATTTATTCAAGGTGCAATTTATGAGTTAAAAGCAAAATCTCCTGCTATGATGACATTAGTTACAATGGGAATTTCAGTTTCGTATATTTATAGTTTATATTCATTTGTTATGAATAATTATATTAATCCAAGTGGTCATGTAATGGATTTCTTTTGGGAATTAGCAAGTTTAATTATTATTATGATTTTAGGTCATTGGATTGAAATGAATTCAGTAATGAATGCAGGAGATGCAGTTAAGAAAATGCAATCATTACTTCCAAACTCAGCTAAAAAAATTGATCAAGATGGTAAAATTACTGAAATTAAAATTACTGATATTCAAATTAACGATCAATTATTAGTTAAAGCAGGAGAAAAGATTCCAGTTGATTCTAAATTAGTTGAAGGAAGTAGTTCAGTTAATGAATCATTAGTAACTGGAGAATCTCGTGCAATTAATAAAAATGCAGGAGATGAATTAATTGGTGGTTCAATTAATGGTGATGGAACACTTAAAGTTGAAGCAACTGCTAAATCAGATGAAGGATACTTATCTAAAGTAATGGATTTAGTTGAATCAGCTCAAAAAGATAAGTCTTCAGCACAATCGCTTGCAGATCAAGTTTCTAAATGGTTATTTTATGGAGCTTTAATCGTTGGAATTATTGCTTTAATTGTTTGGACAATTATTAGTGGCGTTTCTGGTGGAATGGAAAGATTTGTAACTGTACTGGTAATTGCTTGCCCCCATGCTTTAGGCCTTGCTGTTCCAATGGTAACTGCAAAAAGTACGGAAATAGCTGCGACAAATGGATTGTTGATTAGGAATCGAAAAGCAACTGAAAGTATGAATCAATTAGAATATATTTTTATGGATAAAACAGGAACTTTAACTCAAGGTGAATTTAAGCTAAACAGAGTTGAGTCTCTAAATGATAAATATTCAAATGATGATATTTTAAAGATTGCAGCAGGAATTGAAGGTGACTCATCTCATCCATTAGCTACTGGGATTTTAAATGCTATTAATCAAAATAATTTAGAGCCAATGAAAATGGATCAAACAAGCACTCTTAAAGGTACTGGGATGATTGGTAATGTTGCTAATGATAAGTATTTAATTGTTAACGCAAAATATTTAGATAAAAATAATTATCAATATGATAAAGAGTTATTTAATGAAATAGCTGGACAGGGAAACTCGGTTAGTTACTTGCTTAAAAATCAAGAAGTAATTGGAGTTTTAGGTCAAGGTGATCTATTAAGACCTGAATCTAAGCAAATGGTTCAAAAATTAAAGAGCATGAACATTATTCCAGTTATGTTAACTGGTGATAATCAATTAACTGCAGAAAAAATTTCTCAACAATTAGGAGGAATCGAATATAAATCAAATTTACTTCCTGAAGATAAAGAGAAAATTATTAAAGAGTATAAAGAAAATAATCATAAGGTAATGATGGTTGGTGATGGAGTCAATGATGCACCAAGTTTATCAAGAGCAGATATTGGAGTTGCAATTGGAGCTGGAACTGATGTTGCAATTAGTTCAGCAGACGCAGTTTTAGTTAAAAGTAACCCAAGTGATATTATTAATTTAATTGAATTATCAATTTCAACTAATAAGAAAATGAAACAAAATCTATGGTGGGGAGCTGGATATAATTTAGTAGCAATTCCTTTAGCCGCAGGTATTTTGGCACCAATCGGATTTATATTACCACCATCAGTAGGGGCAATATTAATGTCATTGTCGACTGTAATTGTTGCAATTAATGCAGAAACCCTTCATATTAAAAAGAATGTTTAAGAAGACATTCTTTTTTTTTTATTTTTAATTAGTTAGAATAAAAGTGATTAATTAAAGGGAGGTAGTCGACAATTAAAAATTTAAAGAAGCAAAAATTATCAATAATGCAAATAGCCTTATTATCAATTTCGTTAGTCTTAGCAACATCTTTATCAGTTTCGGCTGTTGTTCCTAAATGGAGTAGTGCCTTTCCAAATTTTTCACATTCAAGTATTGAAATATTAGTTACAGGACCATCGTTAGCTGTAATTTTTTTATTATTTTTTACGGATGAACTTGCTGATTATTTTGGTACAAAAAAGGTATTAATTACTGGGTTATTAATTTATGGATTTTTTGGAACACTTCCAATAATAATTACTAATTATTGGTTATTATTATTTAGTCGAATCATGTTGGGAGTTGGATTAGGATTAATAAATGGATTAGCTGTTAGTTTGATTGGAACTTTTTATGATGGAGAAGTTAAAGACAGATTAATGGGGTTTCGTAGTGGTTTTGAGATGTTAGGTAATGCTATTTGTTCTTATTTAGCTGGATTTTTATTAGTTATTAGTAATTGGCATAGTATTTTTCTTGTTTATTGTATTGCTTTTCCAATTTGTATTTTGGTTTGGAAATACTTACCAGAACCAGAAAAAAATGAAGCAGAACCAAAAATTAGTTTTATCAAAAAAATTAAACAAATTAGTCCCGATTTAATTTATCTTTCAATTATTATAGCTTTATATCAAGTTACATATGTTGGATCTACAGTAAGAATTTCAGAATTTGTTTTACAGCAACATTTAGGTACGGTTAATGATGCCGCCTTTATTATTTCAGTTGCACCATTTGCTGGATTAATTGGGGGAATTTTATTTAGTAGAATATTTAAAGTATTTAAAAAATATATTTTTGCAATAACTTTATTGGCAAGTGGTATTGGACAAATGATTGTTGCTAATTCAAAAAGCTTTATGATGTCAGCAGTTGGGATGTTCTTAATAACTTTTTTGGATACAATTTTTGTTTCATTTATTTTAAATCAAGCTAATCAAATTAAAAATAAAAATTCAATTCATTTTAATACATCTATTTTGTTAGTTGGAAGTAATGTTGGTATTTTTATTGCACCAATTTTATTAGGATTTATTACTGATATTTTTAATATTTCTGCACCAATAAATTCTTATTTACTTTGTGGTTATTCATTAATTATTTGTGGATTTATTTCACTTTTGTTCGTTAAAAGATTTAATAATAAATAGGAAAAGGATAAAACATGATTTTTAAATGGAAAAGTAAGTCAAAACAAAGTGTTTCATTAAAGCAATTTATGTTACAAAAAGGTTTTAGTGTCAGACTTTATAATGAACTTAAAAATAATGCTAATAGTTTTAAAATTAATAATAAAATAGAAAATGCTGATATAAAGATTGATGAACATGATTTAGTTGAAATTATGTTACCGAATGAGGAGTCAGATGATAATGTTGTATCTAGTGATAGTCCACTTGAAATTATCTTTGAAAATGATAACTGGCTTGTAGTAAATAAAAGAGCAGGAACCACTTCAGTACCTGGTCCGAGTAATCGAGATGATACACTAGTTAATCAAATTAAAGGTCATTTGATTAAACAAAATAGTAATAATTTAAAACCTCATATTATTACTAGATTGGATCGATTTACTAGTGGAGTGGTTTTGGTTGCTAAAAATCGTTTATCCAATAGTATTGCTAATCAAGAATTAGCTAATAAAGAAATTAATAAAACATATTTAGTAGTGGTGAATGGTTTGATGGAGAAAAATCATGGATTGATTAATTTTCCAATTGGTAAAAATGAAGACGAAATCAGAAGGCATAAAAAAGATGATGGACAAAATGCTTTAACAGAATATTGGGTTAAAGGTTACAAAAATAAAACAACAATTCTTGAAATAAAACTTCATACAGGTCGAACTCATCAAATTAGAGTGCACATGGCAGAATCAAATCATCCATTATTAGGTGATCAATTATATGATGGCCCATTAAACTTAGGGATTAATCGTCAGGCCTTACATGCTAAAACAATAAGCTTTTACGATAAATTAGATGATTGTGTAAGAACTTTTGAAGCTCCAATACCAGATGATATGTTAAAAATAATGTGAGGATATTTTATGAAAAATAAAGATAAAATTTGTTGTATTGTTGATGATGAAGTTTTAAATCTTGACGAAGGAATCATCTTGAATGCATTAAATACTGAAATTAAAGGAATGATTAAAAAAGATTATAAAAAAGCTACAATTGATAGTTTTATTTGTAATCGTCATTTGCTTGATTATGAATTACAACAAGTTAATCGAATGATTAAAAGTGATGCTAAGCAAAGTGCTAAAATAAATCGAAAGTTAACTAAAGCAATGAGTAATGAAGAATATGAAATTACAGATGTTAATAAGGTTATGAAAGAGAAATTAACTTTTGGTCAAAAAATATCTGATTCTGTTGCTCGTTTTGGTGGTAGTTGGACGTTTATTTTAATATTTACTTTTGTACTTATTACTTGGATGTTGGTTAATGGTTTGGGGTTATTTGGAATTAAATTTGATGAGTATCCATATATTCTTTTAAATTTATTTTTAAGTTGTGTGGCTGCTATACAAGCTCCAATTATTATGATGAGTCAAAATCGTTCTGCTGATTTAGATCGAATGAATGCGGAAAATGATTATCATGTTAGTTTGAAAACGGAACATGAATTAAGAATTTTACATGCTAAGTTAGATCATTTAACTCAAAATCAATTACCTCATGATTTAGAAATTGAAAAAATGCAATTGAAAATTCTTGGCGAATTAAGAGATGAAATCAATAAATTAAAAAAATGATACTGATATTTTTATTATTTTGATATAATCAAAATAGTTATTTAAAAGGAGCATTAATGTATGGAAGATGGGATTCAACTTGGTAATGAAGCATTTAATAAAATGTTATTTATCTTGAATAGTGAAATTACAGAAAAAAATCATCGATACTATAAGTACGATGATGAAGAAATGCAAGAAATTGCGGAAGATGTTTGGGCGATGCCCGCTTTCATGAAAGAAGATGTTGATTTTACGTTGTTTTTTATCATTACTAAAATATCAACTGGTGAAACGACAGTGGCTTTTTCAAAAGGTGAATTAAGTGATGGTGACTTTCAATTAAGTCAACCATTTCTAACTGGTGAAGGCTTAAATATGTTATATCAACATAGTCAAAAAGATGCTGAAAAGGTTCTTCATTTTATAAATCAAATTTCAAAAGCAAATGAAGGACAGTGGCGTATGGTAGAAGGGGAAGAATAAAATGGCTCAAATTTATTTAGCAAGTCCGTTTTTTAATGAAGATCAAATTACAAGAATTGAAAAAGTTGAAAAGGCATTGGAAGAAAATAGTACTGTTAAGTCAGTTTTTTCTCCAAGAAAAGATGATGTTTCTGAATATGAAGAATTTTCTAAAGAGTGGGCTAAAGTGGTATACAAACATGATATTACTAATGTTGAAGAAGCCGATTATGTAGTTGCTGTTTTAGATTTTGTGGGCGATAATGTCGATAGTGGAACAGCTTATGAGATTGGTGCTGCAGTTCAAATGGGTAAACCAGTTATCATATTTCATGAAAATGATCATCCAGTTAATTTAATGATTTCAGAAAGCTTGCATGCTTATATTAAAGATTTTGATGATTTAAAAAATTATGATTTCAATACTTTACCAAGTAGTGAATATAATGGAAAAATGTTTTAAAGAGAGGGAACTCTCTTTTTTATTTTCATAATTTAATTATATTAAGAGCTATCGATGGCTATGTTATACTGATAATGTTGAGAGGAGTGCCGCAATTGGACTTAAGAAATAATTTAGAACATGGCAGTAAAGAATATAATAAATTAGTTGTTAATATTTGTTTATTAGCTAGCCGTATTTTGATTGAAAATGGATCTGAAATGAGTCGTGTAACAGATACAATAAATCATATTGCAAAAAATGCAGATGTTAAAGACTTGAGATCATATGTAACGATTACTGGAATTATGCTTTCTGTTGGTGGAGTCGATGCTCAAATTATGGAAGTTAATAAGCGTGCTTATGATTTAAGAAAAATTGCGGCTGTTAATTATTATTCTCGTCAGTTTGCTGAGGGAAAAATTTCAATTACACATTTTTATTATTTACTTAGTAAAATTGATAATTTGGTTACTTATTTTCCATTTTGGATGAAAATGGTAGCTGCTGCATTACTTTCAGGAGCAATTGAAATTGTATTTCAAGGCAATTTTGTAGTTGCTTTGCAAACCTCAATTATTGGGATGCTTGGATGGACACTTTTTGTATTACTTAATAAAATAATAAAAGTTGAATTTGTTAATGAATTTACTTCAGCTGTTGTAATTGGTGTTTTGGCACTGTTAACAGTTAAATTAGGATTAGGCAATAGTGCTGATGATATTATTATTGGAGCTGTTATGCCATTAGTTCCAGGAGTACAAATAACCAATGCGGTTAGAGATTTGATGTCTGGTAATTTAATTAGTGGCCCTGCTAGAGGAATTGAAGCAATTATCGGAGCATGTGCATTGGGATTTGGAGTTGCATTATCATTAAATTGGTTTGGTTAGAGGTGAGAATATAATGTTAAGTATTTTTATTAAAATAATCGGAGTATATATAGCAACATTATGTTTTGGTATTCTAATTAATGTGCAACCACGATCCTTAAATTTATGTGCTGTGGTTGGAGTGCTCGGATACTTGTCTTATGTTGTTAATAATATGATATTTGGCGGATATATTTCTGGAAGCTTTGCAGGAGCAATTGCAATCGGTGTATTTGGAATGATTGCAGCAAGATACAAGAAGACTCCTGTTATTGTCTTTAGTATACCTGGATTAGTTCCTTTAGTTCCGGGAGGACAAGCATATCAAGTTATGAAAAATATTGCATTAGGTAATACATCATTGGCTCTTTCATATTTGAACCAAGTGATGATGATTGCAGGAGCAATTGCATTGGGATTTTTATTCGCTGAATTGATCATTCAAGTTTATAATCGAATTGAAAAATATATTAAATTAAAAAAACTAGAGCAATAGTGCTCTAGTTTTTTTAGTGTTCAATACCAATTATAAAACTAATAATTAAGATAATTAATACAAAGACTGTAATATAAACATATAAATAGTCTTTTTCTTTATAAAATGAATAAATTGATACCACAACTCTGAGGACTGGTGTAAGTATTAATAATAAAAGACCTAGCATCATAATTGCATATGGTTTAAAGTTTATTATTCCATTTATTAATTCACTAATCGAATTATAATGAAAACTTTCAGTATATCCAGTTGATCCCATAATTACATACATAATCAATCCTATAATCATTACAATTGAAGAAATTATGACACCATATCTTAATATTTTTCCAATTGTAGTTTCAATTTGTTCCATTTCTTGACTGGTTGCTTTTTTTTCATTATTGGTCATGATAATAAGTTCACCCCAAATCCTTTAAGAATCATTTGTAAACCTAAATATATAATAATTGGGATGAAAATAATTCTAATTAATCTAGGAGTCATTTTTTGCATTAAACGTGCTCCAATGGCTGAACCAAATATGATTCCTAATGCCATTGGAATAGCTACTTCAGGTAAGATTGATCCATTGAAAAAATAAATTGTTGCACTAGCAGAAGCAGTAACTCCCATCATTAAATTACTGGTTGAACTAGATGGCTTTAATGGCATTTTCATAATAGAGTCCATTGCAATAACTTTAAATGAACCAGAACCAATTCCAAGCAATCCACTCGCAAGACCAGCACCAAACATCATGGATGCTCCTCCTGGAACATTTTGAATTTTATAATTAATTGTTTGATTTGAATTTTTATCATAATACGAACTATTAAGTTTTAATTTTTCCGCTAATTTATCGTCTTTATCACTAATTTCATCTTTTTGTTTTTTTAATTTTTTAATCATATTAAACCCAGAATAAAAAAGTAATAATCCAAATAAAACGTAAAGAAATACGGGATTAAAAAGACCAGTTAATAAAGCACCTGCAATTGCACCAGTTGTAGTTGCAATTTCTAAAAACATGGCTACTCTTAAATTTAAAATATTATCTTTTAAATAAGCAATTGTTGACCCAGAGCTTGTTGCAATAACTGCAATAATACTGGCTCCAATTGCATATTTTATGTCTAAACCGAAACCAATTGTTAAAATTGGAGTAATGATCATACCGCCGCCAATTCCGAGGATTGAGCCTAAAATTCCTACGAAGATTCCAACTAGTAGCATGATTAATAGTGAATAAATCATCATAAGGTCTCCTTTTATATTTATATTCACATTTTAAACTATATTTTTAAAATTTGATAATGATTTTGTTAATTACAACCATTGTTTTATAAATATTATGATATACTTTTCACTACATATTAATCGGAGGTAATTTTAAATGATTGAAAGAGACATTAGTCGTCCGTTTAGATTTATTTTTTCTGTAATTCTAACAATTGTCTTAGCGGTTGCTGTAAAAATAAATGCAGGATATCTAAATTTTTTAGATTCTTCTGTTAGAGGAACACTTCAGAGTCATCATTCTAATTTTCAAGATATCTTATATAAGTCTATTAGTTTTATAGCAAGTCCTAAAATGACGCTACTGTGGGTTTTTATAATTGCATTTATTTTATGGGGATTTAAGTTTAAACTACCAGCAGTATTTTCAATTGGACTAGTTTTAGGTGGAGATTTTATTGGCTTTATTCTTAAAGAAATTATTCAAAGACCAAGACCAACATTACATTTACCATCTGATGATGGATATAGTTTTCCAAGTGGACATACATTAGGATTTGTATTATTGGCTGCAGTGTTTTGGGTAGTTATTATTCCATTGATAAAAAAACAATTTACTAGATTTATTCTTAAATTGTTTGTTTTGATTTTGGTTATTTTAGTAATGATTTCAAGAATTTATTTAAGTGCACATTTCCCATCTGATACTGTTGCTGCATTTTTAGTTGCTTATGCATGGTTGCAGTTTAGTAAAGCATTTTATATTAGACATTCAAGAAAAATGAGTCAGATGAAAATATTTAGAAACTCGTATTTTTAATTTGTAATAATTAATTAAATTAGTTATAATCTAATCTGAAATTAAATAAAAAATTTAAAGAAGAGGCGCATTTCACATTAGTAAAATTTATGAAATGGAATTACATTTATGATTAAATTTAAAAGGGTGCATTGCCGAAATCAGTTGATTTAATTCAATTAATTGGTTGGGTCTTGATTTAATAAATCAAGGACTGTCGCATTTTTTAATGCGAGGAGCTTTTATTATCAATTTTATCTCTTGATACCCTCTCTTTTTGGAGGGTATTTTTTTATTTTGATACAGGCTTTTTTCTGAATTTAAGGAGGATTTTTATGTCTGCAAAAAAGAATGAAAATGCAGCAACTGAAGTAAAAAGAGAATTGAAATCAAGACATATTTCGATGATTGCACTAGGTGGTTGTATTGGAACAGGGTTATTTGTAACGAGTGGTGCAACAATTCATGATGCTGGTCCTGGTGGAGCGTTAATCGCATATATTTTGATGGGAGCAATGGTTTACTTCTTAATGACTAGTTTAGGTGAAATGGCAACAAATATGCCTGTTTCAGGCTCATTTTCAGTCTATTCTGCTAAATATGTTGATCCTGCGCTAGGATTTGCGATGGGATGGAACTATTGGTTTAACTGGGCAATTACTGTAGCAGTTGATATTTCTACAGCTGCGTTAGTTATGAAATTTTGGTTACCGGATGTACCAATGTGGATTTGGAGTGCAATTGCTTTAGGTTTAATTTTTTCTATCAATATTATGTCTGTTTCTGCTTTTGGTGAAACAGAATTTTGGATGTCTTTAATTAAAGTAGTGACAATTATAATCTTTTTAGTTGTTGGAGTTTTAACAATTTTAGGAATTATGGGTGGTCATGCAGTCGGGTTTAGTAATTTCACTTATAAACAAGCTCCATTTGTTGGTGGAATTCCTGCGATTATATCAGTCTTTGTAGTTGCTGGATTTTCATTCCAAGGAACTGAATTGGTTGGAATTACAGCTGGAGAAACTGAAGATCCACATAAAAGTGTTCCAAAAGCAATTCATGAAGTATTTTGGCGTATTATTTTATTTTATATTTTTACGATTGTTATAATTGCAGCGATTATTCCATATACTTCTCCAGATTTATTAGGTTCTAGTGAATCTAATGTGGCAATTTCGCCATTTACAATTGTTTTTCAAAGAGCTGGATTAGCTGGTGCAGCAAGTATAATGAATGCTGTTATTTTAACTTCAGTAATTTCTTCTGCAAATTCTGGAATGTATGCATCAACTAGAATGCTATATTCAATGGCCGATTCTAAGGATGAAAAATATGCTCCTAAAATATTTGCTAAAACATCCAAAAATGGAATTCCTATTTATGCTTTATTAGCTACAACATTAGTTTCATTATTAACTTTCCTTACAAGTTTTATTGGACCTAAAATTTATATGTGGTTAGTTGCAGCATCTGGTTTGACTGGATTTATTGCTTGGATGGGAATTGCAATTTCACACTATCGCTTTAGAAAAGCTTTTGTAAAACAAGGACATCAATTAAATGAACTTAAGTATCATGCAAAATGGTTCCCATTGGGTCCAATCTTAGCTTTGTTGTTAAGTTTGGTTGTGATAGCTGGTCAGAACGTAAATGCATTTGCTAATTTCAATTTATTCGAAATTGCGATAACATATATGAGTGTCCCACTAGTGGTTATTTTATATTTAGGATACAAATTTATTAAAAAGACTAAAGTTGTACCACTTGATGAAGTTGATGTGTCACCAAGTAAGGTAGAAAAATAGACAAATAGGAGTTTTTATTATGATCGTCCTTTCAGGTACAATTGGTGCCGGCAAAACATCATTAACTAATTTTTTAACTGACCATCTTAATTCAACTGGATTTTATGAATCAGTGGATGATAATGAAATATTGCCTTTATTTTATAAAGATCCAAAAAAATATGCTTTTTTATTACAAATCTATTTTTTAAATAAAAGATTAGATGCAATTAAAGAGGCAAATGGTAATCATTTTAATGTAATGGATCGTTCAATATATGAAGATTCACTACTGTTTCATTCTAATGCTGATTTAGGGCGAGCTACTGAAGTTGAGGTAGATACTTATGATTCATTGCTAGATAATATGATGGAACAATTAGAAAATTCCAATTATCAAAAGAATCCAGATTTACTTATCTATATCGATATTTCATTCGAAACAATGTTATCAAGAATAAAGAAAAGGGGTCGTTCTTTTGAACAAATTGATAATGACCCAAGTCTTTACGATTATTATAAAACTTTGAATAGTCGCTATAGTGAATGGTTTGATAATTACAATTATTCACCTAAATTAAAAATTGATGGTGATAAATATGATTTTGTTGAAGATTCTGAAGCAAAAGAACAAGTTATAAAAATGATTGATGATAAGTTAAAGACAATTTAAGATAATTTGGTTGTTATTTGATTTTAAATGTAATAGTATTAATTACAAATAGAAAAACAATATGTGCCAAAGTAGATTTTCAGAGAAGTAGCGGTTAGTGAAAGCTATTAAGTCGAAATTCCAGTACATTAATTCAATGGGCAGTTAATCCTGCACGGTTAATAACCGTTACCAATTATACGAGGGCTTATTTAGTTAAGAACTTGGGTGGTACCGCGAAAAGACATTCGTCCCAATTATTGTGGATGAGTGTCTTTTTTATTATAAGGAGGAAAATAAATATGTTAGATATGAAAATGATTCGACAAAATGTAGAATATGTAAAAGAAAAGTTAGCAACAAGAAACGTTGATGCTAGTACAATTGATGAACTAATAAGTTTAGATGAAAAAAGAAGAGATTTAATTGTAAATACTGAAAAATTAAAAGCTGAAAGAAATGAAGTTTCAGATAAAATTTCTCAATTAAAAAGAAATAAAGAAAATGCTGATGAACAAATTACTAGAATGAGAGAAGTTGGACAACAAATAAAAGATTTTGATGCTCAATTATTAGAAGTTAAAGAAAAACAAAACAATATTGAAACTCATCTTCCTAACATTCCAGCTGATGATGTACCAGTTAGTTTAACTGAAGAAGGCTCAATTGAATTAAGAAAAATTGGAGAACCAAGAAATTTTGAGTTCAAACCAAAAGCTCATTATGAAATTGGAGAAGATTTAAATATTCTTGATTTTCAAAGAGGAGCTAAAGTTTCTGGATCAAGATTTTTATATTATGTTGGAAAAGGTGCAATGCTTGAAAGAGCAATTTATAATTACTATCTAGATCGAAATGATGCAGCTGGATACACTGAAGTGATTCCACCTTATATGGTTAATTCAGAATCGATGTTTGGTACAGGTCAATTTCCAAAATTCAAAGAAACTCAAGCCGGTTTTGAAATCAAAGATACAGATTTGACAATGATTCCAACTGCTGAAGTTCCATTGGTTAATTATTATCGCGATGAAATATTATCTGATGAACAACTACCAACCAAATTCACTGCGTTATCACCAGCTTTTAGATCTGAAGCAGGAAGTGCTGGTAAAGATACTCGAGGACTAATTAGACTACATCAATTTAATAAAGTTGAAATGGTTCAATTTACTAAACCAGAAGATTCATGGAATGCTTTGGAAGAAATTACAGCACATGCTGAAAGTTTATTAAAAGAATTAGAAATTCCTTATCATGTTATCGAATTAACAACTTCAGATATGAGTTTTACAGCAGCTAAAACATATGATTTAGAAGTATGGATGCCAGAGCAAAATCGTTATCGTGAAATTTCGAGTTGTTCAAATACATTAGATTTTCAAGCAAGAAGATCACATATTCAATATCGTGATGAAAATGATCAATTACAATATGTTCATACACTAAATGGTTCTGGATTAGCTGTAGGTAGAACAGTTGCTGCAATTTTAGAAAACTATCAAAATGAAGATGGTTCAGTTAATGTTCCTAAAGTTTTACAACCATATATGAATGGATTAGAAAAAATTCAATAAATTGAAAAAAAGTATAGCTTTTTAAATATGTTTAAGATATAATAATTAATGTACTTCAGAAGAGGTTGTTAATAACGTTTTGAAAAGTTGTTGACAGTAAAGTTTTTATTTGTTACTATTAAGTAGTTGCGTTGATATATGTAACTACTTCAATGGGGGATTAGCTCAGTTGGGAGAGCATCTGCCTTACAAGCAGGAGGTCACAGGTTCGAGCCCTGTATCCCCCATTGAGCCGTTAGCTCAGCCGGTAGAGCATCTGACTTTTAATCAGAGGGTCGGCAGTTCGAACCTGCCACGGCTCATTGCCAGAGTAATTAAATAAAAACTTTTTCATGCGGGCATGGCGGAACTGGCAGACGCGCTAGATTTAGGTTCTAGTGTCTTAGGACGTGGGGGTTCGAATCCCTTTGCCCGCATTGTTTCATTTTTTTGCCGACTTAGCTCAGTTGGCTAGAGCGCATCACTAGTAATGATGAGGTCGGGCGTTCGAATCGTCTAGTCGGCATATTGCGGAAGTAGCTCAGGGGTAGAGCACAACCTTGCCATGGTTGGGGTCGCGGGTTCGAATCCCGTCTTCCGCTTTTTTTGTTTATATTATATTAGTTTGCCGGGGTGGCGGAATTGGCAGACGCACAGGACTTAAAATCCTGCGGTTAGTGATAACCGTACCGGTTCGATCCCGGTCCTCGGCATTTTTTCATATTATATATGCACCTATAGCGCAACTGGATAGAGTGTCTGACTACGAATCAGAAGGTTGTAGGTTCGAGTCCTACTAGGTGCATTTTTCGGGAAGTGGCTCAGCTTGGTAGAGCACCTGGTTTGGGACCAGGGGGTCGCAGGTTCGAATCCTGTCTTCCCGATAGTATATAAAATCGGAATTAGAATTTATTCTAATCCGATTTTTTTGTTTATTAAGCATTTATGCTTTTCTTTTTTTATCTTTCTTTGTATAATGAATGTCAACATTAGTCAAAGTTGGGGTGAGTTATCTATTATGGAAGGTAAAAATGCTTCTGAGGTAATTGAAAATTATTTAAAGAGCCTTTTCGAAAATGATGACTGTGAATGGATTGAAATATGTAGGTCTGATGTCGCTGATTTATTTGATGTTGTACCTTCTCAAATAAATTATGTGATTAAGACAAGATTTTCCATTCAAAACGGATACTTAGTTAAAAGTAAACGTGGAGGAGGAGGGTACATCAAGATTGAAAAAGTTAATATAGTAGATAATTTTTCATTTCTTGATGATTTGATACAATATGTTGGAAATTCGATTTCGCAACAAGAGAGTTTCAAAATTTTGCAAACTTTATTTAATAATCAATTAATAACTAATCGTGAAAAAACACTATTATCTGTTAGTTTAGATAAAAGAATTTTTTCAAAAGAACCAATTGATGAGAATAAGATAAGAGCAAAAATTTTGATTTCTATAATTGAAAGATTAAAATATGAATGTTAAATAGAGGAGGAATTTTTAATGGATAATTTGTATACTCCTAGTGCGCAAAATGTTTTGAATATTGCACAAGTTCAAGCGAGATTTTTTAAACATCAATCGGTTGGAACAGAACATATTCTATTGGCGCTAACAATTGAAAAAAGTGGTGTTGCTTACTCAACAATCCAACAATTAGCTTTAACTCAGGATGATGTAAGAGATGAGATTGAAACACTTGTTGGTTATGGTAATTTAGATGCTGATAAAGACACTTATTTACAATTTTCACCAAAAACTAAAGAGTCATTAATGCTTGCTAATGACCTATCAAAAAAATTGGGTTCTAACCGAGTTGGAACTGAACATTTACTTTTAGCTATTACAGCTGATAGAAATACTTTTGCTTCAAAAATACTTGTAGCATTAGGTATTGATGGCGATAAAATTAGTCAAGTTATGCTAAGAAAAATGGGTGTCCCAGAAATTTTCAAGAGTGTAAATGCAACTGAAAGTAATAATGGAAACCAAGATAGTACTTCAACTCTAGACGAATTTGCTAGAGATTTGAATAAAATGGCACGTGATAATCATTTGGATCCAATTATTGGTCGTGATAAGGAAATTAAGCGTGCAATTCAAATTTTAAGTCGTAGAACCAAAAATAATCCGGTTTTAATTGGTGAACCTGGTGTAGGTAAAACTGCGATTGCTGAAGGACTAGCCCAAAAAATTATTAATAAATTGGTACCAAGTGACATGCTTAATAAAAGAGTTATGATGCTTGATATGGGTAGTTTAATTGCAGGAACAAAATATCGTGGTGAATTTGAAAATAGATTGAAAAAAATCATTCAAGAAATTAAAGATAGTGGAGACGTTATCTTGTTCATCGATGAATTGCATACATTGATTGGTGCTGGTGGTGCTGAAGGCGCAATTGATGCGGCTAATATTTTAAAACCAGCATTAGCTCGTGGTGAAGTTCAATTAATTGGTGCTACAACACTAGATGAATATCAGAAGAATATTGAAAGTGATGCTGCATTAGAAAGAAGATTTGCAACTATTACGGTTGATGAACCAACCGTTGATCAAGCAAAACAAATCCTTTCTGGGTTACGTACTAAATATGAACAACATCATCAAGTTAAAATTACTGATGAAGCAATTGAAAGTGCAGTTGATTTATCTAATAGGTATATTACTGAAAGATTTTTACCAGATAAGGCAATTGATTTAATGGATGAAGCTGCTGCAAAGGTAAGAATCGAGAGCTTAGATACTAATGATAAACTACCTAAAATGGAGTCTGAATTAAACGAAATCATCGATGAAAAGGAAACTGCAATTAATGAACAAAGATTTGATGATGCAATTGAGATTAGACAAAAAGAAGCACAACTTAGAACTGATATTAATGATTTAAATAAATCAAATAGTTTAGATAAAAAAGATAACAAAGCAAAATTAACCCTTAAAGAAACAAGTGAAGATGTAGCTAAGATTGTTTCTGAATGGACTGGAATTCCAGTTACTAATTTAAAAGCTAATGATGCAAAGAAATTGGTTAATCTTGAGAAGACACTTCATAAAAATGTTATTGGACAAGATGAAGCTGTTACTGCAGTGGCGAAATCTATTAGACGTTCAAGAAGTGGAATTAAAGATCCTAATCGACCAATTGGTTCATTTATTTTCCTTGGACCAACTGGGGTTGGTAAGACAGAGCTTGCTAAAGAACTTTCAAAAGAAATGTTTGGATCACAAGATGATTTAATTAGAGTTGATATGTCTGAATATATGGAAAAATATTCAACTAGTCGATTAGTTGGTTCAGCACCAGGATATGTTGGATATGATGAAGGTGGACAATTAACTGAAAAAGTTAGAAAGAAACCTTATTCAGTTGTTTTATTTGATGAAATTGAAAAAGCTCATCCAGATGTATTTAATTTATTATTACAAGTTTTAGATGATGGTTATATAACAGATTCTAAAGGACGCAAAGTTGATTTTAGAAATACTGTAATTATTATGACTTCTAATTTAGGTGCAACAGTGTTGCGTGATAAGAAAACAGTTGGTTTCGGATCAGAAGAAGAAACTGAGAGTTATGATGCTATGAAGTCAACAATTCAAGAGCAAATGAAGAAATACTTTAAACCTGAATTTTTAAATCGAATTGATGAAACAATTATTTTCCATTCATTAAATAAAGATGAATTACATCAAATTGTTAAATTAATGACTAAAGATTTAATTAAAAGAATTGAAGAAAAAGGAATTAAAGTTAAATTAACTTCATCCGCAATTGATTTAATTGCTGAAAAAGGATATCAACCAGAATATGGTGCTCGTCCTATTCGTCGTACAATTCAAAATGAATTGGAAGATGAACTTAGTGAAAAAATTCTTGCAGGTGAATTTAAATCAGGTGATAGTATCACAATTGGTGCCAAAAAAGGATCAATTACCATGGCAATTAGTAATCAAAAAGAAAAAGTTTCGATTAAATAAAAGAGTGATTTTAATCACTCTTTTTTATTTGACATTAATTTTTAAAACAAGTATACTTAAAAAGTATTTATTTTGAATTGAATGGATCTTTACAATCTATTGTCTGTAAAGGTCCTTTATATGGAACCAAAAATGAGAAAAATATTGTCATTTTTGGATTTTTTTTGCTTAAAAATCAATTATTTAGTTAAATAATCGTGTTTTGTAAGCAAATTGTAATATTTCAATTCTTTGAATTTTTAGGAGAGGTGAATAACTTGGCAGGACAAATTGTTAATTTCGGAAAACACAGAACTCGTAGAAGTTATGCCAGAATCAAGAAGATCTTGGACTTACCAAATTTAATTGAAGTTCAAACAAATTCTTATAACTGGTTCTTAGATCAAGGTCTAAGAGAAATGTTTAAAGACATCATGCCAATTGATGATTTTCAAGGTAAGCTTTCATTAGACTTTGTTGATTATCAATTATTAGAACCAAAATATACTGTTGATGAGGCTAAAGATCATGAAGCCAATTACTCAGCACCATTACACGTTACTTTAAAATTAACTAATCATGAAACTGGTGAAATTAAAACTCAAGATGTATTCTTTGGTGATTTCCCATTGATGACAGATCAAGGTACTTTTATTATTAATGGAGCTGAAAGAGTTATTGTTTCACAATTAGTACGTTCTCCAGGAGCTTACTATAGTTCAGAACCCGATAAGAATGGTAGAAATATTTTTGGTGCAACAATTATTCCTAACCGTGGTGCATGGATGGAATTTGAAAATGATGCAAAAAATGTTTCTCACGTAAGAATTGATAGAACAAGAAAATTACCATTAACTGAACTAGTTCGTGCATTAGGATTTGGTTCTGATGATGAAATTGTTGATATTTTTGGTAATACTAATGATAGTCTTGCATTAACAATTGAAAAAGATGTTCACAAAAATGCTGAAGATTCACGAGTTGAAGAATCACTAAAAGATATTTATGAAAGACTTCGTCCAGGAGAACCTAAAACTGCTGATTCATCAAGAAACTTATTAACTACAAGATTCTTTGATCCTAAACGCTATGATATGGCTCCTGTTGGAAGATACAAAACCGATAAAAAATTAAACTTAAAACATCGTTTACTTGGTTTAACATTGGCTGAAACATTAGCTGATCCAGAAACTGGAGAAATTATTGCTAAAAAAGATGATGTAATTGATCGTGATTTATTGAAGACTTTAAGTGGCTACTTAGATAATCATGAATTTAAATCATACACATTTAATCCTTCTGAAGAAGCTGTAGTTACTGAACCAGTATCTGTTCAAATCATTAAAGTATATTCTGAAAAGGATCCTGAAAAAGTCGTTTCAATGATTGGAAACAATAATGAGGATCGCACTTATAAACATATTACTGTTTCAGATATTTTTGCTGAAATCAATTACTTCTTAAACTTACAAGAAGGAATTGGAGTTACTGATGATATTGACCATTTAGGTAATCGTCGTGTTAGATCAGTTGGTGAATTATTACAAAATCAATTTAGAATTGGTCTTTCAAGAATGGAACGTGTGGTACGTGAAAGAATGTCAATTCAAGAAATTTCTACAGTTACTCCACAACAATTGATTAATATTCGTCCAGTTGTTGCATCTGTTAAAGAATTCTTTGGTTCTTCACAATTGTCTCAATTCATGGATCAAACTAATCCACTTGGTGAATTAACTCATAAACGTCGTCTTTCAGCCCTTGGACCTGGTGGTATTACCAGAGATCGTGCTGGATATGAAGTTCGTGATGTTAACTATACCCACTATGGTCGTATCTGTCCGATTGAAACTCCCGAAGGTCCAAATATTGGATTGATAAATAGTTTATCTAGTTATGCACGTGTTAATGAATATGGATTCATTGAATCACCATATCGTCGTGTTGATTGGGAGACTCATAAAGTTACTGATAAAATTGATTACCTTACTGCTGATGATGAAGATAATTTCGTTATTGCACAAGCTAACTCAATTTTAAATGAAGATGGTACATTTGCTAATGACACAGTAATGGCTCGTGATAAGTCTGAATATGTTGATACAAATGTTCAAAATGTTGATTACATGGATGTTTCACCTAAACAAGTAGTTGCTGTTGCAACTGCATGTATTCCTTTCTTGGAAAATGATGATTCTAACCGTGCTCTAATGGGTGCTAACATGCAACGTCAAGCAGTTCCATTGATTCAACCACATGCTCCACTTGTTGGTACTGGGATTGAATATAAAGCTGCACATGACTCTGGAGTTGCAAAAGTTGCTAAATACTCTGGAATAGTTGAATATGTTGATGCTGATGAAATTCGCGTTAGACGTGATGACGATGCATTAGACACTTACAAATTAATGAAATTCCAACGTTCTAATGGTGGAAAGAACTATAATCAAACACCAATTGTTCATGTTAATGATCGTGTAGATGCTGATGAAATTTTAGCTGATGGTCCTGCAATGGAAAGTGGAGAACTTGCTTTAGGACAAAATCCAGTTGTTGCTTTCATGACTTGGCAAGGTTATAACTTTGAAGATGCTATTGGTATTAATGAAAGATTAGTTAAAGAAGATGTTTATACTTCAATTCATATTGAAGAATATGAATCTGAAACTAGAGATACTAAATTAGGACCTGAGGAAATGACAAGGGAAATTCCTAATGTTGGAGAAGATTCTCTTAAAGATCTTGATGAAGATGGAATTATCCGTGTGGGTGCTGAAGTTCATGATGGTGATATTTTAGTTGGTAAAGTTACTCCAAAAGGGGTTACAGAATTATCATCTGAAGAAAGATTATTACACGCCATTTTTGGTGAAAAAGCTCGTGAAGTAAGAGATACTTCTCTTAAGGTACCTCATGGATCAGATGGAATTGTTCAAGATGTAAAAGTATTTACAAGAGAAAATGGTGATGAATTATCACCAGGTATTAATAAATTAGTTCGTGTTTATATTGCTCAAAAACGTAAACTTCAAGTTGGAGACAAGATGGCCGGACGTCATGGTAATAAAGGTACTGTTTCAATTGTTATTCCACAAGAAGACATGCCATACTTACCAGATGGTACTCCAGTTGATATTTTATTAAGTCCCATGGGTGTTCCTTCACGTATGAATATTGGACAAGTTATTGAACTTCATTTAGGTATGGCTGCTAGAAAACTTGGTATCCATGTTGCTAGTCCAGTATTTGATGGTGCACGAGATGAAGATGTTTGGGATGCAGTTAAAGAAGCCGGAATGGATTCAGACGGTAAGAGTGTAGTTTATGATGGTCGTACTGGTGAACCTTTTGATAAGAAAATAGCTGTTGGTGTTATGAATTATCTTAAACTTAACCATATGTCTGAAGATAAAATTCATGCTAGAGCAATTGGACCTTACTCATTAGTTACTCAACAACCTCTTGGAGGAAAAGCTCAATTTGGTGGTCAAAGATTTGGTGAAATGGAAGTTTGGGCTCTTGAGGCTTATGGAGCAGCTCACACATTACAAGAGATCTTAACTTACAAATCTGATGATGTTGTTGGACGTGTTAAAACTTATGAAGCAATTGTTAAAGGTGAACCAATTCCAAAACCAGGTGTTCCAGAATCATTCCGAGTACTTGTTAAAGAATTACAAGCATTAGGTCTAAATATGGAAGTATTGGATTCAAACCAAAATAATATTGATTTACGTGATATTGATGAAAGTGATGAAAATGACGTTGTTAACGTTAATGCTTTAAGTCAATTAAATGAAAATAAAGATGAAAATACCCAAGATAAAAATGAAACACAAGAAACAGTAGATCATAATTTGAATTCTTCTGATAATGATAGTAATAACGAATAAAGGGGGTATCTTCAATGGTTGATGTTAATAAATTTAATAGTATGCAAATTGGTTTAGCCTCACCAGAGACAATGCGTAGCTGGTCATTTGGTGAAGTTAAAAAACCAGAAACTATTAACTATCGAACTTTAAAACCAGAAAAAGATGGTTTGTTTGATGAAAGAATTTTCGGTCCCACAAAAGACTGGGAATGTGCGTGTGGAAAATATAAACGTATTAGATATAAAGGAATCGTTTGTGACCGTTGTGGAGTTGAAGTTACAAGAGCTAAAGTACGTCGTGAAAGAATGGGGCATATTGAACTAGCTGCTCCAGTAACTCACATTTGGTACTTTAAAGGAATCCCAAGTCGTATGGGATTAGTATTGGACATGAGTCCAAGAGCACTTGAAGAAATTATTTACTTTGCTTCATATGTTGTTACTGATCCAGGTAATACACCAATGGAACCAAAGCAACTATTAGCAGAACAAGATTATCGTGATAAGAAGCGTGAATATGGTAATCGTTTTGAAGCTAAAGTTGGTGCAGAAGCAATTAGAACTTTACTTGATAATGTTGATATTGAAAAAGAAGTTGATGAACTTAAGACTGAACTTAAAAAGGCTACTGGTCAAAAGAGAACAAGAGCTGTTCGTCGTCTAGATATTTTAGAAGCTTTCTTAACATCAGGTAATAAATTGTCATGGATGGTAATGGATGCAATTCCTGTTATTCCACCTGATTTAAGACCAATGGTTCAACTAGAAGGTGGCCGTTTTGCTACTTCTGATTTGAATGATTTATACCGTCGTGTAATTAATAGAAATAATCGTTTAAAACGTTTACTTGATTTAAATGCACCTGGTATTATCGTACAAAATGAAAAACGTATGCTACAAGAAGCAGTTGATGCATTAGTTGATAATGGTCGTCGTGGTCGTCCAGTTGCTGGTCCTGGTAACCGTCCATTGAAATCACTTTCTCACTTATTAAAAGGTAAGCAAGGTCGTTTCAGACAAAACTTACTTGGTAAACGTGTTGATTATTCTGGACGTTCAGTTATTGATGTAGGTCCTAATTTACAAATGAGTCAAATGGGACTTCCAGTGCAAATGGCCTTAGAATTATTTAAACCATTTGTAATGCATGAATTGGTTAAACGTGATTTAGCTTCAAATATTAAAAATGCTAAGCGTCAAATCGAAAGACAAGATGATTCAGTATTTGAAGTATTAGAAGATACCATTAAAGAACATCCAGTTCTATTGAACCGTGCACCTACACTTCATAGACTTGGTATTCAAGCTTTCGAACCAGTTTTAGTTAGTGGTAAATCAATGCGTCTTCATCCATTAGTTTGTGCAGCTTATAATGCCGATTTTGATGGAGACCAAATGGCAATTCACGTTCCATTATCAGATGAAGCGCAAGCAGAAGCACGTCTTCTTATGTTAGCTGCTGGTCATATTCTTGCTCCAAGAGATGGTAAACCAGTTGTTACACCATCACAAGATATGGTTATTGGTAACTACTATCTAACAATGGAAGAAGAAAACCGTGAAGGTGAAGGAATGATCTTTAATGATCCTGATGAAGTTAAAATGTCATATAGTGACGGATTAACTCATTGGCATTCAAGAATTGGTATTAAAGCTAGTGCTTATGAAAATAAACCATTCACTGAAGATCAAAAAGATAAAATTCTTGTTACTACAGTTGGAAAAGTTATTTTTAACCAAATCCTACCTGAAAAACTTGTTTACTTGAATGAGCCAACATCAACCAACCTTAATGGTTATGTTCCAGATAAATTTTTCTTAGAAAAAGGTCAAGATATTAATGATTATCTAGCTAATGCTGAAATCATTTATCCATTTAATAAGGGATTCTTAAGTGATATTATTGCTGAAGTTTACAATCAATATAAAGTTACTGAAACTTCTCTATTATTAGATAGAATTAAGGATTTAGGTAATGATAAATCAACTAAGTCTGGATTAACAGTTGGTATTACTGATATTACTAACTTAACTGAAAAGCCAGAAATTATTGAAAAAGCTCATAAGCAAGTAAATACAATCACTAAACAGTTCCGTCGTGGATTGATTACTAATCAAGAAAGATATGAACGTGTTGTTGGTGTATGGAATGATGCAAAAGATGAAATTCAAAATAAATTAATGGTAAGTTTTGATCCTCAAAACCCAATCTTTATGATGAGTGATTCTGGAGCTCGTGGTAATATCTCTAACTTTACTCAATTAGCTGGTATGCGTGGATTGATGGCATCACCTAGTGGTGAAATTATGGAACTACCAATTACTTCTAATTTCCGTGAAGGACTCTCTGTCTTAGAAATGTTTATTTCAACCCATGGTGCCCGTAAAGGTATGACTGATACAGCCTTGAAGACTGCCAACTCTGGTTACTTAACTAGACGTTTAGTTGATGTTGCACAAGATGTAATCATTCGTGAAAAAGATTGTGGAACTGATCGTGGATTAGTTGTTAGTGCTTTAACAGAAGGTAATGAAGTTATCGAATCATTATATGACCGTATTTTAGGTCGTACTGCAATGAAGACAGTTAAAGTACCAAATACTGATGAAATCATTGTTAAGAAAAATGAAATGATTGATGAAGAAAAAGCACAAAAAATCATTGATGCTGATATCGAATCAGTTTCAATAAGATCTGCATTTACTTGTAACGCTGTTCATGGAGTATGTGAAAGATGTTATGGTAGAAACTTAGCTACTGGTGATGAAGTTGAAGTTGGAGAAGCTGTTGGTACAGTTGCTGCACAATCAATTGGAGAACCAGGTACTCAGTTAACTATGAGAAACTTCCATACTGGTGGTGTTGCTGGTAATGCCGATATTACTCAAGGACTTCCTCGTGTTCAAGAAATTGTTGAAGCTAGAAATCCAAAAGGTAAAGCTGTTATTTCTGAAGTTACCGGTATTGTTGAATTAATTGAAGAAAATCCTGCTGAAGGTGTCAAAGAAGTTACTATTAAAGGTGACGCCGACACTAGAACTTATAAGGTTCCAATTAATGCAAGAATGAAAGTAGCAGAAGGTGATACTTTACATCGTGGTAATTCTATCGATGAAGGTTCAATTGATCCAAAAGAAATGCTTAAAGTTCGTGACGTATTATCAGTTGAAACATACTTGTTAGGTGAAATTCAAAAAGTTTACCGTCGACAAGGTGTAGAAGTTTCAGATAAGCATGCTGAAATTATGGTAAGACAAATGTTACGTAAGGTTAGAATCATGGATCCTGGTGATACAGACATTCTTCCTGGTACTTTATTAGATATTAATGAATTTAAGGAAAGAAACAAGAATGCAATTGTTTCCGGACAAATTCCTGCTACTGCAAGACCTGTTCTTCTTGGTATTACTAAAGCTGCACTTGAAACCAACAGTTTCTTATCAGCTGCTTCATTCCAAGAAACAACTCGTGTATTAACCGATGCTGCTATTCGTGGTAAAGTTGATCCTCTTGTCGGACTTAAAGAAAATGTTATTATTGGTAAATTACTTCCAGCTGGTACAGGTGTTTCACAATATGAAAATATTAAGCCTGAAGAAGTTGTTAGTGCTAATCCAAGTGGAGTTTATTCTATTGGAGATCTTGAAAAGAAGATGGAAGAAGAAGACTCAAATAATAAGTAACAATAAAAAAGACCCTTTAATTTTTAAATTAAAGGGTCTTTTTTGGTTATATATTTAAATAGAAAAAGCAATTTTTCGATTAAGTATCAAAAAATTGCTTTGAATAAATTATAGTACAATCAACTTTACTCTTTTTTAATACCATTAAATATTAAATTCAAGATTGCTGATGTAAAACTGGCGATAACAATTCCGTTTCCAAAAAATAATTGAAATGAAGTCGGTAGTTGAGAAAAAATATTAGGATAAATTGTAACTCCTAAGCCTAATCCAATTGATAAAGCAACAGTTAATAAATTTCCATCATTTGAAAAATCAATTTTTGAAAGCATTTTTATGCCTTGAACACTAATCATTGTAAACATTACTAACATTGCTCCACCCAGTACTGGAGTAGGTATAATTGTTGCAACAGCTCCAGCCTTTGGTAATAAACCGAGGACAACTAAGAATCCTGCTGAAAAATATAATGGTTTTTTACTTTTAATTCCTGATATTTCCATAAGGCCAATATTTTGAGAAAATGTAGTATAAGGAAAAGTGTTGAATAATCCTCCAAATATTTGAGCTAAACCTTCAGAACGATATCCTCGTTTTAAATCACTAGATGATAATTTAGTTTTAGTTAAATCGCTAATAGCGAAATAAACACCTGTTGATTCAACTAAAGAAACAATTGCAATAATTATCATAGTCAAAGATGAAGACCATTCAAATTTAGGAGTACCAAAATAAAATAATTGCGGTAAATGAATCCATTTAGCTTCTGAAATTGGAGATAGATTTACCATTCCAAAAATGTTAGAAGAAAGTGTTCCTACTAAAATTCCAATTAAAACTGCAATAGATTTGATGAATTTTTTAGCAAATCTTTGTACTAAAATAATAGTTAAAATAGTTATGAATCCTAATAATAAATTGGTTGGATTACCAAAGTTATTACTATTTGAATTACCGCCACCAATATTTTGAATTGCAACTGGAACTAGAGTTAAACCAATTACAGTTATTAACGATCCCGTAACAACACTTGGGAATAATATTCTTATTTTTGAAAATACACCTGATATTAATAGGACGAAAATTCCAGCAACTATAATTGCTCCATACATTGTATTAATGTCGAAATTTTTTCCAATCATTTTTAATGGTTCGACAGCTTGTACTGCACATCCTAGAATAACAGGTAATCCAATACCAAAATACTTATTTTTGAATAATTGTAAAAAGGTTGCAATTCCACACATGAAGATGTCAATTGAAATTAAATAAGTCATTTGTTCTTGAGTAAAATTCAATGCAGTACCAATTAATAAAGGAACTGCAACAGCACCAGAGTACATTGCAAGTAAATGTTGTAAACCGAGAATAGAATTTTGAAAAATATTACTATTTTTATTCATTTTTAATCATTCTCCATAAATGTGCATTTACCGTTTTCTAAAGATTTAATTCGTGCTAATGATTCAACTTCATAACCATTATCATTTAACCATTTTCTTCCAGGTTGAAATGATTTTTCAATAACAATTCCAATACCAGAAATATTAGCTTTAGCTTCATTAACGATTTTGATTACGCCTTTAGTAGCCTCACCATTAGCTAGAAAGTCATCGATAATTAAAATATTATCGTCTTGATCAATAAAATTCTTATCGATTGAAATTTTATTATTGGCGGTTTTTGTAAATGAGAATACATCTGCTTCATACATTGGTTCATTTAAAGTAGCTGACTTATTCTTTCTTGCAAATACAACTGGAACATTTAAAGCTAATCCGGTTGTTAGTGCAGGAGCAATTCCTGATGTTTCAACAGTAATAATTCTAGTAATGTTTTTATCTTTAAATTTTCTTGCAAATTCTTTACCAATTTCATTCATTAAATTTGGATCGATTTGATGGTTCAAAAAGGAATTAACCTTTAAAATATCGTCTGATATAATTTTTCCATCTTGCTTAATTCTGTCTTCTAATAATTTCATAATAGGGCTCCTTAATTAAAAAAACATCTCTTCACTTGATTGAAAGTAAAAAGATGTTTTTCATTCTTTTTACTTATAGACCGAAATTAAGGTTTCGGGTAGATACAGCTGACCGATTACAGCCTTATATAAGTAGTTTTATTATTTTTAAATTTAACATTTTTTTAAGGCTAATACAATGAAAATTTTAGATAAGAAAGCACTAAAAATACGATAGTTCCGAAGTATATAAAAGGAATGAATGGAATAATACGTAATTTATTATTTAAAAGGAGATATATTAAAGCAGACAAAGAGCTAATAAATATGATAATTGAAGCGTTTAATAAATTAAAAATAAGAATAAGAACTATAATTAAATCAATATCACCATTACCTATTTTATTATCTAAAAATCCTAGCTTAGATATCAGTAAACCAATGATGCAAGTAATTAATACTTCCAAATAATTAAAGTTAGTATTAATTATTGCTATTATTATTAATAACCAACTAAATTGGCATGGGAATCTTTTGGTTAATATATCTGAAATACTTATTAAATGTAAAATGGTAGTTACTGAAAAAAATAGAATATTTTCTGTCATATAAAAAATTAAAGTATTTATTCCATAAATAAATTCAAATAATGGAAAGTATGATGGAATTTTTATTTTACAATTTAAACACTTTCCCCTAAGCAAGATATAGCTTAAAATCGGAACTAAACAATATTCAGGTATTTGTTGATTACAGCCTAAGCATTTCGACCTTTCAAATATAAACGATTCTTTTCTGATTATTCTTTCAACCATTAAATTGAGAAAGGAACCAATTACAGTTCCAATTATAAAAATATAAATTATCATTATTGATTATCCTCCAAATGATAAATACGAAAAATAGGCAAGTAAGATTGACACTTTTAATGAACGGTGTTATGATTTTTAAAGTGCTTTGAAACAGGTTACCAATGTAACAATCATGCTGATTGTTTATGAAGTACAAATGGATGAATACACATCCGGTTTTTTTATACAAAAAAATGAACCACCTGGATGTGTGGACTTAAAATTTGAAAATATATGAAAGGAGGACTTTTTAGATGCCTACTATTAACCAATTAGTTCGTAAAGGTCGTAAATCTATAAGTTCTAAATCAAAATCCCCAGCCTTAGGCTATGGATATAACAGTTACAAGAAAAAACCAACTAGTAACGCTGCTCCTCAAAAACGTGGAGTTGCAACTCGTGTTGGAACAATGACCCCTAAAAAGCCTAACTCAGCTTTACGTAAATATGCTCGTGTTCGTTTATCAAACTTAATCGAAGTAACAGCATATATTCCAGGTATCGGTCATAACTTACAAGAACATAGTGTTGTTCTAGTTCGTGGTGGTCGTGTTAAGGATTTACCTGGAGTTAGATATCACGTTGTTCGTGGTGCTCTAGATACTGCTGGTGTTAGTGACCGTCGTCGTGGTCGTTCAAAATATGGTACTAAGAAACCTAAGAAATAATAAATAAGCTTAAGAGGAGGATCTTTTAATGCCTAGAAAAGGAAAAATTCAACAAAGAGAAATTCTTCCTGATCCTATCTACAATTCAAAGTTAGTTTCTAAACTAATTAACCACTTGATGTTAGATGGTAAAAGAGGAACTGCATCACAAATTTTATATGGTGCATTTGATATGGTTAAGGAACAAACTGGTAATGATCCAGTTGAAGTATTTGAAGAAGCAATGAACAACATTATGCCTGTACTTGAAGTTAAGGCTCGTCGTGTTGGTGGATCTAACTACCAAGTTCCAATCGAAGTACGTCCTGGTAGAAGAACTACTTTAGGTCTACGTTGGATCGTTAGTTACTCACGTTCACGTGGTGAACACACAATGACTGAACGTCTTGCAAAAGAAATTATTGATGCTTCAAACAATACTGGTTCAGCTGTTAAGAAACGTGAAGATACACATAAAATGGCAGAAGCTAACCGTGCATTTGCACATTATCGTTGGTAATCTACTGTTAAAAAAGCAGACTAATAATTACTTATTGATAGGTGGCTAAATATTTAGCCACCTTTTTAAAAGAAAGTTATCGAGGGGAGATAAACTTATATGGCTAACAAGCGTGCATTTCCGCTAGAAAAAACCAGAAATATTGGTATTATGGCTCATATTGACGCTGGTAAAACTACTACTACTGAACGTATCTTGTATTATACTGGTAAAATTCATAAAATTGGTGAAACTCATGATGGTGGTTCACAAATGGATTGGATGGAAGAAGAACAAGAACGTGGAATTACAATCACATCAGCTGCAACTACTGCTGAATGGAAGGGTGATCGAGTAAACATTATCGATACTCCAGGACACGTGGACTTTACTGTTGAAGTTGAACGTTCACTTCGTGTTCTTGATGGTGCAATTGCAGTTTTAGATGCTCAAGCTGGTGTAGAACCACAAACTGAAACTGTTTGGCGTCAAGCTTCTGATTACTCAGTTCCTAGAATTGTTTTTGTTAACAAAATGGATAAGTTAGGTGCTAACTTTGATTATTCTGTTCAAACAATTAAAGATCGTTTAGGTGCAAATGCACAACCTGTTCAAATGACAATGGGTGCAGAAGATAACTTTATCGGATTAATCGATTTAATCGAAATGAAAGCTAATGTTTATGATGAAGATAAACTTGGTGAAGCTTGGGATATCATTGATATTCCAGACGATTACAAAGAAGAAGCTGAAAAACGTCATAATGCATTAATTGAAGCTGTTGCTGATACTGATGATGATATTATGGAAAAATTCTTAGGTGAAGAAGAAATTACCACTGATGAATTAAAAACAGCAATCCGTAAAGCTACCCTAAATCTTGAATTCTACCCAGTATTTGGTGGTACAGCATTTAAGAATAAAGGTGTTCAATTATTAATGGATGGTGTTCATGATTACTTACCATCTCCATTAGATGTTCGTCCTTACAAGGCTACTGATCCTGAAACTGAAGAAGAAATCGAATTAAGAGCTGATGATAGCAAACCATTTGCTGCCTTAGCATTTAAAATTGCAACTGATCCATATGTAGGTCGTTTGACATTTATTCGTGTTTACCGTGGTACTTTGGCTTCTGGTTCATATGTATTGAACTCAACAAAAGACAAACGTGAACGTGTAGGTCGTTTATTACAAATGCATTCAAACCATAGACAAGAAATCCCAGAAGTATTTTCTGGTGATATCGCAGCTGCAATTGGTTTGAAGAATACTACTACTGGTGATTCACTAACTGATACTGATCATCCTCTTAACTTGGAATCAATGGAATTCCCAGAACCAGTTATTCAAGTAGCAGTTGAACCAAAAACAAAAGCTGACCAAGATAAAATGAATGTTGCTTTACAAAAACTTTCTGAAGAAGACCCAACTTTTAAAGCTGAAACTGATAAAGAAACTGGTGAAACAATTATTGCCGGTATGGGAGAACTTCATTTAGATATTATTATTGAACGTATGAAGCGTGAATTTAATGTTGTTGCATCTATTGGTGCTCCTCAAGTTTCATATCGTGAAGCATTTACAAAAACTGTTGATGCTGAAGGTAAGTTTGTTCGTCAATCTGGTGGTAAAGGTCAATATGGACATGTTTGGGTTGAATTCTCACCTAATGAAGAAGGTGCCGGATTTGAATTCGAAGATGCAATTGTTGGAGGAGTTGTTCCTAGAGAATACATTCCATCAGTTGAACAAGGGCTAAAAGAAGCTATGGAAAATGGTGTTCTTGCTGGATATCCATTAATTGATATTAAAGCTAAATTATATGATGGTAGTTACCATGATGTCGATTCCTCTGAAGCTGCTTACAAAATTGCTGCATCAATGGCTCTTAAAGCAGCTGCTAAAAAAGCAGCAGCAGTTATTCTTGAACCATTAATGAAAGTTGAAATTGTTGTTCCTGAAGAATACATGGGTGATGTTATGGGACAAGTTACTGCTCGTCGTGGACGTGTTGATGGTATGGAAAATCGTGCTAATGCTCAATTGATTAATGCATATGTTCCATTATCAGAAATGTTCGGTTATGCAACTGAATTACGTTCAGCTTCCCAAGGTAGAGGTACATTTACAATGACATTTGATCATTACGAACCAGTACCAAAATCAATTCAAGAAGATATCATCAAGAAAAACGGTGGTAATTCAACAGAAGAATAAAAAATATTTTTTAGTAGATGATTGTTAAAAAAACAGTCATCTATTTTTTTGTTATTTTATATAAAATGCTTTATAAAACTAAAAATTTTTTATATTATATTTTTAGATAAAACCCTTGAAATTAAAGGTTCTATCTAGTATTATAAAATAGTACTTGTTTTTAGGGACTAGTATATCTACTTTAAAACGTACAGACAGCTGCGATGTGAAAGGTTGCGACACACCCGGCCGCTTTGCCATGTGGGTGCGGCGGTAATTTTCACGGAGTTAGTCATATTTTAAAAATTGACGAGGAGGGAACACAATGGCAAAACAAAAAATTCGAATTCGCTTGAAAGCTTACGAACACCGTATTTTGGACCAAGCTGCAGAAAAAATTGTTGAAACAGCAAAAAGAACTGGTGCTACAATTTCTGGTCCAATTCCATTGCCTACAGATCGTGCATTATACACTGTCTTGGCATCACCATTTAAATACAGTAAGACACAAGAACAATTTGAAATGTTAACACACAAACGTTTAATTGATATTTTGAATCCAACACCAAAGACTGTTGATTCATTAATGAAATTAGATTTACCAAGTGGTGTTGATATCGAAATTAAATTATAATTATAAATACACAATATCGGAGGTGTACTCATGACTAGAAAAGGAATCTTAGGTAAAAAAGTCGGTATGACTCAAGTGTTTACTGAAAACGGTGAATTAGTTCCCGTTACAGTTGTTGATGTAACTCCAAACGTTATTACTCAAGTTAAGAATAATGATGTTGATGGTTACGAAGCAATTCAGTTAGGATTTGACGAAAAACGCGCTGTTTTAAGTAACAAGCCAGAACAAGGTCATGTTAAAAAAGCAAATACTACTCCTAAGCGCTTCATCAGAGAAATCAAGGATGTCGACTTAGGTGAATATAATGTTGGTGACGAAATCAAAGCTGATATATTTGAAGCTGGAGACATCGTTGACGTAACTGGAAAAACAAAAGGTCATGGATACCAAGGTAACATCAAAAAAGATAACCAAAGTAGAGGACCCGAAACTCATGGTTCAAGATACCATCGCCGTCCAGGTAGTTTAGGTATTATTATTAACCGTGTTGTAAAAGGTATGAAATTACCAGGAAGAATGGGTAACAATCGTGTTACTATTCAAAACCTTGAAATTGTAAAAGCTGACGTTGAAAACAATGTTCTTTTAATTAAAGGGAATGTTCCTGGTGCTAATAAGACTTTAGTAACAGTTAAAAATGCTGTAAGTACATTAAACAAATAAGAAAGGAGGAACCATAAATGACAAGCGTTAAATTATTCAAACAAGACGGTAGTCAAAACGGAACTGTTGAATTAAATGATACAATTTTTTCAATCGAACCTAATGACAACGTTGTATATGATACTGTTGTGATGCAAAGAGCTTCACAACGTCAAGGAACTGTTGGAGTTAAAACCAGAGGAAATGTTCGTGGTGGTGGTAAAAAGCCATGGCGTCAAAAAGGAACTGGTCGTGCTCGTCAAGGTTCTACAAGATCACCTCAATGGGTTGGTGGTGGAACAGTATTTGGACCAGTTTCACGTTCATATGCTTACCATTTGCCTAAAAAAGTTACACGTTTAGCTGTTAAATCAGTTTTAAGTGAAAAAGTAAGTTCTGATAAATTTGTTGTTGTTGATGATATCAATTTTGATGCACCAAAAACAAAATCTTTTTCAGAAATGCTTTCTAA
This sequence comes from Lactobacillus sp. S2-2, assembly GCF_021698855.1. Lineage (GTDB taxonomy): Bacteria > Bacillota > Bacilli > Lactobacillales > Lactobacillaceae > Fructilactobacillus. Next base: position 197,703 of record NZ_WWFA01000001.1, read on the forward strand.
ATTAGACGTAACAACTAAAACACTAGTAGTTTTAGAAGATAAAAACAGTTTTGCTGCTCTTTCTGCACGTAATCTTGAAAATGTTCAAGTAATCGATGCTAAGGGTGTAAATACACTTGATGTAATGAACAGTGATAAGGTTGTTATTACTAAAGCTGCTCTTTCTCAAGTAGAGGAGGTGCTCGTATAATGGAAGCACGCGAAATAATTTTACGTCCCGTTATTACAGAAGCTTCAACTGATGTAATGGATGACAAAAAATATACATTTGATGTTGATGTTCGAGCAACTAAAACTCAAGTTAAAAAAGCAATTGAAGAAATTTTTGATGTTGAAGTTGTAAAAGTTAACATTATGAATGTTAAAGGAAAATTAAAGAGACAAGGTAGATATGTTGGACGTACAAAGAAACGTCGTAAAGCAATCGTTAAATTGTCAGCTGAATCTAACGAAATTAAATTATTTTCAGAAGAATAAACTAGTATAGGAGGGAAATACCGTGGCTTTAAGAAAGTATAAACCAACGACAAATGGTCGTCGTAATATGACTAGTGCAGACTACAGTCAAATTACTACTAACAAGCCTGAAAAATCTTTACTGGAAGCAAATCCTTATAAAGCTGGTAGAAATAACTCAGGTCGTATGACTGTTCGCCATCGTGGTGGTGGAAACAAACATAAATATCGTGTTATCGATTTTAAACGTAATAAGGATAATGTTCCTGCAAAGGTTACTACTATTGAATATGATCCAAACAGATCAGCAAATATTGCTTTAGTTGTATATGAAGATGGTATCAAATCATATATCATTGCTCCTAAAGGATTAAAAGTTGGAGATGTTATTGAATCTGGTTCAGATGTAGATATTAAAGTTGGTAACACATTACCAATTAAAGATATTCCAGTTGGAACAACTATTCATAATATTGAATTAAAACCTGGTAAGGGTGCACAACTTGTTCGTTCAGCTGGTGCATCAGCTCAATTATTAGGTAATGAAGGTAAATATTCATTAGTTAAACTTACATCTGGTGAAGTTAGAATGATTCTTTCAGTTAACCGTGCAACTATTGGTGTTGTTGGTAACGAAGAATATTCTTTAATTAACTGGGGTAAAGCTGGTAGAACTCGTTACCGTGGTCAACGTCCTCATGTTCGTGGATCTGTAATGAATCCTAATGATCACCCTCATGGTGGTGGTGAAGGTAAAGCTCCAGTTGGTTACCCATCTCCATTATCTCCTTGGCATAAGAAAACTAATGGTAAGAAGACACGTTCTAAGAAGGCTCGTTCAGACAAGTTTATTGTACGTCGTCGTAAGACTTCTAAGAGATAATCAATTAATTAAAAACTAATCATTTTAATCGAAGAGGAGGTTTCAAAATGAGTCGTAGTTTGAAAAAGGGACCTTTTGCTGATCAATCTTTATTAAAAAAGATTGATGCTCAAAAAGATTCAGAAAAAAAATCAGTAATTAAGACATGGTCACGTAGATCAACAATTTTCCCAAGTTTTATCGGATTTACAATTGCTGTTTACAATGGTAGAAATCACGTTCCAGTTTATGTTCAAGAAGATATGGTTGGTCATAAATTAGGTGAATTTGTACCAACTCGTACTTTCCATGGTCACGGTAGTGACGATAAGAAAACTAAATAAGCAAGGAGGATAACTAATGGCTGAACAAGTTACATCAGCAAAAGCTACTGCTAAAACTGTTCGTATTGCTTCTAGAAAGGTCCGCCTTGTTGTTGATCTTATTAGAAACAAAAATGTGGCTGAAGCACAAGCAATCTTGAAGTTCACTCCAAGAGGTGCATCACCAGTAGTTGAAAAAGTTTTAATGTCAGCTGTAGCAAATGCAGAAAATAATTTCGATTTAGATCGTCAAGATTTAGTTGTTAGTGAAGTATTTGTAGATGAAGGACCAACTTTAAAACGTTTCCGTCCTCGTGCAAAAGGTTCTGCTTCACCAATTAATAAACGTACTAGTCATATTACTGTCGTAGTATCAGAAAAATAAAATTAACAGGAGGGATCTAACGTGGGTCAAAAAATTAATCCTAACGGTTTACGAGTTGGTGTAATTCGTGACTGGGAAGCAAAATGGTTTGCAAATAACGATAAATTCGCTTCTTTCTTACATGAAGATATTAAAATCCGTAAATACGTTGCAAAGAGACTCGCTGACGCTTCCGTTTCATCAATTGATATTGAACGTGCTGCAAAGCGTGTAAATGTTTCAATTAATACTGCTAAACCAGGAATGGTTATCGGTAAAGGTGGAGCAGAAGTTGAAAGTCTTCGTAAAGAATTAAATAAACTAACAGGTAGAAGAGTACACATTAACATTGTGGAAATTAAAAAACCTGATCTTGAAGCAAATCTTGTTGGTGAAAACATTGCTAAACAATTAGAAGGCCGTGTAGCTTTCCGTCGTGCAATGCGTCAAGCAATGACAAGAGTTATGCGTTCAGGAGCAAAAGGTGTTAAAACACAATCATCTGGTCGTTTAAACGGTGCTGATATGTCACGTGTTGAAAGCTATTCAGATGGAAGTGTTCCATTGCACACATTAAGAGCTGATATTGATTACTCATGGAATGAAGCAAATACTCAATACGGTCAAATCGGTGTAAAAACATGGATTTATCGTGGTGAAATTCTTCCAGGAGAAACAAAAGAAAAAGCTGAAGAAGGAGGGAAATAAGCATGTTAGTACCAAAACGTGTTAAGTACCGTCGTCAACATCGTGGTAAATTACGTGGTCACTCAAAAGGTGGAAACGAAATTACATTCGGTAATTGGGGACTTCAAGCTGTTGAATCACATTGGATTACCAATAGACAAATTGAAGCTTGTCGTATCACAATGAACCGTTACATGAAACGTGGTGGGAAAGTTTGGATTAAGATTTTCCCTCACAAATCATATACTGAAAAAGGTATTGGTGTACGTATGGGTAAAGGTAAAGGATCACCAGCTGGATGGGTATCACCTGTTAAGCGTGGAAAGATTCTTTTCGAAGTAGGTGATGTTTCTGACGAAGTTGCTCAAGAAGCTCTACGTCTTGCATCAATGAAACTCCCTATTCGTACTAAGATTATTAAACGTGAGGAAGTAGGTGGCGAATCAAATGAAGGCTAAAGAAATAAATGAATTAACCACTGACGAAATGTTTGCTAAAGAACAAGATTATAAAAAGGAATTATTTAATCTTCGTTTTCAATTAGCTACTGGTCAATTAGAAAATACTGCAAGATTAAGAACGGTTCGTAAAACAATCGCTAGAATCAAAACAGAATTAAGACAAAAAGAAATTAACAAATAAAGAATACGATGAAAAGGAGGAATTTGTATATGAGCGAAAGTCGTAATGAACGTAAAGTATACAGAGGTCGTGTAATTTCTGATAAGATGGATAAGACAATTACTGTTGTTGTTGAAACAACTAAAACTGATCCAACTTATGGTAAACGTATTAAGTATTCAAAGAAATACAAGGCTCATGATGAAAATAATACCGCTAAAATGAATGATATTGTTGAAATTATGGAAACAAGACCATTGTCAGCTACAAAACGTTTCCGTTTAGTAAAAATCGTTGAAGAAGCTGTTATTATTTAATTAGTGACGTTTTTATCGTATTCTAATTTTTTAATTGAAGGGAGGACACTGTCGTGATCCAACAAGAGAGTCGTTTGAAAGTTGCAGATAATTCTGGTGCCCGTGAACTTTTAACTATTAAAGTTTTGGGTGGATCTAGTCGTAGATATGCTGGAATTGGTGATACAATTGTTGCTACTGTTAAACAAGCAACACCAGGTGGCGTTGTCAAAAAAGGAGACGTTATTAAGGCCGTTATTGTTAGAACAAAGTCTGTTGCTCGTCGTAGTGATGGTTCATATATTCGTTTTGATGAAAATGCTGCCGTATTGGTAAATGATGATAAAAGTCCTAAAGGTACTCGTATCTTTGGACCTGTTGCTCGTGAATTGCGTGACAACAAATTTATGAAGATCGTTTCCTTAGCGCCTGAAGTACTTTAATTCTATTGGAAAATAAGGAGGTGCCAGATAAATGTTCTTAAAAACTGGTGACAAAGTTCGCGTAATTAGTGGTAAAGATAAAGGAAAAGACGGTAACGTTAAAAAGATTCTTGCTGATAAGAATCGTGTTGTTGTTGAAGGTATTAACATCATTAAAAAACATCAAAAAGCTTCACAAGCAAATCCACAAGGTGGAATTCAAAGTGTTGAAGCAGCAATTGATGCTTCAAATGTTATGTTAATTGATCCATCAACAAATGAAACAACAAGAGTTAGTTTTGAAGTTAAAGACGGCAAAAAAGTTCGTATTTCTAAGAAAACTAATAAATCAATCGATTAAGAATTAATGAAAGGAGGAAACTTAATACATGACTACTCGTTTAGAAGAAAGATATAAATCAGATATTCTTCCAGCACTTGTTGAAAAATTTAATTATTCATCTGTTATGCAAGCACCAAAGATTGAAAAAATTGTCCTAAACATGGGTGTTGGTGATGCTGTTACAAATGCAAAAAACTTGGATGAAGCTGTTCAAGAACTTACTTTGATCTCAGGTCAAAAACCATTAGTTACAAAAGCAAAGAAATCAATTGCTGGATTCCGTTTACGTGAAGGTATGCCAATTGGTGCTAAAGTAACTCTTAGAGATGAAAGAATGTATGATTTCTTAGATAAATTAGTTAATGTTGCATTACCTCGTGTTCGTGACTTTCACGGTGTAAGTAATCGTGCCTTTGATGGTCGCGGTAACTACACACTAGGTATTCGTGAACAATTAATTTTCCCTGAAATCAACTATGATGATGTTAATCGTGTTAGAGGTTTAGATGTTGTTATCGTAACAACTGCTAACAATGATGAAGAATCACATGAATTGTTATCACAATTTGGAATGCCTTTTGCTAAATAGGCTATTATAGGAGGTTTTACATTGGCTAAAAAATCATTAATTGAAAAAAGTAAGCGTACTCCAAAATTTTCATCACAAGCTTATACTCGTTGTGAAAATTGTGGTAGACCACGTGCAGTATACCAAAAATTCCATTTATGCCGAATTTGTTTAAGAAACCTTGCTCACAAGGGTCAAATTCCTGGAATGAAAAAATCTAGTTGGTAAAATAAAACAAAAAAAGGAGGGTCACGTTAATGTCTATGACAGATCCAATTGCAGATTTTCTAACTCGTGTTCGTAATGCTAACTTAGCTCGTCACGATTCTGTTGAAATTCCTGCTTCAAACATTAAACGTAATATTGCTGAAATCTTAAAGCGTGAAGGTTTTGTACGCGACGTTGAATATATTGAAGATGATAAACAAGGTGTTATTCGTTTATTCTTAAAATATAGTAACGATAATCAACGTGTTATTTCAGGTCTAAAAAGAATTTCAAAACCCGGTTTACGTTCATACGTTAAATCAGATGATGTTCCTAAAGTTTTAAATGGTTTAGGAATCGCAATTATCTCAAGTTCAAATGGTGTTATGACTGATAAAGAAGCTCGCGACAAAAAAGTCGGTGGCGAAGTATTAGCATACGTTTGGTAATTTTTTTAAAGAATCGGAGGTGTAGAAATTGAGTAGAATTGGTTATAGAACAGTAGTTTTACCAACTGATGTTGAAGTTAAACAAGATGGAAATAACGTTACTGTTAAAGGGCCTAAAGGTGAAATGACTGCTGAATTTTCTGATATGATTGCAATGAACATTGAAGGAAATGAAGTTAATTTTGAACCAACTGGTAAATATGACAATAAAATGCGTTCAATGCATGGTACTTCACGTGCTAACTTTAACAACATGGTTCAAGGTGTTTCTGAAGGATTCGGTAAAAACCTTAAATTGGTTGGAGTTGGTTATAGAACACAACTTAAAGGTAATGTTTTAGAACTTAACGTTGGTTATTCAAATCCTGTTAACGTTAACGTTCCTGAAGATTTAAAAGTTGAAGTTCCAGATACAACCAGTATTAAAATTTCAGGTATTAATAAGCAACATGTTGGAGATTTTGCTGCTAAAATCCGTGGAATTCGTTCACCAGAACCATACAAGGGTAAAGGTATTCGTTATGAAAATGAACACATTGTCCTTAAAGAAGGTAAAACTGGTAAATAATATTTAATAATAAAACATAGAGGTGACTATTTTGATTACAAAACCAGACAAAAATAAGACACGTCAAATAAGACATTCACGTGTCCGTCGTAATATTTCTGGTACTGCAGAGTGCCCACGTTTAAACGTATATCGTTCAAATAAAAACATCTACGCTCAAGTTATTGATGACGTAGCGGGTGTAACGCTAGCTAGTGCCTCAACACTTGATGTTGAAACAAATGGTAGCAAGACTGAACAAGCTGTTAAAGTTGGTTCACTTGTTGCTGAAAGAGCCAACAAGAAAAACATTAAAAATGTTGTTTTTGATCGTGGAGGATATTTATACCATGGTCGTGTTAAGGCTCTTGCAGATGCAGCTCGTGAAAATGGGCTAGAATTTTAAAAAGGAGGAACACTAAAACATGGCAAAATTTATTAATCCAGATAAATTGGAATTAGAAGATAACGTCGTTGCAATTAACCGAATTACTAAAGTTGTTAAAGGTGGACGTAGAATGCGTTTTGCTGCATTAGTAGTTGTTGGTGACAAAAATGGTCATGTAGGTTTCGGTACAGGTAAAGCTCAAGAAGTACCTGAAGCTATAAGAAAAGCAATTGACGATGCTCGTAAAAACTTAATCGAAGTTCCAATCGTTGGAACAACATTACCTCATCAAACAATTGGCCGTTTCGGTGGTGGAAAGATTCTATTGAAACCTGCTGAAGAAGGTTCTGGTGTTGCAGCTGGTGGTGCCGTTCGTTCCGTTATGGAATTAGCTGGTGTTAATGATGTTACTAGTAAACGTTTAGGTTCAGATACTCCTATTAACGTTATTAGAGCAACATTTGAAGGCTTAAAAGAAATGAAGAATGCTGAACAAGTTTCATCATTACGTGGTGTTTCTGTACAACACTTAACTGATTAATTAAGGAGGGGTTAGAAGATGGCTCAATTAAAGATAACTTTAGTTCACAGTGCTGCTCACCGTCTCCCCAAGCAACGTAAGATTGTTAAAGCGCTTGGATTAGGTAGAATTAATAGTAGTGTGATCAAACCTGATAACGAGGCAACTCGTGGAGCATTATTTAAAATTGCTCATTTAATCAAGGTTGAACAAATAGATTAATTAATAAGAAATAGATAAGGAGGTGCGATTTCATGAAATTAAACGAATTAAAATTTGCAGAAGGTTCACGTTCAGTTAGATCTCGTAAAGGTCGCGGTCGTTCTGCCGGACAAGGTAAAACTTCTGGTCGTGGTCAAAAAGGTCAAAAAGCTCGTAGCAAAACACGCTTAGGTTTTGAAGGTGGTCAAATGCCACTTTATCGTAGAATTCCAAAACGTGGTTTCACTAACTTTAATCGTAAAGAATATGCTGTAGTTAATACTGCAACTCTTAACATTTTTGACGAAGGCACTGAAGTAACACCAGAATTACTTGTTAAAAATGGTGTTATCAAAAACCTTAAATCAGGTGTTAAGATTCTTAACGAAGGAGAAATCAGTAAGAAATTAACAGTTAAGGCTCACAAATTTTCTGGTAGTGCAAAAGAAGCTATTGAAAATGCTGGCGGTAAGACTGAGGTGATCTAATGATTTCTACCTTAAAAAATGCTTTAGGACAAAAGGATATAAGACAAAAAATTCTGTATACTATTTTTATGTTGGTAATCTTCAGATTGGGTGCTTATATTACCGTTCCTGGAGTAAATGCAAAAGCATTAAATGAAGTTGCATCATCTGGTCTAGTTAATGTTCTAAATATTTTTAGTGGTGGAGGATTATCAAATTATTCCTTATTCGCCATGGGAGTTTCACCTTATATCACTGCGCAAATTGTTGTACAATTATTGAAGATGGATATCGTTCCACGTTTTGTTGAGTGGGATAAACAAGGTGAAGTTGGTAGAAAAAAATTAGATAATGTTACTAGATGGTTAGGTATTGGTTTAGCATTCGTTCAATCAATAGGTATTACTGCTGGTTTTAATCAATTGAGTAGTTTACATTTAGTTAAAAACCCTGGGGTTTCAACTTATGTAAGTATTGGATTAATTTTAACTGCAGGTACAATGTTAACCGTTTGGATGGGTGACATGATAACTTCAAAAGGTGTTGGGCAAGGAGTTTCAATGATTATCTTTGCTGGAATTGTTGCTAAAATGCCTGATGGAGTTATGAGTGTTTATAAACAATATGTTGAAGGTACTCCTGCAAATGAATTATGGAAACCTATTTTGTTTATAATCGCATTAGTTTTAGTTATTTTAATAATTGTTACGATTGTTACTTGGTTCCAACAAGCGGAAAGAAGAGTTAAAATTCAATATACTAAACGAGTTACAGGGGCACCTGAAAACAGTTATTTACCTTTGAAAATAAATGTTGCTGGTGTTATTCCCGTTATCTTTGCTAGTGCATTTATTTCTACTCCTCAAACAATATTATTGTTTTTCGCTAAAAACTCATCCTCTGCTGGATGGTACGAATTTTTACAAAAATTGTTTAATATGCAAACTCCACTTGGAGCTACATTTTATACAGTTCTTATAATTGCCTTTACTTTCTTTTATGCTTTTGTTCAAGTAAACCCTGAAAAGTTAGCTGAGAATTTACAAAAACAAGGTAGTTATATTCCAGGTGTTTGGCCTGGTAAAGGTACACAAAATTATGTTTCTAATTTACTAATGAGATTAAGTTTCGTTGGTGCTATCTTTATTGGAGTCGTTGCCTTGATTCCTTTAATTGCTCAAAGTACTTGGAACCTAAATGAATCTATAGGACTTGGTGGAACTAATTTGTTAATTATAGTTGGTGTTGCAATTCAAACTATGAGTCAAATTAGAGGTATGATGATGAAAAGAGAATACGTTGGATTTATTAATACCGATAATTCAAGTAAATAGATAAACGAAGGAGAATGTATAATGTCTGTTAATTTATTATTAATGGGTCTTCCGGGCGCAGGTAAAGGTACACAAGCAGCTAATATTGTTGATAAATATGATATACCTCATATTTCAACAGGGGATATCTTTAGAGCTGCAATTTCAAATAAAACACCAATGGGTATTGAAGCAAAGAAATATATCGATAATGGTGATTTGGTACCGGATGATGTAACTTGCGGTATTGTTGAAGATCGATTAAATCAAGCTGATACTAAAAATGGTTATTTATTAGATGGTTTTCCAAGAAATATTAATCAAGCTAACAGTTTAGAGGTAATTACTAATAAACTTGATAAAAATTTGGATGCAGTCATTGAAATAAATGTTGATCCAAAAGTTTTGGTTGAAAGACTCTCAGGAAGATTTATTTGTAAAAACTGTGGTGCAACTTATCATAAGTTATATAAAAAGCCTAAAGTTGATGGAACTTGTGATGTTTGTGGTGGACATGAATTTTATCAACGTAGTGATGATGAACCAGAAACCGTAAAAAATAGATTAGATGTTAACATCGAATTGAATGCTCCTTTAATTGATTTTTATAAAGAGCGTAATTTATTGTTTACAGTAAATGGAGATCAAGATATCGCAGCAGTTACTAAAGATATAGATAAAATTCTTTCTAATTTAGATAGTTAGTTATTGATTTTTGTCCTAATTGAACGGAATCTATTATTGTGATAGTCTATAAAATGTATATTTCGCAATTTTATTAAAAATTAAAGTTGGAGGATTGTCTGTGTCTAAAGATAATGTAATTGAAATTGAAGGTAAAATTCTTGAAACTTTACCAAATGCGATGTTTAAAGTTGAGTTAGAAAATGGTCATGAAATTTTAGCCCATGTTTCGGGTAAAATAAGAATGCATTACATCCGTATTTTACCTGGTGATAAGGTAACGGTTGAAATGTCACCATACGATTTAAGTAAAGGTAGAATTACTTATCGTTTTAAATAGGATAATAATTTTACCGTCATTTTAGGAGGTAATAAAATGAAAGTACGCCCATCAGTAAAACCAATGTGTGATAGCTGTAAAGTGGTTAAGAGAAATGGCCGTGTAATGGTTATTTGTTCTGCTAACCCTAAGCACAAACAAAGACAAGGTAAGTAATTTAAAAAAATGGAGGTGAATGTTAATGGCTCGTATTGCTGGAATTGATTTACCACGTGATAAAAGAATTGTTATTGGATTAACATACATTTATGGTGTTGGAAATACTACTGCTAAAGATGTATTAGCTAAGGCTAATGTTTCTGAAGACATTAGAGTTCGTGATTTAACACCTGATCAAGAAGATAAAATCAGAGAAGCAATTGATACTTATGTAATCGAAGGTGACTTACGTCGTCAAGTAAGCATGAGTATTAAGAACCTTCAAGAAATTGGTTCATATCGTGGAATGCGTCATCGTCGTGGTTTACCTGTTAGAGGTCAACACACTAAAAATAATGCCCGTACACGTAAAGGGAAATCAACCCCAATTACTGGTAAGAAATAATAAATAATAAAGGAGGTTATCAGTTTTATGGCTAAACCTAAAAATACTCGTAAACGTAGAGCAAGAAAGAATGTTGAAGCTGGTGTAGCTCACATTCATTCAACTTTTAATAATACTTTAGTAATGATTACCGATACTCAAGGTAATGCAATTGCTTGGTCATCAGCTGGTGCGTTAGGTTTCCGTGGAAGCCGTAAGTCAACACCATTTGCTGCTCAAATGGCATCAGAAGCTGCTTCAAAAACTGCTATGGAACATGGTATGAAGTCTGTTGAAGTTGCTGTTAAAGGTCCTGGTTCAGGTCGTGAATCAGCAATTCGTGCTTTACAAACAACTGGTTTAGAAGTAGCAGCAATTCGTGATGTTACTCCTGTACCACATAATGGTTCTCGTCCACCAAAACGTCGTAGAGTTTAATATTTAAGAGACCTTTATATATAATATTGTAGACTCAAAATGCGTTTTGAAAGGGGTAGAAACATAATGCTTGAATTTGAAAAGCCTAATATTCATAAAATTGAAGAAACAGATAACTATGGTGAAATAGTCGTTGAACCACTTGAACGTGGATATGGTACTACTTTAGGTAATTCTCTTAGAAGAGTTTTACTTGCTTCTTTACCTGGAGCAGCAGTCACTAGCATTCAAATTGACGGTGTTTTACATGAGTTTTCCACTGTTAAGGGAGTAAGAGAAGATGTTACTCAAATCATTTTAAATTGCAAAAAAATTGCTTTAAAAATTGATGGTGAGGAAGATGAAAGTAAAAACAAATCAATGAGTATTGATGTAACAGGTCCAGCTAATGTTACTGCAGGTGATATTATGGCTGATGGCGATGTAACAATCATTAATCCTGATTTACACATTGCTACTGTTGCTGAGGGTGCTACATTTCATATGACTATGACTGCAGACGAAGGTCGTGGATATGTTTCTGCTGAAGAAAACAAGGCTCGTAACGATGGTATGCCAATTGGCGTTTTACCTATTGACTCCATTTATACCCCAATTGAACGTGTTAACTATCAAGTTGAAGATACACGTGTTGGACAAAGAGATGATTATGACAAATTAACTTTAGATATTTGGACTAATGGTTCTATTAGTGCTAGTGATTCAGTAAGTTTAGCTGCTAAAATTTTAAATCAACATCTAGAAATGTTTGTAGATTTAACTGATCGTGCTAAAAATGCAGAAGTTATGGTCGAAAAAGAAGAAGGCCATAAAGAAAAAATGCTAGAAATGTCTATTGAAGAATTAGATTTATCTGTTCGTTCATATAATTGTTTAAAACGTGCAGGTATTAACACTGTTCAAGAGCTAACAAATAAATCAATGGCTGATATGATGAAAGTTAGAAATCTTGGCCGTAAATCTCTTGATGAAGTTGGAGTAAAATTAAATGCTCTTGGTTTGTCATTAAGAAAAGAAGACTAAAAAGGAGGACATTCATTTATGAGTTATCGTAAATTACAACGTACAAGTGCTCAACGTCGTGCTTTACTTCGTAATCTAACAACTGAATTAATTGTAAACGGTAAGATTGAAACTACTGAAGCTCGTGCTAAAGAAGTTAGATCAACTACTGAAAAAATGGTTACTCTTGGTAAACGTGGAGATTTATCATCACGTAGAAAAGCTGCAGCCTTTGTACAAAATACAGTTGCTGATATTAAAGAAGACGGCGATGATATTAAAGTAACTAATGCATTACAAAAACTATTTAGTGAAATTGCTCCTAAATATGCTGACCGTAATGGTGGTTACACTCGTATTTTAAAAACTATGCCTCGTCGTGGAGACGGTGCACAAATGGTTATTTTACAATTTGTTGATTAATAATCAATTAATTATATAGCTTAATAATTTCACTATAGAATCACTGAGATAAAGGTATAAAGCGTTATGATGATGGATTTCCAAGTCTAGCTTGAATGTAAACTTGTTTACGCGCCTTTTTCTTAAGTGATTTTTTTATACATAATAATTAATTTTAGGAGTGATTATCATCGATAATAATGTTTTAAAATTAGAAAAAATATTTTATAGATATCCAGATAATAAAAAGGATATATTAAAAAATTTAAATATTGAAATTGAAAATGAAAAATGGATTTCTATTATTGGAATGAATGGCAGTGGGAAAAGTACAATTGCTAAAATAATAGATCTATTAATTAAACCAGATAAAGGTAATGTTTTTATTAATCATCAAATTGTTGATGATACTAATTTTAATCAATTACGCATGAATATTGGGATTGTTTTTCAAAATCCAGAAGATCAATTTGTTGGTTCTACTATTGAAACTGATGTAGCTTTTGGATTGGAAAATAGAAATATTGATAATAAAATAATGAGAAAAATGGTGGAGAATGCATTAAAAGAAGTTAATATGTTCGATTTAAAAGATAGTCCTGCTGAGTCTTTGTCTGGAGGTCAAAAACAAAGAGTTGCTATTGCTGGAATTATTGCAATGGATCCTAAAATTATTATTTTAGATGAGTCAACAAGTATGTTGGATCCTGCATCAAAAAAAGATATTATTAAATTAATTAAAAAATTAAAAGAAATTCATCATTGGACAATTATTTCAATTACTCATGATGTTGAACAGTATTCTGTTTCTGATAAAATAATAGTTATTGATAAAGGTGAAAAAGTTTATGAGAATACACCTAAAAATTTATTTAATAATCAAGAAATAATTAAAAAATTTAATATAGAAATACCATTTTCTGAATATTTAAGCAATAAATTAGAATTAGATACTTTTAATTATTCAGAAAAATATCTTGATGAAGATGAGATGATAAAATGGATAAATCAATCAAAATAAAACATTTAGATTATGTATATCAAAGAAACACCCCATTTGAAAAAAAAGCTCTGGATAATATTTCTGTAGAAATTCCAAAAGAAGAAATTACAATGATAATTGGAAAAACTGGAAGTGGTAAATCTACTTTTATAAAGCATTTGAATGGACTCTTAATTCCAAGCGAAGGATCTTTAGAAATTAGTGATTTGACTGTAAATTCTGATGTTAATAAAAAAGTTTTGACAGTTTTAAGAAAAAAGGTAGGACTTGTTTTTCAATTTCCAGAAAAGCAATTATTTGAAGAAACTGTTATTAAAGATGTCATGGTAGGACCTAAAAATTTTGGATTGTCTGATAGTGAATCTTTAAGCAATGCACGAGAGTATTTAACCAAGGTAGGAATTGGTTCAGATTTGTATAATAAATCTCCTTTTGAAATTTCTGGCGGTCAAATGCGAAGAGTTGCAATTGCAGGTGTATTGGCAATGAATCCAGAAATATTAGTGTTAGATGAACCAACAGCTGGTCTTGATTCAATTGGAAGAAAAATGATAATGAAACTTTTAAGAGATTTAAATAAAGATAATAAAATAACCATTATTATGGTAACTCATGATATTAATGTTGTATCAGAGTATTCTGATAATGTAATTTATTTCAAGGAAAATAAAATTGCTAAATATGGCCCAACAAGGGATATATTGTATGATGAAAATATTTATTCTCTTAATAGTGGATTAATTAAACCTGATGTTGTTAATTTTTTTAACAAATTAGATAAAACAAAATTAAAAATTCAAAATAAACCAATAACAACTGATGAATTGATTAAAGTTATTAATGAAAATATTGATAGGAGTTAATGATGGATAAAATATTATTTGGAAAATATGTCCCAGGAAAATCATTTATTCATGAATTAAATCCAGCTTGTAAAATTATTATTAGTTTTATTTTAATTTTAACAACGTTAATGACACATAATTTTATTCAATACGCCTTTTTATTAGGCTTATTATTTGTTCTAATTAAAATTTCAAAAATTTCAATTAAATTTTTTTTATCTGGTGTTAAACCTTTATTATGGATAATAATTTTAACTGTTATGATTCAACTTTTTTTTAGCAGTAAAGGTCAAGTTATTTTTTCATTTAGCTTTATAAAAATTACTGACTATAGTTTATTCAATTCAGGACTAATTTTTTTACGGTTTTTAATAATTATTATTGCCTCGACTCTACTAACTCTAACAACTAATCCAATTGAAATATCCGATGGAATTTCAACTATTCTTTCGCCATTAAAGAAGGTTCATTTTCCTGTTGAAACTGTTTCAATGATGATTTCTATTTCACTTAGATTTGTTCCAACTTTATCTGAGGAAACAAAAACCATACTAGAAGCTCAAAAATCTAGAGGAATCGATTTTGATACAGGTAAATTAAGTAAAAGAATAAAAAATATAATTTCTTTAATCATACCGTTATTTGTCAGTGCATTGAGGCATGCTGAAGGATTAGCTAATGCAATGGAAGCAAGAGGATATTCGACTGAAATTAAACGAAGTCATTACTTAGAATACAAATGGAATTTAAAAGAAACGATTTCATTAATATTTATAATACTTATCGGAATAATTATTTGGTTAATGTAGGAGTTATAATATGGCAAGATATAAAATAATATTTGCATATGATGGAACAAGTTTTGCTGGATTTCAAAAGCAACCAAATCAACGAACTGTTGAAGGTGTCATTGAAAAAGCAGTTAATAAAATGGCAAAGAAAAAAGAAAATATAATTGGAATCTATGCATCTGGGAGAACAGATGCTGGAGTACATGCTTTAGCTCAGGTAGCTCACTTTGATTTTCCATTTGAAATAACTGAAATTGGAATGCTAAAGGGTTTAAATAGTTTAATGCCATTAGATATTCAAATAAATGATGTAAAAATTGTGTCTGATGATTTTCATGCTAGATATCAGGTTACAGGGAAAAAATATATTTACAGAATTGATTTAGGTGAATTTACTAACCCATTTAAAAGAAATTACACAACTCATTGGAGATTTCCATATAATTTAAAAGATATTAAACTTGCAATCAATGATTTGATTGGTGAACATGATTTTTCAAGTTTTGTTGCTTCTGGTTCAAAAGTTAGTTCAAATATTAGATATATTTATGATGCAAACGTTAATTATGATGAAGCAAACAATGAATTAATATTTCAATTTTATGGAAATGGTTTTTTATATAATCAGGTGAGAATAATGGTCGGTGTTTTAATGCAAATTGGACAAGGAAAAAGGCCAGTTAGTGATATCCAAAGGTTACTTAAATTAAAAAATCGACAAGAAGCAAGATTAACAATGGGTGCAAGTGGATTATATTTAAAAAAAGTATATTATCCAGGAGATGATCCAGAGCATGCAGTACCAAAAACTAGAAGGGTTATAAGTTAAATATTGTTTGACTTTTTATAAAAATATTTGTATCATGATAGTTGGTATTGTTTGCCCCACGATAAGCCCCGGAAACTTATTAGGTGTCGAACAAAACACAGATACATGGAGGAATAAAAAGTGCGTACAACATACATGGCTAAACCAGGCGAAGTAGATCGTAAATGGTACATTATTGATGCAACTGACATCGAATTAGGTCGTTTATCAACTGTTATTTCATCTATCTTACGCGGTAAAAATAAACCAACATATACACCACACGTTGATACTGGTGATAATGTTATCGTTATTAATGCATCAAAAGTAAAACTTTCAGGTCGTAAAGCAACTGATAAAATTTACTACCATCACACATTATACATGGGTGGTCTTAAATCAATCACAGCTGGTGAAATGCGTGCTCAAAAGCCTGACAGATTAATTAGATTATCTGTTAAAGGTATGCTTCCTAATGGTTCATTAGGTCGTCAAGTAGCAAAGAAATTACACGTTTATGCTGGTTCAGAACATAACAATGAAGCTCAAAAACCAGAAATTCTTGATATTAACAACCTAATTTAAGGAGGAAACTTAATTGGCACAAGTACAATACATCGGCTTAGGTCGTCGAAAAAATTCAGTAGCTCGTGTACGTATTACACCAGGTACTGGTAAAATCGTAGTTAACGGTAAAGCAGTTGAAGAATATATTCCATTCCCAAACTTGGTTGCAGTTATTAACCAACCATATGATGTTACTGAAACTCTAGGAAACTATGATACTTTCGTTAATGTTAACGGTGGAGGATTCTCTGGACAAGCTGGTGCAGCTCGTTTAGGTATTTCTCGTGCTTTATTAGAAGTAGATCCTGACTTTAGAGAAGCTCTTAAAAATGCTGGATTACTAACTCGTGATTCACGTATGAAAGAACGTAAAAAACCAGGTCTTAAAAAAGCTCGTAAAGCTCGTCAATTCTCAAAACGTTAATATATATTTATTATCGATTAAAAACACTCCACATTTTTTATGGAGTGTTTTTTATTACAATATTAAATGAGGTTAATTAAATGTATAATAAATCAAAAAATTATAAAATGATTATTTTATCATTATTTATTGCAATTCTATTGTTACAAACAATAATTCCTGGTATTGGATATATTCAATTAGGACCATTAAGTATTTCTGTAATACCTATTACAGTTGTTGCAGTTACTTTATCACTTGGTTTAAAAGAAGGATTAATAATTGGTTTTTTATGGGGATTCATTGTTTTTATAAGAGCTTTTTTTTGGCCAACTAGTTTGATTGCACAAATTGTTTTTGTTAATCCAGTTATTTCAATTATTCCTAGAATGTTAATTGCGTTGTTTTCGTATATTGCTTTTAAATATTTATCAAATAAAATATCTATAAATTATAAGTATATGATTAGTGGGATTGTAGGTTCTTTAACAAATACTATTTTTGTTTTATCATTTATCTACTTTTTTTATAAAGATAAATCAACTGTTCTTTATGGAGTTAGTACTGATCACTTGTTACCATTTTTATCTGGAATTGTTTTAACAAATGGTGTTCCAGAAATGATTATTGCAGCTGTGTTATTACCTTTAATTATGAAGGTATTATCACGGATTATTAAATAAAAAAGCTTACTATTATTAATAGTAAGCTTTTATTTATCTTCATCAGAGTTATCTTTTTTTAGTTGTTCTCTTGGTCCTTCTTTAATCATTGTTAGATTTTGCCAATTAACAACTGTACTGTTATGGTATTTGTCCAATATTTCAGGATCTAAAGATTTGAAAGTAACCATAAATGAATTTGTATATTGTTTTTCAATTATTCCAGTAAAATCTTCTTTTTCAAGTTTAAATCCGACTTCATCGCCAATTTCAAATTGTGATTTTTCGGTACTTGTTTGTTCATCTGGTTTTTTAGGCATTTTTCCACCTCCATGAAAAGTCTGCTTACAGAAATATATATTAAAAAAGGTGTTTTGTCAATCTTATGAGTATATGTAGTACAATAATCATTAGTAAATATTAATTGGAGGTTGATTTTGAAAAAGAAAAAAAAGAATGGTTCTAATATTCCAAAATACTTTTTAATTTTACTGATTTTAATTAGTAGTTTAGTAACAATAATTAAATTTTCTGGTGATAGAAATGTTGAACCAACATATGAATATAAAAATAAAAACTTGAGTTCTCATAAAATAAAATTTATTAATACGATACTACCTGAATCTAAAAATGTACAAAAAAAATATCATATTCTTCCAAGTATAACAATTGGACAGGCCATTTTAGAATCTGATTGGGGAGAAAGTACTTTATCAAAAAAATATCATAATTTATATGGAATTAAAGCTAATCATCCAAAGGATTCTTATGTTATTTTAAAGACTAAAGAATATAAAAATAATAAAGCGTATTATAAAAAAGCAAAATTTAAAAAATATCATAATTATAATGAATCAATTGATGATCATTCGAAATTATTAAAGTATGGAACATCTTGGAATAGTAAGCAATATAAAGAAGTTATTAATGCAGTTCATTTTAAAAAGGCTGCTTTAGAATTACAAGAATCTGGTTATGCAACTGATCCTGTTTATACAAAGAAATTAATTATTTTAATTCAAAAATATAAATTAGATCAGTTTGATTAATCAAGAATGGAAGGTTAAATATATGAATATTAAAACAATTGGAATTATTGGTAATAATGCAACTAATTATAATTTTGCACAATCATTAATAAAAAATGGTTATCAAATATACTTTTATTTGACTGATGCTGATTCTAGATTAGAAAAAATTTCAAATGAAGTTACAATAGGAAAAATTAGTGATCAAAAAAAATTAGAAGAATTTGCTGACAAGTGTGATACCGTAATTTTTAATACAAGAATTATTAATAGTGAAATTTTAAGTAATTTGAAGGAAAAGACATTTTTACCTCAAAAGACTGATTTAATTGATTTATCAGATGATCGTTTGTTATTGAATGCTTTTTTAGATAATCTTAATGTTAATTTTTATCCTTATTCTACAATAGTTTATTTAGAGGATATTTATGATGAGATAAAAAAAATTGGATATCCAGCAATTTTAAAGACTAATCATCCAAATGATTATAATTATGATTTTGAAATTAAGGATGAGGCTGATATTCCTCATGCTTCAAAATTATTAGAAAAAGATGTCTGTGTCTTAGAACCATATTTTTCAAAAAAAAAATATTACGAACAAACAATTATTAAAAGTGATGATGGTAGTTTACAGTTAATGCCGATCAATCATCTTAATTTTAAAAATCAAAAAATTGATTCGATTGAATCAATTGATAACTTGGAATCTGATACAAAAAATGAAATTCAAAAGACAAGTAATAAGATTGCAACCGCAATTGATTATACTGGATTATTATCAATTGTTTTCTTTGTAACTGATCAAGGTTTTATTTATATAAATCGTTTGAAATATGATTTTGATTTATCATCAATTATATATAAAGATTCAGTAAAAATAGATATTTTTAATCAAATAATACGATCTATACAAAATTATGATTTAAAAGAAAAGAGTGAATTATTAGATATTTCATTAATTCCGTTTGAAAAAATTACTAAATCTGATTTTATTTCTAAAAATCAAAATTTTGATTTTCATTTCGAATATCAAGATCGATTTAATCAAGGATATTATTTAATAAATCACTCAGAATAATTTATTAATACTTATCAATAAATTTATCTTAAAAAAAATGAAGTTGGTAAAATTGCGATTAAATTTTTGTTATAATAAATGTAGATTTTACATGAGAGGGTTGTATTACACGTGTCAGAAAATAGCTTACTAGATAAAATGAATCAAGAACAAAAAGAGGCGGTTCAACAAACTGATGGACCGTTATTAATTATGGCAGGTGCAGGAAGTGGTAAGACCCGAGTTTTAACACACCGAATCGCATATTTAATTGAAGAAAAGAATGTAATGCCATGGAATATTTTAGCAATTACATTTACTAATAAAGCAGCTCGTGAAATGAAAGAAAGAATAAATGGGTTATTGGATCAAGGTGGAAATGACGTTTGGGTTTCTACATTCCATGCTTTTGGAGTAAGAGTTTTAAGAAGAGATATTGATAAATTAGGTTATAACCGTTCTTTTTCTATAACAGATAGTAGTGAACAAAAGACTTTAATTAAAAGAATTTTAAATGATTTTGATTTAGATCCTAAGAAAAACGATCCTAGAGCTATTTTGGGGGCTATTTCAAATGCAAAAAATGATTTATTAACTCCTGAAGATCATCAAAAAACAATTTCTTTAAGTAATCCTTTTGAGAAAGTTGTTAGTGAAGTATATTTTGAATATCAAAAAAGATTAAGAGAAAATGAATCAGTAGATTTTGATGATTTAATTATGCTTACTCTTAATTTATTTGAAAGTAATCCTGATATATTAGCAAGGTATCAAGATAAATTTAAATACATTCATGTAGATGAATATCAAGATACTAATGAAGCACAATATAAACTAGTGCAGATGTTAGCTAAAAAGTATCAAAATATATGTGTAGTTGGTGATGCAGATCAAAGTATTTATGGTTGGCGTGGAGCTAATATGAATAATATTTTGAATTTTGAAAATGATTATCCTCAAGCACATGTAACGATGTTAGAACAAAATTATCGTTCAACTAAAAATATTTTGGATGCTGCAAATTCAGTTATTCAAAATAATAGTGAAAGAAAAGATAAAAATTTATGGACACAAAATAGTCCTGGGGAAAGAATTAGTTATTATCGTAGTCAAAGTGAAAGTGATGAAGCACGATATGTAATTTCCAAAATTAAAGAAGAAATTGAAGCAAACAATTATTTTTATAATGATTTTGCAATTCTTTATCGAACTAATGCTCAATCTCGTGTAATGGAAGAAATGTTTTTAAAATCAAATATTCCTTATACGATGGTTGGAGGACATAAATTCTATGAACGAAAAGAAATAAAAGATGTTCTATCTTACTTAACTTTAATTGCTAATCCAAGTGATTCTCTTAGTGTTGAACGTGTTATAAATGTTCCCAAACGTGGGATAGGTGCAACAAGTTTTGAAAAATTTAGAAACTTTGCTCAAGAAAACGGATGGAGTTTACTTGAAGCTACTAAAAATATTGATTTGTGTAATGATATTGCTACAAGAACTAGAAATTCAATTTTTAATTTTGGTAAATCAATTAATGATGTGGCAAATTTGAAAAATGATTTAACTGTAACTGAAATTACTGAAAAGATATTAGATACTACCGGATACTTAGTTGAATTGAAAAAAAATCAAACACTTGAAGCTCAAACTCGAGTAGAAAATATTGAAGAATTTTTATCAGTTACACAAGATTTTGATAAAAAAAGAGATGGAAATGATTTAGATACTCAACTTGTTGATTTTTTAGCAGATTTAGCACTTGTTTCAGCACAAGATGATGTTGATGAAGAAACAAAACAAGTTACAATGATGACTTTACATGCTGCTAAAGGTTTAGAGTTTCCAGTAGTCTTTATGTTAGGAATGGAAGAAGGGATTTTTCCGCTTGGCCGTGCTAGTCAAGATGAAAATGAACTTGAGGAAGAGAGAAGATTAGCATATGTAGGAATTACTAGAGCACAGACAAAGCTATATATGACAAATGCATTTTCTAGAATGTTATATGGAAAGATGCAAAACAATCCTGAATCTCGTTTTATGTCGGAAATTGATAAAAAATTAATGAAGAGTGATAACGAAGGATTAAATAATAATTCTTCATCTTTTGATAAGAATAGTGTAAGAAGTCAAAGAGCTTTTTCTACCCCTTATAAACGACCTAGTAAAATTATGGAAAAACCAAAAGAAACTGGGGCAAATAAGAAGAGTTGGAATATTGGAGATAAGGTTGAACATAAAGCGTGGGGAGAAGGTACAGTTGTAAAGGTTAATGGTACTGGTGAGGATATGGAATTGGATATTGCATTTCCAGAAAAAGGTGTTAAACGACTTTTAGCTGCTTTTGCTCCAATTAGTAAAAAATAAAATTTAATTTGAGGAGAATTAATATAATGGATTTTATTTCAATCGATCAACTTGATAAAAATGAAGCAAAAAAAGAAATAGATATGTTAATTCCCAAATTAAATGCCTGGTCACAAGAATATTATGAAAATGATAATCCTAGTGTCGAAGATGCGACCTATGATAAATATTATGATCAACTTTTAAAAATCGAAAACAAATTTCCAGAACTAATAATTGATAATTCACCAAGTCAAAAAGTTGGTGGAAAAGTTAATAATGATTTTAATAAGGTTGTTCATGATATACCGATGCTTTCTTTAGGTGATGTTTTTTCTGTTGAAGAATTAAAATTATTTTTAGATCGGTTAAAAAAAAGTCAGCCTCTGTCTGAGCAGTATAATTGTGAATTGAAAATAGATGGATTAGCAATTTCACTAATTTATAAAAATGGTAAATTAATTCAGGGATCTACTAGAGGAAATGGTCAAATTGGTGAGGATATTACTAATAATTTAAAGACGATTAAATCGATTCCTAAAACTTTAAATAAGGCAATTGACATTGAAGTTCGTGGTGAATGTTATATGCCAAAATCTTCTTTTCTAGCGTTAAATGAGCAAAGACAAGCTGAGGGGCAAGCTCCATTTGCCAATCCAAGAAATGCTGCTGCTGGAAGTTTAAGACAGTTAGATCCAAGTGTTACTAAAAAGAGAAATTTAAGTACATTTATGTATAATGTTTCAAATTATAATGATATTGAGGCAGATACACAATCAGGATTGTTGAAAGAATTAACAGAACTTGGATTTAATGTTAATCAAGAATTTAAAGTTGCAGATAAACAAACAGATATTGATCAATATATTAATCAATATCAAGACAAAAGAAATGATTTACCATATGAAATAGATGGAATTGTAATTAAGGAAAATCAATTAAATTTACAATCACTTATTGGTAATACTATAAAGGTACCAAAGTGGGCAATTGCTTATAAATTTCCTCCAGAAGAAGTGTATACACTTATCAAAGATATTGAATGGACAGTTGGTAGAACAGGAGTTGTTACTCCAACAGCTGTAATGAATCCAGTGCAGTTAGCGGGATCTACTGTTTCGAGGGCTTCATTACATAATTTTGATTATATTAAAAAGAAAGATATTAGGATTAATGATACAGTAAAACTTTATAAGGCTGGAGATATAATTCCAGAAATTGAATCATTTGATCCAAGTAAGCGACCAAATGATAGTAAAAAGTATATAATTCCTAGTGAATGTCCATCATGTGGTTCTGATTTGGTACACTTACAAGATGAGGTAGCTTTAAGATGTATAAATCCTAAATGTCCAGCTCAGTTATATGAGCAGATTAATCATTTTGCTTCTAGAAATGCAATGAATATTGATGGATTAGGTCCAAAAATTATTAATCAATTATTTGAAAAAAAATTAGTTAACGATGTAGCTTCTTTATATACATTAAAATTTGAAGATTTAATTGAATTAGAAAAATTTGGTGAGAAATCAGCTAATAATTTATTAGGTTCAATTAATGATAGTAAAAATAATTCATTAGAAAGATTAATTTTTGGATTAGGAATTAGAAATGTCGGAACAAAAGCTGCTAGGTTAATCGCTGAACATTTTAATAATATTGAAAATATAATTAATACAAATAGTCAAGAAATTGAAGAGATTGATTCTATTGGACATACTATTGCTGAATCTGTTTTTACTTATTTTAATAAAGAAACATCAAAAGAATTAATTAACGAATTAAGAAGTAATGATGTGAACTTAAAATATCTTAGTGAAAATAATGATAATATAGTTGATAATTATTTTAATCAAAAGACAGTTGTAATAACTGGGAAATTAATTGATATGAAGAGAAGTGAAATTAGTGATTGGTTAATTAAGCATGGTGCGAATGTAACTTCTACAGTTTCAAAGAAAACAGATTTATTGATAGTTGGTAAGGATGCAGGTAGTAAGTTAGCTAAAGCAAAAGAATTATCAGTTACAATTTGGAATGAGAATCAATTTATTAATGAAATGAATAAATATTAAAGATGAATGGGGGAGTTAAATTGAAAAAATTAAAATTATCCATTTCGATACTAATGTTGACTTTTGTATTAGTTGCTTGTGGATCAGTTGATAAAACAACTACAACAAAAAATACTAGTGGCAATGGTAATCAAAAAACTGAAATAACTGGACAAAATAGTAGCAAGTATTATAAAACAGTTTTAAAAAATGGTAAATATCAGGTAAGTAAATCTAGAGGAGTATCAACTCAGCAAAATTCAAATAATTTTAATTTAAAGAGTTTTGATAAAGGAATGTTAGATATTTCAAAAAAAGTTTTTTCAACTGATAAATATGTATTCCAAGAAGGACAATATATTTCAAGTGAAAGAACACAAAATTGGTTAGGAAGATATTCTAAAAAGAATCCTTCAGGATTAAATCCGAAAAAGGTTAAGGGGAAATTAGTCCCAGAATATATTCAACAAATTAATGAACAAGATTATTTAGTTCCTGTTGGTAAAAACCTTTCTTTAGGTGGTATGACAATTGGAATTGGTGTTAATTCAATTTATTATTATCAAAAGGAACAGTATGGTGCAACATATGAAAAGAAATTAACTAATGATCAAATTAAATATCAAGGTAAGTTAGCAGCACAAAAGATATTAAATAGATTAAGAAAAAATAATAAATTAAAGAATATTCCAATTGTTTTTGCTTTATATAAACAAGCTCCAGATGATAGCCTAATTGGTGGTAATTTTTATGCTTATTCAGTTAATAAAAATGGAGCTAATAAGATTAGTAGCTGGAATAAAGTAAATCAAAAAAAATATGTTTTCCCAATTGCTGATGGTGAAAAAAGTCCAAATTCAAATGATGCATCATCATTTAATGAATTTAAATCACAAGTACAAAATTATTTTCCAAATTTAAGTGGAATAACAGCTCAAGCACAATATAATGATGGAGCTTTAACAGGGATGCATGTAAATGTTAATACTCAATTTTATAGTCAAACTGAAGTAACCTCATTTACTCAGTATTTACAAACTGCAGCTCAAAAATATTTACCTGCAAATGCTCCAATTGATATTACGGTTAGTTCTGCTCAAGGAGTTCAAAGCTTCTTATCTAGAGGAAGTAATGATCGTTCCTTTACATTCCATATTTTTGATAGCTTTTAATAGAATGGAGATTTAATTATGAATAAAGTAACAAAAGAAGAAACACAACACGTTGCGAATTTATCTAAATTAGCATTAAGTGATGAAGAATTACCTAAATTTAATGATCAATTAAATTCAATGCTTGGATTATTTGATGAACTATCTGAAGTTAATACTAATGGAATTGAACCAACCTTCACAGTTAGTGATCAAATAGATATTACAAGAGAAGATGTTGCTGATAATTGGAATCAAAAGGATGCATTATTAAATAATGCGCCAGAATCTGTAGATGGATTAATTCGTGTTCCTGCAATTATGGATGGGAGTGATGAATAATGAATTATTTTGATAAAGATTTAACAAGTATACATCAACAACTAGTTGATAAAGAAATTACAGCTGAGGAATTAACTCGTCAAACTTTGGATAATATAAAAAAGCAAGACCAAGATATTAATGCTTTTCTTGCTTTAAGTGAAGTTGCAATTGATCAGGCTAAAAAAATTGATCAACAAGGAATTGATTCAAATAACATATTATCTGGAATTCCAATAGCGATTAAAGATAATATCGTTGGGACAGATTTAAAAACTACTGCTGCATCTAAAATGCTAGAAAATTTTCAATCTGTTTATGATGCAACTGTAATTAACAAGTTGAAAAATTTAAATAGTGTCGTAGTTGGTAAAACAAATATGGATGAATTTGCAATGGGTGGTTCTACCGAAACATCTTATTTCAAAAAAACACATAATCCATGGAATTTAGATCGAGTTCCAGGTGGTTCTTCTGGTGGATCTGCTGCAGCTGTAGCTTCTGGAGAAGTTTTAGCTTCTTTAGGTTCTGATACTGGTGGATCAATTAGACAACCAGCTGCATTTAATGGGATTGTCGGAATGAAACCAACATATGGACGAGTTTCTAGATGGGGACTAATTGCTTTTGCATCTAGTTTTGATCAAATAGGTCCATTAACTAGATCAGTTTATGATAATGCAGTTATGTTAAATGCAATCTCTGGATTAGATGATAAAGATTCTACTAGTTCATCAAAAGAAGTACCTAATTACACAGCTGGAATCAATCAAGGTGTTAAAGGATTAAAAATTGGAATTCCTAAAGAATATATGACTGATGGGGTTTCTAAAGATGTTAAAGATGCTGTATTAAAGGCAGCTGATAAATATCGTGAACTAGGTGCTACTGTTGAAGAAGTTTCATTACCAAATTCTAAATATGGAGTAACAGCGTATTATATTTTAGCTTCCTCTGAAGCTTCATCTAACTTAGAAAGATTTGATGGAATTCGTTATGGATATCGTACAGAAAATGCTAATAATTTAGAAGATATCTATGTTAAAAGTCGTTCAGAGGGATTTGGATCTGAAATAAAACGTAGAATTATGTTTGGAACTTATTCATTATCTGCAGGATATTTTGATGCGTACTTTAATCAAGCTGCAAAAATTAGAACTATGATTATTAATGATTTTCAAAATGTATTTAAAAGTTATGATTTGATTATTGCTCCAACAACACCAACAACTGCATTTAAAATTGGTGAAGAAATTTCTGATCCAGTTACTATGTATATGAACGATACATTAACTATTCCTGTAAATATGGCTGGATTACCGGGAATGTCGATTCCAGTTGGATTTGATAATGATAACTTACCAATTGGAATGCAATTAATTGGTAAGCCATTTGATGAATCAACTATTTATCGTGCTGGTTATGCATTTGAACAAAATACAAATTTTCACAAAAAAACACCAGAATTAGGAGGACATTAAAAAATGAATTTTGAGACAACAATTGGACTTGAAGTCCATGTAGAGTTAAAAACTAAATCCAAAATTTTTAGTCCATCACCTGCAGAATTTGGTGATGATCCTAATTCAAATACAAATGTAATTGATTGGGGATACCCAGGTACTTTACCCACAGTTAATAAAAAAGTGATTGAAAATGGATTAATTGCTGCTTTATCATTACATGCGGATGTTGAAAGACATCCACATTTTGATCGTAAAAATTATTTTTATCCAGATAATCCTAAAGGTTATCAAGTTACTCAATCAGCAACTCCAACTGCTAAAAATGGTTGGATTGAAATTGAAGTTGAAGGACAAAAAAAGAAAATTGGGATTGAAGAAATGCATGTTGAAGAAGATGCTGGTAAAAATACCCACGGAAACAAATTTTCTTATGTTGATTTAAACCGTCAAGGAACTCCTCTATTAGAAATTGTATCAAAACCAGATATTGCATCACCTGAAGAAGCATATGCATATTTAGAAGCATTAAGAGAAAGAATTCAATTTACAGGTATTTCTGATGTTAGAATGGAAGAAGGATCAATGCGTGTTGATGTTAATATTTCAATTCATCCAATTGGTTCAAAAACATTCGGTCAAAAAGTTGAGTTAAAGAATTTAAATTCATTTAATTATGTAAGAAAAAGTTTAGCATATGAAGAAAAAAGACAAGAAAAAGTATTATTATCTGGTGGTAAAATTCAACCGGAAACTCGTCGATTTAACGAAATTAATGGTACAACTGAATTAATGCGTGTAAAAGAAGGTAAAGATGATTACCGTTATTTCCCTGAACCTGATTTACCAAGTTTATCAATTAGCGATGAATGGTTAGAAAAACTTAATCAAGAAATGCCTGAAATGCCTGCTAATCGAAGAAATCGCTATGTTAATGATTTAGGAATAACTGATTATGATGCAATGGTTATTACACAAACTAAGGAAATGTCTGATTTCTTTGATACAATGATTAAAAATAACGCAGATGCAAAATTATCGGCCAATTATTTACAAGGTGATGTAAATGCATATTTAAATGATAATCAGATTAAACTTGAAAATACAAAAATCACTCCAGATGCATTAGCTACAATGGTTAATTTAATTACTGACGGTACAATTTCAAGTAAAATGGCTAAAAAAGTTTTTAAAGCAATTACAGAAGGTCAAGATCCTAAACAATATGTTGAAGATAATGGATTAGTTCAATTATCAGATCCTGCAAAATTACAACCAATTATTGATGATATTTTAAATGCAAACCCTCAATCAATTGAGGACTTTAAAAATGGTAAAGATCGTGCAGTTGGTTTTTTAGTTGGACAAATTATGAAACAGACTAAAGGTAAAGCTGATCCTAAAGTAGTTAATAAGTTATTAATGGAGTCACTAAATAAATAAAGGTGGATTGTCAAATGACAAAACGAGCACGAATTATATATAATCCAACTGCTGGCCGTGAAATTTTGAAGCAAAAATTGGTCGATATAATCAGTGTTTATGAAAAAGCTGGTTATGAAACTAGCATTTTTGCAACAACTCCAGAGCATAATTCTGCTTTAAATGAGGCTAGAAGGGTATCAGAAGATGGATTTGATTTAGTAGTTGCAGCTGGTGGAGATGGTACTATTAATGAAATTATTAATGGAATTGCTCCTTTAGATAAAAGGCCAGAGCTAGCTATTTTACCAGCTGGTACAACTAATGATTTCGCAAGAGCTTTAAAAATACCAAGAGATGATTTAGTTGAGTCAGCAAAAGTTGTTTTGAAAAAAAATGTTTTAAAAATGGATATTGGTAAAACAATCAATGAAAATTCTGTTAAATATTTTATGAACATTGCAGCTGGTGGTTCAATGACTAAATTAACTTATGATGTGCCATCGGACTTAAAAACAATTTTTGGTTATTTGGCATATTTGGTTAAAGGAGCTGAACTTTTACCTCAATTAAGACCGGTTAAAATGCACCTAAAATATGATAATGATCAATATGATGGAAAAGCTTCAATGTTTTTTGTAGCGATGACTAATTCAATCGCAGGATTTGAACAAATTGTTCCTGATGCAGAATTAGATGATGGAAAATTTACTATGATTATTGTGAAAACTGGTAATTTAGTTGAAATATTACAATTAATAACTAAAGTTTTAAATGGTGGAAAACATGTAAATGATCCAAGAATTATTTATAAAAAAACTAATAAATTAGAAGTTAGTTCAGAAGGAAAACCATTACAAATAAATATAGATGGTGAATACGGTGGAGATGCACCGATGACTTTTATTAATTTGAAACAGCATCTAGGAATTTTTTCTAATTTGGATAATGATAAGAAAAAAATAAATAATGGTAAAAATAAAGAAATCGAAAAAGTTAAAGAAGAATTAGCTGAGAAAGTTAATGAATTACCTGAAAAATAAGTTTTGCTATTAAGGCAAAATTTTTTTAGTTTATAAAGGAAGATAATATGACAAATACAGTTCCCGTACAAAAGAATGAAGTAATTGAAGTAAATGTAACTGATTTAACCTATGAAGGATTAGGGGTTGCAAAAGTTGAGCACTTTCCAATTTTTATTGAAAATGCTTTGCCAAATGAAAAAGTTGAAATTAAAGTTATTAAGGTAAAAAAGAATTTTGCTTTTGGTAAACTTGAGAAAATTCTTCAAAGTAGTCCAGATAGAATTAATAACATTGATAAGAGATATATTAATACTGGAATTGCACCATTATCACATTTGTCTTATCCAAAGCAACTGGAGTATAAAAGTAAACAAGTAATTGATTTGTTTGATAAAACAGATTTAAAAGTTGATGTTTTACCTACAATTGGAATGGATAAACCATATCAATATCGTAATAAAGCACAGATACCAGTTAGAAATATTAAAGGTCAATTAGAAACAGGATTTTATCGTAGACATAGTCATGATTTAATACCAATTGAAGATTTTTATATTCAAGAACCAGTTATTGATGATGCAATTTTAAAAGTCCGTGATATTTTACGAAAATATCAAATCATGCCATATGATGAAATCTCTCATAAAGGAATTATGAGAAATATTATGGTTAGAGTTGGTCACTATTCTAGAGAATTAATGATTGTTTTAGTAGTTAATTCTAATAAATTACCTTATCAAGATGAAATTGTTAATGACATTAAAATTGAATTTCCTGAAATTAAAAGTATTATTAAGAATGTTAATTATACTAAAGGCAATAAGTTATTAGGTTCAAAAAATGAAATTTTATTTGGTTCAAAATATATAACTGATAATTTATTAGATAATCAATATAAAATTTCACCAATGTCTTTTTATCAAATTAATCCTGTACAAACAGAAAAAATTTATGAATTGGTTAAACAAAAGGCTAATTTAAGTAAAGATGATATTGTTATTGATGCTTATTCTGGAATTGGAACAATTACACTAACATTAGCAAAAGACGTAAAAGAAATATATGGAGTAGAAGTTGTTGAAGATGCAATTAATGATGCAAAATTAAATGCAAAATTAAATAATATTAATAATGCACATTTTGTTGTTGGAAAAGCAGAAGAACAAATGGAAAAATGGAAAGAAGATGGATTAAAACCTGATGTAGTAGTTGTTGATCCTCCTAGAAAAGGATTAGATCAGCAATTTATTAGCTCTATGGTAGAAATGAATCCAAAAAAAATCATTTATGTGTCATGTAATCCTTCTACATTGGTTAGAGATGCTATAATCTTAAATGAACAAGGATACTCAATAAATGAACCAGTTCAACCAGTTGATCAATTTCCACAAACAACTCATGTGGAATCTATAACAATTTTTGAAAAATAAAAAGTAAAAAAGCACTAAGATCATGTTTCAATAATCTCAGTGCTTTTTTTATTTGTTTTGTTTTTTTATCATAAATTGATGAAAATAATAAATTGGAATACCGATAAAAGTTAATATAAGTCCAAATAAAGCTAATTGAAATTGATTAATGATAGTTGTTACTAAAATGAATAGTCCACCAACCAGAGCAATAATTGGAATTATAGGATACCCAGGAACTTTATAAGGCCTTTTTAATTGTGGTTCTCTTTTTCTAAGAATGAACAGAGCTATAAATAAAAGACAATTGAACATCCAAATAACGAAAACTAACATATCAGTTAATAAATCAAATCCACCAAAGTAAATCATTAAAATTGAAATGAGTAGAATAAATAGACTACCTACATAAGGTGCAGAATTTTTTTTACTTAATTTTTTAAAGTATTTACTAAAAGGTAATGTATCATAAACACCTAAAGTATATGGAATTCTAGGTCCAGTTAAACTATAACCATTGATAGTTCCATAAACTGAAATTAAAATACCAATGGTGATTAATTTACCGCCTAAGTTACCAAATAACTTGGTTGCAACTTGAAAAGCAGTATTATCATTTCCAGCTATTTGTTCAATTGGCATATTTTTTAAGAAAATCCAATTAACTAGTACATAAATAATCATAACAAATGATAATCCAAAAATAATAGCTTTAGGTAAGTCCTTTTGCGGATTTTTCATTTCACCAGCAATACTTCCGATATTAAGCCATCCCTCATATGCAAACATAGTTGCTAATAATCCACCAGAGAAGGCGGTTAGAATATTAGTTTCTGGAGAAGATGTAGCTAATGGAAAGAAAGATACTTTAACGTCACTTGGCATTATTAGTCCAACAATTACAATAATAAAAATAGGAACTAGTTTAAAAATGAAGGTTATAGATTGGACAATTCCACCGGCTTTTGAACCAAACATATTAGTAATAGCTGCAACCGCTGCACAAATTATGGCAATTGGAATTAATAAGGATCCATCTAAATGAAGTAGATTTATAACTTGAGTCGCAAAAATAATTGCTAAAGCTGCAATATTAGCAGGAAAATAAATTAACATTTGAGCCCAACCAAGCAAAAATCCTGTTAATGGACCATAGGTATGTCTTAAATATTCCACACTACCACCAGTTTTGGGTATTGCTGCTCCTAATTCAGATACAGTTAAGCCTCCACAAATAGTTAAGATACCAGCGACTATCCATGCTAGTAAAGTTAAACTGACTGAATGTGTTGCATTAACAACACTAGAAGTTTTAAAAAATACTCCTCCACCAATAACAGTTCCCATAACAGTTGATAGTGAAGCTACGATACCAATATTTTTCTTTAATGAAATTTCAGGCATTAAAAAAACTCCAATCTATTTAAATATGTAAACTAAAAGCATCCATATTATGGATGCTTTTAATTATTTCTTAATCATATGCTTATGGAAGTAGTATACAGGAATACCTACTAATGTTGCAACGATTCCAGTAAATGCTAATCCAGTTTGAGTAAATAATGTGGTAATTAGAATGAAAGCACCACCTAGTAAAGCAATTATCGGAATAACTGGATACCATGGTACTAGATAAGGTCTTTTTAATTCAGGTTCTCTTTTACGTAATATGAATAATGCGATAAATAATAGCATATTAAAAATCCACATAACAAAAACTAACATATCAGTTAAAATATCAAAATCTCCCATGAAAATCATGATTAATGCGACTGCAAAAATAAAAATACCTGATATATATGGAGCTGAAGTTTTTTTAGAAATTTTAGCGAAATATTTACTGAACGGTAAAGTATCATCTTTTGCAAGTGAATATGGAATTCTAATTCCAGTTAGTGTATATCCATTAATTGCTCCATAAACAGAGATTAAAATACCAATTGTAACTAATTTACCACCAAGACCACCAAAAAGAATTGAAGCTACTTGGAAAGCAGTATTTTCATTTCCAGCAATTTGATTTAATGGTAAGTTTTTTAAGAACACAAAATTAATTAATGTATAAATAATCATAATAAATGATAAACCTAGAATGATTGCTTTAGGTAAATCTTTTTTTGGATTTTTCATTTCACCAGCAATACTACCAATATTAATCCAACCATCATAAGCAAACATAGTGGAAAGTAACCCTCCAGAAAAAGCTGTGATTAGATTAGAGTTTGGTCCAGAAACTTCAGGAATAAATGAAACATGGACATCTCCTGGAATAATTAATCCAGCAATAACGATAATAAAAATTGGAATTAATTTAAAAATTAAAGTTATAGATTGAACAGATCCAGCAAATTTTGAGCCCATTAGATTAATCGCAGTAATACTAAGGGCACATATAATTGCAATAGGAATAATCATTGTTACTGATAAGTGAAATAAATTAGTGATTTGAGTGGCAAATACGATTGATAAAGCAGCCATATTGGCAGGAAAGTAAACAATCATTTCAGCCCAACCTAATAAAAATCCGGTTAATGGGCCATATGTGTATCTAAGATATTGAACTGTTCCACCAGTTTTAGGAATTGCAGCAGCTAATTCAGAAACAGTTAGTCCTCCACAAATGGTTAATAAACCACCTAAAATCCATGCAATTAGTGTTAAAGAAGTAGAATGAGTATAAGAAACTACACTTGCAGTTTTAAAGAATACTCCTCCTCCAATTACAGTTCCCATTACTGTAGATAAAGCAGCAGTAATTCCGATATTTTGCTTTAATTGTTTTTCTGGCAACGTTACATCTCCTTTTTAAATGAATTTGATTTTTTAGACTTAAAGATTATAACACCTGTAATTTTTAAAGTCATTAAAAAAAAGACTAATTATTAATCAATCTTTTTGGATTTATCTTATTCTTGAATGTTTTCTTTGAAATGCAGCTATTTGATCATATTCTGTCATTAATTGTCTACTCAATCTAATATAGATTGAGGATAACTCACGATAAACATCAACGTTTTCTTTTATTGGAGTATAAGTATTATTAGAATGAACAAAATTTTTGACATCTGATAATTCATTAATCATTCCTAGGCTGTACATACCTAAAGTTGCAGCACCTAAAGCAGTACCTTCAACACTATCCGGAATGGTTACATTTTGTTCAAAAATATCAGAAAGCATTTGTCTTGTAAGATTTGAATTAACAAAACCACCAGTTGCTTGAATTTTGATTGGTGTACCTAAAACTTCTTCTAGAGCAAGTGATACAGTGTAAAGATTAAAAACAATTCCTTCTAAAGCTGCTCTAATCATATGAGCTCTAGTATGCATTTGATTAAGACCAAAGTATGAACCTCTTGCATTAGAGTCCCAAATTGGAGCTCTTTCACCACCTAGAAATGGATGGAATAATAATCCATCAGATCCAGCAGGTACTTTTGATGCAATTGTTGTTAATAAAGAATATGGATTTATATGCATTTGTTCAGCAGTAACTTTTTCTGGTAAGCATAGTTGATCTCGAATCCACTTAAAAATAATTCCACCATTATTTACAGGACCACCAATAACCCACATATCTTTTGCAAGATAATAACAAAATACACGTCCCTTAGGATCAATTCTAGGCTTTTTTGATACCATTCTAACGGCACCTGAAGTTCCAATAGTAATAGCAAGAACTCCTGGTTCAATCGCATTAACACCTAAATTAGCAAGAGGACCGTCTGAAGCTCCAATAATAAAAGGTGTTTTTGGATTTATTCCAATAACCTTTGCGTATTCTTTTTTTAATCCCTTTAATTTGTAAGTTGTATCAACTAATTCTGGTAAATTTTCTTTTTTTAATCCAGTTAAAGCTAAAGCATCTTTATCCCAATCTAAGTTAAAAATATTAAAAAGACCAGTTGCATTTGCGATTGAATAGTCAACTTTTAAAACACCAAAAAGTTTATTAATAATATATTCTTTAATACCAATAAAGTATTTAGTTTCTTTATAAAGTTCTGACTTTTCATTTTTTAACCATATTATTTTACTTAGAGGGGTCATAGCATGAATAGGTGTTCCGGTATTTTTATATAATTTAAGACCTAAATCACTCTGTTTTAATTGTTCTGCATATTTAGCTGAACGATTATCTGCCCAAGTAATTGCTCTGGTTAACGCTTTTTTATTTTTATCTAATAAAATCAAACTATGCATTGCGCATGAAAATGAAACTCCTTTTAAAGAATTAGCTGCAATTTTTGATTTTCGCATTACTGTATTAATTCCATTAGTTACTGCAGAAAATATATCATCTGGGTCTTCTTCGGCCATGTCTGGAGTATCTTGATATAGTGGATAACCAAGATTTGCACTTTCGATAATTTTTCCATTGTTGTCATATAAAATAGTTTTTACACTTGTAGTACCAATATCTACTCCAATAATATAAGCCATTTAAAGAATTCCTTTCATATTTATATTTAATAAATTAATTATAACAAATATAATTTGAATTTCTTGATTAAGGGCTTATACATACTAAAATCAAATTGGAAAAAATGGTAAAATAAAGATTATCAAATTATATTGAGATGATAATGAATGAATAGAAAACAATTATATGAAGAAAAAAGAAACAAAAAGCATCGTCATAATAAAATGATGTTATTAACATTATTTCTGATTTGTTTGGTAGTATTTTTGATATTTCATTTTCATAATAATCAAAAAAATACCTTTATAAATAAGTATCCAATTCATGGAGTATTGATTGATCAAAATAATGGTTATTTGGATTTTAATGCTTTAGCTAAAACTAATCAAAAAATGATTTATATTAGATCTACTCAAGGAGCTTCTTATTCGGATGATAATTTTGATAATAATTATCAAAGAGGTCTTGGATCTGGATTACCTATTGGTATTTATCATATTTTTGGATTTTCTAGTAAAGTAAATAAGCAATTTGAAAATATTAAAAGAACAGTAAATAATGATACGGGTGATTTACCAATAATGATTAAAATTCAATACTATAATTCATATTCAAGACATAATATTAATTTAGAGAAACAAAAATCACGAATAAAAAAATTAATTAATCAATTACATGGTTATTATAATAAAAAAATAATTTTATCGACTGATTATAAATCTTGGAAACAATTAAATTTTAAAATTAAGTATCTTGATTTTTCTAATAATTCAAAAACAGAAGGAAATTCAGTAGGAAAATTTATTGAATCTGATACTCCAGTAAAGATAAAGGTTAGTAACCAAGATGAAGTTTTTGATGGAATTGGTTTTTCAGGAGATAGAAAAAAATGGATTAAGTATTTACAAAAATTAAGAAATGAGGATTAATCTAATGATTAAAGTAGGAACCATTGGGACTAGTTGGATAACAGATTTAATGATCAGTGCAATGAAAAGTAATGATGATTATGAAATTACAGCAGTATACTCAAGAAATAAATCTAAAGATTATGCTTTAAAACATACTGTTAAAAATTATTATGATGATTTGAATTTATTTTTTAAGAGTAACGTCTTTGATACTGTTTACATTGCATCACCAAATTCATTACATTTTGAACAAGTTAAATTGGCAATTAAAAATAATAAAAATATAATAGTTGAAAAACCAGCTTTTAGTAATCCAGAAGAGTTTTTTGAAATTGAAAAATTATTAAAAGAAAAACCAAATATTTTGTTATTTGAAGCTACTCGTAATACACATACTAAAAATTTTAAACAAATTAAAAAAATAGTAGATAAAAATGAAATTACTAGTGCTAATTTTATTTTTGCAAATTATTCTAGTCGATATGATCAATTAAAAAAAGGGATGTTACCTAATGTTTTTAATCCAAAATTTAATGGAGGAGCACTTCAAGATATGGGAGTTTATCCAGTTTCTACTGCAGTTTCGTTGTTTGGTAAACCAACAAAGGTTAAGTTATACTCCAAATTCTTAACAACTGGTGTTGATGGTGAAGGAACTGCTATTTTACAGTATCCCAAATTTAAAGTAATGCTATTTTTTAGTAAGATATCAACAAGTTATCAATTATCAGAAATTTATTTATTAAATCGTACAGTTACAATCAATAATGTTGGTGATTTTAATGTAACTGATATAAGAAATAAAGATTTAATCACTAATAAATTAGATACTTCTTCAGAAAATGTTATGGATGGTGAAATTTCAGATTTTGCTAGAATAATAAAAAATCCAAAAGAAAATATGATAGAGTATCAAAATTTAATGAATAATAGTCGAATCACAAATCAAGTTATTAATGATCTTTATAAATCGATTAATAAGAAGTAAGAGGGAATAAGATGATTGAACAATTTAAAGAAAAATTTCAAAAGCAAGGATATCAAAATTTAACGCCTATTCAAGAGGCTGTGTATAAACTAATGGTTGATGGTAATGATATTATAGGTTTATCACCTACAGGATCTGGTAAAACAGTTGCATTTACTTTACCTGTTGTTAGTAATTTGACTGCTGGTGATGGTATACAAGCCATGGTGATTGAGCCTTCTCAAGAATTAGCTATGCAGACCACAAATGTTATGAGAGATTGGGCAAAAGATTTTGATTTAAAAGTACTATCTTTAATTGGTGGAGCTAATGTAAAGCGTCAACATGAACAGTTAAAGAAGAGACCAGAAATTGTGATAGGAACTCCAGGAAGAATTATGAGTCTGATTAATGAAAAAAGGCTCAAAACAAATTTAATAAAACAAGTTGTTGTTGATGAAGCTGATGATTTATTACAAGAGGGTTCTTTGGTTAAAGTTCAAGAAATAGTGACTTCTTTTGAAAATGATTTTCAAATTAGTTATTTTTCAGCTACTGAAACTGATGTTTTGCATAATGTAGATAAATATTTTGGTCGTTCAGCTGAAATTATTGATGTTAGAAATATTGATAAAACAAGAGGAAATGTTAAACATGGACTTTTTGAAATATCTCGCGGAAAAAGAAATGAAATGTTGAAAAGATTTTTAAATATTCCAAATTTTCGTGCACTCGTTTTTGTTAATCAAAATAATTCGGTGCAAAAGGTTTTCAATTACTTTAAACACTTAAATCTTAATAGTGTAAAAATGTTATCAGCTGATCAAAATAAAATTGATCGTAAAAAAGCACTTGATGATTTTAGAATGGGTAGAATAAAATTATTAATTACAACTGATGTAGCCGCAAGAGGATTAGATATTGAAAAATTACCAGTTGTAATTAATTTTGATTTACCAGATAATGCAAATAATTATATTCATCGAGTAGGAAGAACAGGAAGAATGGGCGAACCTGGATTAGTAATTAATTTTGGTGATGACCATGATTTGAGAGACTTAAAAAAGATGTTAAAAGATTCAGAATATAATTTAACGAAGATTTTTTATTATAATCAAGCAATTGTTGATGAAGTTGAGGAAACAAATGATAATAATGCAGAAAAGCATCGTAGTAAATCTGTAAAGAAAAGTCGCTTGAAAGATAATGATTTCAAAGTTAAAAAAGAAGATATTACAAAAAACAATCCAGTTAAGAAAAAGAAAAATAGAAAAAGAAATCAAAAAAATAAAGGTAAACGTAAAAACAATTAAATAGTCTTTACTTGATCTGTAATTCATGAGAAACTTGTAATTGCAGAATGGCCTTATAGCACAACAGGATAGGGCAACCGCCTCCTAAGCGGTCGATCTCAGTTCGAGTCTGAGTAAGGTCATTAAAAAAAGTGTTGTTGATTATTAAATCAGCAACACTTTTATTTTTAATGCAGGAGGAAATTTGTTTTGAATATATTGATAGGATTATTACCCGCTATTGGGTGGGGATTTTTGCCTATATTCACAGGGGTTTTCGGTGGCAAACCAATTAATCAATTATTTGGTACATCGGTAGGTGGATTTATTGTTGCTTTATTAATATATTTGTACAGTCAACCACAGATTGATTTACGAATTATTATTTTATGTTTAATTTCAGGAATGTTATGGTCATTTGGACAAATAACTCAATATATGGCTTTTAAAGAAATCGGTGTTTCAACATCAATGCCAATTTCTACTGGACTCCAATTAATTGGTAATTCCCTAATTGGAGTTGCCGTATTTGGAGAATGGAAAACTGCTATAACTATAACACTTGGCTTTTTTGCATTATTTTTAATTATAATTGGTATTATTTTAACTACTTTTACAGAAAAAAATGTTGGTGCAACTAAAAAGAATATGACTAAAGGAATCCTTTATTTAGTTGTTGGTAATTTTGGTTATATGGGTTATTCATTTTTTCCAAGATGGGGACAAATTGATGGATGGTCAGCAATTTTTCCACAAACAGTAGGGATGGTTTTGATGACTTTTGTTTTCGTGGGGATTTCGATGGTTAAAGAACAAACTAATCCACTTAAAGAACGTTCTTCTTATACAAATTTAATTACTGGATTATTATTTGGACTAGCAGTTTTCTTTTATTTGATTTCTATTAAATTAAATGGAATTGCTAATGGATTTACTCTTTCACAAATGTGTGTTGTTATTTCAACGACTTTAGGTATTTTTATATTAAAGGAATCAAAAACAAAAGAAGAAATGATTTTTACATTTAGTGGTTTGTTTGTTGTTATTATTGGTGGATTAATAATTAGTGTCCTTTAAGAAAATTAATTCATTATTTTGGTATTAATTTTTTTATTGGTACAAATAAGTGGATAATTTTAGATTAAAGTAATAGTCTATAATTACAATATGTTAAGGGGGAAGTTATTATGAGTAATGAAGCAAGTTATTATTACGAAGCAAAAGAAGCAGTAACTGATTTTGCAGACAAAGCCCATGGAAAAGCAAAGGAAGTCAAAGAAAAAACTAAAGAGACTGTAGATAAGGCTAAAGACAAAGCCGAAGATGTTAAAGAAAATAAAAAA
The DNA here is from genome assembly GCF_021698855.1 of Lactobacillus sp. S2-2. Classification (GTDB taxonomy): domain Bacteria; phylum Bacillota; class Bacilli; order Lactobacillales; family Lactobacillaceae; genus Fructilactobacillus. Next base: position 237,423 of record NZ_WWFA01000001.1, read on the forward strand.
GATTAGTTAATAAAAAAGCTTTTAAATCCTTAGATTTTAAAAGCTTTTTTATTTTGATTCTTCAATTATAAATTGAGGTCTTTGTTTAGTTTCGAGATATATTTTACCGATGTATTTACCAACAATTCCTAAACAGAATAATTGAATTCCACCCATAAATAAAATAATTGAAACTAATGATGGCCATCCAGAAACAGATCCACCAAAGAAAAGGGCTCTAAAAACTACAAAAATAATACCAATTGTTGCTAAAAAGCAAGAAAAAATTCCAACGAAAGTGGATATCTTAAGTGGAATATCTGAAAAATCAATAATACCTTCAATTGAGTAGTCAATTAATTGGGACATTGTCCAATGTGTTTCTCCAGCAGCTCTTTCTGCACCAGGGAATTCAATATATTTGGTTTTGAAACCAACCCAAGAAAAGATACCTTTTGAAAAACGATTATATTCTTTTAGACTAAGAACTGCATCAACGTACTTTCTAGACATTAAACGATAATCTCTCACATTTTGTTGAAGCTTTACTTCAGATAGTTTATCGATTACTTTATAAAATGATCCGGATAGAAAAGCTCTGATTTTTCCTTGTTTTCTACTACTTTGATAACATCCAACACATTCGTAATCTTCTTCTGTAATGTATTTAAGCATTTTAGGTAATAACTCAGGTGGATCTTGCAAATCTACATCCATAATTGCAACAAATTTTCCTGATGCTTTTTGTAATCCTGCAGCCATAGCGGGTTCTTTACCAAAATTTCTTGAAAAGGAAATAAAATGAGCATGTTCTGGATCATTATTATTTAATGTTTTTAAAATTTTTAGAGTATCGTCTGATGAACCATCATTAACAAATAAATATTCAGGTTGGTAATTTAATCCATTTTTATTCATTTCTTCAAATGTTTTTTGCATTGCATCATAGTATATTTTGATCGATTCTTGTTCGTTGTAACATGGAACTACTAAACTTATTTTATCCAAAGTTATGACTCCTTTTGTTTTTAAATTTATCAATTATGTATTTAAATAACATTAACATTTTATCACTAATACAGTTTATTAACATCGGAAATTACCTTTAAATTTGATATACTTGTTAATAGTTAAATTAATCGGAGGTACATTATGACTAAAAAAATAAAAATAATGACCGTATTTGGAACAAGACCAGAAGCAATTAAAATGGCTCCAATTATTTTGGAAATGAAAAAAAGAAATCAAGAATTTGAACCAATTACTGTTGTAACAGGACAACATAAAGAAATGTTAGATCAAGTTTTGGAGATTTTTTCAATAACTCCAGATTTTAATCTAAATATTATGAAGGATGCACAAACTTTAAGTGATATTACTACAAATGTAATTACTAAATTAGATAATGTAATCGAAGAAACAAAACCAGATGTAATTTTAGTTCATGGAGACACAACATCAACTTTTGCTGCATCTGTATCAGCATTTTATCATAAAGTTATGTTAGGGCATGTTGAAGCAGGTTTAAGGACATTTAATAAATATTCTCCATATCCCGAAGAAATGAATCGTCAGTTAACTGATGTTTTAGCTGATTTATATTTTGCACCAACTAAATTAAGTGAAGAAAATTTGGTCAAAGAAAATCATAAAAAAGAAAACATTGTAATTACAGGAAATACTGCAATTGATGCACTGAATGAAACAATTTCAAGAAATTATCATCATTCAGTTTTGCAAGATATAGACTCAAATCATCGTATTATATTATTAACTATGCATCGAAGAGAAAATCAGGGTGATCCAATGATTGAAACTTTTAATGCAATTAAAAATGTTTTAAATAATCATAATGATGTAGATGTTGTATATCCAGTTCATTTAAGTCCTGTAGTACAAAAAGCTGCACATGAAATTTTTGATGAGGTAAAAAGAGTTCATTTAATTGATCCATTAGATGTTTTGGATTTTCATAATATGGCTTCTAGAAGTTACTTTATAATGACGGATTCAGGTGGGGTGCAAGAAGAGGCACCCTCACTTGAAAAGCCAGTATTAGTTTTAAGAGAATCAACAGAAAGACCTGAAGGCGTTGATGCAGGAACATTAAAGCTTGTAGGAACTGATCAAAAAAATGTTGAACAAGAAATGAATCTTTTATTGGATAATACTGACATTTATAACAAAATGGCTAAGGCTAAAAATCCATATGGTGATGGGAAGGCAGCTAAATATATTTTAGATGAAATTGCTAACCGCTTTAATGGTGATAAATAAATGAAAGCCAAAATTGTTAGATTATTTAAAATAATAAAAAAGCATTATCAAATGGGAAACATTAGTGATTCATCTGCAGTCTTAGTTTATTATATTTTGTTATCTTCATTTCCAATGTTAATGCTTGTTGGAAATATATTTAAAATTGTTAGTAAAAATTCAGATAATTTATTATATTATGTAAAATTATTAATGCCTAGTTCAATTTATGATGTTATTTCACCATTAATTCAAACGGCTTTTAGTAGTTCAAACGGTGGAATATCAATTGGATTAATTGTAGTTATTTGGTCTTCTAGTCGCGCGGTTGCAGCTTTTCAACGAGCAGTAAATCGAACTTATGGGTTTGAAGGGAATCAAAGCGCAATTATAAATAGATTATTTTCCTTTTTGTTTTTGTTAGTTTTATTAACTTCTTTAGTATTAGTCGTATTTTTAATAAGTATTAGTCAATTTATATTTGGTTATTTTTATAATATTTTAAATTTATCTAATGATTACATGGTTATTTTTCGTGCTTTAAAACTACCTACAACTTTAATAGTTTTATTTATAATATTGACGGCAATTTATTATTTTGTTCCAAGTTATAAAATTAAATTAAGATATGTTTGGGTTGGTTCATTAACTTCTGTATTAGGATTTACGTTACTATCCAATGGATTTTCTATTTATGTAAAATATTTTTTCCATAGTATTAATGCTTATAAAACTTTAGGAATCTTTGTTTTAGTAATGTTTTGGTTATATTTAATTGGAATGACTTTATTATTCGGTGCAGTTATGAATGCAAGTATTCAAGAATACAAAACAGGTAATCTTGAAAATAATATAACTGGTACAGAAGTTAAAGATTTGCTTAGTAAGTACAAAAAAAGATAATCATAATTTTATGATTATCTTTTTGTAGTTAATGCTTTTGCTAAATTGGCAGTCATTTCATCTAGTTTTTCGATGTCTTCTTGATCAGGTTCTAAATTAATTTTAATTTCATTTGAACCTTTGATTGCACCAGCCTTTTTGAGAGCATTTGAAAAATCATCAACTGCAGTATTATAAAATTCTTCGTAAAAAACATCTCCTGATCCAGCAACTCCATATATTTGAGAAGACAAATCTAATTCTTGCATATCATTATAAAAATCTTCACCTTCTTCAGGTAGATGGCCCTCATTATAAGTATAAATACAAAAAACGATGATATCGGCATCTAATAATTCTTCTGGTTCGGTTTGTGATATTTCCGACTGGATGACTTCTAATCCCTGGTCCTCAAGACCTTCAGTGACAATATCTGCCACATCTTCGTTATTTCCGGTTATTGTCGCAAATACAACGTGAGCTTTAGACATAGTTACAACTCCTATTTGATTGATGTTAATAATATGTAAGTTTATCAGATTTATAAAGGAATGTTAATTAAATGTTTCGAAAGGAATAATAATAAATGGATAAAAAAATGATTGTAACTAAAATTACTACACAAAAAAGAAAAGGTCGTTTTAATGTATATGTGAATAATAGTTATGCATTTCCAGTTAGTGAAGATGTTATGCTGAAATTTCATATTTATAAAGATATGGAATTAGACGAAAAAATGATTAGTGATATTAAAGATGCCGATGATTTTTCAAAGTTATATAATTATGCTGTTAATTTTTTATCTTATCAATTAAGAACGGAAAAAGAAATTTCTGATAAATTAAAAGTGGAAACAGATAATCAAGAAAAAATAGACATGGTTATCGATCGATTAAAAGAATTAAATTTATTGAGTGATAAAAATTATGCAGAAAGTTATGTGCGCAGTATAAAAAATGAAGGTAATAAAGGTCCAAAATCAATTTATCAAAATTTAAATAAAAAAGGAATTGAGAATCAAGTTATTGAAGATGCCATTAATAATTTTTATACAGAAGATGATATTCATGCTAACGCTTCTCAACAAGCATACAAAATTTATCAAAAAAATCAAAGATACCCTTACAATAAGAAAATTGAGAAAATTAAAACTACTTTAATGCAGAAGGGTTATGAATTTGATATTATTAATCAAGTTATTGAGGAATCTGATTTTGAAAGAAATCAAAGCAATGAACAAGATTTAATTGAAAAAGAAGGAACAAAAATTTTTAATAAATATCGTAAATTTGGTTATAATGAAAGAGTTATGAAATCAAAACAAGCATTAATAAGAAAAGGTTTTTCATTTGATGATATTAATTTATTTATTAATGAAATAAAAAACAAGGAGTTTGACTAATGAATAATTTTAAAAAATCAAAACCATTATTATGGTTAATTGAAATTTTAATTGCAGTATCAATTATTTTTATTTGTACTAAATTAGGTTTTATATTTAAGCCAGTAGGTATTTTTATATCTACAATTTTTATTCCATTATTAATTGCTGGATTTTTGTATTATATGTTAAATCCAATTGTTAAATTATTTATGAAAATTAAAATTACTAAAGAAAAATACATAAATCGTACTGGTGCAACAACAATTGTGTTTTTATTAGCATTATTATTAATAATTTATTTAACTGCAAGTGTTGTTCCACATTTGATTAATCAAATAGCAAATCTAGTATCTAATTTCCCTAAATTTGCTCGTGAAGAACAAGAACAGTTAACAACATTGACACAACATGGTATTTTTAAAAAAATTGATTGGACTCCTTTCGTTAGTCGAATTCAGGAATCAACGACTGGATATATTAAGAATAATTTAGTTGGATTAACAAACAGTTTAGGAAATGTTATTTCTATGGCAACTAGTGTAATCATAATTATGATTACTGTGCCAGTGATTTTATTTTACATGTTGAAGGATGGGGAAAGATTATTACCAACTATTGAAAAAGTTTTTCCAGCAACTTCAGAAAAAAGAAGAGAACAAACAGCCGATTTATTAACAAAAATGAATGAAACTTTATCAAAATATATTGGTGGACAAGTTATAGAGTGTTTATTTGTTGGTACATTTACTTCCTTAGGATATTTTCTTGTCGGACAAAAATATGCTTTATTATTAGGTGTTTTTGCAGGTATTTGTAATATTATTCCATATGTGGGACCATATTTTGGAATAATTCCTGCATTATTAGTTGCTTTTTCAAGTAATATTACACAAGTTATTTGGGTAATTGTTATTGTAATTATTGTGCAACAAATAGATGGAAATTTTGTTTATCCAAATGTAATTGGTAAATCTCTAAAAATTCATCCATTAACAATTATTATTATTTTGTTGGCAGCTGGTAATATTGCTGGATTGTTAGGAATGATATTGGCAATTCCATTTTATGCTGTTGTTAAAGTGGTGATTGGATATTGTTATAATATTTGGAAAATTCAACAAGAACAAAGAGATTAAAAAATAGATAATAAAAAAGTATAGAATTTCAATAATATTGACGATATGTAGATTTATGCTACTATTTATATATGTATTATATGAGATAAAGAGCGGGAGAAATTATGACAAAAGTAATTACTTATGGAACCTTTGACTTGCTTCATAAAGGTCATATTAGATTGTTAAAAAGAGCGAAAGAGTTAGGTGATCAACTTATTGTTGGTTTATCAACTGATGAATTTAATGCTGTTAAAGGAAAAAAAGCTTATAATTCGTTTGAAGATCGAAAATATATTTTAGATGCAATTGAATGTGTTGATGAAGTAATTCCTGAAAATGATTGGAATCAAAAAACAACAGATGTATCTGACCATGATATTGATATCTTTGTTATGGGTGATGATTGGGAAGGTCAATTTGATTTTCTAAAAGATCAATGTAAAGTTGTTTATTTACCTCGAACAGAAGGCATTTCAACATCTAAGATTAAAAAAGACTTAGGCTTCAGTTCAGAAGATGATTGGAAAATAGAAAATAAATAAGAAAATATCCCCAGTTTTAACTAGGGATATTTTGTTAGTTGGAGGAAAAAATGAGTAACGCAATATTTTTAGTTACATCAATTGAGAGTGTTAATAAAAATAAATTTAGAACTGAATTAAAGGAAGCAATTAATAACGGAATTAAAGTAAAAGTTATTATTGCGATGATTGAATCAGTAGATTCAAATTATGCATTTGAATTAATTAAAGATTATTTAAAAAAAGAAAGAATAGAAGAATTAATTGAGATAGTTCAACTTTCAGATATTTTTGCATCTCAAAAGGGAATTAAATTAAATAATGGAATTAAAAACTTTCCCGATTTAAATAGTATGACAATCGTATCAAATAGTGAAATGATTGATACATATATTGATGAAAATGGAGAAATTGTAGCTGAAAAAGTAAGTCTTACAAAAAGTACAAAATCTAAGTCATATAAATTGAATATTTATTCAAACAATTCATTGATTCAAACAATTGATTACGGATCTAATGATCAAGTTATGGGAATACAGAAATTTGAGAATGAAATTCCATTAGAAAATCTTTTATTTAATAATAATGGAGAGTTAGTTTTTAGATTTATTGCTAAAAAAATAAAAGAAAGAAATCTTTATAGTCTAAGTAAAACATCAATTATCAATCCACCGAAAACAAGTTTTGAGGTAGATAAGAAAGAAAAAGGTAATTTAGGAAATAAGGACTATATTGATACTAGTGATGATAAATTTGCGTATGAAATAATTGATTATATAAATTATCAAAGAATTAACGGTTTGTATGAATTTTATGCATTATTAATTAATAATAATGTTAATGATGAAACTAGAATATATATTGATTTGAATGATAATATTTTATTAGCAAATTATTTAAGTAATAGAGTTATATTTAATTATTAAGGAGAATCTGATCTTGAGAGTAATATTATCAGAATTAAAATTAAAAGAAGGACAACAAGAACTTGAATTTGAATTAATCGATACTGATATTTTATTGAATAATGTATCTATTACTTTTATTGAAAAGGAAAGTATGGCATCGATTACAATGCCAGTTAGTCAAAAAGATATAAAAAATGATTTAATTAAATTAAAAATTGACGCAAAAAAATTTCATTTTGAAAATAGCGAACAAAATGAATTTGAATGGATTATGTATTTTAATTTTGGAGATATAAATAATTTAAATATCGTCCAAGTAGAAAGTGAATATTTAAGTAATAATAAAAGATTAAGTTTAACAGATTATTATCAAATTAGTAGTAATGCAAATGGAATGGCTACTTTAAAGGTTAAAACTAAACGTTCAAATGAAGAATTTATGATTGATTCTATTAATTTAACATTAGATGGACAATTAAAAATAACCGGATATAATCAAATTGATAATAAAATGTTATATGATCAAAAAATAATCTTAAAAAATAATGTCAATTCTAAATTATTAGAATATCCAATTGAAAAAAATATTTTTAAGGGTATTTTTGAAATTATTATTCCGCTAGATAAGTTAGAACGTAATGCTAATTATAATTTATTTATTAATTATTTGTTTGAAGAAGAAGAGGTAGAACAAAAATTAATATTATCTCAGTCATTATCTGGTCATTTATCAAGTGTTAATCTAAAAAATGGACGTCAAGTAGCAATTGATAAAACCATTAGTAATGGAATTCGACTTAGTGAATTTGCACAACTAAGTTTGCCACAAAAGGTAGCTCTGGTTCCTGAAAAAGTAGAAAATCAACAAAAGAAAATTCAAGCAATTTTTGAGAAGTTAAATCGATTTAGGTTACGAAAGCTATTTGGAATGGGACATTCAGCATATGAAGAACCAACTATCATTTTTGAAAGCTTTGGTGGACGACAAGTTAGTGATAGTCCTTATGCAATTTACCAATTATTTAAAAACCTCTATCCAGGGTTCAATTTTATTTGGTCAATCGATCGATCTTTAAAGTCATTTTGTAAGCAAAATGGTATTAGATATGTAATTCGTAATACTTCAAAATGGGTTAAAGTCATCGAAAAGTCACAGTTTTGGATTAGTAATGCAAGATTTCCTGCATGGGTTAAAAAGCCATCATATGTAACTTATATTCAGACTTGGCATGGAACTCCTTTAAAAAAATTAGGATTAGATATTGATAATGTTTCGATGCCTGGAACTAGTACAAATAAATATCATAATAATTTTGTGAAAGAAGCAAATCGTTGGGATGCTTTAGTATCACCAAACGATTATTCTACTCAAATATTTAGATCAGCGTTTGGATTTAAAAATCAAATTTTAAAAATTGGTTATCCAAGAAATGATGAGTTAATTAATCATAATAATAGAGACTATATTAATAATTTAAAAGAAGAATTAAATATACCAAAAGATAAAAAAGTAGTCCTATATGCTCCTACTTATCGAGACAATCAATTTGAAAGTAAGGGTAAATATACTTTCGAATTACCATTTAGTTTAGATGATTTTAAAAATAAATTTGGTGAAGATGCTGTTTTAATTTTAAGAATGCATTATTTAATATCTAATGCTTTAGATATTTCTGATTATTCAGACTTTGTTTATGATTATTCTAATTACTCTAATATATCTGATTTATATTTAGTATCTGATGTTTTGGTTACTGATTATTCTTCTGTATTTTTTGATTATGCTTATCTTAAAAGACCAATTATTTTTTATCCTTATGATTATCATGTTTATAAAGATGACCTTAGAGGATTTTATCTTAATTATGAAAATGATTTACCTGGAGATATCGTGCATAATGAAAAAGATTTAATGACTTCACTTGAACTTTCAATGAACAATAATGTAAAAGAAAATAAACAATTTATGGACTTTTATAATCGTTTTTGTGCGATTGATGAAGGACTTAGTTCACAAAAAGTAGTGGATTATGTTATTCAACAAATTGAAAAATAAAAAATCCGGTTATCCGGATTTTTTTATTTATAAGTTAGGATATTCATTATATAATCTTAGGTAGTGATTAATAAGAATTCGAAAGGAAATTTTATGAGCAATATTAAATTAGAAAATGAAGTCAATAATAGAAGAACCTTTGCTATTATTTCTCACCCTGATGCCGGTAAAACAACAATAACAGAACAGCTTTTATTATTTGGGGGAGTTGTACGTGAAGCTGGAACTGTAAAAGCTAAGAAAAGTGGGAATTTTGCAAAATCTGATTGGATGGAAATTGAACAAAAAAGAGGTATTTCAGTAACAAGTTCAGTTATGCAATTTGATTTTGATGATAAAAGAATTAATATTTTGGATACACCTGGACATGAAGATTTTTCTGAAGATACGTATCGTACGTTGATGGCTGTTGATTCTGCAGTTATGGTTATTGATGCTGCGAAAGGAATTGAGCCACAAACTAAAAAGTTATTTAAGATTTGTAAAATGCGTGGAATTCCAATTTTTACATTTATGAATAAATTAGATCGTGATAGTAAGCCACCAATGGAATTAGTTGCACAACTTGAAGATGTTTTAGGTATTGAAGGGTATCCGATGAATTGGCCAATTGGTTCTGGACGTATTCTAAAGGGTTTATATGATAGATATAATAAACGAGTTGAATTATTTAAATCTAATAGTAAAGAACGTGAATTTTTACAATTAGATGAAAATGGCGATTTATCTGAAGATAATGAATTAAGTCAAAGTGATATTTATACGGATGCTAAAGATGAGATGGATTTAATGTTTGAAGCAGGAAACCAATTTGATATGGAAAAGGTTAGAACTGGTAATCAAACACCGGTATTCTTTGGTTCAGCCTTAGCTAATTTTGGTGTAAAAACCTTTTTGGAAGCATATTTGGATTTAGCACCAAAACCAGGTGAACATAAAACTGAAGATGATAACTATATTGAACCAAATGATGATGAATTTTCAGGATTTGTATTTAAAATACAAGCTAATATGAATCCCAATCATCGTGACCGTATTGCATTTGTCAGAGTTTGTTCAGGTGAATTTGAAAGAGGAATGGATGTTCAATTAGAAAGAACTCAGAAAAAAATTCGTCTTTCTAATGTTACTCAATTTATGGCTGATTCTAGAGAAAATGTTCAAACAGCTGTGGCTGGTGATATCATTGGTTTATATGATACTGGTAATTTCCAAATTGGAGATACTATTTATAAAGGTAAAAAGAAAATTAATTATCAAAAATTACCTCAGTTTACTCCGGAATTATTTATGAAAGTGTCTGCTAAAAATGTTATGAAACAAAAATCATTTCATAAAGGAATTGAACAATTAGTTCAAGAGGGTGCAATTCAATTATATAAAACTTATAGTACAGGTGATTATATTATTGGTGCTGTTGGTCAACTTCAATTTGAAGTATTTCAATTTAGAATGCAAAATGAATATAATTCAGATGTAGTTTTAGAACCAATGGGAAATAAAACAGCACGTTGGATTAATCCAGATCAATTAGATGAAAAAATGTCTTCATCTAGGAATATTTTAGTAAGAGATCAAAATGATGATCCTTTATTCTTATTTGAAAATCAATTTGCTGAAAGATGGTTTGCAGATAAATATCCTGATGTTAAATTGACTTCTAAATTATAAAAAAAGACGACTTTTAGTCGTCTTTTTTTATAATATTAATATAGTTTTTAATAACGTATCCATTGTTAGGTATATGATACCAAATAAGATTATTTTCATCTTTTATAATTTCATCAATTGTAATTATTTCATTATGACAAAAATTGTTTATTTTTTTACCATAAGGTTTATCAAAAACTTGAATTGATTTATTTGGAATGAAATTAACAATACCTTTTTTATGAATTTTCTGTGAATTTGAAATTTTATAAGAGTCATTAGGTAGATAAATATTTGAATTATTAGTAACAATAGTTAAATCTATAGCTTTAATCCATTGATTACCACCAAGATTAAACCAAATATCTTTTTCAGTTTTAACTGTAATAAATGCTTTCCAGATGGAGTTTATTGGTAGCTTATCTTTTAATATTTTACCTTCAGGAATAATAGATGGGAAAACATTATTTTTAAGTTTAACAAAATAATTTATTTTTTGAACAATTTGCCAATTTTTAAGTCGATAATAGTAATTAATTGTTTGTACCTTATTTGAAATAATTCCATTTTGATTACCGCTGGTGAGATAAATTTTATATTGATCAATTTGAGGAGGCTTTGAAGAATAATTAGATTCAATAACATCATATTTAAAATCAGGCTTTTTAATCATTTTATAATTATCATAATCAAAATAGTAAAAGATAACAGGTTGACCCATTTTTTTTAAATAAATTATATTTATTTTCTGTGGTTCTTTTGTAAATCTAAGCTTAAAATCGCTAATTTTAGATAAAATAAAATTTTCAAACTTAGGAAATACTAATTTTATTTTATCGCCAATTTTTCCATAAATGACATCAGGTTGTTTAATAATTTGTGCTTTTTCATCTATATAGTTCAATACTATGTATGATTGTTTACTAGATTGATTTTTTTTATAATTATTAGGATTTTTTGAAATTTGGGGAGTTTGATTTTTAATTTTTGTAGATTCTTTTTTACTCTTGAAAATATTTTTAAATAAAGTAGTAATTTTAATGATTCATCATCTCCAATACAATAATATAACTATTCTATCATTATTTGAAAAAAAATAATAAAAAAAAGCTGGTAATCACCAGCTTTTATTTTATTTTGAGCTTATTATTATCGATATAAATTGACATTGTTTTTCTAGTTGGATTATCTAATAAGAAATCGGTGATTGGATCTTCAATATAATCTTGAATTAATCTTCTCAGTGGACGTGCACCTAAACTCTTATCGAAATCAAGATTAGTGATATATTCAGCAATTGATTCATCAAAATTAATTTGGATATTATTTTGATTCATTGTTTTCTTTGTTTGATCTAACATATTTTGAGTAATCTTAATTAATGATGAATTATCAAGTGAATTAAAATTAATAATTTGATCAAAACGATTTAATAATTCAGGCTTAAAGTAATTAGATAAATTATTTACTTTGTTAATTTCATTTTTATTAAATCCAATATTAAAATTACTGTTATTGTCACTTCCTGCATTGCTGGTCATAATTATAATTGTTTCACTAAAATTGATTTTTGTCCCATTGGAATCAGTTACCAAACCATCATCTAAGATTTGTAAAAAGAGATTAATAACATCAGGATGAGCTTTTTCAATCTCATCTAATAATATTAAACTGTAGGGATTTCGTTTAACTTTATCAGTTAATTGACCAGAATCAGAATATCCAACATACCCAGGAGGGGCACCGATTAATTTAGAGACAGAATTAGTTTCCATAAATTCCGACATATCAAATCTAATCATTGAATCTTCAGTGCCAAATAATTCTTCGGTGATTTTTTTTGCTAATTCAGTTTTACCAATACCAGTTTTTCCAAGAAATAGGAATGATCCAATCGGTTTTTTTGAATTATTAAATCCAATTCTATTTCTTTTAATTGATTTACTAATTAAATCAATAGCTTTGTCTTGGCCAATAACTTCAATTTTTAAATTATCAGCCATATTTTTTAATTTACTTTTTTCATTAGGATTAATTTTTCCTACAGGAATACCCGTTATTTTACTAATAAGTTTTTCAATATCTTTTTCAGTAACTTTTTTTTCTTTATTATCAATATTTTGATAATTTTCTTTTTGTTCTTTTAATAAATTTATTTGTTTCTTGAGAAAGTCAGATTCATCAACATTATTGATTTCGTTTGCTGATTTAATTTCCTCGTTATATTGATTAATTGTTTTATCAATATTTTTAATATTAATTAAGCCCAGTTCAAGATTTTTTCTAGAACCAGCTTCATCAATAATATCAATAGCTTTGTCAGGCAAATTGCGATCATGAATAAATCTAATAGAGAGATCTAATGCTGCGATAATCGCTTGTTTGGTATATATAACAGAGTGATATGCTTCATAATATTTTTTGATACCCAATAAGATTTCTAATGCTTTATCTCTTGAAGGTTCTTTAATATTAATTTTTTGAAATCTTCTTGATAAAGCAGGATCTTTTTCAATATTTCTAAATTCTTTGGTTGTTGTCGCACCAATTAATTGAAAATCACCTCTGGATAGAGCTGGTTTTAAAATATTTCCAGCATCCATATTGTTATCATTACTACCACTACTTTCAATCATTTCGTGGATTTCATCAATGAATAAAATTACATTAGGTGATCTTTTAATTTCATTAGCTAGTTTATTGATTTTTTCTTCATACTGACCGCGAATTCCTGTTCCAGAAATTAAAGATGCCATATCCATTTGAATGATAATTTTATTTTGTAATTTAGGTGGGACTTCTTTTTTTACAATTTTTTGTGCTAATCCTTCAACAACCGCTGTTTTACCAACACCAGCATCACCAAGTAAAACAGGATTATTTTTTGTTCTTCGATTTAAAATTTCGATTAGTCTTAAGGTTTCATCATCTCTGCCAACTACCGGATCTACTTCTTTTTTTAAGGCTTTTTCATTTAGATTAGTACCATATTTATAAATTAAACTTTTTTTATTAATGCTACGATCGTTTAACTTAGCATTATCTAAATTTTTCTCATCCTTTTGATCCATCATTTCAGAAAGTAACTCATTTACATTAAAGCCAATTGGATGTTGATGTTTTTTGTCATCATTATTTTCACCATTATTATCATTGGGATTTGAATTGAATTTATCTAAATCATCCATTAAAAATCCTCCTTTTTCATTTTTCTCAAAATAATATACAATGAATACTATACGTATTTTGGTAAGGTCAAGTCAATATTAAAACTTTATCAATTATATTCATTAAAAAAATGGAGGTATTTTACTTATGGAATACAGTAAAGAACAATATACTGATTTATTAAATCAGTTAAAAAATCAAGAGATTGATTCTTTTGAAGTATATCCTAGTGATTTTTCTAATTTTCAAGCTGCATTTTCTGGTTTTGAAAGTAAAAAAAAGATTATCGGAAAGGCTTATAAAGAAGGTAAAATTATCTATTCTTATAATGATAAAGACTAATATTATATCTGAATATATCAGGTATTAAACTTGTTTTTTCATAAATAAATTGGTATTCTTAAAATATAAAGATAATGGTTCACAAAGGAGATCGAGTGATATGGAAAAAAGACAATTTAAAATTGTTGCTGAAACTGGTATTCATGCACGTCCAGCTACTTTATTAGTACAAACAGCAAGTAAATTTGATTCTGAAATAACATTGCAATATGATGATAAAACAGTTAATTTAAAATCAATTATGGGTGTTATGTCACTTGGGGTTGGTCAAAATGCAGAAATTACTATTGCTGCTGACGGTGATGATGAAAAAGAAGCAAATGAAGCAATTGCTGAAACAATGAAAAATGAAGGATTATCAGATTAAAAAAACTGCCATTTGGCAGTTTTTTTTGTTTAAAGTTTTTATAAACATTATTTATAAAATGAAGTTCATTAAAATTATATCTATATGGTTATGTTAAAATAATGATTACATATAAAATAAATAATTAATTAAAAGGGGAGAATTTAAGTGAATATTGCATTATTTACAGATACTTATTTCCCACAAGTAAGCGGAGTTGCAACTTCCATTAGAACTTTAAAAGAAGAATTAGAAAATAAAGGACATAAAGTATATATTTTTACTACAACAGATCCAAATGCTAAAAAAGATGATTCTGATGATGATGTTTTCAGATTTTCTAGTATACCTTTTGTTTCTTTTTCTGAAAGAAGAATTGCAGTTAGAGGATTGTTTCAAGCATATCAGATTGCAAAAAGGTTAAAGATTGATATTGTTCATACACAAACTGAGTTTTCAATGGGATTTATTGGAAAGTTTGTTTCAAAGTATTTAAAGGTGCCTTGTATACATACTTACCATACGATGTATGAAGACTATTTACATTATGTTGCTAATGGTAGAATTTTAAAACCAATCCATGTTAAAGAAGGAACATTGGCATTTTGTCATAATATTAATGGAATTGTTGCACCAAGTAATCGAGTTTTAGATAAACTTACCGAGTATGGTGTAAAAAGTCCGATTAGAATTATTCCAACTGGAATTAATGTAGAACATTATCAAGACAATCAAATTAAAAATATGAAAGAGCAATTGAATATTAGTAGTGAAACAAAAGTTTTATTATCAGTTAGTAGATTAGCATATGAAAAAAATATTGATAAATTAATTGATCTTTTTCCCAAAATACTAAACAATAACAAAAATATAGTTTTAGTTATTGTTGGTAATGGTCCGGCTAAAGATGACTTAGTAAACCAAGTTAATGATTTGGGAATTGAAAATAATGTTATTTTTACTGGAGAAATTGATAATTCAAAAGTTAATTCATATTATCAAATGGCTGATATATTTGTCTCAACATCTAATTCTGAATCTCAAGGATTAACTTATATCGAAGCAATGGCTTCGGGAATTAAGGTAGTCGTATCTAGTAGTCCATATACTAATGAATTATTAAGCGATAAATCTTTAGGTTCAGTTTTTGATCGAGATCAAGAGTTTATTGAAATTGTGTCTGAATATTTAAGTAATCCTGATAAATATCCAGAAAAAAGTAAACTTAGAAGACAAAAATTACATGATATATCATCCACATATTTTGGTGAAAGAATACTTGATTTTTATTATGAATCAATTAATAATTACGATAAAAATAGTGTAATTAACCGTAGCGAAAAGTTATAAGGAGTTTTTATATGTTAAAAATCAACATGTTTTCTACTGCTGATAAAGTTGCAGGACAAGGTGTAGGAAGTGCTTATTTAGAGTTAATTAATTTATTAAAAAAACATTTTTCAAATGAATTTGAAATTAATATTAATCAGTACAATAAATCAGACATAAGTCATTATCATACGATTAATCCAAGATTTTATCTTTCTACTTTTTCTAAAAAAAGAGGACGAAAAATTGGATATGTTCATTTTTTGCCTGAAACTTTAGAAGGTAGCTTAAAAATACCACAACCATTTAGAAGTATTTTTTATAAATATGTAATTTCTTTTTATAAAAGAATGGATCATATTGTTGTAGTTAATCCAATGTTTATTGATAAGTTAGTTAATTACGGAATTAGTCGAGAAAAAATATCTTATATTCCTAATTTTGTTAGTAAAAAAGAATTCTACTCAGTTGAAACAAATCAAAAAAGTCAATTAAAGAAAAAATATAATTATGATGAAAATAAATTTTTAGTTTTATGTACAGGACAAGTACAAACTAGAAAAGGTGTGTTAGATTTTGCTAAATTAGCAGAAGAAAATCCATCAATTCAATTTGTTTGGGCTGGTGGTTTTTCCTTTGGTAAAATCACCGCTGGTTATAGTGAATTAAATCAGTTATTTAATAATCCGCCTAAAAATTTAAGCTTTCCAGGAATTATTCCAAGAGAGCAATTGGTTGAATATTATAATATGTCTGATGTATTCCTATTACCTTCTTATAATGAATTATTTCCAATGTCAGTTCTTGAAGCTTTCTCATGTGGTACGCCTGTGATTTTAAGAAATTTGGATTTATATAAAGTAATTATTGATGGATATTATAAACCTGCTGAGAATGTTAATGAGATGAATCAGGCATTACAAGAATTGATTAATAATAAAGATGAATTACTAAGTTATCGAAAAAAATCACTCGAAGCTTCTGAATATTATTCTGAAAATCACTTAGCAGAAATTTGGAAAAAATTTTATTTAGAACAGTCAAAAGAGGAGAAGTAGATGACAAAAAGGAATAAAATATCGTTATCAATTATGCTTCTTCTCGGAATATTGATTTTTGTTTATGCAGCTAGAGACCTTAAGTTTGATGTTTTAATGCATGATATCACAACAATTAATCCTTATTGGTTCCTGGTAGCTGTTTTTTGTATTCTTGCTTATTTTGGATTAGAGTCTTTTATCACTTATCTATTAATTAAAAATAATAATCCAAATTATACTTTTAAGGATTCAATTAGAGTGCCATTGGTTGAACAGTTGTTTAATGGAATTACACCGTTTGCTTCAGGTGGACAACCAGCACAACTTTTTGTTTTGATGCAATCAGGCGTTGATGCGGGTCGTGCTAGTTCAGCCTTAATAATGAAATTTGTTGTATTTCAAACAATGGTGGTTTTTAATTTCTTTATAAGTTTAATTATTGGATTTCAATATGTAATGGAAAAAATGCATGCTTTATCATGGTTGATTCTATTTGGATTTTTAATTCATTTGGTAGTTGTTATTGCCTTATTAATGATTATGTATTGGCATGGTTTTACTAAGAAGATAGTTAATTTGGTACTTAAGCCAGTTAAATTTTTTATTAGTGATGAAAAATTTATTTCATTAAAAAGTACTTTGGATGAAAAAATTGATAATTTTTATGAAGAAAGTGTACATATTGCAAAACAATGGAAGTTGATGTTGAAGATTGTTTTAATAACATTTGTACAATTATTGTTCTATTATTCGATCCCATACTTTATTATGTTGTCGTTAGGGTATGATCAAGCAAATATTGTTATGATTATTAGTTTGCATATTATTATTTTTATGATTATTTCAATTTTTCCAATTCCAGGTGGATCAGGTGGAGCTGAATATACTTTTGAAATGTTGTTTAGAAGTTATATATCTAGTAGTAGTAAATTGCTATTAGCAATGATGTTATGGCGTATACTTACTTATTATTTAGGCCTTGTACTTGGAGTATTTGCACTAATTAAAAAACCTCATAAATTGAATGAGAGTAAAAAATAAATTTGGAGGCATAGAAGATGTCTGGTTTTTTTAGAAATGTAAGGAAAGCTTTAAATAATAAGATCGGTTTCTTTTTATTAACTGTCATATTGTTTTGGGCTAAAACATATTATGTATATTTAAATGAGTTTACACTTGGATCTAAAGGTTTAATGCAACAAATTTTATTATTTGTGAATCCAATTCCTTCAGCTCTTTTATTGTTTGGAATAGCTTTGTATTTTAGAGGAAAGTTATCTTATGTATTAATGATGATTATTAATATGATTCAATCTTTATGGTTGTTTGCAAATATTCTTTATTATCGTGAGTTTTCTGATTTTATTTCTTTTGGAATTATTAAAGGTGCTGGAGGGGTACAGAATAATTTAGGTAAAAGCTTAGTGGAAATATTACATCCGCTAGATTTTATTGTATTTGCAGATATTTTATTAGCCTTAGGATTACTTTTATTTAAAGTGATTAAAATTGACGATCGAAGAATTAAATTTAAATTTTCAATCGGGTTGTCAATTTTATCTTTATTTTTAATTTTTGCTGAATACCAGGCTTCTAATGCAGATCGTTCAGGTTTGCTAACTAGAACTTTTGATAATAATTATATTGTTAAATATTTAGGGTTGAATGAGTATGCTGTTTTTAGTGCTTATCAAACACATAAAGAAGTTAAAACTAAAAAGGATTCTAAGCCAAGTGACCTGGATGAAGTAAAGAAATATATAAAAAATAATAATGATGGAATAAATCCTGAGTATTTTGGAAAAGAAAAAGGGAAAAATGTTTTTATTATTCATTTGGAAAGTTTTCAACAATTTTTGATAAATTATAAAGTAAATGGAAAGTATGTTACTCCTAATTTGAATAAATTTTATAAGAATAAGCATACTTTATCTTTTGATAATTTTTATCATCAAGTCGCCCAAGGAAAAACTGCAGATGCTGAAATGATGATGGAAAATTCTTTATATGGATTACCACAAGGATCAGCAATGAGTTCATATGGAACGTCTAATACTTATCAAGCTGCTCCTGCAATTTTGAATCAAAAGGGATATACAACAGCTGCATTTCATGGGGATGTTCCAAGTTTTTGGAATCGTGATAATACCTATAAGTCATGGGGATATCAATACTTCTTTGATAAGGAGTACTATAATATCAAACCTAATTATAATATTGGATATGGATTAAAAGATAAAATCTTTTTAAAGGATTCTGTTAAGTATATTGAAAAATTACCGCAACCTTTTTATGCTAAACTCATCACCTTAACAAATCATTATCCATATGAATTGGATAAGCAAAATGTAGATTTTCCATCATTAAATACAGGAGATAATACTGTAGATCCATATGTACAAACTGCACATTATTTAGATCAAGCTTTTAAAGAGTTTATTAATTATTTGAAAAAAACCGGGTTAATGAAAAATAGCATGATTGTTTTATATGGAGATCATTATGGAATTTCTGATAATCATAAACCTGCTATTGCTAAATTACTTAAAAAGAAAAATATTAATAATTATGATTTAGCTGAATTTAAGAAAGTTCCATTTATGATTTATGGAAATAATATAAAAGGTAAAGTAGATCATACTTATGGTGGAGAAATAGATGCTTTGCCAACTATTATGCATTTATTAGGGATTAAAACTAATAAGAGTATTATGTTTGGTCAGGATTTGTTGAGTAATAAAAATGAGCAAATTGTACCATTTAGAAATGGAGATTTTGTTACTAATAAATATACTAAGATTGGCAATGATGTATTTAAAGCATCGAATGGTAAACCTTTAAAGTTAAATATAAATCAATCAAATGAAGTTTCATCAATTCAAAGTAAGGTTGATAAAGAATTATCATTATCTGATAAAGTCATTTATGGAGACCTATTAAGATTTTATCAACTTAAGAATTTTAAATCTGTTGATAAAACTAAATATAATTATGGAAAGCAACATGCATTATCGATGTTAAATGATGATGATAAAAAGGATAAAGATGATTTAATTTCAAAACTTAAAGTTAAATCAACTGAAAATATGTATAAAACTGATGCTCCAGAGTTAAAAAAAGAGTGAAATCATTAATGATTTCACTCTTTTTTTAATTTATTTGTAAATTCTATTGACGAAGAATTAAATTCTTGGTAAGATATTCCTTGTCGTTAAGGAGACAAACGTTTTATTAAAATATTAAAATAAAAAATGTTGTTGACAAAAACGATTTTGGATAGTATAGTTAATAAATGTTCTGCTAAAGAATAAAGCAAGCGAAAACAAATTAAAATAATTTAAAAAAACGCTTGCAAGAAAGTTAATTAGCTGATACAATGAATTATGTTGTCGTCGTTGATATGACAACGATTCGAGCAAGTAGATCTTTGAAAACTGAACAAGATTTCGATCAATAAAGTGTAAGGAAATTTCAATTAAATTTGGAATTAAAAAACATGTGCGATGTCAATTCGCAAAAAAGAAACAACAAATAAGAGCTAGTAAAGTTCTCATTTTAAAATGAGAGTTTGATCCTGGCTCAGGACGAACGCTGGCGGCGTGCCTAATACATGCAAGTCGAGCGAGCTTCCGTTAATGATTTGAGGTGCTTGCATCAAAATGATTTA
>NZ_WWFA01000010.1 GCF_021698855.1 Lactobacillus sp. S2-2
TTTTGAGCATAGAGGATATAACGTTAAGAACGTTTTCAAATTAAAAATAATGAAAACAATCAATGCCTCAATAAAGGAAGTGGCGAAAAACGTTGCCGTAATATTGATTTTAACTCGTCATGTTACAGGAACATCAGCTAAAAACCAACGTAAATTAACTGCAGCTGTAAAATGTGTAACAATTATGGCATTATTACATTTCGTATTTGAAGGTTAATTTATTTATTAGAACTAGTTCGTTTGAACTAGTTCTTTTTTTATGAGTTTAAATCAAAGCTTAAATTTACTTTATTTGTTATGATATAAAAAACTTTTTTAAGTTTGTATTTTGGTTCATTCTAATTTATTTTTTCAAATATGATAAAATAGATGTATTAAATTGAATATTTAATTTAATACTTAATAAAAGAGGAGATACAATGAAAAGTTTATTAAAAAAATTAAGCTTACCACCAGTCCTGATTAACAGTAAGTTAAGAGGAGTGGCAGTTTTTGTTTCATTAACTGTTATTTTTGGTTTGGTAATTTCTTTTCTTTATAATATTATTATTGGTTCTATATTAATGCTTTTTGCATGTATTGGAATTATTTATGCATTTGATATGATGAATAAAATTGGTGATGAACAAGAAGAATACATCAATGATTTAACTTATCGAATCAAGCGTGGAGAACGTGAGTCATTACTTGAAATGCCAATTGGAGTAATTTTATATCAAGATGATTTTAAAATAGACTGGGTGAACCCTTTTTTACAACCTTATTTTGGAGATCAAGATATACTTAATAAAAATCTTGAAGATGTTGCTCCAGATTTATTTAAAATTATTCAAGCTAATCAAGATGAAGAAAAATCAGTTGAAATTGTATGGAAAGATCATCATTTTAATTTGTTGGTTCAAAAAGAATATAATTCTGTTTATATGACTGATATAACTTATTACACTGATATTCAAGAAAAATATGAAAGTGAAAAAGTTGCAATTGGACAAATATTTTTAGATAACTATACAGAAGTTACACAAACAATGACTGACCAATCTGTTTCTAATTTATCTAATTATGTTACAAATGAATTAACTTCATGGGCTAAAGAATATGGGATTTATTTAAAACAATTAGATGAAGATAGCTATTTAAGTATGATTTATGCTGATTCATTAGATAAAATTGAAGATAATAAATTTCAAATTTTAGATAAAATAAGAGAAACTACTTCTAAATTAAATTATCCATTAACTTTAAGTATTGGGATTGCCTATGGTGATCAAACTTTAAATGATTTATCAAAACAAGCTCAGGCTAATTTGGATTTAGCTTTAGGCCGTGGTGGAGATCAAGTTGTAGTTAAAGCAACTGATCAAGATGCACGTTTCTATGGTGGAAGTACTAACCCAATGGAAAAAAGAACAAGAGTCCGTGCTCGAATGATTTCACAAGCTTTACGTGAAATTTTTAAGGATGCTGATCAAATATTTGTTCAAGGACATAAAAGACCTGATATGGACTCTTTAGGTGCAGCACTTGGTATTAGAAGAATTGCCCAAATGAATAATAAAAAATGTTGGATTATTTTAGATGACGAGCATCTTCATTCTGATGTTCAGAGATTAAAAGATGAAATGGTCGAAGATGACGCAATTAAAGATTCAATTATTACTCCGGATGAAGCTTTGAAAAAAGCGACTGATGAAAGTTTACTTGTATTAGTTGACCATTCAAATCCAGACATGGGAATTTCAAGAGAATTGTATGATCGAATGGAAAATCGTTTATTAGTCGTTGATCACCATCGTCGAGGCGAAAACTTTCCTTCTAATCCAATTTTGGTTTATATTGAACCTTATGCTTCTTCAACTAGTGAATTAATTACTGAAATGTTTGAATATCAATCTCAAGATTCTGAATCAATTAATAGTTTAGAAGCAACGGCAATGCTTGCTGGAATTGCCGTTGATACACAATCATTTAGTATTAGAACTGGGACAAGAACATTTGATGCTGCTAGTTATTTACGTTCAGCTGGAGCTGATTCAGATGAATTGCAAATGTATTTGAAAGAAAATTATAATGACTATATGTCAAGAAATCATTTAGTTTCAATGATGGAAATTATTAATGAAGATGTTGGCATTATTACTGGAGAAGAAGATAAAACTTATGATCCAGTAATTGCAGCTCAAGCAGCTGATTCAATGTTGAATGTTGATGGAATTAAATCATCATATTCAATTACTGAACGAGGAGATGGGGTTGTTGGAATTTCTGCAAGAAGTAACGGTGAAGTAAATGTACAATTAGTTATGGAAAAAATGGGTGGTGGTGGCCATCTTTCAAGTGGTGCTACTCAAATTAAAGAAACCCCAATTGCAGAAGTAAGACAAACCTTATTATCAATTATTAATGAAGATCAAAAAGAGGAATCTGATACCGATAATGATACCGATGAATCTTAATATTAATCTCAAGGAGTGAATTGAAATGAAAGTAATCTTTTTACAAGATGTTAAAGGCAAAGGTAAACGTGGAGAAATAAAAGACATGCCAGATGGTTATGCGCAAAACTTTTTAATCAAAAAAGGAATGGCTAAACTAGCTACTAATTCCGCAATAGGAACTTTAAAAGCAGAACAAAAAGTAGAAGCACAAAATGCTCAAGAAGAATTAGACGCTGCAAAGGAATTAAAATCTAAGTTAGAAAACGATGATACAGTGGTTGAATTAAAAGCTAAATCGGGTGCTGATGGAAAGTTATTTGGTTCAATTACTAGTAAACAAATTGCTCAAGCACTTTTGGATCAATACAAAATTAAAATTGATAAAAGAAAAATTGAATTAAATGAATCAATTAAAACGATGGGCTATGTTAATGCTCCTGTAAAACTTCATCCAAAAGTAGAAGGAACAATTCGAGTTCATATTTCTGAAAAATAAAAAAATCTCTTTCTAATTTAGAACGAGATTTTTCGTACTTAAAAAGGGATTTTATTATGAATAATGATATTTTGAATGATCATACTCCGCCACAAAATATTGAGGCGGAAAAGGCAGTTTTAGGTTCAATTTTTCTAAGTACCGATTCTATTATCCAAGCTTTAGAAATGTTGAATCCAAAAGATTTTTATAAGCATGCGCATCAAATGATTTTTCAATCAATGGTTGAGTTAAATGAAAAAGAAGAGCAAATTGATGTTTTAACTATTTCTGAACAATTAAAATCTCATGATCAATTTGAAGACATTGGTGGATCACCCTATTTGGCAGAATTGGCAACTGCAGTACCAACCGCAGCCAATGTTTCATACTATGCTAAAATTGTAAAAAATAAATCATCACTTCGCCGTTTAATTAATACTAATACTCAGTTAATTCAAGATGCTTATGATCAAGATATTGATGTTGAGACTTTATTAGATAATGCTGAACAATCAATTATGTCTGTTTCTGAAGGTCGAAACACGACTGGTTTTAAAAACATTAAAGATGTTTTGAATACTTCACTTGATAATATTGATCAAATGGCTGAAAATACAGATGAAATCACTGGATTACCTACTGGATATCCATATTTAGATAAAATGACAACTGGATTACATCCAGGTGAATTAGTTATTTTAGCTGCACGTCCAGCAGTGGGTAAAACAGCATTTGCATTAAATATTGCACAAAATGTTGGAACTAAAACTGATAAGTCAGTTGCTATATTTTCACTTGAAATGAGTGCTGAATCGCTGGTTAACAGAATGTTATGTGCTGAAGGTAGTATTGATGCTAATCATTTACGTACAGGACAATTAAGTGAAGAAGAATGGAATAATTTATTTGTTGCGATGGGAAGTTTATCTAAGACACAAATTTATATTGATGATACTCCTGGAAGTAAAATTCCTGAAATGCGTGCTAAATGTCGTCGACTTGCAAAAGAAAATAAAAATTTAGGTTTAGTTGTGGTTGATTACCTTCAATTAATTGAAGGTACTAATAAAGAAAACCGACAACAAGAAGTTTCAGATATTTCAAGGCAATTAAAAAAACTAGCTAATGAGCTTGGAGTTCCAGTAATTGCTTTATCTCAACTTTCTCGTGGAGTTGAACAAAGACAAGATAAAAGACCTGTTTTATCTGATATTCGTGAATCTGGATCAATTGAACAAGATGCTGATATTGTTGCATTTTTATATCGTGATGATTATTATGAACGTGAAGATGGTGATGGGGATGATAAACCAGATCCAGAAGATGAAAATATTGGTGAAGTTGAAGTAATTATAGAGAAAAACCGTTCAGGTCCAAGAGGAACAGTAAAATTATTATTTGTTAAATCTTATAATAAATTTTCGTCAATTTCGTATGCTAATGAATAAGAGTGATTAGATTTCACTCTTATTTTTTTGTTTTAAAGTTCGTGTTTTACGAATAAATTATTATTTAATTTGACTATATTTCGTAAATAAGGTAATATTATCCGTGGACATTGAATGAAAGTTAGCGGTTATTCGATGAAATATTTTAATGAGGTGCCAATTATGCAAGTTTTTGATTATGAAGATATTCAATTAATCCCTAATAAATGTGTGGTTAATTCAAGAAGTGAATGTAATACAGAGGTGAAATTGGGTGAACGTACTTTTAAGATTCCAGTTGTACCTGCTAATATGCAAACAGTTATCAATGAAGAATTAGCAATTGATTTAGCTAAGAATGGATATTTTTATGTAATGCATCGTTTTCATCCTGAAAAGCGTTCAGACTTTATTAAAACTATGCATAAAAATTGTGTATTTGCTTCAATTAGTGTTGGAGTAAAGCCTGATGAATATAACTTTATCGATCAATTAGTCGCTGAAAAAAATATTCCAGAATATACAACCATTGATATTGCACATGGTTATTCTGATACATTAATTGAAATGATTAAATATATTAAAAATAAAATGCCAGAAACTTTCCTAATTGCTGGAAATGTTGGAACTCCTGAAGGTGTAAGAGCACTTGAAAATGCTGGAGCGGATGCAACTAAAGTGGGAATTGGTCCTGGTAAAGCATGTATTACTAAAGTTAAGACTGGATTTGGAACTGGTGGTTGGCAATTATCTGCACTTAGATACTGTTCTAAAGCAGCTCAAAAACCAATCATTGCAGATGGTGGAATTAGAACTGATGGAGATATTGCTAAATCAGTACGTTTTGGTGCCACAATGGTTATGATTGGTTCAATGCTTGCTGGACATGAAGAATCACCTGGTGACAAAGTTGAAAAAGATGGTGAAGTTTACAAAGAATACTTTGGTTCAGCATCAGAATTTCAAAAGGGTGCTTATAAAAATGTTGAAGGTAAAAAGTTATTAGTTTCTTCTAAAGGAACAATTTATAATACCTTAAATGAAATGAGAGAAGACTTACAATCTTCAATCTCATATGCTGGTGGTCGTGATTTATCAGCAATTAGAACGGTTGATTATGTAGTTGTTAAAAATTCAATTTACAATGGTGACTAAAAATTAAATAAAAAAGGATTTACATCTAATTAATTGGACGTAAATCCTTTTTTTATTATTAAATATATATATTCAATATAATAGGTTGAATTTTAATAGATTATAGTTACAATTAGATTGTAATGATTATAAATAAGGAGTGATTTATTTGACTAAGAAAATTGTAATAGTTGGTGCATCTCATGGAGGACATCAAGCTATCATTGAAAGTTTAAATCGATATGAAGATGTTGATGTTACTTTATTTGAGGCTGGTGATTTTATTTCATTTATGTCTTGTGGAATGCAACTTTATTTAGAAAATAAAGTAACTGACGTTGATGATGTGAGAAACTTTTCTGAAGATACATTTAAAGAAAAAAATGTCCATGTTTTGAGTAATCATTTAGTTACAAAAATTAATTCTGATCAAAAAACAGTTACTGTTGAAAATGATGGAAAAAGTAAAGATGTTTCTTATGATAAATTAATTTTAAGTTCAGGTGTAACTCCAAATACATTACCAGTCCCAGGAGCTGATTTAGATAATGTATTCTTAATGCGTGGTAAAGATTGGGCAACCAAAATAAAATCTCAATTAGAAGATGAATCGATTAAGAATGTTACTATTATCGGTGCCGGATATATTGGGATTGAAGCTGCTGAAGTAAGTAAAAAATATGGTAAAAATGTAACAATTATTGATCATAATGAACATGTTTTAGGAACATATTTAGATTATGAATTATCTGATTTAATTAAAGATGAATTAATTTCCAATGGAATTAATTTAGAATTATCAGCTAATGTTGAAGCATTTAATGGAAATGGAAGCGTTGAATCAGTTAAGATAAGTGATAAAGAAATTCCTAGTGATTTAGTTATTCAAGCTGCAGGAATTAAACCAAATACTGAATGGCTTAAAGGCATAATTAATTTAGATAATCATGGATTTATTGAAACTGATGAATATTTAAGAACTAATGTACCAGATGTTTATGCAGTTGGAGATGCAACCTTAGTATATTCAATTCCAGCTCAAGAAAAAATGCCCATCGCTCTTGCAACAGTTGCAAGAAGACAGGCACGTTATGTGGTTAAACATTTATTTGAAAAATTACCTACAGAATCATTTAAAGGGGTTAATGGTTCCTCAGCATTAAGTGTATTTGATTATCACTTTGCAACAACTGGAATTAATGAAATTAGTGCAAATAAAATCAATCAAAAAATTAATAGTAATTTTTACAAAGGAAAACTACGCCCAAGTTATGTAGCTGAATCAGAAAATAATCAAGAAGTTTATGTTGAATTAAATTATTTACCTCAAACTCATCAAATTGTTGGTGGCACCGTTTTATCTAAAGGTGATGTAACAGCACATGGTAATACCTTGTCATTAGCTATCTCAAATAAGATGACATTAGAAGATTTAGCTGATACTGACTTTTTCTTTCAACCTGGATTTGATCGTCAGTGGAGTTTATTGAATTTAGCAGCGCAAAATGCATTAGGTGAATATAAATTTTAAAAAAATAAAGCAAAATTATTTACAAAAAAAAGAAAATAAAGTATCATAAAGCCACGGTAGAGATACCTGGCTTTGTTGTTTTTACGAAGTATTTTTTTTGGACTTTTAATACTACGCTTAGTACAGCTTTGCTTATTTTTTTGAAAACTTAATACTACGCTTAGTAAATAGTTATTATGCATATTATTTTTCAAAAAAAAACAAATTATTTTAGTTTTGTTTTTGGACTTACAATACTAAAAAATTTGTTAAATAGTTAATTTCAAGTTAATACTTGAAGTTAAAAAGCAGGTGTGGGCTCACCTGCTTTTTATTGTATCATTATAAAGTTTAAAATAATATGATATTTTGTGATATAATTATATCAATTTATAATTTCTATTTAAAAAATTTTGATGATGAATTTATTTAGTAATAAAGGTAAGATGATTATGGTAAAAATTAATAAACAAACCCAAGCTAATAAGAAATGGCAAGAAAAACATAAAGAACGTGCAAAATATCTTAGTGATCGTTCAAGAGCAAGAACCTTTATTCGTAAGTTTGCGAATAAAGAAGATCTTGATGAATTCATTGATTTGATTGATGAAAGAAAAGACAATCTAGATTAAAGTCTGTTAATTATAAAATAAATATTATTAACTCTGATTAATTTAATCGGAGTTTTTTTTATCTTATTGTAACCTTTTTATTTACAAATGGGTTACTATGGCTATATAATAAATTTCATCAAGTAAAGGGATGGTTTTTATTATGTATCAGATAAATTCAACAAAGAAAATTGTATTAGCTTCAATTATGACAGCGATTATTATTGTATTATGTTTTATACCTGGTTTTTTTATGCCAATTAGTCCAGTTCCAATTGTTTTGCAAAATTTAGGGATTCTATTAGCTGCATCATTATTAAGTCCAATTTATGGATTTCTTTCAATTGGAGTATTTTTTCTATTTGTAATTATTGGATTTCCATTTTTAACAGGTGGACATGGAGGAATTTCCGTATTTTTAGGACCGACTTTTGGTTATTTAATTGCTTGGATTTTATTGCCTTTTATTTTAGGAAATGCAATTAAATATTTAAATCCTAAAAAAAATACGGTAATTAATTATTTAATTATTTTAATTTTTGGAGTTTTTGTGATGTACTTATTAGGAGCTTTGGGGTTACATATTGTGCAACCTAATATTAGTTATTTGGCAGCCTTATCAACAAATGCTTTTTATTTACCAGCTGATTTAATTAAAGTTTTAATTGTTACCTTAATCTTAAAGCGATTTAATAAAATAAAAATTTAAAGGAGATTTGAAATGCTTTCAACTAAAGAAAAAGTTTTAAATTTTTTTATGAAAAATAATACTCAATGGATTTCTGGTGATTCATTGTCCAAAGAATTTGATGTTAGTCGAGAAACAATTTGGAAAGCAATTAATGCGCTAAAAAAGCAAGGACATCAAATCGAAAGTAAAAGAAGTTATGGATATCATTACTTAGGAACTGAAAAATTAAGTTCTCAATTAATTAAACACTACCAAAATAGTGATTTAGTAAATGATATTGAAGTTTTAGATGAAGTTAATTCAACTCAAATTTATGCGAAAAATATTGTTAATCAATCTATTAATTTGAATCAAAATAAAATTGTTTTTGCAGAAAAACAAGTTAATGGATATGGGCGCAGAGGACGTTCATTTTTTTCACCAGCAAAAACAGGTTTGTATTTTAGTTTGATATTAAAAAACGATTTTAAAAATTTAAATCAATTAGGATTATTAATGACAGGAATTTCAATGGCTGTTGTAAGAGCTTTAACGTATTTTTATCCTGAAAAAAATTTTCAATTAAAATGGGTTAATGATATTTATTTAAACAATAAAAAAATTGCGGGAATTTTAACTGAAGCAATTACTGAATTAGAATCTAATACTTCAAGAGCATTAGTTATTGGAGTAGGAATTAATTTGTCGACAATTGATTTTCCAACTGAAATTAAAAATAAAGTTCAATCAATTGATCAAAATTTTAATGTTGATCGGAATCGATTAGCTGCAAAAATAATTGATGAAATTGATCAAATTTTGACTGAAAATCCCAAAAATATTTTTTTACCTGAATATCGAGAGAAATTATTATTAATGAATCGAACAGTATTATTAAATGTTGGGAATCAAGATTTTACAGGAAAAGTTTTAAATGTTGATGAAGATGGACAATTAGTTATGAAACTAGATAATAATAAAATTAGGCATTTTAATAGTGGTGAAGTTACTAAAGTTCATTTTTAAAAAAGTCCTTTTAAAGGGACCTTTTTTGTTTGAATAATTTTATGAATTAATTTGATATCAGCAGGAGTTGTACGACAACATCCACCAATTACTTTAGCACCAAGAGTAATCCATTCTGGAACTAGTTTTTCAAAAGAATAATTATGATTACTGGTAGTCCAAGTTTTAGTAGTTGGATTATATTTATCACCAGGATTTGGATAAACAATTAATGGCAAGTTAGTTAGTGGATTAATATTTTTTAATGCTGGTGTGATATTTGGAATAGGAGTGCAATTTATTCCGATACCAGATGCAGTAGTTTGTTTATTAATCCAATTTACTACTTGACTAATTGGTGTTCCATCAGCTAAATAAGCTGGATTTTTAATACTTAAACTAATCCAATATGGAGTGTTAGGAAATTTTTGATCCATTAATTTTCCTAAAAATTTAATTTCTTTAAAATTAGGAATCGTGTCAATTGAAATTAAATCAACTCCAGTTTCAATAATAGTTTTGATTTTTTCATAGTGAAAATTAAAATATGATTTATCCGATAATTGATAATTACCAGTATATTCACTTCCATCAGCAAGATACGCGCCATATGGTCCAATGCAACCAGCTACTAGTCCATTAATATTAGTTTTATTTCTTGCTTCTTTTGCGACATTTATTCCATTTTGAATAAATTCGAGTGCTTGTACATGAGAATAACCGCGATTTTCAAAAGCCTCTATATTAGCTTGATAAGTATCCGTAATTGTAATGTCTGCTCCTGCATTAAAATAAGATTGATGAACTTGTTTGATTTTGTCTAAATGATTAATTAATGCATTAGCAGACCAAAGTGAGTCATTTGTTTTTACATCATATTTTTCTAATTCTGTCCCCATTGCACCATCTAAAGTTACTAGATTATTTTTTAAATAATTGTTAATTGATATTTTTTCCATTTTGATAACCTCTTTTTGATAAGTAAATTTTTATTTTATAAAAGCTAAAGCAAACAATGACAAAAGGAATGGTGTAATATAAAGCAATTCTTTGATTTGGATCAAACCAAATTAAAATACAAGATAATAAACTCATACTAAAAGCTAGAATTGGAGTTAATGGATAAAATGGTGTTTTATATCCTAATTCATTTATTTTTCCACCTTTTTTTATGAAATCTTTTCTGAAATTAAATTGTGATAATGCAATTGCCATCCAGACAAAAACTACTGCTAAACCAGAGATTGAAACTAAAACTAAATAAACAGAACCGGCTGCATAAATGCTTGAAAAAAGTGAGAGTATTCCACCAATCATACTAAAAATTAAAGCAATAATTGGAACATTTTCTCGATTAGTTTTAGCAATAAATTTTGGAATTGAGCCTTCATTTGATAAAGACCAAAGCATTCTAGTAGAAGCATAAAGTCCAGAGTTTGCAGCTGAGATAATTGCAGTTAAAATCACAAAATTCATAATATCTGATGTATATGGAATTCCAATATTATTAAAAACAGTGACAAATGGACTTTGTGTTACACCAGATTCTTGATAAGGAATTAAAGTTGAAATTATAAAAATACTACCGATGAAAAAAATTATTAATCGCCAAATTGTCGCATGAATTGCTTTTGGAATAGTTTTACTTGGGTTTTTTGCTTCACCAGCAGTGACACCGATTAATTCAGTTCCAGAAAAGGCAAAGTTTACTGTTAGCATAGTTGTAAAAACACCTGAAAAACCATTTGGAAATAATCCATGATCATAAATATGTTTTAAACCAATTGCATGTTTTTGATTACCATATTTAATGACACCAAAGATTGCTAATAAGCCTAAGATAATAAAAATAATAACAGTAATAACCTTGATGCTAGAAAACCAAAATTCAGCCTTTGCAAACCATTTAACAGAAATAGCGTTTAATAAGAAAATTAAAATAATAAAAAATAAACTCCATTTCCAAGTTGCAATATTTGGGAACCATTTTTGCATTATTAAACCAGAAGCTGTAAATTCAGATCCAAGTGCAATTGTCCAAGTTAGCCAGTATAAAATGGCAACAGTGAATCCAGTTCCAGGTCCAATGTATTTAGTAGCATAAACATGAAATGCACCAGTGTAAGGCATTGCTACTGATAATTCACCTAGACATAACATAACTAAATAGACTAAAAATGCTCCAACTATATATGCAATAATAGTTCCTAAAGGACCAGCTTCATGAATCGTATATCCAGAACTTAAAAATAGACCAGTTCCAATCACACCACCAAGAGAAATCATTAGCATATTTCTTTTTGATATTTCTCGATTAAGATTTTTTTGTTTCACTTTTATCACTCCTTAAAATAAAAAAGCATCCGTCCTGACAAAGGACGAATGCTCGTGGTACCACCTTAATTTATGTATATTTATACATTTCTTAGATAAGCTGCACTTTTTAAAGTATAGCTTTGTAATTATAACAGTTACAAACCCGCCATTAGTTAATAATTCACTAATGATTTGCTCCAAGTCCATATTCCTAATAATTAATTTATTCTTTTACACCAACCAAGAATTCTCTTAAAAATTAATTATAAGTACTCAACTTATCCGCTTTTAGAAATATTTAATTGTTATGTATCATATTCATTATTGGCTAAAATGTCAAATTAAAAATAATTTCAACTAAAATCCTTTACTTAATTTTTTTTACGTGCTACTATACTAAACAATTAATAATAACCAAAAGAAAGACGAGTAAAAATAATCATTCTTCCAGTAAGTTGAGGATAGTGAGAACTCAGCAGACCCTGATTTTTTTGAATAACACTTTCTCCGTTTCTAAATTAATCAATTACGGGCCCGTAATTTAATATTTAGATAATAAAAATGAATATACTTTAGAGGTGGTTCACGATTATGTGGACAACTTGGGTGGTATCGCGAAATCTTTCGTCCCTTGATTTGGGATGAAGGATTTTTTGTTTTTTATTATTAATTATTAAATTTAAATATAAAAGGGGAACTTATTATGCATTTAATTATACCGGAATCATACGACGCAAAAATGTCACGTAAAACTACACAACAAGCAATTCAATTTATCAGAGATATTTTTCAAAAAGAATTGAGTGATCAATTAAATCTATCTAGACTATCTGCTCCAATGTTTGTTGAAAAGAGTACCGGATTAAATGATAATTTGAACGGTGTTGAAGGACCAGTTGCTTTTAAAGCAAAAGAAATGCCTGATAAAGAAATTGAGATTGTTCAATCACTTGCGAAATGGAAAAGAAATGCTTTGGGTGAATTTGGATTTAAACCACATACTGGAATTTACACTAACATGAATGCCATTCGTAAAGATGAAGAAGATCTTGATAACATTCACTCTATCTATGTTGATCAATGGGACTGGGAAAAAGTTATTGAAAAATCAGAGCGTAATGTTGAAACTTTAAAAGATACAGTAAAGTCAATTTTTAAAGTAATTAAGCATATGGAACATGAAGTTTGGTATAAATATCCAGAAGCTTCTTATCATTTACCAGACGAAATTCATTTTGTAACAACTCAAGAATTAGAAGATCGTTTTTCTGAGTTAACTCCAAAAGAACGTGAAGATGCAATTTGTAAAGAATATGGTGCAGTCTTTGTAATGCAAATTGGAGATCAATTAAAGGGTGGAAAACGTCATGATGGCAGAGCACCTGATTATGATGATTGGAGCTTAAATGGGGATATCTTATTCTGGTTTGAACCATTACAACATGCATTAGAAGTTTCAAGTATGGGAATTAGAGTTGATGAAGATGCCCTTGACTCACAATTGAAGAAAGCTAATGCTACTGATCGATTAAAATATAAATATCATCAAGATATTATGAACCAAAAATTACCATATACAATTGGTGGTGGAATTGGTCAATCAAGAATCTGTATGTTATTACTTGGTAAAGCTCATGTAGGTGAGGTTCAAGCTAGTGTTTGGCCAGATGAAATGATTGAGCAATGTGAAGCAGCAGGTATTAAATTACTATAAAAATAAAAAAACTTTGAGAAAATTCTCAAAGTTTTTTTATTAATTATTTTTATTTGCAATAAAGCTTTCTAAAATAACTTTTCTTGTATGAATTTTTTCTTCATTAATCCATTGAATCATATTAAAAGCATCTATAATCCACCAAATAGTCATTGCGAATATGATAACAAATCCAATTAAAATAATTGAAGTTATCCATCCAGCAATTTCTAAACCAAGCATTAAACCAGCATATGGTTTTTTCATATAAAAACGATGTGCACCGAATCTTCCTAAGAAGAACCAAAGTAACCAAGCAATTAAAGGCTCTCTAGTCTCGTTTTGAACTCTAGTTTCAACTAATAATTGTTCTTCGGTTGTTAATTCAGATTCTAATTGTTTAATCTTTTCTTTTTCATATGTTATATCCATGATATCGTCTCCTTATATTAATATAGTATATTATACTATATATTATATACCGTATGGATAAAAAATAACAATCACGGCTTTATAGCAGCGTGATTGTCATTTAGTGGTTGTTGAATATTATAAAAATATCATGGGCAGTCAGGGGTTCGAACCCTGGACCCACGGATTAAGAGTCCGTTGCTCTGCCAGCTGAGCTAACTGCCCGTTTCAAAGTACGAATACTATATTATCACATGGTAAAAGCTCATGCAACCAAATTAATAAATTAATTGAATTAGTAATCAGATTGTTAATTGCTAGTTACATGATTGTGGGTTTTGCTTGTGATATAATTTACACTAGTTAGCTACATATATGGTAGCTTTTTATTAAAATAAAAATCAATTGTATTAATAAAAATTAGATACAAGGAGATAAAAAATTTATGAAAAAGATCTTAGTAGTCGATGATGAAAAAACAATTACAGATATTGAAAAATTCAGTCTTTCAAAGGAAGGATTTGAAGTAGTAGTAGCTTATGATGGTGAAGAAGCACTACAAAAATTTGCTGATGAAAAACCAGATCTAATTATTTTAGATCTTATGTTACCAAAAGTTGATGGACTTGAAGTTGCTAAAGAAGTTAGAAAAGAAAACAATACTCCAATTATTATGGTAACTGCTAAAGATTCAGAATTAGATAAAGTTCTTGGGCTAGAACTGGGAGCTGATGATTATGTTACAAAACCATTTTCAAATCGTGAATTAGTTGCGAGAGTAAAAGCTAATTTGAGAAGACAAGAAAATATTCCAGATAGTCCAGCAGAAGATGGAAAAAATGAAGATATTGAAATTGGTGATTTAGTAATTCATCCAGATGCTTATTCAGTAACTAAAGATGGAAAAGCAGTTGATTTAACTCACCGTGAATTTGAATTGTTATATTATCTTGCTCAACATATTGGACAAGTAATGACCCGAGAACATTTATTACAAACAGTATGGGGCTATGATTATTTTGGTGATGTTAGAACCGTTGATGTTACAATTCGTCGACTCCGTGAAAAAGTTGAAGACAATCCGAGTCATCCTAATTGGTTAGTTACTAGACGTGGAGTTGGTTATTATATTCGTGAAGCTACTGAAGAAGATTAATTACAATAATAATGAAGGGATTTTAAAAATAAATGAGAAATAATCGTAAATTTTTTCATTCAATTTATTTTAAAATGGCTTTAGTTTTTTCATTAATGATGCTGATTACCTTAGAAGTGGTCGGAGCTGTTTTTGTTAAACAATTAGAAAGTCAAAATTTAGAGACTTTCAAAAATTCTGTTCAAGTAAAACCATATGTAGTTACTTCAATCAGAAAGCAGCTAGAAAATAAAAATCAGGATGAAGCTAATCGACAAATTAAAAGTATTTTAGAAAATATTGATACAGATAGTTCAAATGAAATTCAAGTAGTTGATGCAAAAGGGAATATTCGAGGAACTAATCAAAATAGTTATCAATATTTAGTAGGTCAAAAAACACAAAATACTAATATCAAATACGCATTAAATCGTTTAGAAGCATTTGAGCAAAATACTTCAAATGGAGATAACCGTTATTATACAAAGATTAGTCCAATTTATAATAGTCGAAAAAATAACAACACAAGTTTAGGTGTTGTTTACATAAAGGCCAATTTAAATTCAGTTTATCAAAATATAAATAGTGTAACAGTTATTTACTTGTTTGCTTCTTTGATTGCCATTCTTGCCATTCTATTATTAACTTTATTAATTTCAAGAGCAATTACTAAACCAATTGATGCCATGAGAAGACAAACACTTAAAATTTCTCAAGGTGACTATTCAGGACATGTTGATATTTATGGAAATGATGAGTTAGATCAATTAGCTAATGAAATTAATAATTTGTCTTTTAGAATTGAAGAATCGCAGGAGGCTTCTGAATCTGAAAGAAGAAGACTAGATTCAGTTTTAGATAATATGACTGATGGAGTTGTTTCAACTGATCGAAGAGGTAAAGTTATCATTATTAATGATGAAGCGTTAAACTTTTTAGATATTGATAAGGATAAAGTTATTGGACAATCAATTTTAGATGTTTTAGGGCTTGAAGATCGCTTTACTTTTAAGGAATTAATGGAAAAGCCAGAACGTGTTTTTGTTGATTACTCTAATGAAGAAAGAAAATTAATTGTAACAGCTCATTTTTCATTAATTCAAAGAGAATCTGGATTTGTTAATGGACTAGCTTGTGTTTTACATGATGTAACGGCACAACAAAAGCTTGATGAAGATCGAAAACAATTTGTTTCAAATGTTTCACATGAATTAAGAACGCCATTAACCAGTGTCCATTCTTACATCGAAGCTCTTTCTGATGGTGCAATGGAAGATCCAGAATTAGCACCTAAATTTTTGAATGTTGCAAAAGATGAAACTGATCGAATGACTCGAATGATTAATGATTTATTGACACTTTCTCGAATGGATTCAGGAACTCAAAAATTTGAAACGGAATTAGTTAATATTAATCGTTTATATAATTATATTTTGGATCGTTTTGATATGATTATTCAAAGTGATGACGATAAAGTAGAAAAAAATTATTCAATTAAACGAATCTTTAGTAAAGAAGATTTGTGGGTTGAAATTGATACTGATCGATTTACACAAGTTATTGATAATATTATGAATAATGCAATTAAATATTCACCAGACGGTGGAGTTATTACTTGTCGCTTATATGTAAATCATAATCGTGTTATTTTAAGTATTTCCGATCAAGGACTTGGAATGCCTAAGTCAGCAATTAATCAGATTTTCAATCGATTTTATCGAGTTGATAAGGCTCGTTCTAGAGCTCAAGGTGGTAGTGGTTTAGGTCTTGCAATTTCAAAAGAAGTCATTGAAGCCTTAAATGGAAGAATTTGGGCAAATAGTGTTGAAGGACAAGGCTCAACATTCTATATTTCATTACCTTATGAATCAGTAGAGGAGGACCTTTGGGATGCTAAAGAAGATTAGAGGGAAAATATTACCACTATTACTAGCAATTGTAATCGGTATTAGTTTGGTATTATCAGCATTTATTTTAATTAACCCATCTAATTATAGTAATGCAAATAACCAAAATGAATCGACAGAACTAAGAAATGAAAATAGTGATACTAAAATTCATGATTTGTATGCCCCAACTCAAGTGATTCAAAATTGGTCTAATGGACAACAATACACTTTAACAAGTGAAACATCTAATGTGATTAATGATTTTTTTAATGAAATTAAAAGTAATTCAATTGAAAGAATTACTGCCAAAAATAGTCTTGATAATAATGATTATTTTGAATTTTTAAAGAACCCTAATCAGATTATGTTAAATTACGAATCAAAAATTCCATTTAATTTAACTGATATTTCAGTTAATAAAACACAAAAAAGTAAGGCTAAAAAAGTTGAATTCAACCGAATTATTGTTCCATTGAATAATAAAAATCGTTATTATTTATTAAATGATGATAATAAAAAAGTCTATGAATTAAGGGTTAAATCATTAAATTATGACAGAATATATCAAATTTTAAATAAAAATATTAAGCGACAACAAGTTCAAATTAATCGATTAAATAATAAACCATTTGTTTATTATCAGAAGCCAACTTCAATGAAAGTTTATGCATATTTATTGAAGCAACAAACACAAAGTTTTTATACTAGTAATGTTTTTGGTAATTCTAACGATGAAAATGTTAAGAGAAGACAAAATAGAACTATTTACAGTAATCAAAATCAAATTTTAACGTTTAATGATAATGATATTCGTTATAATGACTATCGAGTTGATGATAAAGATAGTAATTATGAACAGGAGCTAAAATCAGCTTATTATGGCGCAATTAACATTGGTGTTCCAATCGATAATAGTGTTTTTTATGGTTATGATAAAAAGAATGACACCGTTAATTTTAGAAACTTAATTGAAAGTTATCCTATTTTCAGTCAAAAAAGAATTGGAACATATACTTATCATTCAACAAAATCATCAAAAAATTATCAATTTTCTGATGAAAATTTCCAAGTTCCAATTCCTTCAAATAAAAATAATGTAAAGTTACCTAATACAAATGAAGTATTGTCTGAAATTGCAAAAGTTGGAATTAATATTCGTGATGTTAGTGATATAAAAATTGGATATCAAACTAAATTTAACAAGAAGAATAATTTATTAGTTTCATTAGTTCCAACTTGGTTTATTAATTATCAAAATAATTGGTATAACTATAATCAATTACTTAGTTTAAATAATGGAGGTGATTCTAATGGATTTTAAAAAGATTCAGCAAATCTTTTTAGTTGCCTTCATTTTGATTGATATGTTCTTATTTGTAATGTATCAACAAAATTCCAACATTCAATCAGATAATACGCAAACAAGTAATGAAACTGTTTTAAAAGAAATGAGAAGAGTTAAAATTAATTTTGATAATCCTTCGAATAAGACCAGTAATGGTTATTATTTATCGGCAGTTAAAAATACAAATTTAGCTAAGCAAGTAAATAAGTTAAATAATCAACAAATTAAGACTTCAAAATATGAAATTCATTCAACTTTAAATCAACCAATTTCAATTAATCCAAATGATCCATCAGAATCAATTGATCAATTGTTAAAACGAAATAATTTTATTTTGGATGGAACATCATATAAATATAATCAAGATTTGTCTAGTAAAAGCCAGATTGTTTATACGCAAAAATCATATGGATTGGATTTTTTTGGATCAAAAATAATATTTAATGTAAAAGATAATCAAGTAACTAGCTATGTTCAAAATAATTTAATTGATGTAAAAGTTTTAAAGGAAAAAGCACCGACAATTTCTGCTGAAAAAGCAATAACGCTTTTATATCAATATAATGGAATTCAAGATGATTCTTCCATTCTTTGGTCAAGATTGACATACACTAAGAGTTTGAAGATTCAAAATAGTGGAGTATACATTCCAACCTGGTTGATTGCACTAAAGAAAGATAACCAAGTTGAATATAAGAAAATCAATGCTTTTGATGGTTCAGTTGTTAATACAGAAGTAGTTGATGATAATTATCAGAGTTAATTTATGAAAGTAGGATTTTAATTGAATAATGATGATCCAATGAAAGTAAGTGTTTTATCTAGTGGAAGTTCTGGAAATGTAACTTATATTGAAACTAATCAACATAAGGTTTTGCTAGATGCAGGGCTTAGTGGAAAGAAAATTAAAAATTTAATGGATCAAATTAATCGTGATTTAAACGATGTTGATTTGTTATTTGTTAGTCATGAACATACTGATCATGCAAAAGCAGTCGGAATTTTAGCAAGAAAATATCCAAGTATTAATGTTTATGCAAATCAAGAAACATGGGATGCAATGGCACCTCATATTGGTGATTTCCCAGAAACACAAAAAAATTTATTTTTACCAAATACAACCCAATTATTTGGTGATTTAGATGTTGAGAGTTTTTCAGTTTCACATGATGCTGCAAATGCGCAATTTTATAATTTTCATCATCAAGGTAAAAGTTTTGTAGTCTTAACTGATACAGGTTATGTTTCTGAAAGAATCGCTGGAATTATTAAAAATGCAAATGCATATGTTATGGAATGTAATCATGATATCGAAATGTTGCGATATGGTGATTACACATGGGATACGAAGCAACGAATTATGTCAGATAGAGGACATTTATCGAATGAAGATGGTGCCAAGGCAATGATGGATATTATCGGTGAGCAAACTGATAATATCTTTATTGGTCATCGTAGTCATCATAATAATATGAAATCATTAGCTCATTTAACCGTATCAAGTATTTTAGATGAGCATGATTTTGGACTTGGTGATGCATTTAATTTATTAGATACTGATGTTGAACAAGTTTCTGGATTAATTACTCTTTAAAGTTAAATTAATGATTTTTTTATGTTTTACTGCTAGAATTGATTACAAATTAAATAAAGGATGATGACAAATGAAAAGTGGTAAGTTATTTACAAAAATTGCTTTAGTTGCTTTTATATCAGGTGTCATTGGTGGAGGAGCTGTTTATGGAGGAGTTTCTCTATTAAATAATTCAACTGATGTAACTGAGTCTGTTCCAAGCGGTTCTAGTAAAGGTGGAACAGCTAAAGTCGACAATAAGAAAACAAATGTTCAAACTCAAGCTACTAATGTTTATAATAATAACAAAGATAGCGTTGTTTCAGTTATCAATAAAGAAAAGACTTCAAAAAATAATAGTAGTGATGCATCTTCATTATTTGGTGATCTTTTTGGTGGAAATAATGGTAATTCCGGGAACTCTAATGGTAACAGTGGTTCAAGTGATGATTCATCACTTGAAAAAGTTAGTGAAGGATCAGGAGTTATTTATCGTAAATCCGACAATGCTGCTTATATCGTAACTAATAACCACGTGGTTGCTGGTTCTTCATCACTTGAAGTACTATTAAGTAATGGTAAAAAATTATCTGCTAAATTAGTCGGTAGTGATTCAGTAACTGACTTAGCAGTTCTAAAAATTAATGGTTCTTCAATTGATAAGGTTGCTAACTTTGGTAATTCTAATAATATTAATGTTGGTGAAACTGCATTAGCAATTGGATCACCATTAGGTTCAGATTATGCATCTTCATTAACTCAAGGAGTTATTTCAGCTAAGAAACGTCAAGTACAACAAGCAGCTTCAGGAAGCAGCAATACATCAGCTGGATATGCAACTGTAATTCAAACTGATGCCGCAATTAACCCAGGTAATTCTGGTGGACCACTTCTAAACCTTGCTGGACAAGTAATTGGAATTAATTCAATGAAATTATCAACAGATAGTTCTGGTACAAGTGTTGAAGGAATGGGATTTGCAATTCCAAGTAATGAAGTAACTAAAATTATTAATCAATTAGTTAAAGATGGTAAAGTAACTAGACCAAAATTAGGAATTAAATATATCGACTTATCTAATATTGCAGCAAGTGATCAAAAATCTAAATTAAAATTACCTTCTAAAGTTTCTAAAGGGGTAGTAGTAATGCAATCAGTTAAGAATTCACCTGCTAAAAAGGCTGGATTAAAACAATATGATGTAATTACTAAGTTAGATGGTCAAGCAATTACTGATCAAGGTAAATTACAATCAATCTTATATCAACATAAGGTTGGAGATAAAATCTCAGTTGAATATTATCGTGATGGTAAATTACAAACTTCAACAATTAAATTAAATCAAGCTAGTTAATAAAAATAAGCCTCAGTTAATGAGGCTTATTTTTTTATTTACGAATATTAAAATTTAAAAATAATGTAAATGATTGGCTTTTTATAAAGAACTTATTCACAATATCAAATGTTGTGGATAAGTCTGTGGATTAATGATTTGTGAAATTATAATTCCTTTATTACCAATTATTACAGCTGTTAAAAGTTATTATTAAAGTTATCCACAGGGTGTGTGTGTAACTTTTTTATTAATGCTTTTTTAACGTCATAAACATTGATTTAGCAACGTTTGTATTGTGTTAACGAACATATGTTTAACTGTGGATTAATTACTTTTAAAAAAATAACATTGACAAATTGTAGAAAATAACAGGTATGTATTTTTTTCCTAAAACAAAGATATTGTGAATTTGTCTGTGGATAACTTTGTGCATAAAGTGTTTAAAAATGTTATTAACAAAAACAGCTGATAATTTTTAATTATTATCAGCTGTTTTAATTAATTGATTTAAATTTAATATTTCGATATTTGATTTTTCTTTTTTTATAATTTGTTCTTGTTCTAATAATTTAAATTTTCTAGTTAACGTTTCTGGAGTGGTTCCGATATAATTAGCTAAATCTTTCATTTTCAATGGTAATTTGAAAGTTACTTTATTTTTTAAATGATATGTCTCTAATAAATAAGTTGCAATTCTTTTTTCAATTTTTTGAATAATTAAATACTTATTCTGTTTCTCTAATTCATGTGTTTTTTGTAAATTGATTTTTAATAAATTTAAAGCTAATTTTGGATATTGATTTAATAGTTGATTAAAGTCAGTTTCTTTAATAATACAAATTTCACTTTTATCAGTTATTTCACCATATAGGTTAAAATTATCCTGGCCAAATAACCAATTCTCACCTTCATATTCACCATCATTAATAATACGAATAATTTGTTCTTTACCGTCATCAGTTAATTGGTAAATTTTCATCAAACC
The DNA here is from genome assembly GCF_021698855.1 of Lactobacillus sp. S2-2. Taxonomy (GTDB): domain Bacteria; phylum Bacillota; class Bacilli; order Lactobacillales; family Lactobacillaceae; genus Fructilactobacillus. The sequence goes on from NZ_WWFA01000010.1 coordinate 21,957, forward strand.
AGTAGCCAAAATAATTAACTTTTTTTCATTTTCATATGGTTGAAAGATAATTTCATTTTTATTTAAATGTTGATACTGAATCAATTTTTCAATTTTAATTTTGTCTTCTAAAGCTAAATCTTTAAAAAGTGGGACGTTATCAACACATAAATGATTATTCATAATTTCTCCTTAAATAAAAACGCGTTGTTATCATTAATATGATAATAACACGTTTATTAAATCTGATTTAGTTAGGCAACAGATTGAACTTCAAAACCTAATTTTTGAATTGCTGCTTTAATTTGATCAACTGAATTTTTAGTTTCATCTAGTTTTAAATTAACTTTACTAGCATTAAATAATACTTCAGCATCTGATACACCAGCTTGATCACTAACTGTCTTTTCAATTTTTTGTAAACATGAAGGGCAGGTAATGGTTTCTAATTGTAAACTGTAATTTTTCATAATAAATTCCTCCTTGATTTGTATGACTTTAATATAGTTTGTTCTCTTTAATAAATAATTGATATAAATCAATTTTTATTAAAAAAGTGTGATAAACGAATTGCATTTAAAATAACAATTAAAATACTAATTTCATGGAAGAACATTCCATTTCCCATCTGAATTACATTAAAGAAAACGCCAATTAATAAAATGACAACAGTAAAAATACTAATGAAAATATTTTGATTCATGTTTTGATAAGTTTTATTGGCAATATCTTTAGCAGTAGATAAATCATTTAAATTAGAATTAATTAAAACGATATCTGAAATATCAATTGAAACATCAGTCCCACTTCCCATTGCAATGCCAATATCTGCATTTGAAATTGCAGGACTGTCATTAATTCCATCACCAACAAACATAACTTTATGATTGTTGGCTTGTAGCTCTTTAATATACTGAGCTTTATCTTCAGGTAATAAGTTACCAAATCCTTGATCAATAGGTAATTCATTAACTAAGGCATTAACAGAGGTTTTTGAATCACCAGATAAAATTGTGAGATTTTTAATTCCTTGTTCTTTTAGTTTAGTAAGAGCTTGATTTTCTTCAGGACGAAGATGGTCACGAATTGCTAAAATAGCTAATTCACTTTGGTCGTAGTTACTAATAATTACGATTGTTTTGTGTTGTTGTTCAAGTGGTCTAATAGTAGATGCTAAGTTATTTTTTTGATTAATATTTTCATTAATTAAAGTTTGATTACCAATAAAATAATTTGTTCCAGATACATTTACTTTAAGTCCTTTTCCTTTGATTGTGGTTGATTGATTCAATTTAATTTTTGATTTAGAATTAGTAAATTTTAAAATAGCTTTTGCTAGTGGATGATTTGATTCACTTTCAGCGGCTTGTAATATTTGTTGAATATTTTTTTTGGAACCTTGAAGTAAAATAAAATCTTCAACTTCAGGATTTCCAGTGGTTAAAGTTCCAGTTTTATCAAAAAGGACTGTGTCAATCTGATTTAGATTGGCGATTGCTTGTCCTCCTTTGAATAAGATGTGTTTTTTAGCACCAGCACCAATTCCAGCAACATTAGATACAGGTACTCCGATTATTAAAGCACCAGGACAACCAAGCACCATCATGGTAATGGCTATCTTTAAATTCATGGAAATTAAACCAACTAATAATGAAAGAATTAAGACAATTGGCGTATAGTATTTTGCAAAGCGATCAATAAATTTTTGACTATTTGATTTTTTATCTTGAGATTCTTCAACTAAATTAATAATTTTTCCAAATGTGGTATCACGACCAGTTTTATTAACTTGAATGATTAAACTTCCATCTTCTAAGTTAGTTCCAGAGTAAACTTCATCTGAATTATATTTTTTAACTAGTTTAGCTTCTCCAGTTATATTAGCTTCATTGATTAATCCGGACCCACTAATAATTGAACCATCAACTGGAATTTGAGAACCTGGTTTTACGATAATTTGATCATTTATTTTTAGCTTATTGATTGCAACTTCAGTTTGTTTTTGATCTTTATCAATAATAATTGCTTTTTTAGGTGCCATTTCAGTTAATTTTTTAATTTCTGAGCGGGTCTTTTTTAAAGTGAATGACTCTAATAAATTTCCTAGTAGAAATAAGAAAGTAACAAAAGCAGCTTCATTAAATTCATGGATAATAAAAGCACCAAAAGTGGCTAGAGTAATTAATAATTCAATTGAAATCATTTTGAATTTTAATGCTGAAAAAGCATTGATGAAGATTGGGATGATACCAATTATTGCAGTGATAAACATTATTAATTGATATAGATAGTTTGAATTAAAAATATGCAGTGATAATTCAGCTAATATAATCAAAATGGTCATTGTTAAGATGACTAGTTTCTGATTTTGTTTATAAAATTTTTGAATTTTAAACATGATTATCCCTCCTTATAGTCAATATGATATAAAAAAAGATGCAATAAAAAATTGATATTAATCAATAATTATGATTATTTACTAAGTGAATATTTTTTATATTGATATGCAAAAATATTTTTAATGAGATAAGTAATTACTGTCACAATCAGACAACCTAAGATAATAAAACTAATTCTTTGTAGAATTGCTTGATTCAAGCTGAAAAGATTTTCAGTAGAGTACATTACATTAAATGTGATAAAAATGATTTGAACAAAATAATTTTTAATAAATGAAAATACAAACGCTAAAATTAGAATTAAATAAAGATGATATTGAACGGGAATTAAAATACTAAAGATAACAAAATAAATTAAGATTCCTGTAATAGTACCCATAATTCTTCTTAGTAATCTTTGTTTTGTTGTGTTTACTGAAATTTGTGTAAGTGACATAACCGTCATACAAATCCACATGCCTTTACTTAAGTGGAAGCAGTTTATGATGATTAAGGATAATGAAATTCCAACACTCATGAGTATGGAAACATAATGTGATTCAAGCTTTACATGAGGAGATTGAACATTATTTGCATCATTTTTATTCTTGATAAAATATACAATTCCTAATAAAACAGATGTTAGTAATAAACATAAAAATCTATTTTTCAAATTAAAGTTGTTCATGTCAGTAGTTGAATCAAAAATATATAATAATATAAAGGGCATAAATATTTTATACTTAAAATTATTTGAATATGCACACATCAATGTATAAATTGAAATTAAATTGATTGGAATCATTAGATAAAAAGGAACAATTAAATTTAAAGTGGCAATTGTCCCATATAATAAAAATGAGGTTGAAACCATTAGGGATGCTTTTTTTGGACTAAGTTGTAGTGGAATATTTATGAACATTAGCAGTGCAGTAATTAAAGCAACTCCAGTTAAAGATTCTTGCATGCCAAATAAGCTAGTTAATAAGTTTATGTAGATAAAGATTACTATAATTTGAATAAAGTTTGTTGTTATATTTTTCTTTGTTAATTTAGTCATTGTAAATACCTCCAATTAAAATAGCATTGAGCAATATACCACAATCAATATGGTTTTTCTATAACGTATTTTTTGAAAAAAATTTTAAATAAAAACGCTTTAAAGATTACTTATCTTTAAAGCGTTTTTGGATGTTTTTGAATTTAAAATTCTTGATATACGGCAGGGTCTTGGTTGGCGATTCGACCATCTGGTTTTGTCATTTGATTGATGATTTCCATTTCTTCATCAGTTAATTCAAAATCAAAGACATCTTTGTTGCCACGTTGACGAGTTGGAGTTGATGATTTGGGAATTGGTAAGACATTTAATTGAACTTCCCAACGTAAAATAATTTGACCAACATTTTTTTGATATTTATTTGCGATTTTTGTTAAAGTTGGATCTTGTAATACTTCGCTGGCACGTCCTAGTGGACTCCAAGCTTCAGTTAAAATTTGATGTTCTTCATTGTATTTTCTTTGATCTACTTGATTAAAGCTTGGATGAAGTTCAATTTGGTTGATTTCAGGAAGTTCACCAGTTTCTTTTTCAAGACGGTCTAAATGCTCAGGTAAGAAATTACATACTCCAATTGTGCGAACTAATCCCCATTTTTTTGCTTCAATTAATGCTTTAAATGCTTCTACATAGTGATCATCTTTTGGATTTGGCCAATGTAATAGGACAATATCAAAGTAATCAAGATGTGCACGGTAAAGAGATTCTTGTAAAGTTTGAATTAGTTGATCATGTTGATAGTAACGTCCTGGAATTTTAGTAGTTACAATTAAATCACTACGGTCAATTCCTGAATCAGCAATTCCACGACCAACTGCTCCTTCATTTTCATAATTATAAGCTGTATCTAAAAGACGATATCCATTTTTAATTGCAGTGCTAATTGTTTTAGCACCAGTAAATCCATTTAGTTTATAAGTTCCAAAACCAATTTTTGGAAGTTCTAAGCCATTTCTTAAAAGATAGTTTTCCATCTGTATAACCTCCTAATGTTTATAAATATATTTTAAACTTTTAGATGGAATTTGTTGAGAATTTTGTTTGGCTATAAATTAATTTTAAAAAAATAACGTATGTAACAAGATGGTTGCTTGTTGATCACATAAAGATTAGTTAATCTAAAATTAATAAAGGAGTGATAATATGATTTTAGCTGAACAGTTAAAAAATAAACGAGAAGAAAAAGGGCTTAGTCAAAATGAATTAGCCAATCGATTACATCTTACTCGTCAAACAATTTCGCGTTGGGAAACTGGTAAAACTGTCCCAAATTTAGATACTCTAGTTCAATTAAGTGATGAATTAAATATTTCTTTAGATCAATTATTGCGAGATGATGATTTAGAGACGGTTACTCATATTAGTAGGGATGTTAAAAAGAAAAAATGGTATAAAATAATCTTACTTTTAATTATAATAATTGCACTAATTTTTTGGGTGATGATGGGAGTTTTTTCGTGGGGAAGATATGCACAAAATGATATGGTCAATCGAGCTAATCCATTTATGAAGTATCAATATGATTATGCTTTATTACCTAAAAAAACTCCTATGAAAAAGGTTAAAGAAGAAGTTGTTGATATGCATGGTAAAAGTAAAATGCAAACAGTTGATCAACCTCAACCGGTTGATGCATTTGTAGTGCATGATGCATTCGGTAATGGGGAATGGATTAAGTTTCAAATTGGAGAAATCCCTAAAGAACAAGATAATTATGCTCTAGTTATGCATAAAGGTTCATATGTTAAAGAAGCACGATTAATTAATCGAAATGAAATTCCTGCAAATATTAGATATGTGATTGGAAATAAAAATTCTTATCAATCATTTGATAGTTCACTTGAATCACAAGATAAGAATTATATTAAGAAAAATAAACAAAAACTTCGATTTAATCAAATTCAGCATTATGATGATTCTAATCTGATGAAGATTAGTAAATAAAAACAGGACTAATTAATTAGTCCTGCTTTTATTTAAAGCTAGTTACTACGTAACTATTTTGATGTTTTGGAATGGATTTGTAGCTAACTGAAATATTTTGATTATTAAATTGGATGTCATTTGCATAAATAATAGTAAATGCAGTACCAAAATTAACTGCGTTTGACCAACTTTTTTCTAAATTATTACATTCTGTTAAACTATCAGAAATAGTTCCAGAAGTTGCGACCATACTTAGTTTAGGAATTAAAATATTAATATTTGAACTTAAAATCATTTTGTAATTTGAGTTTGTTTTTGAAAGTTTAGCAGCTGATTTTTGATTATTTAATCCTTTTTTTTCAACTTTTGATAGATTTTTATAACTATTAGGATAATCTTGCTTTAGATATTCTAAAAATTCTTTACCACTAATTGAAACGTACTGTGTTGAAATATTTACTTGCTTTGCATCGCTAACATTATTGCTGATTAATAATAATGTAAAGCATGCAATAACAAGGAATGAAAATTGTTTAATAGAGTTTAGATTCATTATGCTTCCTCGCTTTATAAGAGTTAATATTAATGATAACATCATATACTTTAAATAAGTATAATTTTTTTAATTAACGTGTATAATAAATAAAAAATTATATGGAGGATTACATTATGGAATTTAATTTTGAAATAGCACAACAAAAAGATTTACCGGAAATTGTTACTATTTATAATCAGTCAATTCCAACCAGAATTGCAACTGCTGATACAGAACTAGTAAGTGTTGCTGAAAAACAAGAGTGGTTTGATTCTTATAATGAAGATTTTCCTATTTGGGTTATAAAAGATAAAAATAAGATAGCGGGATGGGTTGCATTAGAACCATTTTATGGACGACCAGCTTATCAAAAAACAGCTGAGATCAGTATTTATATTAGTCAAAGTTATCAAAAGAAAGGTTTAGGACAAAAATCACTTGATTTTGTTTTTAGTAAATTGGATGAATTAAAGATTAATGTAATTGTTGCAAATATTTTTTCACATAATTTACCAAGTCAAAAATTGTTCCAAAATAATAATTTTGAACAATGGGGACATTTGCCTGATGTTGCTATAATGGATAGCAATTTATATAGTTTAGATATTTTAGGACGTCATTTTGATTAATTGCATAAAAAAACTTAAGAGATTATCTCTTAAGTTTTTTTATTTAAAACTAGTAATTACATAACTACTTTTATGTTTTGGAATTGCTTTATAACTTACTGCAATATTTTTATTATTTAAGTTAACGTCATTAGCATGGATTACACTGAATGCAGTACCAAAATTGACTGGTGCCGACCATTCTTTTTTTAATTTGTTGAAGTGCATTAAACCATCAGATACAGATCCAGAAATTGCCACCATATTTATTTTAGAAATTAAATTTCCTACTTTATAATTTAAGACCATACGGTAATTTGAATTCACTTTAGAAAGCTTAACTGCCTTTTTTTTATTATTAAGATGTCGATAATCAGTTTTGGAAATTCTTTTATAACTTTTTGGGTAATTAGATTTTAATGATTTTAGGAATTCTTTTCCATTAATCGAAATATAGTAATTTGAAACAGTGGTTTTACTTGCATTTACTGTCTGATTACTAAATATTAAGAGCGAACAACTTGCTATTATTAACAAAATTAATTTATTAAATATTTTATAATTCATTATAATCCTCGATTCTAACTTTTATACTATGGCATAATAACACTTTTATAAAAATAAAGCTATCAAAGTGATTTTTAATATTAATATTAAAAATTAATTATGATAAACTAGTTTAGTTGTTTTAGATTAAGTTTTTAATTAAGAAGGGATTTTTTGTTTTGAGATTAAGTAAATTAGAAATTAGAGATTATCTAATTGGATATTTATTCGTTATATTAATGATACTAATAGCAACTTTATTTAAAGATATTGAAATTATTTTACCTGAAATAGCCGCATTAACAACGGGAATTTTTATTTATCAAGATTCTAATTGGATTTGCGAACCTACTAAAATATTTTTAGCTCCTTCGATAACAGCAATTGTTGGTTTTTTAATTAATTTATTATCGATGAATTATGTTTCAAAGATATTGTTAGTATTATTGTTTGTAATTATTTTTCTTAAATTATTGAGTTGTGCATTAGCTCCATCTTTTGCAACGGGATTATTACCTATTATTGTTAACGCTAATCATGTTTCCTTCATTGTTGCTACTTTAAGTTTTACGTTTATTTTAATGATTAGTGTTCATATTCGCGGATCTCATCGAAAGTTGCATAAGGGTTCTGCTATGCTATATCGTAATATGGCGGTTTATACAGGATTAATTTTAATTTGGGCATTAGTTGTTATTGTATTTCAAGTTCCACAAATGATAGGTATTCCACCAGTATTGGTTGTTTTGTATGAAGTTCTCCAAAAACCTAAGTATCATTTTAATTTAGCAATCAAACAGATTATTGCTTTGACGGGGTCAGCGACAATTGGATTTTTAGTTTATTTAAATTTTAAATCATGGTTAATAATAAGTCTTGTTAGTTTACCTTTGGTATTTTTACTATTACAATTAATTAAGGTAAAAGTTCCGGCAGCATATGCTTTTCCAATATTAGCAATTGTTTTACCTAAATCAATGTTAATGATTTTGCCAGTTTCATCTTTTCTAGCTTCGAGCTTTTTTTTAATTAGTGTAGTTTGCTATAGAAAGTTAGTTCCTAATATCAATTAATAAAGGGGGAAAGTTCCATGATTATTTTCTATAATACTATCAGCGTCATTGGATCTGTGATGGTTTTTATTGGAATTTTCTGTTTGCTAGGATTGCTAATTTCAAAGATTAGGCGTATAAAAAATGAGTATAGTGGAATTTTCACAGCTCTATTTATCTCTTTAACTGGATTAATTATTATGTGGCTTATTACAGTTAATCCTGTTACAATTAATCAAAAATCGGTTGTCAATACTTCAAATAATTATCCGAGGCCTTTAAATTTAAGTCTAAAAGATAAGGCTAAAATTAATTACTACTATGATAGTAGATTCATTGATAAGAGAAAAGACGACATGGCTTTTTCAATCAAATCAACTGAATTACAAAAAGGTGAAACAACTAATTTTAAAGTTATTCAAAAATATCGTAATGAATTTTTTGTTCCAGTCATTGAAAAAAATGAAATAAAAATTAAAAAAATTTAATTTTTTAGATATGTTTTAATTGAAAAAGTTAAGAAAGTTTTATATTATGTTTTTAGAGCTAATAAATATAAATTTATTAATATTTATCCAGCTTTTTGTTTAAAAGTTACTTTAAAAGTTAATCTTTTAAGCAAATGAAAATTTATATATATATATGGAGGTATAATTATGTTATTTAGTAAAAAAAATATTTTAGCTTTAACTGCAAGTGCCTTAGTGTTAGGTGGATTAAGTGTTAGTGCTTCAGCTGCTGATACTGATTCAAACGCACCTACAAATGTTATCGGTAGTGCTAAAAACGCTGATGATACAGGTAAGAAACAAAACTTTTATGATGCGGAAGGACACCAAAAAGATGGTGCTTCTGCAATTGTTGGTAAATCTAATGCCCATGTAAGATTAACTGCTGGATATTTAACTCTTAATACTGTTCCAAGTTTTGGTTTTGGTGCATCAGCAGATTCTGCTACTAGAAAACAAACAGATGATAAAAATGGTGATGTTAATAATGGTAGAACATTAAGAACAATAACTGATAATGATTCTGTTTTAAAAGATGACTCACTAAATGGTAAGGCTTCATCTAACCAACTAAGTGTTACAGATAGTAGACCTGCAATTAAGGGTTCAGATTCATTAGGTGGTTACACTGTTACTGCTTCAATGGCTCCGTTTGGTAAAATAAATAATGCTGGTGGTACAGACGCACTTACTGGTGATAATGCTGACGCAAAATCAAAACAATTTATTTTAAATCTTAAAAATCCTCAAATTGAAAGTAGTAGTGATAAAAAAGATATTAGTGCAAATGATAATTTCTCTTTAAGATCAGATGGAACTACTAATGGAAGTGTATTGAGCACGAAAAAAGCAAATTCTGGTGATTCAACTATGACATTTAATACTGGAAGTTTATATATACCAGAAGGATTAACCGCTGGTAATTATGCTGCAAGTATTACTTGGACATTAACTCCTACTGCTCAAGACGCAGTATCTAATTAATAGGTAATTATCTGATTTTTAATAGAAAGAATACTGATGTTCTTTCTATTATTTTACATAATATTTTTGGAGGATTAGTTTTGAAAAAAAGTAGAATATCAACTTTAAGCATTGTTTTGTCACTAATTATAACATGCTTATTATTTGTAAGTGTTAACACTAAAGCACAAGTAGTAAAAGGACTTGCTTTAAAACCTATTTATCCAAGTAATCAAATCATAGAAAATGGTTATTTAAATCCTTTAGTAAAACCTGGAACAACTCAAAAATTATCTTTTAATATAATAAATTTTTCAAATAAAACACAAAAAGTCAGAATAAGTGCTAATACTGCTAAAACGGTTGGAACCCCGGCAATTGATTATAGTGATCACAAATTCTTAAATGATAATAAGAAACAAAATAATTTTAATCAGTTATTTGATAAGTCTGTGATTATTAAAAATGTTAGTCCTAATAAACCTACAAAAATAACTTTCAATGCTAAAATTCCAAAACAAGGATTTAAAGGATTATTATTAGGTGGTTTCTATATTGATAATAATTTATCTTTGAAAACTCAACAAGGTAGTACTTTAATTAATAATAAATATACTTATGTTATGCCTGTTGGTATAAAAGAAGTTGATAAAATCGTTAAACCTAAGTTAACTTTAGGTGAAGTTAATGGTAAAAATATTTTTACTAGACCGCAAGTTAATGCTACTATTTACAACAAAAAACCGGGTCTAATTAATAATATGGATGTAAATACTAAGGTTACAAATGAAGATAAAAAACAAGTTGTAAATCAAAGAGTTCAAATGACTTCAGTTGCTCCTAGTACTCACTTTACAATGCAAAATCTTGCTAATACTGATACTTTAAAACCCGGTAAATATCATATTCGAATTGTTGCAAATTCTGATCAAGGTAAGTGGGTTTTAGAAAAAGATTTTACTATTAGTAATACTCAATACATGGGTTCGTATTTACAAGCTAACTCATGGTTAATTTACTTAATTATTATTTTAATTCTATTATTATTATTATTAATTGCTTACTTAATCTATCGTAAATATAAAAAGAACCAAGAAAAGAAAGAATTAAATAGTTAAAATATCTTTTAAATTTTAAATAATTCGAAAAACCATAAAAATTTGGCAAAGTTCAATTTTTATGTTTTTTTTTCTAAATTTAATAGAAAATGAAAATTATAAATTAGGAATACTGATAGAATTTTTTGATTCCAACTATTTAAAGTTCTAGTAATTAATATTTTGATATTTAAATATCAAAATATTAATTTGAATCAAATTATTAATTAAAATAACAAAAATTCATACAAATATTATTAAAATGAAATTAAATAGCAAAAATATTTATATTTTATTTATTATCAATTATCTAAAGATATAATTAAATTATGTTAAAAAAAGATTGTAAAGGAAACTTTATTTATTAAAATAAATGTTTTCATTACCAAACGACAAAATATTATTTAGATTTTTTTAAATTACCATATCGTTTAAACATATATTATATTCAATTAGTTTTAATATGATATTATTGATAAAACAAAATATTTTATATAAGGAATAGCAAATGAAAACATACAAGTATATATATATAATTTTTTTCATTTTTTTTTCATTTTTTATTTTTCTCACAATAAGTATAAAGGCTAATTCTAATGAATTTTCAACTGTGCCAATATTATCAAAAAAAATAGTTAATAAAGGTTTTTTCCAGTATGATGTTTTACCATTTCAGAAAAAAAAAATTGAAGTCAAATTAAAAAATTATACCAATCATAAAATAAAAATAAATACTTTTATTAATGATTCACATAACAGTAATGGAATTATAAATTATAATTATAGTAAAATTAATGATAATTATAAAAGAAGTAATCCTTCATTAAAGTCGATGATTGTAGGTAGGAGTAATATAGTCACTACTTTAAAACCTCATGAAATTAAGAACGTTTCTTTTGTAATTAAAATTCCAGAAAGTGGTGTTTCAGGAGTTATTTTAGGAGGTATTAATAGCGAGAATTATGGAGCCAAAAATAAAACCATGTTTTCTACGAGTATTGTTCTTAAAAACAATTTAAAAGCTGATAACAAAAGTCTAGATAATTTTTTTATAAATGGATTGAAAACTAACAATAAAAGGGTTAAATTTAATTTAGTAAATAATCAATCCTTTATTTTATCTAATTCTAACTTGAAAGTTGAATTATTTGATAGCTCGCAAAAAAGAATTATTCATCAACAAGAAAATTATAGTATGGTACCTAATTCTTTCAGTAATTACGTATTAAATAATATTAATTTAAAACCTGGAATGTATAAATTATTAGTTACAATTTATAATAAAAATAATTATAAACAAATTAAGAAAACGTTCACTATTGGTGATTTTAAAAAGCAATCATATACTAAAGTAAATCATTTTCTTATTATAATTTTAGTTATTATAATTACAATTTTATATTTTCTCTCAGTTAGTTTTGTTAAAAGGAAATATAAATTGTAAAGAATTATAGATTGGTTTATAAAGGTATATAATAATATAAGTAATTTCACAATTATTAAATTTTATGTGGTATTAATTATTTTAATGACGTTATTATTTATTAGGAGGGAAAATAAATGAAAAAATATATCACTTTGTTAATATTTAGTTTTCTTTTTATATGCTTTTATAGTTCTAATAATGAAGTTAAAGCAGCCACGGATATTGATCCAAATCAAACAACAGTTCATGTAAAAACTGCTGATGAATTTATAGATGCCTATTTAAAACCTTATGATAAAAGTTATAATCCTAATTCTGATCAAAGTGGTAATTCAAACATTCAAAAAATAATTGTCGATAATGATATTAATTTGAACGATTCCAGCTACAGTAGATATAATGATCATTATACTGGTGGCATAAATTGGTATTGGATGAGTGTAAATCATAATGGTAGTTTAACTTTTGATGGACAAGGCCATACTGTAGATTTTGGTAGATCTAATATTGCTCCTAATGGTAGTAGTATGCAAGGTCATAATTGGGAGTTTAAAGATATAAAGATTTTAGGTACAAGCTTTTATGGTCCCTTAAGTTTAAATGATAAAAATGAAACCGTTACTTATAATAATTTTACTTATTATGGTTCACAGTTAATTCATACGACAATAGACGGTGACAAAGTTAAAATAAAAGGAGACTGCAATATAAATTCTGTTCCTTATTATAAGGCTCTGGGTAAAAAAAATTATTCAGGTTTAAATAAAGATAGAACTGTTTCAACAGATAGTAGCAGTCAACAAAATTTGGAAGTTAGAGATGTTGAAATAATGCCTAACGCTACTTATACAGGAACATCTTACAAAGATAATATATTTGAGCTTTCTGGAAATTTAACTGTAGATGATGGTGCAACAGTTAATTTACATCCGCATAATTGGGGTAATACAGAACATACTCCTCCATGGACGCTTTATAACAATTCTTCTGCAATTTATTTTTCTAGTTCATCAGTCGTGAATATCAATAAAAATGCTAATCTAAATATTTATAATAATAGTGATAGTATTACTATAAATGATGGTTCAAAAATAGATGTTCCTTCAAATTATAAAGGGAACATATCTAGTGCTATTTTTGCTTATGGTGGTTCAAAAATGAATGTAAATGATGGTGCTAGAATAAATATAGATAGTGATGGAACTGTTGATACACAAGGTGATTCTTCAGATCCTCTTATACAATTAAATTCTGCTGATATAAATATTGGAAAAAATTCAGAATTTTATATAAATCAGAAGTCTGATAATAATAATGCATATACAAATGATGGATTGGTTTATTTGAAAGGGGGGAATTTTAATATTTCTCCTAACGGTAGTATGAACATTGATTCTTATCTAAAAAATTCAAAAAATTCAAACAATTCATATTTAATTGATACGGATGGATCATCAGTAATTAATTTTGATAATCCTAAGTTAGTTAATTTTAATACTCATAGTAATTTAAGTAAGAATTATATAATGTATTCTAGTAATAATAACTATATAAATGCAACTGATTTTGCATTCTCTGCTAAAGGAGAAGATGCAAAAGGTGAAGATACATCAATTTTGGAAAACTCAAAAATTCCTATTCATAGATTGTTGTATCCGATATCTGGTAATTCAGTAGATAATAATTATATAAGAGTTCTAGGTAGTTATGAGTATACAAAGGAATTTTATGATTCTTTAAATAAAATGAATAGTAAGCAGTATAGAGAGATTAGTTTTACAAGAATGCCTACGCCAGTTTTAACACTAGATCATTCTAACATAAATGATTCTGATGAAAGTATAAATGGGAACGTAAAAGATGATGATGGTAATAATTTAAAAAACGCTTATATAAAAATATATGTAAATAAAAATAATAAAGATAATTATTTTTCAAGAAATTTTGGCATTAATAATGTTTTTGAATTAATTAATGCAAATCAAGTTTTATTTAATAAAAAGAAAAAAGACTTTCCAACAACTTCTTCTTATAAATCGGGAGATTCTTTCAAAAATAATACGCTACATTCAAGTGATTTTATAAGTGAAAATAGTAATAACCAAGATATTTTTGAAAATTATATTTCTCCATTTACCGATTTTAATAATAGTTCTGAACTTTATGAGAAATCAAAGCCTTATTATGCATTGACTGATGACAATGGTAATTTTAAATTTGATATTCCCCAAAGTCTGTGGGAACTAATCGGTTCTGATAATTTAGATATGCAAGTAGTAGCTACTTATAACTTTGTTGATAGTAATAAGTTTAAAATTAAATTAAATTCACCAATGCAATTGAATTTAAGTAACTCTATTAAGAACTTATCTAATTCTGATTCGAATCAAGGAGATCACAAATTAGTAGATGTAAATCAAGGTGAAGAAGGAATTGGTGATGAACTAGAGTTTAGTACTGATTTTACTAATTTTTCTAAGCATATTGATTACAAATTTAATTATGAGCAGCCAATTCCTTTGTCAATTGATGAAAGTTCAATAAAAGTTAATGATGATGGCAGTTATAAAAGTCTTAAAGACAGTTCTTATGATTATGAAGTGAAAAAAGGTAATGAATATAAAACTTTAATCCTAAAGAAAATACAAGTAAATCGAAAAAAAGATGATAATCCAACTATTAAAAATATAAAAATTAAAGGTAAATTAGATAATAAAAATAAGAAATATAGTTCGGATAGTATAGAATTCAATCCGAGCGTTGTGACTGATGGCGGAAATACGATGCAAGGACCCGATAGTTCAATTTCATTTATTGATCCAGATGGGTTAAAAATTTCTCCTAATGATATCATTTTTAATGGTAGTCATTTATTTGAAAACGGATTATATTATGCTTCTGGAAGTAATTTAGCTGTTGCTGTGAAGGATAAAAGATCAAATAGACCCTCATTAAAATTAACTTTACAACAAAATACGAAAAAGTTTACTTCGGATAGTAATTCAAGTAGTAGTTTTGAAGGAGAACTATTTTATAAGAAAAATAATCAATACGTATCAATTTTTAATAATCCAGTAGAGATTGCTTCTTCATCATCAGGCCAATCTTTAAGTAATGTTTATTGGAAAAATAATAAACAAATTGCTTTATCTCCAAAAACTAATTTTAGTACACCTGGTAATTACAGTAATGGGAATAAGGAAAGTCCAGGATTAACCTGGACAGTTATCAGTGGATATTAAAAGATATAATTGAATTAATAAAATCATGTATTAAATTTTTTATTGACAAAATTTTAAATAAAAGTTATATTTAGTTAAATAATTTATGAAAAGGGGTGTAATCATGAAAACAATCGCTATTAGTGGTATGTCAGTAGTAAATAATCAAATCTTTACTATATTGCGACGAAACCGACGAGTAATTTTAAATAATCGTCGAGACTATAATATGGTAAAAGTATCAAGTATAGCATTGTTGAATGATTTCTCTTAAAGTTTATCCAAGAGAATCATTAATAGCTAGTGGAATTGATCAATTGCTTATTGTCTTGGCAAGCTGGGAGAAATCTGTCTCTATTAATGATTCTTTTTTATTAACTAATTTAAATTAATCCTCATTGATACCAGTTTGTCATAGGCTGCAATTGAATAAAAAAATCCGAATTGATTACATTTTCCAAGAGAATCTGTAATTAATTCGGATTTTTTATTATTTAGAAAAGAGGAGAAAAGAATGAAAAAATTTAATTTTAAAATAATTGGAATTATTTTGCTGATGATGGGGGTTATTGGTACATATCAAACAGTTAGTGCGAATTCTGATACATCGCTTCAAAAAGTACAGCAAAAAGGTGAAATTGTGATGGGAACGGCTGCTGATTATCCTCCTTTTGAATTTACTAAAAATATTAATGGTAAATCTGGAATTTATGGAGCTGATATTTTATTAGGACAAAAGATTGCGAAAGATTTAGGCGTTAAATTGTCAGTTAAACCAATGTCTTTTGATTCATTATTAGTTGGATTACAAACTGGAAAAGTAGACATGGTCTTAGCTGGAATGGGCAATACTCCAGAGAGAAAAAAGAGTGTTAATTTTTCTAAAGATTATTATGATGATCCAAATGTTTTAATTTCTTTGAAAGAAACACCACATTATAAGAATAAAAAGGATTTAACTGGAAAAGTAGTTGGAGCACAAACTGGAAGTATTCCATTTAATTTAATTAAAAAACAAAAACAAGTAAAAAAAGTAATGGGCATGGAAAGTAACAATGATTTAATTATAGCTTTACAATCTCATAAAGTTGATGCAATTGTACTTGATAAAGCAACCGCACAAGCTTTTATTCAAAATAATGATGCTTTAAAGATTGATGAATCTAAATTTTTAGATTCAGGTTCTAAAATGGCAATTGCAATGCAAAAACATTCAAATAGTTTAACAAATGCGGTCAATAAAACAGTTAATAATGTAAATAAACATGACTTATATAATAAAGAATTTCTTCCAGCTGCTGGAGCAGTCTTAAATGGTCCAAAAAAAGGAAAAGGACCACATGGACCAAAACATAATCAAGGAAATCCTAATTCAATGTGGAATTATAAAGGTTACTTTATTTCAGGAATGATTTATACAATTGTTATTTCATTAATTGCAACCTTCTTTGGATTTATTATTGGAACTGCTCTGGCATTGCTTAGAATGGTTAAAAATAAATTGATTAAGGGAACTGTAATTGGTTTTGTTGAATTTATTCGTGGAACCCCATTGATGATTCAAATTATGTTTGTATATTTTGGGATTGGAGTTTTTGTTAATATCCCAGCTGTCTTTGCCGGAATTATTGCAATTTCAATTAATTCAGGAGCGTATGTAGCGGAAATTATCAGAAGTGGAATTGATTCAATTGATACAGGGCAAACTGAAGCCTCACGTTCACTTGGAATGTCTAAAAAGAATACTATGAGATTCATTATTTTACCTCAAGCATTAAAGAATATTTGGCCAGCACTAGGAAATGAATTTGTTTCATTAATTAAGGAAAGTTCCATTGTTTCTATTATTGGAGTAACTGATTTAATTTACCAACTTAAAATTGTTCAATCAGATACTTATCGTGGAGTAATGCCAATTTTTGTATCTATGATTTTATACTTTGTTATGACCTTTACTGCTTCAACTATTATGAAAGTTATCGAAAGGAAGATGTCACATGACTAATCAATTATTAAAAATTGAAAATTTAACTAAAAAATACAAAGAAGTTCCTGTTTTAAATCAAATTAATGCAGAAGTTAATTCTGGTGATGTGATTACTTTAATTGGTCCATCTGGAGCTGGAAAAAGTACTTTATTACGTTGTCTCAATTTATTAGAAAAGCCAACTGATGGAATTGTAAGTTTTGATGGTGAAAATATTATTAGTTATCATGATAATCAATTAGATCAAATTAGAACGGAAATGGGGATGGTATTTCAACAATTTAATTTATTTCCTCATTTAACAGTTTTAGAAAATATTAAATTAGCTCCAATGAAAGTAAAAAATAAATCTGAAGATGAAGCTTCCAATAAAGCTTATGAATTATTAAAGATGGTGGGATTATCAGATAAAGCTAATGTATATCCTAAAAGTTTATCTGGTGGACAAGCTCAAAGAATTGCGATTGCAAGAGCACTTGCAATGGAACCTAAATTAATGCTATTTGATGAACCGACTTCAGCACTTGATCCAGAAATGGTAGGAGAAGTTTTACAAGTTATGAACCAATTGGCTGATAATGGGATGACTATGATTGTAGTTACTCATGAGATGAATTTTGCTAAAAATGTTGCTAACCAAGTCTGGTTTATGTCAGATCATCAAATTGAAGAAAAAGCTGATCCCAAAGAATTCTTTGCTAATCCTAAAACTGAAAATGCTAAGAAGTTCTTAAATAATCTATTAGTATAGAAAGGTGTAAATTATGAAAACAATTGCTATTCAATATCTGTCAGTAATAGGTAACCAATCTTTTACTGCATTGCGACGAATCCGATGAGTACTTTCAAATAATCGCCGAGATTCTAACATGGTAAAAGTATCAAGAATAGCATTGTTGAATGGTTTCTCTTAAAATTAATAAGAGAATCATTAAATAGCTAGCGGAATTGATCAATTGCTTTTAATCTTGGCAAGCTGGGAGAAATCCGTCGCTATTAATGATTCTTTTTTATTACCTAAATTAAAGTAATCCACATTGATACCAGTTTGTCATAGTTTGCAATTGAATAAAGAAATCCGAATTGATTACATTTTCCAAGAGAATCTGTAATTAATTCGGATTTTTTATTATTTAGAAAAGAGGAGAAAAGAATGAAAAAATTTAATTTTAAAATAATTGGAATTATTTTGCTGATGATGGGGTTTATTGGTACATATCAAACAGTTAGTGCGAATTCTGATACATCGCTTCAAAAAGTACAGCAAAAAGGTGAAATTGTGATGGGAACGGCTGCTGATTATCCTCCTTTTGAGTTTAAGAAAACAATTAATAGTACAACAAAGATGTATGGTACTGATGTAATGTTGGGTCAAAGAATTGCGAAAAACCTGGGAGTTAAGTTAAAAATTAAAACAATGCCGTTTGATTCTTTGATTGTTGGTATGCAAACTGGAAAGATAGATATGATTTTAGCTGGAATGGATACTACGCCAGAAATACCTAGAAATGTTAATTTTTCAATTGATTATTATGATGATCCAAATATAATTGTAACCACAAGTGATGGAAAAAATATTAATAATAAAACAAATTTAAAAGGTGTTTTATTAGGAGCACAAACTGGAAGTATGCAATATAATTTAGCTAAAAAACAAAAAAATATTGATAAATTAACTGGATTTGAAACTAATAATAACATTATTTTGGCATTAAAAAGCAAAAAAATTGATTGAGCAGTTATGGATAAAACAAGAGCTAAAATGTTTGTTCAAAATGATAATTCATTAAAATTAAGTAAATTAGAATTTGAAAATGGAACAAAGATGGCTGCAGCTTTTCCAAAAAAAGCAAATACATTAACTAAAAAGGTTAATAAGATTATAAGAAAAGTAAATGATGAAAAATTATATGATAATAAATACATGACAACTTCAATTAATATTTTAAATGATAATAAATCAGATCAAGGGAAATTAAAATTAATTAAAAAAAGCAATGAAGAAAATTCAATGTGGAATTATAAAAGATATTTTATTTCAGGAATGATGTATACAATTCTAATTTCATTAAATTCAATCTTGTTTGGTTTTATTTTTGGAATGCTATTAGTAATTGTTAGAATGTTTAAAAGTAAAATAATTAAAGGAATTGTAATTAGTTTTATTGAATTTATTAGAGGAACTCCTTTAATGGTTCAAATTATGTTTGTTTATTTTGGATTAGGAATTTTTGTTAATATTTCTGCTATAATTGCTGGAATTATAGCCATTTCTATTAATTCAGGATCTTATATTGCAGAAATTATTAGAGGAGGAATTAATTCAATAGATGTTGGACAAAAAGAAGCTGCGAGATCTCTTGGTATTTCGAAAAAACGACAATGCAATTTATCATTTTACCTCAAGCCTTTAAAAATATTTGGCCAGCATTAGGGAATGAATTTATTTCATTAATTAAAGAAAGTTCAATTGTTTCAATTAATTGGAGTAACTGATTTAATTTACCAACTTAAAATTGTGCAATCTAATACATACCGCGGAGTGATGCCAATTTTTATTGCAATGATTTTATATTTTATAATGACTTTTACTGTTTCAATTATTATGAAAATTATTGAAAGAAAGATGTTAAACGAATAATAAACTATAAAAATATATAAGATTATTAATTTGAATAATAGTGTAATTAACATTATTTTATTAACTAACAAAATAATTCTTTTGCTAATCCTAAAACTGAAAATGCTAAGAAGTTCTTAAATAATCTATTGGTGTAACTTTTCACTTGATTTTAATACAAATTAATAGATTTATTGATTTGTTATGATAAAATCAATTTATAAGGTGTTAAATGAGTTTAAATTATTTTATATCTTATATTTTAAGGAGAGTGATATTAATGCAAAAAACAAAAAGGTATATTGTTATTATGTTTTTTATAATTTTATCAGTATTGTTAGGTATGACATTTATAAATGTTAAAGCTGATAATAACAATACCTCTTCATATAATAATCAGGTAGAAAAAAATAATACTCATGAAAAAAATCAACAGAAATCTGATGCTCATTTTTCTGCAAGTAAAAGATATGTTGTTTTAAATGATAAATCAATGTCTTTTAACCCAGGAGAATAGCTTATATGAAAAAAAAACAATTTTTAAATTTAAAATTATTAATATTTGTATTGCCGATTTTTTTATTATTTTTAGGAAATAATCCAATTAATGCTAGTGATGATGTTGATTCATGGATGCCAAATAAAGACTTTCAAAATTTAGTTTTAAATAATATGAAAGATCAAAAGATTGATGTGGATTCAACTAAGGATATAACTAAGTCAAAAATGAATAAATTGCATTACCTTAGAAATACATTTCGTGATAAGAACGGCCATATTTTTCATGATGATTTATTAGCTGGTGGAAATAAGTCTGGAATTGATTCATATTCTATTGAAGGAATTCAGTATGCTAAAAATTTAAATGAATTACAATTATCTAGTAATTTAAATTATGGTAAAGGTGCTTATGTTGGTGATATAACTGATGTTAGCCCTATCAAAGATTTACTAAAATTAGAATATGTATCTTTATATGGAAATCGAATTACTAATATTGACCCAATTATTAATTTACAAAATAATGGTTCTTTAAAGTATTTAGATATCATTAATAATTCAATTTCTGATTTTTCAAAATTAGATTTAAGTAAATATAATAATGATGATATTCCGGCTAATAATTATGATATATTTTCCTATAACGTTATTCATATGAATAATCCGGCCTATTATGATCAAAATATAGTAACTAGAGCAGTCAAAGTTGACAAAAATAATCCTAATTATCAATTTGATTTTAATAAGTTTGTTAAATTACCTAATGTAGTTAATCCAATAGGAGTTAGTCCACAGAACTATCTTTTGTTGAAGCAAAATAAATTAGGTGATAGACATCTATGGCCATATGTTAATGGAGCAAATTCAGTTCAAAGGATGGATGGAGAAAAAACTGGAATTAATTTTGTTAATTTAAAAAATCAAGAATATAATCCAGATAAAACTATAACTGCACCTGGTTTTAAAAATATAAAACTTCCTTACAAAAATTATATGATTGTTAAGGGTGGAATATCTAACGAGAATTTTATTGTTATACCTTATAATTTTGTTGATCACGGAACTGTTAATGTTCACTATAAGGATATTTATGGTAACAAAATTAGTGAAGATGAACAACTAACTGGTAAAATTGGTAGTGATTATGAAACCCATTCTAAAAATATTCCAGGTTATTATTTGGAACGAGTAGAAGGAAATGAAAAAGGAAAATTTACTGCTGAAGATATTGATGTAACTTATCGTTATAATATTATTCATGATAATAATGGAGGTAATGGTAACGATAACGGAAGTAATGGAAATTCTTCTAATGGTGGTAATACCAATAATGGAGGTAATAACTGGAATCCATTACCAAAGCCTAAACATTTTAAGCCTTTTGCAATATATGCTATGAAACATATTTACATGTATAAAAATAAGACTTTCAAAAGAAATGAAAGAATTGCCGATTATCATAATAAGCCAAGAATTAAACGACCAATGTTCGTTGTTTATGGAACAGCAGTTTCTAATAAGCAAAGAGTTAGATATTTAGTTCGTGATGTTAACCATCATTCAAAAACTTATAACAAACGTGGATACATTACTAATAATTATCCTTACACAAGATTAGCTTATTACCAAGGTATGCATAAAAAATTTACTGTAATTAATCCTAATGGAGTTAATTCATATAAAAATAAAAACTTAACTAAGAAAGTAAAAAATTATAAACAAGGTACAGTATTAAAGGTTAAGAAGATTGTTAAATATAATTTAACTACTCGATATGTTTTAAATAATGGTAGATATATTACGGGGAATCGTAAACTTGTAATTATGCATAACAGAAAACAAGTTAAGAAAATTAAAACAAAACATTCAATTTATCTATATAAAGATAATGAATTGAAGCATAAAATTAAAAAAATAAGCAAAAATAAGTATATTAATGTTAGAGGTTTTGATTACTCTAAAGAAAACAATATGAAACTTAAAGGAACTAAACGTTATCGTATTAGTGGTGGGTATATAACTGCTAACAAAAAGTTTATTAAAGTGATTAAATAAAAATATTAATAAAAACCATAGTTAAATTTAACTATGGTTTTTTATTAAATATAATAATGAAGGCCTTTTTAATTTATTGTCTTAAGGTATTATGGTATGTTTATAATAACTATATAATTATTTATTAATAAAAATAGGTCTATATATTATGAAAAAATTATTATTAACATTAATTACTTCTTTTAGCTTTTTTTTGATACTAGGAGAAAATGTTAGAGGAGAATCTTTTGACTATTCTGTTGATCCAATTTTAAGTCAACAAAATAAAAAATTAGGATACTACAATATAAAAGTAAAAAACAATCAGACTTTAAAAATTAAATTTAAATTACATAATTATGAGAATAAAAAAGTTATAGTTCATAATCTTTTTAATGATGCCCATAATGATAATGGGTTAATTACTTATAGTAGCGAAGTAAAAGATAGTTATCATCTTGATAATCCAACTTTTACTTCGATGTTAGTTGATAAAAATAATAAAAGTGTTACTTTAAAACCACATGGAAATAAAGTTTTAACTGTGAAAATAAAAATTCCAGAAAGTGGAATAAATGGACAAGTTTTGGGTGGAGTCAATAGTTATAAAAGTGAGAATAAGAATAAATTTAGTTTCTCTAATGCAATCTTATTAGAAGGAAAACCAAAAAAGGCTAATATAAATAAGATTTTTATTAACAATATTAAACCTAATCGCTATAAAGTTAATCTTAATATTGTTAATAATCAGCCGGTTATATTATCTAAATATAAATTAAATATGAAACTATATAATCAAAATCGAAAAATTTTAAATAATGATAATAATCATTATAATATGGTTCCTAGTTCTCAGAATAAAATGAGTTTTTCTTTTGGAGATCTGAATGCTGGATTTTATTATTTAAAATTAACAATAAAAGATAATGATGGACATTTTAAAAGAATAAATAAATATTTTTCAATTAATGGAGGAAAACATACCAAAAAGAAGAATATTAAGCAAACTTATTTAATTGCAATAATAATTGCTGTACTCCTAGCAATTATCTATTTTATATCGATAAAAATGATTGAAAAGATAAGAAATAAAATTTAATTAAGTAAGAAAGAAGTCTAATGCTATGAAAAATATAAAGAAATTTATTTTAATATTTACCTTAATTATTTTTGGCTTTTTGTGTTTTGGAACAGTTAATAGTAAAGCTGCTGATAGGGATCCAGGTCCTTTAACTAAAACAGGCGCTAGTAAAATAAATCCTAATGATACTTCGGTTGTAGTACATAATGCGGATGAATTTATTGATGCATGTATTAAATCAACTTATGTTTATGATAATCGAAATAATGATGCAGGGGTTTCAACTGTTAGCGAAAATTTTTATGCTAATTCAGATACTAGAGATTCTAATAAAAATGGAGGAACTTCTAATATAACAAATATTAAATTAGCTAATGATATTGATTTAACAACTTCTTCTTATGGAAGATATTATATGCATAGAAGTAGATATGGTGGTCCAGATGGAAATAAAATTAATGGTCAATCTGGCGATATATGGGATTGGGCTAATACTATGGTGCGTCATAATGGTGCTGTTACTATTGATGGAAATGGTAAAACGATTGATTATGGTTATAATAATATGGCATTACAACAAAATGATGGTGCAAATTGGACTTTTAAAGATATAAAAATATATGGGCAATCTTTTTATGGACCATTAAGTATAAATGATCCAAATTGTACTGTTACTTATGATAATGTTTCATATTACGGTCCTCAATTAATTCATAGTCAAGGTGGTAATGGTTGTAAGATTAATGTTATTGGTGATGTTGATGTACATTCAGTTCCTTGGTATAAATCTTTTGATGGGACAAAATATAAAGCTGATAGTAATAGTGGTCCTCAAGATGAGCAAAATATGCAAGTTGGAGATGTAGAATTTCATAAAAATTCACATTATTATGGTGAAACTTATGGTGGTAATGTTTTAGAGTTGACAGGTAATTTGAATGCTGATGAAGGTGCAAAAATAGAATTACATCCACATAAATTTGGATCCACTGAAGATAGCTACGGTAGTAATAGTTCTGGAATTGTATTTTTAGGTAATTCACAATTGGATGCTTATGATAATGCGCAAATAAAAATAATTTGTAATACAGACCCGATTAAAACAAATAGTGGTGAAAAAATTGGTAATCCAGATTCAAGTAGTAAATGGATTTCTACAGCTGTTTATGGAGCTAGTAGTTCTCAAGTTAATATGCATGAGAATTCTACTCTAGAATCTCAAGGTGCTGGCATGGTTGCACATAGTTCTGAAGGGGGTGCAAGTGATGCACTAATGCAATTAGGAAAGTTAAAACTTACGGTTGATAAAGGTGCTTCATTTATTAACAATTTTAATAAAGATAAAGACTATAGTGGTTATACAAATGATGGAGTTGTTAGCATTAGTGGAGGACAAATTAATATTAATTCTGGGGGAACATTTAATATTGATTCAAATATGCATGATGTTAATAATGATTATAATTATATTTTATATACTTCTGGTGCCACAACAATAAATTTACTTAATCCAAAATCGGTTTATTGGAATGATCAAAATCAGGTTGATATGATTAATTCATCTAATAGTTCTAACTATAATAGAAGTTTGTCTAATTCTACTTTAATTCATATCGGAGATTACAGTTTTATTAATGCTACTGATGCATCACTTGAAACAATTGGGCAAGGTAAAAATGGACAGAATACAAGTATTACTCCTCCTGTTCCAATTAGTAGATTTTTATTGCCTTTTAGTGGTTCTTGGTGGAGTCAAGATATTGATACAAATTATATGAGAATTTCAGGAGATTATTTTGATTCTAAAAAAGTTGCAGATAGTGTTAATGATGCAGGGGGAAATCAATATGCTATGATGCATTTTACTCAATTAACTATTCCGAAAATAACTGTTTCCAGTGGGATATCTAATGATAATAATAAATATATTCATGGTAATGTGAAAGATGAAAATGGAAATAATTTAAAAAATGCTTATGTAAAAATTTATATTAGAAAAGATGATACTAAAGATGATAGTCAGGATAGTGACAATCGGACTTATTATTATGATTCAGATAATACTGGTAAGGATAAAAATGATTTAGCAAAAACAATTATAAAATCAAATAAAATTTTATATAATAAATACAAAAAAGATTTTCCAACTAGTACTAGTTATTTAAGTGGAAGTACTTTTAACAGTAAACAGCTTATAAAGACCGATGACTTTCAAAATGATAATTTCTTTGATACTAATATTTTCTCTAGTTTATTAAATGATGACTTTAATAAATATTCAACAGTAATACAAAAGCCTCGACCTTATATGGCTTTAACTGATGAAAATGGTAATTTCCATTTTAATGTTCCAGAAAAAACTTGGGAAGATGTTGGTGATGCTAAGAAGGATTTATCAGTTTATGCAACCTATAATTTTATTGATAGTGATAAGTTTAATATTAAATTAAATGAACCATTACAATTAGATGTAGAAAATAAAATGAAAGATTTAACTAATGATAATGAAAGTAATAGCGATAATAAGTTAAACGAAGTTAATCAAGGTGATACAGATGAAGATGGTGATACACTAGAGTTTGATAGTACTTTGAGAAATACATCTCGACACATTGATTTTAAAGAGTTGAGTTATGAACAACCGGTTCCTTTATCTGCCAATTTAGATACGTTAGAAATTAAAGATGGTGATGGATTTAAAAAGTTAGATCCAAATGACTGTACAGTGGAAACAGAAGATAATTATAAAATTATAAAATTAAATAATATTTCTTTACCACGGACTAATGCTAAACCTGGTGAAAGTAATCCAGGAACAACTAAACAAATTGATTTAAAGGTAACTTTAAAGAATCCAATTACAGATAAACAAATGGATTTTAATTCACAGCTGGAAACTCGTTATGATGACGTAGTTAAAGGCCCAGATATGAGTATTAATTTTAAAGGGTTAAGTAGAGTTAAAGTTGATCCGCAAGATTTATATTATGGTGCTAATAGCCAAAATGCAACTAATCTATTTTTATCAACTAATCAACATTTAGGTGCTACTGTAGATGATCAACGAAAAGAAAAAACACCAATTGGCCTATACGTTCATCAAAATAATGATACATTTAGTAAAAATGGAGATGGACTCGGTGATAGTTTTAAAGGAGAATTGTTCTATATCGATGGTTCTAATATGACTTCATTATTAGATCATAATGTGGAAGTTGAACAATCAAACGCAGATAATGAGCTAACTGATTTATATTGGAATAGAAACAAGCAAATTAAGTTGAAGTTAGACAATAATTATAACTTTCATGGTGATTATCAAAATGGAGATAATGATAAAAATAATCCAGGATTAACTTGGACAATTCAAAATGGACCAGGTGAATAAAAAAAGTTCAAAATAGATTTTATATTCTATTTTGAACTTTTTGTTTGGCTTAATTTACAAAAAATGGTTGTTAAAGTATAATTAAAAACGAACAATTAAATGAAAATAATTAGTTATATTTAAGCAATGAGGTGTATATATTGGATAAAATAATTAAAGGTTCCGGTTTTACGTCTGAAAATCCAAACAAAATTGAATTTTTAGAAAATGTTTTGCTTATTGTTACAGATGGATACATTGAAAAAATTATTAATTCAAGTGATAAAAAATATGAAGAATTAATAAATAAAGGAAAAAATTAGATATATTAGAAGAGTTATCTGATACTCAGTACATATTGCCAGGTTTTATTGATACACATATTCACGCTCCCCAGTGGCCTAATGCTGGATTAGGGTTAGATTTGCCATTACAAGATTGGTTAAATACTTATACTTTTCCACTTGAGTCAAAATATAAAGATTTAGATTTTTCCAAAAAAGTTTATGAAGATTTAGTTACTAATTTAATCAATAATGGAACTACTACATCAGTTTATTTTGGATCAATTTATCAAGATTCAAATTTATTGTTAGCTGATATTTGTAATGAAAAACATCAAAGAGGATTTATCGGACATGTTTCAATGGACGATAAAGACAATAATCCCGAATATTATCGTGATAAATCTGCACAAGATAGTCTTAATAAATATGAAAGTTTTATTAATAAATTGTTGAAGTCAAATGAGAAATATTCAATTAAGCAAACCCCAGTTATTACACCAAGATTTTCTCCAAGTTGTTCATTAGAATCGCTCAAAGGATTAGGTGAATTGGCAAAAAAATATAATCTTCCAATTCAATCTCATTGTTCAGAAAGTGATTGGGAAAATAGTTATTCAATTAATAAATATGGAAAAAGAGATGCACAGCTTTTATATGAAAATAATTTATTAACAAGCAAAAGTATCATGGCTCATGGAACTTTATTGAATAATTCTGATTTTAATATTTTTCATAAAACAGGAACTACAGTTTCACATTGCCCAATTTCAAATGCTTATTTTGGGAATGCTATTTTTCCAGTTAATGATGCATTAAGAAAAAATGTTAATTTAGGATTAGGAAGTGATGTTTCTGGAGGATTTTCTCCAAGTTTATACGATAATATGAAAGATGCAATTTTATCTTCCCAACATTTGCAAAATGGGGTTGATAATAGTGTTGTATCAGAAATTAGAGGAGTAACTAATAGTAAAATAACTTCAAAACAAGCATTTTACTTAGCTACAGTTGGTGGAGCTAAAGTAGTGAATTTGAAAACTGGTAAATTAAAAGAAGGATATTTGGCCGATTTACAAATAGTTGAAAATCAACCAAACCCATTTCAGAAAAATGACAAACAAGATATTCTGGATAATTTGATTTATCACACACGTGCAAATGATATCAAAAAAGTATATGTTCAAGGATATTTAGCTAAGAGAGGATAAAAAAATTATGTCAGAAAAAGATAATTCATTAATGTATGGTCCAGATGATAAAATATCAAATTCACAATCGTTTTTTTTAGGATTACAACATGTTTTAGCAATGGATGTTTATGTACCACCAGTAATAATTGCGGGATTATTAGCAATGGGAGTTGCTCAAAAGACCAGTCTAATTCAAGCAACATTTTTAGCAGCTGGAATAGGAACAATTTTACAAACTAAGTATTTTATGAAGATGCCAATTTCAGCAGGTCCCTCATTTATTCCAATTAGTGCAATTGCAGGAGTTTATTTTACAAATGGCGCTGGAAATAATAGAATGGCAACGGTTATTGGATCATTTATTATTGGCTCAATTTTACTTATTTTATTAGGATTATCAGGGTTTTTTCAAAAAGTGATTAATTATTTGGTACCTTCAATTGTTGGAGGAACAATAATTTCATGTGTAGGTTTATCACTAATGCCATCAGCTTTAAATGATAATATTTTTAAAGCTCCAGGTAATGTTAATCAAAATATTCTGTTGGCTTCAATTACCTGTTTTATTTTAATATTTTCTATTTTTTTAGGTTTATATTTTCCTAAAGCTAAACATATTTTTAAAGTAGGATCGATTATTTTAGCGTTATTAGTTGGAAGTTTAGTTGCATATTTTATGGGATTACTCGATTTAAGTGTAATCAAGGATGCTAGTTGGATAACAATTCCAAAATTTAATGCGATTAGTTATGGAATTAAATTTTCTCCTTCAGCTATTTTTACTTTCGTAATTATATATGCAATTTTGACAACTGAAACAGCTGGAACTTGGTTTGCGATGAGTGCGACGACCGGTGAAAAAATTGACGATAAACAATGGAATCGAGGAATTATCGGTGAAGGAATTAGTTGTTTGATTGCTTCAATAATTGGAAGTACTCCAGTGACAAGTTATTCAACTAATGCAGGAGTAATTTCAATTACTGGAGTAGCAAGTAAAAAAGTATTTATTTCAGCTGGTTTTACTTTTGTAGCACTCGGATTTTTAGGTAAAATTTCCGCATTTTTATCAGCAATTCCAAGTCCAGTAATTGGTGGTGTATTTTCGGTTATTTGTGTAACCATTATGCTAAATGGATTAAAAGTTATTAAAGGACTTAATACATCTGAAAGAGATTTATATGTTGTTGGAATGCCAATTGTTTTAACAATGGCTATGATTTTGATTCCTGGTTCTGTGATTAAAGAAACTCCACAAATAATACAATATTTGTTAGGTTCTCCAATTGCAGTGGCTGCAATTGTATCAATTATATTAAATTTAATTATGCCTAAAAGATTAAATTAAAAAAGACCTTTTAAAGGTCTTTTTTAAACTTTAGGAAAAATTCCTCGTTTATAAATATTATCTAGTTCCTTAGGATTATTTTCTGCAGATAAGTCAGATCCACTAGTAATAGTCCATGCTAAAACAGCAACTAGTCTACCCATATCCCACAAAATACTATAATCATTTTCATTTTTTTCAACAAATGATTGAATAAAAATTTTGGGGAATAAACTAAAAAATTCATTATTAGATATTTGTTTTTGCCATACTTTTTCGAGTCGTGGTTTAAAAATTTTATGAATACTTGAAAAAGGTTTTTCTTTAAATTCATCAATTGTAACTTCACTTTCAGTTAAAGCAGTTGCTAGAAAGTCATGTAGTAAGTCATATTTATCATCATAGTGTTGATAAAAAGTATTTCGATGAATCATTGCATCTTTAACAATATCAGTCACTAAAATATCAGTGAAATCTTTTTGCTCCATTTGATTTTGAAAACTATTAAAAATTGCAAGTCTTGTTCTTTTTTTTCTTAAATCACTCATTTTGTAAACAAATCTCCTAATTAGCACATTTAATATGCAATGTAACTTATATAAACATTTACTATTTTGATAATTATTTTATCATATAATATGAAGAATAAATACATAGGAGGGTATATCCATGAAAAAAATGTTAAATAAACAAGGACAATGGATTTTCAAAAACAAATGGAAAACCATTATTGCATGGTTGGTAGTTTTAGCAGCATTTTTAGGTTTTATGGGTCATTATGGATCAAACTTTGATCAAAATCTTAAAATGTCTGGAATACCATCAACTGATGTACAAAAAACAATTAAGAAAGAGTTTCATAAAAACCTTGATGCAGGAACAATGAATGTTGTAATTCAAGGTAAAAAAGGTCAAATTACTAAATCTGACGTAAAGAAACAAATTAATAACAAAATTGGTGATATTAAAGGTAAATATGGAATTAAATCAATCGATAATCCATATGAAAATCAATTAGTTAGTGATGATAAATCAACTGTATATGTAAGTATCACTTTTAATAAAGATGCTCAATTAGTATCTAAACATGCAATTAAAAGCATTGAAAATAAATTCAATAGTCTAAAAGATCAAAACAAGGTAAAAGTTGCATATAATGGAACCGCAAATATTTCTCCCCTTACTTTCGGTGTAACAGCTGAAATTATCGGAATTATTATTGCATTCATTCTATTATTAATCTTATTTAGATCATTTGTAACAGCTGGTCTTCCAATTATTACTGCATTAGTTGGATTAGCTTCTGGTGTTTTACTTGTAACAATTGGAACTAGTTTCTTTACAATTGTTGATCTATCTAAAACTCTTGCTACAATGCTTAGTTTAGCAGTTGGAATTGATTATGCTTTATTCATTATTCATCGTTATCGAACGGATCTTAATGAACAAAAAGATAAGCAAAAGGCAATGGGAGAAGCACTTGCTAATGCTGGTGCCTCAGTACTATTTGCTGGAGTAACTGTTATTATTGCTGTTGCTGGATTAAGTATCGTTGGAATTGATTTCCTAACTCAAATGGGAATTTCAACAGCAGTAAGTATTGCTTTTGCAATCTTATCAGCTTTAACATTACTTCCAGCATTAATTTCGGTTCTTCATAAATTCATTAAACCAGATGAAACTAGTGTTGATGCTAAAATCAAGCAATCAGGTTGGTTTAGTAATTCAATTATTAAACATCCAATTGTTTCAGCTTTAATTAGTATTGTTGTGATTGCATTATTTGCAATTCCATCATCTCATATGAGATTAGGGATGCCTTATGATGGTGCATTACCAAAGGATAATACTACTCGACAAGCTTACGATATGATGTCTGATAAATTTGGTGAAGGAAGTAACTCTCAATTAGTGGGTGTTATTAAATTCGATAAAGATGCTAGTCAATCAGATAAAGACAAAGCAATTAATAAAGTAACTAACAAAATGAAAAAACTTGATGATGTAGATATGGTTATGCCTATGAAGAATGAAAAGGCATTAAAACAAATGAAATCTCCACAATATCAAGCAAAAGTTAAAGAACAAGGTGAAGCATACGTAAAACAATATGTTATGACTGCAATGCAAAAGAATCCAGCATTAGCACAATCACCTCAAGCACAACAACAGTTAACACAAAAAGCAACACAAGAATATAAGAAAAAGGTTGAAGCAAAAGCTAAAAAGGCAGTTTTAACTTCAGTACAAGTTAGTGATAATAAAAAATATGGAATGTTTGTTGTAATTCCAAAGACTGGTCCTGCTTCTGCTAAGACTGAAACATTAGCTAAAAATATTAATTCATTCTCAGATAATAATTTGAAGAAGAATAATAAAGCCAATATCGTCTTAACTGGATCTAATGCAGTAAATATTGATATTACAGAAAAATTAAATAATGCAATTCCAGTTTTTGCTGGCTTAGTAATTGTATTAGCCTTTGTATTATTAATGATTGTTTTCAAATCATTTGTAATTCCATTCTTTGCAATGGTTGGATTTGGATTATCATTATTTGCTTCATTCGGACTTGTTACTTTAGTTGTTCAAGATGGTTTCTTAAAACAATTATTTGGAATCAGTGTTGGTTCACCAATTCTTGCATTCTTACCAATTATCACGATTGGTGTTTTATTTGGACTTGCGATGGATTATGAAGTGTTTATGGTATCTCGAATTCGCGAAGAATATCTAAAAACAAAAGATAATGAACGTTCAGTATTAGTTGGATTGAAGATGAGTGGTCCAGTTATTATTACTGCTGCATTAATTATGGTAGCTGTCTTTGGAAGTTTTGCACTTTCTCCTGATCCAACCATTAAATCATTAGGATTAGTACTTGCATTTGGAGTATTTATTGATGCATTCTTAATTCGTTTGATTTTTGTACCATCAATGATTAAATTATGTGGTAAATGGAATTGGGTTTTCCCAGGTCAAAAAAATAAATAGTTATAATATATATTAAAAAAGCTCCAAATTAGATATAAAAAAGTCTAATTTGGAGCTTTTTATTATTTTAAATAATTTAATGTTACAGTTGCAATTGATTTAGCAACTACAATTAAGCAATTTTCATCCATTTGAAATTCTGAACTATGATGTGGATGACTTTTTCCATCATTAACATCACATCCAACGTATAAAAATGTACTAGGAATTTTTTCAGCGTAATAAGCAAAATCTTCAGAAGGATCTTGTTTATCACATTCTTCGATAGGTAATCCAGCTTTTTTAATTTCTTCTACAGCATATTTTGTAAATTCCGGATTATTATAAAGAACAGGGTAGTTATTTTGATAGTTCAAATCGGTTTTAACAGAAAAAGCTTTTTCAATACCGGAAACAATATTTTCCATATTAGTTTGAATCAAATCTTTAGTTTCGTTATCGAAATATCTTACATCACCTTCTAATGTTACTAATCCATTAATTGAATTTGCGGAACCTTTTCCATCAAATGATCCAATAGTAACCACACCCATTGAACTAGGATTAACTCTTCTTGATACAATACTTTGTACTTCATTAACAAAATAAGAACCAGCCAGAATTGCATCATTTGAAATTTGTGGCATTGATGCGTGTCCTCCTAGTCCTTGAATCGTCAACTTAAAATTTGCTCTTCCAGTTTGAGTTTCACCAAGATGATAAAACATTTTATTTGCTTTTAAGTTTGACATAACATGAGCACCTAGAACATGATCAACTCCTTCGAGACAACCATCTTTAATCATGCTTAAAGCTCCACCAGGCATTTTTTCTTCTGCAGGTTGATGAATAATTCTTATTTTTCCATTTAATTGGGTTTTAATTTCATTTAGTGCTTTTGCAACATACATTAAATACGCAGTATGTCCATCATGTCCACAAGCATGCATAACACCATCTTTTTTTGATTTAAATGGTAAATCATTAATTTCTTGGACTGGTAAAGCATCAAAATCAGCCCTTAAAGCAATACATTTACCAGGATTACCTGAATCAATATCTACGATTAGTCCATAACCATCATCACAAGATTTAGCGTCCATTCCTAAATTTTCATAAAAATTTTTAATGTAACTAGAAGTGTTCTTTTCTTCAAAAGATACTTCTGGATTTTCATGAATATATCTTCTAGTATTGATTATATTTTGTTCATCTAAATCAAGTTTATTTAAAACATTTTCTAAATTATTCATAGTATTTTCTCCTTAATTATCATTTTTTATTAATTTAGTTATTATAAGAATTAGTATAAGTATTAAAAATGTTACTTTTGAAAAATTAAACTTTGGCTAAAATAATAATTGTAATCTAATTATAAATGTAAAAAATAATAAATGCAGAAAAAAAGCAACAAAAAGTTACTATGTTTTTAAAATATAATTTGTTGGAAAATTTGTGTTAACTCATTTAAGATTAGATTATTAAGTAGATAAGAAATGAGGATTTTAAAAATGATTAAATCAGTAATTTTTGATATGGATGGTTTATTAATTGATTCAGAAAAAGTCTATTATAATTTATTTGAAAGTGTATTGAATAAATATGGTAAAAATATAACTTTGGACGATTATGTAAAATTATTTAGTGGAAGAACATTTTCCGAAAATGTATCTAATTTAATTGATTGGTACGATTTACCAGCAGATAAAAAAGAAGTTTTGAAATATTTCAATGATGAAGGTGAAAAATTAGCTGCAGATGATTTTGATTTGAAACTAGGAGCTAAAGAATTATTGGTATATTTAAAAGAAAATAATTATATAATCTCGTTAGCAACTTCAAATAATAATCAAATTGCAGATGGTATTTTACAAAGAAATGGTATTTTTGATTATTTTGAATTTAAAACATATGGAAATGAAGTTAAAAACGGAAAACCTAATCCAGAAATATTTTTGACGAGTGTTAATAAAACTAGTGTACCTAAGGAAGATACAGTTATATTAGAAGATAGTGAAAATGGAATTACAGCTGCCCATGAAGCTGGAGTAAAAGTGATTGGAATTCCAGATATGAAAATGCCTAGTGATAAGCATCAAGCAATGACTTATAAAGTTTGTCACAATTTAAATGAAGTTAAAGATTTATTGGCTTACTAATTACTAGTAAAACCATTATCGATTTGTTAGACTATGTTCGTACAAAAAACAAATCGAGGTGTTATTTATGAAAATTATGATTATTGGTGGAACTGGAAGAGTTGGTAAAGAGTTAGTTAAATTTTTAAAGCAAGATAAGGAAACAGAATTATCAGTTACAACAAGATCACCGGGAAAATATCAAAATGATCATATTTTTGAAAATGTTAAGTTGGTTAAATTTAACTTAGCTGAATTATTAGTTAGTGATATTACAGAATTATTCAATGGATTTGACGTAGTTTACTTTGTTGCTGGTTCACGTAACGAAGATTTAGTTCAAACAGAAAGTTTTGGTGCAATTAAGACTATGCAAGCAGCTGAAAAAGCTGGAGTTACAAAGTACGTTATGTTAAGTTCTGCATTTGCATTGCAACCTGACAAATGGATTAATAATCCACATTATGGAAATTTACAAGCTTATCAAGCAGCAAAATATATTGCCGATTATTGGTTGATTCATAATACTGATTTAGACTATACAATTTTACAACCTAGTACACTAACTGAAACATCAGGAACTGGTAAAGTACAATTTAATATTGAAACTCCAGGTGAAAATTCTATTACTGATGTAGCAGAAGTATTAAAAGAAGTTATTAATAATAAAAATGATTCAAATAAGGTAATTACAATGCATTCTGGGAAGTCTACAATTCAAGAAGAACTTAATAATTTATAAAGATAATTATATTTTTATAAATTGAGTTATTTTTGTTGTAAAACAAAAAAGTATGTTATATAATCGTATTACAAAATATTACAAATGTTACATTTACGTAACATTTGAATAGTATTTATTAAAGGAGATTTTACTATGAAAACTTTAAAGATTAATCGTTTTGCTGTTTTGGCTTTGAGTGCTGCTTTATTCGCTGGTGGAGCTGCTGCCGTAAATAACAATGTAAGTGCTAATGCAACTATTTCTCAATCTGCAAAAAGTTATGTACCAAGTCCAACTGCTGGATATTGGAATAAGTACCAAAAAGTAGTAGTTACAAAGAATACTCCTGTATATAAATATACTGAAGCAATTCCTGCATCAAATTCTACTTCTAAAAAAGTAGGAACTCTTAAAAAAGGAACTAAAGTTTACGTTTCAACTAAGATGAGAAAAAATGCTGATGCTTCATTTGCTTGGATTGTAAAGAATAATCAATACAAGACAACTAACAAAAAGAATTCAAAAAATGTAATTTACAATGTTACTGATAGTAGTAATAAATGGTTCAAATTACCAAAAGCATTTTAAATTAAAGGACTGATTCTATTAATCTTAAAGAATCAGTCTTTTTTTATTGGATATGATAAAATATTCATAATATAAAAGAACTGAGGCAATTTATTTTGAAAAAAATTAATTCAAAAATACATATTAGCTGGCTAACTATTTTTTTAATCTTTTTATCAGGAGTAGGGTTAATTTTATTTTCTCATTATGATAGTGGATTGTATCAAGCTCCGATTGGACAGATTGTTTCTGTTAAAAATGGTAAGTCACAAAAACAAGTCGATCAGTTTAATAATATTGATTATTCAACAAATCAAAAGTTAACGGTTAAAATTTTAAATGGAAAACATAAAAATGAAACTTATCAATTAGAAAATAATTATTCAAAGTCTAATGCAACCGATTTACAGTATAAGAAAAATCAAAGAATCTTTTTACATGTTATTAATCATCAAAAATGGAACAGTAAAAATTTAATGATTCAAGGATTAAAAAGAGATACTAGTTTAATTTTCTTGTTTTGGTTAACGATTATTATTATTTTAGTTGTTTTAAAATTTAAAGGCTCAATGGCACTTTTGAGTGTGATTATTAATGCAACTATCTTATATATTTCAATTAAAATTGATGTAATGACCTCAATTAATCCATTTGTTATTTTTACAGTTTTATCGATTATTTTTACAGGAGTAACGTCTTTATTGATTTTTGGGAAATCAAAAGAAACAGCCGTTGCTTTTTTCTCAACAATCATTGGGACGGCATTATCTTTAGCAATAAGTTATTTAGTCTTAAAGATAACTAATCAAAATGGAGTTAATTTTGAAATGATGGAATATGTAACGCAAGATCGAGTTCCGTTATTTTTTGCAGCTAGTATGATTGGATCACTTGGTGCAATCATGGATTTATCGGCAGATATAACTTCTAGTTTATTTGAAGTTTTTAAAGAAAATCCATCACTTTCGAAGTGGCAATTATTTTTAACTGGTCGAAAAATTGGAAGTTCAATTATGGGACCATTAGTTAATGTATTATTTCTAATTTTTATTGCAGTCACTTTTCCAATGCTGATTCTATTTTTAGATAATGGTAATGCATGGGGATATACATTTTATATGATTATGTCACTTGGAGTTGTGCAAAGTTTGATTAGTGCAATTGGAATTGCTTTAACAGTGCCAATTACAAGTATGATTGCAAGTAGTTTATGTAGGACGAAGGTGATCAAATGAGTACAATTACTGTGTTAGCCATTATTTTACTAGCTGCAATGATTTTAGCCGGTGGAGTTAAGGGGATATATGCTTATCTCGGATTGATTTTGAATTTTATTTTTGTTTTTGCGACTGGTCATTTAATTTCAATTGGTTTATCAGCGTTTTGGGTAACCATTGTTAATTCAATTATTATTTTATTAATTACAATTTACTTTAGTAATGATCAAGGACAACATGCTGATATTTCTTTTATTGGTTCAATTATTGTAGTTTTAATTGTAATTGCATTGATTATTCCAATTCTTCATTGGGCTCAAGTTCAAGGATTTAGTAATGAAAATAATGATGATTTGGAAGGGATGTCATTATTGATTGGAATTAAATTCTTAAATATTTCAACTTCTATGATTATTTTAAGTTGTTTAGGAGCAGTTGCTGAAGCTTCAGTTGCAATTTCAACTGGATTAACAGAAATTATTGAACATAATTCTAAAATTTCTAATCAACATTTAATTGATTCAGGGTTACATATTGGAAAAGAAATTGTAGGAACTGCCTTTAATACTTTGTTTTTTGGATTATATGGAGAAATTTTGGCTTTATTAATTTGGTTTGAGCGATTACATTATTCCTTTGCCTCGATTATTAACAATAAAATTTTTGTTTCAGAACTAATTATGACTTTGATTTCCGCTATTGGAGTTATTTTAACAATACCAGTCATAATCGGAATTATTTTGCATCGAAGAAAAAAAGAGGTTTTGTAAAAAGATACTTCCATAAAAAAATAGGATTAATAAAAACTTTTATTTGAAGTGACCCCCAAAAGTTGGACAGAAAAATCTGACTT
Organism: Lactobacillus sp. S2-2; assembly: GCF_021698855.1. Taxonomy (GTDB): domain Bacteria; phylum Bacillota; class Bacilli; order Lactobacillales; family Lactobacillaceae; genus Fructilactobacillus. The sequence goes on from NZ_WWFA01000010.1 coordinate 60,123, forward strand.
TTGGGGGTCTTTTTGTGGTTAAATATAATTTTGAATTAAAGATAAAAATTGTTTTAGAATATTTAGAAAAAGGACACAGCTCTAACTATTTATGTAAGAAATATAATATCAAACGAAGTGGAACAATTTTGTATTGGGTAAAACTGTATCAAACCTATGGTTTGAGTGGAATTAAATCAATGACAAATCATATAATATATCCTGGTGAGTTCAAACAAAAAGTGCTGCATTGGATGCACACTAACCACAGTTCGTATCCAGAAACAGCACTTCAATTTAAAATATCTAGCCCTAGTGTTATCTTC
>NZ_WWFA01000011.1 GCF_021698855.1 Lactobacillus sp. S2-2
CGAGCCCGCCTGCCGGAGTTATTATAATTTGCTAACCATTGTGTTAGCATTTTTATTTACAAAAGAATAATTGTTATGCCGGCTTAGCTCAGTTGGTAGAGCATCGGTATCGTAAACCGAGGGTCACAGGTTCAAGTCCTGCAGCCGGCATAAAAAAGAGATGTTATTTCACATCTCTTTTTTTTATGTTAATTTTCCTAACATAAATAATTGACTTATTCGTATTGTAATAATAAACTGATACACATACATAAGGAGATTTGATTATGGGAGAAAAAGATTTAAGAAAATCGATGTCTGTTTTGACAATTGGAACTGTAATTAGATTAACTTCCTTGACTGCTCGGCAAATTAGATATTATGGAGATCAAGGTTTAGTTTTTCCAGAAAGAACTGAAAGTAATCAAAGATTATATTCTTTAAATGATATTGATAGAATTTTAGAGATTAAAGATTATCTTGATGAGGGTATGAATATTCATGATATTAAAAGAATTTATTATAAGCAGCAATTGAGGAAATCTAAAAAAGGTGAATTAACAGATGTAGAAGCTAGAAATTATCTAAAAGATGATTTTCTTAATGCTGGAAGATTAAATAAATCAAACGATTTCCGATCAAATCGCTTATAAAAAATTAAGGAGATCTATACATTATGAGAAAAACTTATACCAAAGAAGACATTAGAACCATGGCAAAAGAAGAAGATGTCAGATTTTTAAGATTAATGTTTACTGATTCATTGGGAACAGTAAAGAACGTTGAGGTTCCAATTTCAAAATTAGAAACTGTATTAGATAATAAACAAATGTTTGATGGATCTTCAATTGATGGATTTGTAAGAATCGAAGAAAGTGATATGTATCTATATCCTGATTTATCTACATGGGTTGTATTTCCTTGGGGAGATAAACATGGTAAAATTGGTCGTTTGACTTGTAGTGTATATAAAAGTGATCGTGAACCATTCATGGGTGATTCAAGAAATAATTTAATTAGAGTACTTAAAGAAATGGAAGATGAAGGCTTTACTAATTTTAATATAGGACCTGAACCTGAATTCTTTTTATTTAAATTAAATGAAAATGGAGAACCAACAACTGAATTAAATGATAATGGTAGTTATTTTGATTTAGCTCCAATGGATCTTGGTGAAAATATAAGAAGAGATATTGTATTAGAACTTGAAAACATTGGTTTTGATGTAGAAGCTTCTCATCATGAAGTAGCGCCGGGACAACATGAAATTGATTTTAAATATGCAGATGCATTAACAGCTGCTGACCATATTCAAACTTTTAAATTAGTTGTAAAAACAGTTGCAAGAAAATATGGTTTTTATGCAACGTTTATGCCAAAACCACTAAATGGAATTAATGGATCTGGAATGCATATTAATATGTCATTATTTGATAAAGATAAAAATGCATTTTATGATGATAAAGATGAAATGGAATTATCACAAAAAGCTTATTGGTTCTTAGGAGGATTATTAAAGCATGCAAAATCATTAGCTGCTGTATGTAATCCAACTGTTAATTCATATAAAAGATTAGTACCTGGATTTGAAGCTCCTGTATATATTGCTTGGTCTGGTTCAAATAGATCACCACTTGTAAGAGTTCCTAACAGCAGAGGCTTATCTACTAGATTAGAATTAAGAAGTGTAGATCCAGCTGCAAATCCTTATTTAGCTATTGCAGCAATTCTAGAAGCTGGTCTTGATGGAATTAAAAATAAAATTGATCCAGAAGAACCAGTTGACCGTAATATTTATATGATGGACAAAGCTGAAAGAGAGTTAGACAACATTAAAAATCTACCTTCTACTTTATATAATGCTTTAGTTGAATTTCAAAATGATCCATTGATGAAAAAAGCATTAGGACCACATATTCATCAAAGTTTCTTAGAAGCTAAAAAATTAGAATGGGATTCTTATCGTGAAAATGTTTCAAAATGGGAAAGAGATCAATATTTAGATTCATTATAAAAAAAGACTTGCTTAGCAAGTCTTTTTTATTTATCATCCTTTTTTAATAAATCAACAATTTCACCAAGATATTTATCTGTTTGACTTGGTTCTGCAGGAGCTGCTTCTTCATCTTTTTTATTTTTTAAAGTAACTTTATTAATTATTTTTACAAAAATAAAAACAACGAAAGCAATAATTAGAAAATTAATAATAGAATCAATAAAGTCACCATATTTAAATTCTGCACTTCCAATTTTTAGTACCAAATTAGATAAATTTATTTGGCCTAAAAACATTCCAATTAAAGGATTGATTATATTAGAGACTAAAGAAGTTACAATGGCTGTAAAAGCTGATCCTACAATCATTCCAACTGCTAAATCTACAACATTACCACGAGCAATAAATTCTTTAAATTCTTTAAGCATAAAAAACTTCCTTTCATTAAACTATCAGCAATTATATCAAAATTTATTCTTTAAATTAAATTAAAAGATTCATAAAAGATTGTTTTAATTTAATTTAAATAGTATAATTCCCAACAATATCTAATTGTATATTTTATTAAATAAGTTTGGAGATAATTATGAAACAAGAAAAAACATTTTTAGGACAACCTTTAGGATTATCTACATTGTTTTCTACAGAATTATGGGAACGTTTTAGTTATTATGGTATGAAAGCTATTTTAATTTATTATATGTATTATTCCGTTGCTAAAGGTGGTTTAGGATTTGATAAGACAGTTGCATTATCAATTATGTCTATTTATGGATCGATGGTTTATTTATCAACTGTTTTGGGTGGATTTATAGCTGATCGAATTTTAGGTAGTCGAAAAACTGTCTTTTATGGTGGAGTATTTATTATGTTTGGCCATATATTTCTGTCATTACCATTTGGTAAGTTGGCTTTATTTGCCTCTATTATTTCAATCTGTATTGGTACTGGTATGTTGAAACCAAATATATCAGATATGGTAGGTAAATTGTATCCAGATGGTGATAATCGAAAAGATGCAGGATTCAATATTTTTGTTTTTGGGATTAATTTTGGAGCATTAATTGCACCCTTAATTGTTGGAACTATTGGATTAAATTATAATTTTCATGTAGGGTTTTCAATTGCTGCAATTGGAATGTTTATTGCCCTTTTAAATTATTATTTAGTTGGAAATAAAAGATTAGGTGATATTGGTAATGAACCAAGTGCTCCTTTAACAGATGTAGAAAAAAGTAAAATCAAAAGAAATATTTTATTAGGAACAATTTTATTCATTTTAGTTTTAGGATTTATGAAAATTATTGGAATTTTAAATATTGAAAACTTTATTTCTCTATTAAGTATTATTGTTATTTTGACACCAATCGCTTACTTTATGATTATGTTAAATAGTAAAAAAGTAAATTCAATAGAAAGAAAAAAAGTTTTAGCTTATATTCCATTATTTATTGCAGCAACTGTTTTTTGGGCAATTGAAGAGCAAGGATCAGTAGTTCTAGCATTATTTGCTGCTGACCAAACTAATAACAGCATTTTAGGATTTAATATTAATGTTTCATGGTATCAATTATTAAATCCAGGATTTATAATGCTTTATACACCATTATTTGCTTATATGTGGACTAAATTAGGAAAGAAACAACCAAGCACTCCTAAAAAGTTTGCTTATGGAATGTTTTTTGCAGGCTTATCGTATATTTTTATGATGATTCCAATTGGATTATTTGGAGAGACAGCTAAAGTTAGTCCATTTTGGTTGATTGGAAGTTGGGCAATTATTGAAATTGCAGAATTATTAATTTCACCAATTGGTCTTTCTGTAACAACTAGTTTGGCACCAAAGTCATTTGAGTCTCAAATGCTTGGAATGTGGTTTTTGGCAGATGCAGCCGGGCAGGCAATTAATTCACAAATTGTTAAATTTTATGTTCCCGGAAACGAAATGAATTATTTTATGTGGATTGGAATTGTTTCAATTGTTGCAGGAATCGTTCTTTTGTTTATGTTAAAGAAAATAAAAAATAATATGGGTAATGTATTATAAAAAAGTATTGACGAAAAACTAATTATCATGTAATATATTATTTGTTGATGAGATAACTATTTAGTTATTTATATTTTATAAATAACTGTTGACATTATTTTGTCAGTCATGTAATATATTACTTGTTGAAGTGATATATTAATTCAATGCTTGCGGAGGGGTAGCGAAGTCTGGCTAAACGCGGCGGACTGTAAATCCGCTCCTTCGGGTTCGGTGGTTCGAATCCACTCCCCTCCATTTATTGGGTTATAGCCAAGCGGTAAGGCATCGGGTTTTGATCCCGTGATGCGCTGGTTCGAATCCAGCTAGCCCAATATATAATGGTCGGTTAACATAAAATGTTAATCGGCTTTTTTTATATCAAAAGAAGGGATTTATTTTATGGTTAAACCTGTTTACGTTGAAATCCATGATGATATTCAAAAAAAGATTGAAAATAATATTTGGTCAGTTGGAAAGAGAATACCATCTGAAAGAATTTTATCAGATATGTATAATGTTTCTCGAATGACATTAAGACAAGCAATTCAAGTTCTTGTCGAAGAAGGTATTTTAAATAAAATTCCTGGTTCTGGTACATATGTTGCAAATCAAAAGATTCAAGAAAAAATGTCAGGAGTAACAGGCTTTACTGATATTATGATTTCTGAAGGTAAAGTTCCTTCAAGTAAAACATTATCTTTTAAAGAGGTTGAAGCGACTTTTAATGAGTCTGAAGAATTAAAAATTAATGGTAATAATAAAGTTTTAAGAATGGAACGAATCAGATATGGTGATCAAATCCCTATTTGTTATGAAGTAACAACAATTCGATTGGATTTATTAAAAGGAATTAGCAGAGATGAAATTTCACGTTCTTTATATCAATCTTTAAAAGAGAAAAAAGGATTAAAGCCGAAAAATGCTAAACAATATATTTCTGCAATTTTAGCTACTAAACAGATTTCGGAATATTTAGAAATAAAAATGAATGAGCCTATTTTGAAATTAAGGCAAACATCTTATTTAGATGATGGAACACCGTTTGAATATGTTCAATCACAGTATGTTGCTGAAAGGTTTGAATTTTATCTACAAAAATAAAAAAGGATAATTATTAATTATCCTTTTTTTGTTTCTTTACTAATCTTAAAAATTTTGGGATAGCAAGCATTCTTTTGAATCTAGTTGGTTGAGTAATAAAACGATATAACCATTCTAAATGATGGTTAATCCAAAATTTTGGGGCACGCTTTACATGACCAGACATTACATCAAAGCTACCGCCTAAACCAATCCATAAACCGTTATTAATTGGTCGATGTTTATCTATAAATTCTTCTTGTTTTGGGAAACCTAGTCCTACAAATACCATATCAGGTTTTGTATGTTTAATTTCATTTAATATTTCATTTGGATTGTTAAAATAACCATCATGAATTCCTTTAATTTGAAGAGTAGGATAATCTTGATTTAATTTTTTTTGTAAATCAGTTATTACCTCTGGTTTTGATCCAATAAAATATGCCGATTTATTATTTTCATTTCCCCATTTTAATAAATCACAAAAAATATCATAACCAGAAATTCTTTCTTTGATTGGTGTGGAGAATTCTTTTGATGCATTTACAATTCCAATACCATCTGGGACGACATAGTCAGATTTTTTTATTAAATCAAGGTAGTCTTTATTATCATATGCATGTACCGCAATTTCAGGATTTGCAGTGATAACAAATCTATTTTCGTGTAGATTTATATCATTCTTTATTTGAGTCATGAATGTATCAAACGACTCGTTTACGAATGGAATATTTAAAATTGAAGTAGTACTTAAATTATTGAGCATTAATTAATGTCCTTTCATAAATGATATCTTTTAACTATTATTATAAATTAATGGTAAAATAATAATTAAATTATCGAACGAATCGATGGAGGATTTTATTTCAATGTTAAAAAATAATCAAGTTGATAATATTACTTTACATACAGATGCATATGAAATCAACATGATGGCAACTTATTTTAAAAAAAATATGCATAATCGACATGCTGTATTTGAAACTTTTTTTAGAAAAATGCCATTTGGAAACGGATTTGCAATATTTGCTGGATTAGAACATTTGGTTGAATCAATTCAACAAATACATTTTTCTGAAGAAGATATTCAGTATTTAAAAGAAGTTGGAGATTATTCAGAAGATTTTTTAAATTATTTAAGAAATTTTGAATTTAAGGGGACAATTCGTTCTGCTCTAGAAGGAGATTTAATCTTTAGTAATGAACCAATTTTACAGGTTGAGGGAACAATTGCTGAATGTCAACTTGTAGAGAGTTTATTATTAAATATTGTTAATTATCAAATCTTAATTGCAACTAAAGCTTCAAGGATTAGAATGACTGTAAAAGATGATCCTTTGCTTGAATTTGGTACTAGAAGAGCACAGGAAACAACAGCTGCTTTATGGGGATCAAGAGCAGCTTATATTGGTGGTTTTGATGCTACTTCAAATGTTTTAGCTGGAAAAAAATTTAATATTCCAATTAGTGGAACCCATGCACATTCATTGGTTGAATCGATGAATAGTGAATATGATGCTTTTAAAGCATATGCAGAAACACATAAAGAGTGTGTATTTTTGGTTGATACTTTTGATACACTAAAAAGTGGAGTTCCCAATGCAATAAAAGTGGCAAAAGAAATGGGAGAATCAATTAACTTTAGAGGAGTTAGAATTGATTCTGGAGATATGGCTTATCTTTCTAAACGGGTTCGTGAAATGCTTGATGAAGCTGGATTTAAAGATGCAAAAATTTATGCCTCAAATGATTTAGATGAATACACAATTTCAAGTTTAAAAATGCAACATGCTAAAATTGACGTTTGGGGAGTTGGAACTAAATTAATTACAGCCTTTGATCAACCAGCTTTAGGAGCAGTTTATAAATTAGTCTCCATTGAAAATGATCAAGGTAAAATGATTGATACAATTAAATTATCAAATAATGCAGAAAAGGTTTCAACACCTGGTAAAAAGCAAGTTTGGAGAATTACTAAAAATAAAGATGGAAAATCTGAGGGTGATTATATATCATTACAAAATGAAAATCCACAAAATGAAGATAGTTTATATATGTTTCATCCTAACTTTACTTATATTAATAAAACAGTTAAGAATTTCTCAGCTCAACCTTTATTAAAAGATATTATTGTTAATGGTGAATTAGTTTATGATTTACCAGATGTTCATAGTATTCAAAAATATGCTAAAGCTAATTTAGACTCACTTTGGCCTGAATACAAAAGACAATTAAATCCAGAGGATTATCCAGTTGATTTGTCAACTGAATGTTGGAATCATAAAATGGAATTAATCAGTAAAATGAAAGAAAAAATGAATAAGTTAGGTGATAATGAATGAATCAAGCTCAATTAGATTTGCAAAAGAAAATTATTAAATCACTAAAAGTTCAACCTAAAATCGATGCTAAGATTGAATTAAGAAGAAGTATTGATTTAATTAAAGAATTTATGAAAAAAAATCAATGGGCTAAATCTTTAGTACTTGGTATTTCTGGTGGTCAAGATTCAACTTTAGCAGGTAAAATTGCACAAATTGCAATTGATGAATTAAGACAAGAAACTGGAAATAATAATTATAAATTTATTGCAGTCCGTTTACCGTATGGAGAGCAAGCTGATGAATCTGATGCGATGGATGCAATTGAGTTTATGAAAGCAGATTTAGTAAAAAGAGTAAACATTAAAGCAGCAACAGATGATATGATTAAGGCAGTTTCTGATAATCATGATGAAATTTCTGATTTTAATAAGGGTAATATTAAAGCTCGTCAAAGAATGATAGCTCAATATGCGATTGCTAGTGCAAATGGTGGAGTAGTAATTGGAACAGATCATGCAGCTGAAGCGGTAACTGGATTTTATACTAAATTTGGGGATGGAGCTGCTGATATAACACCATTATGGCGATTAGATAAGCGACAAGGAGTTTTACTTTTAAAATTATTAAATGCACCAGAGCATCTATATAAAAAGATTCCAACTGCTGATTTAGAAGATGATCGTCCTGCATTGCCAGATGAAAAAGCATTGGGTGTAACATATGATGAAATTGATGATTTTTTAGAAGGAAATGTAATTGATGAAAAAGCAGCAACAATAATAGAAAAGTGGTATTTAAAAACTGAACATAAAAGAAAATCACCAATAACTGTTTTTGATGATTTTTGGAAATAGGAGATAATAAATGAAAAAGAAATTTGATGTTAATTATGGACCAAAATTAGGGGAAATTATTGAAGATACTAATAATATTGGTGAAGAAATGAATGACAGCTATTTATTAGTAAAAAAATATATTGATGATAATACAATTGATATTGATTTAGTTCAAATTCAAGATAAATTTCAAAATGGAACTGATAAATACAAAAGGAATTTAGTGAGTTTAAAAAATTTAAAGGCTCCAATTAAAGAATTAGGTAAACATAATCAAATGATTAGTGCTTATGAAGATTATGTTGATGGTTGTCAATTAATGGTAGATAGTTTAAATGATGATTCAGTTGATGAAGAAAAATTTAATGAATCAGAAAAGAATCAAGAAGAAAGTAGCGACCGTGTTACAAAAGTAGTTCAAAGAATTTTAACTTCTTACATGTAAGATATAATACTTCGTTAAATAAATTAACGAAGTATTATTTATTTTGAAAGGGAGAAAGAATGGAAACTAAAGCATTAAAAGAAATTAAAAAGAATTTTTCTGATATTTCAGAAAATCAAATTAAACAAACAATTAAACTGATTGAAGATGGAAATACAATTCCATTTATTGCCAGATATCGAAAAGAATTAACTGGAAATCTTGATGAAGTACAAATTGCTGAAATTAAAGATTCACATGATAAAATTAATAAACTATTTAAGCGACAAGAAGAAGTAATTAATCAAATTAATGAAGCAGGTCAATTAACTGATGAATTAAAAGATAAAATTTTAAAATCAACAACTATGCAACAAGTAGAAGACTTATATTTACCTTATAAACAAAAAAGAAAAACTAAAGCAATGATTGCAAAAGAAAAAGGATTAGATAAATTTGCTGAATGGATTTTAACTTTTCCTAAAGTTGATTTGAATCAAGAAGCAGAAAAGTATGTAAATACAGAACTTGAACTAAATTCAATTCAAGATGTATTTGATGGTGCTCATGAAATTATTGCTGAAATGGTAGGTAATGAAGCTGAATATCGTGCTTTCATTAGAAAGCAGACCAGAGATAACGGGTTATTAGTTACAAAGGTAAAAAGTAAAGGTAAAGAACTTGATGAAAAAGGAGTATATCAAGATTATTATGATTACTCCCAAAAATTGAAGCAAATTCCGGGATATCGAATTTTAGCGATTAATCGTGGTGAAAAAGAAAAAATATTACGAGTTAAGATTGAAATGGATTTAGCAGTGATTAATAAATATTTAGCTTATAATTTGTTAAAGGGAGAAACTGGAGCTGCAAGTGAATTTGTAGAAGAAGCATTTAAAGATGCTTATAGTCGTTTTATTGCACCATCAATCGAGCGAGAATTACGTGCTGAAATGACAGAAAATGCGGAAGCTCATGCAATTGAGGTCTTTGGTAATAATCTTTATCATCTTTTAATGCAATCTCCTCTAAAAGGTAAAATTATAATGGGATTTGATCCTGCTTATCGAACAGGATGTAAATTAGCAATAATTGATAAGAATGGTACATTTATTCATAAAGAAATTATTTATCCAACTAAACCATCTAGTGAAGCTAAACAAAAAGAAGCTATGAAAATATTTATTAATTTAATTGAAAAATATCATGTTGAAATGATTGCAATTGGTAATGGAACTGCAAGCAGAGAATCTGAACTTTTTGTATCAGAAGCACTGAAAAAAATTGATCGAAAGGTTTATTACGTAATTGTTAATGAGGCAGGAGCTTCAGTTTATTCAGCTAGTTCAAATGCACGAACAGAATTTCCAGAATTACATGTTGAAGAAAGATCAGCAATTAGTATCGGTAGAAGACTACAAGATCCACTAGCTGAACTTATTAAAATTGATCCCAAATCAGTCGGAGTAGGTCAGTATCAGCATGATGTTTCTCAAAAAGAATTAGATAATAAATTAGATCGAATTGTAGAAATGGTTGTTAATAATGTTGGAGTAGATTTAAATACCGCTAGTGCAGAGTTATTAGAACATATTGCTGGATTAAGTAAAACAACTGCAAAAAATATTGTGCAATATCGAGAAGATAATGGTGAATTTACCAATCGAAATCAATTGAAAAAAGTATCTAAATTAGGTCCAAAAACCTATGAACAAGCAATAGGTTTTTTGAGAATTTTAGATGGGGTTAATCCACTTGATAATACTGATATTCATCCAGAAAGTTATACGATTGCAAAAAAAATCTTGAAAAAACAAAATATTGATTTAACAGAATTAGATGCTAAAAAGAATGAATTAGATTTAAATAAGATTGATATAAATCAATTAGATGAAAACCAATTAACTATTAATGAATTAATTAATGGATTGAAACATTATGGAAGAGATTCTAGGGATGAAATGCCAGCTCCACTTTTGAAATCTGATGTTTTAACTATGGAAGATTTAAAAGAAGGAATGCAAATGCAAGGCACAGTTCGTAATGTAACTGATTTTGGAGTATTCATAGATATTGGAGTTAAACAAGATGGATTGGTTCATATTTCGAAGATGAGTGATAAATTTATTGATGATCCAAGTAAAATAGCATCAGTGGGAGATATTGTTGATGTTTGGATTGATCAGGTTGATTTAGATCGAGGAAGAATTCAATTATCAATGATTGCACCGAAAGGTTAATAATTTGGAAAATATTGAACTACAAAGATTAGTTGAACAAATATCAATTGATTATTTTCATGAACCATTTAGACATCAAGCATATTTTAATCGACGTTTGAAAACCACTGGAGGGCGATATCATTTAAATTCTCATAATATTGATATCAATCCAAAAATGTTGGAAATTTCAAAAGAAACTTTAATTGGTGTAATTAAACATGAGTTAGTTCATTATCATTTATCAAGACAAGGTTACTCTGGTAAACATGCAACAAAAGAATTTAAAGATTTATTAAAACAAGTTGGTGGTAGTCGATATGCACCGATGATTTTAGATAAGCCAAAATACATTTATACATGTAAAAAATGTGGACAAAAATATCCTAGAAAGAAAAAAATAAATACAGATAAATATGTTTGTAGTAAATGTCGAGGAAAGTTAGTATTTAGTTATAGTTAAATTTATATAGAGGGTGATAAAGTGGAAAAGTTAATTGTAAGAGTTCCTGCAACATCTGGAAATGTTGGAAATGGATTTAATTCAATTGGATTAGCGCTTCATCTTTATTACACAGTAATAGTTGAAGAAGAAACAGAAGTGTGGAAAATAAACCATGCATTAGGAGATAATATTCCAACTGATAAAAATAATTTAATTGTTCAAACTATTTTAAAAATAAAGCCTGATATTAAACCACATCAACTCACGGTTATGTCTGATATTCCAGTAGAACATGGATTAGGTTCAAGTACAACTGCAGTAGTAGCAGGAATTAAAATAGCTAATTCAATTGGAAAATTAAAGATGACAATGGAAGATGAAATTAATTTGGTAACAAAATTTGATGGAAATCCGGATAATTCTGCTGCAGCTATTTTAGGTGGATTAACAATTTCTCATTATAATGGTGAGATTGTTGATTCTGAAAAAACCGAATTACCTGAAGATATTAAAGCATTGATTTTTATTAAAACAAATGGAATAACTGAAAAAGAAAGTATTAAAGAATTACCAAAAGTAATTGGATTAATGAATGCAGTTAATTCAAGTAGTGCATCAAATCTATTTATTGCAGCACTTATGAATAAAGATTGGGACAAAGCAGCAAAAATAATGGAAGTTGATAACTTTGTTGAAAAAAGTCGTACAAAAGATTACTCAATATTGAAAAAAATTAGAGAAATTGCGCATGAGCATAATGTTCATAGTACTTTTATTAGTGGTGCTGGTTCGACTATTATTACATTAGGTAAAGAAGAGCAGTTAGTAAAAATTAGAGAGCAGTTAAAAGATTTAGATGGAAAAACCAAAATTGTAAAACTTGCAAATAATGGTACTGAAATTAGAGGAGAACTAGATTAGTATTGCTTTTAGTCTGTAATTTTGCTATATTAGTTAATGGTTAAGCGGCCATGGCGGAATTGGCAGACGCGCAAGATTAAGGATCTTGTCGGGAATTATCCCGGTGGAAGTTCGAATCTTCTTGGCCGCATTTAAATAAAAGGACAACCAATTTTTGGTTGTCTTTTTTAGTGTTATAATAATTTAAAATAAAAAAATCAGGTATTCAATTATGACAGATAAAAATAAAATTGATAAAAAAGGTTTATTTTACACATTTTTAATGATTATTTCAGTCATTTCAATTGTTAACGTAATTTTAGCTTATGCTAATTTTTTTGATTTAAATGATAAATATTATTTATTTTCTGAAATATTAATTGAATTAATTTATATTATCCAATTAGTTTGGCGTTTTTGTTTATCTAAAGAAAAAAATATTTTTTTATTGAATAATTTATTTGAGATTATTTCAATAATTCCTTTTCATCCAGTATTTATTTTTTTTAGAGTGATTAGTGTTTATAAATTTATAAGATATTATAAATTAATTTATCGATTGGGATTATCTAATAATTTAACAAGTAGTATTCATGAATTTTTATTTACAAAAAAATTTATTTATTTAATTTCTGTATCTTTTGGAATTATAATTGCTGCTAGTTTAGGTTTTTCAATTGTTGAGCATGTAAGTCTAGGAGAATCATTATGGTGGGCAATCGTAACTGCTACTACAGTTGGATATGGTGATATTAGTCCACATACTTTTTTAGGTAAGTTAATAGCAATTGGATTAATGTTTTTGGGAATTGGATTTATCGGGTTATTAACATCTAACCTAATTCAATTTATTACGCGAAAAACAGATGTTTCTCAAAAAAATGATTTAGATGAAATTAATCAAAAGATGGATTATTTAATTAAAATCGTTAATCAGCAAAATAAAGAAATAAGTAATTTAAAAAAAAGACATAAAAAAAAGAAGCCATAATGGCTTCTTTTTTAGTAACTTGTAGAATTATAACTATTATTAGAATTGTAATTATAACTATCATTATTATTAGAACTATTATTTTGTGCATCAGTAGTAAATTTTTTGGTTGCTTTTAAGTTTAACGTTTTTCTAATATGATTTGATACTTTTTTTAATTCTTTGTCGGGAGCAATTTGATAACTAATTCCATCAATCATTGCATCATCACATTGAAGTGTTTCAGATTTAATATGATGAGTAGCTTCACCATAATTAGCTCTTGCAGCAGTCATATCTTCAAAAGACATATCTGTTTTTAAGTTACCATTTAATGATGTAAGAATTTCTTTGGTTCTAGTAATAGAAGAAATATTTAACCCTTTCATTACTAATTTTTGAAGAACTTGTCTTTGACGTGCTTGTCTTCCATAATCACCTTTTGGATCATCATAACGCATTCTTGAATAATCTAATGCTTGTTTACCATTTAAATGAGTAGCTTTTCCTTTAACAACGCTTGCATGTCCGTAACTAAATGTTAATGGAGACTTTACGGTTACTCCACCAACAGCATTAACCATTTTTTCAAGACCACCCATGTTAACAATTGCGTAAAAATCAAGTGGTATATCTAGTAAATCTTCAACAGTTTGCATAGCTGAATCTGCTCCACCAATAGTGTAAGCAGCATTTATTTTTTCATATTGTGATTGATCACCCTTAACAGAAACTCTAGTGTCACGAGGAATACTAGTCAAATAAGTAGTTTCTTTTTTAGGATTAACGGTTGCCACCATAATAGTATCAGTTCTACCAGTATCATGACGACCTAATGCACCAGTATCAGTACCTAATAAAAGAATTGAGAAAGGTTTCTTGTTATTTAACATACTGGAAGCATTTCTAATCTTATTACTTGATGTTTTATCATATGTATCTGAGAAGGTCGATTTTGCATCTTGATATCTATTATAACCAAGTCCTAGTCCAACAATAACAATTAATAAACTTAATAATTGGAAAGTCCAAATTATAGGATGGTGAGCAGTTCTAAGGTTACTTTTTTCAGTTCGATTATTTATTTCTTTATTATTTTTCATAAAAAATCTCCATATCTGTGAGTTAATCTTCTTTGATTATAAAATAAATATTTCTATTTGACTTTGTTTTTTACCAGTACTTTACGATATTTTAACATTTAGGTTATTATAGCATGAAAATCAGTAAAAATTTGTGCTTTACAATTGTGGTACAATTGAATTTAAATAAATTTTAGTTTGGAATGATTGAATGGCAGAATTTTTACAAAGTATTTCAGGAATACTGACAATCTTAATTATGATTGGATTAGGTTATATACTAGCAAAATTTAAATGGTTTGATAAGAATTCAACTGATTTGCTAGTTAAATTAGTAGTTAATATTGCTTTACCAGCATATATGATTTCTACAATTACAAAGGATTTTACAGCAACAAAGTTATTACATATTTTACCAGATTTAAGATTCCCGGTTATTTCGATGGTTATTTTATATGGAATTTCAATTGCAATTGTTCATATTATAAAAATAAAAAAAGAACATCGAGGCTTATTTGAATCAATGTTTTTAAATTCTAATACAGTTTTTATTGGATTACCTATTAATATGGCTTTGTTTGGTGAAAAGAGTTTACCATATGTTTTGGTATATTACATGGCAAATACAACTTTTTTTTGGACAATTGGGGTTTATTTGATTCAAAAAGATAGTAAATATAAAGAACCATTTAGTATTACTACTACTTTAAAAAAAATATTTTCTCCTCCATTATTAGGATTCATTGTAGGAGTTATAATTGTTGCTTTAGATTTTAAACTACCTACTTTTTTAATGAGTGATTTTTCTTATATTGGTGATTTAACAATTCCCTTATCAATGATTTTTATTGGAATTGCTATTTCAAAAGTTAAATTAAGTCAAATTAAATTTAACCGAGCCAATTGGGGAATTTTATTTGGTAGATTTGTGATGGCTCCAATTGTTATGACGTTGTTAGTTATCAATACAGATGTACCGCTTTTAATGAAACAAGTTTTTATTATTCAATCGGCAATGCCGGTGATGACCAATGCACCAATTATTGCTAGAAAATATGATGCAGATTATGAATATGCCTCCGTTATGGTCACAGAGACAACTATTTTGAGTTTATTTGTCGTACCTGTGCTAATTTTATTGGTCCAACAAATAAATTAATTTAAATTTATTTAAGGAGTATTCAAAAAATTGCGAAAATCGTATATATATGTTTTGATTTCAACTGTTATGTTTAGTTCAATGGAGATTGCTTTAAAAATTGCTGGAAACCAATTTTCTCCAATTCAATTAAACTTAATTAGATTTTTTATTGGAGGAATTGTTTTACTTCCTTTTGCGATTAAATCTATGCATAAGCAAAACTTGAAAATTAAAATGTCAGATTGGAAAGTATTTTTTCTGACAGGTTTATTTTGTGTCATTGTTAGTATGAGTTTATATCAAATGTCAATTTTATATGATGATCCTGGGATTGTTGCTGTTTTATTTAGTTCTAATCCATTATTTGCTTTAATTTTTTCATATCTAATTTTGAATGAAAAAATTAGTCGAACAAATTTTATCTCATTAATAGTTTCGTTGTTAGGATTAGTCGTTATTGTTAATCCCTTTAATTTAAGTCATCCAATTGGTTTATTTTTAGGATTATTATCAGCTTTAACTTTTGGTTTTTATAGTATTTTTTCAAGATATGAATCATTTAAACATAATTTTGATGGAATAACATTAACTTCATTTACTTTTATAGCTGGTTCAATTGAATTATTGATTGTGATTGGAGCAACACATATACCAACGATTGCTAATTTTTTAGAGTCATCAAAAGGATTAAAGGTATTTGCAAATACGCCAATTTTACAAAATGTCAATTTGAGTAATTTACCAATTATTTTATTTACTGGTATTTGTGTAACTGGTGGAGGATTTGCATTTTATTTCTTGGCAATGCAAGAAGCAGGGGTTTCTATTGCCTCTTTAGTTTTCTTTATTAAACCTGGTTTGGCCCCAATTTTAGCGATGCTTTTAATTGGTGAGAAAATTTCTTTAACTGTTTGGATTGGAATTGTTATAATTCTAATAGGTTCAGTGATTACTTTTATTGGTAATCGAAATGAAGAAAAAGATTCAGATATTTTATCTGAAAAAGATGTATAAATTTTCAAATAGAAAGAAGGTATTCTAATGAGTAAATTAATAATTATGCGTCACGGAGAAAGTGAAGCTAATCAGAAGAATATCTTTACTGGTTGGTCTGATGTTCCATTAACTGAAAAGGGAGTTTTTGAAGCCCAAAAAGCTGGGAATTTGTTAAATCAATTAGATTTGAATATTAAAATGGTTCATACTTCTTTTTTAAAAAGAGCAATTTTAACTAGTAATATTATATTAAGTCAAATTAACCAAAGTTATTTACCAATTAATAAAAGTTGGCGATTAAATGAAAGACATTATGGTGCTTTAAGGGGATTAGAAAAAAATTCTGTTAAAAAAGAATATGGAGAAAAGCAATATAAGTTATGGAGAAGAAGTTTCAAAGAAGTACCTCCTGAGCTGTCAGATTCAGTTATTAGTGATTCTAAATATCTAAATTTAGGGGTTACTGAGCCAAAAGCTGAAAGTTTAGAAATGACTTATAATAGGGTAGTTCCATATTATAATAATAATGTTGTCCCTAAATTATTAGATGGAGAAAATCAATTAATAATTGCTCATGGTAGTTCATTGAGAGCATTAATTAAGTATCTCGAAAATATTTCTGATGATGAAATTGATAAAGTAGAGGTTCCAAACGGTGAACCAATAATTTATACTTTCGATGATCAATTAAACATCTTGAATAAAGAAGTAATAGAAAAAGAGAATAAATAAAAAAGCAAATTTCCAAATTATATGGAAATTTGCTTTTTATTTTTAACATTTTTATTTATGCTAATGCACCCATTGGATCCCATGGATCAAGCATTTTTGGTTCTTTTTGTTGATTCTTCTTTTGTTCATCTGACATGTATCTAGTATTTACAACAACTTGGTAAACAAATTCATTAAACCAGTCATCACTCATAACAAAATATCCTTTGGTACCAACTTTGTCACCCCAACTATTTTCAACTTTCCATTTAGTTGGTTTACCATTAACTATATCGACTCCAGTAAGTACCATGGCATGTGTCATTAAACTTTCACCATAGTTTAAGCGATCAGCTTTTGACATTGATAAATCAGCACCTAATAATTCATCCTTATGGAATAAATTAGTATCCATAATTCCTTTTTGACGGTCAGATTCTTTTCCAACATCACAACCAAACCAAACACTTTCGCCATCTTTTAATTGTTTAATAGCTAAGTCTTTCATTTCTTCAATTTCTAAGTTTAAATGTTTAACTGAACGTCCACCAACAACGCTACCTAACATTTCAATGGTATAAGTATCATTAAATGGTTTGTCATCAGTAGGTGAGTTAATGATTGAAACGTAGTCTTCTAAATCTAGATTTAAGAATTGCTTATAAAAATCAATTGGAGTTAAATCTTTTACTAAATTGTATTTATGATCTTTATCGTAGTATTCAAAATCGAATTTATCAGCTGGTTTTCCTAATGCGTATACAAGGATTTGATAAATTTCATTAAGCATTGATTCTTTTTTAGCATTGATTTCATCATTACTATTAGAATCAGCCACCATTTTACGTAATTCTTTTGCATTTTTTCTTAGTTTAGTATTTAAAACATTATTTAATTGACCTGAGTGTTCACTATTAAATGTTTCTTCCATTGCACTTTTTGGAGCAAGCCCATGTTTTTCGATTAATGAACATAACATGTCCCATTGACCACCATCTTCTTGAGGGGTTTGCATCAAGAAAGATACTTTTCTAGAATTAATTGGTTCATTTGCTGTAGCCAATACATTTTCTAAGAAATAGTTTGACTTTTCAAATTTGTCCCAAAAATTAATGAAGTTTTGAGATAATTCAAAGTCAGCAGGCAAACCAAAATTTTTAGTTAAGTCATAACGCATTGTGTTTAAAGCTGCAAACATCCAACAACGACCACTTTGTTTTTGATTAGGAACATCTTGTTTTTCAGAAACCTCAACTGAAAAAACTGGTTTCATTAGTTCATCTGATTGAATTTCAGTAGATGAAGCTAAAATACCATTTTTACTAACAGATCTTCTAATAATATCAGAAGTTTTATTTTCTGATAAATTATTTTGAAACTTATTAATTGATTCGGATGAAATTGAATTTTCTCTCATAAAACTGACACACTCCTTTAATTTGTTAACTGTATTCTAAACTAATGAGAAATTATTGCAATAAAAAAAAGAAGTAGATTATACTTCTTTTCGGTTGGTATTGATTATTTCAGGACCATTTGGATGTTCTACAATAATTGTGTCTACAATGTCCATAAATAATCCGTGTTCAATCGTACCTGTAAGTGTATCAATTTCAAGTGATAATTCATATGGATTACGAAATTCACCTAAATACAAATCAATGATATAATCACCAGAATCAGTTTTAACAAAATTATCATTATCATCAACTCTAAATTTAGGATGGTAATTTTTTTCATCAAATTTCTTGAATAATTGACGACTACCTTGTGGAACTACTTCAACGGGGAGTGGATAAGATAAATTTTTAACAAATTTTGTTTCGTCAACAATCCACATATTTCTTTTAGAATTAATTGCAACAATTTTTTCCATTAAGTGGGCAGCCCCGCCACCTTTAATACCTTGGTAGTTTTGATCAATCTGATCAGCACCATCAATTGTTAAGTCAATATAATCCACATCATTGATATCTTTTGTTACAATTCCTAAGCTTTCTGCTAATAATTCAGTATGTTTAGAGGTTGGTATTCCAACAATATTAATATTTTCGTTTTTGATTTTTTCTGAAAGTGCTTCAAGCATATATTTAATTGTACTTCCAGATCCAAGGCCAACAATCATACCATTTTCAATATATTTAACTGCCTCTTTACCAACTGCCTTTTTTAAATCATCTTGATTACAAGGTTTCATATTAGTAACTACCTCTCTATGGAAAATTCAGCACACTCTTACTTCTTTTAATTTTCTATTGTCTTTGACATTTTGTCAAGTAATGTTAAAATTTAAAGTTTGCTGTTAGAATGGTAGTTACCAATTAAAAAATAAGATAGGAGATTTAATTATGAAAAGAGGATTTAATATTGTTTCAAAGTATCAAAATAGTAAATTAAATTTACCTAAAAGAGCAACCAATGCATCTGCCGGATATGACTTCGAAAGTGCAGAAGATTTTGTATTACCCTCAATCTGGAAAAAGGATTTTTTAAATGGACTATGGCTTTTAAAGCATCAAGATAATCTTTCAGATGAAGACTTAGAAAAAGCACAAAAAATTATTAAACCATATTTAATTCCAACTGGTATTAAAGCATATATGCAAGATGATGAGTTTTTAATGATTGCTAATCGATCAAGTGGGCCTTTAAAAAGAAATATGGTAGTTCCAAATGGAATTGGTGTAATTGATTCTGATTATTATGATAATGATAAAAATGAAGGTGAAATCTTTATTCAACTAATGAACTTTGGTTTATTAGATCGTAAAATTAAAAAAGGTGATAAAATTGGACAAGGAATTTTTATGCCGTATTTAAAAACTGATAATGATGATGAAACTGACAAGATGAAAAGAACTGGCGGATTTGGCTCATCTGGTCAATAATTATTTAAGGAGCTATTTTTAATGGCCAAACCAAAAATACAATATAAATGTCAAAATTGTGAATATATATCACCTAGATTTTTAGGCCGTTGCCCTAATTGTGGTGAATGGAATAGTTTAGTTGAAGAAGTTGTTCAAAAAACAACTCCCGGAAAAACAAATGTAACAAGAGTTTCAATGGATGGACATAAGTCACAACCTCAACTAATTAGTGAAGTTAAAGCTGAAGATGCACCAAGAATTGAGGTTGATTCTTCAGAACTTAATCGTGTGCTTGGTGGAGGAGTGGTTCCTGGTTCTTTAGTTTTAATTGGTGGAGATCCTGGAATAGGAAAGTCCACTTTGTTATTACAAGTATCTGGCCAATTAAGTAATAAAGATAAAAAAGTCCTTTATGTTTCAGGAGAAGAAAGTGCTGATCAAATTAAAATGAGAGCTGATCGACTTGGTGTCATTAATGAATCTAATCTTTATTTATATCCTGAAACTGATATGACTTCAATTAGAGCTGCAATTGATAATATTAATCCAGATATTGTAATTATTGATTCTGTTCAAACAATGCAAGAAAGTGAAGTTGAATCAACTGTTGGCTCTGTTTCACAAGTTCGAAGTGTTACTAATGATTTGATGAATATTGCTAAGACTAATGCAATTACGATTTTTGTTGTTGGACATGTTACCAAAGGTGGAGCAATTGCTGGGCCTAAAACATTAGAGCATATGGTTGATACAGTTCTTTATTTTGAAGGTGATAAACACCATTCGTATCGTCTTTTAAGAGCAGTCAAAAATCGATTTGGGTCAACTAATGAGTTAGGAATTTTTGATATGACTGAAGATGGATTAGAAGAAGTATTGAATCCATCAGAAATTTTCTTAGAAGAAAGGTTAAAGGATGCAACTGGTTCAGCAATTGTTGTTTCAATGGAAGGAACTAGACCAATTTTAGTTGAAATTCAAGCTTTGCTTACACCATCTGTTTTTGGTAACGCGCAGAGAACAGCAACTGGATTAGATCGAAATCGAGTTTCATTGATTATGGCAGTTTTAGAAAAAAGAGCAGGATTGATGTTACAAAATCAAGATGCCTATTTAAAGGCTGCTGGAGGAGTTAAGTTAGAAGAACCATCAATTGATTTAGCTGCAGCAATTGGAATTGCTTCAAGTTATAGAAATCAAGGGACTAATCCAATGGAATGTTATATCGGAGAAATCGGATTAACTGGAGAAATTAGAAGAGTAAATCGAATTGAACAACGAGTTAAAGAAGCCCAAAAATTAGGATTTTCTCGTATTTTAATTCCAAAGAATAACTTATCAGGATGGACACCTCCTAAAGGAATTGATGTGATAGGGGTTGCAACAATAAGTGAAGCGCTTAATATTGCACTAAAAAAATAGGAAGCTAGCTTTATTTTTTATGTTTTTCATTGTAAGATTAATAGTATTGAAAAAGATGTTATTTGAAGGGGAGAATTAAGGTTGGCTAACAAGAAAATTAGAGTTCGTTATGCACCTAGTCCCACAGGACACTTGCATATTGGGAATGCTAGAACTGCAATATTCAACTATTTATTTGCTAGAAAAAATAAAGGTAAATTTATAATTAGAATTGAAGATACTGATACAAAAAGAAATGTTGGAGATGGAGAAACTAGTCAATTAGATAATCTTAAATGGCTTGGTTTAGATTGGGATGAAAGTCCCGAAAATCCTGGTGATTTTGGACCATATCGTCAATCTGAAAGAAATCATATTTACAAACCATTAATTCAACAATTAATTGATGAAGGTAAAGCATATGAGTCATATATGTCAGAAGATGAACTTGAAGCTCAAAGAGAAGAACAAAGAGCAAGAGGAGTTATGCCACATTACGAATATGAATTTGCAGGTATGACTGAAGATGAAAAGCAAGCTAAAATTGATGAAGCTAAAGCTGCTGGAATTAAACCAGTTATTCGTTTTGCAGTTCCTAAGAATAAAGAATACAAGTGGGACGATATGGTTAAAGGCGAAGTTTCTTTCCAATCCAATACAATTGGTGGAGATTTTGTTATTGCTAAAGTTGATGGAACACCAACTTATAATTTTGCCGTTGTAGTTGATGATCACATGATGGAAATTTCACATGTATTTAGAGGTGATGACCATGTTGCAAATACTCCAAAACAAATGATGATTTATGAAGCATTTGGTTGGGATCATCCTAAATTCGGTCATATGAGTTTAATTACTAGTGCTGATAGTGGTAAGAAATTAAGTAAACGTGATGAATCAATTATTCAATTTATTGAACAATATCGTGATCTTGGTTATTTACCTGATGCGATGTTTAACTTTATTACCTTACTTGGTTGGTCTCCAGTTGGAGAAGATGAAATTTATTCTAAAAAAGAATTTATTAAAATGTATGATGAAAATCGTTTATCAAAATCACCAGCTGCTTTTGATAATAAAAAATTAGAATGGATTAATAATCAATATGTTAAATCTAGTGATGAAGATATTGTGATGGATTTGGCTTTAAGACAATTAGTTAAAGCTGGAAACATTCAATCAAATCCAGATGCCTTAACTGTTGAATGGTGTCGTAAACTAATTAATGTTTATAAACAACAAATGAGTTATATGGCTCAAATTAATGAAATGGCATCTGTTTTCTTTGAAGATTTTGATCAAGTTAGTGGTGAAGCTTTAGAAGAAATTAGTAATGATACTGCTCCAGTAGTCTTGAAAGAATTTTCAGAATTAGTTAAAAATATTGAAGTATTTGATACTGTTGAAATTTTAAAAACAATTAAAACAGTTCAAAAGAATACTAAAATTAAGGGTAGACAACTTTGGATGCCAATTAGAATTGCTGTTACTCATGAAATGCATGGACCAGAATTACCTGAAACAATTGAATTAATTGGTCGTGATAAAGCGCTTAAACATATTGAACAAACATTAAATCAAATTAAATAAGAAGAAAATACATTAATCAATTGATTAATGTATTTTTTTAAGAAAAACATTAATAAATTATGATAGAATTACACCTAGCTATTAATAAATAGGAGGAAAACAGATGCTAAAAGTATATAATTCATTCACTAATCAACTTGAAACCTTTAAACCAATTAATAAAAGATCGGTGAAGATGTATGTCTGTGGACCAACTGTATATAATTATATTCATATTGGAAATGCACGAAGTGTTGTTGCTTTTGATACAATTAGAAGATATTTAGAATATCTGGGATATTATGTTACTTATGTATCTAATTTTACTGATATTGACGATAAAATTATTAATGAGGCTAATAAAGAAGGAATTTCTTATGATGTATTAACTAATCGATACATTGATGCATTTATGGAAGATACTGCTGCTTTAAATGTTAAACCGGCTACAAATAATCCTCGTGCTACTGAACACATTGATGATATTATAAAATTTATTGAAGAACTAATTGATGATGGTATGGCTTACGTAAGTAATGGTAGTGTTTACTTTCGTGCAAAAAAATTCAAAAATTATGGTAAATTAAGTAATAAAAATATTGATGAATTAGAAAATGGTGCAAGTCAACATATCACAGAAGCAGAAGCTAATGAAAAGGAAGATCCAATTGATTTTGTATTATGGAAAAAAGTAAAGCTAAATGAAGTATATTGGGATGCTCCATTTGGTAAAGGAAGACCAGGTTGGCATATTGAATGTTCTGTAATGTCTAATAAATATTTAGGAAATAATTTTGATATTCATGGTGGTGGAATTGATTTAGAATTTCCACATCATGAAAATGAAATTGCACAAAGTGAATCAAAAAATAAAGAAAAATTTGCAAACTATTGGTTACACAACGGATTCGTAACAGTTGGTGATCAAAATGAAAAAATGAGTAAATCATTAGGTAATTTCATTACAGTTCACGATCTAATCAAAGAAGTGAATCCAGAAGTTGTAAGATTTTTAATGTCTACAACTCAATACAGAAGACCAATTGCTTATAATCAAGAAAAAGTAACAGAAGCAGAAAATAATTTAAAGAAAATTAAAAATGCTTATAATAATTTAGAACATCGTATGAGTAGTGCTGATGAAGGAAATGATCCAAAAATTGATCAAGAAGTTAGACAAATTCAAGCTAATTTTCAAGATGCAATGGATGATGATTTTAACGCACAAAATGGAATTGCAGAGGTTTACGAATTAGCTAAATTAGGTAATATATATTCTGAAAGAGATTTTGTGTTTGATAAAACAATTTCTTTAATTTTAAATCGATTAAATGAATTATCAAGTATTTTTGGAATTGATTTAGCTACTGAAGATTTAGCGGATGATGAAGTTAAATCATTAATTGAACAAAGAAACAATGCTAGAAAAAATAAAGACTTTGCTTTGAGTGATAAAATTAGGGATGAATTGAAAGAAAAGGGAATTATCTTAGAAGATACTAATGCAGGTACTAGATTTAGAAGGGAAAATTAATTAATGTCAGACAATAATATTCAATATAGACAACTTAACGGAGTTGTACTGGCGTATTTAGGTGATGCAGTTTATGAACCTTTTGTTAGAAGACATTTAATTGAATTAGGAATGGCAAAGCCTAATCAATTACAAAAACGAGCAACTAAATATGTTTCAGCTAAAGCTCAAGCTGGTTTAATTGAACTAATGGAACAAGAACAAATTTTATCTGATGAAGAAATATATTTTTTTAAACGAGGTCGAAATGCTAAAAGTTACACGCATGCTAAAAATACTAGCGTAGTAACTTATCGAATTTCAACTGGGTTTGAAGCTTTGTTTGGTTTCTTATCAATTAGTGGTCAAGAACAAAGATTATCCGAATTGGCAAAATGGTGTATTAAGCAAGTTGATGATGGGAGAATTCAATATGAAAAATAACGAAACCGATGCTGATTTTATAATTGGTAGACATCCGGTTGTATCTGCTTTAAAAAGTGATCAAAGTATTAATAAACTTTTTTTACAAAATGGAATTAAAAGTGATGATGATACAATTAAAAAAATCGTTAAATTAGCTAAAGAAAGACATTTAGTTATTTCGAATGCTCCTAAACAAAAATTAGATTTAATGAGTGATAATCAAAACCATCAAGGAGTTATTTTATCAATTGCTGCATTTGAGTATGCTGATATTGATGATTTATTTGAGAATGCTAAAGAAAAAAATGAAGCACCTTTTTTTGTTATTTTAGATAATATAGCTGATCCACATAATTTAGGATCAATTATTCGAACGGCTGATGCTGCCGGAGTTCATGGAATAATTATTCCAAAGCATCGTGCAGTTGGATTAACTTCAACAGTGGCAAAAACTTCTGCTGGAGCTATTCAAAGAGTACCAGTTGCTAGGGTAACTAACTTAGTTAATACAGTTAAAGAATTAAAAGATAATGGTGTTTGGATTTTTGGAACTGACATGAATGGATTAGATTATAGAAAATGGGATGCTAATGGAGCAAGTGCAGTTGTTATTGGTAGTGAAGGAAAAGGTATTTCACCGCTACTAAAAAAACAAATGGATGAAATGCTAACAATTCCAATGGTTGGGGATATTCAAAGTTTAAATGCATCAGTGGCTGCTGGACTATTAATTTATCAAGGATTTAATAGTAGGAATCCTCTTTAATGAAAAAAGAATTACTGATTGTTGATGGCTATAATGTAATTGGACAATGGCCACATTTAAATGAATTAAAGTTAGAAAATAAATTAGGTCAAGCTCGTGATGAGTTGTTAAGAGAACTTTCAGAATATCGAAAATTTACAAATAAAGAAATAATTGTTGTATTTGATGCTATGTATGTACCTGGATTAGCTAAGAAGTCCAAAAAATGGAACATGGAAGTCATATGGACAAGTAAAGACGAGACAGCAGATAGTTATATTGAGTCATTAGCAAAACTAAAGCAATCTTTATTAGTTCAAGTAGTGGTTGCAACAAGTGATGAGGCAGAACAATGGACTATTTTTTCTGCTGGAGCACTTAGAATTTCTTCAAGAGAATTATTAGTGGATGTAAACAGAGTAAAAAAAGAAATTAAATATACAACTACAAATTATAATAATAAAAATAAGACTCGTAATAATCCGTTCAATGAAAAGCAAATTTCTGAATTAGAAAAATTAAGAGATGACCTTTTGTGAAGTGTTAATTTTCAATAAAATTAACACTTTTTTTATTTTTATAAATTTATTTATTAAATTTGAATTGAAGAATTATATAGTCTTTTAAAGCGAATGTTAGTTCGATTGATGTTTTCTTTTTGTTTAGATTATATTTATTATTATCAAATTAAAAGGGGAAATAAAATGAGAAGAGATGATTTTGAAGGAAAGAAAAATAGATTAGAAAAAATGATTCAGTTATCAAAAAAAGGTGACGATGTTTATTTTGAAATGTTAATGCAAAAATATCGTCCAATTTTATTAAAGTTTTGGAGTATGTATAATATTGATGGAATGGATTTGAACGATTTTGAACAAGAAGCCGCAATTGTAATGCTGAAAACTTTGGTTAACTTTAAAGAAGATAGAAATATTACATTTGGTGCTTTTTATAAATCAAATTTAAGAAATCATATATTTGATTTACTAAGGAAAATGCAAGCTCAAAAAAGAATTCCAAGTAAGAACATAATATCATTTCAAGAGGTATCACTTTATTTCGAAGAAACAATCATTGATCCTAAAGTAGAAGTAGATGCAAAATTAAAAAATACTGAAATTATTAATGAAGCATTAAGTTTATGTAATTGTCAGGAAAAAGAAGTATTAATGAATGTTCTTACAAAATTAGATGCAGAAATTGATAGTAGTAATGTTAAATACAAATTAACTTTAGGTAAATGTAGAAAGAAATTAAAAACTTGTATACATATATAAATTGACGATTTATAGTTCAAATGATAATATATAAGTTATATGAAGGAGGTGCAACTTTATTATGAAATCTAAAGTTGCATTGGAGTGTTCTAATTGCGGTTCGAGAAATTATAATGTTCCTGCTAATGCTAATTCAAAACAAAGACTAGAAATAAAGAAGTTTTGTAATAAGTGTGGTAAGCAAACTTTACATCGTGCTAATCCATAAGTATAGGAGTTTTATCTAATGAAAAAGTTTATTAATTTTTTAAAGAATACAGTTGCTGAAATGAAAAAAGTTGTTTGGCCAAATGCGCAACAAACAAAAAGAGATACATCTGTAGTTATTGGTATGACAGTATTTTTTGCTGCTTTCCTAGGATTTGTTGATTTTGTATTTCAAAATTTACTATCTAAGTTAGTTTAGTTATAGAAATTGGCTGTTAAATTTGATATAGTTGTTTTAGGCAAGAACTTCGGAAACGAAGTTTTTTTATTTTGATTAAAATAAGGAGATTATTCAATTGGTAGAGACACTAGAAAGACAATGGTATGTTTTACATACTTATTCAGGTTATGAGAATAAAGTAAAAACTAATTTAGATTCTAGAAAAGAATCAATGGGTATGGAAGATTATATTTTTGATGTAATTGTTCCAGAAACTGAAGAATTAGAAGTTAAAAATGATAAAGAAAAAATTGTTAATGAAAAAATTTTCCCTGGATATGTTTTAGTTCAAATGATTATGACAGATCAAGCTTGGTATGTTGTAAGAAATACTCCGGGAGTTACAGGATTTATCGGATCTCACGGTCAAGGTTCAAAACCAACTCCATTATTACCAGAAGAAGTAGATAGTGTTATGGCAGCAATGGGTGTTAAAGAAAAATATAAAGAACTTGATAGTAATGTTGGTGATTCTATCACCATTATTGACGGTGCTTTTAAAGGATTAGTTGGTAAAATTACTGAAATTGATAACGAAAAAGGTAAAGTTAAAGCTGACATAGATATGTTTGGTAGAGAAACAAGTACGGAATTAGATTTTCACCAAGTAAAACCTATTGAACTTTAAAATTTAATTGTAAATTTTTTTATGATATGTTATATTGTCATAGTATGTTGTGAACATGCTAAGTAACATGTGGGAGAAGAAATACTAATCTTCAATTACCACAACACGGACTTAAGGAGGTATGTCTCGTGGCTAAAAAAGTAGCTAATGTTGTTAAATTACAAATCCCAGCGGCAAAAGCAACACCCGCTCCTCCAGTTGGACCTGCATTGGGTCAAGCTGGTATTAATATTATGGGATTCACTAAAGAATTCAACGCACGTACTGCTGATCAAGCAGGTATGTTGATTCCAGTTGTTATTACAGTGTATGAAGATCGTTCATTCGATTTTGTTACTAAGACTCCACCAGCAGCTGTTCTATTGAAAAAAGCAGCAGGTGTTGAACATGGTTCTGGTGAACCTAACACTAAAAAAGTTGCAACTGTAACTAGTGATCAGGTTAAAGAAATCGCCGAAACTAAGATGCAAGACCTAAACGCAGCTGACGTTGAAGCAGCAATGCGCATGGTTGAAGGAACTGCTCGTAGTATGGGATTCACTGTTGAAGGTTAATCGTCTATTATTGAAGTAGTTCTGATGTTTTGTTTAAAAACAAAATATCAAGTGGGAGGAATTTCCGTTATAACCACAATTGCAAGGAGGAAAACAAAATGGCTAAAAGAGGTAAAAAATACCAAGAAGCTGTAAAACAAATTGACAAAGAAAAAAATTATGCAGTTGATGAAGCTGTAGAATTAGTTAAAAAAATTGATTTTGCTAACTTTGACGATTCAGTACAAATCGTATTTAAGTTAGGTGTAGATACTAAACAAGCTGATCAACAATTACGTGGTGCCGTAGTATTACCTAATGGTACTGGTAAGGATCAAACTGTTGTAGTATTTGCTAAAGGTGAAAAAGCTAAAGAAGCTGAAGCTGCTGGTGCAGATGTTGTTGGTGATGAAGATCTTGCTGAACGTATTCAAAATGGTTGGTTAGACTTTGATGTTGCTGTAGCAACTCCTGACATGATGGCACAAGTAGGTAAATTAGGTCGTGTATTAGGACCTAAAGGATTAATGCCTAACCCTAAAACTGGTACAGTTACAATGGATGTAACTAAAGCTGTTAGTGAAGCTAAGTCTGGTAAGGTTACTTACCGTACTGACCGTGATGGTAACGTTGCAGTTGCTATTGGTAAAGCTTCATTTGATGCTGACAAATTAACTGAAAACTTAAAAACTATTTCAGATGTAATTATCAAAAATCGTCCATCAACTGTAAAAGGTAGTTACATTACTAATGTTTCTGTTTCAACTACTTTTGGACCAGGTGTTAAGGTTGATGTTGATTCACTTTAATTAAGAGGTTATAAAAAATCCCTGATTGACTGATACTTTTCAAATATGATAATATTAAGTTAATATGATTCGCCTAAGACTCAGGTGGCTTAATTGCCTTAATCTTCCAGCCTGCCGAGGAGTAAGTTTTTCTTTCCTTATGTTTTAGCGAGCATAGGGATTTTTTATTAAATCCCATAAAAAAATTGGGAGGTGAAATTATGCCAAAAGAAAATGTTATTGCTGCTAAAGCACAATTAGTTGATGACATCGCAGGACGTTTTACTAACTCTGTTTCTGCTATTGTTGTTGATACTCGTGGTTTATCAGTTGCTGAAGATACTGAATTACGTAAGCAATTACGTGATTCTGGCGTAAAACTAAGTGTTATTAAAAACAAATTATTAAGTCGTGCTGCAGACAAAGCAGAACTTTCTGATCTTAAAGATATCTTTGTTGGACCTAGTGCTGTTGCTTTTTCTGAAGAAGATGCAATTGCCCCAGCTAAAATCTTGAAGAAATTTGCTGACGATCATGATGCCGTTGAAATTAAGGGTGGAATTATCGAAGGTAAAGTTGCCTCAATCGATGAAATTAACGTTTACGCTACTCTTCCAAATCGTGAAGAATTACTTTCAAGTCTTGCAAGTGTATTACAAGCTCCTGTACGTAATGTTGCATATGCTGTTAAAGCTGTTGCTGAAAAAACAGAAGAATAAAATTATTATAAATAACTCATAATTATTGGAGGAAAATAAAATGGCTTTTGATAAAGAAAATATTATTGAACAAATTAAAGAAGCTTCAATTACTGACTTAAACGATTTAGTTTCAGCTATTGAAGAAGAATTCGGTGTTAGTGCTGCTGCTCCTGTTGCAGCTGGTGGTGCTGCTGGTGGTGCCGATGCTGGTGCTAAAGACTCATTTGATGTTGAATTAGCTTCATCAGGTGACCAAAAAGTTAAGGCTATCAAAGTAGTTAGAGAAATTACTGGATTAGGTCTTAAAGATGCTAAAGATCTTGTTGATAACGCTCCTTCAATCGTTAAAGAAGGCGTTAGCGAAGACGAAGCTAATGAAATCAAAGAAAAACTTGAAGAAGTTGGCGCAGGCATTAATCTTAAATAATTTTAATGTCAGATTAAAGAGATGTGAAATTCACATCTCTTTTTTTTATAAAAATTAAGGTAGGAGAAAAAACTTTTATGTATAATATTTTTAATAAAACTAAAAATTTTATCAATAAAAACATGAATTTATTAAAAACAATTTTTATTATATTTGTATTATTAATTGTGTCCTCTGAATCATATAAAGTAATTAAAGAAATAAATGGTGGAGAGGTAAAACATGCAATTAATAATTTAGATGTTTTACATATTTTAATCTTAACTATTTTAGGAATTGTTGCTGTCTTACCAATGTTAATTTATGATTTTACAATCGTAAAATTTTTACCTGGTAATTTTAAAAAGAAATATATTTTTAAAAGTGGTTGGATAACTAACACAATTACAAATATTGCTGGATTTGGTGGTTTTTTAGGAGCAAGTTTAAGAGCTAATTTTTATAAGGATAATGCTTCAAAAAAGGAAATTCTTTATGCAATATCTAAAATTGCTCTGTTTTTACTTTCAGGATTATCTACATATTGTTTAGTTTCCTTTATTTTTATGTTTCTTTCAAAGAGTGGAAATGAATTTTCACATTATTGGTATTTATTATTAGGTGGTTCAATATATTTTCCAATTATATTTTTAATAACAAGAATTAGTGATTCTGATTATTTTAAAGACTTAACTATTAAACGTGAATTTACTTTAATAGGAGGATCCTTACTTGAATGGGGATCTTGTGCTTCTTTATTTTTAATAATTGGATATTTTCTTAATTTATCACCAAATTTTTTGATAGTGGTTCCAATCTTTTTTGCTGCTAATGTTTTAGGAGTTGTTTCAATGCTTCCTGGAGGCTTGGGATCATTTGATTTAATGATGTTAACTGCATTAAATAGTATGGGTATTTCGCCTTCTTTAAGTGCTAGTTGGATATTATTATATCGAGTGTTTTATTATATGATTCCATTTTTAATTGGAACAATTTTATATTTAATAGACTTAGTTGGTCATATAAACAATTATTTTGATGGATTACCAAAACTTATTTTGAAGAAAGTATCATTGATTATTACAATTATTTTTATGTATTTTTCTGCAATTATGATGATTTTAATTTCAATTTTTCCTAAATTAGTTTTAGTAAATCCCTTTTATTTGTCATTAGCACCTTATACTGTCTACTTTTTAGGTCAACTAACCAATATTGTGGTTGCATTTCTTTTAATTGGTCTTGCTAGAGGTGTTGCGTCTGGAGTAAAGAAGGCTTTTTGGCCAACAGTAATAGTTTTAATATTTGCGATGATAAATACACTTTGGAAACAGGATTTTCCATTTAAAATAACAATATTTTTAGGAGCTATATTATTATTTCTATTTCTTTCTAAGGATACTTTCTATCGAACAAAGTTAACATATTCTTGGGGTAATTTTTTAATTGATTTAGGAATATTTTTTATATCACTCGTGAGTTATGGACTTGTTGGATTATATTCATTAAATAATCATATCGTTAGTTCTAAAGTGAGAATGATTTTATTATCTGAACATGTCTGGTTGATTGGATTAGTCGGATTTTTACTTGCTATTTTAGTTTTATTTTTAGTTTATATTTATTTATCATCTCAAAAAGTAAATTGGTTTAATTTACCATTCGATGAATTAAGAATAAATTCATTATTAAATAAATTTGGTGGTAATGAAATAAGTCATTTAATTTATTTAAGAGATAAAAAAATTTACTATTATCAAGTTGATACCGAAGATCAATTAATGTTTATGTATGTAAAAAAGGCTAATAAATTAATTATCATGGGAGATCCAATTGGAAATAAAAATTATCTTAATGATGCAATTGATCAATTTATGGAAGATGCTGATTTAATTAATTTAAATTTAGTTTTTTATGAAATTAGTGAAGATTTAACAATGCTATTACATGAAAAAGGATTTGATTTCATTAAAGCTGGTGAAGAAGGATATGTTCAATTAAATGACTTCTCTTTATCAGGTAAGAAAAGACGTGGTGAAAGAGCTTTAATGAATAAATTTGAAAGAGAAGGATATACATTTGATGTTTTAAATCCACCTTTTGAATTAAATTTAATTAATGATTTAAAAGAAATTTCTAATCAATGGTTATCAGGAAAAAAAGAAAAAGGTTTCTCATTAGGTTTTTTTGATCAATATTATCTAGAAAGGTCATCAATTGCGGTAATTAAAGATGAAAATCAAAGAATTGTGGCTTTTGCTAATATTATGCCAAGTAATAATCAAATTATGACATAAATTGATTTAATGAGATCAGGAATTGATGCTCCATCTGGAATTATGGATTTAATGTTTATTAATTTATTTAAATATAATCAAAAGAATAATTATCAATTATTTAATCTTGGAATGGCACCATTTTCAAATGTTGGTAAATCAAAGTTTAGTTTTGTGAATGAAAAGGTAGTAAATCTTATTTATAAATATGGTGATGCTTTTTATAATTTTAAGGGACTACGATTATACAAAGAAAAATATGTTAATCATTGGTCTTCTAAATATTTTGTTTATCGAAAAAATAATTCATTGATTTTTACCATGTTACAATTATTATCTGTTGTTAATAAAAAGAGAAAATAAAAAAAGGAATTAATTATCTGGAAAATACAGATAATTAATTCCTTTTTAATTAAAACCATTTTTTATAATCATTATCATCCATTGCCTCAACATTACCAAGTCGATATCCATTACCAACTTGAGAGAAGAAATCATGGTTAGCAGTAGAAGTTGAAATACCATTCATAACAATTGGGTTAACATCTTCAGCAGTATCTGGGAACATTGGTTCTTGTCCAAGATTCATTAATGCTTTATTAGCATTGTATCTAATAAAAGTTAATACTTCTTCAGTTAGACCAACTTTATCATATAAAAGATGAGTATATTTTTCTTCATTTGAATATAAATCGTACATGAAGTTATACATCCAATCTTTCAAATCATTTTGTTTATTTTCACTTAATTGATTAAATTCAATTTGGAATTTGTAACCAATGTAAGTACCATGAACGGATTCGTCTCGAATAATTAGTTTAATAATTTCTGCAACATTAGCTAGCTTGTTATTTCCTAAATACCAAAGAGGGGTAAAAAATCCTGAATAAAATAAGAAGGTTTCTAAAAATACACTAGAAATTTTCTTTTTTAATGGGTTTGAATCATCATGATATAATTCATAAATTCTTTTGGTTTTATTTTGAAGATATTCTTCGCTATCACTCCAATCAAAGATATCATCGATTTCTTCAGGAGTATTTAAAGTAGAAAAAATTGATGAATAACTTTTAGCGTGGACTGATTCCATAAATTGAATATTATTAAGAACTGCAATTTCGTGAGGAGTGATTGCATCTTTTTTTAGAGCAGCCATTCCATCTTGTGATTGAAGAGTATCCAGTAAAGTTAGACCACCAAAAACATGACCAACTAACCATTGACGATCTTCATCTAACTCACGCCAGTCTTTTAAATCATTTGAAAGAGGAATTCTTGTATCAAGCCAAAATTGTTCAGTTAATTTTTCCCATGTTGCCTTATCAATTTCATCATTGATTTCATTCCAATTAATTGCTTCATAATTATTTTGTTGTTCCATAACTTCCTCCTTAAAAAATTAAATTACACAACTTTCACATTGATTTGCGCCAACTTCTTCTTGATCATCGGTAAACGTTCTAACGTAATAAATTGATTTAATTCCTTTTTTGAAGGCGTAATTTCTAAGAATTGTTAAATCACGAGTTGACATTTTTTCTGATCGTCCATCTTTCCAATCATAAATTCCTTCTGGGATTGTAGAACGCATAAATAAGGTTAAACTCATTCCTTGGTCAACATGTTGTTGAGCTGCCGCATACACATCAATCACTTTTCTCATATCGATGTCATAAGCTGATTCATAATATGGCATTGTATCATTTGATAAGTATGGAGCAGGGTAAAAGATATTTCCAATATTTGATTCTTGACGATCTTCAATTTTGTTAATGATAGGGTGAAGACTTGCAGTAGTATCGTTAATGTAAGCAGTAGATCCATTAGGTGCAACTGCTAAACGATTTTGATGATATAAACCATCTTTCATAACTGATGATTTTAAATCTTCCCAGTCTTGTTTAGATGGGATAAAAACACCTTTGAAAAGATCTGATACTTTTTGTGATTTTGGTTGCCATTCTTGATTAGTATATTGATCAAAATATGATCCATCGGCATATTTACTGTTTTCAAAATTGTAAAAAGTAGTTTTCTTTTCACGAGCAATATCATTAGAAACTTTTAAAGTCCAGTAGTTTAATAATAGGAAATAAAGACTGGTAAATTCAATTGATTCTTTAGAGCCATAGTACATATGATTTTTAGCAAAGTATGCATGTAGACCCATAGCACCTAAACCAATTGTATGAGCTAAATCATTCCCTTTTTTAATTGAAGGAACAACATCAATACTTGAGTTTTCAGTTACAAAAGTTAAGGCTCTAGTCATGGTATCAACTGATTTACCAAAATCAGGTGAAGCCATTAAATTAGTAACATTTGTTGAACCTAAATTACATGAAATATCAGTTCCTAATTCATCATATCCTTGAACATCATTAACAACTGAAGGCTTTTGTACTTGAAGTACTTCTGAACAAAGGTTACTCATTACGATTTTTCCTTCAATTGGATTATTACGATTAGCAGTATCAATATTAACAATGTATGGATATCCAGACTCTTGTTGTAATTTTCCAATTTCAGTTTCTAGTTCTCTTGCTTTAATAACTGTCTTTTTGATATTTGGGTTTTTAACTAAATTATCATATTCTTCGGTTATATCAACATAAGAGAAGGGTGTATTATATTCTCTTTCAACATCATAAGGACTAAATAAGTACATATCATCATTTTTTTCAGCTAATTCATAAAATTTGTCAGGAACAGTAATTCCTAATGATAATGTTTTAAGACGAACCTTTTCATCAGCGTTTTCTTTTTTAGCACCTAAAAATTGAATAATATCTGGATGGAAAACATTAAGATAAACTACTCCAGCACCTTGTCTTTGTCCTAACTGATTAGAATAAGAAAAACTATCTTCGAGTAATTTCATAACTGGTAGTACACCACTAGCAGCGCCTTCAATATGCTTAATTGGATCTCCAGCTCCTCGAAGGTTAGAAAGGTTAATTCCAACTCCACCACCAATTCTAGATAATTGAAGCGCTGAGTTAATAGTTCTACCAATTGTGTTCATATTATCCGTAGTTTGAATTAGAAAACATGAAACAAATTCACCACGTCTTTTACGACCAGCATTTAAGAAAGTAGGAGTAGCAGGTTGAAATCTACGGTTAATGATTTCATCAGCAAGGTTTAAGGCTAATTTTTCATCTCCATCAGCTAGATAAAGTGCATTCATTGCAGCTCTATCAATGTAATTTTCAATATAATACTCATTATCATCAGTCTTTAATGCATATTGAGCATAAAATTTATATGCAGCCATAAATGAATTAAAATGAAAATCTTGTTCTTTTAAATAGTTATAAATTTTTTCAATAAATGAAAAATTATATTTATTTATAAAATCTTCTTCAAGATAGTCATTTTTTAAAAGATAATCAAATTTATCTTTTAAACTATCAAATTTTAATGTATTTGGAATTACATTTTCTTTTATGAAGGCATCAAGGGCTTCTTGATCTTTATCTAATTGAATTTGTCCATCAATTGGAATATTAACTTGATTATTTAAAGCATAATAGCTTACTTTTTTGTCATCTTTTAAAGACATGAAATTCCCTACTTTCTAAATTCTTAATTAAGTATTTCTGTTTATTAATATCTTGATTTAATATTATGTATTATAATATTAAGGTTAAATAAAAAAAGAATTAGCCAACTAATTCTTTTAATGCATCTGGTCTAAAATTACTGAATTGAGGTTGTCCATCAACTTCAACAACTGGAAGTGAAAGGAATCCATTTTCTTTTAGAAATGAAACATATTCAGGATTTGAAGTTGTATCTTTTTCTTCGAATTCAACGTTTTTTTCGGTTAAAAATCTTTTAGTCATCTTGCATTGCATGCAATTTTCTTTAGTGTAAACAGCTATTTTTGGCATTACTTTTCATCTCCTAATCTCTAGTACATTTATCAATTGTACACTCAAAAAAATAAAATTCAACATAATAAAACACTATATATTGTGTTTTGCGTAAAATGTTTCACAACATATAGTGTTGATTTATTTATAAGAAAGTAGGTAATAAATTGAGCGACTTTTATTATACAACAAATCCGAATTCAAAACATGATGAGAAACAAATTAATTTTGATATTTTTAATCATAAGTTTTTTTTTACTACAGATAATGGTGTTTTTTCTAAACGAACAATTGATTTTGGTTCAAGTTTATTAATTAAAAATGTAGATTTAGTTAATTTACCTGAAGGTCCAATTTTAGATTTAGGGTGTGGATATGGACCGGTTGGAATAATTTTGGGACATGAATTTCCAAATCGATATTTTCATATGACTGATGTAAATAATCGTGCCTTAGAATTAGCTAATAAAAATTCTAAATTAAATAATGTAGAAAATGTAACAATTTATAATTCTAGTGTATATGATTCAATTGATAATAAATTTGCAGGAATAATTACTAATCCACCAGTTAGAGCTGGTAAAAAAATTGTTAGTGAAATGATTGGTAATGCATATGATTATTTATTAGATAATGGATTTTTATTTGTAGTATTACAAAAAAAGCAAGGAGCTCCTTCTGCTCAAAAATTAATGTTAGAAAAATTTGGTAATGCAGAAATCGTAAAAAAGGATAAAGGTTATTATATTTTAAAAAGTAAAAAAATAGGTGAATAATGATGAATTATGATTCTTATTATATGAGAGAAGCTCTAAAAGAGGCTAAAAAAGCTGCAACAATTGGTGAAATTCCAATTGGAGCAGTTGTGGTAAAAGATAACCAAATAATTGGCAGAGGACATAATTTTCGTGAGCATTCAAATATTGCTATGCAACATGCAGAAATTAATGCAATTGAACAAGCTAATATTAATCAAAAAAGTTGGAGACTTATAGATTGTACTATGTATGTTACGATTGAACCTTGCGTAATGTGTGCCGGCGCAATTTTAAACTCAAGAATTAAAAGAGTAGTTTACGGAGCAGAAAATAAAAAAGCCGGTAGCATTAATAGTTTGTATCAATTATTATCTGATTCAAGACAAAATCATCAAGTTGAAGTTACCAACGGAATTGAGTTTGAGGAAGCAAGTAAAATAATGAAAGAATTTTTTAAAAATAAACGAAAGTCTTAACTAGACATTTTAAAATAAATACGATATTATAGTAGATGCCGTAAGGCCTTGAAGCAAGTTCATCCTATGAATCGTGTCAGGTTCGAGAGAAAGCAGCACTAAGTAGATTTTGGACTGTGCTTCTTGTTATTAGAATATAAACTCTTAATCAAAATTTTGGTTAAGAGATTTTTTTTAATTAATAGAAATAATAAAAAGTGCAGTTTATAATATGAATTAATTAATAATTTAAGTGAGGTTTTGAAAATGAGTTATCAAGCATTATATCGTGTGTGGCGACCAACTACATTTGATGAGTTAGTTGGTCAAAAAGTAATAACACAAACATTGAAAAATTCTTTGATAACAAATCAAATAAGTCATGCATATTTATTTACTGGGCCTAGAGGAACTGGGAAAACTTCAGCAGCTAAAATATTTTCTAAAGCTGTAAATTGTCCCAATTTAAAAGATGGTGAACCTTGTAACGAATGTGAAATTTGTCAATCAGTTAATCAGGGATCATTAAATGATGTAATTGAAATTGATGCAGCTTCCAATAATGGGGTTGAAGAAATAAGGAATATTAGAGATAAGGCGAAGTATGCACCAAGTATTGCTAAATATAAGGTTTATATTATTGATGAAGTGCATATGTTATCAACAGGGGCTTTTAATGCTTTATTAAAGACTTTAGAAGAACCTCCAGCACATGTTATTTTTATTTTGGCAACAACCGAACCTCATAAAATTCCAGCCACAATTATATCTAGAACACAAAGATTCGATTTTAAAAGGATTAAAGCAGTCGAAATCTTAAATCGAATGAAATTTATTTTAGATGATAAAAAGATTGATTATGAAGAAGACGCTCTAAAAATAATTGCTAAGAATGCAGAAGGTGGAATGCGTGATGCACTTAGTATTTTAGATCAGGTCATTTCTTATGATGGAAATAATTTAACTTATGAAAGTGCATTGCAAGTTACAGGAACGGTTACTAAAAATAAACTAGCTGATTATTTAAAATTAGTGTTTGAAGGAAATATTAAAGAAGCACTAGCAATTAATAGTTCGATTTTAGACGATGGGAAAGATCCTAATCGTTTTATTGAAGACTTAATTAACTATTGCCAAGCAATTCTTTTATTTAAACAAAATCCTGCTGCAGTTAATGAAAGTGAACTAGGATTAATTGATCAAAATTTTGAAAATATTACAAAAATAGTAAGTAATGAAGAAATTTATGATTGTATTGAAATCTTAAATTCAATTCAACAACAAATGAGATTTTCTGATAATCTAGATGTTTATTTAGATATTGCGACTGTTAAGTTAGGAAAATTAAAAGAAAATACATCAGTAGATAATATGGGACAAAATACTGAGTATTTAGAAAATCAAATTGAATCATTGAAGAAACAAGTTAGTGATTTATCTCATCAAATATCTGAAAAAAGTCAACCAATTGTAAATACAGAAACACATAAAAATGATAAAACAAGTGTAAAAAAAGCAACAGTAAAAGTTAATTTAACTAAAATTAATGACGTATTAAAAGAAGCAAAAAAAGCTGACTTGATTAATTATAAAAATATTTGGGATGAGTTATTACAGTCTTTATCAGTTACGCAAAGAGCAATAATGCATTCGTCTAGTCCAGTTGCAGCAAGTGAAAAAGGTGTTGTAGTTTCATTTGATTATGGATTTTTATTTCAAAAAGCTGATGATGATGATGAATTAAGAATTGCTTTAGAGAATGGATTAGATCGAATCCTAAATTTTGTTCCACAAATTGCTTTTGTACCAAATGATGATTGGCCAAAAATTAGAAAAGATTATTTAAATAAAAATAAAGAAAATATTTCTAATTCAAATGAAAATAGTGAAGATTTAAATAAAGATGATGATGAAGTTACAAAAAAAGCCCATGATTTATTTGGCGATGATATAATTAATGTTAAAGATGATTAAAAAGGAGATAATTAATAATGATGAACGGTATGAACATGGGAAAAATGATGAAACAAGCAAAACAAATGCAAAAGGATATGCAAGAAGCACAAGAATCATTGAATCAAAAAGAATTTAAAGGATTTGCTCCAGAAGAGTTAGTTAGCGTTGTATTTTCTGGTGATCAAAAGATGAAAGATATGCAAGTAAAACCGGAAGCAATTGATCCAGATGATCCTGATATGCTTTCTGATTTAGTTATTAGTGCAGTTAATGATGCACTCTCAAAATTAAGTGATGAAAAAGAAAAAACTTTAGGCAAATATACTAATGGGATGAATATTCCTGGAATGTAAGAAGGGATTTTATGTTTTATCCAGAACCACTTTTAAAA
The DNA here is from genome assembly GCF_021698855.1 of Lactobacillus sp. S2-2. GTDB lineage: Bacteria > Bacillota > Bacilli > Lactobacillales > Lactobacillaceae > Fructilactobacillus. Next base: position 40,131 of record NZ_WWFA01000011.1, read on the forward strand.
TTAATTGATAGCTATATGAAATTACCAGGAATTGGTAAAAAAACAGCGACAAGATTAGCTTTTTATACTGTTGATATGGAAAAAGATGATGTAAAACAATTTTCCAATGCTCTGATTTCTACTAAAGATGATTTAAGATATTGTTCAATTTGTGGAAACTTGAGTGAGGACGATGTTTGTGAGATTTGTAAAGATAAAAGTAGAAATCAATCACAAGTTTTAGTATTAGAACAGTCTAAAGATATTATGATTATGGAGCGAATGAAAGATTACAATGGACTTTATCATGTTTTACATGGAGTCTTATCACCAATTGAAGGTAAAGGACCAGAAGATATAAATATTAGTTCTTTAATTAAAAGACTTCAGGAAAATAAATCAATTAATGAAGTGATTATTGCAACTAATGCAAGCCCAGAAGGCGAAGCTACGGCAATGTATCTCTCTAAATTAATTAAGCCATCAGGAATTAAAGTGACTCGTTTGGCACATGGACTTTCAGTCGGTAGTGATATTGAATATGCTGATGAAATGACACTATTTAAAGCAGTTGAAGGACGAACTGAAATGTGAGGTAGCTTATGTTTGGGAAAAAAAGTGAAAAATTAAAGTTACAGTATGATGAAGAAATTTTAGAAATAATTGATGATTTTAAGTTGAAGTGGAACCAGGCAATTCAAACTGAAGAAGCAGTTTATGAATTTAATGAATCGGTTCATGTTCCTACTTTAATTGCTAAAAGAAAATATTTATTTATGTATAAACAGGCTAGAAAAAGAAACGTTAAAAGTAACCAAATACAAAGTTCTATTTATGATTATTAAAGTTCATCAAAAGATGAGCTTTTTTATTTGTGCTAAATAGACATAAAAGTTAACTTAAAGTACAATTGAGTAAGAAAATATTAATAGGGATGATTTCTATGCAAGGTAAATTTGTTACTTTTGAAGGCACTGATGGTGCTGGTAAGACAACGGTTTTAAATAAAGTAATTGAGCACTTAAAGGATGAATTAGATGATCGTTTAACTGTTACAAGAGAACCCGGTGGGAATCGAATATCTGAAGAAATTAGAAGTATAATTCTTGAAAAAGATAATACAGAAATGGATCCAAGAACTGAGGCATTATTATATGCTGCAGCTAGAAGACAGCATATGATTGAAACAGTTTGGCCAGCTCTAGATAAAGGTGATCTAGTTTTATGTGATCGATATGTTGATAGTTCAATTGCATATCAAGGTGAAGGTAGACAAATTGGATATAATAGTGTTTTAAAAATGAATCAATTTGCTATTGAAAATAAAATGCCCGATTTAACAATTTATTTTGATATTCCAGTAGAAACTGGATTAAGTAGAATTAATAAATATCGTGATAATGATGAAATTAATCGATTGGATTTAGAAAATATGCAATTTTATCAAAGAGTACATGATGCTTATGATAAAATTGAGAATGAATTCAGTCAAAGAATTGTTAAAGTAGATGCAACTAAGTCGATTGATGAAGTTGTTAAAGATGTTTTATCAATTTTAAATGATAGAATAATAACTAAATATTATTAGGAGGAGAAAGTTATGAAGTTAATCGTCGCAATTGTTCAAGATAAGGATGCAGCAAAGTTACAATCTGAGTTTATCAAAAATAAAATTCAAGCAACTCGTTTATCAACAAAAGGTGGATTTTTAAAAGCTAAAAATGTCACTTATTTAATTGGAACAGAAGATGAAAAGGTTGATAATGTCCTTGATGTTATTAAGGAAACATCTCAAACTAGAAAACAATATATGACACCTCCAGTAAGTTTAGCTGGTAGTATCAGTGAAACATCATATCCTGTCGAAGTACAGGTTGGTGGTGCTACTGTTATGGTATTACCTATGGATTCATTCCATCATTTTTAAAATGATTAATAAAAAGGAACTAGATATTAAAGATAATTTTTTTAATGAAGTTTATAAAAAGCAACCAGAAGTGTCTAAGCATTTTGTTAAGTTAATCAATAATGATCAACTAACACATGCGTATTTATTTGATGGATTAGCAGGTTCTGGGAAATTGTACGTTGCTAAATTAATTGCAATGACACTATTTTGTGAAAATAAGCAACAAAGTTATCCATGTGGCATATGTGATAATTGTTCCAGAATAATTTCTGATCAGCATCCAGATGTAATAATGATTTCACCAGAAAATCAGACAATCAAGGTTGATCAAGTTCGTTTTTTGAAACAAGAATTTTCTAAAAGTGGGTTAGAAGGTTCAAAAAAGATATTTATTATTAATGAAGCTGAAAAGATGACTAATAGTTCTTTTAATAGTCTCTTAAAATTCATTGAAGAACCAACTGGAAATATAACCTCAATATTATTGACTGAACATAAAAACTTAATTTTACCTACAATTCTTTCAAGAACACAAATTGTAGAATTTCATCAAAATAATTATGATGATTTAGATGAATATTTGAAAAAATATTCAGTGAATAATGAAATAGTTCATTTAGTAAAGAAACTAACCAATAATGTTCAAATTGCTAATTTAATGCTTGAAGATAATTGGTTAATGGAAATTAAAAGTAAACTAGAAAACTGGTTTTATTTGATGAATAATAATAAAGATAAGTCGTTTATTATTATTCAATCTGAAATAATGCCATTGGCAAAGAGTCGAGATCAACAAGAAATTATAATTAAGTTATTTTCTATGTTATATCAAGATGTTTTTAATGTTCATTTTAAAAAATATAATGAAAATGATTTAACTTTTCAAAATATATGTGAACAAATAAAAAAAATGTCTAATACTTTAAGTGATCAAAAAGTATTAGATATTTTAAGTGTAATTTTAAATGATATGAAAAAAATCAAACATAATCTTTCATTTCAAAATTTACTTGAAATGATAAATTTAAAAATAATATCAATTATGGATAATAACTGAAATGTAGGGGATTTAACTTGAAGAAAAAAGATTTGATTGATGAATTAAATGATTTAGAATCAAAATTTTCATTAATGAATGATCGACTAACAACAGTTAAAGATACTATTTCTGAACTGTTAGAAGAAAATTCTGAATTAAAGATTGAAAATGACCATCTACGCGAATTATTACCAAAAAACCAAATAAAAAATGATGATTATGAATTATCTTTTTCAAAGAAAAATTTAGAAAAATTATATACTGAAGGGTTTCATGTATGTAATCAATTTTATGGTAAAAGAAGACAAAATGACGAGAGCTGTATGTTTTGTACAGATATTATATATGGCGAAAGATAGGATGAGGATTTATTTTGCAAATTCAAAAAAGCTTTCAAACAAGTGAAAATGGGAAACTTTATTTAGTTCCGACCCCAATTGGTAATTTAAAAGATATGTCAATAAGATCAATCGAAGTTCTAAAAGAAGTTGATTTGATTGCTGCTGAAGATACAAGAAATACTCAAAAAATATTAAATCATTTTGAAATTGAAACAAAAAAAACTAGTTTTCATGAGCATAATAAAGAAACAAAAATTAATACTTTAATCGATATACTAAAAAATGGTGAAAGTATTGCTCAAGTGAGTGATGCAGGAATGCCTTCAATTAGTGATCCTGGTCATGAATTAGTTGAAGCATGTATTAAAAATAATATTTCAGTTATTTCAATTCCAGGTGCTACTGCTGGATTAAGTAGTCTGATTGCTTCAGGAATTGCTCCACAACCTAATTTATTTTATGGCTTTTTACCTCGAAAAATAAGTGAACAAAAAAATAGTTTAAATGAAGTAAAGGACTTTCCGTTTACAATTATTTTTTATGAAGCTCCACATCGTTTGAAAAAAACTTTAAAATCGATGGTTGAAATTTTAGGTGATCGTGAAATTGTTTTAGCTAGAGAAGTTACTAAAAAATATGAAGAATATTTACGAGGAACAATTCATGAAATGATAAATTGGTTTGAGGAAAATGAAGTCAGAGGAGAGTTTGTATTACTTGTCTCTGGGAATAGTAATCCTCAATCTAATGAAGATGATCCGCTTGTTGATTTAGCTATTGATAAACAAGTTCAATTTTTAATTGATAAAGGTGAAAAAACTAATGAGGCAATTAAGAAAATAGCTAAAAAAAATGAAATAAAAAGACAAGAAGTTTATAACATCTATCATCAAATTGATTAGTGAGGTAATGAAACGAAATGAATAATCAGATTAGCTCTTATGAAGAGAAACACCATGTTAATTATTATGAATGTAATTCTAATGAAGAAGTAAATTTATCAATGGTTTTAGAATTAATAAATTTAGCTTCACAAAATCATGGAGAAACTTTGAATCAGACTAATAAAGCAGTTCAAAAAATAGGAGTAACATGGGTTGTTGTTCAATATTATATGGAGATAAAGCGTTTACCAAAAATTAAAGAAGATATTATTTTAAAAACTGAATCAACTTCATATAATAAGTATTTTGCTGATCGAAAATTTTGGATTAAAGATGAAAATAGAAATGATTTAGTTGTAATTGATAGTTTATGGGTAACAATGGATATGGAAACTAGAAAAATGGTAAAAATACCACCAGAAGTTGTTCTTCCTTTCCGAGGTGAAGAAGTTAAAAGAATTCCTAAATTACCTAAAATTAAACGAAAAGATGAAAATATAAATGAATTAAAAAAGAGTTATCATATTCGATTTTCTGATATAGATTGGAATGGACACGTAAATAATGCAAACTATATTGAGTGGATGGTTGATGTATTGCCTTTTACAACATTAAAAGAATATGTTCCAACTAAAGTTAATATAAAATTTGAAGACGAAGTAAAATATGGAAATGATATTCTAAGTTCGGCACAAATTGTACAAGAAAATGATATTTATTTAAAAACTCATCATGAAATTACAATTAATGGTCATAATCATTCAGTAGCTGATCTTGAATGGGGGAAACGTTAAATAATAAAATGGGAGATTTTAAATGAATATTTTAGCAATTGATTCTTCAAACAAACCTTTATCAATTGCTTTAATTGCTGAAAATAAAATTCAAGCAACTAAAACAATTACAACTAATAAAAAACATGCAGAGCAATTACTACCGATTATTGATGATTTGATGAATGTAGCTAATTTAAAGCCAAATGAATTAAATCGAATTGTTGTTGCAAAGGGACCAGGCTCTTATACGGGAATTAGAATTGGAGTAACTGCTGCAAAAGTATTAGCTAATACTTTAAATATTGATCTAGTTGCAGTTTCTAGTTTAGAAACTCTTGTACTTAATGTTCAAAGTGATGATACTTTAGTAGTACCAATGTTTGATGTTAGAAATGATAATGTATTTACAGGTTTATATGAAAAGAAAAACAAAAAAATTATCAATTTGATTAAAGACCAACATATAAATATTGATGATTGGTTAGAACAATTAAAATTAAAACAGGCAAAAATTATTTTTATTGGAACAGATATAATCAATTTTAAGAGTAAAATTTTAGATTATATTGGAGATAATGCTAACTTTGTAAATGGAATTGATAATTTACCACAAGCTTCAAATTTAGCATTTTATGGTTCTGATAAAGAAGTAGTTAAAAATATAAATGAATTAACACCAGATTATTTAAGATTAACAAAAGCAGAAGTTGATTGGAAAAAAACACATCCGAAAGAGGTTAATAAAAAATATGTGGAGAAAGCTTAAACAATTATATGATGATTTTAAAGATGATTCTGATGACAAAATCAGGGAGGCTTTAGATTTTAAAAATCATATTATTGAAATCAATGGATTAGATTTTTATTTTGCAAAGGGAAATTTAACTGATTTGCCGGATATTATTCGAGTTGAAAAAGAAGCTTTTGATGTAAATGAATTGAATCGAAAAAAAATCTTAACTAGACAGTTAAAAGATCAACGAAATTCTTTATTTTTTGTTTTAAGAAAAGAAGATGAATTAATAGGTTATATTAGTTGTTCTATTGATCGAAAAAGAAATGTTTTTTATATTAATAATTTAGCATTATTAAATAAGTTTCGTAATCATGGACTTGGTTATTTTTTGATTACAAATGCTGTTAATCGAGCACGTTTGATGGAAATGTCAGAAGTAATCGCAGAAGTTAAAGATGATAATTTTAAAGCACAACATATTTTTAGAGACCTTGGATTTAAACAATCTGGAATGTTACCTAATTTTTATAAAGATAAATCAAACGCGATTTTAATGCATTTTGATTTAAATACAATTGATCTATCTCCAAGTAATTATGGAAGATAGTGGAATGGATGATATTATGGCTGAAAATGATAATTTGATTTTGGCTTTTGAAAGTAGTTGTGATGAAACTAGTGTCGCAGTAATTAAAAATGGAAATGAAATTCTATCAAATATTGTTGCAACACAAATAAAAAGTCATCAAAGATTTGGTGGAGTTGTACCTGAAGTAGCAAGTAGACATCATATTGAAGAAATTAATATTTGCATTGATGATGCAATGCAAGAAGCTAATGTTAGTTATGATGATTTAGATGCTGTAGCTGTCACTTATGGTCCTGGTTTAGTTGGATCATTACTTGTTGGATTAACAGCAGCCAAAATGGTAGCGTGGGCTCATGATTTACCTTTAATTCCTGTAAACCATATTATGGGGCATATATATGCTTCTGCTTTTAATCAGGAAATCGTATTTCCAGCTCTAGCATTAGTTGTATCAGGTGGACATACTGAATTAGTTCATATGCCTAAAAAAGGTGTATTTGAGATAATTGGTGAAACTCGTGATGACGCTGCTGGTGAAGCTTATGATAAAATTGGAAGAGTTTTAGGACTTCAATATCCAGCAGGAAAAAAAGTCGATGAATTGGCATTTGAAGGAAAAGATACTTTTAATTTTCCAAGGGCTATGAATGATGATGATAATTTTGATTTTAGTTTTAGTGGATTAAAAAGTTCATTCATTAATACAGTTCATCATGCAGAACAAATCAATCAGGTACTTAGTAAAAATGATTTATCAGCTAGTTTTCAAGATGCAGTTGTTGATGTATTAGTACATAAAACAAAGAAGGCAATTGATGATTTAGATGTTAATGAATTTATTTTAGCTGGCGGGGTTGCTGCAAATTCTCAACTTAGAAATGAATTTGATAAATTATTTAATAATAATTACAAAAATATTATTTTTGAAAAAGCTCCGTTAAAATTATGTGGTGATAATGCTGCTATGATTGGTGCAGCTGCATATCCACTTTATCAATTGGGAGTGTTTGCTGATAATAGTTTAAATGCTAACCCTGGACTAGAATTCGAATATAAAAAAGACTGATTATTAAATCAGTCTTTTTTATTTATTCTAATTTTAAAGATAGTTCTGTCCACATATTTTCTAGATTTTCTTTTTTTTCATTATTAATATTAATAGAGTTTTGTAAATCATTTAATTTATCATAATTTGTAATATTCTCATTCAAAGTCATTTGATTTTGAATTGTTTTATTATTTTTATCAATTTCAATTAATTCTTCTTCAATTTGATTTATTTTACGAATAATTTTTCTTTGCTCTTTTTGCTTTTCCTTACTTAATTGATATGAAGTTTTATTTTCGTTTGTTTCTTTTTTAGTATTATTTTGGTCCTTTTGTGATTCTTCGTATTCTTTTAGAATACGTTCTTCTTCTTTTTTTTCAGTATAATAGTCATAATTTCCAAGATATAAGTTAGCTTGATTAGAATTCATTTCTAAAATATTATTAGATATTTTATTTAAAAAGTATCTATCATGAGATATGAATAAAATAGTTCCTTGAAAGTTAAGCAAAGCCTTTTCTAAAACTTCGATACTATCAATATCTAAATGGTTTGTTGGTTCATCTAAAATCAAGAAATTATCCTTTTCCATAGATAATTTAGTTAATAGAAGTCTTGCTTTTTCTCCACCAGATAACATACTAACAGTTTTTAAAACATCGGTTCCAGAAAATAAAAAACTACCAAGAATAGATCTAATGTCTTTTTCATCAACAGTCGGATAATCATCCCAAAGTTCATTTAATACAGTTTTATTATTATGCAAATCACTTTGATGTTGATCATAGTACCCGACTGTAACGCCAGTTCCGAAACGGATTGTTCCAGATAGTTTTGGGATTCTTCCAATAATTGTTTTTATTAATGTAGATTTACCAATACCATTAGGTCCTACAATCCCGATGGAATCACCTTTTTTGAGATTCAAATTAACTGTTGGTAAAAAAGTTTTATTTGGATAACCAAATTTTAATTTATCTAAATCTAATACAATATTTCCGCTACTTCGATCAAATGAAAAATTAAATTTAGCTTTTTTATCATAAATATCAGGTTTTTGTAACGAATCCATTTTTTCTAATTGTTTTCGTTTAGATTGTGCTCTTTTAGTAGTTGAAGCACGAACTATATTTTTATCAACAAAATCTTGTAATTGTTTAGCTTCTTTTTGTTGTTTTTCATAATGCTTTAACTCAATGATTTGATCATGTTCTTTTGTTTTAATAAATTCAGTATAATTACCGGTATATGCCTTTATACTTCCATTGTTTAAATCATAAATTTTATTAGTTATTTTATCCATAAAATAACGATCATGTGAAATTATTAATAGAGATCCATTATACCCTTGAAGATATTGCTCTAACCAAGCAGTTGTTTCTACATCGATATGATTTGTTGGTTCATCAAGAATTAAAAGATCAGGCTTTTGTAACAATAATTTAGCTAGTGCCAGTTGTGTTTGTTGACCACCAGATAATTCTGATATTTTTTTGTTAAAAATATCTTCATAAAAGCCAAAACCAAATAAAACACTTTTAATTTCAGAGTCATAAGTGTATCCACCTTTAGCTTCAAAATCATTTTGAATATTGTCATAAGTTTGAGTTAATTCATCAAGAAGTGATGGATTATTAATAACTTGATCAGTACTTAATCTTTTTTCAATTTCATGAAGTTTCTTTTCAATACTGATTAATTCTGAAAACACAGTTCTCATTTCTTCAATAATTGTTTTATTGGAATTTAAACCAGTATTTTGTTCTAAATATCCAATTTTTATGTCTTTCTTTTGAGATATATGACCTTCATCAATTGTTTCTTTACCTAAAATCATTTTTATTAAAGTTGATTTACCAGCACCGTTTTTACCAACTAATCCGACTTTATCATCGGAGGAAATTGATAAATTTACATTGGAAAATAAATCTATCCCATCAAATCTTTTGGTTAAATTTGATACCTGTAATATGTTCATGATGATTCCTCCATTCTATATATAGTAATATTAACATAATCAGATAGGTAATATAATTTATTTCACAAGTATAAAGTTTATGATATGATAAATATCGTAAGTCTTTGTGAATTTTTTTAAAATAGGGGAGTAAAGAGATGGCAGAAACAAAAATTCCAAGAGCGACCGCAAAAAGATTGCCCATTTATTATCGCTACTTAAATATTTTACACGATGGTGGAAAAAATAGAGTATCATCTAATGAATTGTCAGATGCAATTCAAGTTGATTCTGCTACAATTAGAAGAGATTTTTCTTATTTTGGAGCACTTGGTAAAAGAGGATATGGATATGATGTTCAAAGTTTATTAGATTTTTTTAAAAAGATTTTAAACCAAGATCAATTAACCAATGTTGCATTAATTGGTGCTGGTAATTTAGGACATGCGTTGTTAAATTTTAATTTTCATATGGATAGTAATATTAGAATTTCAGCAGCATTTGATACTAATGCTGATAATGTAAATACTGTTCAAGGTGGAGTTCCAATTTATCCAATGGATCAAATGGTCCAACAATTAAATGAACAACAGATTGAAGTAGTTATTTTGACCACTCCTGCTAAAGTTGCTCAAAAGGTAACTGACGAAGTTGCAGAAACAGGTGTTAAAGGTATTTTGAATTTTACCCCCATCAGATTATCAACACCTAAAAAAATTAGAGTACACAATGTAGATTTGACTAATGAGTTACAAACATTAACTTATTTTATTGATCATTATGATCAAAAAGATGAAAAAGACGATTTCTTTTAAATCGTCTTTTTTTAACTTGAAAAATTAATTAATAAATTATATATTGAATTAGTAAATTAGCAGTACAATAAATGAATTGCTAAAAATATAGAGGTGAATTTAATTATGTTGAAACCGATTGGAAATCGTATTGTTGTTGAGTTAAAAAATAAAACTGAACAATCAATTGGTGGGATTATTATTCCCAATGATTCAGATGAAAGCTCACAAAATGCTGTAGTTTTATCTGTAAGTGATGAAATTAATGAAATTAAAAAAGATGAAGAAGTATTAATTAATAAAAATAGTGGTATGAAATTTAATGATGGTGGAAAGAGTGTCTTAATCGTTGATTTGAGAGATGTTTTAGCAATTATTAAATAAATATATGAGTGAGGTGTTTTTTATGGCTAAAGAAATAAAATTTTCAGAAGATGCTAGAAGATCAATGTTAAAAGGAGTTAATAAATTAGCCGATACTGTTAAAACAACAATGGGCCCTAAAGGAAGAAATGTTGTTTTGGAAAAAACAGCCGGAAATCCAGAAATTACAAATGATGGAGTTACTATTGCAAAAGCGATTGAATTAGAAAATCATTTTGAAAATATGGGTGCTAAATTGGTTGCTGAAGTAGCTGCTAAAACAAATGATATTGCAGGAGATGGAACTACAACTGCAACAGTTTTAGCTCAAGCCATTGTAAAAGAAGGATTAAAAAATGTTAGTGCAGGAGCTAATCCCGTGGGGATTAGAAGAGGAATAGAATTAGCTACTGATGCAGCTGTTCATGAATTACACGAAATGTCCCATGGAGTATCTAGTAAAGATGATATTACTCAAATTGCTTCAATTTCATCTGCAAATGAAAAAGTTGGTCAATTAATTGCTGATGCAATGGAAAAAGTTGGAAATGACGGAGTAATTACTATTGAAGAATCAAGAGGCGTTGAAACTAATTTAGAAGTAGTTGAAGGAATGTCTTTTGATCGTGGTTATATGTCACAGTATATGGTAACTGATAAAGAAAAAATGGAAGCAAATCTAGATAATCCATATATTTTATTAACAGATAAGAAAATAAATAGTATTCAAGAAATTTTACCTATTTTGCAAGAGGTTGTTAAACAGGGAAGATCATTATTATTAATTTCTGATGATATTTCTGGAGAGACTTTACCAACAATTGTTTTAAATAAAATGCGTGGTAATTTTAATGTGGTTACTGTTAAAGCTCCTGGTTTTGGAGATCGTCGAAAAGATCAATTGAAAGATTTGGCTATATTAACTGGAGCAACTTTAATAACTGATGATTTAGGTTTGAACTTGAAAGATATTAAATTAGCACAATTAGGTCAGGCTAATCGAGTAAACGTAACTAAAGATTCTACTACGATTGTGCAAGGAAAAGGAAACCGTAATGATATCTTAGAAAGAGTTAATGAATTAAAAAAACAAATTAATGATACTGGCTCAAAATTTGATCAAGATAAATTAAAAGATCGATTAGCTAAATTAGCTGGTGGAGTTGCTGTAATTAAAGTTGGAGCAGCTACTGAAACTGAATTAAAAGAAAAAAAATATCGAATTGAAGATGCTTTAAATGCTACTAGAGCAGCAGTTCAAGAAGGATTTGTTCCAGGTGGTGGAACATCATATCTCAATATTTTAAAAGCTATCAGAGATATTGATGTTGAAGATGATGAATTAACTGGAGTTAAAATAGTTTTAAGAGCTCTAGAAGAACCAGTTAGACAAATTGCAAAAAATGCAGGAGTTGATGGTTCAATTGTAATTGAAAATTTAAAAAATAAAGAAAATGGAATTGGCTTTAACGCCAGAACTGGTGAGTATGAGGATATGATTGCATCAGGAATTGTTGATCCAACTAAAGTTAGCCGTTCAGCATTACAAAATGCAGCTTCTGTTTCAGCATTATTGTTAACTACTGAAGCAGTAGTCACTGAAAAAAGTAAAGATATTCAATCGAATAATCCAATGATGTAAAAAAGATTTACTATAATTAGTAAATCTTTTTTTACTTTGTAGATGAATTATGATTGTAATTGTAGTAAAATACACGTTGTTCAATAAATGCATTAATTAGTTAATTAAATGTATTAAAAAGGAGTAACAGTTATGTGGCGTTATCTAAAAAGATTTTTAATTGGTAAACCACTTAAATCAAATGATGAAAGTGGACAATCAATTTCTAAATTTAAGGGAATTGCATTGTTGTCGTCTGATGCTTTGTCTTCAGTTGCTTATGGGACAGAACAGATAACTGCAGTATTAATAACCCTTTCTGCGGCAGCATTAATGTATCAGTTATGGGTTGCTTTGTTAGTTTTAATTTTATTAGCAGCAATAACGCTATCGTATCGTCAAATTATTTATGCGTATCCTTCAGGTGGTGGATCTTACATAGTATCCAAAACTAATTGGGGAGAATCAGCTGGATTAGTTGCTGGTGGATCGCTATTAGTTGATTATATGTTAACCGTTGCAGTTTCAACTACTGCTGGTACAGAAGCAATTACTTCAACAATTCCATCTTTACATAAGTATTCAGTTGCTATCTCAATTTTTATTGTAATATTTATTATGTTATTAAATTTACGTGGAATGAGAGAATCTGCATCATTTTTAATTGTTCCAGTTTATTTATTCATTATTACAATCATAGCGATGATTGTTGTTGGTGGTTATAACATAATTACTGGAAATGTTGAGTTTCATGGCTATGCAAACTTTGGATCAAATGTAAGTGGAATGACATTATTACTATTTTTCAAAGCCTTTTCTTCAGGATCTTCTTCATTAACTGGAGTTGAAGCAATTAGTAATGCAGTTCCTAATTTTAATAAACCAAAGCGAAAAAATGCTGCTAATACATTAGTTATTATGTCAATTATTTTAGGTATTTTCTTTGCTGGAATAACTTTCTTAAGTTATTATTTTGGAATTGTACCAAATAGTAAAGAAACTGTATTATCTCAAATTGGTCAGGCCGTATTTGGAAATAGTATTTTATATTATCTTCTTCAAACTGCAACTGCTTTGATTTTAGTAGTTGCTGCAAATACAGGATTTTCAGCTTTTCCAGTTTTAGCTTTCAATATGGCTAAAGATAAATACCTTCCTCATGCATATTTGGATAAGGGAGATCGCTTAGGATATTCTAATGGAATAATTTCATTAGCTTTAGGAGCAATTATATTAATTTTAATTTTTAATGGTGAAACTAATTTATTGATTCCTTTATATGCAATGGGAGTATTTATTCCGTTTACTTTATCGCAATCAGGTATGATTAAACATTGGTTCCGTGAAAGAGATGGTTTCTGGCTTGGAAAAGCATTCATTAATTTTATTGGAACAGTTATTTCTGCTACTTTAGTAATCTTTTTATTTATTTTACATTTTAAAAATGTTTGGCCATATTTGATTATAATGCCATTACTTTTATTACTATTTTATAAAATTAATGATCATTATAAGAGAGTAGCAGAACAGTTAAGAGTTTCTAGAGAATCTGTAAAAGAAATTAAACCTTATTCAGGATCTACTGTGATTGTTTTAGTTAGTGATATTACACAAGTTACTAAAGAAGCAATGGCATACGCAAGCTCAATCGGAGATTATGTAATTGCAATGCATGTTTCATTTAATGAAAATGAAGATGCTAAGAAAAAGAAATTATCGGATAAGTTTAAAGCAGCTTATCCAGAAATTAGATTTGTCGATATTCATACTTCTTATCGTTCAATAACTAATCCAGTTTTGAGATTCTGTGATGTAATTGCTAATAAAGATGATAAAGATAATAATTCAACAACTGTTTTAGTACCTCAATTTGTACCAAAACATCCATGGCAACAAGTGTTGCATAATCATACAGCTTTAAAATTAAGAGCTGTTTTAAATTCAAGAGAAAATATAATCGTTTCAACATTTAATTACCATTTGAAAGATTAAAAAAAGCTTACCCCAATCGAGGTAAGCTTTTTTATTAGGTTTGTATTAACTTATATGCATAATTTTAGCAAAGAGTGGAACTACTAAATCAACAACAATTGAAATGATAACAACAGCAATTGATGCCATTGATCCTTCAATTGAACCAATTGATACGGCTTTTGCAGAACCGATTGTATGACCAGCAGTTCCAAGACCAAGTCCTAAACCAACTGGATTTTTTAATATAAAGAATTTAATTAGTTTATCACCTAATGCATAAATGATAACTGCATTTATAATACATGCCATTGCAGTTATCGCTGGTACTCCTTTAATTCCTTCAGCAATTGGCATTGCTACAGCAGTAGTTGCTGCTTGTGGTAGCATTGAAGCAATTCCTGTATTATTCAAATTGATTAATTTACCAGTGAAGTAAATAATGAATAGTGAAATTAATGTACCAATAACTAATGATGAAATAATTTCAAACCAATATTTTTTAACAATATCATTTCTTTTATATAGTGGAATTGCAAATGCAATTGTTGCAGGATATAAGAACCAGAAAATTATGTCTCCACCAGGTTTATATAAGTTTGTATAAACCCATCCAATATTTTGATTAATCATTTTTGAAATTAGCCATAGTACAAAGATACCTAAAACCATCCCAAGAAAAAGCGGTTGAAATAAGAAGAAGCCATTTGTTTTCTTAAAGAGAAAAACACCAATGGCATAAACTAGAAGAGAAAGAAAAATTCCAAAGAATGGATTTTCTAAAGTAATCATTATATCTTTACTCATTATTTTAAGACCTTTCTTTTATTTATTATTTGAACTAATTTTTTGTTTTAGACGAATAATAATTGATGCGGTTGTTGTAATAACTACAAGTAATATAATTGTTGAAAAAATTGTCATACCAATAATTTTTACTCCATCATGACTCAATACATCTAGAGAAGGGGCGAGTTGAATTCCAGAAGGAATAAATAAGAATGCCAAAATACCAATAAAAAAATCGCCGACTTTTTCTACTTGTTCAACTTTTATAATTTTTGTAGTTAATAATAAATATAAAAGAATAAGACCGATTACTGGTGTTGGGACGGGAAATGAACTAGGGAAAAAACTAGAGATAATATTAGAAACAAATAAAATAGATACAAAAATACTTAATTGAATGATAATTGGTGTTTCTTTTTTCATAATAAAGTGACTCCCTTTAAATTTTTTAACCTAAATTCATTAATTTAGCAAAAAATGGAATTAAGAAATCAATTAGAATTGAAATAATAACAATTGAGATTGAAGACGTTGCTAATTCAATTGATCCAATTTCTGCTGCTTTGGCGGATCCCATTGTACCAGAAGTTCCTAAGCCAAGACCAACACCAACAGGATTTTTTAATTTGAATAATTTTAATAATTGAGTACCAATTGCATAAACGATAATTCCATTTAAAATACATGCAACTGCAGTAATTGAAGGATTTCCATTAATTGCTTCAGCATTAGGAATTGCAACTGCTAAAGTAGCTGCATGAGGTAAAATTGAAGCAATTCCAGTATCATCAATGCCAAGCATTTTACCTATATAATACATACCAAATAATGAAATAATCATTCCAATAAAAAGTGATAATAATATTTCCCACCAATATTTTTTTATAATATCATTTCTTTTATAAAGTGGGACAGCAAAAGACAAAGTAGCAGGAAGTAAAAACCAAAAAATCATATCTCCACCTGGCTTATATAGGCTTTTATAGACCCATTCAACATGATGGCTTGTATACATGGAGATTAATGATAACACTAGGATACCAATCACAATTGCAATTAATACAGGTTGTAAAATAAAGAAATTACTACTTTTTTTATAAATCCACATTCCAATTAAATATGCAATTAAGGTTAAACATATTCCAAATAATGGATCTTTTAATAGATTAATTAATTCCTCTTTCATAAATTATCTCCTTTTTTGAAAATTTTTTTAATTTTCTTTTGAATAAAAATTAAAAGTGCAGTTGTAACAGAAACCGATAAAACCATTAAAATTGTAGATAAAAAAATCATAATAATTAATTTAAATCCATATTTATGTAGTACATCGATTGATGTAATTAATTCAATTCCAGAAGGTATAATCAAGAAAGGTAAAATTTTAATGAAAAAACTTGCTAATGTTTCTACTTGATGTAGTTTGATGATTTTCATAGTTAATAATAAATATAAAATTATGATACCAATTACAGGCCCAGAAAGTGGAAATCCGTCAGGTAAAAGATTAGCTATGAGGTCGGAAATGAATAAAATTGTTGCAAATATAAGTAATTGATTTATTATGCCAGTTTTTTTATTAATTGTAATCTATCCCTTCAAAATTTAAATATTATTGTAATTATAACAGATAAATAGTTAAACTTTTAACAATTTGCTAGAATGATTGACCTATAATCTTGTGTTTAATTAATACGATTTGTATAATTAGAATACATAAAATATTGTGAGGAATTAAGATGTTAATAAAACTAGAAATAATTGTAAGTCTTTTTGCAACTATGCTAATATCTGCTGTTTTAACACCTTTTATTAGAAAATTAGCATTTAAAGTTGGTGCAGAAGATGAACCTAATAAAAGAAGAGTTAATAAAAAATCGATGCCAACCCTTGGTGGTTTATCTATTTTTATTTCTTTTTCAATTTCAATATTAATCTTGTTAAGAAATCAAATGCCAATGGATAAAATGCCTGGTTTTTTTGGAGCTGGATTAATAATCATTATTGTTGGTGTATGTGATGATATTTGGTCACTTAAGCCATGGCAAAAAATGGCTGGTATTACACTTGCAGCATTTTGGATTTATTTTGTGGCTGGAATAAAAATGACGACAGTAACAATTCCATTTCTTGGTGATTTTCAATTAGGATTGTTGAGCTTACCGGTTACTTGGTTATGGATTGCAGCTATTACTAATGCAATTAATTTAATTGATGGCTTAGATGGTTTAGCTACAGGAGTATCAATTATTGCATTAACAACAATGGGAATTACAGGGATGTTCTTTTTAAATGTCGGGAATATTTATGTTTCAATTATGATTTTTGCACTTGTTGCTTCTTGTTTAGGATTTTTACCTTATAATTTCTTTCCTGCAAGAATATATTTGGGTGACACTGGATCATTATTTATTGGATTTATGATTGCAGTTTTTTCATTAAATGGTTTAAAAAATGCAACATTTATTTCTGTAATTATTCCAGTAATTATTTTAGGAGTTCCAATTACTGATACAGTTTATGCAATTTTAAGAAGAAAATTAAATAAGCAACCAATTTCGCATGCAGATAAACATCATTTACACCATAGATTGATGCAAATTGGGTTAACTCATCGACAAACAGTTTTAGTGATATATGGAATAGCGTTAATTTTTTCATTTATTGCATTGTTATATCCATTATCAAGTTTATGGGGGACAATTTTATTAACTGTCGCTACTTTAATTGGACTAGAATTATTTGTTGAAGCAATTGGGTTAGTCGGTAGTAATCGACAACCACTTTTAAATTGGATTAAGAAAATTGTTAAAAATAATACTAGTTCTTCAAATAAATAAAAAAGCTTACATAGCGTAAGCTTTTTTATTTTGTAAAATCAACTTCAATAAATTGATTTCCTTGTTCATTAATTGTAATTTGATTATTTAAAAGGTCTATAACTGATTGTTTAAAATGTTCAACTTTTGCATTGTCAATTGAAACCATGATGTCAACTTGATTGCTATAATTAGTTTCTAATAACAAAATATTATTTTGGGATAAATAATATTCTAATTTATTGTAATTGGGATAACTAACAGATAATTTTAGTTTTTTTTGTAAAACTTTATTAACGATACCAATTTTTTTAATTCCTTCAGATGCAGAATTACTATAAGCTCTAATCAATCCACCAGCGCCCAATTTAATTCCGCCAAAGTATCGGGTTACAACAATTACTACATTATGAAGATTATTTTTTTTAATTGCTTCAAGAATAGGTACTCCAGCAGTTCCAGATGGTTCTCCGTTATCACTAGCTCTTTGAATATGATCATCATCACCAATCATATAGGCATAGCAATTATGAGTTGCTTTATTATGTTCTCGGTTAATTTCATTAATAAAATTTTTGGCTTCATTTTCATTTTGAACTCTTGCTAAACTGGCAATAAAAATTGATTTTTTTATGATGATTTTATTTGTTCCGTTTGATTTAATAGTTAAATTTTCATTAATCAATTAATGGCTCCTTTCAATTTACGTATGTTTATAAGGTGGTGATTCTATGATTGATAATGAATTTGATTTATATGGAAGAATTATAAAACAGTCTGAATTAAATAATAAATTACTTAGTAAAGATGATTTGACTCGAATACCTGGAATGATGTTAAACAAAGACACAGTATATTGTAACCGATGCAATATGAATTGTGAAAAAGAACTCGCTCGATTAAGTGAAAATAATTATTATTGTTATTATTGCGTTAATTTAGGAGCAATAAAATTAGATGATATATTAGTTAGTAAAAAAGCAATATCATTTAAAAAGCAAAATAATCCATTAACTTGGGAAGGTAAATTAACTAAGCTACAAGAAAAATGTTCTAAAGAATTAGTTAGAAGTTTAGAGTTGAAAAAAACGTATTTATTATGCGCAGTAACAGGTGCAGGTAAAACTGAAATTCTATTTTCCGGAATTGAATGGGGTCTTAAAAGAGGTTTCAGAATTTGTATTTGTTCTCCTAGGGTTGATGTATGCATTGAATTATTTCCTCGAATTAGTGAAGCATTTTTACATACTACAATTCAATTATTACACGGAAAAATTGATGAAAATTATCACTATACTCAAATAGTGATTTGTACAACTCATCAGTTAATCCGTTTTAAAGATGCTTTTGATATTTTAATTATTGATGAAGTTGATTCCTTTCCATTTATGAAAAATTTATTATTAGAAAAAGCAGTTATCAAAGCTAAAAAATATTTTGGTGGGTTAGTTTATTTAACAGCTACACCAAATAAATATTTACTATCAAAAAATAAAAATATGAAAATTGATTACTTGCCATTAAGATTTCATCGAAATTTACTACCAGAATTAAAAATTCATATATCAATGAATTGGTATCAAAAACTTTTAAAAAATAAATTACCTAAATTACTATTAAAGAAAATCAAGTACAATATTGATAATAAAATTCCATTTTTATTATTTGTACCTGAAATAAAAATGATAAAAATGGTTGAAAAAGCTTTATTTTTTAATGAAATTAAAGATAATTTTGATTCAGTTTTTTCTGCAGATCCAAATCGAATTGAAAAAGTAAAAAAAATGAGAAATAAGAAGATTTTATTTTTAATTACAACAACAATTTTAGAAAGAGGAGTAACTTTCCCAGGAATAGATGTAATAATTTTAGGTGCTGAAAATCGTGTTTTTAATTGTTCATCAATTATCCAAATTGCAGGAAGAGTCGGTAGAAAAGAAATTAGACCATATGGAAATGTTGATCTTTTTGCTAATTTTTACAATTATAATATGATTGATGCAAAGAAAAAAATTATTGAAATGAATAAGAAAGGTAAGCAATTGCTAGATGATAAATGAATGCTTAATTTGTAATAGTATAATAAATGAAATTTTAAATATTAATTTCATCTTTAGTTTTAAAGCTTATCAAAACATTTATATATGTAAATTATGTCGAAATGACTTTATAAAAATTACTGGAAATAAGTGTAAAAATTGTTGTAAAAAAGGTGATTTTGAATCAAAGATTTGTTTGGAATGCAAAAGATGGAGTACTTTATATAATTTCAAATTAGAGAATTATTCAATTTATGAGTATAACGAAAAAATGCAAGATTTTTTTCAAAAGTATAAATTTAATGGAGATTTTAAATTGAGAAAAGTTTTTCAAAATGATTTAGTAAATTATTTAAATAATAAATCAGAAATATTAGTTCCGATTCCGGTTAGTGAAAAGGCAATGGAAAGTAGAGGATTTAATCAAGTAATAGGTTTAATAGAAAATATTGAGTATTGTGAATGCTTAAAAGCATTAAATAATAAAAAAAATCAATCCAAGAAGAATCGAAAAGAACGATTACAAACAAAACAACCATTTTCAATAATAAGTGATCAAATTAAATTGGTTGAAGGTAAAGAAGTTATTTTAATTGATGATATTTATACAACAGGAGTTACATTAAGACATGCAACAAATTTGTTGTTGCATAATGGAGTCAAAAAAGTAAGGAGCTTAACACTAGCTAGATAATGTTTTTGATAAAGTTTTTTAGTGTTTGTTTTCATTGAGGGGATAAAATGTTAAGATTAAAAGATAATTATATGATATATTATTCGTGTAAAAAGAGTACGTAAAGAGAGGAAATTAACTAATGCCAAATGTTTTAAGAAATTGGGTTGAAAGTGATAAAAAAGACCTTAAACGTTTGAGTAAACTTGCTGATAAAGTAGGTTCCCATTCAGAAGAATTTAGCAAATTAAGTGATGAACAATT
The DNA here is from genome assembly GCF_021698855.1 of Lactobacillus sp. S2-2. Classification (GTDB taxonomy): domain Bacteria; phylum Bacillota; class Bacilli; order Lactobacillales; family Lactobacillaceae; genus Fructilactobacillus. The sequence goes on from NZ_WWFA01000011.1 coordinate 60,722, forward strand.
ACAAAATAAAACAAATGAATTTAAGCAACGCTATCAAGACGGTGAAACTTTAAATGATTTACTACCTGAGGCTTTTGCGGTTGCAAGAGAAGGAGCTACTCGTGTTCTTGGATTAACACCATTCCACGTACAAATTATGGGTGGAATTGTTTTACATGAAGGAAATATTTCTGAAATGAAAACAGGTGAAGGTAAGACTTTAACAGCTACAATGCCAGTATATTTAAATGCAATTGCAGGTAAGGGTGTTCACGTAGTTACAGTTAATGAATATCTTTCAGAACGTGATGCTACTGAAATGGGAGAATTATATAATTGGCTTGGATTATCAGTTGGAGTAAATATGACTGATAAAAGTCCAGAAGAAAAAAGAGCAGCATACAATGCTGATATCACATATTCTACTAATAGTGAAATTGGATTTGATTACTTAAGAGATAATATGGTTGTTTATAAAGAAGATCGTGTGCAAAGAAAACTTAATTTTGCAATTATTGATGAAGTAGATTCAATTTTAATTGATGAAGCAAGAACTCCTTTAATCATTTCTGGTCAAGCACAAGGATCTAATCAATTATATTTACAAGCAGATCGTTTTGCTAAAACACTTAAAGAAACTGATGATTTTAAAGTTGATTTAGAAACAAAAACAGTTTCATTAAACAATCAAGGAATTGAAAAAGCAGAAAAATATTTTAATTTAGATAATTTATATGATACTGATAATACAGCTTTAACTCACCATTTAGATCAAGCATTAAGAGCTAATTTTATTATGTTCTTAGATAAAGATTATGTTGTAGCTGACGGTGAAGTTAAAATTGTTGATTCATTTACTGGTCGTATTATGGATGGTCGTCGTTTCTCAGATGGTCTTCATCAAGCAATTGAAGCAAAAGAAGGCGTTCAAATACAAGAAGAAAGTAAGACAATGGCTAACATTACTTACCAAAACTTATTTAGACGTTATAAAAAACTAGCAGGAATGACAGGTACTGCGAAAACTGAACAAGAAGAATTTAGAGAAATCTATAATATGGATGTAATTTCAGTGCCAACTAATAAACCAATTGCAAGAATCGATGAATCTGATGTTTTATATCCCACATTAGATTCAAAATTTGAAGCAGTAATTAAACAAATTAAAGAATTAAATAAACGTGGACAACCTATTTTAATTGGTACAGTAGCTGTTGAAACTTCAGAATATTTATCTAAGCGTTTGGATGAAGAAAAAATTACTCACGTTGTATTAAATGCTAAAAATCATGCTAGAGAAGCTGATATTGTTGCTAATGCAGGACAATTAGGTGCTGTTACAATTGCTACTAATATGGCAGGTCGAGGTACTGATATTAAATTAGGTGCTGGAGTTGTTAAAGTTGGTGGTTTAGCAGTTATTGGTACTGAACGTCATGAATCAAGACGTATTGATAATCAACTTCGAGGAAGATCTGGTAGACAAGGTGATCCAGGTTGGTCACAATTTTATCTTTCTCTTGAAGATGATTTAATGAAGCGTTTTGGATCTGAAAAAATTAAAGGTATTTTACAATCAATGCGTGTTGAAGGTGAAGATGCTGTAATTAGAAGTAAGATGATTACTAAACAAGTTGAATCAGCTCAAAAACGTGTTGAAGGTAATAACTATGATTCAAGAAAAAATGTTTTAAAATATGATGATGTTATGCGTCAACAAAGAGATGTTATTTATGGTGAAAGATCACAAGTGATTGATGAACAAGATTCATTGAAATGGGTAATTATTCCAATGATTAAGAATACAGTTAATCAAATAGTTGATCTTCATACTCAAGGATCAAAAGAAGATTGGGATTTAAGTACAATTTTAGATTTTGCAATTACATCAATTGCAAATCCAGATCAAATTGGTCTTGATGATTTGAAAGATAAAAGTGCTGATGAAATTAAATCAACTTTAATGGATATTGTTGAAAAAGTATATGAAGAAAAGACTTCTCAACTTCCTGATAAAGAACAAATTTTAGAATTTGAAAAAGTTGTTGTTTTAAGAGCAGTGGATGCACACTGGACTGATCATATTGATGCAATGGACCAATTACGTCAATCAATCGGTTTAAGAGGTTATGGACAATTAAATCCACTAGTTGAGTATACTGAAGAAGGATTTAAAATGTTTGAAGAAATGATTTCAGATATTGATTACGATGTGACAAGATTGTTTATGAAGGCTGAAATTAGACAAAATATTCAAAGATAATAAAATTTGAGTTCTTATAAAAAAGGACTCTTTTTTTATATTTATATGAGGTGATAATAATGGAATTGAATGAAGTACAAAATGATATTAATCAAATGAAAGATGAAATTAATAAGTTTAGGGGGTCTCTTTGACTTAGATGCCTTATCTGAAGAAATAGCTCTAAATGAATCAAAAATGGCAGAACCAGACTTTTGGAATGATAATATAGCGGCTAAATCAGTGATTGATCAAAATAATATTTTAAAAGATAAATTTGATAATTTTAACCAGTTAGTTAATGCAATTGATGATTTAGAAGTTAATTTAGAATTGTTAAAAGAAGATAATGATGAAAGTTTGGCTAATGAATTAACTGAAAATATTCAACTGGTGAAAAAACAATTAGATAATTATCGTCTAAAATTATTATTAGATGGTAAGTATGATGGTAATAATGCAATTTTAGAAATTCATCCTGGAGCAGGTGGAACCGAATCACAGGATTGGGGAGCAATGCTTTATCGTATGTATAGTCGTTGGAGTGAACAAAATGATTTCGAATTAGAAGTTTTGGATTATCAAAGTGGTGATGTTGCTGGATTATCAAGTGTTTATTTGTTGATTAAAGGACAAAATGCATATGGATATTTAAAATCAGAAAAAGGGGTTCATCGATTAGTTAGGATTTCACCATTTGATTCGGCCGGTCGACGTCATACTTCTTTTGCTTCAATTGATGTAATGCCAGAATTAGATGAAAATGTTGACATAGAGATTAACTCAGATGATTTAAAAGTAGATGTATATCGTGCAAGTGGAGCAGGAGGTCAACATGTTAATAAAACTTCATCAGCAGTTAGAATAACTCATATACCAACTGGAGTTGTAGTTGCTTCTCAAGCACAACGTTCACAATTACAAAATCGAGAAACTGCAATGAATATGTTAAAATCCAAGTTGTATGAATTAGAAGAAGAAAAGAAAGCGAAAGAAAAAGCTGAATTAGAAGGCGATCAATTAGAAATAGGGTGGGGATCACAAATTAGGTCATATGTTTTTCATCCATATTCAATGGTTAAAGATCATCGCACAAATTTTGAAACTGGAAATATTCAAAGTGTGATGGATGGTAATATTAATTCTTTTATTCTTTCATATTTACAATGGAATTTAAGTAAAAGTAATCCAATTTAACGGTGAGGTAAAGTAATGAATATAATTTTTGGAATCATTTTTTTCTTGTGTCAGCCATTGATATGGTTAGGAATAATTATAAATTTAGTTAAAAAAAATAGACGTTTAAAATATGAAAGAGTACATTTTAGATCTTTAATTAATTCTAATTATTCAGAAAATAAAATTTTTATATTTAGTTTTTTAATGTTCGGAATAGTTGGATCATTAATATCATATTTTTTAGTTTTAAAATTATCGGTTCCGATAATTTTAATTTGTGAAGCTATTGCTATAGTAGTTTTATTAATTCCCTATAATTTATTTGCTAGTTTTGCAATATTTATACCAATTATGCTTTTTCTTATTTTTGATTTATTTGTAACTAAAACATCTTATCATTTTAATTTTGTAAATAGTTTCAGTTTGATTGATAGTAATAGTTTATTACTTTTAATAACTTTATTTATTTTGTTTACAGGAATATTTTTGTATTTTAATCGAAATGCAATTACTCCCAAAATAAAAATTAATCGACGTGGAAATCGATTTAGTGGATTAGAGTTTAATAATTTTACAATTTTCCCATTATTATTATTTATTCCAAGTAATGTTTTAGGTGATTTTATTTCAGTTGTTCCTTCGATTGATATTGGTGGGCATAAATTTACGATGATTTTATTTCCAGTGTTAATTGGATTTAAATTAATTTCTTTTAAATTTTTAACTAATGAAATTTTAAAGCGATATGCTAAACAATTAATTGTTTTAGCAGGGTTGGGAATTGTATTTTTAATTGTTGGTAAATTTTATAGTCCAATTTTGATACCAGCTATTATAATTATGATTTGTTTATACATTTTTACTTACTATCAATTAAAGGGTAAGAATTATGCAAATCCAGCTTATATTGAAGAAGCAATTGATGGTGTTAGAATCGTTGCTATAAGACCCAATACACCTGCTGCTAAAATGAAATTAAAACCAGGTGATTTGATTAGAGAAGTTAATGGAATGATAGTTAAAAATGATGATGATATGTATAAAGCGTTACAGCTTAATCCAACTTATTGTCATTTGAAAATTCAAACTAGAAAAGAAAGACTTGAAATTAAAGAAACAGCAATTTTTTCTGACTCTCCTCATGAGATTGGAATTGTAATGTTTAATAATAAATAAAAAATTTATAAAAAACAGCCTAAATATTGATTTAGACTGTTTTTTTGGATAAAGTAATATCAAATAATGATTAAGAGGAGCTAAAAATGAAAAAGAAATTATACAGATCTTCACAAAATAGAATTATAGCAGGAGTATTTGGTGGACTCGGTGAATATTTTAATCTTAGTGCCTTCTGGTTAAGAATTATATTTCTAGTTTTAATAGTTTTACCAATATTTACAATGCCTATCGCAATCTTATTTTATATTTTAATGGTAATTATTGTACCAACAAAAGAAACTGAAAGCTTTTATCAATATTTTAAAAATGATGGATCAAATAATAATGAAAAGAAAAAAGAAGATATAAAAGATGGACGTAAAATTTTACATGATGTAGAAGAACATGATACTAAAAAGTAAGGTGATTTAATGAAATTTTTATCTAGACTTATTATTAATACATTGCTATTTATTGCATTAGCTGGATTTTTTCCAAATAATTTTTATATTGAAAATTTATGGTTTGCTTTAATAGGGGCTTTTATCCTAACCTTTCTAACTTTATTTATAAAGCCAATTATTTCACTATTTTTATTACCGTTTAATATTTTAACTTTTGGAATTGTTGGTATTCTAGTTAATTCAATGATGCTTAATATAACAGCTAATTTAATTGGTGATTCTTTTCAATTTAGTTCATTTGGATTTATCATTTTTGTTTCACTAATTATGTCATTTTGTAATTATGTTATCATTAGTTACTTAAAAATTTAAATAATGATATTATTACTGGTAAAGGAGAAATCTTATGACAAGAAATATTAATGTGAAAGATTTAATTGAAAATACACAATTAAGTGTTTTTTTTGGTGAAGATTATCTTGATCGAAAAATTACTACAAGTGATATTTCAAGACCAGGATTAGAGTTGACTGGATATTTTAATTATTATCCAGCTAAGAGAATTCAATTATTGGGAATTACTGAAACTTCATTTGCTAAAGGAATGGATAGTGATGAATTGACTAGAGTGATGCATGAAATGTGTCAACCAGAAACGCCAGCTTTTGTTATATCAACTCAATTAGAACCACCAGAAGAGTTAATAGAGGCAGCAAAAGAAAATCAAATTCCTATTCTGGGATCTAAATTAACTACTTCAAGAATTTTAAGTAATATGACAAATTATTTGGAAGCTAATCTTGCCGAAAGATTATCAATTCATGGTGTTTTAGTAGATGTATATGGTATTGGTGTTATTATTACTGGCGATTCTGGAATCGGTAAAAGTGAAACAGCACTTGAATTGGTAAAAAGAGGACATCGATTAATTGCTGATGATCGAGTTGAAGTATTCCAGCAAAATGAACAAAGATTAATTGGACAAGCTCCTGAAATTTTGAAACATCTACTTGAAATTAGAGGTATTGGAATTATTGATGTTATGAATTTATTTGGTGCTGGATCAGTTAGAAGTCACAGTAAAGTAGATCTTATTGTTCACCTAGAAGATTGGAAACCTGATGCACCATATGATCGTTTAGGTAGTGACAGTGAAACAGTTAAATTCTTTGATGTGGAAGTTAAGAAATTGAATATTCCAGTTAAACCTGGGCGTAATTTAGCAATTATTATTGAAGCTGCAGCAATGAATACTAGATCTAAATCAATGGGTTATGATGCTACTAAAGTGTTTGATCAAAATTTAGATAAATTAATAAAGAAACATTCATCAAAACCAGATGATAAAAATAATAATTAGGGAGATTACAATTGTTTGACTTTTTAGTTTTAAATCCAATTGCGTTAAAATTTGGACCTTTAAGTGTTCATTGGTATGGTATATTTATAGCATTAGCGGTTGTTTTAGCAACTTATTTAGCAATTAAAGAAGCAAAAAGAAAAAATATTAGTGAAGATACAATTTATGATATTATTCTTTATTCAATTCCAGTTGCAATTATTTCTGCAAGAATTTATTATGTTGTATTTCAATGGTCTTATTATAAAAATCATTTAAATGAGATTATTAAAGTATGGGATGGTGGAATTGCAATTTATGGTGGATTAATTGGTTCTGGTTTTGTAATTTGGTATTATTGTAAAAGAAAGAATATTTCTATTTGGGATATTTTCGATATAGCTGCTCCAACAGTTATTTTGGCTCAGGGAATTGGACGATGGGGAAACTTTATGAATCAAGAAGCTTTTGGTGCAATTACAAATCTTCATTTTTTACAAAGTTTACATCTTCCTAATTTTATTATTAATCAAATGTTTATTTCAGGAGCATATCGACAACCAACTTTTTTATATGAATCTTTATGGGATATTTTAGGATTTATTATTTTAATTGCTTTAAGACATAGAAAGCATTTATTTAAAAAAGGTGAGGTATTTTTCAGTTATATAATGTGGTATTCATTTGGTAGATTTTTTATTGAAGGAATGAGAACTGATAGTTTAATGTTATTTGATACAATCAGAGTGTCACAACTTTTATCAATTATTTTATTTTTTGGTGCTTTAATAAGTATTTTTTACCGTAGAAAAAATAAAGCTTTAGATTGGTATTATGATAAATAGTAATAGTATTATATGAGGAGAATTATTAATGTCAGATAAAATTGCAGTTTTAGGTGCTGGATCATGGGGTAGCATGTTAGCAGAAATTCTTGTTGAAAACGGGAATGAAGTTATGATTTGGTCTAGAAATAAAGAACAAGTAGATGAAATTAATCAAAAACATACTAATTTAAAATATTTAAAAGATTATACTTTTTCTGATAAATTAGTTGCAACATTAGATAAAAAAGAAGCTATTCGAGATGCAGATGATATTTTGTTTATTGTTCCTTCTCAAGCAACAAGATTAGTAGCAAAAGAAGTAAATGAAATTTTGAATAGTATGGATAAGAAACCTTATATTATTCATGGTAGTAAAGGAATTGAGAAGAATACTTATAAAAGAATTTCTGAAGTATTACAAGAAGAAATCTCTGAAAATAATCGTAAAACAGTTTCTGTTATTTCTGGTCCCAGTCAAGCTGAAGGAGTAGCTAAACACGATGTTACGCTTGTTACTGCTGCAAACGAGGATCATGATTCATCTAAGCATTTCCAAGAACTTTTTCTTAATGATTATTTTAGAGTTTATACTAATACAGACATTATTGGTGTGGAAATTGGTGGAGCATTGAAAAATATAATTGCTTTAGGAGCCGGAGCATTATATGCATTAGGTTATGGAGATAATGCTAAAGCTGCATTGATGACTCGTGGTCTAGCTGAAATTTCTAGATTAGGAGTATCATTTGGAGCGGATCCATTAACATTTACAGGGTTATCTGGTGTTGGTGATATAATTGTTACTGCAACTAGTCAGGATTCTAGAAATTGGCGTGCAGGATACCAACTAGGATCAGGTAAAACTTTAGATGATGTTGTTGAAAATATGGGAATGGTAATTGAAGGAATTGCAACAAGTGAAGCTGCTTACGAATTATCACAAAAAAGAGGCGTTGATATGCCCATTACTACTGCTATTCACATGGTTTTAAATAATCAATCAACAGTTCCTGAAGCAATTGAGAAGTTAATGGCCAGAGAAGGTCGTGCAGAAATCGGATAAATATTTTTCGTTAGGAGATACATAAATGAAAAAAGTTACAAAAGCAGTTATACCTGCTGCTGGTTTAGGTACACGTTTTTTACCAGCGACAAAAGCTTTGCCTAAAGAAATGTTACCAGTTGTTGATACTCCAACAATCCAATATATTGTTGATGAAGCACAAAAATCTGGTATTGAAGATATAGTGATTGTAATTGGTAAAGGAAAAAGATCGATTGAAGATCATTTCGATTCTAATGTTATGCTAGAAGATAATTTAGAAAAAAAAGGAAAACTAGAATTATTAGATTCAATTAAAAAAACAAATAATATGAATATTTATTTCATAAGACAATCATATCCAAGAGGTCTTGGAGATGCAGTTTTAACTGCACGTAGTTTCATTGGTGATGAACCATTTGTAGTTATGCTAGGTGATGATTTAATGAAAAGTAAAGTTCCATTGACAAAACAATTAATGGATAGCTATGAAAAAACTGGAAATTCAACTTTATCAGTTATGCGAGTACCACATGATGATACATCTAAATATGGTGTGATTGATCCTGAAAGTAAAATTGATGAGGGATTATATAATGTTAATAGTTTTGTTGAAAAACCTAATCCAGATGATGCTCCAAGCGATTTAGCAATTATTGGTAGATATTTATTAACTCCTGAAATTTTTGATATTTTAAAGAAAACTAAACCAGGCAAAGGTAACGAAATTCAATTAACTGATGCGATTAATACTTTAAATCAAACGCAAAGGGTTTCAGCATATGAATTTACTGGTAATCGATATGATACAGGTAATAAGTTAAGTTGGTTAGAAACAAATATTGAATTTGGATTAAATCGTCCAAGTATAAAAGAAGAACTAAAGCAATATATTAAAGATTTAGCAAATAGTTTTGATAATTAATTCTAGTAATTAACTAGAATTTTTTTATTTGATCAAAACACTAAACTTTTGTAAGTGAATGTGTTATTATAATGTATAAATATAAAGAAGAGGGTGTTGGCAATTAAAATTAAATTAAATAATAATCCAGTATCATGGTTAACTGGGAAAAAACAGCCAAATGTGGGTGATTATCTTCCTGAGTTTAAATTGACTAACTTTGAAAATACAATTATTAGTAATAATGATTTAAAAGGTAAAAAAACTTTAATTAGTGTTGTACCTGATTTAGATACTGATATATGTAGTTTGGAAACTAAAAAATTTAATGAAACAGCAGATAAATATAAAGATATTAATTTTATTACAGTTTCAAATAATCCGGTTGAATTTCAAAAAAATTGGTGTGCAGCCAATAACGTAAATAATATGGAAATCTTTTCAGATGTAATGGGTGATTTTGGAAAGGCAATGAATTTATATATTCCACTTTTTAAACATCTTGCAAGAGTTGTTTATGTTACTGATGAAGAAGGTAAAATTATTTATTGTCAACCAGTTAAAGAAATTGCTAGTGAACCAGATTATGATTCTGTAACTCAAGCTTTAAATAATATTATGTAAGGATAGGGGAATCATTATGGAAGAATTAAAAGAATACGATGTAATTGTCATTGGTTCTGGTCCAGCTGGTATGACTTCTGCTTTGTATGCTTCAAGATCTGGACTAAGTGTAGTTATGCTTGATCGTGGTATTTATGGTGGTCAAATGAATAATACTGCTGAAATTGAAAACTATCCGGGGTTTGAAAGTGTTTTGGGACCAGATTTATCTAAAAAAATGTATGATAGTTCCACTCAATTTGGTGCACAATATGCATTTGGCACAGTTAAAGACATCGAAGTAAATGATGATTATAAAATCGTTAAAACTGATTCAGGTGATTATAAAGCACCAGTTGTTATAATTGCGAGTGGTTCTGAATATCGTAAATTAGGTGTTACTGGTGAAGAAGAATACAGTGGTAAAGGTGTTTCGTACTGTGCTGTTTGTGATGGTGCTTTCTTTAAAGGGCAAGATGTAGTAGTTGTTGGTGGTGGTGATTCTGCAATCGAAGAATCAACTTATTTAGCTAACTTAGTCAACCATGTTACAGTTATTCATCGTCGTGACCAATTAAAAGCACAAAAAATTCTTCAAGAACGTGCCTTAAAAAATGATAAAATCAGTTTTGTTTGGGATAGTAATGTTGAAGAAATAAAAGGTGACAATCAAAAAATTTCTGGTGTTAAAATAATTAATAATAAAACTAATGAAGAAAGTTTTATTGATGCTGCCGGAGTTTTTATTTATGTAGGTATTTTACCAATGACAGAATCATTTAAGTCTTTGAATATTACTGATGAAAATGGTTGGATTAAAACTAATGATCAAATGGAAACCGATGTTCCTGGAATTTTTGCAGTCGGTGATGTTAGAGAAAAGAAATTAAGACAAGTAACCACTGCAGTTGGTGATGGTGGAATTGCTGGTCAAAAAGCCTTTGAATATATTGAAGCACATAAAAATTAGACATTAAATTTTAAGAATGTATGTTCGTGTGATAAAATGAGAATAATTATTAGGAAAAGTTAATTACTTTTCCTTTTTTTGTGAACAAAAAATAAAAGGGGGAAATTTATTTTGGCTAGAGATATTAATAAGCCATTTGATTTGGTATCTAAGTATCAACCAACTGGAGATCAACCAAATGCAATTAATGAATTAACTAATGGAATTGAAAATTCAGAAAAGTCTCAAATTTTATTAGGTGCAACAGGGACTGGGAAAACTTTTACAATTGCTAATGTGATTAAAAATGTTAATAAACCAACATTAGTATTAACTCATAACAAAACTTTGGCTGGTCAATTATATGGTGAATTGAAGTCTTTCTTTCCAAATAATGCGGTTGAATATTTTGTTAGTTATTATGATTATTATCAACCAGAAGCTTATGTTCCCTCAAGTGACACTTATATTGAAAAAGATTCGTCAATTAATGATGAAATTGATGAATTAAGACACGGTGCTACTAGTTCACTTTTGGAAAGAAATGATGTGATTGTTGTTGCATCTGTATCATCAATTTTTGGATTAGGAGATCCTTCTGAATATCAAAATCATACAGTGCATTTAAGAGTTGGAAGTGAATTATCTCGAGATTCTTTATTGAAAGATTTAGTGGGAATTCAATTTGATCGAAATGATATTGATTTTCAACGTGGAAGATTTCGTGTAAGAGGAGATATTGTAGAAATTTTTCCGGCATCACAACATGAACATGCTTATCGAGTTGAATTTTTTGGTGATGAGATTGATCGGATTAGAGAAATCGATACATTAACTGGTGAAGTTATTGGTGATTTGAATCAAGTTACGATTTTTCCAGCAACACATTTTTTAACTAATGATGAAATTATGAAAATCGCATTACCTGAAATTGAAACTGATTTAGAAAAACAAGTCGATAAATTTCAAAAAGAAGGTAAAATTTTAGAAGCACAAAGATTAAAGCAACGAACAGATTATGATATTGAAATGATGCGTGAGATGGGCTATACAACAGGAATTGAAAATTATTCGAGATATATGGATCGTAGAAAGCCTGGAGAACCACCTTTTACATTGTTGGATTTCTTTCCTGATGATTATTTAACAATTGTCGATGAATCTCATCAAACCATGCCTCAAGTTCGAGGTATGTACAATGGTGATCGTGCTAGGAAACAACAACTAATTGACTATGGATTTAGATTACCTAGCGCATTAGATAATCGACCTCTAAAATTACCTGAATTTGAAGAAAAAGTTAATCAAATTGTATATATGTCAGCTACACCAGGTCCTTATGAAGAAGAACAAACAAATAATATTGTTCAACAAATTATTCGACCAACAGGATTACTTGATCCAGTGATTGATGTACGTCCTACAGAAGGTCAAATGGATGATTTAGTTGCCGAGATTAAGAAAAGAACTGAAGTTGATGAAAGAGTATTTGTGACAACTTTGACTAAAAAAATGTCGGAAGATTTAACTGATTATTTAAAAGATTTAGGAATTAAAGTTAAATATTTACATTCTGATATTAAAACTTTAGAGAGATCACAAATTATTCGAGATTTAAGATTAGGTAAATTTGATGTTTTAGTTGGAATTAATCTACTTCGTGAAGGAATTGATGTTCCAGAAACTTCACTTGTTGCTATTTTAGATGCTGATAAAGAGGGATTCTTGAGAAATGAGAGATCATTAATTCAAACAATTGGCCGTGCTGCAAGAAATTCTAATGGAAAAGTAATTTTATATGGTGATTCAACCACTCCATCAATGCAGGCTGCAATAGATGAAACAGCAAGAAGAAGATCTATTCAAATGAAGTATAACGAAGAACATGATATAACTCCAACAACTATTAAAAAAGATATTCCAGAGGAAATTTCTGCTTATAAGCCATCTAATGATAATGATAAAAATGAAGATTTTTCAGAAACTACTTTTGAAAAAATGGATAAGAATGAACAAAATGAAATGATTAATAATTTAGAAGAAGAGATGAAAGCTGCCGCTAAAAAATTAGATTTTGAACAGGCAGCTAATTTAAGAGATACGATTATGCAATTGAAATCAGAAATGAAAACTAATAAAAAGAAATGAGTGATTAAATGCCAAGTGATAAAATTAAAATTAGAGGTGCAAGAGAGCATAATTTAAAAGATATTAACGTTGATATTCCTAAAGATAGTTTAGTTGTAGTTACTGGACTATCCGGATCTGGTAAAAGTTCACTTGCTTTTGATACACTTTATGCTGAAGGACAACGAAGATATGTTGAAAGTCTATCCTCTTACGCTAGACAATTTTTAGGTCAAATGGATAAGCCTGATGTTGATTCAATTGATGGATTAAGTCCAGCAATTTCAATTGATCAAAAGACTACCTCTAAGAATCCAAGATCAACAGTTGGAACAGTGACCGAAATTAGTGATTATTATCGACTTTTATGGGCTAGGGTCGGTACACCAGTATGTCCAAATGATGGTACTGTAATTGAAAGTCAATCACTCGATCAGATGTTAGATTCGATTTTATCTTTACCAGAAAGAACAAAATTACAAGTTTTTTCACCAGTTGTAAGAAATGAAAAAGGGAACCATCAAAGAATTCTTGAAAAAATAAAAAAAGAAGGATTTGTTAGAGTTCAGGTTGATGGAGAAATCAAAGAAATCAGCGATGATATTGAACTTGATGAAAGAAAAAAACATACAATTAATGTTGTAATTGATCGAATTGTTTTAAAAGAAGGCATTAATTCTAGATTATCTGATTCTCTAGAAACTGCGTTAAGAATTAGTGAAGGTTACGCAGTTATTGATTTTCTTGGTGAAAGAGATCAATTTGTTTTTTCTGAACATTATTCATGTCCTTATTGCGGATTTACAGTTGGTAAGTTAGAGCCAAGATTGTTTTCATTTAATGCACCTTATGGAGCATGTCCTGATTGTGGAGGATTAGGTGTTAAATTAGAAGTTGATTATGATTTAGTTATTCCAGATGGAACTAAAACTATTACCGAAGGAGTTATTGAGCCTTGGAATCCAATTAGTTCTAAATATTATCCAGAGATGTTATCGCAATTTTGTAAACAGTTTGAAATTGATGAGAATACTCCCTTTAATAAATTATCTAAAAGGCAAAGAAATCTTATTTTATATGGTTCTAAGAATAAGACTTTTCATTTTCACTATGAAAATGACTTTGGTGGAGTAAGAGATGTTGATGTTCCTTTTGAAGGAGTTATTAATAACATTAAAAGAAGATTTAATGAAACTAATAGTGATTTTACTCGTGAAACAATGCGTCAATATATGACTGAATTAACTTGTCAAACTTGTCATGGATATCGATTAAGTAGAGAAGCATTATCGGTTAAAATTAATGGGATGCACATTGGAGAAGTTTCAGACTTAAATATTGATCAAGAAAATAATTTTTTTGAAGATTTAAAATTTGGTGAACAAGATACAATGATTGCAAAACCAATTATTAAAGAAATAAATGATCGTTTGAATTTTTTGAAAAATGTTGGGTTAGATTATTTAACTTTATCAAGATCTGCGAGAACTTTATCAGGTGGAGAAGCACAAAGAATAAGATTAGCCACTCAAATTGGTTCTAATTTATCCGGGGTACTTTATGTATTAGATGAACCATCAATTGGATTACATCAAAGAGATAATGATCGTTTAATAAGTTCTTTAAAGCAAATGCGAGATTTAGGGAACACGCTTGTAGTTGTTGAACATGATAGCGATACGATGTTAGCTGCTGATTACTTGATTGACGTTGGCCCAGGAGCAGGATTAGATGGTGGTAAAATAATTGCTTCAGGAACACCAAATGAAGTTATGAAAAATAATAATTCTATTACTGGTCAGTACTTATCAGGAAATAAAAAAATATCGATTCCTGAGAAAAGAAGAAAAGGAAATGGTAAATTTATTTCTGTTAAAGGAGCAGCAGAGAATAATTTAAAAGATGTTGACTTTAAGTTTCCTTTAGGAGCTCTAAACTTAGTAACTGGTGTTTCTGGATCTGGAAAATCAACTTTAATTAATGATATTTTAAAGAAAGCTTTAGCACAAAAATTAAATCATAATAGTCAAAAGCCGGGGAAGTTTAAATCAATTACAGGATATAAAAATATTGAGAAATTAATTAATATTGATCAAAATCCGATTGGTAAAACTCCGAGAAGTAATCCAGCAACTTATATTGGAGTTTTTGATGATATAAGAGATTTATTTGCTCAGACTAATGAAGCAAAGTTAAGAGGTTATAAAAAAGGTCGCTTTAGTTTTAATGTAAAAGGTGGTCGTTGTGAAACTTGTCATGGAGATGGAATTTTAAAGATTGAAATGAATTTTTTACCAGATGTGTATGTTCCGTGTGAAGTTTGTCATGGTAAAAGATATAATGCTGAGACTTTGGAAATTCAATATAAAGATAAAAACATTGATGATATTTTAAGTATGACGATTGATGAATCCCTTAAATTTTTTGAACCAATTCCAAAAATAAATCGTAAGTTAAAAACAATTTCTGAAGTTGGATTAGGATATGTAAAATTAGGTCAGCCTGCTAATACTTTATCCGGTGGAGAAGCTCAAAGAATGAAATTGGCTTCTGAGTTGCATAAAAGATCAGCTGGTAAAAATCTTTATATTTTGGATGAACCAACTACTGGACTTCATAGTGAAGATATCAAAAAATTAATGCTTGTTTTACAAGAGTTAGTTGATAATGGAAATACTGTTTTAATTATTGAACATAATTTAGATGTAATTAAACAAGCTGATTATGTTACAGATTTAGGTCCAGAAGGTGGAGATGCTGGTGGTCAAATAATTGCAACAGGAACACCTGAAGATATTGCTAAAGAAGAAAAAAGTTATACAGGTTATTATTTAAGAAA
This sequence comes from Lactobacillus sp. S2-2, assembly GCF_021698855.1. Classification (GTDB taxonomy): domain Bacteria; phylum Bacillota; class Bacilli; order Lactobacillales; family Lactobacillaceae; genus Fructilactobacillus. The sequence goes on from NZ_WWFA01000011.1 coordinate 76,314, forward strand.
AGTCTTAGAAAGAGATTAGCAATTTATCTAATCTCTTTTTTTATGGAACACCCGGATATGTTATACTAATTTATAACAAAAAGTTAGGGGTTAATCACTATGTCAGAAATAAAAAAATTTGTAATTGTTACAGGGATGAGCGGTGCTGGTAAAACAGTTGCAATGCAAAATTTTGAAGATTTAGGTTACTTTTGTGTTGATAATATGCCTCCATCTTTATTACCAAAATTTAAGGAAATGGTTAATTCATCAAAAGAGATTAACAAAATTGCTTTAGTATTAGATTTTAGAGCGCCTGCATTTTATGATGAGATTATTGAAACTTTAATTAATTTATCTAATCAAAAAGTATTGAATTCAAATGTTATTTTTTTAGATGCCTCTGATGAACAATTAGTAAAAAGATATAGTGAAAGTAAAAGAATTCATCCGCTATCAAGAGGTGGAAGAATTATTGACGGAATTAATAAAGAACGTAATCTATTAAAAGATGTAAAAAAATCAGCTGATATCGTAATCGATACTAATGATATGACAGCAAAGCAATTAAGAAGTAAAATATTTCATCAATTTGAGTCAGATAGTTCTGAACCTTTTTATGTTGATTTAATGTCATTTGGATTTAAATATGGATTACCAATAGATGCTGATATTGTGATGGATGTTAGATTTTTAAAAAATCCGTTCTATATAAAAGAATTACGTGAAAAAACTGGGTTAAATAAAGAAGTTTATGATTATGTTATGAATCAAGCTGACACGGAGGAATTTTATAATCAATTATTGAAATTACTTAAAATAACAATTCCAAAATATCAAAAAGAAGGAAAAACAAACGTAACAGTTGCGATAGGTTGTACTGGAGGTCAGCATCGATCAGTTTCAATTACTGAGAGATTAGTTAAAGATTTAAAATCTGATTTTATTATCAATACTAGTCATCGCGATATAAATCGTTATATAGGAGATATTTATTGATGACTAATAATATTAATAAACAACCTAAAATAGTTGTTATTGGAGGAGGAACAGGTCTTCCAGTAGTTTTAAAAAGTTTAAAAAAACATAATGTTGATATAACAGCAATTGTTACGGTTGCTGATGACGGAGGGTCTTCAGGAATTATTCGTAATTATATGAATGTATTACCACCTGGAGACATTAGAAATGTTTTAGTTTCACTTTCTAATCTTTCTCAATTGGAGTTAGATATTTTTCAGTATCGTTTTCAAAGTGAAGATCAATTTTTTGCTGGTCATGCAATTGGTAATTTAATTATTGCGGCATTAAGTGAAATGCAACAAGGTTTTTTTGATGGTGTACAAACACTAACAAAATTGATGAGAGTTCAAGGGCATGTTTTTCCAGCAAGTGATTCAATGGTTGAATTACATGCACAATTTGAAGATGAAACGGAAGCGGTTGGTGAAACAACAGTTACAGCAACACCAAAAAAGATTAATAAAGTATGGGTTGAATCAAAGAATAGTAATGAAAAACCTAAAGCTGTTGATAGTGTTATAAAGTCTATTTTAGAGGCAGATCAAATTGTTCTTGGTCCCGGAAGTTTGTTTACTAGTATTTTACCCAATCTAATGATTGAAAATATTGCAGATGCATTAAGAAAAACTAAAGCTCAGATTATTTATATCTGTAATATTATGACTCAAAGTGGAGAAACTGATGATTTTACTGATGCAGATCATGTTAGAGTTTTAAATCAACATTTAAAAGAAAATTTTGTAGATATTGTGTTAGTTAATAATCAAAATATTAGTAAAAATTATATTAATAATCAAAATTGGAAACATTATTCAAAACCAGTTATTCATGATGAAGAAAAATTAAAAGAACAAGATTGTGATTTTGTCTTAACTAATTTCGTAAATTTAACTGATAAAGGTATTTATCATGATGGGGACCTTGTCGCAAAAGAATTAATGAAACTATTAAAATAACAATAAAGAAGGTGATTTTTATTTCTTATGCTAGTGATGTTAAAAAAGAACTAACTAATTTAGAAGTTCATAGAAAAAATGCTAAAGCTGAATTAATGGCTTTAATTAGAATGAATGGAACATTAGCAATTATTAATCATAAATTTGTTTTAGATGTTCAATCAGAAAATCCAGCAATTGCTAGAAGACTATATCAATTATTATTAGATTTTTATCATGTTGAAGGTAAGTTGATTGTTAGAAAAAAAATGAAATTAAAGAAAAATAATTTATATGTGGTTAGACTAAGTGAAAATGTTCAAGAAATTTTAGATGATTTAAATATTCTGGATGGTACACAGATTGTTGAAAGAGTACCAATTGAATTGTTAAATGATGATTATCAAATTAGATCTTATCTTAGAGGAGCATTTTTAGCTGGGGGATCAGTAAATAATCCAGAAACATCTAGATATCATTTAGAAATTTATTCATTATATGAAGATCATAATGAAATGATTAATGAGATGATTAATGAATATGGATTAAATGCTAAAACTACTCAAAGAAGAAGTGGATATATCACTTATCTAAAAGAAGCAGAAAAAATTGCTGATTTTCTTAAACTAATTGGTGCTACGAATGCTATGTTGAAATTTGAAGATATAAGAATTGTTAGAGATATGCGTAATTCAGTTAATCGATTAGTTAATTGTGAAACCGCAAATATGAACAAAGTTGCTAATGCAGCTACTCGACAAATTGAAAATATTAAGTATATTTCTGAAAAAGTAGGATTAGAACAATTACCTGATAAATTACAAGAAGTAGCTGAAATTAGAATTAAAAATAAGGAAATTAGTTTAAAAGAACTTGGAGAATGTTTACCAAATGGGGCTATTTCTAAGTCAGGAATTAATCATCGATTAAGAAAAATTAATGAATATGCCGATAAGTTGAGAAAAGAAGATATTGATTATAGTGTATAAAAAAAGAATTGCTGATATCAGCAATTCTTTTTTTATTATTTATTTTTTCTCACTACTATTTTTCATAACGCCATCAATCAAACCATATTCAACTGCATCATCAGCAGTTAAATAATTATCTCTCTCAGTATCTTTGTTGATTTTTTCAAGAGGTTGATTTGAATTTTCAGCAAGTAATTCATTAATCATTTTTCTTGCTTTTAGAATTTCAACAGCGGCAATTTCAATTTCAGTTTGTTGACCTTGTGCGCCACCTGATGGTTGGTGAATCATTACTTGAGAATGAGGTAATGCAAATCTTTTACCTTTAGCACCAGAAGATGCTAAAACTGAAGCCATTGATGCGGCCATTCCCATTACGATAGTTTGAACATCAGCTTTAATGAAATTCATTGTGTCATAAATTGCCATTCCTGATGTAATAACACCACCCGGTGAATTAATATATAAATATATATCTTTGTCAGGATCTTGTGCATCTAAAAATAATAATTGAGCAATAATTGCGTTTGCCATATCATCTTCGATTGGACCTGAAAGCATAATAATTCTATCTTTTAATAATCTGGAATAAATATCATAAGCTCTTTCGCCTTGTGGAGAGCTTTCTACAACTGTTGGGACTAAATTCATTTGAAATCCTCCTTAAACATATCAATATAGCGTTAATAATAGACTAATGGTCAATTTAGGTCAATGATTTTGTGTTGAATTTTTGTAAATAGAGCTTTAATGCATCTGAAGAGAATCGAACTCTTATCCTAAGAATCGGAATCTTATGTGTTATCCATTACACTACAGATGCAAGCTGAAATTCATTATAGTTTATATATACAATAATGACAATTATATGATGGTCAAATGGTTGCAAAAAAAATTTTGTTTGCTATACTGAAAATGTTGATACGGTAAGTAATTGGGAATTATTTATTATAATTTTTTCGCTGACAATTCTGTGTCAAAGTGGTACTATGTAATGGTAACAAATATATAATTGTTGATCCTAAAGGAGGAAACAAATATGACTGCAAAAATTGGTCTAAATGGTTTCGGTAGAATTGGTCGTCTAGCTTTTAGACGTATTCACGAACTAAAATCAAGTGATATTGAAGTTGTTGGTATTAATGATTTAACTACACCTTCAATGTTAGCTTACTTATTAAAATATGATTCAGCACATGGTAAATTCGATGGTGAAGTATCAGCTACTGAAGATGCTATTATCGTAGATGGTAAACGTATTCCTGTATACGCAGAACGTGATGCCGCTAATATCCCATGGGTTAAAAATGATGGTGTAGATTTCGTACTTGAATGTACTGGTTTCTATACTTCAGAAGAAAAATCACAAGCTCATATTGACGCTGGTGCAAAACGTGTTCTAATTTCAGCTCCTGCTGGTGCTGTTAAGACTGTTGTTCCTGGTGTTAATATGGATGAATTAGACTCAAACGATAAAATCGTTTCTGCAGGTTCATGTACTACTAACTGTTTAGCACCTATGGCTTACTGGTTAAACGAAGACTTTGGTGTTAAATTAGGTACTATGACAACTATTCATGCTTACACTGCTACTCAAGCTATCCAAGATGGTCCAAGAAGTAGTAAATTTAGAAATAACCGTGCTGCTGCCGTTAATACTATTCCTCATTCATCAGGTGCTGCTAAAGCTATTGGTTTAGTAATTCCTGAACTTGATGGTGTATTAAAAGGACATGCACAACGTGTATCAACAATTGATGGTTCATTAACTGAATTAGTTTCAGTTCTTGACAAAAACGTTACTGTTGATGACATTAACAAATCTATGGCAAAACACCAAAACGAAGCCTTCGGTTACACTGAAGATGAAATCGTTTCAAGTGATATCATTGGTGATAGCCACGGTTCATTATTTGACCCAAGTCAAACTGAAATCACTGAAAATGGTGATACTCAATTAGTTAAGACTGTTGCATGGTACGATAATGAATGGGGATTCACTTGTAACATGATCCGTACTCTATTACACTTTGCTTCACTATAAGCTTAAGTTAATTCAGTATTTGAAATGTTAAAATCCTGATTCAAAAGGCGGGAGGAGGAAACTCCTTCCGCTTTTTATTTAAAAAGATTATTAATTGGAGGAAAATATAATGAACAAAACAATTATTAATGATTTAGATGTTAAAAGTAAAAAAATCTTAATGCGTGTTGATTTCAATGTTCCTATTAATGATGGTGTTGTTGGTGATGATAATCGTATCGTTGCAGCTTTACCTTCAATTAAATATGTAATTGAAAACGGCGGAAAAGCAGTATTATTTTCACATCTTGGTAGAATTAAGAGTGAAGATGATAAAGAAGGTTTATCATTACGTCCAGTTGCTGAAAAATTAGCTGATTTGTTAGGCAAACCAGTTACTTTTGTTCCAGTAACTGAAGGTTCTCAATTAGAAAAAGCAATTAATGACATGGAAGATGGACAAGTATTACTTGTTCAAAACACTAGATATGAAGATGTTGTTAATGGTGAAGAAGTAAAACGTGAATCTAAAAATGATAAAGCATTAGGTGAATACTGGGCTTCTTTAGGTGATGCTTTTGTAAATGATGCATTTGGTACAGCTCACCGTTCACATGCTTCAAACGTTGGAATTGCTACTGCAATGGAAGCTAATAATAAACCTGTTGCTGCTGGTTACTTAATGGAAAAAGAAATTGAATTTTTAGGTAATGCAGTGGATAATCCAGAAAAACCATTTGTTGCTATTTTAGGTGGTGCAAAAGTTTCTGATAAAATCGGTGTAATTGATCATTTATTAGGCAAAGCTGATAAGATTATTATCGGTGGTGGAATGACATATACTTTCTATGCAGCCCAAGGTATTAATATTGGTAATTCATTAGTTGAAGAAGACAAAATTGATGTTGCTAAAGAAATCTTAGAAAAAGGTAAAGATCAAATCATTTTACCAGTAGATTCTGTTGTAGCTGAAAAATTCTCTAATGATGTAGAAGAAAAAACTGTTGAAGGTGCTATTCCAGATGGATACATGGCACTTGATATTGGACCTAAATCTGTTGAAACATTTGAAGATGTTTTAAAAGATGCTAAAACTGTTGTTTGGAATGGACCTATGGGTGTGTTTGAAATGCCTAAATTTGCTAAAGGTACTTTAGCAATTGGAAAATTCTTAGGTGATTTAGATGCTATCACAATCGTTGGTGGTGGTGATTCTACAGCTGCTGTTAAGGAATTAGGAGTTTCAGATAAATTAACTCATATTTCAACTGGTGGTGGAGCTTCACTTGAATATCTTGAAGGTAAAGAACTTCCAGGAATTGCTTCATTATCAGATAAATAATTAGATTAAAAAAGAGCAATTTTATTGCTCTTTTTTTTCGCTTTGCTAGATAAATATTAACTTCTCGTTTAAAATGTTAACCATAGTTAAGAAGGGAGAATTTAATATGAGAATTCCTTTTATTGCCGGAAATTGGAAAATGAATTTGTCTTTAGAAGATGCTTTAGATTTTATCGATAGTATAAAAAAAGATTTACCAGATTCAAATGTTACTGAGACAGCAATTGCTGCTTCTCCATTATTTTTACAATCAATTATTGATCATAAAAAAGATAGTCAACTAAAAATTATTGCTGAAAATTGTTTTTATAAAGACGATGGTGCATATACCGGAGAAGTTAGTCCTAAAGTTCTTTCTGAAATTGGAACTGATTATGTAATAATTGGTCATTCTGAACGAAGAAAATATTTTAATGAAACTAATGATATTATTAATAAAAAAGTTCATGCAGTCTTAAGAAATAATATGAATCCTATTATTTGTTGTGATGAAACGATGGGAAGATTACAATCCGAAAATAAAATTCATTGGGTTGTTAATCAGGTTAATGCATCTTTAAAAGGAGTTTCTGCTGAAGATGCAAAAAATATCATTATTGCATATGAGCCTAGTTGGGCTATTGGAACTGGTACCAGTGCTTCAAATGATGATGCTCAAGAAGGTTGTTACTTAATTAGACAAACACTAGCTGATATTTATAGTGATGAAATTGCTGATGAAATAAGAATTTTATATGGTGGAAGTGTTAATTATAAAAATGTAACTTCTTTAATGGAACAAAGAGATATTGATGGAGTTTTAGCTGGTAAAAGTAGTATTGATAGTAATGATTTTATTAAATTAGTAAATTATAAAAAAAACCAAAATAAATGATTATTTTGTTGAAAGTTTTTGTTGAAACTTATAGAATTAAAACTGACCTTTAATTTAAGGGGTAAAAAAATCACTCACATATAAGGAGAGATAACATGTCAATAATTTCTGATATTTACGCTCGCGAAGTCTTAGATTCTCGTGGTAATCCAACTGTTGAAGCCGAAGTATACACTGAAGATGGTGCATTCGGTAGAGGAATTGTTCCTTCTGGTGCTTCTACTGGAGAACACGAAGCTGTTGAACTTCGTGATGGTGACAAAAAACGTTACTTAGGTAAAGGTGTAACTAAAGCTGTTAATAATGTTAACGAAATCATCGCAAAAGAAATCATTGGTTTCGATGTAACTGATCAAATTGGTATTGATCAAGCTATGATCGATCTTGATGGTACTAAAAACAAAGGTAAATTAGGTGCTAATGCTATTCTTGCCGTTTCAACTGCTGTAGCAAGAGCTGCTGCTGATGAATTAGGTCTTCCTTTATACAACTATTTAGGCGGATTTGATGCACACGTATTACCTACTCCAATGATGAACGTTATCAATGGTGGAGAACATGCTAATAATAAAGTTGATTTCCAAGAATTCATGATTATGCCTGTTGGTGCTCCAACAGTTAAAGAAGCTATTCGCATGGGATCAGAAACTTTCCATAACTTGAAAAACATCTTAAACGAAAGAGGATACTCTACTGCCGTTGGTGATGAAGGTGGATTTGCTCCTGACTTGAAAAACAATGAAGAACCATTTGAAATTCTTGTTGAAGCTATTGAACGTGCCGGTTACAAGCCTGGTAAAGATGTAGCAATTGCATTTGATTGTGCTTCATCAGAATTTTACAATGCTGAAACTAAGAAGTACGAATTAGTTGGTGATGGTAAATCATACACTGCTGAAGAATTTGTTACTTTACTTGAAGGACTTGTTGACAAGTACCCAATCGTTTCAATCGAAGATCCTTTGGATGAAAACGAATGGGAAGACTGGAAAATGGCTACTGCTCGTTTAGGTAAGAAAGTTCAAATCGTTGGTGATGATTTATTTGTAACTAACACTGATTACTTAGACAAGGGTATTAAGATGGGTGTTGCTAACTCAATCTTAATTAAACTTAACCAAATTGGTTCATTAACTGAAACTGTTAATGCTGTAAACATGGCTAAAGAAGCTGGTTATACTGCCGTTATTTCTCACCGTTCTGGTGAAACAGAAGATACAACTATTTCTGACTTAGTTGTTGGTTTAAATGCTGGTCAAATTAAGACTGGATCAATGAGTCGTGGTGAAAGAATTGCTAAATACAATCAATTGATGAGAATTGAAGATCAATTAGATGGTGTTGCTAATTACAAAGGGATTCATTCTTTCTACAACTTAAGAACTGAAGCAAGAAATGATATTATTAATAAATAATATTTTTAAAGAACTATTACTAATGTAGTAGTTCTTTTTTATTTGATTAATTTAATATGAAACTTATTAGTTGACTAGAAATTTATATTTATTTATGCTAAACTTGTTAAAGAATTAAAGACCTGTTTACGAATAGGTAGGAGGGCGTTTTTTTGAATAGTTTATTAATGGTGCTGTTATGGATTGTAAGTATCCTAATTATTGGTTCAGTCCTATTACAGCCATCTAAAAACAATGATGCAATGTCATCTTTATCTGGTGGAGCTGATGACTTATTTTCAGATTCTAAACCACGTGGATTCGAAGCTTTTATGCAAAAAGTTACTGCAATATTAGGAATAGTATTGTTTGGAATAGCTTTAATTCTAATGTGGCTTTCAGCTCATTAATAAAACCTCCTTTTTCAGGAGGTTTTTTATTTTTATAAGTAAATCTCTAATTATTAAAAAAGATCGTAGAGGACTAAATAGTGCAAGATAATGAATTAAAAAATGAAATTGAACAAAAATTAAAACAAGATCCTGATAAATCATACTCAGTAGAAAAATTAATTGATGAGTTAAAATATCATGGATCAGCTGCATTTAAATTAATCGTTCAAGAATTAGCTTCACTTGAAAGAGATGAAGTTATTAAGGTAACTGAAAACGGAGAATTTAAACTACATCCAAATCAATTAACTTTTGAAGGAACTTTTCATTCTAATCCAAAAGGCTTTGGTTTTGCTGATTTTTCTGAAGAGGAAGACGATGCATTTATCGCTCCAACTGAAACAAATGGGGCAATGAATGCTGATACAGTTAAAATTAAAATAACTAAACCAGCTGATTTAAAATCAGGTAAAGGACCACAAGCTCAAGTTTTAGAAGTGGTTGAACATCACTATACTTATGTAGTTGGTGAATTTATACAGACTGAAGAAGATAATGGATATTATGGTCAAATTAAATTAAAAGATAAAAAATTAACAGGATATAAATTTTATGTAACAGATGCAGGAATTAAACCAACTCCTGGTGAAGTAGTGATTGCGGATATTACTGAATATCCTAATGAACAACATTCAGATGCTTTAATTGGAATTGCTAAGCAAGTTATTGGAAGTGTTGACGATCCTGGAATTGATATTTTACAGGTTGTTTATGCCCATGATGTTCCAACTGAATTTCCAACTGACGCTTTAGAACAAGCCAATGAAATTCCAGATCATGTTTTAGAATCAGAGAAAAAAGGTCGAGTTGATATTACTGATCAAACTTTAGTTACTATTGATAGTGAGTCTTCTAAAGATCTTGATGATGCTGTAACAGTTTGGAAAATGGAAAATGGAAATTATCATTTAGGAGTTCATATTGCTGATGTTTCTCATTATGTAAAACCTGGTTCTCCATTAGATCGAGAAGCTTACAATCGAGGAACTTCAGTATATTTAACTGATCGTGTAATTCCAATGCTACCAAGAAGACTTTCAAATGGAATTTGTTCTTTAAATGAAGGTCAATTAAGATTGTGTATGAGTTGTGATATGGAAATCACACCTCAAGGAAAAGTAATTAAAGAAGATATTCATCCAAGTTTTATGAAGACAACTGCTAGAATGTCATATAATGATGTTAATGCAATCTTGGAAGCTCATGATGAAAAGACAAGAAATAAATATCAAGATTTAGTACCAATGTTTGAAGAAATGGCAGAATTACATCGTATTCTATATAAAAATAGAAGAAGGCGTGGAGCTATTGATTTTGATGATAACGAAGCAGAAATTATTATGGATGATAATGGTAATCCAATTGATATTAAAGTAAGAGAACGAGGATTATCAGAAAGAATGATTGAATCATTTATGCTAGCAGCTAATGAAACAGTTGCAGAACACTATAATAAATTAAAGGTACCATTCGTATATCGTGTTCATGAAACTCCTGATGCTTCAAGAGTAAAAGAATTTTTTGAAACTTTAACTGCATTTGGGATTAATGTAAAATCTGATCCAGAACATTTACAACCTAAAACAATGCAAAGTATTTTGAAAAAAGTAAAAAATCAACCTGAAGAAAAAATGGTTTCAGTAATGATGTTACGTAGTTTAAAACAAGCTAAGTATAGTGACAAATGTGTAGGACATTTTGGATTAGGTGCTGATTATTATACTCATTTTACTTCTCCAATTAGAAGATATCCAGATACGATGGTTCATCGTTTAATTAATTTGTATGAAGATGAAGGAATAAATGATGATAGTAAAGCATTATATGAAGATAAATTAGATGAAATTACTGCAAACAACTCTTCTGCTGAAAGAAGAGGAATTGATACTGAACGTGATGTAGATGCAATGATGAAAGCCAAATATATGAGTAATCATATTGGTGAAGAATTTGATGGTGTTGTTGGTTCAGTACTTAAATTTGGGATGTTTATTTCATTACCAAATACTGTTGAAGGATTAGTTCATATTTCTCGTATGAAAGATGACTATTATCAATATGTTGAAAAATTTATGGCTTTAGTCGGTCGTGGAACTAGAAGAACCTTTAAAATTGGTCAAGCAATTAGAGTTAAATGTGTGAATGTTGATGTTGATCAAAGCGCAGTTGATTTTGAAATTGTTAATCCAGAAGAAACACCTAAATCTGATTTACTTCCAAAGAGAAAGCCAAAGCGTAAGTATAATCCTAAGAATAAGGATAATCGAAATAATAAATTTGATAATAAAAAACAAAATTCAAAAAAAAAATCTGATCATAAATAAGAGGTGAGTTATATGGCCAAGAAAAAGCATCAAGAAAAAGATGAAAATTTAATGGCTACTAACCGTAAAGCTCGTCATGATTTTTCAATAACTGATACTTTAGAGGCTGGAATAGCTCTAACTGGAACTGAAATAAAATCTGTTCGAGCAAGAAGACTTAATTTAAAAGATGGATTTGTACAGATTAGAAATGGTCAAGCAAATTTAATGAATGTTCATATTAGTGAATATGATGAAGGTAATCAATTTAATCATGATCCACTAAGAACTAGAAAATTATTATTGCATAAGAAGCAAATTCAAAAACTTGGACAAGCTACTGACGGTAAAGGTGTTACGATTGTACCTTTAAAAGTCTATTTAAAAAATGGTTTTGCTAAAGTTTTAATTGGAATTGCAAAAGGTAAACGTGAATATGATAAAAGAGAATCATTAAAGCGAAAAGATCAACAAAGACAAATTGATCGAGTTATGAAACATTATTAAAAAGCTAAGTTAGTTACTTAGCTTTTTTTGTTTGTGTTAAAATTTGTGTATAGGAGGTGATTTAATATCTTAAGTTTAATAAATAATGATTGGCAAAGAATCTTAAAAAATGAGTTTGAAAAAGATTACTTTATTAAACTAAAACAATTTTTGAATCAAGAAACTAAAGAATACGTAGTTTATCCAAAGAAGCAAGATATATTTCGAGCACTTAATTTAACTGCGTTTGAAGATGTTAAAGTAGTTATTTTAGGTCAAGATCCTTATCATGAAAAGAATCAAGCAAATGGACTTAGTTTTTCTGTTAATCAAGGCGTAAAATTGCCACCGTCTTTAAAAAATATTTTTAAAGAATTAGAAAATGATTTAAATATTAAAATGAGTGACAACGGAGATTTGAAAAGTTGGGCAAATCAAGGTGTTTTATTATTAAATACTGTTTTAACTGTTCGAGATGGATTTGCGAATTCACATAAAAATCAAGGTTGGGAAATTTTTACTGATGAAATAATCAGACAACTTTCTAATAAAGATGGTACAGTTATTTTTGTTTTATGGGGGAAGAATGCACAAGATAAAATAAAATTAATTGATTCTAACAAAAATAAGATTATTAAATCATCACACCCAAGTCCTTTATCTGCATACCGGGGATTTTTAGGATCAAAACCATTTACTAATATTAATGATGAATTAAAAAATGAAGGAAAATCAATGATTGATTGGAAAATATAAATTAGGAGTTTTAATTATGAGTATATTTGATGATTTAAAAGCAGACGTAAAAAATAAAAATAAAAGAATTATTTTTCCTGAAGGGGAAGATGAAAGAATTATTAAGGCGGCAGTTAGATTAAAAACTGATCAATTGTTAGAACCAGTTTTAATTGGAAATGCTGAAAATATAAAAAATACTGGATTATTAACTGAAAATCTTGAAATAATCGATATTAACGAATATCCAGAAGCTAAAATGAATGAACTAGCTGATGCATTAGTTGAAAGAAGAAAAGGAAAAACTGATTTAGAGACTGCACATAAATGGCTTTTAAATGAAAATTATTTTGCCACAATGCTAGTTTATTTAAATAAAGCAGATGGATTAGTATCTGGTGCAATTCATTCAACAGGAGATACTGTTAGACCAGCGTTACAAATTATAAAAACTAAAAAGGATGTTAGCTTAATTAGTGGATCATTCCTAATGCAAAAAGAGAGTCAAAAATATTTATTTGCTGATTGTGCAATTAATATTGATTTAACTGCTCAACAAATGGCTGAAATTGCGGTTGAAAGTGCAAAACAAGCTAGAATTTTTAATATTGATCCTAAAGTTGCATTGTTAAGTTTTTCAACTGATGGTTCTGCTAAAAGTGAACATGTTGATAAAGTAAGTGAAGCTACAAGAATTGCACAACAATTAGATCCAGAAACAGATTATGATGGAGAACTTCAATTTGATGCTGCAGTTGCAAGTGAAGTTGCTGCACAAAAGAAACCAAATTCTAAGGTTGCCGGTAAAGCTAATGTATTTATATTCCCTGATTTACAATCAGGAAATATTGCTTATAAAGTAGCTCAAAGATTGGGTGGATATGAAGCAGTTGGACCCTTATTGCAAGGATTAGCTAAACCAGTTTCTGATTTATCCAGAGGATGTAATGAAGAAGATGTTTATAAAGTTGCAATTATTACCGCAGCACAATCTTTAATGAATTAAGGAAATAATAATGTTAAAAGTTAATGTAAAAAATGCCGATGAAACAAAAAATATTGGATTTAAATTATCAAAATCACTTCAGCCAGGTGATGTTTTATTATTAGATGGTGATTTAGGTGCAGGTAAAACTACTTTTACTAAAGGATTAGCTGAAGGATTAGGAATTACAAGAAATATTAAAAGTCCAACTTTTACAATTATCAAAGAATACTCTGATGGGAAAATACCTCTCTACCATATGGATATTTATCGTTTAGAAGATGGTGGATCTGATGAATTAGGATTAGATGAATATTTTAATAGTGATGGGATTACAGTAGTTGAATGGTCAAAATTTGTTGAATCAAATTTACCAACTGAATATTTAAAAATTCAATTTATTCGAAATGATGATAATAATTTTGATTCTCGAGAAATTATTTTTGATGCAAAAGGAAGTCACTTCAATCAAATCCTAAAAAGTGGAGAATTATAAATGGCAGAAGAAGATAATGTTGTAATAAAAATGGCTGAAGGGACTGATGCACCTTCAATACTTGATTTATTAAAACAATTAAATCAAGAATCATCATACTTAGCAGTTGATGACAATTTAAATGAATTAACTAATGCTCAAGAAGCAATCCAAATTGATTTATTAAATTCATCAGGAAAAAATATTGTTTTAATTGCAAAAATAAATAATGAAATTATTGGAATTGTATCAATTACTGAGTTAGATGATGCGCCAAATGAAGGCGAATTAGGAGTTGCAGTTTTAGAAAAATATCAAAATATGGGATTAGGAACTGCTTTAATTGATGCTGCAATTGATTGGTATCAAAATTATAGTTTATTAGAAGAATTATCATTAGAAGTTTTTAATGAAAATACTAAAGCCATAAATCTTTATATAAAGTTAGGGTTTGAAATTGTTTCTAAAAATTCTATTAAAGCCAAAATGCTTTTTTCTAATTAAAAAATAAAAACACTTTCGATAAAAGTTTTACGAAAGTGTTTTTATTTAATTATTATTTTAATTTAACGAATTCTTTGATAGTGTCTAAATCAAATTGGTTTGATTGACTAATTAAAATTTCAGCACAAGCAATACTATCTGCCAAAGCATTATGATGATTTTTCAAGTTAATATCTAGTATATCACTAATCGTGTTTAATTTGTAATTATCTAAATCTTTATAAAAATATTTAGATGTTTTTAAAGTATCTAATGATAAATAATCTGGCTTTGAAATTCCATATCTTTCAAGTGATTTTTTTATAACACTATTATCAAAAGTTGCATTATGAGCAATTACTAGTTTATTTCTACGAAAAAAATTTTCAATATGAGACCATATCTGTGGGAAAGTTGGTGCATTAATTACATCTTGCTCTTTAATTCCATGAATTTGAACATTTCTAAAATTAAATTCAGTTTCAGGATTGATAAGTGAATAAAACTTATCTGTAATTTGGTTATTTCTAACAACTACAACAGCAACAGAGCATGCACTATCTCTTTTACTGTTGGCAGTTTCAAAGTCAATCGCAATAAAATTCATAATTTACCTCTTTTTTATCATATTAATTTAGATTAGCAGATACTTTATAATAGTCAAGATTAAATAGAACTGTGTTAAAATTAAACTAATAAAAATAGAATAGGTTGATTTTTTATGGATGAAAATAAATTCACTTTTCCGTTGATTGCATCTTTATTAGCAATTAACGCAGGTTTTATTGATGCGTATACTTTTTTGTTTCATGGTGAAGTATTTGCTGGGTTACAAACAGGTAATATTATTTTATTAGGAATTAATTTAGCGCAATTTAATCTTATTAATTGTCTGCATTATTTAATATCAATATCAATGTTCATTATTGGTTTATTGATTATTAAATTTTTGCAAGGAATTACACTTGATAATTTATATCGAAAAAAGATAGTTATTTTATTTGAAATAACATTTATTGTTTTAGCAATTATTTTAAAAAATAAAGTTCCAGAACTTTTGATAGTTGGTTTCTTTTCTATTGCTGCTTCTGCACAATTACAAGAATTCGATTTGTTAAGAGGTAAAGCATTTAATCCAATTATGATGACTGGAAATATTAAAAAAATTTCGAATGGAATTTATGATGTTTTTGTACACAAAAATAAAACTAAATTAATTCCATTGTTAGATACATTAGTTGTACTTTTTAGTTTTATCATTGGAGCCTTTTTAGTTACTTTGTTAGGTAATTTATTTGGTAATATTGTAATAATTGTTCCTGTTTTGATATTATTTTTGATTTTATTTATTTTAAAAAGATGAGGTGAGAATATGTATGATGAAATGATTAACCATTTTCCAAATATAGAAATATTAAAAAACAAAAAGCTTTCTGATTATACATGGACTAAGACTGGTGGAATAGCTGATATGATAGCTTTTCCGAAAACTTTTGAAGAAACAGAAAGTTTACTCAAATATGCAAAAAATAAATCAATTTCAATAACTATTATTGGGAATGCTAGTAATTTAATTATTCGTGATGGTGGAATTTCTGGAATTGTTATTATTTTAAATAAGATGGACAAAGTTTTTGTATCTGGAAATGATTTGACTGCTGAAGCAGGCGTTGCTTATATTGAAGCAACCAAAGTAGCACAACAAAATAATTTATCAGGATTAGAATTTGCTGCAGGGATTCCCGGAAGTGTTGGTGGTGGTGTATATATGAATGCTGGTGCTTATGGTGGTGAAACAAAACAAGTTTTAAAAAGTGTAAAAGTATTAAATGAAAAGAATGAAATTCAAGTTTTGAAACATGAAGATTTAAACTTTGGATATCGTTATTCAAGTTTACAAGATAATCATTTAACTGTTTTAGAAGCAACTTTTTCTTTAATTAAAAAAGATGGTAATTTAATTCAACAAGAAATGGATCATTTAAATCATTTAAGAAAATCTAAACAACCATTAGAATATCCATCTTGTGGGAGTGTATTTAAGCGACCAACAGGATATTTTGCTGGAAAGTTAATTCATGATTCGAATCTTCAAGGATATCGTAATGGTGGAGCTGAAGTCTCAAAAAAACATGCAGGATTTATTGTAAATGTAGATAATGCAACGGCAAGTGATTATTTAAATGTGATTAATCATGTTCAAGAAACAGTTAAAAATAAATTTGGCGTTAGTTTAGAAACGGAAGTAAGAATCATTGGAAATAAAAGTGATTCGGAAGGGAAATAATATATGCACATAATCGAATCATTTATTTTACTATTACTATTTTTATTATTTTCAAATGTAATTAGTAAGTTTGTAAAATCGATTCCAATCAGTTTAATTCAAGTTGCAATTGGACTTTTTATGGCCTTAGTTTTAAATTTTAAAATTGATATTGATTCATCTTGGTTTTTACTGTTATTTGTTGCTCCTTTACTATTTAATGATGGGAGAGATTTTCCTAAACGGGAATTATGGAAATTAAGAGGGCCAATTTTTGTTAATGCTATTTGGTTGGTATTGTTAACAACCGTTGTAGGTGGTTATTTTGTTAATTGGTTAATTCCTTCAATGCCATTAGCAGTTAGTTTTGCGTTAGTAGCAATTTTATCTCCTACTGATCCAATTGCTGTATTATCAATTTCTAAACGTGTGAAATTACCGAAAAGTATTTTACATTTGGTTAGTGGAGAAAGTTTAGTCAATGATGCTAGTGGATTAATTCCTTTTAAATATGCGATTGCAGCGGTAACTACTGGTTATTTTTCCATTTTTCAAGCAACAACTGATTTTGTTTATATGGCAGGATTTGGATTTATAATTGGAATTTTAATGATGTTTGCATTCATTAAATTAAAAAACTTTTTATATAAAATTAATTATACTGATGTAATTTTTAGTGTTGTATTACATTTAATGCTTCCTTTTATAATTTATGTTGTTGCTGAAGATTTCTTTCATACCTCCGGAGTTATTGCAGTTGTAGCAGCTGGAATATTTGATCATTTACAAGATCGGGTTGTATATGGACAAACGCCTGAAATTAAATTATTAACAAATAGAACTTGGGAAATAATTACTTATTGTTTAAATGGAATTGTTTTTCTAATTTTAGGAATTGAATTGCCAGTAGCAACTAAAGAAGTTTTAGATAGTAATAAGTATGGAACATTTCAATCAATTGGTTATGCGTTAGCAATTTGGTTTATGTTAATTACAATTAGAATTCTTTGGATTATTGGATATCAAGCCTTTTCTTATTATGTAACAAAGAAAGAAAAACAAAAGCCTTCATTTAAAGTGGCTTTAATTGCCGGTATATCAGGGATTCGTGGGGCAATTACAATGGCTGGTGTTTTATCAGTACCCTATGTAATTAATGATGGATCAGCTTTTCCAGATCGTTCATTAATGTTATTTATTGCTGCAAGTATAATTGTAATAACTTTGATTGTAGCAACAGTTGCATTACCATTGATTTCTCCTGGTAATTCAGTATTACCAACACGTGCTAATATTTCTGATAACGAGGAATTGAATGATGATTCTGATGATGATTTAGATGATAATCAAGATATTGACACTGATAAGCATAATTATATTAATTATAATGAAGCAAAATTATATATGATGAAAAACTCTATTTCTTTCTTAGAAAATAATAAAAATGATAATAATCAAAGAGCAGTTTTTGATAGTATTATGAATTATGAGTTTTCAATTGGAAAATTAAAAATAGAACATCGTGATAAGGAACAGGTTATGACTGATATAAGTGAAAATATTGCAATTAGAAGAATTGCTTTATCTGGTCAAAGAGATGCTTTAAATAAATTATTTAAAGAGAAAAGAATCAATAAAGAAGCATATTTAATTTTTAACCGAAAAATTAATCGTGAAGAATCACAAATTGTGTATTTTGCTGGTCGACAAGTTAAGCGCGATCGTCAAAAACATCCAATTAGAGCTATTATTCGAAGAAGTTATCAAATTTTAAAGGTTTGGTTTAGAAATGATTCTGAAAGTGAAAGAACCAAAGCAGATATTAGATTAATTCAAATTGAATGTTCTGAAGCTGCAATAAAATCAATTAAAGAATTTATTAATCGAGATGATATTTCTCGAGATGATTTTAATGAAGAAAGTATTCATTTCTTATTAACCAATTATCAAAGCTTGATTGAAAGAGCTAAAGCTTATGGAACTTCTTCTGAGCAAAATGATGAATACAATAATATGGTATTAAACTTAAATACTAAAACGTTAGAAATTCAAAGAGAATCTATTCAAAATTTACTTGATTCAAATCAAATTTCATCAGAGATGGGATTAAGATTAAGACAAGAAGTTAATTATGAAGAGATGTTAATATTAAATGATCGTGAAGAATAAAAAACTGACCTAATTTAATTAGGTCAGTTTTTTATTCTTTAGAATTTTGAATTATTAAAATGAATAGCCAATATATAACAAGTTGAACAATTGTTAATAAAATTACAAAAACAATCATAGGTCGATTCCACATGTTTAGTAGTGGTTGAATATATTCTTGAGGTGCTTTCATAAATATAATAGTATGAAGTCTCAAAAAACGACCAATAAATATTCCCACTGATGATAAAGTCATGATAATAATTGAAACGAATAAATTACTGAATTTATTATTAATGTGTAATCTTGTAGTTATTGCACTTGAAACATTAGTTAAGCTCCAAAATCCAAGCATCATTAGAGAAAGAGTACTAATTAGTAAACAAGAGAATAAAAACCACATGTTTGAATCTAATCTCAATAATACATTAGTTGTAAAAGGTTGTAATTTTGCTAAATGAAATAAATCAGTAAGCATGTATGGAGCATTTGGATAAAATAACAACCAAACTAGTGTTAATGGCCAAAAGATAAAACCAGATTTTGGACGGGTGTCACTAATATGGAAACCTATCTCAATTGGAATATAACCTAAAAAAGTATTTAGTAATATAAAATTAAATGGATCTTTTACAAAAATCCAAACGTAGAGCATCCAAATCAAGAAAAAAATTCTTATTTGCCATCTAGCATTCTTAAACATAATATTCACCCTCCACTTTTATAATTAAACAATTAAATTATAAAAAATACTATAATTATCATTGATTTTTAGATTTTTTTAATTTTTTTATAACACGTTAATGCTATCTTAACATGTTATTAGAGTGATATAATTAAGAAAATTATAGTTAGGAGAAAAAGAATGGGATTTGATTTAATTAACTTATTCACACTTAAAAATATAAGTAACTTAATTGATATCTTAGTTGTTTGGTTTTTATTTTATGAATTAATCATGCTTTTAAAGGGAACCAGAGCAATACAACTTTTTAGAGGTATTATTGTAATTATTATTACAAAAGTTTTGAGTTGGTATTTGGGACTTTCCACTTTTTCTTGGTTAATAGATCAAGTAATAAATTGGAGTGTCATTGGAGCTATTATTGTTTTTCAACCTGAAATTAGAAGAGGATTAGAAAAATTAGGCAGTGGATCACTGTTTAGACAAAATCAAAAAGAAAATGCACAAGCTGAAAATTTGATTAAAGCACTTGATGGTTCAATTCAGTACATGTCAAAACGAAGAATTGGTGCATTGATTAGCATTCAAATGGAAACAGGGTTAGAAGAATATATAGAAACTGGAATTCAATTAAATGCTGATACAACGAGTCAATTATTAATTAATACCTTTATTCCAAATACACCACTTCATGATGGAGCAGTGATTATTAAGGACTTTAAAGTTGCTGCTGCTGCTGCATATTTGCCATTATCACAAAGTAATTTAATTCCAAAAGAATTAGGAACTAGGCATCGTGCTGCTGTTGGAATATCAGAGGTTACCGATGCAATGACAATTGTAATTTCTGAAGAAACGGGAGAGGTTTCAATTACTAGAAATAATGAATTAATCCGTGGTCTTTCTCAAGATGAATATCTCAAATATTTTAGAAGCCATCTTATTTCTGAAGATAATAATGAAAAGAAAACTATTTTTACAAGATTTATGAATTTTATTGATCGTAGATTTGGAGGTAAAAATTAATTATGAATAAATTTTTTAAAGGTAAATGGTTTTACCTAATTCTTTCTCTAATTTTTGCTCTAGCTTTATTTGTTTATGTAAATGGATCTAAATTATCTTTAATTCAATCTGGTAATAGTAATTCTGATAATCAGTCAATATTATCTTCAAATAAAACTACTGAATTGACAGTTCCTTTACAGCTAAATGTTGATTCAAATAAGTATTTTGTAAGTGGATATCCAGAAAAAGTAAAAATCAAATTAAATGGACCATCAGCTTTAGTAACAACGATTTCTAATACACAAAATTTTAAAGCTTATGCAAATTTATCTGATTTGAAGCCTGGAAATCATACTGTTAAAATTCAACAAGAAGGCTTGAATAATGAAATAAAGTATAAATTTAAACCTGAAACAATTAAGGTTAATTTACAACCACGTAGAACTGTTGATTTTCCAGTAAATGCTAAGTATGATAAAAATGCAATTTCTAATGGATATAAGTTAGGTGAACCTAAAATTGATGTTAATAAAGTTAAAATAACTGGTGCAGAAGATCAAATAAATAGAGTTCAATCTGTAGTTGCAGATTTAAAACTTCCTTCTAATACAAGTAAAACAGTTAATAAGCAAAGTGTTATTGAAGCTTTAGATAAAGATGGTAGAACAGTAAATGTTGTTGTGACACCGTCAACTACTTTCGTTAATTTACCTGTAACAGCAAGTAAAAGTAAAGAAGTACCACTTGAATTGATTGGTGAAAACAATGATAATAAACTAGATTACTCATTATCAACCAACACTAAAAATGTTAGAGTTTTTGGTAATGATAATCAGTTGAGTAAAATAAATAAATTTAAAGTTAAAGTTGATCTAAAAGACATTGAAAAATCTAGAAATAAAAATGTTTATTTAGATAGTGGATTAAATAAGGTTGATATCGTAAATCCAAATTCAATTAAAGTTAATATAAATATTAATAAGAATAAGTAAAGAGGTTAATTATGAAATATTTTGGAACAGATGGAATTAGAGGAATTGCAAACCAAGATTTGAGTGTTGATTTAGCTTATCGAGCTGGACGAGCTGGTGGTTATGCTCTTACTAATCATGTTGATGCAAATCAACCTAAAGTACTTGTAGCAAGAGACACTAGAATATCTGGTGAAATGTTAGAAAATGCTTTAGTTGCAGGATTGTTATCAATTGGAATTCAAGTTGTTAGATTAGGAGTTGTTACAACACCAGGTGTTGCATATTTGGTTAGAGATCAAGGTGCTGATGCAGGAGTAATGATTACAGCTTCTCATAATCCAGTTGAGTTTAATGGGATTAAATTTTTTGGTGGTGATGGGTTTAAATTATCTGATGATATTGAAGAAGATATTGAAGAAATTTTAGAAAATCCAGTTGATGATTTACCTAAACCTTCAGCTAAAGGATTAGGAACTGCTGATGATTATACAGAAGCTAGTCAAAAATATTTACATTTTATTAGTCAAACAATTCCAGATGATTTATCTGGAATTAATGTAACTGTAGATGCTGCTAATGGAGCAACTAGTAATTTAATTTCAAGACTTTATGCGGATGTAAATACTGATTTTGAAACTATTGCCACAATGCCAGATGGTCTTAATATCAATGATCAAGTTGGATCAACTCATCCTGAAGCTTTACAGGCTACTGTTAAAGAAAATCAATCTGATTTAGGGATTGCTTTTGATGGTGATGGAGATCGTTGTATTGCAGTTGATGAGTTAGGAAACATTGTTGATGGTGATAAAATAATGTATATTTGTGGAAAATATATGTTTGAGAATGGAAAACTAAAGAAAGATACAATTGTTTCTACTGTAATGAGTAACTTAGGAATGTATAAAGCAATTGAAAGTAATGGTATGAATAGTGTTAAAACTAAAGTTGGAGATCGTTACGTTGTCGAAGAGATGAGAAAAAATGGTTTCAACTTAGGTGGAGAACAGTCAGGACATATTGTATTTTTAGATTTTAATACTACTGGTGATGGAATGTTAACATCATTACAATTAATGAATGTTATGAAACAAACTGGAAAAAAATTGTCGGAGTTAGCTAATGAAGTAGATAAATATCCACAAAGTTTAGTAAATGTTAAAATACAAGATGATTGCGATTATAGTGAAAATGATGCTATAAAAAATAAGATTAATGAAACTGAATTGTTAATGAAAGATAATGGTCGAGTTTTAGTTAGAGAATCTGGGACTGAGCCATTATTAAGAGTGATGGTTGAAGCACCTACTAAAGAAGAAAGTGATAATTATGCAAATGAAATTGCTGAGATTGTAAAAGAAGAAATTGGAATATAGAAAAAAAGGAAACCACTAAAAGTGGTTTCCTTTTTTCTATACCAGTTACGACATATTTCTTGACACAAACTTCCATTAAGTCTAATATAATAGGTGTTTACAAGATATGTAAATAAATTTGGTTGTCTATACCAATTCATGAAAACTTAAAATAAAATCAAATAAAAATTAATAAAGGTGAAAAATATGTGTGGAATTGTAGGAGTTACAGGAACTGATAATTCAGTTTCTATTTTAATTAATGGTTTAGAAAAATTAGAATACAGAGGATATGATTCAGCTGGAATTTTAGTTAATGATAGTGAAAGTAATAATCATTTAGTTAAGCAAACAGGTGACATCTCTAATTTAAAAAAATTAGTTGATAATAAAGTTAAAGGTCACTCTGGAATTGGACATACTAGATGGGCAACTCATGGAGGAGTTACAGTTGAAAATTCCCATCCTCAATTTTCAAATGATGAGAGATTCTATTTAGTTCATAATGGAGTTATTGAAAATTATAAGGAATTGAAACAAGAATATTTATCAGATGTTAACTTTAAGAGTCAAACGGATACTGAAGTAATTGTTCAACTAGTCGATAAATTTGTTGTTAAAGATGGATTAAGTACAAAAGATGCCTTTAAGAAAGCTATTAGTTTACTAGGTAATTCTTCTTATGGATTTTTATTAATTGATACAGAAGATCCTGAAACTTTATATGTTGCTAAAAATAAAAGTCCATTATTAATTGGTAAATGTGATGGATACAATGTTGTTTGTTCTGATTCAGTAGCAATGTTAAATGAAACAAAGACTTTTATGGAAATTGAGGACGGAGATTTTCTAATTGTTAAACCTAATTCAGTTTTTGTTGAAGATAAAAACGGAAAAGAGGTTACACGAGATACATTCGAAGTTGATATTGATCCAAGTGAAGCAGATAAAGGAACTTATCCAAATTACATGTTAAAAGAAGTTGATGAACAACCAAATGTAATGAGACATTTGGCTTCTAAATATCTTGATCAAGATGGAATGCCTGTTATTGATAAAAAATTGTTAGATGATATAAATAAATCAGATAGATTATATATTGTTGGTGCTGGTACTAGTTATCATGCAGGATTAGTTGGTAAAGCGTTATTTGAAAAAATGGTTAAAATACCAACAGAAGTAGTTGTTTCTTCTGAATTTGCATACGCGGATCCATTGTTACCAAATAAACCCTTCTTCATCTTTTTATCACAAAGTGGTGAAACCGCTGATAGTAGAGAAGTTTTATCAAATATTAATAAAAAGGGATATTCTAGTTTAACAATTACAAACGTTGCTAATTCAACATTATCTAGAGAAGCTACTTATACATTATTATTAGAAGCTGGTCCAGAAATTTCAGTTGCTTCTACTAAAGCTTATACTGCTCAAATAGCATTAGAAGCAATTCTTGCTAAAGCAGTTGGAATCTCAATTAATAATGAAAAAGCAAATAATTTTGATATAAAACAACAATTAGGATTAGTTGCTACTGGTATGCAAGCAGTTATTGAAGAAAAACAACAAATTGAAGAAATTGCTAATGAATACTTTGTAAAGGCTAATCGAGCATTTTATATTGGTAGAGGTATTGATTATTATGTTTCAATGGAAGCTTCACTTAAATTAAAAGAGATTTCATATGTACAAGCTGAAGGATTTGCTTCAGGAGAATTAAAGCATGGAACAATTGCATTGATTGAAGAAGGTACACCAGTTATTGGTATAATTAGTCAAGATAAAACAGCTGGATTAACAAGAAGTAATTTAGAAGAAACAGCAGCACGTGGTGCTAAAATAATTACAATTGCAAAACAAAGCATTGCAAAAGATGGTGACACTTTTATAATTCCTGATGTTGATGAATTATTAACACCATTAGTGACAGTTATTCCTGCTCAGTTATTGGCTTATTATACTAGTTTAAATAAAAACTTAAATGTTGATCGTCCTAGAAATCTAGCTAAAAGTGTTACAGTTCAATAGAAATATGTAGTAAATAGTTTAATTTTTATCTAAAGCAAATCTTCAATATTAAATTGAAGATTTGCTTTTTAGTTTATTGTCAAAAATATGGTAAAGTATATATATCGAGGTTATAAAAATGAAATTTACTAAACAAAATAATAAAAAAAATAATACTCAGAAAAAACAAGCTACTTTTGAAAAATATAAGGATCAACATAATAAGCTTAATGCAAATAAAAAAGGAATAAAAAACACAAAAAAATTTTAAATGATATTAATATCGAGGTTATCATGAAAGCAAAATATAAAATTATTTTAGTTACATCTCTTTCTTTATTATTTAGTATCAATGTTAATAAAATTTATGCAGCTAGTAATAATCAAAATTATCAAAAAAATTTTATTAATAAATTAAAAAATGATGTTATTTCTGTATCCAATAAATATAAATTGTATGGATCAATTATGATGTCTCAAGCTGCTTTGGAAAGTAGTTGGGGACAATCTCAACTAGCTATTAAAGGAAATAATTATTTTGGTGTTAAAGGTAGTTATAAAGGACAGTCTGTTTCAGTATCAACTACTGAATATAATGCAAAAGGTCAATTATATAAAACTAAAGCAAATTTTAAAAAATATCCTGACGTATATAGTTCTTTAAATGATAATGGTAATTTATTAAGAAATGGATCCAGTTGGAATCCATCTTTTTATTCTGCTACTTGGAAAGAAAACGCTAAAGATTATACGGAAGCGGCTCAGGGGTTAGTTGGAAAATATGCAACAGATCCCAATTATGCAAATAAATTAATTAAGATAATTGATACTTATAAGTTAGATGAACTTTTAGATAATAAAACTTCAAAAAAAAAGTATATTCTAAAGCAGATTTTACATCAGTAGATAGTAATCAACATGCCTATTTAAGTAGTAATTATAATAAATATCGGCTTTATAGTTCTATAAAAGGAACCAAAAAAAATATAAAAACCTATAAAATTGATAATTTAATTGGTGCAAATAATAAAGAACCAATCTATATTGATAAAAAGGGTGTTAAACAAAATAAAAAAGAAAAAACTATTTGGTATCGAGTTAGATTTAATCAGAATAAAAAATCGAAGAAGTATTGGCTTTACTCAAACGCATTAAAATTTCCTCAAATAAAGTATGAATCTGGTAATGCAACAGTTACATTAAACTATCAACATAATATAGGATTATATGATAATGTTTATAATTCTGATATTTTAGCTAGCAAAATTGGATCAACTAAAGATTTAATTAATGGTAAAAAATATAAAATAATTAATAGAGCAACATTTAATTTAGATAATCAAAAAAATAGATACTATCAATTAGAAAATAATGGTAACTATTATTGGATTAATTCAAAAGTTTTAAAATGGGATAAATATCAAATTGATGAAATGAATCGAAGATTTTCATTATCAAAAAATTATTTAAAATATTCTCTTTTTAAAAAACCATATAATACAACATTTAATAATCAAAAAATTAAATTTAGTAGTAAAGACAAAAATAAAAAGTTTGATATAATTAAAGTTGCAAAAAAACAAAATTCAAATTATTATATGTATTACTTTAAATATAATAAAAATTATTACTGGACTAATATAAAGTCCTTTAATATAAAATCAAAAAATATAAATTAGGAAGTTGAGAAATGACTGAAGATTATAAAATTAAGGTTCAAAATGTAACAAAAGAATATGATTTATTTAAGTCACAATCAGAAAAATTAAAGTCCTTTTTTTCTTTGAGTAAGAAAAAATCTGTTCCTCATTTTTGGTCTTTAATGGGTGTTTCATTCACAGTTAAACCTGGTGAAACTCTGGGATTAATTGGAGTTAATGGATCTGGTAAATCAACAATTTCAAATATAATATCAGGAATAATTCCACAAACAACAGGACAGATAGATGTTAAAGGTGAAACTTCAATTGTTGCGATTAATGCTGGGTTAAGAAAAAATTTATCTGGCCGTGAAAATATTAGAATGAAATCCTTAATGCAAGGTTTAACTAATGATCAAATTGATAATATGATGGATGATATTATTGCATTTGCTGATATTGGTGATTTCGTTGATCAACCAGTTAAAAATTATTCTTCTGGTATGAAATCAAGACTAGGATTTGCTATTGCAGTTCATATTAACCCTGATATTTTGATTATCGATGAAGCTCTATCAGTTGGTGATGATACTTTCTATCAAAAATGCGTAGATAAAATTTCTGAATTTAAAGAACAAGGTAAAACAATAATTTTTGTTTCACATTCACTAAAACAAATTAAATTGATGTGTGATCGTGTAGCTTGGATTAATTATGGGAAATTAAGAGAAATTGGTCCAACTAAAGAAGTAGTTAAAAATTATCAAGAGTTTATTAAGTGGTTTAAAGAATTAACCAAAAAAGAAAAGAAAAAATTTGAAAATAAGCAAAAAAATATCAGAAAGAATTTTGATATAAATAAATATCAAAAAGAAGTTTTAAATTCTTATGAATCTGAACATCCAGAAGATAAATCATCTAAGGATAAAGTTCATAAATTGTTTTATGGAGATGTTATTTCAGAAAAGATGTCTCTATTTTCAAAAATTTTAACTGTTTTAGTATTTGTTGGAGTTGTTATGTTTTCATGGGTTAATATTTCAGGGTATTCGACAACTGAAGTAATTAATAATCCTTCTCATTTAGTTCATCCAAGTAAAAAAATGAAGGTTCAAGATAAAGATGGTAATATTAAAATGGTTTCTCAGAAAGAATTTAAAAAAATAGAAAAAGCAGAAGAATAAAGTAATATTAAATAATTATTACAAAAGTAAACTAATTGTAAATTCATAATTTCTAATTTAATGATAGAATTTGTAAATGCAAAGAAAGGCATGTTGATTTTTGAAAAGTAATGAAACTTTAACTCTAATTGAAGAAATTACTCGATTAGATGATAGTAAGTATATTGAAATTAGTAATATTAAACAAAATGGTCGTGCCGAATTAGCTGTTGAAAAGGGATTAATTAAAAAGGTTAGAATATTACAATTAAATATTCCACGTTCGACTCATGTTATTAACTATGAAAATTATATTAATGAAAATTTTGAAATGCCTAGTGAAGATTTAACTGAATTTGAAGAATGGACTAAAAATTCAGACATGGAAAAAGAAGTTCAGTTAATTTTAAAAGAAAATAAAATTAGTTAATTATGGAGGTATTTATTTAAGTTTATGAATATTGTAAAAAGGTTATTAAAATATACAGTGATTACTTTTGGTTTGTTATCAGTAAATAATTTTGTACAAGCAGAAGATTATACTACTAGTGAATCAAATGTTCGATCTGATCAAGAAGGTAATCAAGAAAAATCTTCTAGTGAATCATCTTCTGAGAGTTTTGATTCTGAGAACGTTAACCAAAAAGAAAATCAAATGTCTAATAATTATTCCAAATCTGCAGTTAATAACTATATTTTAAAAAATGAATTAAAAGCAGCAAGTGTGACTAAAGCAATTTGGAAAGGTTTCCCTAAAGCTAATTATGCTGGTGGAAAACCTAAAGGAGTTGTGATTCACGAAACCGCTAATAATAATTCTACAATTTACAATGAAATTGCATTTATGAAACGTAATTATAATTTAGCTTTCGTTCATTCATTTGTTGATGCAAATAATGTGATTAATATTGCTGATACAAATTATTTAGCATGGGGAGCTGGTTATTTTGCTAACCAAAAATATGTTCAATTTGAACAAGTAAGAGTTCATAGTAAAAAGGCATTTGCTAAAGAAGTAAATAATGCTGCTAGTTATACTGCAAGTATTCTAAGACAGTATAATTTACCTTGTACAAATGGAAGTAAAGGACATGGGACTGTTATGTCTCATGCTGCAGTATCGAAATATCTAGGTGGTACAAATCATACTGATCCTGTAGGTTATTATTCAAGTTATGGAAGAAAATTTTTTGGTCAATCATATAATATGAATAATTTCTTTGAATTAGTTAAATATTATTACAACCAAAATGGTGATGGACTTCAAACTAATCAAAGTAATGTAAGTTCTCAAAGTCAAAAAAATAAAGCTAAGAGTTCGGTAGTTTATAGTGATCCAGAAAATAATACCTCAAAATTATCATCAATTTATAATAAATATGGTTTATATAATCATGTTCCAAATTCTGGTTATAATACAAAAAAATTTAATTGGAATTCAGTTAATGTAAATGAAGGAACCGAAGTTAAGATTGATAAAATTGGAGTAAAAAAATCAACTAAGTCAGTTTGGTATCGTGTAACATTTCCAAATGATAGTAAAAAATATTGGGTCTATTCTAAAGCGTTAGATATTGATGAAATTAATGTTAATGATTATTTATAAAAAGCTTTTAATTAAAAAATTAAAAGCTTTTTTTATAAATTAGTAATCGTTGTAACAGGTTTTATTTTAATTTGTTATAATTAAAGTATCAAAACATTGGAGGAGCTTATAATGATTGAAAAATTCTTAATTGGGACATATACAAAAAAAACATCTCAAGGTGTATATCAAATTGAATTAGATACAACGACTGAAAAATTGCAAAATAGTGAATTAGTATTAGAAGCTGGTAGTCCAACGTATGTTGCTGAATCAAAAAATAAAATTGTTTATGCTGTAGATAAAGATACAAGCAGTGAAAAAACAATGGGTGGAATACTCGTCGCTGATGGTAAAAAAGAACCATTTAATAAAATTCAATTAGATCTTGAAGAAGGTAGCGCAGCTGCATATGTCTCAGTTGATGAAAAAAGAAATCTATTATACACAGCTAATTATCATACAGCTGATGTAATCGTTTATAAGATTGAATCTGATGGAAAATTAACTGAAGTTGATCGTGTTCATGATGATGGAAAAGTCGGACCAAAAGAAGAACAACAAAATGGTGCTCATCCACATTATGCTGATATAACATATGATGGTCGTTTAGCTGTTGCGGATTTGGGATTGGATAAATTATACTTATATGATTTAGATGAATCTGGTAAATTAACTTTGGTTAGTGAATATACAACTCACCCAGGATTTGGTCCAAGACATATTAATTTTGTTCCATCAAAAGGAATTGCATATTTAGTTGGAGAATTAAGTTCTGAGGTTGAAGTGCTAGATTATAACGAAGAATCCGGTGAATTAACCACTAAACAAATCATTTCAACTATTCCAGAAGATTGGAATGAACATAATGGAAGCGCAGCTATCAGAATTTCTAATGATGAAAATTATATTTATGTTTCAAATCGTGGAAATAATTCAATTGCAGTTTTTAAAGCTGATAAAGATGGAAAACTTACTTTAATTCAAAGAATTAGTACTGAAGGAGAATTTCCAAGAGATTTTCATTTTAATTCAAATGAAAAATATTTAATTGTTGCAAATCAAAATACTGATAATGTAAGTTTATTTTCTAGAAATGAAACAAGCGGTAAATTATCATTATTACAAAAAGATTTTAAAGTTCCTGAAGGAACATGTGTAGAAATTAGAAAGTAAATTAATGTAAATTGATATCAGTTGATATCAATTTTTTATTAGGGGAGTTAGATAATGATAAAGATGATTGCTACTGATATGAATAAAACCTTTTTAGATTCTAATAATTCTTTTGATAAATCAAGATTCAATTCATTAATGGAAAAAATTAAGCAACAAAATATAAAATTTGTTGTTGCTTCAGGTGGTGGTTTTAGTAAGTTATCTGAACTATTTGGTGAAAATTCAAAATATTTAGATTTTGTTACTCAAAATGGAGCAGTAATTTATCAAAATAATCAAATTTTAAATGTTGATGATATTAAACAAAGTGATTTAGAAAAAACACTTCAATTAATTAAAAATAATTTTTCTAATGATATTAGAGGAATTATCATATCTGGAATTAAAAATAATTATGTTGATCAATCAATTGATGACAAATCTTTTAATTTATTAACAAGTTATTATAATAATATTGTAAAAGTTAATAATATTTATGATATTAATCAAGTAAAAATTGATGATAAAATTATTAAAATTGGAGTAACTTTTAATCAAAGTATTAATAATAATGTAAAAATTCAAGCAATGCGGGAAATGTTACCAGAAAAATTAAGTAGTCTAAACTCTGGATTTAATACTGAATTGATTGGTAATG
The DNA here is from genome assembly GCF_021698855.1 of Lactobacillus sp. S2-2. Taxonomy (GTDB): domain Bacteria; phylum Bacillota; class Bacilli; order Lactobacillales; family Lactobacillaceae; genus Fructilactobacillus. The sequence goes on from NZ_WWFA01000011.1 coordinate 107,418, forward strand.
AAAAAAATGATAAAAAATACGGAATTGAATGCTTATTAGATTTTTATAATATTAATAGTGATGAATTGGTTGTCTTTGGTGATAATGAAAATGATTTAGGTATGTTAGAAATGACTAAGAATAGCTATGCTATGAAAAATGGAATTGATGAAGTTAAAAAGGTTTCTAATTATGTTACTAAATATGATAATAATGAATCTGGAGTTTTAGAAACAATTGAAGATATTTTGGGATAATAGTAGGTGATGATTTAATGGAAATAGATCAAGAAAATCAAAAAATATATAAAATTTTTGAAGAAGCATCTTCTGAATTTCATGATGATAAATCAGATAATGGTAATTATAGAACTGAAAAAAATTTAATTAATGAAATTAATTATAGTGTTGAAGATTTGGAAAGAATTGATATTGATTATGATAATGCTAATATTTCTTTTCACTTAAATATGAATGATCAAGATAAAGTTGCTATTAAAGAGTATTATATTAAAAATAATGTTGAATATATTTCAAAATCTAATCTTTCAGGTGGTACTTTAAAATTAAAACAAGGCTTGATACCTAAAAAGTTATGGTTTAGTAGTAAACTGAATGTTGATATATTTGTTCCAATTAAATATTATGGAGATTTTAGAGTACGTTTAAATGAAGGACAGGTTTATTTTGATTCGATTAAAAATGTAGGAATCGTTATGCTTGAGACTAAAAATGCAACAGTTAGAGTTGATAGTTGTAATATTAATGCAATGTCAGTAATTTCTAAAAATGGTGCTGTTAATGTTCAAAATAGTATTACAAATCGGGCTTTACGAATTAAAACAAAAAAAGGAAGCATTAAATTAAATAGAATTTTTAGTGATTTATATCAAATTGAGCAAAAGTCTGGAAGAATTAGAGCAAATGGAATTTCCGGACATGGATACTTTAATGGACAAAATAGTTCTATGAAAGTTAGCTTCAATGAAGTGAATGGAAATATAATTGGAAATGTGGAAACTGGAAGTATTCATTTTGATTTTGATCCAAATTATGATTTTAATTTTGATATCTCTTGTCAAAATGGGAGTATTTCAACTCCTGAAATTGCTGAATATAAAAGAAAAGATGATCGAATTACACAAGGTACAATTGGGAGCAATCCTGAATATAGCGTTAAAGCTTACATTAAATCTGGAATCGTTAATTTGCTATAAAAAGAACCGAAATTATATTTCGGTTCTTTTTATTCAAATGGAATTTTAATAGTAGAATTATTTAAATCAATTGTATATTTGATATCGTCATTGTTGTTTATCGTCATTTCATAGTCAACAGAATAGATGATTAAAGATAAACTACGGTTAGCTGGTATCTTATAAATAGTTGGATTTAATTTAACTTTAACATCATAGTATTCGTTAGGGATAATTTCTTCTGAAATATTAGGAGCAGTTCGATTTTGTAAGTTAATGTGTGCTTTTGTAATTAGTTTGTTGCTAGTTATTTTAGAATTAATTTCAAATTCTCTTAATGTATCGTTATACCATTTGTAGCCTAATTTATATCCATTTGGTGCAATAGGAGTAGGGAATTCTTTTAATCGATTAGCATCTCCATTATCCAAAAGTGCGATACTTAGCATTCCAATATTTTTTGAACTTTTTATTCTTAAATTAACTTTTATATCACCATTAATAATTTTATCTTCTTTTAATTCAATTGTTGAAATAATACGATTGTGAGTTAAATTTTGATTATTTAAATCATAAAAATCATGTTGCCAATTTTTATAATTTACTGAATATTTATCAAATAATTCATTGCTAATTTTATTTTTAAATGAATCATACGTTGTATTTAATGAGTATGTTTCATAGTTATTTTTATTCCAATCGTTTAATTTATGCCATGTATTTGATAAAGTATTATCTTGCCAAATTACAGTTGGTAAAATATTATCAACATTGTTTTCTTTGTCATATAGTTTGTTTGAAAACCAAAGATTAATAATATCTGAATAGTCAAAAGAAGGAAATGTATTAATATTTATATGCTTTCCTTGATGTAGAATAATTTTTTTATTAATATTCATATTTTTAATCATCTGCCAAAGATTACCTGGATTTTTAGGCTTAACATTCCAATCATTGAGTCCATGAACAATCAATAAATCAGCTTTTATTTTATTAACATTGTTTAGGTAATTCCTTTTATCCCAAAATTGATTGTAGTTACCTGTTTCACGATCTTGTTGTTTTTTCATTTGATTTAAATATTTATCAAATTTCGATCTTATTTTTAAATTGTCACCAGGGACTAAACTTCTACTAAATGTTTCACCGGCTAATACATCTGCGTCTTCTCCTGGAAAGGTTTCAGGTGCAATAACTAATCCATTTTCTCGATAATAATCATACCAAGATGAAATAGCGGCTTCAGGTACAATAGTTTTTAATCCGTCAACTCCAGTTGTTGCTGCTGCGATTGCTAAAGTACCTAAGTAAGATCTACCAGTCATTGCGACATTTCCGTTACACCAGTTGGCTTTAGTTTGAATATGATTGATTCGATCAGTGAAAGCAATTCGATCACCATGAAGCCATTCAATTACAGCGATTGTACTTGCAGTTTGTTGTTCATCTCCACATGTTTGAAATCCATCTGAATCAATAGTTCCAATTCCTGCTGCATACACACTAGCATATCCTCTAACTAATAAATAATCATTTAATGAATATTTAGGCTTAATACTATGAGTTAAAGTTGCATTTTCACTAATTGATGAAGGAATTTTATTTTTAGTATTATTAATAATATTTTCTTGTTCATTAATGATTTCTTTTCCAATTGGTTTTTCAATTAATGATTTTTTAACATCATGAGTTAAATTTTCACCTAATTTTTCATTAACTCCTTGATCATAGGGACTTGCAGTATAAATAGCAGGAATCTTAAGATTAGATTTAGGACGAGTTATTTCAACCTTAATTAGATCATTTTTTCCATCCATATCAGAATCTAAATCAGTTTCAACGAAAACAGTTTCATAATAAAAATCTTTAGTAGTAAAAGTTGCTTGTGCTTTCCCATTGAAAAAGATTAATTGATTAGTTAATTCTTGTTTTTCGTAATATCCGTTAGAAGCTAATTCATCAATTAAGTTAAGACCATATTTATTATGTGTGTTTAATAATAGGTACCAAGCTTTTAATAAATCTTGTGAATTATTTAATTGATTAATCGTTTTTAGACCTAATTTATGCATACTTTCAATTGGTTTGTCAATTTCAAAATCAACATCTATTTGGAAATCTAAAAGTTGAAGGGCAATTACATAAAAAACATTAAGATTTAATTTGTGGTTATTAATTAAAAAAGACTTTAATGTATTTTTTTCATCTGCAATTATTTTATCCATTTCATACCAAAAAACATTAGTGTCGGAGAATGAGAATTTTTCTTTTCTCATTAAATCAATAAATAATTGATTTATTTCAGTTTCATCAGAGTAAAAATTTATACTTTTTAATTCTTCTTTTATATTAGAAATATTGGTTGGGACTTGAGCGAATTGATTTATTTTCATATTGTCGATTTCTCCAATCTCAATTTTTAATTATTTTAGATTAAATTTTCAAGCTCTTCTTTTAATAAATGTATAGAAAATTTGTATTTATCCAAGCTTTTGTCTATATTAATGAATTTATAGTTTTCAAACATATCATCAGAAATATCCATGCCAAAATTAACAGCTAATTTATTTACTTTTAGTGCAATTAAAGATAAGTCTAAGCTTATTCTTGCTTGTGTACCACCATGATATCCATAGCTGATAACTGAAAGTGGTTTATTTTTCCATTCGGAATATACAAAATCTATTGCATTTTTTAGAGAGGCAGGAATTCCCCAATTATATTGAGGAGTTAAAACTATAATGGCTTTATAATCGTTGATTTTATTTGACCATTTGATCGTTGATTTATTTTGATAATTGCCTTTAGCAGGTATTTCAGGTTCATCTAAATTTGGTAAATTAATATATCTTAAATCAATTAATTCTGTTTCAAATAAAGAAGAATCTAAATTACTTTTAATCCAATCTGCAATATCGAATCCGATTCTATTTTTTCTAACACTTCCGATTATGATTCCTACTTTAGGTTTATTCAATTTATTTACTCCTTATGACTAGTTATTTTATTTCTTGTTGTATATAATACTACTAAAATTAGATAAAAGGTGAGGTAATATGAGCATAGATAAAAAAGGATTATTAATTATTGATTATACAAATGATTTTGTCGATGAAAATGGCTCATTAACATTAGGTAAGCCAGCTCAACAATGTGAAGATAAAATTTTATCTTTAGCAAATCAATATTTAAAAAATGGAGATTATGTATTTTTACCAACAGATATTCATAATCAAGAAGATAATTTACATCCAGAACATGGTTTATTTCCGATTCATAATCAAAAAAAAACATGGGGAAGAGATTTTTTTGGTGAATTAAAAAATTGGTATCAAGAAAATAAAGATAATAAATTAGTTATTATGATTGATAAAACTAGATATAGTTCATTTGCAGGTACTAATTTAGATATTTTATTGCGAGAAAGAAATATTAAAGAATTATGTTTAACTGGAGTAGCAACTGATATTTGTTTATTACATACTGCAATTGATGCATATAATTTAAATTATCAATTAGAGTTTTATGAAGATGCTATGTCAGGGTTTAGTAAAGAAAATGAAATTTTTGCTAAAAATCATTTTAAAACTACTTTGAATGCAAAAATTAATTAAAAAAAGATTGACTAATTTTAATTAAAAATGTATTGTTTTAGATAATATAAAAAAGGAGGTCATTTAAAATGTTATTGAATATTAATTATTTTATTAATAATGAGTTATTACGACAAAGCCGACGTGGATTTACATTAACTACCAGGGCTGTGTTCATTAACTGTATTCAATAATATCGATTGAATGATCACGAAAAATTGATTATTCATAGCTATTAATTAGACAGATTTACCTTGGTAAACTTTAATTATTAGTTATGAATATAAATAAGTAATTAATAATTTTGTTTACACTCAAGGTGAATTTTTATTACTAAAAGTCTAAGTTGATACTGTTCTTTATGAAGACAGGATTAACTTAGGCTTTTTTATTTAAATTATTTGGAGGAAAAATTATGAATGAAAATAAAGTTGTTTTAGCATATTCTGGAGGATTAGATACATCAGTTGCAATTGCTTGGTTAAAAGATAAAGGTTATGACGTGATTGCTTGTTGTATTAATGTTGGTGAAGGTAAAAATTTAACTGAAATTAAAGATAAAGCGATTAAAACAGGTGCAATCAAAGCATATTCATTAGATACTTTAGATGAATTTGCAAATGATTTCTTATCATATACATTAAAAGCAAATGCAACATATGAAAATTCATATCCATTAATTTCAGCATTATCACGTCCATTAATTAGTAAAAAATTAGTTGAAATCGCACATCAAAATAATGCTCAATACATAGCTCATGGTTGTACTGGGAAAGGAAATGATCAAGTTCGTTTTGAAGTAGCAATTAACTCCCTTGACCCAATGATTAATGTATTAAGTCCTGTTAGAGATTGGCATTGGTCTAGAGAGGAAGAAATTAAATTTGCTAAAGATCATCAAATTGAAATTCCAATTAATTTAGATTCCCCATATTCAATTGATGAAAATATCTGGGGTCGTGCAAATGAGTGTGGGGTATTAGAGGATCCTTGGAATGAAGCCCCAGAAGATGCATTTGCTAACACTAAATCAATTGAAGATGCAAAATATAATGCAGATATTGTTGAAATTGAATTTAAAAATGGAATTCCAATTAAATTAAATGATAATAGTGATTCTTTTAAAAATATTATTGAACAATTAAATATACTTGGAGGACAACATGGAATTGGCAGAATTGATCATATTGAAAATCGTTTAGTTGGAATAAAATCAAGAGAAGTATATGAAGCACCAGGTGCAATGATTTTATTAAAAGCTCATGAAGAATTAGAAAATTTAACTTTAGAAAAAGATCTAGGTCACTTTAAAACATCAATTGAAAATAAATTTAGTGAATTAATTTATAACGGGTTATGGTTTTCACCATTAATGAAATCATTGAAGTCATTTATTGATGATAGCCAACAATATGTAAATGGAGTTATCAAATTAAAATTATATAAGGGTAATATTTGGGTACTAGGTCGTAAATCAGATAATTCTCTTTATGATGAAAACTTAGCTACTTATACCAGTTCTGATTCATTTGATCAAGAAGCATCCAAAGGATTCATTAAAATTTGGGGATTACCATCTCAAGTATCAAAACAAGTTGAACAAAAAATAAAAGAAAAGAACTTTTTAAAATCATTAAATCAACAACCATCTAAGGTTAAAGTAGAAAGTGAAAAGGGTGAATTTTATGGCAAACAATAAATTATGGGGTGGACGTTTTAAAGGACAAAGTAGTCATGAAATGGATGAATTTGCTTCTTCAATTCAATTTGATTATTTAATGTTCAATGAAGATATTCAAGGTTCATTAGCTCACGCCAAAATGTTAGGAGAAAAAAAGATAGTTAGTCCAAAAGATTATGAATTGATTAGAGATGGATTATTATCTATTCAAGCGGATTATCAAAATGGATCATTACAATTTGATTTAGCCAATGAAGATATTCATATGAATATTGAAAAGATTTTAACTGATAAAATCGGTAAAGTAGCAGGTAAATTACATACTGCTCGTTCTAGAAATGATCAAGTAGCAACCAATTTTCATTTATATTTAAAAAGCAAATTATTGAATGTGGATAAATTATTAGATAACTTAAAAGATGTCTTATTAAAATTAGCTAACGATAATATTGAAACAATTATGCCAGGATATACACATTTACAACATGCACAACCAATTTCATTTGGTCATCATTTATTAGCTTATTATGAAATGTTTAATCGAGATCAAGAGAGATTTACATTTAATTTAAAGCATACTGATATTTCTCCTTTAGGAGCTGGGGCAATGGCAGGGACAACTTTTCCAATTGATCTTTTTTTGACGGCTAAAGAATTAGGTTTTTCTAAAGTGTATAATAATTCAATTGATGCCGTTTCTGATCGTGATTTTGCCTTAGAATTTTTGAGTAATGCTTCAATCTTGATGATGCATTTATCGAGATTCTGTGAAGAACTTAGTCTTTGGATGAGTTATGAATTTCAATTTATTGAATTGAGTGATACTTATACAACGGGAAGTTCAATTATGCCTCAGAAAAAAAATCCAGATTTAGTTGAATTGATTAGAGGAAAAACAGGTCGTACTTATGGTGATTTAAATATGTTATTGGTTGTGATGAAAGGACTTCCACTAGCTTATAACAAAGATTTGCAAGAAGATAAAGAAGGAGTCTTTGATACAGTTAAGACAGTTGAATCATCTTTAAAATTATTTACTGAAATGATAAGTACAATGAAGGTTAATAAAACTAGAATGTATCAATCAACTTTAAAAGATTTTTCAAACGCTACTGAATTGGCTGATTATCTTGCTGGTAAAGGAATGCCATTTAGGGATGCACATCAATTAGTTGGTAATTTAGTTTATGAATGTATTCAAAAAAATGTATCTTTACAAAATTTACCAATTGATTATTTAAAAAATAAATCAGATTTAATTACAGAAGATGTTTATGATATTTTAAAATCTGAGGCAGCTGTGTCAAGACGTAATTCATATGGTGGAACGGGATTTGAGCAAGTTAAAAAACAAATTCAAAATAAAAAGAAGTAGCATCGCTACTTCTTTTTATTTATGCTTTTTCTAGCCTTATCTGTAAAATCTTTAGCATTATCAATTGTTTTATCGGTAATGTCTTTAGTTTTATCTTTAGTTTTTCCAGCAAAGTCACTAATAAAATCTTTTGCTTTTCCACCAAATTCCTTAGTGTTATCAATTGTTTTATCAGTAAAATTTTTAGTATTTTCTTTAGCTTTACCAAAATCTTCTTTTGCTTTATCAGTAAACTCTTCTTTAGAAAAATTATCTTTCAAATCTTTTGCTTTATTTAAAAATTTATCTTTTTGTTCTTCAAAACTCATAATAAAACCTCCAATTCATAATAATTACATTATATATTTAAATAAATTTATTTACCAAAATTATGATTTAAATATTTAGAATCTTTATGATGATAATCATTGAAATTATGAAAATAAGATTAATAAAAGAAAAGTAAATTATAAATTTAATAATATGTTTATTTTTGTCATAAATAATGATTTGTTTAAGAGCTAATAAATTAGCTAACGATGCTATCAGAGTTCCAAGGCCACCGATTGTAACTGATTGGTATAGTAATTCATAATTGTTAGTAAAATTTGAAAGCAAAATAGTAGTTGGAACATTACTGATGACCTGACATAATAACAACCCAGTAGTTTTTAATGCTTGATTAGATGTAATTAAATTCTCTAATAAATGTGAAATTAAATTACTATTAGTTAAATTACTGATGGCAATAAAAAATAAGATAAAAGTAACGATTAGCCGATAATCAATTTTTTTGAATATTTTGTAATTAATAGTTGAGCTAATTAAAATTGTAAATAATAAACTAAATAAAATAGGAATAATTTTAAAAATGCCTAGTAATACAATTAATAAAGTAATTAAACTTAAAAATATTTTTGAATATTTGATTTGGTAGATATTTTTTTCTATGGGTTTAAATTTATTTTGCTTAATTGTAGTAATTGAAATAATTATTAAAATAAAGCTAATTATTCCAATTGGAATCGATATTTTTAAAAAATTTTGAATAGTTAAATTGTATTTTGAAATTAAAAATATATTTTGAGGGTTACCAAAAGGAGTAATTGAACTTCCAAGATTTGCTGCAATTATAATTAGAGTAACGGGGAAATAATATTTAATACCTATTTGATTAAATATTTTAATTGCAATTGGAATGATAACTAAAATAGAAACATCATTTGTTAAAATCATTGATCCAAAGAATGAAAGTGTAATTAATAATAAACTTAAGATTTTCGTGTTGGAAGCATGATTTGATATTCTAATGCTTAAATTATTAAGTATTTGAGTTTCACTAAGTAGTTCTACGCAAATTAATAAAGATGTTAATGAAATAATGGTATGCCAATCAATTGATGAAATGGCCGGAGTTCCAAAAAATAAAGTTAAACAAGTGATAATAAGAGTAAACAGTAAAATTTTATCGTTATATAAATATTTAAATAATTTCATAAAAAAGTCCTTCTTTTAGTTGCATATGCAACTATTTTTTATTAATATAAATAAGTGGAGGATTACAATGACATATAAATCAATAAGACAAATCGGAAGTATTTATCGAAGTTTAGAATATATTAGTAATGTTGAATTTAAACAATTTGGTTTAAATAATAATCAATATGTATATTTAGTTAGAATAGGTGAAAAGCCTGGAATTATTAGCAACGAGTTATCTAAATTAATTAAGGTTGATAAAACGACGGTATCCAGAAATATTAAAAGATTAATTGAAATGAAATTCATTACAAGAGTTGATGCTGATGATAATCGAAAAGAGAAAAAATTATTTTTAACAGAAAATGGGAGAGTAGTTTTTAATCGAATTATTTCAGAACATGAATATTCAAACCAAAAGATGCTTTCAGGATTAAATGATGATGAAATTAAAACATTTAATCAATTATTACAAAAAGTAGAAAATAATACAGATCAAGAATGGGAGAATGTTAAAAATGGAAAAGAAAGAAAATATTAGCTTTAAAGCAATGACAAATGATGATTTGAAAGCATTACAAGAAATGAGCATTATCACTTTTACGGATACTTATGGTAGTCAAAATACTAAAGAAGATTTAGATGATTTTTTAACTAATGCTTATTCGACTGAAAAATTACAATCAGAGCTTAATAACAAAGATAGCTTTTTTTATTTCGGTTTATTAAATGACGAAATTGCAGGATATTTAAAATTAAATGTGAATGAAGCACAATCTGAAGCAATGGGGAATAATACTTTAGAGGTTGAAAGAATCTATGTTTTACCAGAATTTAAGGGGCGAGGATTAGGTAGAAAATTTTTAGAAAAATCTTTTGATAAAGCTAATCAATTAGGAAAAACTAAAATTTGGTTAGGTGTCTGGGAGAAAAATTATCCAGCTTTAAAATTTTATCAACACTTTGATTTTGTAGAAACAAGTTCTCATTTTTTTACAGTTGGTGATGATCAACAAACTGATCTAATTATGACTAAAGAATTATAAACTATTATGATATTATTTGTAATACTAAAATAATTAAATTAATGAGGTTATTTAAATGTTAAACCATAAGCCAAAATTATCATTAGAAATTATGCCAGATATTAATTTTTCTAATCAAATTCTTTTTAATAAAATTCAAGAAATAAATCCAGAATTTATTTCAATTGCTAGAGGATTTGATGGATCAAATAATATTAACGAATTAATTGATTTTTGTGATGAATTACAAAATGATTATAATTTTAAAGTTTGTACTCATATTATTGGGAGATATTTAAAAAGAGGTACTGTAAAAAATATTTTACAGCAGTTAAATGAAATTAATGTTTCTAAAATTTTATTATTGCGTGGTGATATAAAAGATAATCAAATAAATTTAGGTGATTTTAATTATGCTGATGAATTAATTTCATATACGAAAAAAATTAATTATACATTCGAAATTATTGCTGCTTGTTATCCAGAAAAACATCCTGAATCAAGTAGTTTAAATGAAGATATTAATCATTTAAAAAATAAAATTAATCAAGGTGTAAATGAGTTAATAACTCAATTTTTATTTGATAATAATCAACTTTTTTATTTTACTAATAAGTTAAAAGAAAATGATATTGATATACCTATAATTGTTGGTATTATGCCAATTATTAGTTATCAACAATTAGATAATATGTTATCTTTTAATCAAGTTTCTTTACCTAAAAATTTAAGAATTGAATTAGAAAAAGCTAAAAATAATCCTGAAAAAATTAAAGAAATTGGAATTAATTATGCGATTAATCAAATAATTAATTTAATTGAAAATGGATTCAAAAATATTCATCTTTATACAATGAATAATGATAAAGTTTTAAATGAGATTTGGAATGGAATAAAAAAATATTTTTAAAAACTATTGACAAAAATATTTAAAAGGAATAATATTCATCTCAACATATTTATTGAAAATTGTGATGAAGAGATGAGTAATAAATTGCAAGTATTACAGAAAGCCGCTGTTGTTGAGATGTGGTATACAAACAATTCATGAAAATGGTCTTGGAGCAATCTTAAACAGTGAGTTTTTATAAATAAGCTGTTTGCGACTAACAACCGTTATCCTGTTTGAGTATAGCTAGCATTGTGTACTTAATAAGGATTGATGGATAATAGTCAATCAAATTAGGGTGGTACCGCGTACCTACTTTTACTTTACGCCCCTAGATAAACTTTATGTTTATCTAGGGGCTTTTTTTTATCCATTTTTAATAAATTAATAAATTTAAGGAGAGTTATTATGACAAAAACAATTATTGGATTTCCAAGAATCGGTGAAAATAGGGAGTTAAAATTTGCTATCGAAAATTATTGGAAAAATAAAATCACAGAAAGTGAACTTATTGAAAAAGCACATGAAATTAAGGTAAAACATTGGACACAACAAAAGACAAGAGGAATTGATTTAATTCCAGTTGGAGATTTTTCTTTATTTGATAATTTACTTGATATTTCATTCAAACGCTTTAAACATAATTCCCAAACGTTATAAAGATTTAAACTTATCTAAATTAGATGAATATTTTGCTCAAGCAAGAGGTTATCAAGATGACAATCAAACAGTGAGAGCATTACCAATGAAAAAATGGTTCAATACAAATTATCATTATATTGTTCCTGAATTCAGTAAAGAAACAAAAATTGAAATAACCGGTAAAAAAATAATTAAAGAAATCGATGAAGCAAATGAACTAGGAATTAATTCTAAGGCTGTTTTAATTGGTCCTTATACTTTATTAAAACTATCTAGATTTATTGATGGTGCTAAACCAGAAGAATTCATTAATGATCTAGTTAGTGCATATAAAAACTTATTGAGTGAAATTAAAGATAAGAATGTAACAAGAATTCAAATAGATGAACCTGCATTATCATTTGATTTAACTGAATCAGATAAATCAATTTTTAATCAAATTTATGATGATTTATTAAATAATCATAAAAATATAATTTTACAAACTTATTTTGGTGATATTAGAGATATTTATCAAGACGTTATCAAAAAACCGTTTGCTGGGGTTGGTTTAGATTTTAATGAAGGACAATATAATTATGAATTAATTAAAAAATATTGGTTTCCCGAAGATAAAGAATTATATGCCGGAGTTATTAATGGAAAAAATATTTGGATAAATAACTATGAAAAAACTATTAACAATTTAAAATCACTTCCAGAAAATATTGATATTATTTTTAATACATCATGTTCATTACTTCATGTTCCATATTCTTCAAGAAATGAAAATGTATTAGATGCTGATGTAAAACAACACTTATCTTTTGCTATTGAGAAATTGGATGAATTAAATGATTTAGATCAAATTTTTAATCATAATAATCAGTCATCTTTAAAAAATAATCAAAAATTATTTAAAGAAATTAAACATCCTGAAAATGATAATGTACGAGATCGAATCAGTAATTTAAGTGGAAAAGATTACACAAGATTACCAGTTAGAAGTGAGCGTGAGGCTATCCAAAAAGACAAATTTAAATTACCACTATTGCCAACTACAACAATTGGATCTTTTCCACAAACTAATGATGTAAGAGTTAATCGTCGTAAATTTAAAAATAATCAAATTACTCAAGATGAGTATGATAATTTTAACAAGAAAAAAATTGAAAGAATTATAAAAATACAAGAAGAATTAGATTTAGATGTTTTAGTTCATGGTGAGTACGAAAGAAATGACATGGTTGAGTATTTTGGTGAAAAATTAGATGGATTTATCTTTACGCAAAATGGATGGGTACAATCTTATGGAACAAGAGGCGTTAAACCTCCACTAATCTGGGGAGATGTTAGCCGTAATGAACCAATTACTTTAGATAGTTCTGTCTATGCCAATAATTTAACTAAAAAGTTAGTTAAAGGAATGTTAACTGGACCTGTCACAATTTTTAATTGGTCATTTCCAAGAGAAGATATTAAAAGAGAAGAAACCGTTTCACAAATTTCTTTAGCACTTCAAGATGAAGTATTAGATCTTGAAGCAAATGGAATTAAAATTATTCAAATTGATGAACCAGCCTTAAGAGAAAATCTACCTTTAAGAAAAACTGATTGGTTTAGTAAATATCTTGATTGGGCAATTCCAGCATTTAGATTAGTGCATAGTAAAGTCCAACCAGATACTCAAATTCATACACATATGTGTTATAGCGAATTTGGTGATATTTTAAATGCAATCGATGATTTAGATGCTGATGTGATTTCATTTGAAGCATCAAGAGCTGATTTTACCTTAATTAATCAATTGATTGAAGATAAATTTGAAACTGAGGTTGGACCTGGAGTATATGATATTCATTCTCCAAGAATTCCAACTGAAAAAGAAATTGAACAATTAATTGAAAAATTAGTAAGTAAATTACCAACAGGTAAAATTTGGATTAATCCAGATTGTGGATTAAAAACTAGATCAGAGGAAGAATCATTTGAAAGTTTGAGAAATATCGTTGATGCTACCAAAAAAGTTAGGAGTGAATTGCATGGAAATTAACGATTTATTCAAAGAAAAAACTGTTTTTTCTTTGGAAGTATTCCCACCATCTAAAACTAACTCAATTAATTCAATTATTAAAACTTTAGAAGGATTGAAAGATTTAAAACCTGATTTTATTTCTGTGACTTTAGGTTCAGGTGGAGTTAGAAAAGACGAAAAAACAATTGCCGTGGCAGATATTATTCAAAATCATTTAAATATTCCAGCAATTGCACATGTCCCAGGATTATATAAAAGTCGTAATGAAGTTGATAGTATTATTCAAAATTTAAATAGAATTAATGTTAAAAGTATTCTTGCTTTAAGAGGAGATCGAATGGACTCTTTAGAACCAAAAGGAGATTTTTTTCACGCTAATGAATTAATTAGATATGTGCATAAAAGATATCCTGATTTTGATATTTCAAGTGCTTGTTATCCTGAATGTCATCAAGAATCTACTGGATTTGTTGAAGATATTAACAATTTAAAATTAAAAATTAATGCAGGAAGTAACCATTTAATTAGTCAATTATTTTTTGATAATCAACATTTTTATGATTTTCAAGAGAAATTAAAATTATCAGGAATAAATGTACCTTTAGAAGCAGGTATTATGCCATGTATTAATAAAAAGCAAATTGAAAAAATAGCTGAAGTCTCAGGTGTTCCAGTTCCAGAGAAGTTTCAAAATATGTTAAAAAAATATGAAAATAATAAAGAAGCATTAAAAGAAGCAGGAATTGCATACGCAGTAGATCAAATTATTGATTTGTTAGCTCATGGAGTTGATGGAATACATTTATATACAATGAATAATCCTGATGTTGCAAGACGTATCTGGGATGCAACAAAATATGCTTTTAAGGCAAATCAAGTGCAAAAAGTTAAATAAATTTTAGGAGGTTGTCATGGTTGTTAATTTACAAAATGGACTTTATAAAAAAGAATCAAAATGGATTAATCAATTTATGATTAATCCTCTTAAAATTTTAATTTTAAATTTGATGCCGAATAAAAAGGAAACCGAAAAACAGTTTATTGACCTTTTTAATAAAGTTAATGAAAATATTGAAATTAGTTTTTTGTATTTAAAATCACACAAGTGTAAAAATATTAATCAATATTTATTACAGCAGAATTATTTTTGTTTTGAACAAATAAAGAATAAAGAATTTAATGGAATGATTATTACTGGAGCGCCAGTTGAAAAATTGGATTTTGATAAGGTAGATTATTGGAAAGAGTTGATAGAAGTAAGAAATTGGGCAAAAGATTCAGAAATTAAAACAATTAATGAATGTTGGTCCGCTCAAGCAGCTTTATTTCAAGATTATCAAGTAAGAAAAGAAAATTTAGATAATAAAATTTTTGAAATTTCTAAGGGTTTGGTTTTTGATAAGAATAATGAATTAATGAGTAATATTGATGAAATATCGATGCCTCAATCTAGAAATTCAAGTTCAATTTTTATTAATGATGGTGAAAATAAAAGCAGTTTAAAAGTTTTAATGAAGGATCAAAGAGATAGTCCTTTAATTGTACAATCAAAAATATTTAATCAAATTTATATAATGGGACATCCAGAATATGATACAAAGCGATTAGATATTGAATATAAAAGAGATATGTTAATAAATAATAAAACTATTATGCCAACTAATTATTATGATAATAATGGGAAAATATTAAATACATGGTCAAAAAATAGTATTAAATTATTTAGTAATTGGGTTAGTTTAATTGAAAGATAGTGTGATTTAAATGAAAGAAATAAAAATTGGGCTGTTAGGATTTGGAACGGTTGGAGAAGGTTTTTTTAAAAAATTAAAAGCTAATTTACAAAAGATTGAGAATGAATTCTTAATTTCAATTAAAATTACGGATATAGCAGTTAAACATTTAGAAAAATATCAAAATAATGAATTACTTAAAAATATTAAATTAACTAATAATTATAAAGAGATAATTAATAATTCAAAAATTGATTTAATTATTGAATTAATGGGTGGTTTTGATGAAGCTTATGATGCAATAAAGAATTCCTTAAAAAATAGCAAAAATGTAATAACTGCAAATAAAGAAGTTTTAGGTGATAAGCTTTATGAATTACAAAATATTGCAGGTGAAAATAAAGTTAATATTTTTTTTGAAGCAAGTGTTGCAGGTGGAATTCCAATCATTAAAACTATAATAAATAACTTTAAATATGATGAAATAAAGGAAATTTCTGGTATTCTTAACGGCACTTCAAATTTTATTTTGACAAAAATGATTGATGATAATCAAAGTTATAATGAAGCATTAATTGAAGCTCAAATGCTGGGTTATGCTGAAACAAATCCTAAAAGAGATGTTTTGGGATTAGATATTGAGTCTAAATTAAGAATATTAAGTTTACTTTCATTTGATTTTGTTATAAATGAACAAATTGAAATAAAAGGTATCGATGAAGTTAGATTAATTGATTTGAAAATTGCAGAAAAGTTAGGTTTAAAAATTAAATTAATTGGTTCAATTAGTAAAATAAGAAATCAATTATTGTTTGAAGTTAGTCCAAGAGCAATACAAAAGGATACTTATTTTTTTAATATAAATGGAGTAATTAATGCTATTAGTTTAACTAATCAAAAAAATGATCATTATAATTTTTCCGGGCCTGGAGCAGGAATGGATGCAACTGCTCAGAGTGTTTTTAGTGATTTAATATCATTTTTAAAGCAAAAAAATAATTATTTAAATAAGCAAAATAGTAGTAATTATTTAGAAGTCAATAAATTAAATTTGCTGAGAAGATATCTAATTATTTCAAAGACACGGGATGATTATTCTATTGAAATAACTTCTAATATTATAGAAGATGAATTTCTTATAGAAGGTTACAAGGCAATTATAACTAAAGAGATAGATCTAAATAAAATAAAAATTAAAAATTTAAAAGTATATCCAATTGAATAAAGGAGATGGTTAAAATGTGTTCCAATGATAGAAGGATTGATACAATTTTAGCTCAAGCTGGTAATCGAGTTGATCAAGAAACTGGAGCAATTTCAATGCCGTTATATTTTTCAACAGCCTTCAGACATCAAGGATTGGGTGAATCAACTGGATATGATTATTCTAGAATGAATGAACCAACACGAAAAGAGTTAGAAAAAGTGTTGGCAATTATGGAAAACGGAAGTCATGCATTTGCTGTAACTTCTGGAATGGCAGCAATTCAACTTGTCTTTACCCAATTTAAAATGAATGATCATATAATTATTTCAGATGATTTATATGGAGGATCGTATCGTTTCTTTGATTTGTTAAAAAGTAATTATCATTTGAAATTTAGTAAATGGGATGGTAAAAACTATGAAAAATTAGAGACGATGATTAATGAGTATAATCCTAAGGCAGTATGGATTGAGACACCATCTAATCCATTAATGAAAGAAATTGATATTCAAAAAACGGCACAGATTGTTCATCATAATGAAGCTCAATTAATCGTAGATAATACATTCTATACACCATTGATTCAAAAACCATTAAATTTAGGTGCAGATATTGTTGTACATAGTGCTACTAAATATTTATCTGGACACAATGATTTACTTTCAGGAGTTGTAGTTTGTAAAAATGAAAAAATAGCTGAAGTATTAAATTATAATTTAGTTACAATTGGCTCTAATTTAGCACCATTTGATTCATGGTTATTAATCAGAAGTTTGAAAACTTTACCTTTAAGATTAGAAAAGCAACAAAACAATGCACAAAAATTAGTAGACAATTTACGTCAACAAAAATATATTAGTAATGTATTATATCCTGGCAAAGGTGGAATGATTAGTGCTTATTTTACGCAAGAAATTAATGTTGACAAATTTTTGAGGAGCTTGTCAGTATTTTCATTTGCTGAAAGCTTAGGTGGTACAGAGAGTTTAATTACTGTTCCAGCAATTCAAACACATGCAAATTTGAGTGATGAAGAAAAAATTAAGACAGGAATAACTAATAACTTAATTAGAATTTCATGTGGGGTTGAAAATGAGAAAGATTTGATTCATGATTTTAATCAAGCACTAAGTGAATCTAAATTATTATGAACTAGGAGAAAATTATATGACCAAAAATAGTTTTTCAGATATGACTAAAGCAATTAAATCAACAACCAAACCAAATAAAGAAACAGGAGCAGTTAATCCATCAGTTGAAATGTCTTCAACCTTTGAACAAAAAGATTTTGATAATTTTGGTAAGTGGGATTATTCAAGGAGTGGGAATCCTACAAGAGATGTTTTAGAAGAAAGCATTGCAGAATTAGAAAATGGATCTAGAGGATTTGCTTTTGCAACTGGTATGGCAGCAATTTCGACAGCTTTATTAACCCTGAATCAAGGTGATCATATTATTTTAACGGAAAATGTTTATGGTGGAACCTTTAGATTAGTAACCCAAGTACTAGTTAAATATGGGATTGAATATGATTTTGTTAATTTAAGTGATAATAAGGCATTAAAAACTGCATTTAAAGAGAATACAAAAGTTGTTTATGCAGAAACTCCTTCAAATCCAACTTTACAAATAACTAATATTAAAGAAGTTGCTGAAATTGCTCATCAAAATAATGCAAAGCTATTTGTTGATAACACATTTATGACTCCAATGTTACAAAAACCATTAGATTTTGGTGCTGACTTGGTAGTACATAGTGGGACTAAATTTTTAGCAGGTCATAGTGATATTTTGGCGGGATTAATTGTTACTAAAGATGAAAAATTAGGTGACCAAGTTTACTTTTTACAAAATTCAATGGGTGCAACATTGGGAGTTTCGGATTGCTTTTTACTTTTACGCGGTATTAAAACATTAGGTGTAAGGATGGAAAAAGAATCTCAAAGTGCATTGCAACTTGCAAATTGGTTAGAAAAACAATCAATAGTTAAGAAAGTATATTATCCAGAATTAAATTCTTTTGAAGGACATAACATTCACAATCAACAAGCTAAATCAGGAGGCGCAGTTCTTTCATTTGATTTAGGAAGTGAAGATCATGTTAGAAAGCTAGTTGATAATATTAAAATTCCAATTTTTTCTGTTTCACTTGGAGCAGTTGAATCGATTATTTCTTATCCACCTAAAATGTCACATGCCGAAATGGATCGAAATGAAAGATATGAACGAGGCATTACGGATGGATTGATTAGATTATCAGTTGGTTTAGAAGATATTGATGATTTAATAGAAGATTTAAAAAATTCATTTACAGAAATAGAAAAAGATCTCTAATTAGAGATCTTTTTTATTATTTAATTTAATTAAAATTGGAGAAATAATAGTTGTTAAAACAATTGTCATAATGATAACTGAATAAATATCTCTAGTTATTAAGTTTGAACTTACACCAATTTGAGCAATAATTAGAGCCATTTCACCACGAGAAATCATGCCTATTCCAACTAAATTAGCATCATTAAAATTTAGTCCAGTTAATTTTGCACCTAATCCACTACCAATCCATTTAGTTATAATTGCTAAAATTGTCATTATAATTAAAATATTCCAGTCATTTAAAATACCATCAAATTTTATTTCTAATCCAATTGAAACAAAGAAGATAGGAATAAAAAAATTGTATCCAATTTGTTCAATATTATTAGTAATATTTTTTACATTAAATACTTTAGAAATGGATAATCCAGCAAAAAATGCTCCTAGTACAGTACTTAAACTAACTAAATCAGCTAAAAAGGACATTCCTAAACACAATGATAATGCGGTAATTGTTGAAAAGTAGGTATAATTAAATTTTTGAACTAATTGCATTAACTTTGGTCCAATAAACTTTACAACAAACATTATAAAGATTAAGAAGATTATTTGTATAAGAAAAGTAATCCAGATATTTTGTGAGTTATTTTTTGATCCAAAAATTGAATTAAATGAACTTAGTAAAACTATCGAAATAATATCATCAACAATTGCTGCACCTAAAATAGTAATTCCCGCAATTGAATCTAATTTTTTATATTCTTTTAAAACCTCAACAGTTATTGAAACTGAAGTAGCTGAAAAAATAATTCCAAGGAAAATAGCATCTTCAAATTTTAAATTTATAAATTCTCCATAAATGAAAAAAATAAATAATGGTAGAATTACCCCTAACATTCCAACAAGTAATGATGGCTTAAAAAATTTTTTTAATTTATCAATATCACATTCAATACCAGCTAAGAACATTAGTAGAATAACTCCAATTCCACTGAAAGTTGATAAAGAATGTTGATTTACTAAGTTGAATAATCCTGGTCCAAGAATTATACCAGATACTATTTGTCCAACTACAATGGGTAATCCTATTTTTTTCCCTAGTTGTCCCATAATTAACGATATGAATAGAACTAAAAAAAGTGTTCCTAATATTTCCATACTTACCTCCAAAAAAAAGTGGAGATTGCCCTATATGACAATCTCCACTAAACTAACTATTTAATTAGTATTAATTATATCATATATTTTTGTCTTATGATAAGTTTGAAATTAAAAGATTGGAGTGATTTAAATTGTTTAAAGTAAGAAAGATTGAAGAAAAAGATAATCAAGTAATGAAAGAAATAATTCAAAAATCATTAAAAGATTTTGATTTAGATCAACCAGGAACTAGTTATTATGATCCACAATTAAATAATTTATTCGATTTTTATAATCATGAAAACCGAGATTATTTTGTATTTGTTGATGAAGATGATAATGCTTTAGGTGGAAGTGGATTTGATGAATATGATGGTAAAGTAGCTGAATTACAAAAAGTTTTTATTTCAAAAGAAGCAAGAGGACATAAAGCTGCTTATCAATTAATCAATCAAGTTATTAAAGCAGCAAAAGAAGATGGATATAATAAACTCTATTTAGAAACTAGTAGTCGATTGAAGGCAGCAGTTCATGTCTATGAAAAAATGGGATTTAAAAAATTAGATGGTCCACTAAAAAATGCAAATCATAGTCTAATGAATCTATTTTATATTAAAGATATTTAAAAATTAAACTTATTTAAAGAAATTATTTGTGTTATATTTAACATTGTCAACTTTTTAAGTGAAAGGGAATGTAAATATGAATATAATAATTGGATTATTACCTGCTTTACTTTGGGGAGTAGGACCACTTCTTGCCTCCAAAATTGGTGGTAAAGCAATTAATCAACTAGTTGGTGCTGCTTATGGACAATTTTTGGTTGGAATTGTAATTTACTTGTTCACAAGACCACAAATTAGTTTTTATGATTTTCTTTGGCCATTTCTTGGAGGAGCTGCTTGGTCTGTTGCCCAGCTTTTCCAATTTATGTCATTTGAAAAAATGAACGTTTCTACTGCAATGCCAATTTCTACTGGTTTACAGTTAATTGAAATACCACTTGCTGGTGTTATTTTCTGGGGTGATTGGGGATCTCCAGAAGCTAAATTACTTGGATTTATGAGTATTGGTTTATTAATTATTGGAACTTGTTTTACATCATTTAAAGATGGAACAGTTGAAAGACCTAAAATGGATTATAAATCTGGATTAACATTACTAATTGTTGGTTCATTCGGATATACTGCTTGTTCTGTTTTTCCAAATATAACTCATGTTTCAGGATTAGTTGGATTGATGCCACAAACTCTTGGAATGGGCTTAGGTGGATTAATTTTAGGATTATTTATGCAAATTAAAGATAAAGAAAAAGTATTATTTACAAACTTTACCTTAAAATCAATTATTATAGGTCTTGCTGGAGGATTAGGAACTTTGGCATATTTAACATCATTAAATCTTAATGGAGTTGCAAATGCATTCCCATTAACACAAATGAATGTTGTAGTTTCAACAATTGGTGGAATTTTAATCCTAAAAGAAAGAAAAAACAAAAAAGAACTTACTTTCACATTACTTGGTCTTGGTTTAATTATCGTGGCTGCAGTTATAATTGGTGGATTAAGTAAATAAAAGATGTTTGTTTTAAACAAACATCTTTTTTATTTGTGGTTTTTTTATTAAATTTTAGTCTATGGAATACCTTTTATAATGATAATTATTTAAAATAATAGTATAATAACTTAAAATTATTTTTAAAACAGGAGGGATCTAATTGGATAGTGACTCGTTTTATTATGAGCCGGTACATTATTTTCTTATAATATAAATTAAGTAATTGAAATTAATAAACAAATACTTATATTTATATAGAAGGAAGATAAAATGAATACAAAAAAAGATTTTCAATTAACAGAAGACGAATTATTAAAAAAATATAATATAAAAGAAATTGAACAAGGAATTTCCAATCATCAAGCACAAGAAAAGTTAAGAGTGAATGGATTAAATAAAATTGAATCGCAAAGGACTCCTAAATGGAAGTTATTTTTATCACAATTCAATAATTTAATTACTTATATTCTTATTTTTGCAGCTTTGATTACTTTATTTTTACAACATATTTCAGATTCAATTATCATTGCAATCGTAGTTGTTGTTAATGTATTGATAGGGTATTATCAAGAATCTAATGCGTCAGACGCGTTAGAAAAAATTAAAGATATGTTATCAACAACGGCTACTGTTTATCGTGATGGCACTAGACAAGATATTCCAGCTGAAGAAGTTGTTGTTGGTGATGTGGTATTTATTGAAGCAGGAGATAATGTTCCAGCGGATTTAAGATTGGTAGAAGTCGATAATTTAACAATCCAAGAATCTGCTTTAACGGGAGAATCTGATTCAGTAGAAAAGACTACTGAAAAATTAGATGATAGTAGTTTATCTACTGGTGATAAAACTAATTCTGCCTTTGCATCAACTTCAGTAACTGGAGGTAGTGGGATTGGAATTGTTACAGATACTGGTTCTACCACTGAAATTGGTAAAATATCTGTTGATGTTGGAAATACTAAGAGTAGAAAAACTCCATTAATGAAAGAATTAGATGGATTAGGGAAAGGAATTTCTTATTTAATTATTGGAGTTTCAATTGCACTATTTATTTTTGGTTTATATTTACAAATTTATTCATTACCGGTACTTGCTTTAGCAATTGTAACGATGATTGTTGGTGCTTTACCTGAAGGATTACCAGCAACAACTTCTGTAGTTCTTGCATTAGGTGTTTCTGATATGGCTAAAAACAAGAATACGATTGTGAAAACATTACCTGCTGTTGAAACATTAGGTTCAGTTGATGTTATTGCAACTGATAAAACTGGTACTTTAACTAAAAATGAAATGACCGTTAAAAATCTTATTTTAGATGATGTTTCTTATGAAGTTTCTGGTAGTGGTTACGAACCAGTAGGTAATATTAAAGGTGTTGATAAAAATAATGAAAATAAACATTTAAAATTATTTTTAAATTCAGCTTTTCAAGCTAACGATACTGTTTTATCTAATGAGGATAATCGTTGGGAAATAAATGGTGAACCAACTGATGGAGCTTTCTTAACTCTATTTTATAAATACTATGATTATCCATATGAACCAGATTATGAAGAAGTAGATATGCTACCTTTTGATTCTGATTATCGTTATATAGCGAAATTAGTTAAAGATGAAAATGGAAATAAAAAATTATTTATTAAAGGTTCTCCAGATAAATTATTTGAAATGGCTAAAAATAGTAATGAAGAATTTGATTTGAAATATTGGAATGAAAAAGTTACTACTATGTCATCTCAAGGTCAACGTGTTGTTGCGGTTGGCTATAAAGATGTTGATGATTCAGTTAATGAGATAACTCATGAGTTTTTGGAAAAGGGAATCAGTTTCTTAGGATTAGCTGGAATAATTGATCCACCAAGAGAAGAAGTTATCGATGCATTAAAAACTATGAATCAAGCTGGTGTTAATGTAAAAATGATAACTGGTGATCATCCTAAAACTGCTAAGGCAATTGGAGAAAAATTAGGATTAGCTAAAGAAATTAATGTAATTACTGGTGCTGAATTAGATGCTATGTCTGATGAAGAGTTTAAAAAAGCAGTAGTTGAAAACCAAGTATTTGCAAGAACAACACCAACTAATAAGATGGATATTGTTAAGTTTTTGCAGGAAAATGAAAAGGTTACTGCGATGACTGGTGATGGTGTAAATGATGCACCTGCTTTAAAGCGTGCTGATATTGGTGTAGCTATGGGAATTGAAGGTACTGATGTTGCAAAAGATTCTGCTGATATGATTTTGACAGATGATAATTTTACTACTATGTCATCAGCTATTAAAGAAGGTCGTAGAATTTATGACAATATTAAGAAGAGTATTTTATTCTTATTACCAACTTCATTTGCTGAAGGATTAATTGTTGTATTTACAATATTGTCACAACAAGAAATGCCTTTACAGCCAAGTCAGTTATTGTGGATTAATATGGTATCTGCGATTACAATTCAATTTTCCTTTATTTTTGAACCTGCTGAAAAAGGTATTATGAAAAGAAAGCCACGTAAAAGCGGAAAAAGTTTGTTAAATAAACATGATGTTTTTCAAATGATATATGTTGCTGTCTTAATAGCATTAATCGGGTTATTCTCATATGATTGGTTAATGGACCAAGGAGTAGGTCAGACTATTGCAAGTACAATGATGGTTAATATTGTTATTTTAGGTAAGATTTTCTATCTATTTAATATTCGTACAAAAGAATATGCTTTATCAAATGAATTTTTTACAAATAAAAAAGCATTTTTAATTATCGGAATTATGATGTTACTTCAATTTGCATTAACATATATTCCATTTATGCAATCAGTATTTAAGACAGGTCCAATGTCAATGCTTGAATGGATAATTTCAATTGGAGCTGGAATAGTTATTTTATTAGTAACAGAATTTGATAAATTTATACGAAAACAAATAAATAAGAAAAAATAAAGAGATGCTTTTAGCATCTCTTTTTATTAAAAAGGATTTATTTGTTTATTTTAATGCTTTATTATATAAAAGTTAGGAGTTTTTTATATGATTAAAGATAGAGTTGTCGAATTTAAAGAGATTGAAGATAATATTAACTATGTTAATTGTAAATTTATAAATTATGACCATGATATTAATATTTCTGATGTTATTTTTGATAATTGTTTGTTTGAAGATAATGATTTTTCTGGTAGTGAATGGTTAGATATTACTTTTAATAATATGGATTTATCAAATAAGAATTTTAATGAAAGTATTATTTATCGCAGTAAATTTAATAATTGTCGTATGACAGGAATTAGTTTAATTGATACAAGGTTAAAAAGTGATGATTTTAGCAAATCACAATTGGATTTTTGTAATTTTAGTGGATCTAAGTTAAATGAATTAAATTTCTTTGAGTGTTCATTAAATGGAATGTTATTTCAAGAAGTGGAGCATCAAAAAAAGATTAATTTTGATAAATGTAGTTTAAATGATACTTCATTTATTAATACAAAGATGAATCAGATTGATTTATCTACTAGCTATTTTGATAATATTGAATTATCAATTGAGTTAATTAGAGGAGTAACTATGAATTCAGCACAATTAGTTTTAATTGCTGATTATTTAGGAATTTATTTGAAATAAAAAAGACTTTTGGGATTATTTTAATCCTTAAAAGTCTTTTTTAATTATTTAATTTTAAATGTAGAATTGGATAATCATTTCCTTGTCCATCAGTTTCTGATTCATCATATTGTTCAAAGCCATTTTTTAAATAAAATTTAGTAGCATTAGTATTATCTTTATTAACATCTACATATTTTATTTGGTCTTGATTAATTAATTGTTGAATGATTTTTGATCCTAATCCTTGTTTAAAGAAATTTGGATGTAAAAATAGCATTTCTAATTTATCATCATCAATACCAGAAAATCCAATTATTTCATTATTATTTAACCAATAGTTTCCGTTTACTTGTTTTAAATAAAAAGGAAGATTTCTTTTGATTTCTTCTTTATCTTGTTGTTTTAAAAAGTCATGAGTAGCTGTTACGGATTCTTCCCATATATTAATAGCTAATTCATAATTTTGCTCGTTTATTTTTTGTTTTGTTAACATAATTTATCCTTTCTACTTAAATAACTGTCTTTAATTATTTTATTAGTTTTATTTAAATAAGTATATATAAATTAATTTAAAAAAATATGAATTATCAGAGCTTATGTAACAAAATTGTAATCAATTTATGCTATTTTTAGAGGGTACCTAAATTTTAATTAGGAGTCCTTGTATGTCAAAATATAGAATTAAATGGATTGACATTGCAAAAGCAGTTGGAATAATTGCGGTTGTTGTAGGTCATGCATTACATCCACTTCGTGGGGATGATCATCAATTAATTAATACTATTTATTCATCTATTTATTGGTGGCATATGCCATTATTTTTTATTTTAAGTGGATTCTTTCTAAAACCATTAGAAAGAAATTTTGAGTCATTTAAACACTTTATTAAAAAAAAGGTATTACCTAATATAAAAGATTACTTTTTATATGGAATTATTTTAGTATTTTTAAGTCATTTTTTAAGATCAGAAGAATGGTCATATACTTTTAAAACATTAGGTAAACTGGTTTATGGTGGAAGAACATTAACTGACGAACTTACAGTTTTTTGGTTTATAAACGTTCTCATTATTACTACTGTAGTTGTAACTTTATTAATTTCTTATGTTAAAGATGTTAGAGTCCAATTTTTTATTAGTATTATGATGTTTACATTAGGTGTTTCATATAAAGAAATAGGATTTTTTAAATTTGAATATATGCCATGGTCACTGGATCGAGTATTATTAACTACTTTTTGGATGTTATTAGGATATTATTTATTTAAATATTATCCGGCCATTAAGCATAAGGGAATCATTTTAATGAGTGGATTGAGTTTATACGCATTGTTCTTTGTTTTAAAATATCAAGGAATTTTAGTGTTCGGATTATACATTAAATCTCACAAGTTACATAATACATTCCTTATTTTTTATGCGTCAGTATTGTTTTGTTTAACTGTATTTATTTTATCCGATAAACTTCTTTCTAAGATACCAATTATATCTGGGATGTTAGCATTTTTGGGTAAATTTACAATTCCGATTATGTATTTTCATAAAGCAGTTTTTGATTTAGTTGATTTTATGAAATTAGATAGCAATCAAACTTTAATTTGTATTGTATTTGGGTTATTATTACCGTTATTTGCATATTTTATAATTAAAAAAATAATGAATCAATTTAAACCAATTGAAGTTTAATTTGAATATTAAAAGACTTATCTATTAAGATAAGTCTTTTTTATTTGTCACTAAATTAAAATTTACATTCATTTTTATTAATGTTATCGTAATAAATAATTTATTAAAAATTGTTTTTTAATTTATACATAAGTTAAAACTTAAAAAATATATAATTAATAATAAAAAATCATTTTAATTAAAAATTCAGTTATTTTAATTATTAAAAAGAAAATGAGGTGAGTATTTGAAATTATTAATAGATTTAGGTTTTAAGATTTTTTTAACGATTAATAATTTATGGCTTATAACTGTTTTAGTTTTAAATTTTGCTTTAAGTTATATAACAGATAGTGTATTTATATATTCATTATATGTTCTAAATATATTTACTTTAGCTCTATTATTATTAAGCATTCTATTTAATCATAAATCCGCTATATTTATTTCATTTATAAATATTATAATTTCAGCATCGTTAATATTTTTATTAGGTTCTTTTTGGATAAATATTTCAGGATGGTCTTTAATATCATCTATTATTTGCTTTATCTATTTAATTTTAAAAAGATAGACAATAAGACCATATCTTTATAGAGGCTTACTAAATCCCTTAAAAATTAACTTATTTAGAATAAAAATCAATCACTATTACTTATAGAAAACCTTTCTAACAGCTAAATATTAATTAATAAGGATATATAATATGAAAGAAATAATTAATATAACTTTTAAAACGATTTATTTCACTATAATTATAGGTACAAATATTCTTGTGGCTTATGGATCATTACTAGAAATTCCATTTTTTATAGATTCACATTTTAAAGAAGGTACTTCTATATTTATATTATTTATAATGGCAATGATAAATATAATTATATTCTTATGTAATAATACAAAGATAAATTTCATAATGGTAATAATAAACCTAGGTTTAATTCCTTTGTTCTATTCGGTTAAAACTATGCCTACTATTAAAGGGAATTTTCAAGTTATTATAATTATGTATATAATATGTACTTTAATATCTTTAATAAAATTTTTAAAAAATAAATTTTATTAGTCTACATTTTTATAGTTGAATTGAGCTTTGAAATTCAATATATGTCATGAATAAAAACAAGGACTAAAAGAAAAATGCAGCTATAAATTAGTTGCTCTTTTTAGTTGCATTATATTGAATAAGTATAAATTTATGTGATAATACTTATATATAATTGGGGATAGGCATGAATATTCATGATTATGTAAAAAAGAATTATGAAAAGGATGAATATGATTCTTTTGAAAAGCAATATAGTGATAGAAATTATTATAAGAATAAGCAATATTATGAAAATGAATTTAGTGATAATTCAAATGATTTTCAAAAAGGTTATAATCAAGCAAAAAAAGATTATCAAACAAGCAATAAATTTAGACACTATCCTAGAATATTCTTGAAGTTTGTTAACTTTATAATTTTTAACAAAATGAAAGAGATCATAGACTTCATAGATGGATATACATATTTTAAACAAAAAAACAGTCACTAATTATGATTTTTTTTATTTTTGAGTAAATTTGTAATTGATATATTAATAATAAAATATTTACTACTATTTAATGATATTAAATTTATATTAAAAGCAAACAAAAAGCTGATATAACAACGATTATTATCGAAAATTATATCAGCTTTTTTCTATCAATGGAGTCGGCGGGATTTGAACCCGCGTCCGAGCATATCGCCACCTGAACGTCTACATACATAGGATAATTATTTAAGTTTCACTAAGCAAAACGCCATTAACCAAGGCAGACATGATTAGCTAATCTGATTAGTCTCTTCTTGTTACTTCAGATGGGAGCAATAAGCGTAATCCCAATTAATTATAGGACCCAGGAGTGAGCCTTGGGAGAACTCGTCTGGATCTCCGCTAAGCGCTTATTAGGCAGCTAATGCGAAATTGTTTGTATTATTTTTTGCAGTTATAATTTAAACTGTACGATTTAACGTATCGCCATACGGTATGCAATTCAGATTCGAACTATACCCGTCGAATCCATAACGACCCCATAATTATTGCAACTGTTATATTACCACTAGTTGCGAATAATTTCTAGTTGTTTAAATCAAGTCAAAGTGTTTTAACCCATTTACAATTCCATGATCAGTATGATCAGTTGTAATAAACTCAGCATATTTTTTAACTTCATCTAATCCATTACCCATTACTACAGCATGGTCAACGTAATTAAGCATTGGAATATCATTATTACCATCACCAAAAGCATAAGTTGGAATTCCTTGTAAATTAGCATTTTCAATTAATTGATTAATTCCAGTACTTTTTGATGCATCTTTTTTTACAATATCAATACCATATGGAGAATTTCTAAAGAAAGTTAATTCAGGAAATTTATTCATATATTCGTTATCTAAATTTTCATTCATAACAATCATCATATAGGTTGGGTTTTCATGCCAATATTCTTTAGTTACAACTTCTGGTACAATTGCATGAACTCTCTCAAAAGATTTAAAAGCAGTTGGATCATCATGAGTTGTGATACCACTTCGTTTATCATTATATAAAGCAACAGAGTTATTATTTTCATTTGCAAAGTCAACTAAGTTGTCAATTAAATTAGCATCAATTGAATTTGTGAAAATTTCTTTTCCTTCAAACATTCCATAGTCACCATTAGCTGCGATTACAGTATTTATTTTAGAATCTTTTAAAGTTTCATCCAACTCGAAAAGATTTCTTCCAGTTGCGATAATAGGTAATCCATTATTATTTCTGATTTCATCGAGCGCATTAGCAACTTCATTATTTATTTTAGAGTTTTCATCGAATAAAGTTTTATCCAGATCGAAGAAAACTAAATAATCATACATATTAATACCTCATTTCATTTAATTATTTTATTATAACTTGATTTATTAAGTCTATCTTTATAAGCCTTTTCACGTTACAATAATACTTGATATTGGGAACGAATAAAAGGGAGAAACTATGCGAAAAATTGAAATAACCGGTGATGCAGCCAAAAAATTTGAAGGTGGATATCCATTAATAAGTCTAAAAGACTTAAATAATTCTGACGATTTTAATGAAGGACAATTAGTTAGTTTAGTTAAAAATGAACATTTTGTAGCTTCAGCTTATTTTGGAAAACAAAATACTGGAATTGGATGGGTTTTAAGTCGTAAAGAAAACCAAGAAATAAATCAACGTTTCTTTGAAAGAATTTTTACAAATGCTTTTAATAAAAGAAATGAGTTTTTTGAAGAAGAACTTGAAATTTTTAGATTATTTAATGGACAAGGTGATAATCTTGGTGGAATAACCGTTGATTACTTTAACGGTAATGTCTTAATAAGTTGGGATAATCAAGGTATCTATCAATACCGTTCAATGATTATTAAAGCTATTACAAATTCATTAACTGAATATAGTAATTTATATGATGTTAAAAAATTTGAATCCAATATTACCATCAATGCATTGAATCATTATTCTATCGATCCAAAGGAACAAATTATAGCTAGTGAAAATACAATTAAATTTCCAGTTAATTTAGATGGGAACATTAATACTGGAATTGATGTAATTTATCGTGATATTAGAACAGATTTGAAAGATAACTCAAGTAATAAAATGGCATTAAATTTATTTCATAATCAAACAGGATTTGTAGGTGCAGAAATTAGTGGGGGAACTTTAAAAACTACTAATGTTGATTCATCTAAGAAGACAATTGATGAATTAAATGATTTATTTGAAAGTAATCAAATGACTGCTGGAGCACAAGAAAATCGTAGTATGGATGTAATGGGTTATTTAGACTATGCTCAAAAGCATGAATTAAAATTTGATTTAATTACAATTAAAATACCAATGTTTTTTAAGAGTAAAAAAGGAAACTTCCAAATTAAAAAAGATTTGAATTCTTTATTAGAAAAAATAATTAAAATTGCAGCTTCAAATGCAGATATTTATTTTGTAGTTGATACACCTAATTTTTCAATGAAAAAACTAAATTATGCAATTAAAGATGTTATGGCTAAGCAAAAATATGACATTATAAAGAAATATATTGCACCTGATGATTTTACAATTGATTCTGAATTTCGTGATACAGGTAATTTAAATGCAATTTGGATTAAATTAAAATAAAAAAGAGCTATTATAGCTCTTTTTTTATTTGATTAATTTTTCTTTTTGTAAAAAGTTATGAGCAACTTGATTAGCTTTTTGATGTTTAATTGTTACTAAGTAATTCATATTTTGCATATCTTTATTTGAAATTTTATCTTTAAGCTTATTTAAATTTTTAACAATTTTAGGATTATCTTTGGAAAATTCTTTATTCATTAGTGGAGCTCCTTGATAAGGAGGGAAGAATTTCTTATCATCTTTTAAAATAACTAAATTATATTGTTTAATTTGCGGATCAGTTGTATAAGCGTCTGTAATATCAATCTTTTTGTTTGCTAAAGCTTGATATCTTAATGATGATTCCATTACTTTAACAGATGTAAAATGCAAATCGTATCGTTTCTTTAATCCAGGATATCCATCGACTTGATTTGAAAAATCAGTATCAAAACCAGCTTGTAAATTACTATGCATTTTTAAATCTGAAATATTGTGTAAATTGTATTTTTTAGCAACAGATTTTTTAACAGCAATCCCGTAATTATTTTGATATTTCATTGGATTAAGATAGTCCATTTTATATTTTTCTGATAGCTCATTTTTTGCTATTTTATAAGTTATTTTGGGATTATGACTAATTGAATTGTCTTTTACAATTGTTTGCAAAACGGTTCCAGTAAATTCTGGGTAAATATCAATATTGTTATTTTGTAATGCTTTAAATAAGAAGGTTGTTCCACCAAAGTTAGGTTTAGTTATGACTTGTATATTAGGGTCATTATTTTTGATTAATTCTTTATACATATTGATTAAAATATCAGGTTCTCCACCAAGCTTTCCAGCAATTGTGACAGTTTTTTGTTGGCTATTTTTAATAGAAGAATAACCAGTTAATCCAATTATTAAAATAATAAAAATAGTTAAGGTGATTAATACTTTTTTTAAAGAAATTTTGCTTAATATTTTAATTAAAAGATTAGCCAAAATGGCAAGAATAGCTGATAAAATTGCTCCAACTAAAAGTGCATTATTATCATTGCTTTGTATTCCAGATAGGATGAAAGTACCAAGCCCACCACCACCGATAAGAGCAGCTAAGGTAGTTGTACCAATAATCATTACTGTTGCAATTCTAATTCCTGAAATAATTGAAGGAAAGGCAAGTGGAAATTGAATTTTAAATAATTTAAATCGTTTGGAAATTCCAAGTGCTTCTGAAACCTCAATTAAATTAGGATCAATATTTGTTAAACCAGTATATGTATTTTGAAATACTGGCATTATTGCATATGCTACTAATGCGATAATTGCTGGTAGTTTTCCAATTCCAATGAATGGAATTAAAAGTCCTAGGATGGCTAAACTAGGAATGGTTTGTATAATACTAGCTAAGTATAAAATCAAATTAGCAATTTTTGAATGATTAATTAAGATAACAGCTAAAGGAATTGCAGTAATTACTGTAATAAATAGAGCGATTAATGCAATTTCTAAATGTTGTAAAAGAGCATTTAAAATTGAATGTTGGTTATTTAAAATATAATTTAATAATGATTTCATTTTTAGATACCTCATTTATTTGCAAGATAGTTGATTAAATCATTACTAGTCAAATATCTATTTTCTACTTTAATTACAATATCTGGATTTTTTGATATTTCTTTTGCCCAATCGTTTATTGTTTGATATTTATCTAATGCCTCGATTGTTTTATTTGGTTTTATATCAGTTCCATATTTTTCTTTGACAACTTGATTCATATAATCAATATGTTTAACGTTGTCGGAAATAAATTTTTTAATAAAATTATTATTTGGAGCTGCCATAATTTCTTTAGGAGTACCAATTTGTTGAAGATTTCCTTCTTTAATAATTGCAATTCGATCACCTAATTTTACAGCTTCATTCATATCATGTGTAACGAATACAAAAGTAGTATCTAATTTATGATGTAATTTTAGAATTAAGTCTTGTAGTTGTGTTTTAGATATAGGATCTAATGCGCTAAAGGGTTCGTCCATTAATACAATTGATGGATTTGAAGCTAAAGCTCTAACAATTCCAACTCTTTGTGCTTCACCACCTGATAATTCATTTGGCATTTTTGACATAAATTTTAAAGGATTTAATCCAACCAAATTTAATAATTCTTCAATTCTCTCTTGTTGCTCTTTTTTGTTCCATTTTAAATTAATTAATTGAATTGCTGAGTTTTCAAATACATTCATATTTGGAAATAAAGCACTTGATTGAAGTACATATCCAATATTGTGTCTTAATTGATTAATATTGATGTTTTGTAAATTATTATTGTTAATTAAAATTTCACCACTAGATGGTTTATTTAACTGATTAATCATTTTTAAGAGAGTAGTTTTACCTGAACCTGAAGGTCCAACTAAAATAAATAATTCGTTAGTTTTAATTTGTATGGAAAAATCATTGATAATAGTTTTATTATTAATAATTTTTTTTACGTGGTTAAATTCAATCATATTTAAGTACTTCCTTTTTATAAAAAAACGCTACAATTAACGATGCTTAATTGTAACGTTTTTCAGATTAATTTCATAAGATTATTTTATTTCTTGGATTAATCTTGAATTAATAAGGTATTTTATTTCATATTTGTAAGTTAAATCCTTGAGAAAATGTGCTAGTTCATCATCTTCCAAAGTTACTTCATTGATTAATCTCATATAGTTATCTTTTTCTTCTTTTGTGCATTTCTTTTTAAAAT
Source organism: Lactobacillus sp. S2-2 (assembly GCF_021698855.1). Lineage (GTDB taxonomy): Bacteria > Bacillota > Bacilli > Lactobacillales > Lactobacillaceae > Fructilactobacillus. The sequence goes on from NZ_WWFA01000011.1 coordinate 141,365, forward strand.
AACCCCAAACATGTTGGTAAGTATTTTTTAACGAACTAATAGTGGGAGTTAAGTGTTCAGCCTCAGAAATTAATTCTTGATATTCTTTTTCCTTTTCATCATTCCAATTATTATTACTAGCGAGGTTTCTAATTTGATTATACATGTTTTGTGATTTGGACATTACATAATACTTATTATATGCCCAGTCATTTTGCCATGAATTCAAAGTAACACCACCTTAATTAATTTTTGGTATTTATTAAGTCTTTTATTTTTTGAGGATTAATAACAAAATAAAAAATCAAGAAAATTACAGCAGCAATTATTGCATCAACTGATCTGCCTTTGATAATTAAAAACAATGAGAAGATTAATCCTACTACAGGAATCCAAAAATTTATGAATGCTTCTTTTCCAATGATCTTTTTAATATAATTATATGTTGAGATTATCGATTGCTTTGATTTTGAAATACTGTCTGAAGAAGGTAATTTAATATTTTTAACATCATCTAGTTGGTGTAGATTTAAAATGATATAAAATATTATGAAGACAATTGCACTTGTAATACCTTTTTCTAAAATATTAAATACGATAATTAAAATTGTTGTAACTAATCCAATTAAAGGAATCCAAATCTTTAAGAAGGTATTTAGATCAAAAATATTTTTAAATTTTTGAATTATTGATTTTGAAAAAGTTAATGAATTCTCTGCTAGTTCTTTTGGTTGTTTTTCTTTTTGATTAATTATATAAATAGAAATATAAAAAGCAATAAAAATTATTGCAGCTAGAATTGCTTTAAAAGATCCTTTGGCAAATAATAAGCTCAAAGAAATAATTAATCCTAAGATTGGTAGCCAAATGTTGATTATTTTTTCCATATTAAATATATTCTTCATTATTAATCTTCCTATCTTAATAAATTTTTTATAAATTAATTATATCAAATATCTTAAAACACTAAACAAATTTGAATTGAGGTATATTTATGGAATGGTTTGAAAAAAGTAAAGAATTAAATGATTATTATGTAAATGAGTGGGGGAAAGTGATTAAAAATGATGATCAGTTATTTGAAGCATTAACACTAGAATCCTTACAAGCAGGATTGAGTTGGGAGATTGTTTTAAAAAAACGGGATGCATTTCGAAAAGCATTTTATGATTTTAACATTAACCCAATTATCTGATAACTATGTGGACGGATTATTAAATAATGATCAATTAATTAAACATCGAGCTAAATTATCAGCTATTGTAAATAATGCAAAGGTTATTAAAGAAATTCAATTAGAATTTGGTTCTTTTTATAATTATATTTGGAGATTTACTAATTTTAAGGTGGTTAAAAATTATTATAATGATTTTTCTGAAATACCAAGTAAATCAGATCTTTCAAATAAATTTGTTAAAGATTTAAAAAAAAGAGGGATTAATTTTTTTGGACCAGTAACATCTTATAGTTTTTTGCAAGCAATAGGAGTTATCCAAGATAAAATAAAATAACTTTAAATAATATAGTATACTGAAAAAATATAAAAGGGGTTTAATTACATATATGAATATTGAAAAGGTAAGATTTTGAAAAATGGTGATTTACTCTTTATAAGTGATAGAAGTAATTTATTTTCTAAATTAATAATAAAAAGTACATCTGAAGTATTTTCTTATAATCATGTTGCAATCCTTTATATTGATTATGATAATAATTTTAATGTAATTGAATCAATACCAAGTAGGGGAGTTATAAAAAGATCTTTGGCTGAATTTATAACTGATAATGTTGAATATGAGATAGATTTATATAGAGTGAAGATAAAATTTAACGATAAAGAAGTTATAAAAAATGCTTTTAAGTTTTTAGGTGAACCTTATAATAATACTTTTACACAAAATGGTAATGGTTTGTATTGTTCTGAATTGATTATTAAGTCTTTTGCTAATGAAAATATTTTTAAACCTATTAAATTACAATTTGGTAAAGACAAAGAGACATTAGATAGTTGGACTAAATATTATGAGGAATATAATATGAAGATTCCATTTAATGATTTAGGAAGTAGTCCAAATTCTTTAATAAAAAGTGATGCAATTCGATTTGTTGAAAATATAAATAAAAAGGCTACTCATTGAGTAGCCTTTTTTTCTTTTTGATTATATTCGTATTTTAAAAGATTGGGTATACTGGGATCGAACCAGTAGATTACGGATTCAGAGTCCGTTGCCTTACCATTTGGCGAATACCCATTAACAATTGTTAATCTTATTACTAAAATTGATTGATGTCAATTTGACAATCAATTAATTAAAGCGTAGTCTTAGTCATTGTTAATGCCCGGTGGTCAAACTGGTTTAAGACGTCGCCCTCTCAAGGCGGAGTTACGAGTTCGAGTCTCGTTCGGGTAATAAAAAAAGCGTTCTTGTTAAAGAACGTTTTTTTAGTATTGATAAATTTCTAAATTGTTTTCTGATTCTGTGAAATCGACGTTAGGATATTTTTGCTTTAAAGCACTGAATAAAATACGTTTAGCTAAATTTCCATTACGAGCTAGAACAGGTCCATGAAAATAAGTACAGTAGGTATTTTTGTAAATAGCACCTTCAAAATTATCAGTTCCATTATTACCGTTACCATTAATAATATCACCAAGTGGTCTTTCATCTTTTCCTGTAAAGGTAATTCCTTGATGATTTTCAAAGCCTTTATATTCTTGACCAGTTTCTTCATTTTTGATTAAAACATTTCCAATGAATCGATGATTATCTTGTTGTTCAGTATGATGGTCTAATGCACCAATTCCTGGTAATTTATTTCCATCAGCATCAATGTAGTAATGACCTAACATTTGATATCCACCGCAAATTGCAATCATATTTCCATTATTTTCGATGAATTTAGTTATTTCATTTTTTTTATTAGTTAAGTCTTTGGCAACGACACTTTGTTCAAAATCTTGACCACCACCAAAGACAGCAATATCATAATCTTCAGCTTTAAAATTTTCTTCTAGACTTACTATTTCAGATGTTACTTCGACACCAATTTGTTTTCCATAGTATTTTAAAGCAATGATATTTCCAATATCACCATAGGTGTTCATTAAATCACCATATAAATGTGCAATTTTTAAAGAAAGTGTCATTATCCCATTCCCCCATCAATATAACCTTTATTTGCAAGAATTTTTCTCATTTGAAGCATTGCAGTATAAGTGGCTAATACATAAACTTTTTTGGTTGGTAATGAAGTTATTTGATCAACAACTTTATTAATATCAGGTTCAACGATATGTTTTTCTGAAGGAATACCAGCGGCTTTTAATCTAAAAGTGATGTCTTTATATCTTTGACCACCAGTAATAAATTTACTGATATTCATATCATTTAACCGTTCAAATTCACCATCCCAAATCCAACTTGTATCAATTCCATCAGCATAGTTAGCATTTAAAAGACCTACAAAAGAAAATGGGTCTTTTTCTTTACTAATTAAATCAATTACTTGATTTAAACCAACTGGATTTTTAACTAAAACAATTGTTATTTTTTTATCTTTAATTTGAATTTCTTCTTGTCTACCAAAAACTCGTTCGTTTTTTTGAAAAGCATTTTTAATTTGATCTTTTGTAATATCAAATTCTCTACCAATCGAATAAGCAGCTAAAGCGTTGTAGATATTATAAGTTCCACCAACTTTAATTTCATAAGAAAAATCATCGATATCAAAATTAGAACTAACTGGTGTCATTTCATTAATTTTGGTTAATTCATATTTTAATTGTGGACGTTTGAAATTACAATTAGGACAGAAAAAATCACCTAAGTTTCCATATGTTATTTCATGAAAGTGCATAATATGATGACAAACTGGACAAACAACCCCGTCGGTATTAGGTGAAGCTTTCATATCAATATTAGTATTTTCATTCTTAAATCCATAAAAAATTTGTTGATTACTAATTTCTTTTGAATTAAAAATTGAAGCATCACCATTAGCAATTACTTTTGCTTCAGGTGCAAGTTTAATTCCATCTAATATTTTTTGATAAGTTGTGTATATTTCACCATAACGATCAAGTTGATCACGGAAAATATTAGTTAAGACAAAATATTTAGGTTTAATGAATTTAACGATTTTCTCAACGTTTGCTTCATCAACTTCTAGAACAGCAAGATTTTTTTGATTTTTTGATCTTTTTTTATCTTTAATAAATGTTGAAACAATTCCTTGTTCCATATTTGATCCAGTTGGGTTAGTTAGAATATTGTCGTATTTTTCTTTTAAAGTTTGTACAATTAATGCAGTTGTTAAAGTTTTACCATTTGTACCAGTAACAATTACTACATCATATTGCTCACCAAAATGTGATAAAATATTTGGATCAATTTTAGTTGTTATTTTACCTGGAAGGGAACTTCCTCCTTTAAAGAAATTATGTAAAACCCAATATGAAGATTTTCCCATGAATGTTGCAAATTGACTTCTTAATGACATGGTAATTCACGCTCCTAGTGATATTATTCGATTAATGTATTGCTATATTTTAGCATAATTAAATCTTTATGTATTTTAATTGACTATATATTAACTAAAAAATAAAAAATCATAAATAAGCATGCAACTTTTGTTATAATTAGATATAATATGATTGTGTAAATACGTTTAGAAAGAGTGATTTTTTTGGCACAATTATTTTTTAGATATGGTGCAATGAATAGTGGTAAAACCATTGAAATAATAAAAGTTGCTCATAATTATGAAGAACAAGGAAAGTCTGTAATTATAATGACTAGTGCAGTTGATACTAGATCTGAAGGCGACATTGTGGAATCAAGAATAGGTTTAAAAAGGCCTGCAATTTCAATTAAAGAAGATACAAATATTCATAATTTATTTTTAGCTAATGCTGAAGTGATTGGTAAAAAAATAAGTTGTATTCTAGTTGATGAAGCTCAATTTTTAAAAAGACATCATGTAGTCGAATTAGCTAAAATTGTAGATAAATATAATATTCCAGTAATGACATTTGGATTAAAAAATGATTTTCAAAATCATCTTTTTGAAGGTTCTGAAGCATTACTTTTATATGCAGATAAAATTGAAGAAATGAAGACTATTTGTTGGTTCTGTGAAAGTAAAGCAATTATGAATTTAAGATTTCATGATGGGAAACCAATTTATGAGGGTGATCAAGTACAAGTTGGTGGAAATGAATCTTATTATCCAGTATGTAGAAAACATTACAATCATCCAGATATTAAAAAATAAAGGAGAAAACAATGGCCGATATAGATAAAATTTTTAGTCGATTACAATCAGTAGCAGATCGTTATAGTGAATTAAATGAACTTATTTCTGACCCTGATGTAATCTCTGATACAAAAAGATTTATGAAATTATCTAAAGAAGAAGGAAGTTTGAGAGAAACTGTAGATACTTATCATAAATATCAAGAAGTTGTTTCACAATTAGATGATAATGAAGAATTATTAAGAGAAAAATTGGATCCAGAGATGGATACAATGGTAAAAGCAGAAATTACTGATTTAAAAGAGCAAAAAGATCAATTGGAAGAACAATTAAAGATTATGTTAATTCCTAAAGATCCTAATGATGATAAAAATATTATTATGGAAATTAGAGGAGCTGCTGGTGGTGATGAGGGTAGTTTATTTGCCGCAGATCTTTATGACATGTATATTCGTTATGCAGAACAACAAGGTTGGAGTACTCAAGTGATTGATTCAACTGCAACTGAAGTTGGTGGATTTAAAGAAATTGCAATTATGATTAATGGTGATAAGGTTTATTCGAAACTTAAATACGAAAATGGGGCACATCGTGTACAAAGAGTGCCCTCAACTGAATCTGCTGGACGTGTTCATACATCAACTGCAACTGTTGGTGTAATGCCAGAAGAAGAAGATGTTGATATTACGATTGATCCAGCTGATGTTAAAACTGATGTTTATCGTGCATCTGGTGCCGGTGGACAACACGTTAATAAAACTTCTTCTGCGGTTAGAATGACCCACTTGCCAACAGGAATTGTGGTTGCAATGCAAGATGAAAGATCACAACAACAAAATAGAGAAAAAGCTATGAAGGTTTTAAAGGCTCGTGTCTATGATTATTTTGCACAACAAGAACAAGATCAATATGCGGCTGAAAGAAAGTCTGCAATTGGTAGTGGTGATCGTTCAGAAAGAATTAGAACTTACAACTTCCCACAAAATCGTGTAACTGATCATCGTATTGGATTAACCTTAAATAAATTGGATAAAGTAATAGCTGGTGATTTAAATGAAATAATTGATGCTTTAATTGTTTCTGATCAAGCTAAGAAATTGGAAGAATTAAATGAATCAGAAATGTAATTCGGAAATTATTTTTTCATATTTAAAAAAATGGGAAGAAAAAATTAGTAATGTTGATCTTAATCCTGAAGTAGCATCAATGTTTATCTTGAATTACTTTCATTGGAGTCAAGCTCAGTTATTAAGTCATTATCGAGATACTTTGGATGGTAATGATTTAAATAAATTAAATGAACAATTAACAAGATATATTAATGGAGAACCAGCTCAATATATAATCAAAAAAGCTTATTTTTACGGAAATGAGCTTTTTGTTAATCCAAAAGTTTTGATTCCAAGGCCAGAAACTGAAGAATTGGTTGATTTAATCTTAAAAGAACATCAAGAAGATTCTCTAAAAATTTTAGATATTGGAACAGGTAGTGGAGCGATAGCAATTAGTTTAAAGAAAGAGCGTCCTAATTGGGAGGTTTTTGCTGCAGATATTTCATCTGATTCTTTAGAAATAGCTCAGTTAAATGCTGATGAAATTGTTGATTCAAAGATTAATTTTTTTAAAAGTGATGTATTTGAATCAATAAATATTTATGATTTTGATTTAATTGTCTCTAACCCACCGTATATTAGTTTTGATGAAATTGATTTAATGGATAAAAGTGTAATGCAATATGAACCTCATCTTGCGTTATTTGCTGAAAACAATGGTCTATATATTTATGATAAAATTTTGAAGCGAAGTTCCAATTATTTAAAGTCAGATGGAGAAATATATTTTGAAATAGGATTTAATCAAGCTAAATCATTAAAACATTTAGCTAACCAATATTTAACTAATAGTAGAGTAGATGTTTTTCAGGATATTAATGGAACAGATCGAATCGTTCATATTAAACTAGAAAGAAGTAATTAAAATGGAAACAAAAATTTTAAAATCAAATCAAATTCAAGAAGCTGCTGATTTAATTAGAGATGGTAAATTAGTTTCTTTTCCAACTGAAACAGTTTATGGGTTAGGTGCAGATGCAACAAACGCAACTGCTGTAGAAAAGGTATACAAAGCTAAAGGAAGACCAAGTGATAATCCTTTAATAGTACATGTTGCTGATGTGGAGACAGTTGAAAAGTATGTTGATCATTTGGATGAAAAAACAAAAAAATTAATGAATAGTTTCTGGCCTGGACCTTTAACTATTATTTTAAAAATAAAAGATGGAGTTTTACCTAAAGTTGTTACAGGGGGACTACAAACTGCTGCATTTAGAAATCCTAATCAACCAGTTACTACTAAAATGATTGAAAAGGCAGGAGTTCCAATTGTTGGTCCTTCTGCAAATACTTCAGGTAAACCGAGTCCAACGACGGCTTTGCACGTTTATCACGATTTAAATAAAAAAATTGATGGAATTTTAGATGATGGACAAACTAAATATGGAATTGAATCAACTGTTTTAGATATGTCAGTTGACGAACCTGTAATATTACGTCCAGGTGCTGTTACTGAAAAAGACATTGAAAAAGTGATTGGAAAGATTTCAAATAGTAATGTACATCTTTCTGCAGCTGATGTTCCTAAAGCACCAGGGATGAAGTATCGCCATTATGCTCCTGAAGCAAAGGTTCAAATTGTTAAAAGTAACTGGTCAGATGTGATTTCTTGGATTAATCAGCAAAATGAAATGATTGGAATTATGGCAACTGATGATGTAATTGAAAAATATGATTGGCCAAAAAATACAACAATATTTTCTTTAGGTAAAAGTGTGACATCTGCTAGTCATTTCTTATTTGATGGTCTAAGAAATTTTGATGATCATAAGCTTGCAAATATTTTAGTACAATCGTTTTCAGATGAAGGAATGGGTGCTGCATATATGAATCGCTTATTAAAATCTGCGGGTAACGAATATTTTTCATAAAACAATACAATTCACGAACTATTTCTGTTAAAATTAATGTAATGGTTAACTTTTAACCTAATTTTGAAGGAGTGGTCATTTATGAGTTTGGATTATAGAAGTGCAGATACAAAATTATGGGAAGCAATTGATAACGAAAAAGTTCGTCAAGAAAACACGATAGAATTAATTGCTTCAGAAAATATTGTTTCAGAAGCTGTTAGAAATGCTCAGGGTTCTATTTTAACTAACAAATATGCTGAAGGTTATCCTGGAAAACGATATTATGGTGGATGTCAGTATATAGATGTCATCGAATCAATTGCAATTGATCGTGCAAAAGAATTATTTCATGCTGAATATGTTAATGTACAACCACATTCCGGATCACAAGCCAATCAAGCAGCCTATGCTAGCTTTTTGAAACCAGGTGATCGTATTTTGGGGATGGATTTAAATGCAGGTGGTCACTTAACTCATGGTGCTAAAGTTAACTTTTCAGGTAAATTATATGAATCGTATTCATATGGATTAAATCACGAAACTGAAAAATTAGATTATGATGAAATTTTAAAAATGGCAAAAGAAATTAAGCCTAAAATGATCGTTGCAGGAGCATCTGCTTATAGCCAAATTATTGATTGGAATAAATTTAGAGATATTGCTGATGAAATTGGTGCATATTTAATGGTTGATATGGCTCATATTGCTGGATTAGTTGCTACAGGATTACACCCAAGTCCTATTGGAATTGCTGATGTAGTTACAACAACTACACATAAAACTTTAAGAGGCCCTCGTGGTGGAATGATTTTATCACAAGAAAAATATGGTAAAAAAATCAATTCTGCTTTATTTCCTGGAACTCAAGGTGGACCTTTAGAACATGTTATTGCTGGAAAAGCAGCAATGTTCTTTGAAGATCTACAACCTGAATTTAAAGAATATAGTAAACAAGTTCTTAAAAATGCAACTGCAATGGCCGATACATTTGAAAAATCAGGATATATAAGAGTTGTTTCAGGTGGTACTGAAAATCATTTATTAACTATTGATTTAACAAAAACTGAATTAAATGGAAAAGAAGCACAAAATTTATTAGATTCAGTTATGATTACAACTAATAAAGAAGCTCTGCCAAATGAAAAATTAAGTCCAATGGTTACAAGTGGATTAAGAATAGGTACACCAGCAATTACATCACGCGGATTTGATGAAGAAGATAGTATCAAAGTTGCAGAATTAATTATTGAAACTATAAAAAATCATAATAATTCTGATGTGTTAGAAAATATTAAAAAAGAAGTAAAAGAATTATGTGATAAAAGACCTATAAAAAGATAATTAATCAATCTCTCGAAATATGTTATAATGGATAAAAAATATAGGGAGAGTGACTTGAATGGGCGAACTTCATATAATGAATCATCCATTAATTCAACATAAATTAACAATTGTAAGAGATGAAAATTGTGGTACAAGAGAATTTAGGGAAGTTGTCAATGAAATTGCTAATTTGATGGCTTTTGAATTTTCACGTGATATGCCACTTGAGGAAGTTGATGTTAAAACTCCTGAAGGAATTGCCCATGCAAAACAATTAGCTGGTAAGAAGCTAGCAGTTGTTCCTATTTTAAGAGCTGGAATTGGAATGGTTGATGGAATTTTAGATTTGATTCCTACTGCTAAAGTTGGCCATATTGGAATGTATCGTGATGAAGAAACACTTGAACCACATGAATATTTCGCTAAATTACCATCAGATATTGATCAAAGACAAGTTTTTGTTGTAGATCCAATGTTAGCTACTGGTGGTTCTGCTATTATGGCGATTGATGCATTGAAAAAACGTGGTGCAAAAAATATTAAGTTTGTTTGTTTAGTTTCTGCTCCTGAAGGTGTAAAAGCACTTCAAGAAGCTCATCCAGATGTTGATATTTATGCTGCTGCATTAGATGAAAAATTAGAAAATGGATATATTGTTCCTGGTCTTGGTGATGCAGGGGATAGATTATTCGGAACTAAATAAAAAGAGAAACGTTAAAAACGTTTCTCTTTTTATTTTTTGTGCAATGAACATTTTAAAAGTTTTTGACAAAAATGCTGCTACAATGGGAAGTATAGCGTTTTCATAAATAAAATTTATAATAAAATTGTTTTGAATTTTACATGTAATGGTGGTATAGTTTTGAGTGTTTACAAGGGATATATATTGATTCTAGTTTTGTAGACATAATCGCAATTATTAAGGTTGGTATTGAAATTGTGAACATAATAATTGCGAAAGAGAGGTGATAATTTGTGGATGAAGCAAAGAGCACCTTTGAATTTCTTGGATTAACCTTTAATACAGCAAATATTATTTCTGGTTTAATCGTTTTTGCAATCTTGATTGGTCTAGTTTTCTTCTTATCTAGAAGTATAACTTTACGACCTGGAAAGAAACAAAATATTTTGGAATGGTTAGTTGATTTTACTAATGGATTAGTAAAAGTTTCTATTCCTGGAAAAGAAAGCAAAGGTTACGGTCTTTGGGCCTTCACGCTATTTTGTTTTATATTTATAGCTAACATGTTAGGGCTTTTCGCTCACATCGAAGTAAATGGAATTACATATGTTAAGTCTCCAACGGCTGATCCTGTTATTCCAATGACTTTTGCTTTGATTACACTTGTATTGGCTCAATATTCTGGTATAAAGCGTATGGGATATAAAGAACATTTTAAAGGTTATTTAAAGCCTGTACCTTTCTTCTTACCAATTAATATTTTTGAAGAGTTAACAAATTTCTTAACTCTTGGAATTCGTTTATTTGGTAATATTTTTGCCGGTGAAATGCTTGCAGGCTTAATTGCTAATATGGCATTTTCCGGCGGTGTATTAACATTTATTGTTGCTGCACCAATTGAAATGTTTTGGCAAGGATTTTCAATTTTCATTGGAAGTATCCAAGCCTACGTATTTGTAACATTATCATCTGTTTATGTTTCTCAAAAAATTTATGAAGAGGAATAATTTATATAATTATTAGGAGGATTATATTATGGGAGCTATTGCTGCAGGAATTGCTATGGCAGGTGCCGCTATCGGTGGTGGTATCGGTGATGGTATCTTAGTATCAAAAATGTTAGAAGGTATGGCAAGACAACCTGAACTTTCAGGTACTTTGAGATCAAATATGTTTATCGGGGTTGCTTTAGTTGAAGCTATGCCTATCTTAGCCTTCGTTATTGCAATGTTAGTTATGAACAAATAATTAACTTAATAATTAATGAAGGAGGTGTCAATAGATGTTTACACACTTGATTGTTGGATCCGCACAGGGTTTTAACGTTGGTGATGCAGTGTTTTTTGCTCTTTGTTTCTTAATTTTAATGGCTATTATTGGGAAAATTGCATGGGATCCAATTACAAAAATGTTGGAAGAACGTGCAAATAAAATTTCTAATGATATTGATTCTGCTGAAGATTCAAGAAATAAGGCTGAAAAGCTAGCTAAAGAACGTCAAGATGCTTTAAATAATTCTCATGCAGAAGCAAGTGAAATTGTTTCTAAAGCTACTCAAGACGGTAAAGAACGTAGAGAAAACATTATTTCTGATGCTAAAAGTGATGCAAGTCTTTTAAAAGAAAATGCTCAAAAAGATATCGAGCAAGAACGAAAAGATGCACTTGCTAGCACTAAAAATGATGTAGCTGATTTATCTATTGAAATTGCTTCCAAAATTATTAAAAAGGAATTAAGTGCTGAAGATCAAAAAACTTTGATTGATTCTTATATTAAAGGATTAGGTGATTAATATGGCATTAGACAAAATTACTGCATCAAAAAGATATGCAAGTGCTTTGTTTTCTGTTTTACAGTCTAATAATCAATTAGAAGATGGTATTGCAGAGTTAAAAGAAGTAAGAAATATCATTACTGATAATCCAACTTTTATTACTGCCTTATCAACTGTAACTTTAACTGAATCTCAAAAGCATGAATTACTTAATAATTTGCTTGATAATATTTCTTCGGAATATGTTAAACGATGCATTGAAATGGTCTATGAATATGGGCGAATCAATGATATGGTTGCAATTATAGATGAAGTTAGTGAATTAAATAATAAAAATAATGGAATTGTCCAAGCAGAAGCTGTTACAGCAATTGCATTAGACGATGACCAAATTGAAAAATTAAAAGCTTCATTTGCTAAGCGAATCGGAGCTAACACAGTTGAATTAACTACTAAAATTGATGAAAATATCATCGGTGGTGTGGTAATGAATTCTGCAAACTTTATTTATGATGGAAGTATCCGCACAAAGATTAATCGTGTTAGACAACTCTTATCAAAATAATAATATCTAAGACTAAAGAGGTGAAACTTTTATGAGCATTAAGGCTGAGGAAATCAGTGCTCTAATTAAGAAGCAATTAGAAGGCTATGAAGATGAACTTGCTGTCGCTGAAACTGGTGTTGTTACTTATGTTGGTGATGGTGTTGCTCGTGCTTATGGTTTAGATAATGCTTTATCCGGAGAATTACTTGAATTCCAAAATGGAGTTTATGGTATGGTTCAAAACCTCGAAAGCAATGACGTAGGTATTGTTGTTCTTGGTGACTTCACAGGAATTAGTGAAGGAGATACTGTAAAAAGAACCGGAAAAATCATGGAAGTTCCTGTAGGTGAAGAAATGGTAGGCCGTGTTGTTAACTCACTAGGTCAACCAATCGATGGAAACGGAGATATCGATACTGATAAATCTGCTCCAATCGAGCATAAAGCGCCAGGAATCATGGAAAGAAAATCAGTTGATGAACCATTACAAACAGGAATTAAATCTATTGATGCTTTAGTTCCAATTGGTCGTGGTCAACGTGAATTGATAATTGGAGACAGAAAAACTGGTAAGACTTCAATTGCTGTAGATGCAATCTTGAACCAAAAAGATCAAGATATGATTTGTATTTATGTTGCAATTGGACAAAAAGATTCAACAATTAGACAACAAGTTGAAACATTAAAACGATTTGGTGCAATGGATTACACTGTTGTTGTTTCAGCAGGACCATCTGAACCTGCTCCACTACTATATGTTGCGCCATATGCTGGTGCTGCAATGGGTGAATATTTCATGAACAAGGGTAAAGATGTACTTGTAGTTTATGATGATTTAACTAAGCAAGCTAATGCATATCGTGAACTTTCTCTTATTTTGAGAAGACCACCTGGGCGTGAAGCATATCCTGGTGATATTTTCTACACTCATTCAAGATTACTTGAAAGAGCAGCTAAATTGAATGATGAATTGGGTGGCGGTTCAATGACTGCTCTACCAATTGTAGAAACTCAAGCAGGAGATGTTTCTGCATATATTCCAACTAACGTTATTTCTATTACTGATGGTCAAATTTTCTTGAATTCAGATATGTTCTATTCAGGAAGTCGACCAGCTATTGATGCTGGTACATCAGTATCTCGTGTTGGTGGAGATGCTCAAATTAAAGCAATGAAAAAAGTTGCCGGTACATTAAGATTAGATTTAGCTTCATATCATGAATTAGAATCATTTGCTCAATTTGGTTCTGATTTAGATGAAGCAACTAAAGCTAAACTTGATCGTGGAGCAAGAACTGTTGAAGTATTAAAACAAGGGTTACATTCTCCACTACCAGTAGAAAAACAAGTTCTTATTTTATACAGTTTGACCCATGGATACTTAGATAAAATTAATGTTGATGATGTTTTAAAATTTGAAAAAGAAATTTTTGAAGCATTCGACGCATCACATTCTGATCTATTAAATGAAATTAAAACCACTGGGAACTTACCTGATGAAGATAAGTTTGATACTGCTGTTAAGGATTTTGCTGATAATTTCCAACCATCAACAACAAATACCGAAGCTTCAGAATCAAAATAAACTTGAAGGATGGTGAAACATAATGGCTGAATCAATTAACGATATTAAACATCGAATTAGTTCAACAAAGAAAACCCGTCAGATTACACAAGCAATGGAAATGGTTTCAACTGTTAAGTTAAACCAAATTCAAAGACATTCTATTACTTATAATAAGTATGTTTCTCGTGTTAAATCTGTTGTTATGCATTTAGCGCAGTCTCACATGTTAGATGGATATAATTCTTCAAGTAATGATAATTCTAGTGAAAAATCATCAAAAACAGCTTATTTAGTAATAACTTCAGATCGAGGAATGGTTGGAAGTTACAATAGTAATGTCCTTCGTGAAACTAATAAATTTATAAGTGAACATTCAAAAGATTCTAATGATTATATGGTTATCTCTATTGGTAACAATGGTTCCGAATTTTTCAAAAAAAGAGGAACTAATGTAATTTATGAAAATAATGGAATCTCTGATGTTCCTACTTTTAACGAAGTTAAAGATATTGTTAAAAACATAACTTCTATGTTTAATGATGGTATTTTTAGTGAATTATATGTTTGTTATAGTCATTTCGTTAATCGAGTTTCATCTGAATTTAGATCTGAAAAATTACTTCCAATGGATAAAAACTCAATTCAAGAATCAATAGATGAAAATCAAGCTGGTTCTGAAGTTGAAGTTAAACCATTGAGTGCAGATTATGATGTTGAACCTTCTGAAGAAGAAGTTTTAAATGTTGTTTTACCTCAATATGCTGAAAGTTTAGTTTATGGTGCAATTTTAGATGCAAAAACATCTGAGCATGCATCAAGCTCAACTGCAATGAAGTCTGCTACTGATAATGCTGGTGATTTAATTTCTGGATTGGAATTGAAGTTTAATCGTGCAAGACAGGCTGCGATCACGACTGAAATTACTGAAATTACAGGTGGTCAAGAAGCATTAGGTCAATAATAAAATTGGAGGAATGAACGTATAATGAGTACTGGTAAAATTGTACAAGTTATTGGACCAGTTGTTGACGTTGAATTTTCTCTAGACGAAAAGTTACCTGAAATTAATAATGCCTTAAAAGTTAAGTTAGATAATAATGAAACTTTAGTTACCGAAGTTACTATTGAACTTGGTGATGGAGTTGTTAGAACTATCGCAATGGATGGTACTGATGGACTTCGTAGAGGTATGGAAGTAGAAAATACTGGAGCACCTATTGAAGTTCCAGTTGGTAATGATACTCTTGGTAGAGTATTTAATGTCTTAGGAGAAACCATTGATAACGGTGAACAATTTGCGCCCGATGCTGAAAGATGGCCCATCCATAGAGATGCGCCAAATTATGATGAATTAAGTTCATCAACTGAAATTCTTGAAACAGGAATTAAAGTTATTGATTTATTAGCACCATATATTCGTGGTGGTAAAGTTGGATTATTCGGTGGTGCCGGAGTTGGTAAAACTGTTTTAATTCAAGAATTAATTCATAATATTGCACAAGGACATAATGGTATTTCTGTATTTACTGGAGTGGGTGAAAGAACTCGTGAAGGTAATGATATGTATTTTGAAATGAAAGAATCAGGGGTTCTAGAAAAAACTGCCATGGTATATGGACAAATGAATGAACCACCTGGGGCTCGTATGCGTGTTGCATTAACAGGATTAACACTTGCTGAATACTTCCGTGATGAACAAGGTACTGATGTTTTACTATTTATTGATAATATCTTTAGATTTACACAAGCTGGTACTGAAGTTTCTGCATTGTTAGGACGTATTCCATCGGCCGTAGGTTATCAACCAACCTTGGCTACAGAAATGGGACAATTACAAGAAAGAATTACATCAACTAATAAAGGCGCAATTACTTCTATTCAAGCTGTTTATGTTCCAGCTGATGATTACACCGATCCTGCACCAGCAACAACATTCGCCCATTTAGATGCTACAACAAACTTAGAGCGTTCATTAACTCAACAAGGAATTTATCCAGCTGTTGATCCTTTAGCTTCAACATCTTCAGCATTAGATCCAGAAATTGTTGGTGAAAAACATTTTAAGGTTGCTAGTGAAGTACAACATGAATTACAAAGATATCGTGAACTTCAAGACATCATTTCTATTTTAGGAATGGATGAATTATCTGATGAAGAAAAGACAATTGTTGGACGTGCACGTCGTATTCAATTCTTCTTATCTCAAAGCTTTTCAGTTGCAGAACAATTTACTGGATTACCTGGTAAATATGTTTCAGTTGAAGATACAATCAATGGTTTTGAAGGTATTCTTGAAGGTAAATACGATAACATTCCAGAAGATTTCTTTAGAAATTGTGGTCCTATTGATGATGTTGTTGAAAAATACAACAAACAAGGGGCAACTAATTAAGGAGGGGATCTAATTGGCTGACAATAAGTCATTAACCGTTAGTATCGTTACTCCTGATGGTGAGGCATATAACAGTGATCAAACCAATTTGGTTATAGTACAAACTTTAGAAGGAGACATTGGTATAATGCATGATCATGTACCTTTGATTGCTTCTTTAAAAATTGGTGAAGCAATTGTTAAATTTGATGATGATAAAAAAGATGAAATTACTGTAAATGGTGGTTTTGCTGAATTTTCAAATAATATTTTAACAATTGTTGCTGATAGTGCTGAGAATAAAGGCGATATTGATATTAATAGAGCTGATAGTGCAAGAGAAAGAGCCGAAAAGAAAATTCAATTGGCTAAAGAAAATAATGATACAGACACTTTGAAGCGTGCTCAAGTTTCGTTGAGAAGAGCTTTAAATAGAATTAACGTATCTAAGCATTAAAAAAAGATCTTTTTAGATCTTTTTTTTTATCCTTAAAAATTACATCAAACGACAATTATAGCTATTTATGATAAGATAGTGACTAGAGAAAGAAGGGAAATAATGGACACGATTGGTATACAAGCACTTATTAATATTATTACTCAATTATTTTTTATTTTAATATCTTTTTGGAGTATACAAGGAATTCATTTTGAAAGATTTTTACCAATTAGGGAACAACAAGGGAAAGTATTAATTGTTTTGTCTTCAATTGCAATTGGTTATTTATGTGCATCTTTTTTCCTTTCTTTTATTGATAATATAAAAAATTTAACTTTTTTGATAAATTAAAACAATAAATGGAGATAATTAAATGGATCAAATTGTTATAAATGATTCTAGTCATTTAAAGGGACAAGTTAAAATAGAAGGATCAAAAAATGCGGTTTTACCGATTTTGGCTGCAACTATTCTAGCTAGTAATGATCAATCCGTAATTACAAATGTTCCTTTACTTTCAGATTTTTACATTATGAAAAGTGTTTTAGAAAGTCTTAATTTAAAAACTCAATTAAATGAATCAAAAAATGAAATTGTAGTAGATGCAACTGGTGAATTAACACACGAAGCTCCTTTTGAATTAGTTACAAAAATGAGAGCATCAATTGTAGTTATGGGACCATTAGTTGCTAGAACTGGATATGCAAAGATATCTTTACCTGGTGGATGTGCTATTGGTGAAAGACCAATTGATTTACATTTAAAAGGTCTAGAAAAATTAGGTGTAAAAATTGAAGATCACGGAGACTTTATTGAAGCTTTTGCTAAAAATGGATTGATTGGTAATAATATTAATTTAGATTTTCCTAGTGTTGGAGCAACCCAGAATATTTTAATGGCAGCAACCTTAGCAGATGGAATAACTGTAATAAGTAATGCTGCTAAAGAGCCTGAAATTATTGATTTAATTAATTTTTTAAATAAAATGGGAGCAAAAATAATAGGTAAAGGTACTTCTACATTAACAATTACTGGAGTTAGTAGTTTACTAGGAGTTACTCATAACGTAGTTCAAGATCGTATTGAAGCCGGAACTTTTATGGTAGCCGGTGCAATAGGAAATAATGATATTAAAATTTTAGATGCAATTAAAGAACATAATGAACCTTTAATTGACGTTCTTATTAAAATGGGGGCTTCAGTTAGTTTTGAAGAAGACGGAATTAGAGTTAAAGGTAATTATGAACTTAAATCAATTAATGTAGAAACTGAACCCTATCCTGGATTTCCAACTGATATGCAATCTCAAGTTACTGTCTTACAGGCACTTTCTGATGGTCAAAGTCAAATGAAAGAAAATGTATTTGAAAATAGATTTATGCATATGCAAGAATTGAATAAAATGGGAGTTAATTTTAGGCAAGAAGGAAATACAATTAAAATTAATGGTTCGACACATCTAAAAGGAGCTGAAGTCGATGCCACTGATTTAAGAGCAGCAGCATCTTTAATTATTGCTGGATTAAATGCATCTGGTAAAACAGTAGTAAATAATTTAAAATATTTGGATCGAGGATATTTCAAGTTTCACAAAAAATTAAGTGATTTAGGTGCTAATATACAAAGAATTTCTAAATAATAAAAAATTAATTTATAAAAAAGAATTTTTTAAAATTTATTATGATATAATCATCTAGATAATTGTCATTAGGAGGATTAAAATGGCACAAGATATTGGAATTGATTTAGGAACAGCTAATGTATTAATTTATGTTGCAGGAAAAGGAATCGTTTTAAATGAACCCTCAGTTGTAGCAATTGATACAAGAACAAATAAAGTGCTTTCAGTAGGATCTGAAGCTTATCGTATGGTTGGTAGGACCCCAAGTAATATTAAAGCAATAAGACCATTAAAAAATGGTGTAATTTCTGATTTTGATATTACTGAAGAAATGTTATCTTACTTTATTAATAAGTTAAATGTAAAAGGTTTTTTATCTAAGCCTCAAATTATGATTTGTGCTCCAACTAACGTTACAAATATTGAAAGAAAAGCAATTATTCAAGCAGCTGAAAAATCAGGTGGTGGGAAAGTATTTCTAGAAGAAGAACCTAAGATAGCCGCAATTGGTGCAGGAATGGATATTTTTAAGCCAAATGGAAATATGGTTATCGATATGGGTGGTGGTACTTCTGATATTGCTGTCTTATCATTAGGTGATATTGTTGCAAGTAAATCTATTCGAGTAGCTGGAGATCGTATGAATTCAGAAATTACTAATTACATCAAACAAAAACATAATTTAGTAATTGGAAACCATACTGCTGAAAATATTAAAATGAGTATTGGTAGTGCCAAAATAGATACTGAAAATAATGAGTCAATGTCTGTAAGAGGAAGAAATGCAGTTACTGGAATGCCAATGGAAGTTACGGTTGATAGTAACAGTATTGCTGAAGCATTAAATGACACAGTTCAAGCAATTATTAGTGGAGCAAAAGAAGTTCTTGAAATGGTACCACCTGAAATTGCGGCAGATGTTGTTGATCGTGGAATAATGCTTACTGGTGGTGGAGCATTATTAAAAAATATCGATGAAGTTATTTCTGATGCTTTAACAGTACCAGTATTTATTTCAGAAAATCCATTAGATAATGTTGCTAAAGGTGCAGGAACATTGCTTGAAAGAATCAGTGCTGATGGTAAAAAGAAAAGCTTTTTTAGTAGAAAATAAGTTTGATATTATATGATAACCTTAGTTAGATTTTATCAAAAATATATTTCTCCGGTGTTTCCTCCAAGTTGTAGATATTATCCGACATGTTCAAATTATATGTTGGATGCTTTAAAGATTCATGGTGTTTTTAAAGGAACCATTATGGGAATTTTTAGAATATTAAGATGTAATCCATTTCAAAAAGGTGGATATGATCCCGTACCAAAAAAATTCTCGATTAAAAGAAATACTAAAGCACGTAATGATTATCGTAAGTCAATGAAATTAAAATAGTCGATATTCATCGACTATTTTTATATAAGGAGTAATTTATGTCAAAAAAAGAAAAACAAATTAATGTAGAAATTATTGATGAAAAAAACTCGATAAAGAATGTCCAAATTAATAAAGAAATAGTTGGTTCAATTATTAATGAAAATGATAAATTTATTGCAAAAATTAATGATGATTTGAATTATACTTTTAAAAATGAGTCTGATGCGTTGGAACAAATTATAAAAGAATATAATCTTCACCAAAATTAAAAAAAGGAGTCAATTAATATGTTGAAACAGTTTTCAAAAGAAAATGAATATAGAATTGACTGGGGTATTATATTTTGTGTGTTTATTCTTGCCTTAATTGGATTAGGATCAATTTATGTTGCATCAGTTCATGATTCTAGTGCTACAAGTATTACAAAAGCAGTAATATCACAATTGATGTGGTATTTTATCGGTGCAATTGCTATTTTTGTTTTAATTAGATTTGATTCAGAGCAACTTTACAAATTGACGCCATTAGCATATGGTGTAGGGATTTTTTTGCTGATTGCTGTTTTGTTTTTATATAGTAGATCGTATGAAGTTAATACGGGTGCTAAAAGTTGGTTTCAATTAGGTCCTTTGACATTTCAACCATCTGAATTTATGAAGCCTGCGTATATATTGATGTTAGCTAAGGTTGTTTCTAAACATAATACTGAATATCCTGTACATGAAGTAAATAGTGATTGGATATTAATTGGGAAAATGATTTTATGGACACTCCCAGTCGCTATTTTATTAAAGTTACAAAATGATTTTGGTACGATGCTTGTATTTTTTGCAATTTTAGGTGGTATGATAATTGTCTCTGGTGTAACTTGGAAAATACTTGCTCCTGCATTAATTGGAATTTTTACTTTTGGAACTACAATGATTTTTCTTGTTGTAACTAAAGTAGGACGAACAATTCTAGAACATGTAGGATTTAAGCAGTATCAATTTTCAAGAATTGATACTTGGCTTCATCCACAATCGGATACATCCAATAATGGATATCAATTATGGCAAAGCATTAAAGCAATTGGTTCAGGAGGAATTTCTGGAACGGGTTTTAATGTATCTCATGTTAACGTTCCTGTTAGGGAATCAGATATGATATTTTCTGTAATGGGAGAAAATTTTGGATTTATTGGTGGATTTATTTTAATTTTTATTTATTTCATTTTAATTTATCAAATGGTGAAGGTAACTTTTGAAACTAGAAATGTATTTTATGCATATATTTCAACTGGTGTGATTATGATGATTTTATTCCATGTTTTTGAAAATATAGGAATGAGTATAGGACTATTACCAATGACGGGAATTCCACTCCCTTTCATTAGCCAAGGTGGTTCAGCTTTAATAGGTAATTTACTAGGAGTCGGTTTGATTATGTCAATGCAATATCATAATAAAAATTATGCTTTTAGTAATGAAAAAAACTTTTCTTAATAAAAAATGATTTTCTTATAAAGTCGACTGTAATTAATGTTATAATTAAGATTATATATAAAACGAAAAAATAAGGTGGATTCTGAAATGGAAGATAATAAAAAACATGTAGCACTTTTATTTGGTGGAGATTCTTCGGAACACGATGTTTCAAAAAGATCTGCACGTAATATTTATGATGCAATGGATAAAACAAAATATGAAGTAAGTTTATTTTTAATAACAAAAGATGGAATTATTCTTGATAATGATGCTTCACATAGAGTTTTTGAAGGTCAATCTGAAGATTCAGTTGTTAAAGAAGAAATGAATAATCTTGATTTAACTAACCCATTAGCTCCAATTGAAAACTTAAATAAAACAAATGAAGTTGATGTATTCTTCCCAATTGTTCATGGAAATTTAGGTGAAGATGGAACAATTCAAGGATTATTAAGATTACTAAAAAAACCATATGTTGGGTCAAATACTTTATCATCTTCAATGTCTTATGATAAGGATATTACAAAGAAATTGTTAGATATTGAAGGAGTAAATAATACTAAATACGTATTATTGAGACCAGAAAATAAAGATGCATTTTCTTATGATGATTTGAGTAAAAAATTAGGCTCAGTCCTATTTATTAAACCTGCCAATCAAGGATCATCTATTGGAATTCATAAAGTAGAAAATGAACAAGAATACAGAGAAGCTATTCGTGATGCATTTAGATATGATACAAAAGTATTAGTAGAAGAATGTATTGATGGTCCTCAAGAAGTTGAAATCTCTATTCTAGGAAATCTTGAACCAATTCCTTCTAAATTAGGAGCTATTAAGGTTCCAGAATCTGATGAATTTTATACTTATGATAATAAATTCGTTGATGCTAGCCAAGTGCAATTTACAATTCCTGTTGAGTTACCTGATGAGGTAGCTAATGAAATTACTGATATGGCAATTAGAGCTTATAGAGCTTTAGATTTAAGAGGAATGGCTAGAATTGATTTTCTAGTTTCAAAAGATATGAAACCTTATTTAGGTGAAATAAATACGTTACCAGGATTTACTAATATTTCATTATACCCACAATTATGGGAAGCTTCTGGTATTAGTTATGTTGAGTTAATTGATAAATTAATTGATTTAGCTATTGAAGAAAATGATAGACAAAAATCTATTCTTCATGATTTCAAACCACTTAATTCAGGAGATCAAGAAAAAGTTTATAAAGCTGAAAATTAATAAATAAGCCAATAGAAATTTATTGGCTTATTTGCTTATAAATCATTGTATTCACAATAGCCCAAAGGAGAAATATAATGTTCAATAAAGATATACCTACAAAAAAGTTAGGACTTTTAGTAAAGAGGAAAAGAAAAAGTCTAGAGATGTCTCAAGCTGAATTAGCAAAAGATATTTGTACACAAGCTACTATTAGTATTTTAGAAAAAGGAAAAGATTTTCACTCATATGATATTGTTGATTCTATTTTGAAAAAATTAAAAATTTCAAATGAAGAAGTACAAGAATTGAAAAGTCCAAGATATGGTGAAAAAAGATTAAATGATTATGAAAATGATTTTTTAAAAGGTGATTTTAAAAAAGCTAATGAAAAACTTATTACTATTAAGGAAGATAAACTTGATAGTAAAGAATTAATTGGTCGGTTAAATTTTTATAAAGGAATTGAGTTAATTAATTCTGATGGTAATAAAGAAGACATTATTTGTATTTTTCAAAATATTATTAATGATTATTCTGACGATTTGGATTGGATTTATACAGCATGGAGTTATGTAGGGTTATCATATACATACATGGAAAATGAATGGTACAAAAGATCGATTGGATATGTTCCAATAATTAAGGAATATTTGTATAATGTTGTAAAAGCTTTTGAACATAATCAAAAAGAACAGTTTAAGTCAATTCGCTTTGCTGCTTCAATTTGTTATTTATTTTATGATTTAGAACAATATGAAGCATTAGAAGAAGTTACCGATAGTTTAATAACTGTATTAAAGAAAAATTATTGTACTTACTATTTAAATAAGTTTTATTACTTTAAATCAGAAGTTGAGTTATTAAAAGGAAATCAAGAAAGCAATTTAAAATATTTGAAAATTTCAAATCAATTTAATTGTTTTCATGAAAATGATGAATTTTTATTACCTAGTTTTTTGATTAAAAAAAGTGAAGAAAAAAACAGATGATTGAATAATTAATCATCTGTTTTTTTTATTATTAACATATTTATTATTTAAATCAGTTCTAACAACTAGTACATCACATTTAGCAGCTTTAGTTACATATTCTGTTAATGAACCAATTAATAGTCTTTCAACTGCATTTAAACCAGTTGCGCCAATTGTAATTAAATCAATATTTTCTTTTTCGGGAATATCTCGAGCAATGATTGTTTTAGGAGATCCAAATTCAATTAGATATTCAATTTTAGTAATACCTTCTTTATGAGCATTATCAACATATTTTTCTAATATTTTTTTGGAATTTGTAGTCATTTCTTCTTCAACCGAGTTATCAAAACTTGTGATATTTTGGAAAGCACGAATATCTAAAGCATGAACTAAGATAATTTTTGAATCATTTGCTTTTGCAATTGACATGGCCTTTTGAAAAGCCAATTCAGATTCATATGATCCATCTACTGGAACTAATATATTTTGATAGTTATTAATCATAATAGGGGAGCCTCTTTCTTATTTATTCATATATTGAATTATAAAAAGTTCAGGAATGAATGCACACATACAACCTAAAAATAAACTTGAAATAATTAATAATTGTGTATCTACAAAAGCACTAATTAAAGCTAATATAGCCACTAATAGTATTATGATACCACTAATAAGTAAAATCAAAGAAAGTGAACGATACTTTTCTGGATGAAACATTAAAAATGGTTTATTTAAATGGGTTAAGAAATAAAATCCATTAATAAATAAAAGGGTTGAAAATAATATCATTAAAATTCTAATTGCCATTTTGATTTCTCCTTTGAGCTTCTTTAAGGTTTAAATATCTTTCTCCAAACGCGGTTTCAATTTTACCATTATTTTTAGGGTAGTAGTAATGAGTTTTATTTAGATTATTAGGAAGATATTGTTGTGCAACCCAATCATTTTTGTAATCATGAGGAAATAAATATCCTGTGACTCCTAATTTTTCAGAACCTTGATAGTGTGAATCCTTTAAATAATTAGGAATTTCATCAAAATTACCAGACTTAACATCAGAAATTGCTTTATCAATTGCACTAATGCTTGAATTAGATTTAGGAGAAACACACATTTCGATTATTATAGTAGATAAAGGTATGCGACCTTCAGGAAGTCCTAATTTTTCTGCAGCGTTACATGCTTGCACAACTCTTTCAGATAAATTAGGATTGGCTAGTCCAATATCTTCATAGGATATTACAATTAATCTTCTAATCAGGCTTTTTAAATCACCAGCCTCAATTAGTCTTGCAGCATAGTGTAGTGCAGCATCAGTATCTGATCCTCTAATTGATTTTTGTAAAGCAGAAATTACATTATAATGTTCGTCACCATTTTTATCTGATCTGATTGATTTTTTTTGTAGACATTCTTCAACTATATGAACATTAATATTAATAATGTTCTTTTTATCTTTTTCGGTTGATTTTACTGCAAGTTCAAGTGCGTTTAATGAACTTCTTAAATCACCATTAGTAGCTGTTGAAATAAAATCTATTGCTTCACTATCGATATTTACATTATAATTTCCTAATCCATTTTCTTTATCATTAAGAGCTCTTTGAAGAGCTTTTTTTATATCATCACTATTTAAAGGAAAAACTTGAAAGATTTCTACTCTACTTCTAATCGCTGGATTAATATTTATATATGGATTTTCAGTTGTTGCACCAATTAATATTATTTGTCCGCTTTCCATTAGAGGGAGTAAAAAGTCTTGTTTAGTTTTATCTAACCGATGAATTTCATCAAGTAGTAAAACTACTATTCCGCTCATTTTTGCTTCATTAGCTATTATTTGTAAATCTTTTTTTGTATCAGTTGCTGCATTTAAAATACGAAAGGCATATTTAGTTGATCCTGCTATAGCACTTGCAATACTTGTTTTTCCTGTTCCAGGAGGACCATATAAAATCATAGATGATAACATTTTTGCTTTTACCATTCGATTGATTATTTTATTATCATTGATTAGATGATTTTGACCAACTACATCTTTAATTGTTTTTGGTCTCATTCGAAAGGCTAGGGGTTTATTCATATTTATTTCTCCTTAAAGTTACTTTTTATTAAAGAGTCTTGAAAGAAAAGTTTTTTTCCTAGCTGGCTTATCTTCAATATTAACTTTATTATCGGATGGTTTAAAAATATAATTTTCTTGATTAATTGCTTTTTCAGAAACAAATACTACACCAAAAGGGCTTTTTTCATAAATTTTATCATTTCTTTGAGTAAACTTTATGTTGTTGGATGAAGCTAATTTAATATATGTCATAATAGATGACTGTCCAATAGTACCATTTAATAATAATTGATAGTCGTTATGATCATTGATTTCTTTCTTTAATATTTGTTGTGCTTCAATATTATTTATATCTTCCTTTTTTATTGCAAAATCAACTCTTTCAGCAAAAGTACCTAAAAATTTATGCTGTTCATCTGGGTTTATTTGAGGTGTACTACCATTCATCGAGTTATCTAATCTGTTTTGTAGTGAATCATTATTTGCCATTTTAAAATCTCACTTTCATCATTTATAATTCGAATTTTACCATATTTTATATCTAAAAAAAAAACAATCAAAAATGATTGTTTTTAAGAATTTATATCTAATTTTGATATTAACGGTTGTAGTATTCAACAACTAGTGCAGTATCAATATCAGCATTTAATTCATCAGGTTGTGGTAAACGAGTGAATGAACCTTCTAATTTGTCAGCATCAAAAGTGATGTATGATGGACGTGAAACAACAGCTTCAACAGCATCTTTGATTGCAGCAACTTCTTTAGATTTTTCACGTACTCCAATTACTTGACCGATTTTAACTTGGTAAGAAGCAATATCAATACGTTTACCATCAACAGTAATATGACCATGGTTAACTAATTGTCTAGCTTGAGGACGAGTAGTTGCTAAACCTAAACGGTAAACAATGTTATCTAAACGTCTTTCAAGCATGATTTCAAAGTTATCACCATGCTTACCTTCACGGATTTTACCTGCACGTGTAAATAATGAATAAAATTGACGTTCAGTTAAACCGTACATAAAACGTAACTTTTGCTTTTCTTGTAATTGTAGACCATACTCTGATAATTTTTGTCTACGTGATTGACCATGAACACCAGGAGCATAAGGACGACGTGATAATTCTTTACCAGTACCTGACAAAGAGATACCTAAACGACGTGATATTCTCCAACTTGGACCTGTATATCTTGACATAAATAAAATTCCTCCAATGAATTATTTCTTGGAGTAAAATAATCGTTGTATGTTTAGTATTCGTGCATGTTCAACTGCAACTTTCACCTTTGCAGCCGAATAGGGTTACTAGTTTGACTATTTTTATAGCAAGAACATGTTGACGAGCTTACCACATACTGCTGCGTTATTTTACACATAAACTATTTTATCAATATATATCAAAATGTCAATATTTTGATAATCTTTATTATGTAGATTATTGCCATTATGATATAATTACAATATTATTTTACATAGAAAAATTCGTTTAAGGGATGGGACTGCAAATGGTACTTCGATTAATAATTGGCATAATAATCATTTCGGGATTATTTTACCTAGCAATTGCTTTTTATCAAAGAAAGTCGTTAACTAAAATAGTTCATAAGGAAAACGAGGAAAAAGACTTTTTAAAATCACCAATTGAAGATTTGTTAACGAAAGTTGGAGTCCTTGATTTGACAGGAAACTCGTTGAAATTATTTAAAGATAATCAAAAAATGTATGAAACTATCTTAAATGATGATTTTCCTGATGTTGATAAATATGTTTTAGATCTTCAAAATAACTTAAAGGGAGTTAATTTTGTTAAGTCAAAAGAATTAAGCGAAAATGCATTAGATAAATTAAATATAATTCAAGAAAAAATAGATAATATGAATTCTGATTTACAAGACATTATAGATCTTGATGGTCAGCATGAACATGTTATTTCTCAGTTAGAAAAAAAATATAAAAGTTTAAGAGCAATTCTTTTGAATAATAATGCTGATTTTGGTGGATCAATAGATAAATTAGAATCAAAATTAAATGAAATTGAAAATAATTTTGATAAATTTTCTAATTTTGTAGATAATGGTGATCATCAAAGTGCTGAAGAAATTTTAACTGATGTTAAAGCAGATACTAAAAAATTAGAAGAAGATATTTCAAGTATACCAACTATATATAAAAATATGAAAACTGAATATCCAAGTCAATTTAAAGAATTAAAATACGCATTAGGAAGTTTGTTAAATAGTGGTATTAATTTTCAAAATTCAAATATATCTGAAGAAATTGATTCACTTGAAAAAAAATTAAATGATAATTTCTTGAATTTAAATAATTTAGACTTAAGTTTAGTTAATAAAAATAATAATTATATTGAAGAAAAAATAGATGGATTGTATGATGAATTTGAAAGTGAATATCTAGCAAGACAGTATGTTGAAAAAAATCAAAAAATGGTTTTTGATTTTATAAAACATGCTAATAGTCAAAGTGATGAATTATTAACAAAATTAAATAAATTAAATCATAATTATAGTTTAGAACATGATGAAATGAATCTTTCTGAAAAAATGAATCAAGATATTAGTGATATTAAAATTAGTTATAATCATAATATTGATTTAATAAATAATGAAAAAGCTGTTTATTCAATGATTAAGGAAGACTTTTTATCTTTTATTAAAGATTTAACTGAAATTGAGAAAAAGCAAAAAAATATTAATGATTCAGTATCTGATTTATCTGAAGAAGAAGAAAAAGTTTCAAAAAAATTATTTGACTTAGATTTAGAAATGCATAGTATTGAAAGAAAAATTGATGTTTTAAATCTTCCAGGGATATCAAATGGTTATTTGGAATTTTTTGATTTAGTTTCAAGTGAAATAATGAAACTTAATAAAACAATGAAAAAACAAAAGATTAGTATGGATGAAGTAAAAAAACAGATTAAAAAAATTGAATCTGATAGGGATATTTTGAATGAAAAAACAAAAGAGTTAATTGATAGTGCTGTTTTAGCAGAGAGATCAATGCAATATGCTAATCGATATAAAGCGTTTGATGAAGATATTAATGTATCATTAGCACAATCAAAAAAATTATTTGAAAATGATTATAAATATAAAGAAAGTTTAGATGTTATTGCAGAAGCTATTAATAAAGCTAATCCTGGATCTTATCAAAAAATAGAGGATGAGTATTTTAAACAAGAGAGCTAGATATTTCTAGCTTTTTTTGTTTGTTGATTAAATTCTTGATATAATAAAGTAAGTAATTTTAGAGAAGAGGAATTTTGATGATTTATTTTGATAATAGTGCAACGACAAAAATAAATGACGATGCGTTGAAGTCTTATCAAAAAGTGAGTGAAACATATTGGGGTAATCCATCAAGTCTCCATAAATTTGGGGAAGAATCATTTTCGTTATTAAATCAGTCAAGAAAACAAATTGCTGATTTATTTAATGTTAATTCAGATGAAATTTTTTTTACAAGTGGTGGAACTGAAGGAGATAACTGGATAATTAAAGGTGTTGCTTTAAATAAGAAAAAGTTTGGTAATCATATTATTACTTCTTCTATTGAACATCCGGCAGTTATGAATTCTTTACACCAATTAGAAGATAATGGATTTGAAGTTACTTATCTACCAGTTGATGAAGATGGTCGTGTCTCTGTTGATAGTTTAAAAGAAGCGATTAATGAAAATACAATTTTAGTTTCAATAATGGGAATTAATAATGAAATTGGTGCAGTTCAGCCAATTGACGAAATATCTAATTTATTAAGTCATTATCCTAAAATTGATTTTCATGTTGATGCAGTTCAAACTGTTGGTAAAGGTGATATAAATTTCTTTTTAAATGAGAACGTTAATTATGCAACGTTTTCAGGTCATAAATTTCATGGTCCCCGTGGTGTTGGATTTGTTTATATTCAAAGAGGTAAAAGACTTGATCCATTAATTGCAGGTGGTGGACAAGAAAAAAATCAAAGAAGTGGTACAGAAAATGTTCCAGCAATTGTTGCAATGTCCAAAGCTTTAAGAATTACATTAGATAATTATGATGTTAAAATTCAAGGACAAAAATCAATTAAAGAAATGATTTTAAATCATATTCAAAATTTCGATAAAGTTGTTCCTTTTTCAAAAGATAATGACAACTTTGCACCACATATTTTATGTTTTGCAATTAAGGGCGTTCGTGGAGAAACAATTGTACACGCTTTTGAACAATATGATATTTATATTTCAACGACTAGTGCTTGCTCATCAAAAAAACAACAGATATCGGGAACATTAAAGTCGATGAATATTGAAGACGATATCGCAACAAGTGCAGTTAGAATCTCTTTAGATGAAGATAATACTAAAGATGAAGCAAAGAAATTTTTAGAAATTTTTGATATTTTATATAAAAAATTTGATAAATTAAGTTAGAAAAGGAGCTTTGTTAATGAATTATAGCGAAATAATGGTTCGTTACGGTGAATTATCGACTAAAGGTAAAAACCGTAAAACTTTCATCTCCCAACTTGCTAATAATGTGAAATCAGTACTTAGAGAATTTGAAGATGTTACGATTAATGCACAACGTGATCGTTTACATGTCAATTTAAACGGTGCAGATTCTGATGCTGTTATGAAAAATCTTGATCGAGTTTTTGGAATTGAAACATACTCTCCAGTAATGAGATTAGACAAAGATTCTGAAATCAGTGATATTCAATTAATGTCTAAACAGATGATTGAAGATGAAATTAGTGAATCAACAACATTCAAAATTACTACTAAAAGACAAAATAAAGATTTTAATTTAAGTACTTATGAATTAAATGATCAGATTGGTAGTTATCTACTTGATAATTTCGAAAATTTAAAGGTGGATTTAAAACATCCAGATATAAACTTAAGAATAGAAGTTAGAATGAGTGGTATTTATTTATCCAGCAAAACCATTCAAGGAGCTTTAGGATTACCAGTTGGAACTGGTGGAAGAGCAACAATGATGTTATCTGGTGGAATTGATTCTCCAGTAGCTGCTTATATGGCTATGAAAAGAGGAGTTAAACTAGATATGGTGCATTTTTATAGTCCTCCATACACTAGTGAACAAGCATTAGCTAAGGCAAAAGACTTAGCATCTAAGCTTGCTGGTTTTGGTAGTTCAATTAACTTTATTCAAGTTCCTTTTACTAAAATTCAAGAAGAAGTAAAAGAAAAAGTTCCTGAAGGTTACTTGATGACAATTCAAAGAAGATTCATGTTAAAAATAACCGCTGAATTAACAAAGAAAAGAAATGCCACTGGAGTTTTTACTGGAGAATCATTAGGTCAGGTGGCCTCTCAAACAATGGAAAGTATGATGGCAATTAATGATGTTACTTCATTACCTGTTTTAAGACCGTTATTATCGCTTGATAAAACTGAGATTATTAGTATTGCAAGAAAAATTGATACTTATGATTTGTCAATCATGCCTTTTGAGGATTGTTGTACTATTTTTACGCCTCCTTCACCTAAAACTAAACCAGATTTAGAAAAAACAAGACATTTTGAAAAAAATGTTGATGTCGATTCGATGGTTAAAGAGGCTGTTGATAATATTAAAGTTACAAAAATTAAAGCTGGAGAAAGTTATTTAAATAGTCAAGAAGATGTTTTTTCTGAATTGTTATAAAAGATATTTTATTGACTATTAAATAAAATTTGGTTATATTATTATTAACAAAAGCAATGAACAAGAGGATTAGATTTGATTATCTAAGAGAAGAAGGTAAATGCTGAAAACCTTTTATTAGAATCTATGTGTAGCTTGTGAGCTGTTATAATGAATCTTAGTAGTTATGACCGGTGCTATCCGTTATTTAGAAGAGAGATTATATAATCTATAATCTAATTTAGGTGGCACCGCGAGCATTCGTCCTATGACGAGTGCTTTTTTTTATAAAAATAGAGGTGAATAGTTATGAATGATAAATTAAATATGTCAACGAAGTATAATCCAACTGAAGTTGAAAAAGGAATGTATCAACAATGGTTAAATGATGGTGAATTTAAACCAAATGAAAATAAAGAAGCAAAGCCATACTCAATTGTATTACCTCCACCAAATGTTACTGGTAAATTACATTTAGGTCATGCTTGGAATACGACTTTACAAGATATGTTGATTAGACAAAAGAGAATGCAAGGTTATGACACCAGCTGGATTCCAGGAATGGATCATGCAGGAATTGCAACTCAAGCTAAAGTAGAAGCTAAATTAAAAGAACAAGGTATTACAAGATACGATTTGGGTCGTGAAAAATTTGTCGATGAAGTCTGGGATTGGAAAAATGAATTTGCTAAAACAATTCATGATCAATGGTCTAAGCTTGGACTTTCATTAGATTATGATAAAGAATATTTTACACTAGATGATAATTTATCTAAGGCCGTTAAAAAAGTATTCGTTGATTTATACAATGAAGGATTAATCTATCGTGCTGAATACATCATTAATTGGGATCCACAAGCAAAAACTGCTTTGTCTGACATTGAAGTAATTCACCAAGATGATAAAGGTGCATTTTATCATGTTAAATATCCATTTGCAGATGGAACAATATTTAATGGGAATGACTATATTGAAATTGCTACAACTAGACCTGAAACAATGATGGGAGATGTAGCTGTAGCTGTTAACCCAGATGATGAAAGATATAAGGACTTAGTTGGTAAAGAATTAATAGTGCCATTAATTAATCGTACAATTCCAATTATTGCAGATGCTTATGTTGATAAAGATTTTGGAACTGGAATGGTTAAAATAACTCCTGCACATGATCCTAATGATTTTAAGGTAGGAAATCGCCATGATTTAGAACGTATTAACACTATGAATGAAGATGCAACAATGAATGAAAATGCTGGCAAATATGTTGGTATGGATCGTTTTGAAGCTCGAAAAGCAATGGTTGATGATTTAAAAGATTTAGATTTAATTATTAAAATAGACCCTCTCGTTCATTCAGTTGGACATTCAGAAAGAACTGGAGTACAAGTTGAAGCAAGATTATCAACACAATGGTTTGTAAAGATGGAACCATTAGCTAAAGATGCAATTGCTAATCAATCAACTGATGATGCAGTAAATTTTGTTCCAAAAAGATTTGAAAATACATTTAATCAATGGATGGAAAATATTCATGATTGGGTTATTTCAAGACAATTATGGTGGGGTCATCAAATTCCAGCTTGGTACCACAAAGAAACTGGTGAAATGTATGTTGGAGAAGAAGCTCCTAAAGATATTGAAAATTGGGAACAAGACCAAGATGTTTTAGATACATGGTTCTCGTCAGCATTAGTTCCATTTTCAAGTCTAGAATGGCCTAATGAAGAATCAGAACAATACCAAAGATATTTCCCTAATAACACTTTGGTCACTGGTGAAGATATTATCTTTTTCTGGGTTTCAAGAATGATTTTTCAAAGTAAACACTTTACTAAACAAGCTCCATTTAGAAATGTTTTACTCCATGGATTAATTCGAGATGAACAAGGTAGAAAGATGAGTAAATCATTAGGTAACGGAATTGATCCAATGGATGTTATTGACAAATATGGAGCTGATTCACTGCGTTGGTTCTTATCTAATGGAACTACACCTGGACAAGACTTACGTTTTTCATATACTAAAATGGATTCTGCTTGGAATTTTATTAATAAGATTTGGAATGCTAGTCGTTATGTAATTATGAATTTAGATGGATTAGATAAGATTACATTACCTGATAAGAGTGAATGGGATTTAGCAGATAAATGGATTATTTCTAAGTTAAATAAATTAGTTAAGCATGTTACTGAAGAATTTGATAAATTTAATTTCGGTGAAGCTAATCGTGCTCTATATAATTTCATTTGGAATGATTTTTGTGACTGGTATATTGAAATGAGTAAAGAAAAATTAAATAGTGATGATCAACAAGTTAAAATTAATACTCAAAATATTTTAGGATATGTTCTTGATCAAACTCTTCGTTTAATTCATCCAGTAATGCCATTTATTTCTGAAAAAATCTGGTTAACAATGCCTCATGAAGGTAAATCGTTGGTTAATGCTAAGTATCCAGAATATGTATCAGAATTGGATGATAATAACGCTGAATCAGATATGAATAGTTTGATTGAATTAATTAAGGCTGTTAGAAATATTCGTTCTGAAGCTAATGCTCCAATGTCTAGTTCAGTAGATATTTTAATTAAAACTGATAATGAAAAACTAAAAGAAGTTTTTGAAAGTAATCGTGATTATATTGATCGTTTCTGTCACCCTGAAAAATTAGAAATTGGTAATGATATTAATGTACCTAATTTATCAATGACATCGGTAATTTCTGATGCTGAAATTAGTATCCCATTAGCTGAATTAGTAGATCTTAATGAAGAAATTTCAAGAATTGAAAAAGATATTAAGAATTTTGAAGCTGAAGTAAAACGTGCTAATGGAAAATTAGCAAATGAAAAATTTGTTAATAATGCGCCAGAAAAATTGGTTGAAGAAGAAAAGCAAAAGAGAATAGATAATCAGACTAAATTAGATACTGCAAAACGTAGATTAGAAGAAGTTAAAAATTCTCTATAATAAAAGACAGCAATTATGCTGTCTTTTTTATCAGGAAAGGAAGAATAATTATTAATTATGAAGAATCTTTAAATTTTATTCATGGCAGACCAAGAATTCAAAAAAATCCTGGACTTGCAAGAATGAAAAATTTACTAAATAAATTAGATAATCCACAGTTCGAAAATAAAACTATTCATATTGTCGGAACAAATGGTAAAGGATCTACTTTGACTTTTTTGAAAAATATTTTGATCGGACATGGATATCAAATTGGAACTTTTATTTCTCCTTTTATTGTGAAATTTAATGAAAGAATATCTTTTAATAATAAATCTATTTCAGATGACGATTTGGAAGATATTGTTAATTTTATTTTCCCAATTGTTAAAGATATTGATAATAGTAATCCTGATTTATCACCATCTGAATTTGAAATAATTACTGCTATTATGTTTATTTATTTTAAAAAAAATCCAGTTGATTATTTACTTATAGAAGCAGGAATAGGTGGTCGAGATGATTCAACTAATGTTGTAGATTCAATCTTAACGATTATTACTAATGTTGGACTTGATCATACTAAATTGTTAGGTAATACAGTTGAAAAAATTGCAGAAAATAAAGCAGATGTCATAACCAAAAATACTAATGTTGTTGTCGGTAAAGTAAATGATTCAATTTTTGAAAAAATTAATCAAGTAGCTATCTCTAGAAATGCTAAAATTGCTAGATTCAATCAAGATTATGGTTTTAAAAAAATTGATCAAGCATTATATAAAATAATTGATCAAAATTTTATATTAGATAGTAATAAGATGTTAATGAATAATCAGGTAGAAATTTTAAATGCAACTGTTGCAATTGAAGCATTGAAATTTATTTTAGATGAAAAATTGATTGATGAAAATATTGTTCTTGAATCTATTTATAAAACTACATGGCCAGGTAGGTATGAAAAAATTAATAGTAATCCTGATATTTATATTGATGGAGCACATAATTTGCCGGCCATTAAAGAATTAAATAATATGATAATACAAGGGCAATTCGGGAATAAACTTGTTGTTATTTTAGCGATATTTGAAGATAAAGACTATTTAGATATGATATATGAACTACTTTATAATAAAAATATAGAATTAGTTTTAACTAATTTTAATGTAAATGAAAATAGACCAACAGCTAAATTAAATAATTATGCAAAAAAGTTTGAGATTGATTTTTATGAAAACTGGATAGATGCATATGAATCAAAAAAGAATAAAAATAATATTTTATTTACTGGATCTTTGCTTTTTATTTCAGAAGTTAGAAAAAAATTAGGATTATTTAAAAATTAAGAAAATTTATAGCTTTTATCTAAGCAATGAATAATATTACAATGATGTGGTATACTGAAGTCATTAAAAATTACTATAAATCATTTTAAAATCAATTAAAAAATGAAGGGATGAATAATTTGTTTGGATTTGGGAGTAAAAATATTGGTATTGATTTAGGAACTGCCAATACTATTGTATATGTTGATGGAAAAGGAATCGTTTTGAGAGAACCTTCAGTTGTAGCTAAAAGTACTAAAACTGGAGAAATAGTATCTGTTGGTACAGAGGCACAATCAATGATTGGACGTACTCCAGGAAGTATTGAAGCAATTAGACCAATGAAGGATGGTGTAATTGCTGATTATGATACTACTGTATCAATGATTAAACACTATATTGAAAAAGCACTCGGTAACAGAGGAACTAAGCCATATGTAATGGTTTGTGTCCCTAGTGGAATTACAGCTGTTGAAAAAAGGGCAGTTATTGATGCTACTAAAGTAGCAGGTGCTAAAGATGCTTATGTTATTGAAGAACCATTTGCAGCTGCAATTGGAGCCGGACTTCCAGTTATGGATCCAACTGGAAGCATGGTTGTTGATATCGGTGGAGGAACTACTGATGTTGCAACTATCTCATTAGGAGGAATTGTTTCATCTAAATCAGTTAGAATCGCTGGAGATAAGTTTAATGAAGATATCGTTACTTATATCAGACAAAATTATAATTTATTAATTGGGGAACCAACAGCTGAAAAATTAAAGAAAAATATTGGGTCTGCATCTGAAGTTAAAGCTAGTGAAACAGAAACGGAAATGGTTAGAGGAAGAGATTTGCTAACTGGTTTACCTAAATCTATTGAAATTAGTTCATTAGATATTGCTAGAGCAATTCATGAAGATGTTTATGAAATTATTAAAACAGTTAAAGAGACCTTAGAAGAAACATCACCAGAAATTTCTGCTGATGTAATTGATTATGGAATTGTTTTAACTGGTGGTGGTGCTTTATTGCGTAACCTTTCTTCAATTATATCTGAGGAAACTAAAGTACCAGTAACAATTGCAAATGAACCACTAGACTGTGTTGCAATTGGAACCGGTGAATCTTTAAAAAGTATTAATGTATTAAAAATTGACAAATAAAATATCAGCGGGTCGATTTTATGCCCGCTGATTTATTTTATTAAATATTGGAGGAAGACAATGAAAAAGTTTTTTTCTACAAAACGATTATTTATAATTATATTAATAATTATAATAAGTGTTGGTTTAATTGGAGGATCAACTTTTATTCGAAAAAATAAATCAACTCCATTATTTATTCAGCAATTTGGAAATGATGTAGTTGCGTTTACAAGTAAAATTGTGGTTGTTCCAACAAGAGGAATTAGTAATTTTGTGAAATCAACCGGTAATTTGTTAAATACCTATAAAGAAAATGATCATTTAAAAAAGCAAACTGATAAATTAACTGCAACTCAAGTAAAAGACGAAGCTATCCAGGATGAGAATAAAAAATTAAGAGAACAACTTAATTTAACCAAAACATTAACAAGTTATAATCAAATTAATGCAACCGTAGTTTCAAGAACTCCTTCAGCATGGCAAAGACAATTGATTATTGATAAAGGACAAAATGATGGAATTAAGAAAAATAT
The DNA here is from genome assembly GCF_021698855.1 of Lactobacillus sp. S2-2. Classification (GTDB taxonomy): domain Bacteria; phylum Bacillota; class Bacilli; order Lactobacillales; family Lactobacillaceae; genus Fructilactobacillus. Next base: position 178,585 of record NZ_WWFA01000011.1, read on the forward strand.
GGCAGTTGTTGTTAATAAAGGACTTGTTGGTAAAATAATTGAAGTGAATAGAAATAATAGTAAAGTCCAGCTAATTACTGATAATAATCCTGATTCTGATAAGTTTGCCGTCCAAACTTCTAATAAAGGGAAAACAGTTAACGGATTGATTAGTGGGACTTCAAGTTCATCAGGTAAATTAGTTATGGGAAGTACAACTACTAAAACTTCTTTAAAAAATGGTAATAAAGTAATCACAAGTGGTTTAGGAGGAATAACTCCTAAGGGATTATATGTGGGAGAAATTTATTCATCTAGTAAAGATTCTTCTGGATTACCATCTAAGATTTATATTAGACCGGCCGCAAATATGAATGATATTGATGTTGTAACTGTGGTTAGTAAAAATGAATAAGGGAGATTACTATGATTAAAGATACAAAAATAACTCTTATCTTCGTTATTGGTGCATTTCTTTCATTTTTTCTTGATGGAACTATAACTCAAATTTTTAATTTACAATTTGATAATACATTTTTAATGGTTCCTTATTTAACAATTATGTGGTTTGTAATGGCAGTAATATTTTTAAAAGATTATGATGTTAAAATTATGATTTGGTCATTTGTTTTTGGATATGTTTACGATTCATACTATATTGGAATAATTGGTATATTTTTATTTATAATTCCTTTAATTGTTTTTTTAACTAGATATTTATTAAAAGTTGTTAATCCATTCTTTTTTTCATCAATTTTAATTTTTTTTATTGATATTACAGTTGTAATGTCGATAAGTTATTGTTTAGACCGTTTATCAAAAATTGCTTCAATTAGTGGAAGTCCCTTTTTAGTGTTCGTTTTATGGCCAACTTTAATATTTAATATTTTAATTTATGCTATTATGTACTTTCCAATACAAAAATTATATAATTTTTTTAAGATAGAATGGGAGAATTAAAATGAATCAAGTTATTTTGAAAGGTAATGAAAATGGTTATGAACTTAAAATAAATGAAACCTGTGATATTAAAGTAATTATTGATGAAATTTCTAATCTTTTGGATGATTTATCTAGTGATAAAAAAATCAAAAAAAACAAGAGTATTATGTTTGAGTTAAATACAGGGAATCGATTATTAAAAGATAATGAAAAAGATTTTATTTTAAGTTTGTTTAAGCAGTATGATTTTTTTGAAGTTAAATCAATTATTTCTAATGTAATAACTAAAGAAGAAGCGTTAAAAATCAAGAATGAAGGACGTACTTTTAAAACTGTTCAAACAATTAGAAATGGTCAATATGAAAAAATTGATGGTGATGTTCTTGTTTTTGGTAAAATACATAAAGGTGGAAAATTAGTTTCTACTGGAAATGTTTATGTTTTGGGTGATATTGAAGGAATAATTCATGCAGGATTTCCAAATTATGAAGATAAGTTAATAATTGGTAAAATTGATAGTGCTCAACAAGTTAGAATTGGTGAACAACATCAAATTTTATCTGAATCAAATTTTTTGAATGATAATAGTTCACAATCAGTAGTTTATGTAAATGATTTACATATTTTAGATAATGGAAATTTAAATGCTTTAAAAAGTATTAATCCTAAGTTTTTTAATGAAATTGGAGGTACTAGATAATGGGAAAAGCGATTGTTATAACTTCTGGGAAAGGTGGAGTTGGTAAAACAACATCATCTGCTAATTTAGGATCAGCATTAGCATTAATGGATAAAAAAGTTTGTTTATTAGATTTGGATATCGGATTAAGAAACCTTGATGTAATATTAGGTTTAGATAATCGAATTATGTATGATATTTTAGATGTTGTTAATGGAAAAGTGAATTTAAATAAGGCATTAGTAAAAGATAAAAGATTTGAAAATAATTTATTTCTATTGCCAGCTGCACAAAACACAGATAAAAATGCTATAAATGAAGAACAAGTAAAAAAAATTGTTGAAGAATTGAAAGAACAATTCGATTATGTATTAATTGATTGTCCAGCTGGAATTGAACAAGGCTTTCTTAATTCAGTTGCTGGTGCAGATAGTGCAATTATTGTAACGACTCCTGAAATTTCTGCAGTTAGAGATGCTGATCGAATTGTTGGGTTACTTGAAAAAAATCCGTTAAAAGAAGTTCCTAGATTAATTATAAATAGAATTAGACCTGACATGATGGATCACGGTGAAGTCATGGATGTTGATGAAATAACCCATCATTTAGGTGTTGATTTATTAGGTATTGTTGTTGATGACGATAAAGTTATAGCAACTTCTAATCATGGAGAACCAATTGTTTTAGATAGTGAAAATATCGTTTCACAAGCTTATCGTAATATTGCTAGAAGGATTTTAGGTGATGATGTACCTTTGATGCAAATAAAAACTGAAAAAAATGGATTTTGGGGAAAGTTGAAAAAAACTTTTTCAAAAAATAAAAACTCTTTTTAAAAGGGTTTTTTATTTTTTAATGGAGGAAAATATTGAAACTTAATAATGGAATAAATGTTGATTATTTTTTTACAAAAAAATTTAAAAATAATACAATAGTGATTGATTTTATAACGAATATTAAAATTGAAAATTTTGCTAAAAGAGCAATTTTAGCAGATTTAATGGACGATTCTAATAAAAAATATCCTCAAAAATCAATTTTAGCAAAGAAATTATCTCAAATGTATGGTGCTAATTTTGCAGTGACAGTATTAAAAGTTTCTAATCAACATATTTTAAGAGTAATTATTAATTTTGTTAATGAAAATTATATTTCAGAGAAAAAATCATTATTTTTAGAAGTAATAAGTTTTTTGAAGAGTGTAATATTCAATCCATTAGCTGATGGAAAAAAATTTGATAAAAAGAATTTTGAACTTCAAAGAGATAATATGATTGATTATTTGGTTAGTTTAAAAGATAATCCCAGATTTTATTCAAGTTCACAATTAAAAAAACTATATTTTAAAGATAATCCAGAAAATTCAGCTTTGATTATAGGCAATGAAATTGATTATCAAAATTTAAATAATTTAGAGGTTTATCAATATTATGAAAATATGATTAATCAAGATGATATAGAAATTAAACTGTTAGGTGATTTTGAAAATGTTGATTTTATTAATGAATTTAATCAAATGTTTAATTATAAAAAAAATCATGACAAATCTAAATCTAATATTATTTCCACTTCAAAACACGAATTAATTAAACAAACGGAAAATTATCAAGGTAATGGATCAATACTTGGACTTGCATATTATTTACCATTTCAAAATAGTATAAATAATTATTTTATTTCTTTGGTTTTAAATGGATTATTAACTTCTAATAATCATTCTTTATTGTTTGATGAAATTAGAGAGAAAAATAGTTTAGCATACTACGTTAATTCCAATTACAATATTTTTGATGAAATGTTTACTATACAAACTGGTATTAATGCTAAAGATAAGGATCAAGTTATTGATTTAATTAATGAACAAATTGATAGAATTATTAAATTAGACTATTCTGATGAGTTATTAAAAAATACAAAATTAACACTGGTAGATGATTTGTTGACGAAATTTGATAGTCAAAAAGGAATCGTTTCGGAAATGACAATATCTAATTATTTTAATTTGATACTTGAACCTTCTCAGGGTATTGAAGTTATTAATAAAATTTCTAAAGACAATATTTCTAATTTTTTAAAGACAATAAAAATACAAGCAATTCATTTATTGGTAGGTGAATCTAATGATTAAAAAAATATATCAAGAATTTAATGAAACAGTTTTTTATGAAAAATTAGATAATGGATTAAATGTGATTTTATTACCAAAGAATGATTACAATGCTACTTATGCTAATTTAAAATTAAATTTCGGATCGATTAATAATCAAATTGAAATAAATAATAAAATAAGACGAATACCTGAAGGAACTGCGCATTTTTTAGAACATAAAATGTTTGATAAAAAAAACTATGATTCTACAGATTTATTTGATAATAATGGTGCTTATTCTAATGCTTTTACAAGTTTTAATAGTACAAATTATTTATTTTCTGCTACTAAAAATATATCAAAAAATATTAAAATTTTACTAGATATGGTTCAAGAACCATATTTTTCAAAAGATAAAATCAAAAAAGAAATTGGAATTATTGAACAAGAAATATTAATGTATGCTAGTGATCCAAATTCTAAGATATATTTTGATACAATTTCAAATTTATTTCCTAATACTTCATTGAGTAGTGATATTGCTGGGACAGTACAATCTTTAAATGAAATTGACGAAGGGATTTTATATGATGTGTATAAAGAATTTTATATACCAGAAAATATGACATTAACAATTGTTGGTCATTTTGAATTAGATGAAATGATGAAAAATATAAAAAATATTGAAATTGAAAAGCCATATCATAAATTTGAACAACATGATGCAATAAGCAAAACTGAAATGGAATTAGAAAATAGTAAAAATAATCTAATTAAAAATAATATTTCAGATATGAACTTACATCAAAATAAGGTTGCTATTGCATATCGTGGAAATCTAATTCAAGAATCTTTTTTGAATAAAACAAAGTACGAATTATGTTTAGAAATTTTATTCAATTCGGTATTTTCAGAAAATTCTAGTTATTTAAATGATTTATATAATCAAAAAGTTATTGATGATTCTTTTGAATTTAGTTTTGAAATTGAGCCGATGTATAGTTTTATTATTTTTATTAACGAAACGACTCAACCTACAAATTTTATTAATGCAATTAAAAATTTAATGGATTCAATTCCCGATGAAATTGATAGTTTAAAAAATGATATTGATTTACAAAAGAAAGAGATAATTGGTAATCGAATATCATCAATGAATTCTCTAGAAGACTTATCTAGTCAATTAGGTTCAATTGAAAATGGATTTATAAATATTTTTGATGAAATTAATATTATTAATGAAATTAATTTAAATGATATAAAAAAAGCATTTAAAAAATTTATTGATTCAAAAAATTTTGTTACTAATATAATTAAATAATCGAAATTAATTTTTTTAAATAATTATGATACAATGATTGAAATAGATAAATTGGAGAATTTTAATTATGGAAAATGAAGAAAATAATAATTTAAATATAGGTGATCGCTTAAAACAATCAAGAATTGAAAAGGGATTGTCATTAGATGAAATCCAACAAAAAACTAAAATTCAAAAGAAGTATCTTATTGCTATTGAAGAAAATAATTTGAATGAACTTCCTGGAGATTTTTATATAAGGGCATTTACTAAGCAATATGCAGCAACTCTTGGATTCGATAGTAATGAATTACTTGATGATTATGAAGATAGCATTCCAGATACAAATACTAATGAATATATGGATAAGATTAGTGAAAATACTATTGAAACTAGATCTGCTAAGAATAAAGTTAGTGAAAGAAATTCTAAAATAAAAGGTGCTTTTTCAATATCAGTAATTGTTGGAATTGTACTATTAATTTTATTAGTCATTTGGTTTGCATCAGCTAAATTATCTAATAATAGTAGTAATAATGATAATCAATCTATTTCTGTTTCCGGTGAATCTAATAAAGAAAGCAAAAGAGATAACAATCAAGATGCAAAAAAAGAAACTAAAACTAAAAATAAAAAAATAAAAAACAAATCAAAAACTACTTCAATTTCAAAAGTTAGTCAAAGTGGTAGTGATGTATCTTTTAAAGTTTCTACAAGTAAAAAAGTTAATATTATTAAATTAAGTAGTAACAATAGAGCATGGACTTCATTAACTTCTGATGGAGATAATACTTGGTCTGGAATTGTTGATACAAATAGTCCTCATACTGTTAAACTTAATTCTACTGATAAAAATATTAGTTTGAATCTAGGCAATGCAGCATCTACTAATATTGTAATTAATGGTAAGAAAGTAAAAATACCTAGTCCTGAAAATGGTGGTAATTCTTACACTAGAACAATTAAATTTAGTTTTAAATAAAAATTATTAGATAACGATTGATTAGATTCAATCGTTATTTTAATAATAAGAATGGAGATAGCATATTGAATTTACCAAACAAATTAACTGTATTTAGAATTTTTTTGATTCCCGTTTTTTTATTACTTGTTTCAGTACCAATGAATTTAGGTAGTGTTAATATATTAAATACTTTAATACCAACATCAAATTTATATGCAACAGTTGTTTTTGTTATTGCATGTTTAACTGATTTTTTAGATGGTCAAATCGCAAGAAAAAATAATTTAGTGACTAATTTTGGTAAATTCGCGGATCCAATGGCAGACAAACTATTAGTAATGACTGCTTTAGTTTATTTGACTAGTCAGAATATTGCTCCATTTTGGGTTGTAGTTATTATTATAGCTAGAGAATTAGCTGTGACAGGATTAAGATTATTAATTGTTGAAAATAATGGGAAAGTTTTAGCAGCAGCATGGCCTGGAAAAATAAAAACTTTTACACAAATGTTTGCAATTATTATTTTAATGCTTAATAATGTTCTGTTTAATAACATGGGAATTCAAATGGGCTTAATTTTATTGTATATTTGTCTAATATTTACAGTTTATTCTGGATATGATTATTTTAAACAAAATAAATCTGTTTTTTCTGATTCTTTTAATTAAAAATAATTCGTATTTAATAAAGGGGTAAATTTTATGTATGGATATGGTCTATTTTTAAATAAAGATACTTTTTATCAAATTAAAAATGAATTAGATGAAGATGAATATTTAATTAAGGATACTAGTACTGATGAAAAAATATATTTAATTTTAGATAAAAAACCTAGTGTCAATTTATTAAATAAATTAAATGTTGATGAAAATGATGTAATTAGTGATTTTTATTTCAAATATTTTGTAAAAGAATTATCTGAAAAAGAATTATCAATTACTTCTGCTGAGTCTTTAACTGGAGGACTTTTTCAAAGTTCTCTAACTGAAATTCCTGGAGTATCTAAAGTTTTTTTTGGTGGGATTGTATCTTATTCTAATGAAATTAAAAATAAATTATTAAAAGTTCCACAAAGTGTAATTAATCAGGATGGAGTAGTGTCTGAAAATACAGTTTATTTTATGGCTAAAGGCTCTAAAGAATTGTTCGATTCTGATATAGCAATTTCATTTAGTGGAGTAGCTGGTCCTGATAAATTAGAAAATAAATATCCAGGAACGGTTTGGATTGGAATAATCGATCAAAATAATCATTTTTTTAAATTAGAATTAGCTTTAGATGATAATTTATCAAGAAATGAAATTAGAAATGAATCTGTATTTTATGGAATTAAAAAATTAGTTGAAATTATTTAAAAGCAGAACTTTTGTTCCTTTTTTTCTTGATTTTAATAATAATCATTAGTATAGTATAAGATAGTTATTTAAAAGCTAGGAGGATTATGCATGGCTGATGAACGTGAAAAAGCACTTGATGGTGCTCTGAAAAAAATTGAAAAAGAGTTTGGTAAAGGTTCAATAATGAGAATGGGAGATCGTGTTGATACACAAATTTCTACTGTTCCTAGTGGTTCTTTAGCCTTAGATAATGCTTTAGGAGTTGGTGGATATCCTAGAGGAAGAATTGTTGAAGTTTATGGACCAGAATCATCTGGTAAAACAACTATGGCTTTGCATGCAGTTGCTGAAGTACAGAAGTCCGGTGGGACTGCTGCTTATATTGATGCTGAAAATGCATTAGATCCAGTTTATGCTACTAATTTAGGTGTAAATATTGATGATTTACTTTTATCACAACCTGATACTGGTGAGCAAGGGTTACAAATTACAGATGCCTTAATAAGTTCTGGTGCCGTTGATATAGTTGTTGTGGATTCGGTTGCTGCTTTAGTACCTAGAGCTGAAATTGAAGGTGAAATGGGTGATGCACATGTTGGTCTACAAGCTAGATTAATGTCCCAAGCTTTAAGAAAATTATCAGGATCAATAAATAAAACAAAAACAATTGCTTTATTTATTAACCAAATTCGTGAAAAAGTTGGAATTATGTTTGGAAATCCTGAAACTACTCCTGGTGGTAGAGCATTAAAATTTTATTCTACAATTAGATTAGATGTAAGAAGAGCTGAACAAATTAAAGATGGTAGTGATATCATTGGTAATAGAACAAGAATAAAGGTTGCTAAAAACAAGGTAGCTCCTCCCTTTAAAAAGGCAGAAGTTGATATTATGTATGGACAGGGTGTATCTCAAAGTGGTGAACTTGTTGATATGGCTGTTGAAAAAGACATAATTAATAAATCAGGATCTTGGTATTCATACGGTGAAGATCGAATTGGACAAGGTCGAGAAAATGCAAAAAAATATTTAACTGATAATCCTGAAATTTTTAATGAAGTTAATACTAAGGTTAGAGTAGCTTATGGTATGGAAGAAGATACTTCTGAAGATTCTAAACCATCAGAAAATAATGAAGATAATCAATAAAACCTCTTATGAGGTTTTTTTTGATTGTTTAGTTGACACTAGTCATAACAAACATTAAAATTAATTTGTTATCGTTTTATAAACGATGATTAAATAGATGAGTCGGAGGTCCTATCATATGTTTTCAGGAATAACCCTCGCGATCATCGTTATTATTGCTATTATTATTGGTTTTTTTTGTGGACAGTTTTTTTATAAGCAGATAGTTGAAAAAAAATTATCTGAATCACATCGAACTGCTACAGATATTATTGAAGATGCTAACCGTCAAGCAGAAACTGCTTTGAAGGAAGCAACTTTAGAGGCTAAAGAAAAAAGTAATTTATATAGAACTGAAGTTGAAAAAGAACTAAAGCAAAGAAGAAGTGAAATTCAACGACAAGAAGATCGATTACTTAAAAGAGAAGAATCTTTAGATCATAAAGATAATATCATTGAAAAGCGTGAGAATAATTTAAATCGTCAAGCTGACAAGCTTAATAACGATAAAAAAACTCTCGAAAAGCAACAAAAGCAAACTGATTTATTGATTGACCAGAGAAAAGCTGAAGTTGAAAGAATTTCTTATTTGACTCATGAGGAAGCAAAAAAATTAATTATTGATGAAACTAAAGATGAATTGTCAGAACAAAGATCTGCAATGATTAAAGATAATTATTTTGCTACTAAAAAGGACATTGAAAAAAATTCTAAGCAATTAATTGTGCAAGCAATTCAACAAAGTTCAGCTGATATTATTTCAGAAACAACTGTTTCAGTAGTTAATTTACCTAATGATGATATGAAAGGTCGTATTATCGGAAAAGAAGGACGAAATATTCGAACCTTTGAAACATTAACTGGAATTGATCTTATAATTGATGATACGCCTAATGCAGTTATTTTAAGTGGGTTTGATCCAATTAGAAGAGAAGTTGCTAAGATGGCGTTAGAGAAATTAATTAACGATGGAAGGATTCATCCTGCAAGAATTGAAGAAATGGTTGATAAGAGTAAAAAAGAACTCGAAAATCAAATTCAAGAAACAGGTGATACAGTTGTCTTTGATTTAGGAATTCATTCAATGCATCCTGATTTAGTTAAATTAGTAGGACGTTTGAAATATAAGATTTCTTATGGACAAAATTTATTAGCTAGAGCAATTCAAGTATCAAAATTAGCTGGAGTTTTTGCTGGTGAAATTAATGAAGATGTTTCCTTAGCAAGAAGAGCTGGATTATTACATGAAATTGGAAGAGCTTCAAATGAAGAGCTTAATTCATCATACGTTGAATCAGGTGTAGATTTAGCTAAGAAATATAATGAGGTTCCAGAAATAATTGATTCAATAAAAGCTGGAAGTGCTAGATATGAGCCTCATTATCTAATTTCTGAATTGGTTCAAGTTGCAGATAAAATTTCAGTATCTCGTCCTGGAGCTAAGAGTGATTCTCTTGAAAGTTTTGTTCATCGATTAGAAGAGCTTGAAGAAATTACTAATAGTTTTGATAACGTTGAAAAGAGTTTTGCAATTCAAGCTGGTAGAGAAATCAGAGTGATTGTTGATCCAGATAAAATAAATGATAGTGAAGCAATTGTTTTATCTAGAGATATTAAAAATGAAATTGAACAGAAAATGAGTCACCCAGGTCATATAAAAGTTACTGTTATTAGAGAAGTTAGATCAATTAAATATGCGAGATAAAAGATCAGTTTTCTGGTCTTTTTTATTTTAATTATAAACGTGGTAAAATTAATATTATTTAAAAGATGGAGTTAATTAAATGAAACTATTATTTATTGGTGATATTGTTGGTAATTCTGGTATGGAAATGCTTGAAAAATATTTACCACAATTAAAACATGATTTAAAACCTCAGATTACGGTCGTAAATGGTGAAAATTCTACAAGTCAAGGTCGAGGCATTTCAGAAAAAAATTTTAAAAAAATTATGAGTCTGGGTGCTGATACAGTAACCTTAGGTAATCATGCTTGGAACAATGCTGAAATTTTTGATTTTATCGATAATACTAAAAAATTAATAAGACCTTTAAATTTTCCAGGAAAAAATGTTCCTGGAAGAGGATACACAATATTGAACGTCAATAGTGAAAAAGTAGCAATTATTAATCTTCAAGGTCGTATCTTTTTGGATCCCATTGATGATCCTTTTTCAAAGGTTGATGATTTATTAGCAAAAATAAAAAGTGAAAATGTTAAATACATATTTATAGATTTTCATGCTGAAACAACAAGTGAAAAAAAAGCAATGGCACTTTATTTAGATGGACGCATATCTGCGATAGTAGGTACTCATACCCATGTACAGACTAATGATAATCAAGTTTTAAAAAATGGAACTGGATTTTTAACTGAAGTTGGAATGACAGGACCGGACGATGGAGTAATTGGAATGCAATATTCAAATGTCATTCATAAATTTCTTACACAAAGGCCTTCAAGGTTTAATGTTGAAGAAAATGGGAATAATATTCTTTCTGGTTGCTTAATTGATATGGATAAAAATGGATTTACTAAAAAAATTGATAAAATATTAATTAGTAATAGTAAACCATATAATGTTCTTTAATTTGAAAGAGGTTTTTTAGATGGCAAAGGCTAATGAAGATACTCCAATGATGAAGCAATATTATGCAATTAAGAATCAATATCCAGATGCTTTTTTGTTTTATCGTTTAGGAGATTTTTATGAATTGTTTAATGAAGATGCAATTAAAGGGTCTCAATTATTGGAACTTACTTTAACAAAAAGAAATACAAAATCAGAAACTCCAATTCCAATGTGCGGAGTTCCTCATAATTCAGCTCAAAATTATATTGATATTCTTGTGGATAGTGGATATAAAGTAGCTATTTGTGAACAAATGGAGGATCCTCGATTAACTAAAGGAATGGTTAAACGTGAAGTAGTTCAATTAATTACTCCAGGAACAAAAACTGCCATTAAACAAGAAAATTCAAAAGATAATAACTATTTAGGTGCTTTAAATTATGAAAATCAACAATTTGGTTTTTCATTTGTAGATTTATCAACCGGAGAATTAAAAGCAGTTTTTTATGATCAATTTCAAAAAGCGTTTGATCAATTGATAACACTTAATATTAAAGAAATCGTAATTTCTGATCAAATTCCACAAAAATATATTGATATGATGAAAAAAATGGGGATTTTAATTTCAAATTACAACAAAAGTAACGAAAATATTAACTCTGAAATTGATATTCAAGGAATTATTGAAAATCTTGATAAAAAAATTTTAATTGATTCAGTTAAACAGTTAATGAGCTATGTATTAGAAACACAAAAGAGAAGCTTGTCGCATATAAAAAAAGCAATTGAGTTTGAGAGTGATTCATATTTAAAAATCGATCATAATTCACAATTTAATTTAGAAATTTTGAAAAATATTCGTACAAATAAAAAAAGCGGAACTCTTCTTTGGTTGCTAGATAATACTAAAACTGCAATGGGTGGTAGAAAATTAAAACAGTGGTTAGAAAATCCATTAGTTGATGCTAATATAATTAAATTTCGTCAAGATTTAGTACAAGTATTATTAGATAATTATTATGAAAGAAGTCAGATTCAAGAATTTTTAGTTGAAGTTTATGATTTAGAAAGACTAGTTGGTCGTATTTCTTTTGGTGGAGTAAATGCGAGAGATTTGATCCAATTAAAAACTTCTTTAAATCAAATACCAAAAATTAATTATGTGTTGGAAGAATTAAATAGTAAAGTTTTAAAAAAATTTAGTGATCAATTAGATCCAATTGAGGATATATTTAATCTAATTGATAATGCAATAAATAATGAGCCTCCTATTTCAATTACTGAAGGAGATATTATTAAGCCAGGTTTTAATCAAAAATTAGATGATTATCGAGATGCAATGGATAACGGTAAAAATTGGTTAATTGATTTAGAAACAAAAGAAAAAGAAAATACTGGAATAAGTAACTTAAAGATTAGATATAATAGAGTATTTGGATATTATATTGAAATTTCAAAAGGTAATTTATCTAAGCTAACTAATGATCGTTATGAAAGAGTTCAAACATTAACTAATGCAGAAAGATTTACTATTCCAGAATTAAAAGAAAAAGAAAAAATGATTCTTGAAGCTCAAGATAAATCAAAAATATTAGAATATGAGATTTTTACAAAAATTAGAGATGAAATTAAGCAACAGATTCCAAGAATTCAAAGTTTAGCATCAGTTGTTTCTGAACTAGATGTAGTTCAAAGTTTTGCAGATATAAGTGAAAAGTATAAATTTAATCGACCTAAAATTAATTTAGATAATCGTGACTTAAAAATCAAGAATGGGCGTCATCCTGTTGTTGAAAAAGTAATGGGAAATCAAAGTTATGTTCCCAATGATATCTATTTAAATGATGAATCAAGTATTTTATTAATTACTGGGCCAAATATGTCTGGAAAAAGCACTTATATGAGACAATTAGCGTTGACCGTAATTATGGCTCAAATTGGTTGTTTTGTTCCAGCTGATAGTGCCGAAATACCTATATTTGATCAAATTTTTACAAGAATAGGTGCTGCTGATGATTTAATTTCAGGAGAAAGTACCTTCATGGTTGAAATGAAAGAAGCAAATAATGCTTTAACTAATGCTACCGATCGAAGCTTACTATTATTTGATGAAATTGGAAGAGGTACTGCAACTTATGATGGGATGGCATTGGCACAAGCAATTATTGAATTTATTCATAATCGAGTAAAAGCTAAGACTCTGTTTTCAACTCATTATCATGAATTAACTAATTTATCTGAAGAATTAGATAACTTAAAAAATGTACATGTTGGAGCAGTTGAAGAAAATGGTAAATTAGTTTTTCTTCATAAAATAAAAGATGGACCAGCTGATAAATCATATGGAATTCATGTTGCAAAGCTTGCTGGTTTACCTGATGATTTATTAAATAGAGCAGATAATATTTTAAAAAGTTTAGAAAATCATCAAGATCAAGAAGTAATTGAAAAAACAAAAGATAATAAAGATTTACAAGAAACACAAATGCAATTATTTAATTTAGATGATAATGAAAACAATCAAGATATTTTAAATGAATTAAAGAATCTTGATTTAATGACAATGACTCCAATGGATTTAATGAATAAAGTTTATACTTGGAAGAAAAATATCAATAAGGAGTGATTAACTTGGCTGACATACATGAATTACCTGTTATATTATCTGATCAAATTGCTGCAGGTGAAGTAGCTGAAAGACCTGCTTCAGTAGTTAAAGAATTAGTAGAGAATTCGATTGATGCTAATAGTAATCAAATAGATATTACAGTTAAAGATGCCGGTCTTAGTGAAATTACGATTATTGATAATGGTGATGGAATTAAAAGTACAGATGTTGAATTAGCTTTTAAACGTCATGCAACAAGTAAAATAAACTCCAGTGATGATTTATTTCAAATTTCTTCATTAGGTTTTAGAGGTGAGGCTTTACCCAGTATTTCTTCTGTATCACATTTAATTATGAAAACTGCTCAAGAAGGTAAAGTTGGTAAAAGAATTGAAATAAATGGTGGTAAGCTTATTGAAAATTCATCATCAGAGTCTAGAACTGGAACTTATATTTCTGTTTCCAATTTATTTTTTAATACACCTGCTAGATTAAAGTATATGAAATCTCAATCTACTGAGCTTGCTAAAATAACAGATATTGTTAATCGTTTATCTTTAAGTCATCCAGATATTGCATTCTCGTTGCAGCACAATCAAAGAGAATTATTAAGAACCTCTGGTAGAAATGATTTACAACAAGTTTTAAGTGGTATTTATGGTAAAAATATTATTAAACAAATGATTAAAATTGAAGGGTCAGATAATGACTTTGAGGTCTCAGGATATGTTAGTTTACCTGATCTAACGAGAGCTAGTCGTAAATATTTATCCTTAATTATTAATGGAAGGTATATTAAAGACTTTATGCTCGATAAATCAATTATTAATGGTTATGGATCTAAGTTAATGATTGGTAGGTATCCAATAGCTGTTTTAAATATTAAAATGGATCCAAAGTTAGTTGATGTTAATGTTCATCCAACAAAACAAGAAGTTAGAATAAGTAAAAAGGATGAATTACAAAATTTAATCAGTAAATTAATTGATAATGGATTAGCAACTAAAAATTTAATTCCAGATGCATGTAATAAAAATATAATTGATAAGAAAGAAACAAAACAAACTGAAATTAGTTTTGAAAACTCAACACCTAAAGTTAATTTTGAACAAAAAAATGATGATAAATTAGTTCAATTAAATGAAAATAAACCTAATGAAATTATCATTAATGATATTGAAGATTTACAAAAGCAAGATGTTAAAAATTTTGATATTAAATATAAAAATGAAAAGTCTAATAGTCCATTTGGTGATCAAAATATTATAAAAGATTCAATCTTTCCAATTTTAAAATACATTGGACAATTTCATGGGACTTATATTTTGGCAGAAGCAGAAGATGGATTGTATATTTTAGATCAACATGCAGCTCAAGAAAGAATTAATTATGAATTTTACTTAAATGAGATAGGTAGTACTTCAAAAGACCGACAAACCTTATTAGTTCCTCTTGTTTTAAATTATTCAATAACTGATTCATTGAAAATTAATGACAATTTATCATCAATTGAACAATTTGGAATTGGAATCGAGAATTTCGGTAAATCTAGTTTTATTATTAGAAACTATCCAGCATGGTTTAAAGAAGGACAAGAAGAGTCCACGGTTAAAGAAATTCTTGATTGGGTTTTAAATGATAAAAAAATAGATTTATCTAAATTTAGAGAAAAAGCTGTAATTATGATGAGTTGTAAAAGAGCTATCAAAGCTAATCATCATTTAGACGAATTAGAATCAAAAGAATTATTAAAAAATATTAGAGAATGTGATAATCCATATAATTGTCCACATGGTCGACCTGTTTTAATTCACTTTTCTGAAAATGATATGGAAACTATGTTTAAAAGAATTCAAGATCCACATAAAAATAACGAAGAAGATTAATGAAATAATAGGTGATTTAAAATGTATGAATATATAAGCGGTACTATTGCTGATGTTACACCAGAATATATAGTGGTTGATTGTAATGGAGTTGGTTATTTAATTTATGTATCAAATCCATACTTTTACGAAGGTAAAGATAAAGTCAAAGTTTATGTACACCATGTAGTAACAGATTCTATGCAAGCTTTATATGGATTTAGTACTTTTGCTGATAAAGAATTATATGAAAAATTATTAAATGTATCTGGTATCGGACCTAAAAGTGCTTTAGCAATTATGGCGGGGAATGATAATTCAGGATTAATTAATGCAATTAATAATGAAGATGATGTATTTTTAACAAAATTCCCAGGAATTGGTAAGAAAACTGCAAAACAGATTATTTTAGATTTAAAGGATAAAATTAAAACTGAAAATACTGATATTTTTGAATTTAAAAATATTGATACTGAAAATAAAAAACTTGATGATGCTTTAGAAGCTTTAAAAGCTTTGGGTTTCACTGATGCAAATGTGAAGAAAATCTCTAAAAATTTAAGTGCCTTAGGTGATCTATCAACAGATCAATTTATTAGTGAAGGGCTTAAATTACTAACTAATTAAAAAAAGGAGGGACTTATAAATGGAAGATGAAAGAATAATTTCAAATGAAGCACAAGATGATAATGAAAATAAGATTGAGAAAACATTAAGACCTAAGTTTTTTAATCAATATATTGGTCAGGATGATATAACTGAAAAATTAAATGTTTATATCAAAGCTTCAAAGCAAAGAAATGAATCTTTGGATCATGTTTTATTATATGGACCTCCAGGACTTGGTAAAACAACATTAGCAATGGTAATTGCTAATGAAATGGAAGTAGGATTAAAGACAACTAATGGACCAGCAATTGAAAAGCCTGGCGATTTAGTAGCATTATTAAATGAATTACAACCTGGGGATGTTCTTTTTATCGATGAAATTCATCGATTACCTAAGACAGTTGAGGAAATGTTATATTCTGCAATGGAAGATTTCTTTGTTGATATTGTTGTTGGTCAAGGACCTACAGCACATCCTGTTCATTTTCCATTACCACCATTTACTTTAATTGGTGCTACAACAAGAGCTGGCTTTTTAGCTGCACCATTTAGAGATCGATTTGGAATTATTGAAAGAATGCAATATTATAAAATTAGTGATTTGGAAGAAATTGTAAAAAGAACTGCTGATATTTTTTCTGTAGAAATTCAACAACAAGGAACTCATGAGATAGCAAGAAGATCTAGAGGAACACCTAGAATTGCTAATCGATTATTAAAAAGGGTTCGAGATTTTGCTCAAGTTTCTGAAACTAATGAAATTGATATTAAAATTGTTGATAAATCTTTAGAAATGTTAGGGGTAGATAGTGAAGGGTTAGATAGTACAGATGTTAAATTATTAGAATCAATGATTGAATTGTATAATGGAGGTCCTGTTGGAATTAATACAATTGCTGCTAATATAGGTGAAGAAAGTGATACAATCGCTGAAATGTACGAGCCTTTCTTATTGCAAATTGGTTTTTTGAAGAGGACTTCAAGAGGTCGAGTAGTTACTGAAAAAGCATATCAACATCTTAATATTCCATTTATAAATAAAGATTAAAATTTTTTGAATTAATAGACTAATGATTTAATTTCTAGTACAATTGATGTTATTAAATAGATTGAGGTGAAATTATGCCAAGTCAATATGGTAGTTTTATTGTAATTATTGTTCTTTTTGTATTAATGTATTTCTTAATGATTAGACCACAGAGAAAACAACAACAAAAGCATCAAGAAACTTTAAAGAGCCTTGAAAAGGGTGATAAGGTAGTAACAATTGGAAGACTACACGGGGTAGTTGATGAAATTGATCAAACTAACCGTACAGTTACACTTGATTGTGATGGAATCTACTTAGTCTTTGATCTTAATGCAATTGCTAGTTCTTCAAAGCCTAGTCAAGCAACAGTAGAAGAAACAAAAACAGAAGAAAAAGACGATGAAGAATAATCTGGTATTTCCAGATTTTTTTTGTTTAAAGACAATTTATAATATAAAATGAAGTGATTTTATTTTGCATAATGATAATTTTAAAAATAAAAAAATAATTCATATTGATATGGATGCATTTTTTGCTTCAATTGAAGAATTAAAAAATCCGGATTATAAAAAAATTCCATTAATAGTTGCAAAAGATCCTAGAAAAAATGGTGGAAAAGGTGTTGTAACAACAGCAAATTATAATGCGAGAAAATTTGGAGTTCATTCTGCAATCTCTGCAATTGAAGCATTAAAATTATGTCCAGATGGTATTTTTCAACCACCAGATTTTGATTTATATCGTAATATGTCACAAAAAATTCATGATATTTTTCATGAGTATACTGATATTATAGAAACTGTTGCTTTAGATGAAGCATATTTAGATGTAACAAAAAATAAAAAAGATATTGATAATCCAGTTTTATTAGCACATTTAATTCAAAGTGAGATATGGGAAAAGACCAAATTAACTAGTTCTGCTGGTATTTCTTTTAGTAAGTTTTTAGCAAAAGAGGCTTCTGATTTTAAGAAGCCTGCTGGTATAACAGTTATTTCTGAAAATGATAGTCATGATTTTTTGATGGCTCTACCAATTGAGAAATATAGAGGTGTCGGTAAGAAAACTTTAATTAAAATGAATGAATTAAATATAAAAAATGGATTTGATTTATATAAAATGTCACAAAATGATTTAATTCATCATTTTGGCAAATTTGGATACATTTTATTTAACCGAGTAAGAGGAATTGATAATCGAGAGGTTAGTTATAATCAAATTAGAAAATCTGTTGGAAAAGAAAGAACTTATGGTAAATTATTGTCTAATGAATCAGATATTGAATCCGAATTATTGAAGATATCTAAGGAAGTTATAAATACTGTTAAAGAAAATAAATTACATGGTAAAACAATAGTGATTAAAATAAGATATCACGATTTTAAAACAATTACGAAAAGAACATCATTTGATGATTTTATTGAGAATGATTATCAAGTTATCTTTAATTTAGCACTTGAATTAATTAATCAATTTCCATCATTTGAGAATGGAGTTAGATTGATTGGCATTACTTTAACAACATTATTTGATTTAAAATATGAAAATATTAAATTAGATTTGTTCGATTATAAGTAATTTTGAATTAAAAATAAAAAAAGGTTATACTTAATTGCTAATATATTAGAATAAAAGGAAGTTTATATGGAAATTCAACAATTAATTTTAGAAAAAATTAAGGCTTATAAAAATATTATTATTCATCGACATGCTCATCCAGATCCTGATGCAATGGGATCTCAAAACGGATTAGCAGAAATTTTAAAAGAATCATTTCCTGAAAAAAATATTTATCGAGTTGGTAAACAATATGATACATTTAATTGGATTGGCGAATCTGACGATGTGTCTGATGATATTTATAGCGATGCATTAGTTATTGTAGTTGATACAGCTAATCAACCAAGAGTTGATGATATGAGATATGATACTGGTGATTATTTAATTAAAATTGATCACCATCCAAATGATGATCAATTTGGCGATTTAATGTTGGTTCAAGAAAATGCTTCAAGCACATCAGAAATTATTTTTCAATTATTTGAAGAATTTAATGAATTGAAACTTACTGATGCAGGTGCTAAAAGTTTATATGCTGGAATTGTTGGAGATACAGGAAGATTTAAATATCAGTCGACTACTTCTGAAACATTATATGCTGCAAGTGAATTAGCAAAGTATAATTTTTCTACAACTGAAGTTTCTCAAATTGAAGATGAAATTGATTTACCATTATCTAAATTATCAGCTTATTTATATAATAATTTAGAAATATTACCTAGTGGACTAGCTTATATAACATTAACCGATGAATTAATTGAACAATTTAATTTAAATGATCATAGTACAAATGCGGTTGTGCCACTTCCAGGACTAATTAATGTAGTTAAGACTTGGGCAATTTTTGTTGAAGATCAAGACAAAAGTTATCGAGTTAGATTAAGATCAAAAGATTTATCAATTAATGAAATTGCGAAGAAACATGATGGTGGTGGTCATCCACTTGCTAGTGGTGCAAAGGCAAAAGACAGTGAAGAAATTAAACAAATTATTAGTGAATTAAATCAATTATTGATTAATAACCAATAAGAAAGAAGGTAACCTTATGAGCAACTTTAAAGATTATCATTTTAAAGATTATTTATATAAAGCTTTAGAAGATATAAATTTTAAAACTCCAACTGACATTCAAACTAAAGTTATTCCGACTATTTCACATGGAAAAGATGTTATAGGTAAGTCTGCGACTGGTAGTGGAAAAACCCATGCATTTTTATTACCTATTTTAAATAAGCTCGAGGAAACTAAACCATATGTTCAAGTCATTATTACAACACCTAGTCGTGAATTGTCATATCAAATTTATGAAAATGCAAAACAGTTAATTAAATTTAGTGATAAACCAATTAAAATTGCTAATTATGTTGGTGGAACTGATAAGGAAAGACAAAAAGATAAACTGGAAAATGAACAACCTCAGATTGTAATTGGAACTCCAGGAAGAATTTTAGATTTAGTAAATGATGGTAGTTTAGATATTCATACGGCTGATAAATTAGTAATTGATGAAGCTGATATGACATTAGATTTAGGTTTCTTACCTGATGTAGATAAAATAGCCGGTCGTTTGGCAGAAAAACTTCAAATGATGGTGTTTTCTGCTACAATTCCGAATAAATTACAACCATTCTTAAAAAAATATATGTCTAATCCAGTTTTAGATGACGTACCAGTAGAATCTGTAATTAGTAAAAATGTTGATAATTGGCTAATTTCAACCAAAGGTAAAGATAAAAATGATTTAATTTATAAATTATTAACAATTGGAAATCCTTATCTAGTACTTATTTTTGCAAATACAAAAAAGAGAGTTTCAGAAATTAGTAATTATTTAACTGAACGAGGATTAAAAGTTACAGAAATTCATGGTGGTATTCAACCAAGAGTAAGAAAAAGAGTTATGAAACAAATTCAAAATTTAGAATATCAATATGTTGTTGCTTCTGACTTAGCTGCTAGAGGAATTGATATTGAAGGTGTATCACATGTTATTAATGATGATATTCCTACCGATCAAGAATATTTTATTCATCGTGTGGGAAGAACTGGTCGTAATAATTTAAATGGAACTGCAATTACACTTTATGAACCTGGCGAAGAAGATGAAATTGCAAGTTTAGAAAAAATGAAGATTAAGTTTAAACCAAAAGAAATTAAAAATGATGAAATTGTTGATTCATATGATAGAAATAGAAGAACCCAAAGAAATCAACCTAAATCAAGTTTAGATGGTTCTACATTAGGAACAATTAATAAAAAGAAGAAAAATGTAAAACCTGGTTATAAGAAAAAAATTCAAAGAACTATTAAAAGAAAAGAAGAACAACAACGTCGTGTTAAAATTCAACAAGATATTCGAGCTAAAAAGAAACAAAAGAAAAAGAGTTCGCAGCGTTATCGCTAATAATTGACACTATTAATTATACTCAGTATAATTTTAATTATGAGGACATGCTAAATAAGTTTATTTGAAGAGACATTCTTTAATGGTGAAATAGGATGATGATAATTTATTTAGTGCTACCTATTTAATAAATTTAATAAAACATTAAAAGTGGTTAACGAAAACATCGTTGCAAGTAAAGTGGTACCGCGTTCCGGCGTCTTTGCTAGCAGGGGTGTTTTTTGTTTAAGGAGGAATTATAATTGAAAAATTTATCTAGTAGTGAAATTAGACAAATGTTTTTAGATTTTTTTAAGGAAAAAGGACATTCGGTTGAACCTAGTGCTTCATTAATTCCTAAAGATGATGATTCATTATTATGGATTAATTCTGGTGTTGCAACAATGAAAAAGTATTTTGATGGTTCTGTTGTTCCAAAGAATCCAAGATTAGTTAATTCACAAAAAAGTATTAGAACTAATGATATTGAAAATGTTGGTGTAACACCAAGACATCAAACTTTATTTGAAATGTTAGGTAATTTTTCAGTCGGAGATTACTTTAAGCAAGAAGTTATTCCTTGGGCATATGAATTAATTACAAGTGAAAAATGGTTTGGTTGGGATAAAGAAAAAATTTATGTAACTGTTTATCCAGAAGATTTAGAAACAAAAGAATTATGGAAAAAAGTTGGATTGTCCGATGATCATATTATCGAAATGAAAGATAATTTTTGGGATATTGGTCAAGGACCTTCAGGACCAGATTCAGAAATTTTTTATGATCGCGGTGAGGAATATAATAATGTTTCTGATGACGATCCTGAAAACTTCCCTGGTGGTGAAAATGAAAGATATTTAGAAGTTTGGAATATTGTATTTTCACAATTTAACCATACGCCAGAAAATACTTATGTACCATTGCCAAGAAAAAATATTGATACGGGAATGGGACTTGAAAGAGTTGTTTCGGTTTTTCAAGATGCTAAAACAAATTTTGAAACTGATTTATTTCTTCCTATTATTAGAGAAACTGAAAAGTTTACTAATGGTAAAAAATATGGAGAAAATGCAGAACAAGATGTTGCTTTTAAAGTAATTGCCGATCATATTCGTACAATTACTTTTGCAATTGGTGATGGAGCACTACCTTCAAATGAAGGACGTGGATATGTCATTAGAAGACTTTTAAGAAGAGCCTTTATGAATGGACATCAATTAGGAATTAATGGAACATTTTTAAATAAATTAGTGAAAATTGTTGGCAAAATTATGAAGCCACAATATCCTGAAGTGGCAGAACAAGAAGAATACATTAGTAAAATTGTTGAGAGTGAAGAAAATCGTTTTAATGAGACATTAAGTGAAGGTCTAAAATTACTTAATGATGTGATTGATAAAACTAAAGAAAATAATCAGAAATTAATTTCCGGAGAAGATGCATTCAAGTTATATGATACTTATGGATTTCCATTAGATTTAACTGAAGAATATGCAGAAAAATCTGGTATTAAAGTAGATGAAAAAGAATTTGATGCAGAAATGCAAGCTCAAAAGCAACGTGCTAGAGATGCTAGAAGTGATAGTAAATCTATGAAAGTTCAAAGAGATTTACTACTTAATTTAACTGATAAAAGTGAATATGTAGGATATACTGATTTAAAAGTTAACGATTCAAAATTAATTGATATTATATATGATGAAAAATTAGTTGATTTAGCAGAAGCAAATACTGTCGTAGAAATGATTTTTGAAAAGACACCTTTTTATGCTGAAATGGGTGGACAAGTTGCTGATACTGGATTTATTTATAATGTAGATAAAGAAAAAGTAGCTGAAGTTACAGACGTTCAACATGCGCCTAATGGTCAAAATCTACACACAGTTAAAGTTATTAAAGATATGAAAGCTAATGAACAATATATTTTAGAAGTAGATGAAATAAAACATAAATATATTGAAAAAAATCATACAGCTACTCATTTATTAGATCAAACACTTAGAAATGTATTAGATGATCATACTAAGCAAGCTGGATCCTTAGTTCAACCAAATTACTTAAGATTTGATTTTAATTATTTTGGTCAGTTAACTGATGAAGATTTATTAAAGATTGAACAAAAAGTTAATGATAAAATTTTTGCTTCTTTAAATGTAGAAACAACTATTACAACCCCTGAAAAAGGTAAAGAAATGGGTGCGATTGCTTTATTTGATGATAAATATGGTGATGAAGTACGAGTAGTGAATGCAGGAAATTATTCAATTGAGTTTTGTGGTGGAAATCATGTGAAAAATACTGATGAAATTGGATTATTTAAAATCGTTTCAGAATCTGGTGTTGGTGCAGGTGTTAGAAGAATTGAAGCCGTTACTTCAAAATATGCATTTGAATATCTTAATAAAAAAGAAAGTTTATTAAACAGTGTATTTAATAAACTGAAAGCTAATAATATTGAAGAAATTCCACAAAAAATAGATTCAATTCAAACTGATTATAAAAATCTTGAAAAAATTAATGAATCATTAGAAGCCAAATTAACTAATGCTAAATCAGATGATATTTTTAAACAAGTTTCTGAAATTAATGGTTTTACTGTAATTAAAGGTGTTATTAAAAATACTAATATGAAACAATTAAGAAAACTTTCTGATAATTGGAGAGAACAAAACTTATCACAAGTTTTAGTTTTAGGAACTAATGATAATGGTAAAGCTAATTTATTAGTTGCAGTATCAGATGATGGAATAAATAAAGGTATAAAAGCTGGAAATTTAATTAAGGAATTGTCGTTAGCTATTAGTGGTAAAGGTGGTGGGAAACCATCACTTGCGCAAGCTGGTGGAGACAATCCAAGTGGATTAAATGATGCAATTAATAATGTAAATAAATACTTTGAAAATATTTAAGAAATTTGAGATTAAATTTGTAGTTTTTAGTTTAATCTAGTATTATAGCTCTAGGAATTAATTTCACGGGGGTGATTGTATTGGATATAAAAAAAGATTCAAGTTTGTTAGATTTAAAAAGTGATGAGCAAAAGGATGTTCAAAAAATTATTTTAGAGGCTTATCAGACTTTGATAAATAAAGGTTATAATCCATACGATCAGTTTTCCGGATATCTAGTTTCTGGTGATCCAGGATATATTCCACAAGATAATGATGCTAGAAATTTAATTAGAAAATATGATCGTAATATAATAATTGAAGAGATTTTTAATTTTTATATTAATAATCATAGTAAAGAAATGTAGGGTTTATATGAGATTGATGGGACTAGATGTTGGTTCTAAAACTGTTGGAGTTGCAATTAGTGATTTATTAGGTTGGACTTCTCAAGGAATCGAAATTGTTTCAATTGATGAAGAAAATGAATATTTTGGATTAGATCGAATTGGCGAATTAGTTAAAGAGCATGAAGTTACTGGATTTGTGATTGGTTTACCGAAAAATATGAATAATTCTTCTGGTCCAAGAGTTGATGCCGCAAAAAAATATGGTTCCTTATTAAAAGATAAATTTGGATTACCAATTGATTTTGAAGATGAAAGATTAACCACGGTTGAAGCTGAAAGAATGTTAATTGAAAAAGCTGATGTATCAAGAAATAAGAGAAAAAAAGTAATTGATAAATTAGCAGCAGGATTAATATTACAAAGTTATTTAGATAAAAAAGGCAAATTATTGCAATAATGGAAAAGAGGACTTTTATGAGTAACGAAACTGAATCAAACCAAATTACATTAGTTGATGAAAATGGAAATGAAATTCTTTATGATGTCTTATTCACATTCGAATCTGAAGATTATGATCGTTCATATATTTTCATTTATCAAGCAAGTAGCAATGAAGATGACGAAGTTGATATTGAAGCATATGCCTTACCAAAAGGTGATGATCCAGCTGATCCACAAGGTGGAGAATTAATGCCAATTGAAGATGATGGCGAGTGGGATATGGTTGAATCAATGTTGAATACATTTTTACAAGATAACGAAGAAGAATAATTAAAAGCACTGATATGATGTCAGTGCTTTTTTAGTCAATTCTTTTAAATCATGCTAAAATATCATTTAAGAGAGGTATTAAAGAATGAACAATAAAAAACGTTTTAAAGCAGATATTCAAGGTAAAACATATACTTTTATTGGAGATTCATCTGATGAACATATGCGAGCTGTTTCTGAACTTTTAAATCAACAAATAGAACAACTTAAAGTTAGTTCTCCTAATAGTAGTAATGAAGATTTGGCAATTTTAATTGCTTTTAACTCAATGTCTAATCAAATTAAAAAACAAATTGAAATTGATGAATTAAAAAAAGGTAATGAAGATTAGGAGTTATATATGTATTTTTCGATTTTAATTATTTTAATATTTTGTAGTTCTTTTTATATAGGATATAAAAAGGGGTTAATTAAGCTAATATTAAGTTTATTTGGATATTTAATAATTTTATTAATTTCATATTTTAGTTTAAATTATATGACTATATTTTTAAAAAAATGGTTATATCCAATTATCGAAATAGATTCTAAAAATAATTTAACTAAGTTAATAATTTTTATTGCTTTATTTGTGATTATTTCAATTATAGTTAGAGCAATTTTTAAATTATTAGATAATATTTTAAAATTTCCTATTTTAAAACAATTAAATTCAATTTTAGGTGGATTAGTTGCGGTTATATTAGGTTGTTTATTAGTATACTTAATCATTTATTTAAGTATACATTATGATAATCATTTAATTTTAGATCAATATTATAAATCAGATATATCTCAATATATTTATAATCAAATTAACTTAATTTTATTGAATCAATAGGAATAGTAGGTGAGTGATAAAAAATGAATTCAAAAATAATTGAAACATTAGAATATAATAAAATAAAAGAAAAAATTGCAAATTATATTCTAACAGAAAAAGGATTAGATGATTTAAATCAATTAGAACCATCAAATAATAAAGAAAATGTAAAAGATATGATTGATGAGACTGCGGATGGATATCGTATTTATCAATTAAATAAAGAAATTCCGATTCCTAAAGTTAAAAATATTAATCCATTAGTTCAAAGATTAGCAATTGATGCTAATCTAAGTGGAACAGAATTTTCTACAATTAGAAAAATTTTAATTGCAACTGATTCAGTAAAAAATTTTTTTGAAATATTGTCTGATGATAAAGTTGATTTAACAAGATTATATAATGTTGTAGATGAACTTTATTCTTTACCCGAATTAACTAAGAAAATTAAAATATCAATTGATTATCAAGGAAATATTCTAGATAGTGCATCTAGAGAATTATTTAATATTAGAAGAAAAATAATTCGTTTTGAAGATGATATTAAAGGGAAAATGAATAAATATACATCTGGTAAATATTCTAAATATTTGAGTGAAGGAATTGTTACTTTTAGAAATTCAAGATATGTAATCCCAGTTAAAGCAGAATATAAAAATATGTTTGGTGGCATTGTTCATGATGAAAGTGCTAGTGGACAAACACTTTATATAGAACCATCCAGTGTTATTTCTTTAAATAATGATTTGAAAAGATTCCAATTAGATGAAATAAAAGAAGAGAAAAAAATTTTAATGGATTTATCTAATATGATTAGACCATATCAATTAGAATTAACTCAAAACTCTGATACTTTAGCGAAACTAGATTTAATTTCAGCTAAGGCAAAATATGCTGGTATAAATAATTATACTAAACCCATTATTTCTGAAAATAATGTTATTCAGTTAAAAAATGCTAAGCATCCTTTAATTTATGCTAATAAAGTTATTGGTAATGATATTTCAATTGGAGAAGAATATAATCAAATTGTTATAACTGGACCAAATACTGGTGGAAAGACAATTACAATTAAAACAATTGGTCTTTTACAACTAATGGCTCAATCTGGAATGTTTATAAGTTGTAATGAAGAAAGTCAGATTGCAGTTTTAGATGATATTTTTGCTGATATTGGTGATGATCAATCAATTGAGCAAAATCTAAGTACTTTTTCATCTCATATGGAAAATATTATTAATATTTTAAAGCAAATGAATAATAATAGTTTAATTTTGATTGATGAATTAGGATCTGGAACAGACCCTAAAGAAGGTGCAGCACTTGCAATGTCTATTTTAGAATGGATTAGTAATTGTGGTGCTAAAGTAATTGCAACGACACATTATCCAGAGTTAAAAGTTTATGGATATAATCATCCTAAGACAATTAATGCATCGATGGAATTTGATGATGTAAGTTTAAAACCAACCTACAAATTATTAATTGGAATTCCTGGAAAAAGTAATGCATTAAATATTGCTAAAAGGTTAGGATTAAATACTCAAATAATAGACAATGCAAATAATTTATTTGATGATGATAGTCAAAAAATTAATAACATGATTGAAAAATTAACAACACAAGCTAAGAGAGCTGAAGATAAAGCTGATGAACTTGAAAATTCAATAGAATTAACAAATGATTTGTATAATGATTTAGAAAAAAATTATACCAAATATAAAGAAAATAAAGAGCACATGTTATTTGTAGCTGATCAGAAGGCTAATGAAATTGTATCAAAGACAAAGAAAAAAGCTGATGATATAATAGCTGATTTACGTAGCAAACAAACAAAAGCAAATCACAATATAAAAGAAAATGAATTAATTGATGCAAAAGGTGAGATTAATTCTTTAGAAAGAAATCCAATTCCAAAAAATAATCGTGTTTTAAGGAAAGCAAAAGCTAAAAAACAATTTAAGGAAAATGATGATGTTTTAGTTAAGTCTTATGGTCAAAAAGGGGTATTATTAAAAAAATCCGGTGAAACTGAATGGAATGTTCAAATAGGTATCCTAAAAATGAAAATAGATGAAGATGATTTGGAAAAAATTAATGTTGATACTGATAATAATCAATATAAACCATCAGTTAGAAAGTCATCTTCAGCTGGAGTATCAACTTCACTTGATTTGAGAGGTGAAAGGTACGAAAATGCTATGAATAGATTAGAATCATATTTAGATTCAGCAATGCTTGCAGGTTATCCGAGTGTTACAATTATTCATGGAAAAGGTACAGGAGCATTAAGAGAAGGAGTAATTAACCACTTAAAGAATAATCGTAGAATAGCTTCGTATGAATTTTCATCACCAAGTAATGGTGGTGATGGATCAATGGTTGTTAACTTTAAATAAGTTGTATGCAATCTATTTGAAAAAATTTTTTAAACTGTTATACTTACTATTAATAAGAGAAGGAGGTATTTTATTATGGTTAATGATACTAATGATAATAAATTTGTTACTGATACTGAAAATGGATTGAGCTTAACTGATTTTTGGGCTCCATGGTGTGCTCCATGTAAAATGCAGTCACCTATAATTGAAGAGTTAGCAGAAAATTCTTCAGTTTCGTCAAAAGTTAATTTTTATAAAATGAATGTTGATGATAATCCAGATACTGCAAAAGAATTTGGAATTATGAGTATTCCAACACTTCTTGTTAAAAAAGATGGTAAAGTAGTTGATCAAATTGTTGGATTACATTCTAAAGAACAATTAGAAGAAATGTTATCTGAATATTAAAAAAAGAAAGAACATTAAGTTCTTTCTTTTTTTTATCTTTCAAAAATAAGTGGTTTATTATCATTATAATTGGGTCTTTTTTCATTTATGTCAAAAACTAATCTAATTTCAATCATATTTTTTTTAATTTTAAACTCAGCTTCAGTATCTGCTTCAATTATTTGTTGAATTGATTCTGCAAGAAATCCGGTCTCTAATGAGAAGTCAGGATTATCATTTTCTGATATTCTTAATTCATTGTATTTTCCTGATAAGGTAAAAATAATTTCATTTTTAGATTCAGATTTTTTTTCTAAAGTGCCCCAATTAGATTTTTCAAAAAAAATTGGTAAATCCTCGATTGTAATAATTGGATATTTTTGGGCTAATTCTTTTCCTGCCCAATACATGATACTTTTAGTATCATCTTCAAATATGAGATTAAATAGATCATCTCGTAAAAGTTCAGTTCCCCAACTATCGGAGCCAGAATTTTCTTGAGTAAATTTTTGCAATTTATTCATATAACTTAAAACGCTTCTTTCTGTTGGATTAATATAAATTAATATTTTATACTAATTTTATCATATAATAGTTAATAGAAATATAAAAAATTAAAAGGAATGATTAATATGAAAAATGATCCAATTGCTTTTTTTGATTCCGGTGTCGGCGGATTAACCGTTCTAAAAGAGTTTATGAAGGAATTTCCAAATGAGAATGTTATTTTTGTTGGGGATGAAATTCATATGCCTTATGGTGAAAAAACAAATGATCAAATAATTGATTATACTTATAAAATTAGTAAATTTTTACAAACAAAAAATGTGAAATTAATTGTTATTGCTTGTAATACTGCAACAGCTGCCGCTTTACCATATTTAGAGGAGCATTTTGATATTCCTTTTTTAGGAGTTATTGAAGCTGGTTCACAAGAAGCAGTCAAAGTTTCAAAAAATAAAAAGATTGGTATTATTGCGACGAATTCTACAGTTAAAAGTAATTCATATAAAGATAATATCAAGTCAATCGAAGCTGAAATAGATGTTCACCAGTTTGCCAAACCAAATTTAGTTTCATTAGTGGAAAATGGTGACTACAAAAGTACTAAATCAAAAAAAATGGTTGCTAATAATTTAATTGATGTAAATCAAACTGATATTGACACTCTTGTTTTAGGATGTACACATTTTCCTATTATTGAAAATATAATCAAACAAGAATTAAGTCCAAATATTAAAGTTATTGACCCTGGTGTAGAATTAGTTAGAAAAATAGAATTATTTTTAAAGCGAAATGATTTAAAAAATGAAACGTCTGAAATGCCTATATATAAATTTTATACAACAAGTCATAACAGTAATTTTAAGCAAATTGGTAGTAAATGGTTAAATATTGATTTAGATGAAATTTATTTAAGTGAGGATGATTTGAATTTATGATTAATAAACTTGTAGTAGCAAGTGAAAATAAAGGGAAAATAAAAGAATTTGAAGAGTTATTTAAAGAACTTAATATAACAATAGAATCATTAAATAAGTTTGATAATTTGCCCGTAATAATTGAAGATGGGAAAACTTTTGAAGATAATGCGAGAATTAAGGCTAAAACGATTGCAAATGCTTTGAATGTTCCAGTAGTAGCTGATGATTCAGGACTTGTTGTAAAAGCTTTAAATGGCGAACCAGGCATTTATTCTGCAAGATATGCAGGAGATCATGATGATGCTGCTAATAATCGAAAGTTATTAAAAAATATGATAAATAAAGACAATAGAGATGCTTTTTTTCAAAGTACTTTAGTTTTGGAAACTCCAGATGGGAAAGAAATTGTTGCTAATGGTATATTGAATGGTAAAATTGCTAATCAAGAAAAAGGAAGAAATGGATTTGGATATGATTCATTATTTGTAGTCAATGGAAAAACGTTAGCTGAATATTCATTTTCAGAAAAGAATAAAATAAGTCATCGAAGAAATGCTATTGAAAATTTAAAAGAAAAATTAAAGGATACTATTTAATAGTATCCTTTTAGTGTTTTTGAATTTTTTTATTTTGTATTAATAAATTCCATTGATGGTAATTCTATTCCGTTATTTGATATTTCAGTTAAATATGCAGCTAAATATTTGTTTTGTGTATCAAATTGAGTTTCATTTTTAGTTCGAATAAAAACTTCATAAACTAGTGAATTATTTGGAGCATTTAATGTTCCAAATAGAATTGGATCATCAATAACATTTTCATCATCGGGAATAAGTTTGTTATTAACGTTTTTAATTATTTCTTCTAATTTATTGATTGGAGTATCAGGGAATATTCTAATATCAATAGTAGCTAGCATATCTCCTCTAGATAAATTGGAAATTATGCTTATATTTCGATTAGGAATAAAGTTTAATGTACCATCTACTGATGTGATTTGAGTTGTTCTTAATCCAACTGAAGTTACAAATCCAGAAATATTATTAATTGTAACTCTTTCTCCAACGTCAAGTTGTCTTTCGGAAAGAATAAAGAAACCACTAACAATGTCAGAAACAAATCCTTGAGCACCTAAACCTAAAGCTAAACTGAAAACTCCAGCTCCAGCAACTAGAGTACCAACTGGAACACCAACTGTAGATAAAATAGAGTATATCCAAAAGAAGATTATTAGATATGAAAATGAGTTAGAAGTTAAAGTAAACAACGTTTTATTTCTTTTAGCACTAACTTTAGTTTTACTTTTCTTTTCGTGACTATAGAAAAATTTTTTTATAATTCTTTGACCAATTTTTGTAACTACAAGAAAAAATATCGATAACAAAATAATTGATATTATTTTATTAGTAAAAGTTACAATAATTTTGTCCCAATCGAATTTTGATAAATATTTAGTAACAAAATTTTTATTATTAAATATATTAATTGCAAGATAATTCATGAAAAACCTCCGTTTATTTATTGCTATTTTAGTGTATCAAATTTTTTTCATATCTAAAATAAAACGGTCTAATAATTGTTTTATTGATAACAAAATGCTATTGTAAAGTTATCAAATTTCAGGAGGTAAAATGATGACAGGTGGACAAATAGCAGCACTTATTGCAGCAGTAGCATTTGCTGTATTAGTTGTGTTTATATGTATTTTTATTATTCAATTAAACAAAACTTTAAAAGAAGCTAATAAAAGTATTAATTCTGTTACAAACGATTTAGATATAATTACAAAAGATACAGAGGATATTTTATCAATTACAAATGTTCTTTTAGAAAATGTTAATAAAAATCTCGAAACAGTTGAACCAGTATTTAAGGCAGCTTCGGATTTAGGTGAAAGTGTCTCAGATTTAAATAATGCCACAAGAAATGCAAGTGATCGTTTTAAATCTAGAAAAGGATCATTTGTTAAAAATTCTGTAACTGCTTTTGGAGCAAGCTTTGTTGGAAAAATGTTTGCTAATAAAAATAAGAAGAAAAATAAATAGGAGATTATTTATTATGGGACTAAAAAAGGCCTTATTTTTTGGTGCAATTGTAACAGGAACTACAGCTTTAATTAGTTATAAGAGTTTAAATCAATTAAAAAAAATAAAACTAAAAAATAATTTGTTAGATGCTACTGAAAATGTAAAAGATTTTGTTTTAGATAAATTTTATTACATTAATGATTACAAAGAAGATATGAAAGATTGTTTTGTTGATGGTATGAATGAAATTAGGCAAAATGAATCATTTGATAAAGAAAATTTAAATTATAAAGATTTAAAAAATGGTACAGAAACTTTTTATCCTACAGAAGAACCTTATTAAAAGCTAGTTTTATCTAGCTTTTTTTTATTGATAGGTAAAAAAATTTCTGTTATATTTATCTAATATTAATTAATAGAAAGTGAGTCAATAACACTGATGAAAAAACAGACCATTACTATTTATGATGTAGCTAGGGAATCAGGTGTTTCAATGGCTACTGTATCTCGTGTAGTTAACGGAAATGATAATGTTAAACCAGAAACAAAAGAAAAAGTTTTAGCTGTTATTGAAAATTTAAATTATCATCCGAATGCTGTTGCTAGAGGATTAGCTAGTAAAAAGACAACTACAATTGGAGTTATTATTCCAAGTGTAACTAACTTATTTTTTTCAGCTTTGGCATTAGGAATTGATGATATTGCATCTATGTATGATTACAATATTATTTTAACTAATTCTGATGGAAATGAAGAAAAAGAGTTAAAGGTGCTCGAAACACTTAGATCAAAACAAGTCGACGGAATTATTTATATGGGAAATAAAATCACTGAAGATTTTAGATCAATGTTAAATAATATGAGAACACCAATGGTTTTAGCTGGGTCTATTGATCACGAAAACAAAATACCAAGTGTAAATATTGATTACAAGCAAGCTGTTTTTACACAAACCTGTGAGTTGATAAATAATGGGAATAAAAAAATTTCATTTATTAGCGGATCATTAGATTGGCCAATTAATAAAAATTATCGATTAGCAGGATATAAACAAGCTTTGAAAAAATTTGGGATTGAATATGATGAAAGTCTTGTTATAAGTACTAAGCAAGATTACAAATCTGGATATTTATTAAGTTCAAAAATAAAGAATTCTAATATATCTGCTGCTGTTGTTAGTGACGATGAATTAGCAGCTGGTGTTTTAAATGGAGTAGTAGATTCCGGGATGAGAGTGCCAGAAGATTTTGAAGTTGCCACAAGTAATGATACTATGATTACTGAATTTACAAGGCCAACAATGTCAACGATAAGCCAGCCTTTATATGATATGGGTGCTGTTTCAATGAGACTTTTAACGAAATTGATGAATGATGATGTTGTTGATGATAATAACGTCTTATTAAATTTCTCACTAAAAAAACGAAATTCAACAAAATAATTTAACTTGATAATATATTTTTTAATTGATACAATTAAAGCTGCTAATTATGAACAAGAGAGAGGAGTGCTGAATCATGTCAGGACATTCAAAATGGCATAACATTCAAGGGAGAAAAAATGCCCAGGATGCTAAGCGTGGAAAAATTTTCCAAAAAATATCACGTAACTTATACCAAGCTGCAAAAGCGGGTGGCCCTGATCCAGATAGTAACCCTCAACTTCGTTTAGAGATGGAAAAAGCTCGTGCCGCTAATATGCCTAAAGATAATGTTCAACGTGCTGTTGATAAAGCTTCAGGTCAAGGTGGAGTTAAATTCGAAGAAATAACTTATGAAGGTTATGGACCAGGTGGAACAGCAATTATGGTTTCTGTTCTAACTGATAATAAAAATAGAACTGCATCAGCAGTTAGATCAGCTTTTACTCATCATGGTGGATCTTTAGGAACAAATGGCTCTGTTTCATATATGTTTAATCGTAAGGGATATATTGTTATCTTGAAAGATGAACTTGAAGATACAGATGAAGATACTATGTTGATGGCAGCATTAGATGCTGGTGCTGATGATATGAAAAATAGTGATGATAAATTCGAAGTTTTCACTGATACTGCTTCATTACCAGAAGTTAGAGATCAATTACAAAATGCTGGATATGTATTAGATACTGCTGAAGTAACTATGTTTCCAGAAACAATAACTGATGTACCGTCAGAAAAAGCTTCACAATATTCAGGATTAATTGATGAACTTGAAGAAAATGATGATGTACAAGATGTATATGAAGCAGCTAAGTTACCAGAAGAAGATGTTCAATAAAAAGAAACCTTTAATAGGTTTCTTTTTTTTTGCGTATTTTAAATAAGAGGTGATTTAAATGAGAAATATACCAAATACAATTAAGCAAATGATTGAATATTCTATTTCTAATCAAGTTTCAGATATATATATATTACCAACTAGTAACACTAGTTATGTTATTAAATATAAAGAACCAGATAATATTCATACTTGCATTGAATTAGATTCAAAAGAAGCAGATAAAGTAATAAATTTACTTAAATTTGAAAGTAAGATGTCTTTGTCAGAACGAAGAAGACCGCAATTAGGTTCATTTGAATATGAATTTAATGATAGAAAACTTAATTTAAGAATATCAACTGTTGGAGATTTTAATGGAAACGAATCATTAGTAATTAGAATAATATATAATAATAGTTCTTTGAATGAAAAATTTTATAACTATGAAATTATTGATAAATTATTTGATAATTTGAATCGAAGAGGATTGGTTATTTTTTCAGGACCAACAGGTGTAGGCAAAACATCAACTATATATCATATTGCAAAAAAGATTGTTAATGAAAATTTGATAATGACGATTGAAGATCCGGTCGAAATATATGAAAATAAATTTTTACAATTAGAAGTTAATGAAAAAGCAGATATGACTTATGAAGATTTAATAAAAGTTGGATTAAGGCATAGACCTGATGTATTTATTATTGGAGAAGTTAGAGATAGTGAAACTGCGAATGCTGCTGTTAAAGCCGCACTGTCAGGACATTTAGTTTTTTGCTCAATTCATTCTAAGGATACTGAATCGGTAATTCAAAGATTTTTAAACTTTGGAATAGAAAGAGATCATTTAGAATCAGCTTTAAATTCTATTTTATATCAAAGATTAATTATTTCAGAAGATAAAAAAATTAAAGGATTAATAACAATGAAAGAAGGTATTGATGATTTCGGTGCAATGAATTATTGGAATAAAAAAATAAATGATTTAAGCAAGAAAGGAATAATATCATATGAAAATTTTAAGAAATATGAATTCGGTTAATAAAAAAGAACAAATGTTGATTTTAAATACCTTATATAATCTATTAAAAACCGGAGTTCCTTTAAAACAAAGTATTAATTTTATGAAGGTTATGTTTCCAAAATTTTTATCTGATTTGATTGATATTGAAATGTCATTGCGTAGAGGAAGTTCAATTTCTGATTCATTAGATTTTTTATTAGAAAATGATATATTAAATCAACTAATAATTGCTGAAAAACAAGGTAATTTTATTAATGGTTTGAAAGAAATAATTGATTTTTTAAAGTTGAAAAAGTTGCAAATTAAAAAAATCAAGGATTTGATGTTGTATCCAATTATGTTGTGCTTTATATTATTTTTGATTTTATTTAGTATAAATACTTTCATTATTCCTCAATTTGATATGGATAATTCTAGTAGTAATTTTTATTTAACGTATATAATATTTGGATGCTTTTTAATAATTTTTACTACAACAATAATTTTTTATTATCATTTTAAAAAACTTAATAGTTTATCTAAATTAAAGATACTTCTAAAAATTCCATTATTAAAATTGTTGTTAAAGGATTATTTAGGTTATTATTTGGCTTTGAATCTGTCATTGATGTTAAAAAAAGGATTAGAAGTAAAAGATATTATAAATGTATGTATGAATTTCGATGAAAAAAGTTTATTAAGAGAATTAACATATGAATTAGATGAAAGTATGTCTCAGGGGAATTCATATAGTTTAATAATTGAAAAATATAGTTTTATTCCTGATGAATTTAAAGTGTTTTTAGAACAAGGAAATTCTAAGACTGAAATATCTTATAATTTTTTAGTTTATTCTAAACTAAAATTTCAAGATTTAATTAATAAATCTAATAAGTTGATTACTTTTATTCAACCACTATTTTTATTAGTGATTGGAATTGTAATTGTTATAGCGTATTTGAAAATTATGTTACCTATGTATGGTTCAATAAAAGGAGATTTTTAATGAAAAGAAAAGGTTTTACACTAATCGAAATGACAATTGTCTTATTTATTATTTCTTTATTAATTTTGATTATTATTCCAAATGTGATTGGTCAAAAAAATAATGCAAAGAAAATTCATGTAGATGCAATGAAGTCAGTCGTTCAAACACAAGTAGATTCATATTTGGGTGATGATGATAGTAAAGATGTGACATATGAAATATTAGAAAAAGATAAATATTTAAGTTCAAAACAAATTAATTCAGCAAGAAAAGAAGGAATTGAAATTATTGATAATCAAGTTAAATCAAAATAAAAATGGTTTTAGTATTTTGGAAAGTTTAATTGTATTAATTATTTTTTGCTTTTTTTCAGGATTATTTTTTATAGGATTAAATTTATTAAGAATGAATCAAAAATATGATTATTTTTGGAATAATTTCCATTCAGTTTGGCAGTATGAAATTATGATTTCTAAAAAACATAAATGTGAAACAAACGTTTATTTTTTTACTGATGAAAAAATAATATTTAAAAATTTTTATAATAAAAAAATGCATACTAAAACTATAAAATTGAGTAGTGATTTAGTACCAACAAAATATGATACAGTTAGAATTAGTGAAAATGGATTTGTTAGTCCTAAAACGATCATGTGGTCTTCTAAAAATAAAAAAAAGAATATAAGACAGACATTTCAATTAGGTTGGGGAGTTTATAAAATTTATGAATAAAAGAAAAGGATTTACGATTATGGATTCAATTGTCGGCATTACAATTATTTCTATAGCAATTATATCTTTTTTGTCTTTCGATAATATTTCTCAAAAAAAATTGAAAGATAGTCGAAGAAATCTTGAGATAAGAAGAATTGAATATGAAAAAAGTTTTGATGAATAAAAGTGGATTTACAGTTATAGAAACAATTGTATCTCTTTTTATTTTTTCAATTTCATTATTATTAATTACAAGTTATTTATATATTCAAAAGAAAATAAAGAATGATGATTTTTCTGATTTCTTTTTTTATATTCAAAATATTGAAAATAAAAATTACGATTTTACTTTTTGTGAAATGAATAATGATTCCCCAGTTTTTTATAGTGAAATTAATAATAAAAAATATGTTTTAGAAAAATATAAAAATATGATTAGATTAAGAACTTTAGATGGAGGTCACATACCATTAATGGATAATGTTGAAGATGTTTTTTGGCAGTATAAAAATGAGTTTTTAATCAGTGAAATACAAACAAATAAAAATAAAAAGATATTTAAAACATATCTTAAGAAGAGTGAATAATGAGAAAAGGAAATGTAACTGCATTATCTTTAATTTTTTTAATTATATTTATCCCAATAATGATTTACTCTTTACAAAGAAATAGTATTGAAATTCAAAGCAATTATAGTCTTGCTAATGATTATGAAAAAAAGATAAAGATTAACTTGAAATCTTCTAAATCTTGAATTTTTCTTATATTTTCTGGTACTATAGATTATAGTTGTACATAAAAATATACTTGCAACTAGAAAGGGTGAATCGTTCTGTCAGAGAATGAAACGATTAATTTATTTCAAATATTTGATCAATCTAGTGAAGTTTTAAAAAATGAACTTGAAACTTCTTATCTAGATGCTTTTATTGAGACAGCTGAAAACTTAATCAATAATGATGTTAGAGTCGAAAACGATAAACCTAGTTCAAAGATAGTAGATGAATTAAAATCATTATATAAAAAAATAAGTTATAAAAATCTTGAAAAAGAAAATATAAGAAAATCAATTCAAATGGCAATGTTAAAGGCCATAAAAGAAGATAAAATTCAATCTAATCATCAAATAACTCCTGATTCAATTGCATATTTGATAGCTATTTTAGTTGATAATTTTATTAATAAAATAGGTAAAGATGAAATTTCAATATTAGATTTATCTATTGGAAGTGGTAATCTGTTATTTGCTTTATTTAATCAAATTGATAAAAATAAAAAAATTGATTTAACAGGAATTGACAATGATGATTCTTTAATATCTGTTGGAAGTATAAGTAGTGAAATGCAAGATATTGATATTGATTTAATACATCAAGATGCTACTTCTCAAATTTTAAAAAATAAATTTGATTTAGTAATATCAGATTTACCAGTTGGATATTATCCAATTGATGAAAATATTCAAAATTATGTAACTAAATCAGATCAAGGACATTCTTATGTTCATCATTTATTAATTGAACAAGCAATTAATAAACTTAATGATGGAGGTTTTGGATTGTTTTTAGTTCCAAGTAATTTATTTGAAACTCAAGAATCGAAAAAATTACTTTCTTTTATTCAAGATAATGCATATTTACAATCAATAATTAATCTGCCAAGTGATTTATTTATGAATAAAAGTGCAAGAAAATCATTGATTATTCTTCAAAAACATGGAAATAGTTCTAAACAGGTTAAGAAAGTTATGCTTGGAGAATTACCATCTTTTAAAGAAGTAAAACAGGTCAAAAAATTCATTTCACAATTAGTTAAATGGGAATCTAATGATTTATTAAGATAATAAAGGGAGAATATAATAATGGAAAAAATTATTGCGATTAACGCAGGTAGTTCAACATTAAAGTTTAAATTATTTGCAATGCCTGATGAAAAATTACTAGTTAGTGGGGCAATTGAAAGAATTGGATTAGATAATTCACAAATCGAAATCAAATATGGTGATAATAAATTTGAAGATGTTCAAGATGTTAAAACTCATGATGAAGCAATTAAGATCGTTTTAGATAAGTTATTATCACTTGATATTATTAAAGATTACAATGAAATAACAGGTGTTGGTCATCGAATCGTTGCGGGTGGAGAATTCTTTAAAGAATCAGTTGTAATTGATGATGATGTTATTAAAAAAATCGAAGAATTAACTGAATTAGCTCCATTACATGAACCAGCAAATCTAATGGGTATTAGAGCATTTAAGAAAATATTACCTAATGTAACTAGTGTCGCTGTTTTTGATACTTCATTTCATAATTCACTGCCTGAAGAAAACTTTATGTATAGCATTCCTTATGAATTTTATAAAAAATATGGAGCAAGAAAGTATGGTGCACACGGAACATCATATAGATATGTTTCACAAAAAGCAGCTAACATGCTTGGTAAACCACTTGAAGAGCTTAAATTAATTGTATTACATTTAGGTGCAGGAGCTTCAGTTTGTGCAATTAAAGATGGAAAGTCATATGATACATCAATGGGATTCACACCATTAGCAGGATTAACAATGGCTACTAGATCTGGAGATATTGATCCATCATTATTACCATTCTTAATGAAAAAAGAAGGTATTGATAATATCGATGATATGATGAATATTTTAAATAAAAAATCAGGATTAGTTGGTGTTTCTGAAGTTTCAGCAGATATGAGAGATTTAGAAAAAGTTCAAGCAGAAAATCATAAAGCTAAATTAGCCAGAGATATTTGGATGAATCGTGTAATTAAATATATTGGATCTTATGCTGCAGAAATGAATGGACTAGATGCTATTGTATTTACTGCAGGTGTTGGTGAAAATGATATTATGATTAGAGAAGAGGTCACTGAAAAATTATCATTTTTAGGTATTTCCATTGATACTGAAAAGAATAATGTTAGAGGCAAAGATATTGATCTTAGTTCAGATGACGCCAAAGTAAAAACTTTATTAGTACCTACAAATGAAGAATTAATGATTGTAAGAGATGTTCAAAGATTAGAGCAAGAAAAATAAATTATATGGGTACACTTCTTATCTATAGAAGTGTATTTTTTTCAACCTTTAATGAAAAAAATTCATTTAATTATTTTTTCGTTTAATTTTATTGATTTAAAAGCATTTATTATTTAGAATGTAATGTATGCTTAACAAAATGTTTAACATTTAAATACAAATGTGTGTATAATTTTAAACAATTAAGAATTAAGGAGTGAAGAAATTGTCAGAAAACACAAATAATAATAAAATGGCTCGTAATTTGAAAGGACGACATGTTCAATTGATTGCATTAGGAGGAACAATCGGAACTGGATTGTTTCTTGGAGCTGGTCAATCAATCCATTCCGCTGGTCCATCAATTGTTTTAGCATATCTAATTGCTGGTCTTGCATGTTTTTTATTTATGAGAGCATTAGGTGAATTGTTATTATCAGATATTGATAGTCCATCATTTATAACATTTATCACTAAATACTTAGGTGATAAAGTAGGGTTTGTTGCTGGTTGGACATATTGGTTTACTTGGATTTCAATTGCAATGGCTGAAATTACAGCTACAGGAATTTATATGAAATTCTGGTTTCCTGATTTGCCGCAATGGGTTACTGGACTGGTAGTTTTATTATTAATTTATTTATTGAATTCAATTAGTGTAGCGGCTTTTGGTGAAACTGAATTTTGGTTCTCAATTATTAAGATTGTTGCCATTATTGCATTAATTGTTACTGGATTAGTTTTGATTGCTATCCATTATAAAACACCGGTTGGACATGCAACATTTGCTAACTTAGCTTCTGGTCATTTTTTTAATCATCAAATTACAGGTTTCTTGTTATCATTTCAAATGGTTATTTTTAGTTTTGCAGGAATTGAAATGGTAGGGATGACCGCTTCTGAAACTCAAAATCCAGAAAAAGTTTTACCAAAAGCAATTAATGATATTCCAGTTAGAATTATCTTATTTTATTTAGGATCATTAGTTATTTTAATGTCTATCTTCCCTTGGGAAAATATTTCACCAAATACTAGTCCATTCGTTCAAGTTTTCCAAAGTATAGGAATTACATCAGCAGCTACAATTATTAACTTTGTTGTATTAACTGCTGCTGCATCTGCATGTAACAGTGCTATCTATACAACAGGTAGAATGCTTTATACGCTTACTTCAGATAGTAAAACTACTTTTGGTAAGAAGTTAAATACATTATCTGATAGACATGTTCCAAGAAACTCTGTACTTTTGTCTTCAATCGTTGTAGCAATTGCCGTTATTTTAAATATTGTTATTCCTGATGGTGTATTTGAATTAATATCAAGTGTGGCCACTACTTGTTTACTATTTACTTGGTCATTAATTTCATTAGCACATTATAAGTATCGTAAATCATTGACTAAAGAAGAAACTAGTAAATTAACATTTAAAATGCCATTTTTCCCATATACTAATTTCTTTGTAGTTGGTTTTATGGTATTTGTAGCATTAGTAATGTTAATGAAACGTGAAACAGCATTTGCTTTAATAGGTGCTATTATTTGGATTTCGGTTCTATTTATTTTTAAAATTAATATAGATAAGAAAAATAAAATTAAG
Source organism: Lactobacillus sp. S2-2 (assembly GCF_021698855.1). GTDB lineage: Bacteria > Bacillota > Bacilli > Lactobacillales > Lactobacillaceae > Fructilactobacillus. The sequence goes on from NZ_WWFA01000011.1 coordinate 220,240, forward strand.
TAAAAAAGGGATGACAATTTAGTCATCCTTTTTTATTTTTTGTTATTATAGATATAAAGATTGATTATAGAAGGTTGAATATTTATGAAACAAAAGCTATTAATTTTACATACTAATGATTTACATTCACATTTTGAACATTGGCCACAAATAAAAGCGTATATAAAAGAAGAAACTGATAAATATCAAAATAAAGGTTACCAAGTTTTAAAGTTTGATGATGGAGATGCAATGGATCGCTTTCATCCATTAACTGAGGCTACTGATGGTAAATATAATACAAAACTTTTAAATGAGGTTGGTTATGATGCGGTAACTATTGGAAATAATGAAGCTTTAACTAATTCTCATCAACAATTATTAGATTTGTATTCTAATAAAAATTTTGATGTTTTACTTTCTAATATTCTTGATGAAAGTACAGGTAAAATACCAGAATTTGGAATTGAAAAAAAGGATATATATTTAAATGATGGAACTAAAGTTAGAATTTTTGGATTAACTTTTCCTTATGCAACTTATGAATATATGAATTGGATACCATTAAATATATTCGATACTATTCATAAATTATTAGATAAGTGGCAAAATAATTTTGATTATTTAATATTACTTTCACATTTAGGGATTAGTAATGATGAAAAGATTGCAGATGAATTTCCTGAAATAAATTTAATTATTGGAAGTCATACTCATCATTTATTAAAAGAAGGAAAGTTAGTAAATTATAGTTTGTTAACTGCTGCTGGTAAATACGGAAATTATATTGGTGAAATTAAAATTGAATTTAATTATAATAAGCCTATAAAACAAAAAGCTATGGTTGAGTCTGTTAATGATTTAAAAAGATTGGAAAATAAAAAGGAAGTCTATAATCTTGAAAAATTAGGAAATGAAAAATTAGATGAAATTGAAGTTGCTAAATTAGATCATAATTTGTCTTATGACGAATTGATAAAAATAGGTTTAGAAGGTATAGAAGAAAAGGCTGGTGCAAGTGTTGGAGTTTTGAATTATGGTTTATTTTTACATCAATTAAAAAAAGGTATTATTACTAAAAAAGATATTCATTCTATGTTGCCTCATTCAATGCATGTTATGGTTTCAACATTTAAAGGATCTGATTTAATTAGGTTATTTAAAGAAATGGAAAAGAATAAGATGTTTTTGAAAAAATTTGAACAAAAAGGAATGGGATTTAGAGGTTTGTATTTTGGTTTATTAAAATATGATAAATTAGAATATAAAGATAATAAATTATTTTATAATAATGAATTAGTTAAATTAGATGAATTTTATACAATTGCACTTTTAGATCATTATTTATTTATTCCATTTTTTCCATCAATTGAAATTTCCGGTAAAAATAGGATTATTTATAATCAATCATTAAGAGATGTTTTTGCAGATAAGCTTTCAAAAATATACCCGATTAGGTAAGGTGTTTAATATGAGTCATAAAGAAATTGAAGATTTAATAGCAAATAGAAATGAGGAAAGGAAAAATTTAGCTAGAATTGAAAAAAATGATAATGAAAGCATTTATATAAATAATCATTTATATAAAATTATTGCGAATAAATTAGATGCGTTTCACTTTTCAGATTTTAGTAATAAATTTAATCCTATATTTACCAAATATGATTTTATTGTTGGTGATTGGGGTTATGGACAATTAAGATTAAAAGGATTTTATAGTGATTTTAAGAAGGTTAGTAAGGCTCTTAAATATTCAGCAATTGATGATTATTTGATTGAAAAGTCAAATGTTGGTGCTCCTTACTTTATCCTTCATAATGTTGATTTAAAAAGTTCAAATAATAACGTAAGAAAAAATAGACAGCAAACAAAAAAATCCAAATATGTAGATAAAGATATGATTAAGAAATCTAATATTAATTCAAGATATAAAAATGGAGCACATCGAGGATTTAAGATAGTACAAAAAAATAAAATGGAGTAGGTTATGAAAAATTATAAAGGTTATTTAATTGATTTAGATGGAACAATTTATAAAGGTAAAGAATCAATTGATGCAGCTAAAAGATTTATAGATAAATTAAAAGATAAACATATTCCTTTTTTATTTGTAACTAACAATACAACCAAAAAAGCATATGAAGTGGTTGATTTTTTAAAGAAGTATCATAATATCGTAGTAAATGAAAGTAATGTATATACAAATGCTATGGCAACTGCTGATTATTTAGCTCAAGATGCTAATGTAGAAGATAAAAGTGCATATGTAATTGGGGAAGATGGACTAAAAGATGCAGTTTCAAAAAAAGGATTTAATTTATTTATTGATAATCCAAAATATGTAGTCATTGGTTTAGATTGGGATGTAACTTATGAGAAACTTACTCGTGCTACATTATTAATTCAAAATGGTGCTAAATTTATTGGTACAAATATAGATACAAACATTCCAAATGAAAGAGGGATGCTTCCAGGAGCTGGTGCCCTTGTTGATTTTGTTAAATATTCTACTCAAAAAAATCCAGTAATAATAGGTAAGCCCGAAACATTAATTCTTAATAAAGCATTAGAAAAGTTACAATTAAATAAAGATGAAGTAATAATGGTTGGTGATAATTACAATACTGATATTAAAGCTGGGATTAATTTTGGTATTGATACATTAATAGTCTATACGGGTGTTTCTAATAGTAGTTTCGTTGATAAACAATTAAATAAACCTACTTATGAGGTAAATAGTCTTGATACTTGGGAAGTATAAGATTTTAATTACTAATCTAATTATTTATCTATTCATAATTAGTTTTAGTTTTTATTTAACATTAAATTCTAATTTTCTATATTTATTAATGATAAAATGTCATGAACTAAATATATCTTATTATGGTATGTATAAATCTGTTATTGAATATCTTAATTCTCCTGCTGAGTATTATTTGAAAGTACATAATGTTTTTATTTCTAATAATGTAGTTACACATTTTAAAGAAGTAAAACATTTAATTGAATTTAATAACGTAATATTATTATTTAGTGGTTTTCTTAGTGTTTATGTATTTTTTTTCAATCGTTATTTATTTATAAATCCTCTAAAAATTATTTATAAGTATAAATTAAGCTTAATTATATTAATTGTTTTTATAGTAGCCGATTTTAAAGAAATATTTTATTGTTTGCACGAACTTTTATTTAATAATAATTATTGGATGATTAATCCAGATAAGGATCCAATAATTAATGTATTTCCAGAATATTATTTTCAATATTTTTTTATATTAATGATTTTTTATATGATTATAACTATATTATTTATTTTTAAAAGAAAAAGAAGTTGATTTAATCAACTTCTTTTTTTGATAATTTGCTTTTTATAAATGTAATAAAGATTGGTAATAGCGAAATTATGATGATTAGTAGAACAACTAAAGAGAAATTATCTTGAACTACTGGTATGTTTCCAAAGAAATATCCTGCACCACAACATAAAGTCACCCATGAAAAGGCAGCAATTAAATTATATTTTAAAAACTTTTTATATTTGTATCCACTTGTTGCACCAACTAAAGGTGCAAATGTTCTTATGATAGGTAAGAATCTTGCAAAGAAGATTGCAATTGGACCATGTTTTTCGAAGAATTTATTTGCTTGATCTAAGTTCTCTTGTTTTATAAATTTACCTAATATTCTGTTTTGTGTTATTTTGTTTCCTATTTTATGACCAATTAAAAAGTTAAGAGAGTCACCTAATATACATGCTGTTAAGAAAATTACTATGAAAATCCATATATCTAGATTATATGATGCATTGGCTGATAATGCCGCAGCAGCGAATAATAAAGAATCTCCTGGTAGAAAAGGTAAAATAACAGCTCCAGTTTCTACAAAAATGATTAAAAATATGATAAGGTAAGTCCAATCACCGAAATTATTGACGATTTCAATTAAATGTTGATCAATGTGTAACACGAAACTTATTAAATAGTTAATTACTTCCATATGTAATCTCCTTTTTGTTTTTAGTATTGTAATCAAATATATCAGAAAATTGATAAACAAAATAAAAATAAATTTTAATTTTATAATAATTTAAGATTTTTATTGACGAAGAATTAAATTCTTGGTAAGATATTCCTTGTCGTTAAGGAGACAAATATTTTATTAAAATATTAAAATAAAAAAGGTTGTTGACATAATTAAGTTTAAATAGTATAGTTAATAACTGTTCTGCTAAGGAACAAAACGAGCGAAAACGAATTAAAATAATTTAAAAAAACGCTTGCAAGAAAGTTAATTAGCTGATACAATGAATTA
>NZ_WWFA01000012.1 GCF_021698855.1 Lactobacillus sp. S2-2
TTGCCGCGCAATTTGTAAAAAGACTAATAACTTTTATAGTTATTAGTCTTTTTTTTATGGTAAAATTATAATGCCGCTTTAGCTCAGTAGGTAGAGCATTTCCATGGTAAGGAAAAGGTGCTGAGTTCAAATCTCAGAAGCGGCTTTTGAAAATCATCGGAGGTCCTATAATGACATTACAATTAAAAAATCTAGATAAAAAAAGATTGAAAGAATACTGGAAAATTGCTTATGGTGATCCTCATGCTAAGTGGATGGAATATAATGGACCTTATTTTGAAGATGAAATTCCTACATATAGAAAATTTAAAAAGTATGAATCAAAGAAATTAATTACTGGAAGCAATTATAAAGTAATTATAATAAATGATAAAATTATTGGAACAGTTGGATCTTATTATGAAGACAATGATTTAAAAAAATGGTTAGATATTGGAATCATTATTTTCGATGAAAATAATTGGAGTAAGGGAATTGGCCTTGATGCTATGAGCAAGTGGATTGATTATCAATTTTCTATTACAAAATTGCCACATATTGGATTAACAACTTGGTCTGGTAATCCTGGTATGATTAAATTATCAAAAAAATTAGGCTTAAATGAAGAAGCATATGTTCCTAAAGTTAGATATTGGGAACGCCAATATTGGGATTCAATTAAATATGGTATTTTAAGAGAAGAATGGGAAAATAAAAAGAACTGAAATTAATTATCAGTTCTTTTTATTTGGATTAGTTTTTCATTAATAATTTTTTGATTAATTAATGGTGAAAATTCAGTTTCACTAATTAAAGTTAAATCATGCATAGCTCTTGTAGCAATTGTATAGAGAATACCGACTGATTTTAAATCTGTAAAATTACTTTTGGAAATGTTATATCCAATAATACAGTCAAATTCTAAACCTTTAGCTAAGTAAATTGGTAAAATAATAACTTTTTCTGGTAAGATACGATCTTCATCAGTTAACAAAATAGAATTAAATTCACGATGCAATTTTTTTTGAAGTTCTTTTGCTTCGGTTAAACTTTTAGTAATAATTGCGATTGTTTCTTGTTCTTTTTGCTTATCTATAATTACTTTTTTTAATGTATTTAACATTTGCTCATTATTTTTAGATAAATATAATTTAGGAATTTCTCCTTCACGATTAAAAGGTTGAATATGTTCGCCGTGAGGTAATAAATTTTTTGCAAAATTAGTTATTGGATAAGTTGAGCGATATGAACGATTTAAAGAGATTAAACGTGCATGTTTACTACTAATTGCATTATCAAGATTTTTTAATAATTGATCTGCAGATTCCACTTCACTAAATATATTTTGTTCACTATCACCAATTAAATTAAATTTTGCATTTGGAAATGCGTATTTTAAATACATAATTTGAGAAATAGAATAGTCCTGAATTTCATCAATGAATAGATATTGAATACTATGATTTCTTCCTGAACCAGTAAATTTATCTCTTAGATAGATAAACGGCGCTGTATCTTCAAAGTTTATATTATGAAATTCAAGATTATTTTCAAATACTTGGATTGATTTATCCCACTGGCTCTTGGAAATTTCTTTTGGCAGTGAAATGTTCTTTAGAAAATCAATATACTGACTATAAGGATCAAATAGATTATTATTATAAATTGCATCATATATACTAGTTAATTCTCTTTTAGCTATGTTTTCAGCAATGATTTGATGAATTTCATCAAATTCTAATTCTTCGTTTATATTATCTTCACCGAGTAATTCGTTGTATTCTTCATTACTTAAATTTTCAATTTCATTTTCAATCCATTCGGCTTCAGTATTTCGTTCAATATTTTCTTTTAATTTTTTTATTAAAATATTTTTAGTTTGAAGCATCTTTTCATCAAATTTTAGGTCTTTGGGTAATTCTTGATAAATAGTAGCAATCTCATGTTTATCAAAATACTTCTGTCCTCTAAATAATATACTGTTAAATTGAATATCAAAATAATTTAAATTCTGTAAATATTCATTGATTTGATCTATGAATGATTGACTATTTTTAAAATTAGTAATTATTTCATTATCGGATTTTTCAACTTGGTTTTCTTCATATTTTGAAAAAATAGATTGAACATTTAATCCGGTTAATCGGTGACTTAGAAATTCAGATAAAGTTACTTGTCGCATGTTTTTTTCACCTAAGCTTGGAAGAACTTCACTAATATAATGAGAAAATAATAGATTAGGAGAAAATAATATAATTTGATCCGCATCTAAAGAATCACGACTATGATATAACAAGAAAGCGATTCTTTGTAAAATAGTGGAAGTCTTTCCAGAACCCGCAACACCTTGAACAACTAATAAATCCGTTTTAGTATCTCTGATAATATCATTTTGTTCATTTTGAATTGTGGCTACAATATTACGCATTGTTTGTGTATTTTGATCACCCAATGCTTGTTGTAACATTTCATCACCAACTGTTTCGTTAGTGTCAAACATATTGATTATATCTCCATTTTTTATTTGATATTGTCTTTTTTTTGTTAATTCTACATTTTGTTTTCCTCTAGGAGTTTGATAACTTACGTTTCCTAGTTTTCCATTATAATAAATACTGGAAATAGGAGCACGCCAATCATGAATTAAAAATTGACCTTTTTCATCAATAAATGAAGCAATTCCAATATATAAAGCTTCTTTTTCATTTTCTTCAATAACATCGATTCTGCCAAAGTAAGGCGATGATTTTAATTCTTCATAGGTTGCTAATTGTCGTTTAACAATTGCTTCATCTTCAACAACTTTATTAACTAAACCCCTTTGTTGTTGTAAATCAGCACTAGTTTCAATTCGATCATCAACTTCAAAATAATTAATTGAGGTATTATTACTATAATTTTTTTGAACTCTAGTTACTTCATCTTTTGCTTTCTTATATTCTTCTTTAGTTAATTCAATTTTGTGATCAAGCTTTTTAATTATTTCTTCTACTCGATTAATTTCAATGCTTTTTTCGGAATTATTCAAATTAGTCCCTCCAATAATTCATACATTAATTTGCCTCATAATTTTAGATTTAAATATCACTAATGTCAATTGTGATAAACGTTTTGACATCGCTTAGTATTAATATTAAAATTAATGTTATAGAAGTAGTCAAATCATAAACAGAGAAGTTATATTAGGTTGAGAATAACTAGATAAGACGAAATGGATTTAATAAATAAATGGGTGACCCCCTTATCGTTTTAGTGGCAGTTTTAACTGCAATCTAGGTGGTACCACGCTCTAGCGTCCTATTGTTTATTACAATAGGTCGCTTTTTTTATAAAAAGGAGATTTTAATTATGGATAAAAAAATACTTTTAACCGGTGACCGTCCTACTGGAAGATTACACATTGGACATTTTGTTGGATCTTTAAAAAATCGTGTAAAATTACAAAATGAAGGAAGTTATCAAAACTTCATCATGATTGCTGATATGCAAGCTTTAACAGATAATGCAAGAGATCCTGAAAAGATAAAAAATTCATTATTTCAAGTTGCATTGGATTATTTAGCAGTTGGGATTGATCCAAGTAAATCAACTATTTTTGTGCAATCTCAAGTTCCTGCACTTAATGAATTAACTATGATTTATTTAAACTTAGTTAGTGTATCTCGTTTGGAAAGAAATCCAACAGTTAAAGCAGAAATTAAACAAAAAGCATTTGGACAAAGTGTTCCAGCAGGATTCTTTATTTATCCAGTATCACAAGCTGCTGATATCACTGCATTTAAAGCAAGCGTTGTTCCTGTTGGAGAAGATCAAGAGCCTATGATTGAACAAACAAGAGAAATCGTTCGTAGTTTCAATAATATTTATCAAAAAGATATTTTAGTCGAACCAGAAGGTTACTTCCCTGAAAAAGGACAAGGAAGAATTCCTGGACTTGATGGAAATGCAAAGATGAGTAAATCTTTAAATAATTGTATTTATTTATCTGACTCAGAAGAAGATATTAAAAAGAAAGTAATGTCAATGTATACAGATCCTGAACATATTCATGTTGAAGATCCAGGTAAAGTTGAAGGCAATACCGTATTTACTTATTTAGATATTTTTGCTGAAGATAAAGATCATGTTGCAGAATTAAAAGAACAATATCGTCAAGGTGGACTTGGAGATGTTAAAATTAAGAAGTATTTAAATGATGTATTACAAGACGTTTTACGTCCAATTAGAGAACGTCGTGAAGCTTTTGAAAAAGATCCTAAAGCAGTTTATGAAGTTTTAGAACAAGGAAGTAAAGCTGCTAATTTAGTTGCTGAAAAAACACTTCAAGAAGTTCGTGATGCAATGGGAATTAATTATTTTAAATAATCTTCATTCATAAGATAAGAAAGGAGGTTATTGCTACGATGGAAAATTTTGTCATTATTGATATTGGATCTAACTCAGTTAGAATGGCAATTTTACAAATTGAGTCTGACGGGTCTTTTAAAGAAATTAACCGAGTAAAAAATGATACCAGACTTTCAGAAGGAATGGGAAACACTAAGTTATTAAAAGAAAAATCGATAAAAAGAACAATTAAAGCTTTAAAAAAATTTAAATCGATTTATAGTAAATACGAAAATGTTTCTGTTCATGCAATTGCAACTGCCGCAGTTAGACAAGCAAAAAATAATCAAAAATTCTTAGATGAAGTAAAGAAAGAATTGAAATTTGATTTAAGAATTCTAACTGGTAATGAAGAAGCCTATTATGATTATTTAGGAGTAGTCAATAATGTGCAAATGCGTGATTTCTTATTAATGGATGTTGGTGGCGGAAGCGTTGAAATAATTCATGTAAGAGATAGTAAAGCAATTAACTATACAAGTATTCCAATCGGATCAGTTGGATTATCTGAAGCTTATTCTTTAACCGATAAAATTAATGCAAGCGATTTGTTTTCTGCTCAGAGTTCAGTTCTTGAATATTTAAGTCGTATTCCGTGGCTTTCAAAGACTAAACACTATCCAGTAATATTAATTGGTGGTGCAGCTAGAGCTTTAGCTAGAATTAATTTAAAGAAACAAAAGCAACAAGATCCAAATGATATTCAAAATTTTCAGTTGACTAGAAAACAAGTTAATAAAACGATGGAAATGTTTTTAAAAAGAAATTTAAAAACAAGGCAAAAAATTTATGGTCTTGAATATGATCGAGCGGATGTTATTGTTGGTGGAACTTTATGTTTAACAACAATGTTAAATTTAATCGATTCTAAAAGGGTTGTTTTTTCCGAAGGTGGAGTTCGAGAAGGATTAATTTTAGAATATATTAATCAAAAATATTAGTATTCGAGGTTATTTCTGTGGAAGATTTAAAAAAGTTTTATAAAAAAAGTTATTTGGATCGAAAAGATATAGTTGCTAAAAAGTCTGGTTTAAATTTACATTCGAAAGAATATTCTGCAGAACAAGATAGTTTAATTGAAAATTATTTATTTAATTTTGAAATGCCAGAAGGAATTGCAACAAATTTAAAGGTTAATCAAATTGAATATTTAATTCCAATCGTAACGGAGGAACCTTCGGTAATTGCTGCATTGAGTAATGGCTCTAAAATGTTCACCAATGGAATTAATGCTGTTGCTGAGAATAAAGACTTATTAGGTCAAATTATTTTAAATAATGTAGATTTAAAGCAATTTGAAACTTGGTTTAAATTTAATGAAGCTAGATTAATCAAAATAGGTAATAAATCACAAGCTAATATTTTAAAATATGGTGATGGAATTAAAAAAATTAAGCTTCGTAAATTAAGTGATGAATATGTATCCATGGATTTTTTAATTGATGTTGGAGAATCAATGGGGGCTAATATGGTTAATACTATTCTTGAAGCAATTTCTAATGAAATTGAGAATTATAATTCTGAAATTACTTTGCTCAGTATTTTATCTAATTACGGAGAAGGAAATGTAGTGAAAGCTAATGGTTCAATTCCTTTTGAGAATTTGGATTCTAATCCAGAAATTGGTAAATTAATTGCTCAAAAAATCGTCAAAGCTTCAGATGTAGCACAACTTGATCCTAAAAGGGCAGTTACTCATAACAAAGGAATTATGAATGGAATTGATGGAATTGTACTTGCAACAGGTAATGATTTAAGAGCAGTTGAAAGTTCTGTTCATGCCTATGCTAGTAAATCTGGTCAATACCGTGGATTATCGAATTGGTCAATTAAAGATAATTCTTTATATGGTGAAATTGAATTACCTCTTCCAATTGGAATTGTAGGAGGAGCTACTAAAGTTTTAGAGGATGCACAGACTAATCTAAAAATTTTAAAAATAAATGATGCAAAAACTTTAATGCAAGTGATTGCTTCAGTAGGATTAGCACAAAATGTTGCTGCTTTAAAAGCTTTAGTCACAGATGGAATTCAAAAAGGACATATGAGTTTAAGACTAAAATCTTTAATTATTTCAGTTGGAGCAAATAATCAAGAATCTGAAATATTGATTAGACAAATGCAACAGTTAACAATTAAAGAACAAAATACAACTAATGCGAAAAAATTATTGAATAATTTAAGAAATAAATAAGAAGGTTTTTTTATGACAGAGAATAATGAATTAAAAAATATAAAATTAACAAGTGATACACAAAGTTTAATCAATGTAGTCAATCAATTATTTCCTGGAGAAGTTACTGTTCAATTTATCGGAAGTTTGAAAGCTGGATTTGTTAGACATGATCAAGCTCAAATTGTCCAAGATGGTGAAAAATTGTATGTTCAAGTTAGTGATTTAACTGAGCCAAATTTTATCGCTAGTCATGAATTATTGCATTTATTAATGACATTGAAGGGTTTTCCACAAGTATATTTTCCATTAACTAGTGGGGATGATAAATTAGATGAACAACTTCAATATGTAGGAACAGAATTATATGATTTGGTTTGTCATTTTGTGGTTAATGATGAACAAAGAAAACATGGAATGATTACAGATAAAATTAAAGAAGAATACTTTAAAGGAATTCGTCACACATTATCACCAGAAATTGGGGAAATTGATGGAGAAATGATTTTAAGATTAGTTACATTATTAGATGGATTTGTTTTCTTTGGATCAGAAATAAGTAAATTTGAGGATCAATTAATTAAAACTTTTCCGATTGCATATGATGCAGCTAAAAAACTTTATAAAAAATTAAATGATAAGCCAGTTGATTCACCATTTACTTTGCGTCGTAAAGTTGTGATGTTATTCAATGCTTTTGATGAACAATTAAAGGAATGTAAATTACCAGCACTTCAATTAAATAATTTTGCGATGTTAACTTCTGTATTATCAGAACGTCAATTAAAATTGAAAGTAAATCAAGTTTTTGATATCTATCATTCAGAATTGATGTATGCTGAAACCGGTAAAAGAGCTTATGTTGGTTTTACTAAATCTGATGATCAAAATTCATTTGTGGCTGATGGACCAACTGGTGAAAAAGAAAGTGCAGAATATTTTAAAACTTTGTATGATAAAACTGTAAAAGAATTATTTGAAGATTTGAAAATACCATATTTAATTCGTTAAAAAGAAGATGATTGAATGAATAGTGAGATTCAAAGTAAGTTTGATACAGCAAAAAGAGTTGTTTTTCTGACAGGTGCAGGAGTTTCAACAGCTTCTGGAATACCAGATTATAGATCTAAAAATGGAATTTATCAGAATAATAAAGATCGACCTGCAGAATATTTTTTGAGTCATGCTTGTTTAATGAATGAACCAAAAGAATTTTATAATTTTGTGATGAAAAATATGTATTTTCCAGATGCAAAACCAAATATTATTCATCAAAAGCAAAGTGATTTATGTAATCAAGGGAAAGCAACCGTGATTACACAAAATGTTGATGATTTATATCAAAAAGCTAATTGTTCTAATTTATTAACTTTTCATGGTAATTTATATCAAATTAAATGTATGAAATGTCATAAAAAAGTTGATTATGAGATGTATCAAAATGATATGTATCATCAAAACTGTGGTGGAATGTTACGACCAGAAATTGTTCTATATGATGAAGGTCTTGATCCTCAAGTGATTCAACAAAGTATTGAAAAAGTAATGAATAGTGATTTGATAGTAATAGTTGGAACTTCAATGAGAGTTTATCCATTTGCTGGTCTATTAGATTATGTAAAAAATGGAACAGATGTAATTGCAGTAAATCAGGAAAATCTTGATTTACCAATTAATTTTGAAATGATTCAAATGGATGCAAAGAATTTTTTTAAAGAGTTAAAAATTTAGGTGAGTATTAATGATATCAATTGGATTGAGTACTTGGAAAAATCATCCAAGTTTATCAGAAAATAAGCAAGATGACTTAACTTTAAGTCAGTACTCAAGTTTTTTTCCAATCGTTGAAATTGATAGTTCATTTTATGGCATTCCAACTCAAAAGACAGTTACTAATTGGATAAAAGAAGTTCCTAATGATTTTCAATTTGTTATTAAAGCTAATCAATTTATGACGTTTCATAAAGATGAAGAAAGAATGCGTAATAATTTACTTGAATTAAAGAAAACATTTGAAGATTACAAATTAATGTTAGAGCCTCTTCTTGAAAGCAATCAATTAAAGACGGTTCTATTTCAATTTCCACCTTATTTTAATAATAATTTAAAGAATATTCGTTATTTAAGACAAATTAGATTATGGATGCCTAAAATACCAATCACAGTTGAATTTAGAAATAAAAGTTGGTATAGCGATAATATTCAAGAAGATGTTGCTAATTTCTTAGCTAGTTTGAAAATATCGCTAGCGATTGTTGATGAACCACATAATCTGAATAATGGGGTTCCTTTAATTCCAAAATCTAATTATTCTGATCTGGTATTTATTCGACTTCATGGAAGAAATGAAATGGGGTGGGCCAGAAAGGAAGGTAATTGGAGAGCAACGAGAACGTTATATCGTTATAATAAGCAAGAATTAGAAACATTTGCTGATTTTATAAAAAAATTAAATCAAAAAAATAATGAAATTTGTATTATTTTTAATAATAATTCTGGCAGGGATGCTGCAGACAATGTAAATTGAATTGAAAGATATTTTAAAATTACGGTTTGATAATTTGGCACCGATGCAGTTAGATTTATTTTAAAAATCGCGGTATAATTTCATAATAAATAATACGTTTAAAAGGAGACTTAATATGCCTGAAGAAAAACCGAAATATTATATTACTACACCAATTTATTATCCTTCTGGTAAATTGCATATTGGAAATGCTTATACCACAATTGCATGTGATGCAATTTCAAGATATAAGAGATCAAGTGGATTTGATGTTTACTATTTAACTGGAACTGATGAACATGGGTTAAAAATTGAGCAAAAAGCAGAAAGTTTGAATACTACTCCACAGGCCTATGTTGACGAAATGGCTACTGGAATTAAAGAGTTATGGAATAAATTAGATATAACAAATGATAAATTTATTAGAACAACTGATAAAAGTCATGAAGAAATTGTTCAAAAAATCTTTCAACAATTACTTGATCAAGGTGATATATATTTAGGTCAATATTCAGGCTGGTATTCTGTTTCTGACGAAGAATACTTCACTGAATCACAATTAGCTGAAGTTTATAAAGATGATCAAGGTAATGTTACTGGTGGAAAAGCTCCTTCAGGACATGAAGTTCAATTAGTTAATGAAGAATCATATTTCTTTAAGATGAGTAAATATAGTGATTGGTTAATTAATTATTACAAGGATCATCCAGATTTCATCCAACCAGAAGCACGTATGAATGAAATGTTAAGTAACTTTTTGAATGATGGCTTAGAAGATTTAGCCGTAACTAGGACGAGTTTTAAATGGGGAGTTCCAGTTAAATCTGATCCAAAACATGTTATTTATGTTTGGATTGATGCATTATCAAATTACATTACGGCATTAGGTTATGATACTGATAATGATGAATTATTTAATAAGTTTTGGCCTGCTGATTTACAGGTTATTGGAAAAGAAATTGTTCGTTTTCATGCAATTTATTGGCCAATTATTTTACATGCACTTGGATTACCATTACCTAAAAAATTATATGGCCATGGATGGCTCTTAATGAAAAATGGAAAAATGTCAAAATCTAAGGGTAATGTAATTTATCCAGAAACTTTAATTGAAAAATATGGATTAGATGCAGTTCGTTATTATCTTTTAAAAGCTGTTCCATATGCAAATGATGGAATTTTTACTCCAGAAGATTTTATTGATCGAGTTAATTATGATTTAGCTAATGATTTAGGTAACTTATTAAATCGTACTGTTGCAATGATTAATAAATACTTTGACGGTAAAATACCAGCATTCAAATCTAATGTAACTGAATTTGATCAAGAATTAGAAAAGATTTCCGCAGATGTAACAAAAGAATATCAAGATTTGATGGATGATATTCATTTATCAGATGCATTATCAGCTATTTGGAAATTAGTTGCACAAACTAATCGTTATATTGATCAAACTGAACCTTGGGTTTTAGCTAAGTCAGAAGAAGCTAATCAAAAAGAACAATTAGCATCTGTTATGGTACATTTAGCAGCTAGTTTAAGAGTAATTGCTAATTTAATCAGTCCGATTATGCCTGATTCTGCTAAAGCAATCTATCAACAATTAGGTTTAGGTGATGTTGACAAATTTGATACAAAATCAATTAAAATTAGCGAAATCACTGATGGTGCAAAAGTTGTGAAAAAAGGTACACCAATTTTTCCAAGACTTGATCATGATGAAGAAGTTGAATATATTAAAAATTCAATGACACAAAATGAAAAAGCTAAAGGACGCTCAGCAATGAAACAGGCTGCTGAAAGTGAAGATACTGAGGAAAAAGTAGATGAAATCGAATTTGATGATTTTTCTAAAGTTTCTTTAAAAGTTGCACAAGTAAAAGAAGTTGCAAAAGTTGAAAAGGCAGATAAATTATTAAAATTCCAATTGGATGATGGTTCAAATGATGGACGTCAAATTTTATCTGGAATTGCAAAATATTATCCTGATTTTGAACAATTAATTGGTACTAAAGTAATTATTGTTGCTAATTTAAAGCCACGTAAGTTACGTGGAGAAATTAGTGAAGGGATGATTTTATCAGTGGAACAAGCTGATGGATCTATTAAAATTGCTTCGGTTGATCAAACATTAGATAATGGAAGTACATTAGAATAAAAAATGATGGCTTCTCCAATCATATAGATTGGTGAAGCTTTTCTTTAGAAGGAGCAATTGAATGGAGCTATTTGATTCACATACACATTTAAATGATTCTTTTTTTGAGAATCATGTTGAACAATATTTAAAACATGCAGATAAATTAGGAGTTAGATACGTTTCAAATGTTGGGTCTAATCTTGAAATGAACCAAACTGCAATTGATTTAGCTGAAAAATATGATAATTGTTACGCAATTGTTGGTTGGCATCCAGAAGATGCAATTAATTTTAATCAAAAAAATAAAGATTTATTAATTAAACAATTAAAACATCCAAAAGTAGTTGCTCTTGGTGAAATTGGGATGGATTATCATCAAGATACAACACCAAAAGATGTTCAAGAAAAAGTTTTTAGAGAACAAATTCAAATTGCTAAATCATTAAAAATGCCAATTTCTGTTCATAATCGAGAAGCTTTTGAGGATACTTATCGAATTTTAAAGGAAGAAAATATCCAAGAAGTTGGTGGAATTATTCATAGTTTTAACGGAGATACAGATTGGTTAAATAAATTTATTAATCTAAATATGTATATTTCATATAGTGGAGTGGCTAGCTTCAAAAAAACAAAAGAAGTTCATGAAGCAGTTAGAAACACTCCATTAGATAAAATTTTGGTGGAAACTGATGCACCATATCTAGCACCAGAACCATTAAGAGGAAAAGATAACGAACCTGCTTTTACACTATATACTTTAGAAGCAGTTGCTAGATATAAAGATATGAATCCAGCTGAATTAGCGAAAATTACAGTTGAAAATACTAAAAAAATATTTAGGATTGAATAATGAAAAAAATAAAAGAAGTTTTAGTGGTTGAAGGAAAAGATGATACTAAAAGAATCAATGAAGTTCTTAATGCGGACACAATCGAAACTAGAGGATCCGCAATTTCTGATGAAACATTAGCACTAATTGATAAATTAGCGCAAACAAGAGGAATAATAATTTTTACTGATCCAGACTTTTCGGGTGAAAAAATCAGAAAAATTGTATCAAATGAGGTTCCAGAAGCAAAACATGCTTTTTTAAAAAGAACTGATGCAGTACCAAATCATAAAGGTTCACTAGGAGTAGAGCATGCTAGTAATCAAGCAATTATTGACGCTTTAAAGAATGTCTATACTGAAAATGATGATAATGTTGAATTGATTTCAAAGCAAGATTTAATTATGGCTCACTTGATTGGTTCTAAAACAGCTAAAGAACGAAGAAGTGAACTAGGTGAAATATTAAATATTGGCTATGTGAATGGTAAACAATTACAAAAAAGATTAAAAATGTTTGGCATTACAATTGAACAATTTAGTGATGCTCTAAAAATAATAAATCAAAAATTAGGAGAAAAATAAATGAATAATATTCCTGAAATTGGGACACCAGCTCGTACTGAGGCAGTATTAAATCGATATCACTTAACTGCTAAAAAAAGTTTAGGTCAAAACTTTTTAAAGGATATTAATGTCTTAAAAAATATTGTAAGTGCAGCTGAAATTACAGAAGAAGATGATGTAATTGAAATTGGACCTGGAATTGGTGCTTTAACTGAACAAATTGCTCAAAAAGCTAACTCAGTATTAGCTTTTGAAATTGATCAAAATTTATTACCAGTATTGGATGATACCTTATCACAATACAATAATATTAAAATAATAAATCAAGATTTTTTGAAAGCTAATTTACCAGAATTAATTGAGGAATATTTTGATGGACAACATAATTTAAAAATTGTTGCTAATTTACCTTATTATGTAACTAAGCCAATTTTAATGAGTATTATTAAAGGTCCTGTTAATTTTGATGCAGTTGTAATTATGATGCAAAAAGAGGTTTCAAATCGACTAACTGCAGTTCCTGGTAATCGTGATTATGGAGCATTAACTGTAATTACTCAGTATTTAAATAATGCAGAAAATGTATTTGATGTATCACCAAAATCATTTGTCCCTTCACCTAAAGTTGATTCATCAATTGTTCGATTAACTCCAGTTGAGAATCGAAATGAAAAAGTATTTGATGAAAAGTCATTCTTCGGTTTTGCAAGAGGGTGTTTTATGCATCGTCGAAAAACAATTTGGAATAATCTTCAGGGCGTTTTTGGTAAGAAACCAGAGGTTAAAGAACAAATTAAAGTTACTTTAGAAGAGCTAAATATTGATGCAGGTGTAAGACCAGAAGATTTTAGTATTGATACAATTGTTAAATTAGCGAACAAATTTCATGAAAAAGGATTGTTAAGTTAAGTTTTTCTTTATTAAATAAAACGTTGTGATTCTTTTCATTTGCTTATTTTAAAAAGAGGTGTACACTAATATTGTGAGGTGATATGCCGTGCCAAATACTTTAGGAAAAATCAAACAACTACTTGATAGTCATATTGGACAAAATATTCAAGTTGTTGCTCAAGCAGGTCGAAAGAAGACCACGACACATAGTGGAAAGCTAGCTGAAACATTTCCAGCAGTTTTTCTAGTAACTTTAGATCAAGAAGAGAAATTAGAACAAATCTCATTCAGTTATACTGATATTTTAACTAAAAATATTGATGTTGAATTTGGAGAATAATTAATTGCCGAAAGGCTTTTTTTTTGGCTTAAATATCACTTATTTTATATTAGTAAAAGTGAAGTTTTGTGTTATAATATATTTTGAAATTACTAAGGAGATATTAAATGAAAAATTTAATTCTAGAAGCACAAAATTTACGAGTTGATTTTTCTGAAAAAACCGTTTTAAATGATTTGAATTTTGATTTAGAAAAAGGTTCTTTTTTAAGTATCGTTGGTGAAAACGGGGTCGGGAAAACAACCTTTATAAAAGTTTTATTAGACGAAATTAAGCCTAGCTCAGGAAAAGTTAATTTTTTACCTGATCGAAAGCAGGTGAAAATTGGTTATGTACCACAATTTAGAAATATTGATGATGAGTATCCTCTTTCAATTAAGGATTTTATTGCATTAAATTTTAATGAACGTAAATTGCCATGGTTGAGTATAAAGGAAAGAAAAACTTTAAATCATGTTTTAAAACAAACTAAGTTAGAAAAAATAAAAAATGAACCATTAGGTAAAGCTTCTGGTGGCGAAAAACAACGTGTTTATTTAGCACAAGCACTGGTTATGCAACCCAATCTTTTAATTTTAGATGAATCAACTGCAAGTCTTGATCCAGCATCTAAAGAAGATTTATTAAATCTAATTAAAGAACTTAATCGAGAAGAAAATTTAACCATTATCTTTGTTACCCATGATATTCAATTAGCAAAAAACTATGCTGATAAATATTTATTCTTGAAATCTGACGGATATGAACAAGGTCAAATTAGTAAGCTGAAAGAACAAGAATTTTGGGAGGATGATGCACATGTTTGAGATGTTTCAATTTGGATTCATGAGAAATGCATATTTAGCTAGTACATTTATCGCAATTATTTGTGGTGTAATTGGAGTTTTTGTAATTGCTAGAAATATGCCCTTTTTAACGCATACATTATCAGAAATTGGCTTTGCTGGAGCATCATTTGGGATGTTTTTAGGCATTACTCCATTAAATGGAATGTTAATCTTTACTATTATTAGTTCAATTTTAGTTGGTAAGATGAGTGAAAAATCTTCAAGACGAGAAGATTCAATTAGTGCCATATCAGGATTATTTATTGGATTAGGTGTTTTATTTCTTGCTTTATCTAACAAATCATCATCTTATGCTACGTCGATTTTATTTGGAAGTGTTGTAGGAATATCTGGTAAAGAAGTTACACAACTAGTTGGGTTATCTATAATTGTTTTATTAATTGTTTTAGTTATGTATCGAGGATTGAAATTCGATTCATTTGATGCAATTGGTGCTAAATCACAAAAAATAAAAAGTGGATTAATTTCAATTGCATTTTTAGTGATGTTAGCTTTAAGTGTATCAGTAGCTGCACAAGTTGTTGGTTCTTTATTAATTTTTATTTTATTAACTCTTCCAGCAGCAAGTGCTAAGTACTTTGTTCATTCAGTAAGTAAAATGATTTTTCTAGCAATTGCCTTTGCACTTTTTGGTGTTTGGATAGGACTTTATTTAAGTTATGCAACCAATTTACCGGTTAGTTTCTTTATTGCAGCAATTGAAAGTTCAATTTATTTTGTTTCACTAATTTATAATCATTATAGAAATCAAAAGCATTTATGTTAATGCTTTTTTATTTTTTGTTAACATTGTATTAATATGAGGTAAAACACGAACGTTTATGGTAAAATTTACTTTGAATGCAAATTATTACGAGGTGGAAATATGAAAATTAAAAGAAGTGAGCGACTTATTGATATGACGCACTATTTATTAGAGCGACCACATGATTTAGTTCCGTTGACTTACTTTGCTAAAAGATATGGATCAGCAAAATCATCAATTAGTGAAGATTTAGCAATTGTTAAGCATACATTTCAAGAACGTGGAATTGGAATTGTTGAAACTGTTCCAGGTGTTACTGGTGGTGCCAGATATATACCTTACATTTTAAAAGAAGAAGCTGATGAATTTATTAATGGTATGATTGATACTTTAAATAGTAAAAATCGTTTTTTACCTGGTGGATACATATATATGTCAGATATTCTGGGACAACCTACTTTGTTAAATAAAATAGGTCGAATTATTGCTACTCAATATCTCAATAAAAGCATTGATGCTGTATTAACAGTAGCAACTAGAGGAGTTCCGCTTGCAGAAGCAACTGCAAGTTATCTTAATGTACCATTAGTAATTGCTAGACATGATTCACAAATTACTGAAGGTTCAACAATCAGTGTAAATTATGTATCTGGTTTTTCTAAAAAAGTAAAAAAAATGACACTATCAAAACGTAGTTTGCCAGAAGGCGCAAATGTTTTAATTATTGATGATTATTTGCGTGGCGGTGGAACAATCAAAGGACTTGAATCATTAATTAATGAATTTAATTGTAATTTAGTGGGAAGTTCAGTATTCGTTGAAGGAACTCATACCGGTCAAAGAAAAGTTGAAGATTATACTTCTTTATTAGAAATGCATATTGGAGAAGATGAAATTAAGGTAACGGCTGGTAATTATGAAAATCGAATTTTTGGTATTGAAGAATAGAAAGGAGAGAATTAGATGTCCACACGAAATACAATCATTTTAGCTGCGGGTAAAGGAACTCGTATGAAATCAAAGTTATATAAAGTTTTGCATAAGGTTTGTGGTAAAACAATGGTGGATCATGTCTTATCTCAAGTTGAAAGACTAAAAATGGATAACATTATTACAGTGGTTGGTTACGGTGCTGAAAAAGTAGAAGAGTCAATTGGTGATCGTACAAAGTATGTATTACAAGACCAACAGTTAGGAACTGGGGATGCTGTTGAAAGAACAGAAGATTTATTAAAAGATATTGATGGGACAACTTTAGTTGTTAGCGGTGATACACCATTATTAACTTCAGATACATTTGAAAAATTATTTGATTATCATGAACAACAACAAGCTACTGCTACTATTTTGACTTCAATTGCTCCTGATCCCGCAGCTTATGGTCGAATTGTACGAAATGATTTAGGAATTGTTGAAAAAATTGTTGAAGCAAAAGATGCTACTTCAGAAGAAATTGCAATTAAAGAAATTAATACTGGAGTTTATGTATTTGATAATAAAGCCTTATTTAAAGCTTTAAAACAAGTTGAAAATAATAATGCTCAACAAGAATTTTATTTAACTGATGTAATTGGAATTATTAAAGCTCAAGGTGATAATGTTTCAGCTTATCAAATGACTGATTTTGAAGAGTCAATTGGAGTTAATGATCGAGTTGCTTTGTCAGATGCAAATAGAATTATGCAAGAAAGAATTAATAGGTATCATATGTATCACGGAGTCACAATTGATAATCCAGCAGATACATATATTGATGCTGGAGTAGAAATTGGAACTGATACAATTATCGAGCCAGGGGTTCAATTAAAAGCAGGTACAATAATTGGAGATAATTGTGTAGTAGGAGCTCATTCTAAAGTTATTAATTCTAAAATTCACGATAATGTTAAGATAACTTCATCAGTAATTGAAGATTCTGAAATGATGGATAATTCAGATATTGGTCCAAATTCTCATTTGAGGCCGGAATCTATTATTGGTAAGAGTGTTCATATTGGTAATTTTTGTGAAGTTAAAAAAGCAACAATCGATGAAGGAACTAAGATGGGACATTTGAGTTATGTTGGAAATGCTCATTTAGGTAAGAATATCAATATTGGTTGTGGGGTTATTTTTGTTAACTATGATGGTAAAGAAAAACATCAAACAAATGTTGGAGATAACTCTTTTATTGGAAGTAATGCCAACTTAGTAGCACCTCTTGAAATTGCTAGTCATTCATTTATTGCTGCTGGTTCAACAATCACCGATGATTTAAATGAATTTGATATGGGAATTGCTAGATCAAGACAAACAAATAAAGCAGGATATTATAAAAAGTTACCTTACAATAAAGAATAATTTTTTAGTGAAATTTTTTAATAAATTGATTATAATTAAATAAGAGTATGAAATGTAAGTAATAGATGGAGGAACTTATGGCTGAAAAATATGCAGACCCAAAATTAAAAATTTTTTCGTTAAGTTCAAATCGCCCATTAGCAGAAGACGTTGCTAAAAGAATTGGCGTTGACTTAGGGAAGGCATCAGTTAATCGCTTCAGCGATGGTGAAATTCAAATTAATATTGAAGAAAGTATTCGTGGAGATAATGTTTATATTATTCAGTCTACTTCCGATCCAGTAAATGATAATTTAATGGAATTATTAATTATGGTTGATGCTTTGAGAAGAGCAAGTGCAGCTACAATTAATGTTGTTATTCCATACTATGGCTACGCAAGACAAGATCGTAAAGCACGATCAAGAGAACCAATTACAGCTAAATTGGTTGCAGATATGCTTGAAGAAGATGGAGTTACACGTGTAGTAGCACTTGATTTACATGCTGCTCAAATTCAAGGATTTTTTGATGTACCCGTTGATCATTTAGTTGGTTCTCCTCTACTAGCAGATTACTTTATCAAGAATAATTTAGATGAAGATACAGTTGTAGTTTCACCAGATCATGGTGGAGTAACTAGAGCTCGAGCAATGGCAGAGTTTTTGAAAGCTCCAATTGCAATTATTGATAAAAGACGTCCAAAAGCCAATGTTGCAGAAGTTATGAACATTATTGGGGATGTTAAAGGTAAAAGAGCAATTATGATTGATGATATGATTGATACTGCTGGAACAATTACTTTAGGAGCACAAGCATTGATTGATGCAGGTGCAACAGAAGTATATGCTTGTTGTACACATCCAGTTCTTTCGGGACCAGCAACTGAAAGAATCTCTAAATCACCAATTAAGCAGTTAGTTGTTACTAATTCAATTCAATTACCTGAATATAAGAAAATTGATAAAATAAAACAAATTTCAATTGCACCACTAATTGGTGATGCAATTACTAGAATTAATGAAAATCGTCCAGTTAGTCCTTTATTTAATACAAGATTTAACTACGATACTAATACTCAAGAAGATTAGTTAAAATACTCAATCATTTAATGATTGAGTATTTTTTTGTAAAAAAAGCTTGCTTTAAATTTGAATATCATGATATACTTCTTAAAATTTTATTAATATTTATTTATAAAAATTTAAAAAATGGAAAGAAGTGGAATATATGTTGAATGCAACTGCTCAAAATAATCATAGTAATAAAGTGAAGAATCAGATTGATTCAAAAGAAAATAAATCTTTTAAAGAATCAATTTATTTAGTTTTTAATGGTGTTTCTAATGCAATCTTAGTTACAATTGGAGTTGGATTATTATTATCTTCAATTAATAATTTTGTGCATTGGCAAGCTTTAGGACAAGTTGGAACTATTGCTCAAATTTTAATGGCGCCAGCAATTGGAGCAGCTGTAGCATCACAATTAAAAACAAATACACTAGTTTTATTTAGTTCTATGATTGCTGCGACAGTAGGGGCAAATAATGTATTTTTCACAAGTTCTTCAGTTAATGCAATGACAGCTACAGGTCATGTAATGTTACAACCACAAGGGTCTGGAGTATTCATGATTGGTCAACCAATCAGTGCTTTAGGTGGAGCTGTTATAGCAACCTTAGTTGGTAAATGGTTAACTGGAAAAACACCACTTGATATGTTTTTAGTTCCATTTATTGCAACTACAGTTGGAGCAATTTCTGCTTTGGGATTAGCTGCGATAACAACTCCGGCATTGGTTTGGCTTTCGGATTTTATTGCACAATCTATGAAAGTTAATCCACTAATTGGTTCAATTTCAATTTCAGTTTTATGGGCACTATTTTTATTAACACCTGCTTCTTCAGCAGCTTTAGCAATTGCAATCATGTTAGATCCATTATCATCTGGAGCAGCTTTAATAGGAACTACAGCACAATTTATAACTTATACAGTTATGTCTTACCGTGAAAATGAAATGGGTACTAATATTGCACAATTAATTATTACTCCCAAAATTCAATTTGGGAATATTATTAAAAATCCATGGATTATGTTACCAGGAATGATATCAGCTATTTTAGCTGGTGCAATTGGAACAGTTGCTTTTCATTTTTCGGTTCCATATTCAATTGCAGGATTAGGATTAAATTCTTTAATTGCACCAATCGCTTTGATTACAACAAATATGAATAATTTCTTAGTATTTTTAGTAATTGGAGTTTTCATACCAGCTGTAATTGGATTAATTTTTAATAAATTTTTGAGATTGACTAATAGAATTAAAAAAGATGATATGAAAGTTGATTTAGTTTAATAAAAAAACGCTAACTTTAAAGTTAGCGTTTTTTTATAGAGCAAATTTTTTAATTGCATATGCAACACCATTTTCAGCATTGCTTTTTGTTACAAAATCAGCATTTTCTTTCGTAATATCAACAGCATTTCCCATGGCAACACCAATTTTAGCAAAGTTTAACATGGAAACATCGTTTTCTTGATCTCCAATTGCCATAACTTCATCTGGGTTAATGTTTAGTTTTTCAGTAACTGCTTTTACAGCATTACCTTTGCTAGTTTTTTTATTCATAAATTCAAGATAGATTTTGTCACTTTGAACAATTGACATTCTTGAGAAAAGGGAATTAGGAATGTCTTTTCTAACTGAAGCAATCTTTTCTGGGTCAGCTACAAACATTAATTTAAAAATATCAAAATCTTTAGTAATTTCTTCTGGAGCTCGATATTTTAGTTGTGCATTTACTAAATAACTTTCAGTAACTGTATGTGGAGAAATATCACGATTAGTAGTGTAAATTGCATCTGATGTTTCAATTTGAAAATTAGTATCTAATTCACGAGCCATCATTTCTACTTCTAAGAAATCTTCATAGTTAACAGTTGCTTTACTTATAGTATCTCCTGAAGTTGTTTGTGCTAGTGCACCATTATAAGTAATTACATATTCATCATTTCCGGAAATACCTAATTTCTCTAATTGTGGTTTTGCACCAGTGATTGGTCTTCCAGTACATAAAACAACTTTAATTCCTTTGTTTCTTGCTTCTGTAATTGTATCAATAGTTTCTTTTGCTAAAAGATTATTTTCATTAAGTAGGGTACCATCAATATCAATGGCGATAAATTTAATTGAAGTCATAATTATTTTCTCCTTTTGATGTTTGAATCATGCCATTATGGATAAAAGTATTAAAATATTGATATTTTTCTTCAAATAAATCAATATTTTGATTTGGATTAAGCATTTCTTTTGGGAAAAAGAAACGTTTATCACCAAGTAATTTTCCAGTTATCGCCTTAACAATTGGGCTAACTTCAGATAATTCAACTAATGATCCATCTTCACGCATAAATTCAATTTGGGTTGCATGGTGATTGGAATCAGGGTCATAAATATCGTAAGGTTGGTCAAAACTGTTATCAGTTGCAGTATAGTAATTAGAATCAAAACCAATATCTTCAATGATTTTTTTCATATCTTTAATTAGATATGCGCTATGCTTATCATAAACAACTGATTTAAAAGGTCGACGATTTAAAAATCTTTTGGACAAATCAGATAATATTTCGTCATCAGAATCTTGCCATTCAATAAAATAAGTATTTAAAACTCCGTCATCTAATTTTAGATAGTCTTTTAGGGATACTTTATTTTTAAATAATGGAATTAGTAAGTCAGGTTTCTTTTGATTATCATCTTTTTGATTGCTAAAAAGGAATCTAGATCTTTTTAGTAAATGATTTAAGATAACTTCCATTGATCTAGATACTGGATGAAAGTAAACTTGCATATACATTTGGAATCTACTAACTAAATAATCTTCAATTGCGTGTACTCCAACAATTTTAAAGCAAATTCCATCTTTATATGGACGCATAACTTGAAGAATTCTGCTTAAATCAAAAGCACCATATTGAGCACCAGTATTAAATGAATCTCTAATCAAATAATCCATTCGATCAGCATCACATTGACTAGAAATCATTTGAACTACTTGTTCGTTTGGATAAGTTTTGTTGATAACACTAGCAACTTTGTTAGGGAAATCTGGTGAAACAGTTTTTAGAACTTGATTAACCTCAGTTTCTTCAGAGGTGATGATTGCTTGTGTAATTTCTTCATGATTAGTGTCAAAAATATGTTCAAAAGTATGAGAATATGGACCATGACCCAAATCATGCAAAAGACCGGCACATAGTGCAACAAGTCTTTCAGAATCATCCCAAAGGCCATCGTTTTTATTTTTAGTTGGATAATTTTTTTGAAAATTGTCACAAATTCTTCTAGTTATTTCATAAACTCCAAGTGAGTGAGAAAATCGAGAATGTTCGGCACCATGAAAAGTAAAAGATGTTGTTCCTAACTGTTTTACTCGACGTAATCTTTGAAATTCAGCAGTATTAATTAAATTTAAAACAACTTTATATTGTACGTAAATATGACCAAGAACAGGATCTCTAAATATCTTTTCATGGTCAAGTTGTTCCCATTGATTCATCGATTTTACCTCCATAACAATTTTACTTAATTATAACTTAAATAGTAGTAATCGTCATGTTAATGAAATTTTAAGTGCATTCTAAAAAAATAAGTTTTACAATATAAACAATAATATAATTTAATAGGGGATTTAAAATGAGTAGTGAAGCTAGAAAAAATGTTCAAATAAAAATGAATACTGAAATTACCCAAGAAGGAGAAATCGAAAATTTTTCTTTTGATGAACCTGGTAAAATTAGTTATGTTAATCAGCAAATATATGTTAGTTTTTATGAACATAGTGATAATAAATCAATTTTAGTAACATTAAAAATTAATGAAGATAAAACGATTGTTTTAACTAGAAATGCAGAGCAAAGATTAAGGGTAACATTTGATAAAAATAATGAAGTTGATAATTTATATCGTACTGAATATGGTCCAATTCAATTACAAACAACAACAAAAAGACTTGACTATAAAGTAGCTGATGATTTGTCTAATGGTGAAGTTTCGATTGATTATGATTTATCGAATGGAGAACAACTATTTGGAGAATACAAGCTAAGATTGCAATTTTTTGTCTAAGCTAGTATCATTATAATGATAGAGATTAGAAGGGCGTGTGTTGATTTGAAATTAAACCAATTTGATGGTCAAGATAAAAAAGAATTATCAATGATTGAGGTTGCTCATGCAATCCTTTCTGATAAAGGCGAATCAATGTCATTCGTTGATATTGCAAATGAAATTCAAAAATACCTTGGTGACAGTAATCGTGAAATTAGAGATAGATTACCACAATTTTATACAGATTTAAATGTTGATGGAAGTTTCATTTCTTTAGGAAATAATGTGTGGGGATTAAGAACTTGGTACCCATACGATTCAATTGATGAAGCAACAATTAGTACTGAAGATGAAGATGAACCAAGATTAAAGAAACGTCAAAAAGTTAATGCATTTCTTGCTGATGCTTCTGATGATGATGTAATCGACTACGAAAACGATGATCCTGAAGACCAAGAAGGTAGTTTTGATGTTGATGAAGAAGATTATCATAAAGATTTAGATGATGATGAAGAAAACGATGATGCTGAAGATACTGAAATTGATGATGGTGTCGAAGGTGATTTATCAGAAATCGATGAAGATGAAGTAGAATCAGAAAATGATGATTTATCAGACGATGAAGAAAAATAACTTGACTGTTTATTAGATAATCAGTAATATATTGTTTGGGCTCTTTGCTTTTTGCAAAGACAATTGAACGAATCGAATGCTCCCTATTATTGAATAGGGAGCATTTTTATTTTAATCCCACTTATATAATATATTATTTTTATGGAGGAATTTTAATTATGGCTAAATATATTTTTGTAACTGGTGGAGTTGTATCATCTTTAGGTAAGGGAATTGTTTCAGCATCAATTGGAAGATTATTAAAGAATCGTGGATTAAACGTAACAATTCAAAAGTTTGATCCATATATTAATATTGATCCAGGTACAATGAATCCATACCAACATGGTGAAGTTTTTGTAACAGATGATGGTTCAGAAACTGATTTAGATTTAGGTCATTATGAAAGATTTATTGATAATAATTTAAATCAATATTCAAACGTTACAACTGGTAAAATTTATCAAGAAGTATTAGAAAAAGAACGTCATGGTGATTATCTTGGAGCAACTGTTCAAGTTATTCCACATATCACTGGTATGATTAAGGAAAAAATGATGCGTGCTGCTAATACAACTGATGCAGATGTAGTAATTACTGAAATTGGTGGAACTGTTGGAGATATTGAATCTTTACCATTTTTAGAAGCAATTAGACAAATGAAATCAAAAGTTGGTGCAGAGAATACTTTTTATATTCACACTACTTTAATTCCTTATTTACATGCGGCAAAAGAAATTAAAACTAAGCCAACTCAACATTCAGTTAAAGAATTAAGAGGTCTTGGAATTCAACCAGATATGTTAGTTTTAAGATCAGAACAAGCAATTAATGATAGTGTTCAACAAAAGATTGCTGCTTTTTGTGATGTTGATGTAAGTAATATTATTCAATCATTGAATGCACCTAATTTATACAAAATTCCATTGAGTTTTCAAAAGCAAGGAATGGATGATCAAATCTTAAAACATTTTGGAATAAATGCACCATCTGCTGATATGGAAGATTGGAAAAATATGGAATCACATATTAGTAATTTAAAAAATGAAGTTAATGTTGCTTTAGTAGGTAAATACGTTGGCTTAAAAGATGCATATTTATCAGTAATTGAGGCACTAGATCATGCTGGTTATGCAGTAGATACTAAAATTAATTTAATTACATTAGATGCTTCAGAAATAAATTCAGAAAATGTGGAAAAAACATTTGAAAATATTGATGGAATTATTGTACCTGGTGGATTTGGTGATCGTGGTATTGAAGGAATGATTACAACTGCAAAGTATGCTAGAGAAAATAATGTACCTTATTTTGGAATTTGTTTAGGAATGCAAATTGCTACTATTGAATTTGCTAGAAATGTACTTGGCTTGGAAGATGCAACATCTGCTGAATTTGATTTAGATTCTAAACATAAAGTTATTGATTTAATGGCTGATCAAAATGATGTTGATAATATTGGTGGAACTCAAAGACTTGGTGCATACACATGTAAGTTAGTTCCAGGAACTAAAACTGCTGCTGCTTATGGCAACAAAACTGAAATTTCAGAACGTCATCGTCATCGTTATGAATTTAGTAATGTATATCGTGAAGAATTACAAAATGCTGGTTTAGTTATTTCAGGAACTTCACCTGATGAAAAATTAGTTGAAGTTGTTGAAGTTCCAGAAAATGATTTTTATGTTGCAGCACAATATCATCCAGAATTTTTATCAAGACCTAATCGTCCAGAAGGACTTTTCGCTGAATTTGTAAAAACTATTGAAAAAGTTTCTAAATCTTAATAATTATTAATTCTTTTAATTATGCATTGTAATTTGAAATAAAATTATCTATGATTAATAATGTATAAATTTAGATTAAGCGAGGAATCCAAAAATGAATAAAATGATCATTCATGGAGGTAACAGACTAAAAGGTGAAGTTGTAATTGGTGGAGCTAAAAATAGTACTGTTGCCCTAATTCCTGCTGCTATTTTAGCTGATACACCAGTTAAGTTAGACATGGTTCCAAATATATTAGATGTTAATAATTTAATGATTATCTTGGAATCAATGAATGTTAAGTCTGAATTTTCTGATGGTCTATTAGAAATTGATCCAACTAAAATTGAAGAAAATGTTTTACCTAGTAAAGCAATTAAAAGTTTAAGAGCATCATACTACTTTATGGGAGCACTATTAGGTCGCTTTCATAAAGCTGAGGTTAGTTTCCCAGGTGGCGATGATATTGGTCCAAGACCAATCGAGCAACATTTACAAGCATTTAAATCATTGGGAGCTGAAATTACAGAAAATAACGGGACAGTAACAATTGATGCAACCAAAAATGGTTTGCATGGAGCGAATATATTCCTAGATATTGTTTCTGTTGGTGCTACGATCAATGCTATTTTAGCTGCAGTAAAAGCTAGCGGTTCAACTACAATTCAAAATGCTGCAAGGGAACCAGAAATTACAGATATAGTTATGTTTTTAAATGGTATGGGGGCTCATATTAAGGGTGCTGGTACAGATGTTATAAAAATTGAAGGAGTTTCTACATTATCTGCTGAAACTGTTCATACTGTTATTCCTGATCGAATTGAAGCGGGTACTTATTTATCAATGGCTGCGGCAATTGGTGATGGAGTTTTAGTTAAAAATGTTATTCCAGAGCATTTAGAAGCATATTTAGCTAAGCTAAATGAAATTGGAGTAAAGATGGATGTTCGAGAAGATAGTATTTATGTAGAAAAATCTGATAAATTAAATGGTATTGAAGTTAGTACAGCACCATTTCCAGGTTTTGCTACTGATTTGCAACAACCTTTGACTCCGTTACTTTTAAAGGCTGAATCAAAAAGTATTATTAATGATACGATTTATCCAAAAAGAACGAAGCATGTTGCTGAGTTGCAATCAATGGGAGCAAATATTTTTGCTAACGAAGAGCAACAAACTATTACAATTAACCATACAAATGAATTGGCGGGTTCAACAGTTAGTGCTGGAGAAATTAGAGCTGGTGCGTCATTATTTATTGCAGGATTGATGGCAAATGGAACGACTATTATTGAAAATGCGGATAATATTTTGCGTGGTTATGATAATGTGATTACTAAATTGACAAACTTAAATGCAAATGTAGAAATTATTGATGATTAATTTCGTTAGTTGCACCAAATTTATTTTCGTGATAAACTACAAAAGTTGACTAACAAGAGAATCAATCTCTGAATTGAATAATTTAGGGCAAAGGAGCGATATATTATGAGAAATGGAATTCATCCAGAATATCACCAAGTGGTATTCCAAGATTCAAGTACTGGTTTCAAATTCATTACTGGCTCAACTGCTAATTCTGAAGAAACTATTAAAATGGACGATGGTAATACTTATCCATTAATTCGTGTTGAAATTTCTTCTGATTCACATCCATTCTACACTGGTAAACAAAAGTTTACTCAAGCAGATGGTGCTGTGGACCGTTTCAACAAAAAATATGGTTTTGCCAACAAATAATAAAAATAAAAGCATCGGAATTTTATTCCGATGCTTTTTTTTATATATTTTTTGTTTCGTTTCTGACTAACATTAAGTTTAATAATACTAAGATTGAAGTAGATATGAAAACTCCAGAATAACCAAAAATTGAAGAAACAACTGAACCAATAATAGGTCCTAAAAAGTTACCAAAAGCTTGTAATGATTGATTCCAACTGAATATTCTTCCAGTAATGTCAGTTGGTGTATTTTTAGCTAAAATTGTTTGAACAGCAGGAAGCATGCAAGCATTAGAAATTCCAATTAAAAATCTAAGAGCTAATAATTGCCAGATATTAGTTACAAAAGCCATCGGAATATATAAGAAGATGGCAAATATAAATCCAGCCATAATAATCTTATGAGTACCAATACGATCTCCTAATTCTCCTAATCTAGGAGCCGCAATTAAAGTTGCTAATCCAGGTATAGCTGCAACAATTCCTGCATAAAATGAAACTTGTGGACTGTTATTTAAAATTTGTTTTACATATAAAGATAAAATAGGGGTAATTGAAGTATTTGAAGCTTGAATAATCATAGTTGTGATAAACATTCCAAAAACAAGTTTGTAATTTGGTAAGTGTTTAATAACTTCTTTAGCAGATAGATTATCTTCTTTTGAAATTGGTTCAAAGTTTTCTTTTACAAAAAATAAAGTAACGAAGAAAACTGATAAAAGTAACCCTCCAGTGATAAAGAAAGTAATTCGATAACCAGCTACAGATGCTAAAATCCCCCCGATGAATGGTCCAAGTAATGTACCAGAAACACTTCCGGTAGCAAGAGTTCCTAATGCTTTACCGCTTTCCTTTTTAGGAACTTGAGTTGCTAAAAGGGCATTTGAATTACTCATATATCCTGAGAAAACTCCTTGAATCAATCTTAAAATAATTAAAATCCATACATTTGGAGTTAATCCCATTAATAGAATACATATTCCCATTCCAAATGAAGCACGAAGTAGCATTACCTTACGACCATATCGATCGGCTAAACTTCCCCAAATTGGGCTAACAATTGCTGTGACTATATACGATGCAGCAAATGCTAATCCGGAATATAAACTAAGTTCACTGTGAGTGAAATCTCCTAGTTCAGAAATAAATAATGATAAAAAAGGCATCATGACAGAAAAACCCATTCCAGTCATGAACATTCCAAACCATAGAGCAACTAAATTTTTTTTCCAAAAAGTCCGGGTCTCTCCATCAGGACTTTCAGATGATGTGTTAGACAATTATTGTCATCTCCTATTTAAAAGTTATCTTAACTAGCAGATAAGTGATTTATTTAATAATTGAATTTAATATTTATGGTAAATAAAATTTTAATTTAATTAAAATAATTTAAACCACTTTTTAGTTAAGCATTATATTATCATATCAGCTTTTAAAAATAATTTAAATAAGGTATGAATAATTGTAATTTTAAGGTTAAGAAGTCATTCATGTTATAATTAATTAAATTAATTATAATTAGGAGCCTATATATGAAAATGAGTCTGCAAGAAATTGCTAAAGCTGTCAATGCTGAAATTTTAAATAAAAATGATCAGGATATTACAGTTGAAGAGGTTTCTTTTGATAGTCGAAAAATTGGAGTGAATTCTTTATTTATTCCACTAAAGGGTGAGCAAGATGGTCATAAATTTATTGAATCTGCTATTAATAATGGTGCTGTAGCTACTTTTTTTGAAAATAAAAGCGAATTTGAAATACCTAAAAACATTCCGATTCTTAAAGTTGAAAATGCTTTAGAATCTTTGCAAAAATTAAGTCGATATTACTTAAAAAAAATAAATCCTGAAGTAATTGCAATTACTGGAAGTAATGGGAAGACAACTACAAAAGATATGGTGGCATCAGTTCTTTCAACAAAGTTTAATGTGACAAAAACAAATGGTAATTTTAATAATGAAATTGGAGTACCAATTACTATTTTATCTATGAAACCATCAACAGAAACTTTAGTAGTTGAATTTGGAATGGATCGTCCAGGACAATTAAATTTTTTGAGCAAATTAGTTCAACCAGATGTTGCGATTATCACGATGATTGGTGAAGCTCATATTGAATTTTTTAAAACAAGAGACAAAATAGCCGATGCTAAAATGGAAATCACTAATGCATTAAAGACACAAAGTTTTTTTATATATAATGGTGATGAACATTTATTAAATGATCGAGCAAAGAATTTAAATGATATTTTGATTAGAACTTTTGGAAAAAATACCGATAATAATCTTTATTCAACATCTATTCACAAAGAAAAATTTAATACACTTTTTACAACTAACAAGTATGCTGATTTTGAATTCGAAATTCCAATGATTGGTGAGTATAATGTCAATAATGCATTGGCTGCAATCATGGTTGGGGATTTATATGAAATTAAAAAAGAGGATATTAAATCTGCTTTAAAGAGTTTTGATTTAACTGAAAATCGAACAGAATGGATTATAGGTGCTAAGGATGAAAAAATATTAAGTGATGTTTATAATTCAAATCCAACTGCAGTAAAAAATGTATTGAATGCTTTTGTTGCCGAACCAACAAATGGGCATAAAATAATTGTATTAGGTGATATGCTTGAATTAGGTGATGCATCAGCTGAACTTCATAAGGGTCTAGCTAATGATATTAATCCAGCAGAAATTAAAAGTGTTTATTTAATCGGAAATGAAATATTGCCTTTATATAATCAATTAAAAAATAAATATGCAATAAGTGATATTCACTATTATAAAAAGGATGATATGGATAGTTTGTATCATGATTTAAATGATGAAATTGAACCAAAAGATTATGTATTACTGAAAGGTAGTCACGGGATTCATTTAGAAAAATTATTGGATATGTTAAAAAAATAAAGTAGCACTCTTAAATTATATTGATTAATTTTTTAAAAGGTTGTAATATTAATAAGACGCATTTAATGAATCGATGTTTAACCAAGTATTAAGCGCTTCATGGAAAACGGATTTTTTCTAAGCTTTTTATGGATTTAAACGTGGATGTTCCAATTAGGAGGAAACATATTGAAGTTTAACGAACTAGGATTATCAGAAAATCTACTAAAGTCAATTGAAAGAAGTGGATTTGATGAACCTACTGCAATTCAAGCACAAACAATTCCTTTGTTATTAAAAGGTGAAGATGTTATTGGTCAAGCACAAACAGGTACAGGTAAAACTGCAGCTTTTTCATTACCAATAATTGAAAAAATTGATACTAACAATCCAAATATCCAAGCTTTGGTTATTTCTCCAACTAGAGAATTAGCTATCCAAACTCAAAAAGAGATGGAAAGATTAGGTAAGGATCAAGGAGTAAAAGCTCAAGTTGTTTATGGTGGATCAGACATCAAAAAACAAATTTATGATTTGAAGAAAAAACCACAAATCATGGTTGGTACTCCGGGTAGACTTTTAGATCATATTAATCGTCGTACAATAAAATTAGAATATGTGGACTTTTTAGTTTTAGATGAAGCTGATGAAATGTTGAATATGGGATTCCTTGAAGACATTGAAAATATTATCAAGAAAACTCCAGAAACTAGACAAACATTACTTTATTCTGCAACTATGCCAGCTCCAATTAAACGAGTTGGGGTTCAATTTATGAAAGATCCTAAACAAATCACTGTTAAAGCAAAAGAGTTAACAACAGATTTGATTGAACAATATTATGTAAAAGTTAAAGATTCTGAAAAGTTTGAAATTATGACTAGAATCTTTGATGTTCAAATGCCAGAAGTAACAATCATCTTCTGTCGAACTAAACGTCGTGTTGATGAAGTTGCTAAAGGTTTATCAATGTGTGGCTATAGAGCTGCTGGTCTTCATGGTGATTTAACTCAAGCTCGTCGTTCACAAATTATGAAAGACTTTAAAAATAATCGTATTAATTATTTAGTTGCTACTGACGTTGCAGCCCGTGGAATTGATGTTTCTGGAGTTACTCATGTATATAACTTTGATATTCCACAAGATCCTGAAAGCTATGTTCACAGAATTGGAAGAACTGGTAGAGCTGGTAAACGTGGTACCTCTGTAACTTTTGTTTCTCCAAATGAAATGAGTTATTTAAGAGAAGTAGAAAAAATGACTAAAGTTAGAATGTTACCTTTAAAGCCACCTTCAAAAGAAGAATCATTAGAAGGTCAATTGAAATTTGCAGAAGAAGATGTGGCTAAGTTAGTTCAAAAGACTGAAAAGGAAATTTTCATTCCAACAGCTAAAAAATTATTAGAAGAATATGACGTTGAAGATCTTGTTGCCGCATTGTTAAAAACAATGACAAAAGAACAAGTTAAAGTTCATATTACACCTGAAAAACCGCTTAAGAATAATAATAAAAAAGGTGGTAATTATCGAGGTAAAGGAAATGGTCGTGGAGGAAGAGGCGGCTATAACCGAAACCGTAGAGATCGTGATGGTGGCGGTAAGAAACGCTATTCAGATAATAAAAAGCGTCCATCTAATAATCGTAACAGAGATAATTCAGATCGTAATCGCAGTAAAAGTAATAGTAGCAAAGGTAAATCATCTTTTGTTATTAAAAACAAAGAATAAAGAAAAGACCGATTATTATAATCGGTCTTTTTTATTATTAATTATACATAAGTGTGATAAACTATAGGTTACACATTTTAAGAGGTGAATTAAATAATGACAATTGCAATTAATCGAAAATCGCAATTAATTATAAATGAAAATGCGGTTTATCATAATATTAATCAAGAAAGAAAATTATTAGATAAAGATTCAGAATTGTTTATGGTTGTAAAAGCTAATGCATATGGGCATGGGGCTGTTAAAATTGCAGAAATAGCCAAAAGAGCTGGAGCTACTGGATTTTGTGTAGCAGTTTTAGATGAAGCAATTGAACTTAGAAAAGCTGGTTTTATAGAGCCAATTTTAGTTTTAGGATTAACGGATGTTAATTTAATTAATTTAATTCAAAAATATGATATTTCAGTAACAGTATCTTCAATTGATTGGATTAAAGAAGCAAATCAGCTAATTAAAGAAAATAACTTTAAAAATAAAATTAAAATTCATTTGGCATTAGATACTGGAATGGGACGCATCGGGTTACAAAGTGCTGAAGAAGTTAAGAAATTTATTGGTCAATTTGAAAAAATGAACAAATTAATTGATCTTGAAGGTGTCTTTACACATTTTTCAACTGCTGATTCTGATGATAGTTCTTATTTTGAATATCAAAGAGATCACTTTTTTGAAATGATGAATGAAATTCCTAACAGACCAAAATATGTTCATGTTGCAAATTCTGCTACTAGTTTATGGCATGATTTAACTGGATCAAATATGATAAGATTTGGAATTGCTGGATATGGTTATAATCCTTCTGGTAATTTAATAGAACCACCATTTGAATTAAAACCAGCAATGAGTCTTATTTCTGAATTAGTTTATGTAAAAAAAGTACCAGAAGGTAAGTCTATAGGTTATGGAGCTACTTATACAACTAAAAACGAAGAATGGATTGGTACTGTACCAATTGGTTATGCAGATGGAATTAGAAGAGAACTAAAAGGATTTAATGTTTTAGTGGATGGTCATTATTGTGAAATTGTTGGTCGAATTTGTATGGACCAATTGATGATTCGTCTTCCTTATGATATCATCAAAGGTACTACAGTTACTTTTATTGGTGAAAACCAAGGGAAAAGCATACTCATGCAAGATGTTGCTGATTATTGCCAAACAATTACGCATGCAATTGTTTGTGGATTTTCTGAAAGATTACCCAGAATATACCAGTCAAATTAAACTATATTTTTAGGAGTTTTATTAATGATAAAAGATGTCAGACAAAGATTTTTAATTTTAGTTAATGGTGATAATAGAGATGATATGCATAAATGGACAAGTAAAAGCAACAAAGAACCAATTAAAGTCGATTGTGATTTTCCTAGTGACCCCCTATTTACATCTTTAATGCACGGATATATGTCTATGGCTTCTTTAAATAGTCAAATTGTGGATGAGTTTTCTGCTTGCGAAGAAGAATCAACATTGACGGTTTTTGGGAAATTAGATAACAAGTGAAATTAACCGTTTTAAGAGGGGAAGTTTTTAAATGCAAACCACTGATATTAAACGTGGCGACATTTTTTATGCTGATTTATCTCCGGTTATTGGGTCAGAGCAGGGTGGAATGCGCCCTGTTTTGATAATCCAAAATGATGTTGGGAACCATTATAGTCCAACTGTAATTGTTGCTGCCATCACAGCCAGAATTTCGAAACCAAAAATGCCTACACACATTGGAATTACTGCTAAGCAAGCTGGAGTGGAAAAAAACTCAGTAATTTTGCTTGAACAGGTTAGGACTATTGATAAACAGAGATTACAAGATCGAGTGACTCATTTAGTAGCAAAAAAAATGAATGAAGTTGATAATGCTCTATCTTTGAGTCTTGGATTAAGTTCTAAATAATATATTTACATAAAAAAAGAGTTGTGGATTAAAATCTACAACTCTTTTTATATTAATGTTTAATTGTATTAAAGTTCTTTTTCAGCCTTAACTAAAATTTCATTAAGTGTCTTAGCAGAAGCATCCATCTTAGCTTTTTCTTCATCACTTAGAGGGATTTCTAATACATCAGCAACACCACTTGCATTAATAACAGCAGGAGTACCGATATAAAGATCTTTTAATCCATAGTGTCCATCAACAGGAGCACCAACAGGTAAAACAGCATTTTCGTCACGTAAAATAGCACGTGAAATTCTCATTAAAGCAGTACCAACACCGTAGAAAGTAGCACCCTTATTATTAATAATTTCGTATGCTTTGTTTCTAGTTTCGTCTTCAAGTTTTAATAAGTCATCTTTTGAGATACCTTTTGCTTTAGCAACATCAACTAATGGAACATTACCAACTGAAGCTTCATCAATGTTAGCAAATTCTGAATCACCATGTTCACCAAGAATGTAAGCATCAACACTTGCAGGATCAATGTTTAATTTTTTAGCAACAGCAACTCTGAAACGAGCAGTATCTAATGATGTACCTGAACCAAATACTTTATTCTTAGGGAATCCAGATAATTTTTGTGTGATTTGAGTTAAGATGTCAACTGGGTTAGCAGCAACAAGGAAAATACCATCAAAACCAGAATCAACGATTGGTTTAACAATTGTTGAAAGAATTTTAATATTTTTACTTACTAAATCAAGTCTAGTTTCACCAGGTTTTTGAGGTGCACCAGCAGTAATAACTACTAAGTCTGCATCCTTACAATCACTGTATTCACCTGAATAAATATTTTTGTTAGCTGTAAAAGGTGTAGCATCTTCAAGGTCTAATGCATCACCATATGTTCTTTTTTTATCAATATCAACAATTACAAATTCTTCAGCAATACCTTGTTGAGTCATTGCAAATGCGTATGATGAACCAACTGCACCATCACCAACTAAAACAACTTTTTGATGTTTTAATGTCATAATCTAAGTCCTCCAATATATTATTATTTACGAATCTAATTATAGCATTATTGAATTTGGAATTACAGATTTAGCGAATGATAAGAAAAGTTTTTATCAAATATTAATTGTTATGAATTATGATACAATTAATTTGATTTATTACAGTTAAGAAGTATTGGAGCGTATTTAAAATGAAAATGATTGTAGGACTTGGAAATATTGGCTTAGAGTTTATGGGAACCAGACATAATACAGGATTTATGACAGTTGAGAAATTTGCTGACAGAAATAATATTAAAATTTCAAAAAATAAGATGCATGCAAAAATTGGTGAAGGAAATATTAATGGTGAAAAGGTGATTGTAGTCCAACCTACAACTATGATGAATGAATCTGGTCAAGCAGTTCGACCAATTATGGATTTTTATAAAATTGATATTGAAGATCTAATCGTTGCATATGATGATATGGATCTACCAGTTGGTAAATTAAGACTAAGAACAAATGGATCTGCTGGTGGTCATAATGGAATTAAAAGCTTGATTAATCATTTAGGGACTAAAAATTTTAATCGAATTAGAGTAGGAATTGACCATCCCAATAAAGAAAGTGTTGTAAATTACGTATTGGGTAAATTTACAAAAGAACAACAAATAGAGTTATCAAAGGGAATCGATTTAGCAAATGATGCTTTAGAAGAATTTGTTAATAATGTAGAATTTTCAAAATTAGAAAATAAATTTAATTAGTCTTATGGAGGGTAATGATGGAACAATCCGATCTACTACTTAAATTACCTAAATATACTGAAATAAAAAAACAAATTGAGCAAAATAAACATCAATTAATTACTGGGATGAATGAATCATCCAAGCTTTTTTTGATGGATACAATTAAAAAAAATGAAAATAAAAATATTTTAGTTGTAACTGACACTTTATATCGAGCTGAAAAGTTAACTCAAGATTTTCAAAAATTATCTGATGGTTATGATACTTTTTTATTTCCGGCAGAAGAATTAATGGCAGCTGAAATAGCTACAAGTTCGCCTGAATTTAGAGCACAGCGAGTAAAATCCTTAGATGCACTTCAAAATGGGGAAAATAATATTATTGTAACTTCAGTTTCAGGATTAAAAAGAAGATTACCAAATCCAAAAGATTTCAATCAAAAAAAATTAAATATTAATTTTTCAAATGAATATGAATTGCAAGATTTAATTAAACAATTACAAGAAATGTCTTATCAAAGAGTAAAAATGGTTTCAGCACCAGGTGAATTTTCAGTCAGAGGATCAATTCTTGATATTTATGCATTAAATCATGAAAATCCAATTAGAATTGATTTGTTTGATACAGAAATTGATTCAATTCGATATTTTGAAGTTGATACTCAAAGAAGTATGGAAAATATAGATGAAGTTGAGATTTTACCTGCTAATGATTTTTTACCTACAGCAAATGAATTAAATCAAGCTGTTGATAATTTATCAAATAAATTAACTAAAGAATTAAAAAAACTTGAAGATGATGAACAAAAAGATAAACTTAAAAATCAGATTGAAACAATCATTGAAAGCTTAAAATCAGGTGTTTTTGATTCAAAATGGATTGAATATAGTCAGTATATTTTTGATGGTAATTATTCTTTAGTTGATTATTTAGATGATGATAGATTAGTTGTTTTTGATGAGTTTGGGAAAGTTAAAGATAATGATAAAGAATTGACAGAAAGTGAATTTAATTGGAAAGAATCAATTTTAATTAATCAAGAAGTATTTTCTGATCAAACATTTACACTAGAATTTAAAGATATTTTTAAGCAAATTCAGCAACCTATTTTAATGTTTTCGCTCTTTAAAAAAGGTTTAGGTCGAATGAAGATTGATTCTGTAGTTGATGTTGTTGCTAAACCAATGCAGCAGTTTTTTGGACAAATGCCATTACTTAAAACAGAAATTGACAGATATCAAAAAGAAAAAAGAACAGTATTAATTACAGTTAGTGATCAAGAAAGATTAAATAAAGTTAAACAAATTTTTGATGATTTTGAAATTAGTTTATCAGTAACAAATAAAAACGAAATTATTGATCATCAAGTTCAGATTTTAATTGCAGATATTGATGGTGGATTTGAAATACCGGCTGCAGATATAGCTTTAATTACCGAAACAGAAATGTTTCAAAAAGTTAATGCAAAAAAGAAAAATCGTGTAAAACATCAAAATTTTAGTAATGCTGAAAAAATTAAAAGTTATACTGATTTAAAACCAGGTGATTATGTTGTTCATGTTAATCATGGAATTGGTCGATATGAAGGCATGAAGACAATGGAAGTGGATCAGAAGCATCAAGATTATATGACAATTACATATAAAGATGGTGCACAAATTTTTATTCCGGTTACGCAACTTAATTTAATTCAAAAGTATGTTGCAGGAGATAATAAAATACCTAAAATAAATAAACTAGGTGGAAGTGAATGGGCTAAAACAAAAAGTAAAGTATCATCAAAAATTGAAGATATTGCAGATGATTTAATTGATTTATATGCAAAGAGAGAGGCACAAAAAGGATTTGCATTTCCAGTAGATGATGACATGCAAATTCAATTCGAAAATGACTTTCCATATAATGAGACTCCAGATCAATTAAAAAGTATTCAAGAAATCAAAGATGATATGGAGAAACCTAATCCAATGGATCGACTTTTAGTTGGAGATGTAGGGTACGGAAAGACTGAAGTAGCTTTAAGAGCTGCATTTAAAGCAGTTGAAGGTGGAAAGCAGGTTGCCTTATTAGTTCCAACTACGGTTTTAGCACAACAACATTATGAAACAATGCTAAATCGATATGAAGGTTATCCAATTAATGTCTCGGTTATTTCTCGATTTAATACTAAGAAAGAATCTAATCAAGTAATTGATGATTTAAAAGAAGGCAAAGTAGATATTTTAGTTGGGACTCATCGATTATTATCAAAAGATGTTAAATTTAATGATTTAGGTTTGTTGATTGTTGATGAAGAACAAAGATTTGGAGTTAAACATAAGGAAAGAATTAAGGAATTAAGAGCAAATGTTGACGTATTGACGTTAACTGCTACTCCAATTCCAAGAACTTTGAATATGTCGATGATGGGTGTTCGTGATTTGTCAGTTATCGAAACACCACCAGCTAATCGTTTTCCAATTCAAACATATGTAATGGAACAAAATGAGGCTACAATTAGCGAGGGAATTAGACGTGAAATGCAAAGAAATGGTCAAGTATTTTATTTGCATAATCG
Organism: Lactobacillus sp. S2-2; assembly: GCF_021698855.1. Classification (GTDB taxonomy): domain Bacteria; phylum Bacillota; class Bacilli; order Lactobacillales; family Lactobacillaceae; genus Fructilactobacillus. Next base: position 37,731 of record NZ_WWFA01000012.1, read on the forward strand.
GGTTGATGACATTGAAAAAGTGGTTAATAATTTACAAAGATTAAATCCCGATGCTAATATTTCATACATTCATGGTCAAATGACGGAAACTCAAATGGAAAATATTTTATATGAATTTATTAATCATGAATATGATGTATTAGTGACAACAACGATTATTGAAACGGGAGTTGATATTCCTAATGCAAATACTTTGTTTGTAGAAAACGCGGATCAAATGGGATTATCTCAGTTGTATCAAATTCGTGGTCGAATTGGACGAAGTAATCGAATTGGACAAGCATATTTTATGTATAAGCCAAATAAAGTTTTAACTGAAGTTAGTGAAAGTCGATTAGAAGCAATTAAAGATTTTACCGAATTAGGTTCAGGATTTAAAATTGCTATGCGAGACTTATCAATTCGTGGAGCAGGGAATTTGTTAGGTAAACAGCAACATGGATTTATCGATTCAGTTGGATATGATTTATATACAGCAATGTTGACTGATGCAGTTAAAGAAAAGCAAGGTAAGAAAAGACAACGTAAAGTTGATTCTAAGATTGAATTAGATATTGAAGCTTATTTACCAAATGATTACATTGACGATTCAAAACAAAAAATTGAAATTTATAAACGTTTAAGACAAGTAGACGATGAAAATCAAATTAGAACTATTGAAGATGATTTAATTGATCGTTTTGGTGATTTTAGTGAACCAGTACAAAATTTATTAACTATTTCAACAATAAAAATGTTTGCTGATGTATTAATGATTAATTTAATCAAGAAAGATAAAAATAATTTGGTAATTGAATTTAATAAAAAATCATTATTGGCTAATGATACTAAAAAATTAGTTCAAATAATCTCACAAACTAAATTTAGATCAACTATCAAAGAGATTGATGATAAGATAAAAATTAAATTAGTTATTCAACCAACCATGACGGAACAAGATTGGTTAAATGAATTATTAAAATTTATTCAATTTTTAGATGATATGAGACAAGATTTAGAAAGTCGCTATGAATAATTATTTTTTTGTTTTATAAAATGATATGATAAGTTTAAATATTTGTAGGAGATAAATAATGAGATTAGATAAATTTTTAAAAATTTCGAGAATTATAAAAAGAAGATCTGTAGCGAAAGATATATCAGATCAAGGACGTATTTTAGTTAATTGTAAAGAAGCTAAATCATCAACTAAAGTTGGAGTTGGGGATGAATTAACAATTAAATTTGGAAATAAAACTTTAGTTGTTAAGGTAACTGCACTTCTAGAAAGTACAAAAAAAGCAGATACCGATAGAATGTTTAAAATAATTAGTGAAACTTATGAACGTGATTTTAATCAAGAAACAAGTGAATTGAACTAGGTGGTATTTGTTTATGAGAAAAAAATCAAATAATGTTCGAAGTATGAAGCATCAACAAAATAAAAAGAACAATAAATTATCAGTTACTAGAAAAAGAAGAGCTGCTGTGATTTTAGTTGTACTTCTATTTTTTATTTTATTACTTGGATTTCAAATTATTAATAATAAAATACAGCTTCATAAAACTAACCAACAAATAGCAATTCAAACTCAAAAATTAAATAAACAAAAAAAAGAAAATAAAAAATTAAGATTAAAGAAAACACAATTAAATGATAAAAATTATTTAGAAAAATTAATTAGATCAAGATATTATTATTCAAAAAAAGGTGAAACAGTTTATAGTTTTCCAAAAGACTCAGCTTTTGATGAATAAAATTATCATCGGTTAACAAATAAGTAATTATGGTATAATTATATTACTTAAAAATTAGGAGGAAGAACTTTTTTATGGCAATTTCAGTTGGAGATAAATTAACTGGTAGAGTTTCAGGAATTACTAAATTTGGAGCTTTTGTAGATTTGGGTAATCATCAAACCGGATTAGTTCATATTAGTGAAGTTTCAAATGATTACGTTAAAGATATTAATGATATTTTAAAAGTAAAAGATGAAGTTACAGTTTTAGTTACTAAAATTGGTGATGACGGTAAAATGGCTTTATCAATAAAAAAAGCTAACAAAGAACATTCTGACACAAAAAAGTCTAATTTTAAGCCTAAAAAGCAAGCTCCCAAAAATAAAAAAACTGAAGAAGAAAATTTTGATGATTTATTATCAAGTTTCTTAAAAGAAAGTGAATCAAGACTTTCAACAATTAAAAAAAATACCGAGGGGAAACGCGGTGGACGCGGCGGACGACGTAGTTAAAAGCCAATTAATCTTTGGCTTTTTTTATATACAAATTTAAATGGTGATAGTAATGGATTTATTTAAAAATGTTGAATTATTATTAAGTAAGACTAAAGATGTAAAACCCAAACAAAAAATTTTATTAGCTGTATCAACTGGTGTTGATTCAATGGTTATGTTAGATATATTTTTGAAATCAAATTATAATTTTGATGTATCGATTGCATATGTAAATCATCATTTGAGAGAACAGAGTGAAAAAGAAAAAGAATTTATTATTGAATATTGTAAAAAAAAGAATCTTAATTTGTATATTAAAGATTGGCCAAAACAATTTCATCCAGATACAGGGATTGAGGAAGCTGCAAGAAATATTCGTTATAATTTTTTTGCTGATGTTCTTTTAGAAAATCAAATTGATTTATTATTAACTGCTCATCATAAAGATGATCAAGCAGAAACATTTTTGATGAAAGCTATTAGAAGTGGTAACTTAGAAGAATTAAAAGCAATTGAGCAAATTAGACAATTTAAAACCAAAAAAATATTTAGACCTTTTTTAAATTTTAGAAAGCAATCTCTTAGAAATTATGCAAAAAAGAATCAATTGATATGGTTTGAAGACGAATCTAATTATGAGAACGATTTTTTTAGAAATCGCATAAGAAATAATTATATGAAAGAATTTGAATTGGAAAATTCTAAAGTAGTGGATCATTTTGCAAATATCAGTAACCAAGTTCAAGAAATGAATCTGTTAAAAAGGAACTTATTAAAACCACTGATTGAAAAAATTAAAATCAAGCAAAACGATAGTTGCTTGACGGGAGATTTGAATAAACTTTTAAAACAAGATGAACTGATTCAAAAAGAACTTTTAAAAAGTTTTTTTAAAGAGTTTTCTTTTAGTAAAAATTTAGTTGTCAATCAAATAAATGAAGTGATAAAGTTATTAAATAATAATTTGAAACCACAGGGATTAATAAATTTAGGTAATGGATTTTATTTTGAAAAAAGTTATGAGTTTTTTGCTTTTAAAAATAATATTTTTACTGAAAAAAAAGGTCAAATTCAAAAGAATAGTATGGTAGTATTAAATCATTGGATGACTACTGATGAGGGTCAATCATTTGGTGTTTTTGAACCAAATCAGTTACCAATAAATGAAGACTGTCAACAAATTAAAATTAGTAAAACTGATTTGACATTGCCTTTATTTATTAGAAAAGGTTTACCAAATGATACAATTCAATTATCAAATGGTGGACATCAGAAGTTAAAAAGAATTTTGATTAATAAAAAGGTAAAAAGTGAAGTTAGAAATAAAATAACAGCATTAGTAGATAGTAAAAATGATGTTTTATATTTTTTTAATTTAAAAGCTAAGCAACCATTACATAATTTGTTTGGTGATTACTATATTTTATTAATTCGATAAATCTGAAAGGATAATATGATGGATAACGATATACTCAAAGTTCTTTATAGTAAGGATGAAATTGATCAAGCATGTAAAAGATTAGGAGCACAAATTACGAAAGATTATCAAAATGAAAAGCCTTTGGTAATCGGAGTTTTAAAAGGTGCTATTTATTTCATGACTGATATTACAAGGTACATTGATTTATATTTGGATATTGATTTTATTGATGTTTCAAGTTATAACGGAGGAACTACTTCTTCTGGAGAGATGAAATTAGTGCAAGATATTCAGTCAGATGTTTCTGGTAGAAATGTGATATTTATTGAAGATATTATTGATACTGGAAGAACTTTAAAATATTTGAAAGATGTTTTAATTAGTCGTAATGCAAAATCAGTTAAGGTATGTACATTGATGGATAAGCCAGAAGCAAGATTAGTTGATGTAAAAGCTGATTATGTTGGACTTGATGTACCTAATGAATTTTTAGTTGGATATGGACTAGATTTTATGGGTAAGTATCGTAATTTGCCATATGTAGGTGCATTAAACTCTGAATTGTATTCAGATAAATAGTTAGTGTCATTGATATAAAAGTGATATCATGTAGAGCGTAATTATTAAAAATTAGGAGGACTCCATGAAAAATAATAAAAACGGATTTTTCAAAAGTAGTTTATTTTGGATAATCATTTTCCTTGTATTAATTGGAGGAATTTATACCCTTGAAGGTAGGGGTACCAACAATAATCAAGTACAACAAATTCAATCTAGTGAATTTGTAAAAAATTTAAAGGGTAAGAAGATTAAGAATTTTACTCTTCAACCAACTGCTGGTGTTTATAAAATTTCTGGAGAATATTCAACTCCTCAAAGTGTTAAACCAAGTAAAGGTAAAAGTAATTTTGTGAATAAAGTAATTGAAAAAAGTGCTGAAAAGAAAAAGGTAACTAAGTTCTCAACAACTTTATTACAAAATAATTCATCTGTTAGTGAAGTTACAAAATTAGCACAAGCTAATAATGTAAAAATGAATGCTAAACAAAAAGAATCAAATGGTTTTTGGGTTAACTTATTAGTTTCAGTTCTACCATTAATATTCATTTTCTATTTATTCTATATGATGATGAGTCAATCTGGTCAAGGTGGCGGTGGAGCCGGCGGAGTTATGAAAGCTGGAAAATCTAAAGCTAAACCAGTAAAAAGTGATGTTAGATTTGCAGATGTTGCTGGTGAAGATGAAGAAAAAGAAGAATTAGTTGAAGTAGTTGACTTCTTAAAAGATCCGAAGAAATTCACTTCACTAGGAGCGAATATTCCAAAAGGTGTTCTATTAGAAGGACCTCCAGGAACTGGTAAGACTTTACTAGCTAAAGCAGTTGCAGGTGAAGCAGGTGTTCCATTCTACTCAATTTCTGGATCTGATTTCGTTGAAATGTTTGTAGGTGTTGGTGCAAGTAGAGTAAGAGATTTATTCTCACAAGCTCAAAAAGACGCACCAGCAATTATCTTTATTGATGAAATTGATGCTGTAGGTCGCCGTCGTGGGAATGGTACTGGCGGAGGACATGATGAACGTGAACAAACATTGAACCAATTACTTGTTGAAATGGATGGTTTCTCTGGTAATTCTGGTGTTATTGTAATGGCAGCTACTAACCGTTCCGATGTGTTAGATCCAGCTTTAACTAGACCTGGTCGTTTTGATCGTAAAATTTTAGTTGGAGCTCCTGATGTTAAAGGACGTGAAGATATTCTTAAAGTTCACGCAAAATCAAAACCATTAGGTGATGATGTTGATCTTAAAGAAATCGCTAAACAAACTCCAGGTTTTGTTGGTGCGGATTTAGCTAACTTATTAAATGAAGCTGCTCTTCTTGCTGCAAGAAGAAAAGATAAAACAATTAAAGCAATTGATATGGATGAGGCAGAAGATCGAGTAATTGCTGGACCAGCTAAACGAAATCGTGTAATTAGTGAACAAGAAAGAAAGACAGTTGCTAATCATGAAGCGGGACATACAATTGTAGGATTAGTATTGAATGACGCAAGAGTTGTTCATAAGGTAACAATTGTACCTCGTGGTCGTGCTGGAGGATATGCAATTATGCTTCCAAGAGAAGACCAACAATTAATGTCTAAGAAAAATGCAATGGAACAATTAGCAGGATTAATGGGTGGAAGAACAGCTGAAGAAGTTGTCTTTAATTCGCTTTCTTCTGGAGCATCAAATGACTTTGAACAAGCAACTAATTTGGCTAGAGCTATGGTAACTCAATATGGTATGAGTGATAAATTAGGAACAGTTCAATTAGAAAGCTCAGAACAAGATCCATATAGTCCAAAGCGTTATTCAGATCAAACTGCTACTTTAATTGATCAAGAAATGAAACGTTTAATCGATGAAGCACATCAAACTGCAAAAACAATTATCGATGAAAATAGAGATAAACATAAGTTAATTGCGGATGCATTGCTTGAATATGAAACACTTGATGAAAAACAAATTTTATCATTATATGAAAATGGAACAATGACTCCACATTCTAGTGATGGTAATGCAAAAGATATAACTGAAGAAACTAAAGAAGATTAATGAAAAAACGTGAGCATTGTCTCGCGTTTTTTTATAGTATGAGAGGTATTTTTATGGAATTTAAAGACGTATTAGTAAAATCTATCAGTAAAGATAATAATTTTAGAGTTTATGCAATTAATGGAACTAATCTGGTTTCTGAAATGCAGAAAATTAATGATAACTGGAGTACAACTTCAGCTGCATTAGGACGAACTGCAATTGCAACTCTTTTATTGGCAAATTCAGTTTTAAGTGGTCGAGAATCAATGACAGTTAGAATTGATGGTAAAGGACCAGTAGGGATGATTGTTATGGATGCAGATGCTAATGGAAATGTAAAAGGTTATGCTGCTAATCCAAAGGTTAATTTACCTTTAATTGCTGATAAAAAAATTGATGTTGCAGCTGGAGTTGGAACTAATGGATTTTTAGAGGTTATGAAGAATTCTGGTGGAGATGAACCATATCGAAGTAATGTTGAATTACAAACAGGTGAAATTGGGGATGATTTCACTTATTATTTAGCTAAATCAGAACAAATTCCTTCAGCAGTCGGAGTAACTGTTGATATTGATGGACAAAATAATATTTTGGCAGCAGGTGGATATTTAATTCAAGTAATGCCAGGTGCTGATGATGATGTAATTGATAAATTAGAAAATAAAATTACTAATGCTCCAACGATTACAACAATGTTAGAAGAAGATCCTAATCCAGAACATATTCTAAATTATTTATTTGATGAAAACGAATTAAAAATATTGGACCATTTACCAGTTCAATTTAAGTGTGAATGTTCAAAAGAAAAATTCGCTAATTCAATTTCAGGTGTTTCAAATGATGAACTTCAAGCAATGATTGATGAAGATCATGGGGCTGAGGTTGTATGTAATTTTTGTGGTAGCAAATATGAATTTTCTGAAGATGAATTAAAAAATATTTTAGAGCAAAAAAATAATTAAAAATGTGATATTATATTGTTCGCTGATTTAAATGTTTTAAGAGGTGAGAATGAATGAAGTGGAAAATAGGGAATGTTGAAATAGATAATCAATTAGTTGTTGCTCCAATGGCTGGTGTTACTAATTCAGCTTTTAGAATTATTTGTAAAAATTTTGGTGCTGGATTAGTTGTATGTGAAATGATTTCTGATCGTGGAATTATGTATAACAATAAAAAAACTTTAAATATGTTAAATGTTTTACCTAATGAACATCCGATGAGTATTCAAATTTTTGGTGGAGAAAAAGAATCTTTAGTTAATGCTGCTAAATTTATTGATCAAAAAACTAATGCAGATATTATTGATATTAATATGGGATGTCCAGTAAATAAAGTTGTTAAAACTGATGCTGGTGCTAAGTGGTTATTAGATCCAAACAAAGTCTATGAAATGGTAAAGGCAGTAACTGATGCTGTTGAAAAACCAGTAACAGTTAAAATGAGAATCGGTTGGGATAAAGATCATATTTTTGCAGTTGAAAATGCATTGGCTGCTGAAAAAGCAGGTGCATCAGCTGTGGCAATGCACGGAAGAACTAGAGAACAACAATACACTGGTGAAGCTGATTGGGATATCTTGAAAAAAGTTGCTAGTGCATTAACAATTCCATTTATTGGAAATGGGGATGTTAGAACTCCAGAGCAAGCTAAATATATGTTAGAAGAAGTAGGTTGTACTGCTGTAATGGTTGGAAGAGCTGTTGAAGGGAATCCATGGTTTCTTAAACAAACTAACCATTATTTAGAGACTGGTGAATTACTTGAAGAGCCATCAGCTGAAGATAAAATAAAAATGGCAAAAGAACATTTGCATAATTTGGTTGAATTAAAAGGTGAAGTAGTTGGTCCAAGAGAATTCAGAGGACATGCTGCTTATTATTTGAAAGGTATTTCTCATGCTGCTAGAACTAAAGTCGCAGTTACAAGTGCCGAAACTGAAGAAGAAATGGATCAGATTTTAGATGATTTTATTGAGAAAAATAATAAAAGATTAGCAAGATAAAGATAATTAAAGGTTCATATGTAATCATAAAAGGCATTATGTTATGATTTAATCAGATAATAATTTGGGGGTTAAGTAAATTGGCAGAAGAAAAAAAGATGAATGACCAATTAAAAATGAGACGCCAAAAAATGGATGAGTTAAGAGAAGAAGGTATTGATCCCTTTGGAAGTGCTTACCAACCAACATATTTGGCTAAAGATTTAGATGATCAATTCGAAAATTTATCAAAAGAAGAATTAGATAATAAAGGTAAAGAGGCAGTTATTGCAGGTCGAATGATTGCAAAACGTGGTAAAGGTAAAGTTGGATTTGCTGATATTTTAGACAGAACTGGTAAAATTCAAGTTTATGTACGAAAAGATGTTGTTGGAGAAGATGTATATCATATCTTTAAACGTGCCGACTTAGGTGATTTTATTGGCTTTACTGGTGATATCATTAAAACTGATATGGGTGAACTTACAATTCGTGCTACTTCAGTTAAAATGTTATCTAAAGCTTTAAGACCATTACCTGATAAATATCATGGATTACAAGACAAAGAATCAATTTATCGTCAAAGATATTTAGATTTAATTGCTAATCGTGATAGTTTTGATCGTTTTCAAAAGAGAAGCAAAATTGTTAAAGCAATTAGAAGTTTCTTAGACAATGAAATGGATTATACTGAAGTTGAAACTCCTGTACTGCATACTCAAGCTGGTGGTGCATCTGCACGTCCATTTATTACTCATCACAATGCTTTAGATATTGATTTATATTTAAGAATTGCATTGGAATTACATCTTAAACGATTAATTGTTGGTGGAATGGGTCGAGTATACGAAATTGGAAGAGTATTTAGAAATGAAGGAATGGATAAAGATCATAATCCTGAATTTACAATGCTTGAAAGTTATGCAGAATACTTTGACTTTAAAGATGTTATGGATGAAACAGAAGGCATTTTTAGAGCAGCTGCTAAAGCAGTTAATGATGATGGAATTGTTAGTTACCAAGGAACAGAGGTTAATTTAAATAATAAATTTAATCGTATTCACATGGTAGATGCAATTAAAGAATACACAGGTGTTGATTTCTGGAAAGAAATGTCAATTGAAGATGCTAGAAAATTAGCAGATGAACATGATGTTCCATACGAAGAATATTGGAAAGTTGGACACATTATTAATGCTTTCTTTGAAAAATTTGTTGAAGATAAATTAGAACAACCAACATTTATCTATGGACATCCAATTGAAATTTCACCTCTAGCAAAGAAAAATGTTGAAGATGAAAGATTTACTGATAGATTTGAATTGTTTATTTTAGGAAATGAGTATGCAAACGCGTTTTCTGAATTGAATGATCCTATTGATCAAAGAGAAAGATTTGAAGCGCAGGTTGCTGAAAGAGAAGCAGGTAATGATGAAGCTGAAGGTATTGATGAAGATTATATCGAAGCTTTAGAATATGGAATGCCTCCAACAGGTGGGCTTGGAATAGGAATTGATCGATTAGTTATGTTGTTAACTGATGCTCCATCAATTCGTGATGTTCTATTATTTCCAACGATGAGACCAAATGAATAAAAAAAGAGATATTTAATATCTCTTTTTTTATTGACATAAAACTTAATTCAGAGTATATTATTTATTGCAGGCGAGGCAGTGATTTGAAATTAAAAAATAAATTTTAAAAATAACTTGCATGCTTGCTATAATCGTGATATATTTAAATAGTTGTCAAAAGCGAGTTAATCACTTTTGAAACTGAGTAGATCTTTGAAAACTGAACAAGATTTCGATCAATAAAGTGTAAGGAAATTTCAATTAAATTTGGAATTAAAAAACATGTGCGATGTCAATTCGCAAAAAAAAGAAACAACAAATAAGAGCTAGTAAAGTTCTCATTTTAAAATGAGAGTTTGATCCTGGCTCAGGACGAACGCTGGCGGCGTGCCTAATACATGCAAGTCGAGCGAGCTTCCGTTAATGATTTGAGATGCTTGCATCAAAATGAT
>NZ_WWFA01000013.1 GCF_021698855.1 Lactobacillus sp. S2-2
AACAATAATATTTTTATCATAAAAAACAGCTCCTAATTGATATAAAAAAGACTTTTCTAAGAAAAGTCTTTTAAATCGTCCGATAATTGATTTTGACGTTCTCTAATCAATTGATTTAGTTCATCTAAATCAACTAAAGTTGCGGACATTCTGATAAAATCTTTTGCCGCGTTACGATTATTAAAGTAATCCATACGATCCTCATTTTTATTTATCCAAACATCGTTAACTTGGTTATAAAAATCAGACGATTTCATTAATCCTCGCCACCTTGCGCTAAATTTTAACAGTTATATTTTAACATAAAACAAATTATAATACTAAGCATAGTATCTAAAATTATTTATCTGTTTATAATAGTAATATTAGTAGCTTTATAAACAGCTTTTAACATTTCATCTAAATCATCCATTAAATCTAATTCATTCACCATTCTTATTGGAATTGATTTTATAGAATGACCAATTTTAAAAAATTCAAAATAAAAATTTATTTGCTTAGAATAAATCTGATGGACCACAATTAATCGATAAATTGTATTTCTTTTTTTCGTAAATAACTGATTAACTTTATCAATTATTAATTCTTCTAGATTCATTTTTTACTGACCTCATATTCGTTAATAAAACATGTATTTTATCAATGTAAACTCCATCTTCACTAAATCCTTGAACTGATCCTTTAATATTACGCATTAATTGATGGTCAATATTTTCAATATTTTGTTGCACTAAAACTTTCTCATAATTTAAATAAGCATCCATTAATATCATTTTCATTTCTGATAAACTCATTTTTTCTAATTTAATTTCACTATAATTATTTTCTTCTTCATCTTTATGCAAAGACTGTGTATGATCAGATAAAAAAAATCCATTCCATTTTACTTTTCCTCGTTCACGATAATCATATTTAAAATAATTAGTAACTATTCTTTTAAAATCATCATTCATAGCTGTTTCCTCCATTATGTCCTCCAACTAAATTAGACCGTTGAATTGCAGTTCCTCCTTTTGAATAAGAAACACCTCTCATCAATGAAGTAATGCCAAATTTTTGTCGTACTTTATCAATAATTTGATTTACTTTTTGTGATTTTATATTTTGTTTAGGTGTTTCAAATAAATTTAGTTGACTGTAATTATCATTTCTTAAATCACCATAATCAATTCCAATATTTCTAATTGCTTCGTTATTCCAATACTTTTCAAATAAATCAGTCATAATTTTCATCAGCATTCTTGAATCATTTGTTGGCGTTATTCTTAATTGTTTTTTGAAACCTGATTCTTCTTTTTCTTCAATAGCTGCATATGAAAATCCGATATATAAACTAACCAAAGTTGTTTGCTTATGATGAGACCTAATTCTCGTAGCTACTTGATCAGCCATTTCTTTAATTACAACTTCAATTTCTTCTTTTACAGTATAGTCTTTGGGCAAAACTTGAGAATTACTGTAGGAGTTACTTTTTGTTTTCACTTTTTCAGCTAAATCTGTCCGATCGACTCCCCATGATAATGCATAAAGTTGTTCACCAATTATCCCCATTTCACTTCTTATTTTGTAAGGATTTGTATGAGCTAAATCACCAATAGAATTAATTCCCATTTTATTTAATTTTAATTCTGTCTTTTTACCAATGCTCCAAACAGAACTTAAATTGCTAATTGGCCATAATTTTTTGGGAACATCAGAATAATGAAATACTCCAATTAGATTATGAGTTTTTTTAGCCTCTAAATCTAACGCTAATTTAGCCAAAACCGGAGAATCACCAATTCCTACTGTTAAATAAATTCCTGTTTTTTTTCGAACTTCTTTTTGAATCCTTTTTGCAACACTTAATGGTGTATCGCCAAACAAATGCCATGATTTAGTCATATCTAAAATAGATTCATCAATTGAATAAGGTAATAAATGATTTTCATCAGTAAATGTTCGATAAATATTGTTTATTTGAAGATTACGCTTAATATACAAATTCATTCTTGGAGGCACTTTAATTAATTCTGATGCTGCGGGTAAATCTCTTTGTCTTGAAACATTACTAATTCCATACTTTTTTTTAGCTTGAGGAGAAGCAGCTAAGATTAATCCACCATTTGTATTTTCAGCTTCTGATAGAACAACTAGAACAGATTTCAAGGGATTTAATCCACGTTCAACACTTTCGACACTGGCATAAAAGCTTTTAGAATCAATTAGAAAAAAGACTCGCTTTTTTTCAAATTGATAATCGTATTCAGAAGTTAAATATTCCATCATAATTCATCCCTCTAATTTAATAATCTATAATTCAAATTATACGAACAAATGTTCCTTTTTTCAAGTGGTATTATTCCAAATAAAAAACAGGCTCATTAGCCTGCTTCACAAAATTATTTACTTATAATACGAGCCTTAATCATTCCATCAATTTTATTTAAATTATCTTCCAAATGATTTTTTTGTTCATTAAAATCATTAATATCAATGATAGTATAGGCAATTTTATCTTTTGAACCGTTTCCCATATTCTCTATATTAATTTTCAAGTCTGCCAATAATTTGGTAATTTGACCCACCATATTTGGAATATTTTTATGAATTAAAGTAATTCTATTTTTAGCATTAAATGGTAATTTTAAATTAGGTAAATTAACTGAATTAGTTGTATCACCTAATTCTAAAAATTGCATGATTGAATGAGCACCTTTAATTGCACCATTATCTTCTGCTTCAAGTGTTGATCCACCAATATGTGGAGTTACAATTACATCTTCTCGATTAAGTAAAATATCATTACCAAAATCAGAAATGTATTGTTTCAATCGATTTTTATCTAAAGCATCAATTACAGCTTGATCATCAACAATTCCACCTCGAGCAAAGTTAATTAAAACAGCTTCTTTTTTCATTTTTTTAATTTCTTTATCATTAATTAAACCGATTGTGTCATTATTTTTAGGCAAATGAATCGTTACGTAATCTGCATCTTTTAAAGCTTGATTTAAGTCAGTAGCTCGGTTAATCTCATTTGAAATTTGCCATGCAGCATCTGGTTCTAAATAAGGATCAAATGCATCAACCTTCATTCCCAATTGTTCAGCCGCATTAGCAACTAATGATCCAACATGACCAGCTCCAATTACAGCTAATTTTTTTCCTAGTAATTCTGATCCGCTAAATTTAGTCTTATCTTTTTCTGTTCGTAAAGAAATATCTCCTCCACCATTATTAGCTGAATATTCTGCAGCTCCAATTAAATTTCTAGCTGATACTAGCATTAGCCCAATCACTGCTTCTTTAACCGCATTAGCATTACTTCCCGGAGTATTAAAAACTGCAATTCCTTTTTCTGTAGCTTTATCTAATGGAATATTATTGTATCCTGCCCCACAACGAGCAATCACTTTTAAATTTTCTGGAAATTGATGTTCATGTAAATCAACCGAACGAATTAAATATCCATCAGCATTGTCAGTTTGATTAATTTGATAATTATCATTAAATTGTTTTAATCCAGCTTCTGCAATTGCGTTATATGTTTTAATATTCTTCACTTTTAATTTCTCCTTTAGTATATTCATTTTCAAATTTTTGTAAGAATTTAATTAATGCTTTGACACCTTCGATTGGCATTGCATTATATAAACTAGCTCTCATTCCACCAATACTACGATGACCTTTTAAGTTCTTTAATCCTTTTTGTTCAGCTTGTTTTACAAATAATTGATTTAATTCATCATCATTAGTTGTAAAAGTAACATTAGTTAATGAACGATCATTTTTATTTACATAATTATTAAATAATTTTGATTGATCAAGATATTCATATAACATTGTTGCTTTTTTACGATTAATTTTTTCCATTTCCTTAATTCCACCAATATCATTTTTCAACCATTTTAAAACTAATCCACAAGCATAAATGGGAAAAACTGGTGAAGTATTATACATTGAATCTTTTTCAATAAATAATTTGTAATTTAAAATACTTGGAATGGCTTTGACTTGATCAATTAAATCTTCACGTACAATCACAATTGTGACTCCAGCTGGTCCAACGTTTTTTTGTGCTCCGGCAAAAATCATCCCAAAATCTGAAACATTATATTCTTGAGCTAAAAAATTAGATGACATATCTCCCACAATTGGAACATTCAATTGTGGAATTTCATGATAAGCGGTTCCTTCAATTGTATTATTAACGGTCATATGTAAATAATCATATTCTCCAGTTAAATAAGTTTGGTTAATTTGTGGTAATTGATAATATTTACTATCAATTCCAGATTTTATTTGATCTACTTTAAACCCTAAGTTCATTGCTTCTTTTTCAGCTTTTTTTGCCCAATAACCACTATCTAGCAAAGCAATTTTTTGATGTTTATTAGCTAAATTCATTGGTGCTGCTGCAAATTGACCACTTCCTCCTCCTTGAAAGAATAAAATTTTATAATTATCAGGAATTTGCATTAAATCTTTCAGATCTTTTTTTGCATCTTCTAAAATTTGAACAAAATCTTTTGAACGATGAGAAATTTCTAAGATACTCATTCCACTTTCATTAATTGATAGTAAATTATTTTGAATCTCTTTAATTACCTTATCTGGTAAAGTAGCTGGACCTGCTGAAAAATTATATACTGTCATCTTTGACTCCCCTTAAAATATAATCAGAAAATTGGATAAAAAAAGACTCTCACAAGGTTACACTGTGAGAGTCTTCCATCCAGATAATTTTCTGGTATTTATGAATATCCTCTCATAGTGATAATCACCTATGAGAGTCATTTTTTAGTCGTTAGATTTCTTTGATAGCATTAAATAACAACCTTGCTCTACATAGATGAATGTATGGACAAGGATGAGGATTGGCTCATTAAATTGTTAAATAATAATATCATGTTGAAACCTCCTTTTTCTGTTATCTAGTAATTTACCAGACTAAAATAAATAAAGCAACAATTTTCTTAATCTTTTTTTAATTTATTTAAAAATATGCCATAATAAGAAAAACAACATTAGGAGATTTTATATGACAAACTTTTATTTTATTCGCCATGGTCAAACTAGTGCCAATGCTCAAGGTTTAAAACAAGGACAAATCAATACTGAAGTTACTAATTTAAATGAAATCGGTCAAAAACAAGCCCAAAACTTATTTAATCATTTTGATATTAGCTTTGCTGATCGAATTATTTGTAGTCCTCTAAATCGAACAACTGATACTGCCAATATTATTAATCAAAATGCACAATTACCATTAGATTTTGATGAAAGAATTCTAGAAATTTCTTATGGTAATTGGGACGGTCAAAGTAATCAAAAGTTACAAAATGACCATCCAGAAGTTTTTGATAATATCATTAATGATGTCTTACCTTCCTATCAAAAAATTGCTGGTGGAGAAACATTTTTAGATGTGATGAATCGCGTCAAAAATTTCATGGAAGATACTGAACAGAAATATCCAAATGATAATATCATTGTAGTTACTCATGGATTTACAATTAAAGCAGCGACTTTAGTTGCGGCTTCAATTACAGATGACAAGCAAATGATGTTCATTGAAGAACCAGAAAATACTAGTGTTACTAAAATAAAATTAGAACAATCACATTATTACTGTGAGTATTATAATCGAACAGCTAATGATAATTTCTAAAGGAGATCATTATGAAAAAAGTTATTAAATATTCACTTATTACATTATCTGCTGTACTATTCTTTAGTTTTATTCAACAAATTACTACAGACGCCGCTTCATACAAAATTAAAACGATTCAAACTTACGGCACAGCTATTGGACAAGAATACTCTGAAGAAAATGCCTATCATACTAGAAGTCTTACAAAAAATGTTTGGGCTTACAACGCAAATACCAATCTAGATAATCTTAAAAAAGATAATTCATTCACCAAAAGAGTCTTTAATTTAAAAAATCAAAAAGGACAAACATTCTTTATTGGATCAAAAGTCAAAGTTTATCATAAAGGAAAAATAAAATATTATTACTACATCTATACCAGAAGTGGCCATAAAAATGGATATGTTCCGCTTAATTCCATAAAACAAGGTTTTAGTCCTTATGGTTATCAAATGGTTAAAATCAAATGGCATCCTTATGGATTAAGAGTTTATCTTAAAGACTTCAAAAAGCCAACTTATCTATGGAACGCTAAGCATACTAAAAAAATTGCTAAATTAAATGATTATCCAAGTATGACTTGGACACAATTTTATACAACTACCATAAGACATAATGGAAAAGATAAACAATACTATCGAGTTTTTGGAAAACCTAATAATGATCAACGTAAAAAAGATATCGATGGTTTTATTGATGTGAATAGTATGCAAATAGGTTACAATCCCAATCATACCCAGCTACCTTATTCAACGGTTGATGAATTTAATAACACTAGCGAATATATTAAGTATTTAAAAACGCATAAAAGTCAAAAATTATCCCGAGAAATTATGCAACTATTTCCTAATAGCACTCCTGATTTAACACTATCTAGAATTGCGGTCGCAAATTATGATACCGATTATGAAAAAGGTAGCACTGAAGGATATCGTGACATTATTAGCTTTCCTACTATTCAAAGTAAATTATATAAAAATAAAAAAGCTTCAACTGCAACTAAAGTAAAAATCATCAAAAAAGAATTAGCTAAACAAGGTTATACTGCTAAAAAAAGAGCTGCCATGTCAAATTACAAACTTGGGATTCAAATTGTAAATAATTTAAATGAAAAAATAATTGGTAATGATGGTAACGGTGGTTCTATCAATAATAGATATGTTTTCATTTTAGCTAAAAAAGATTAATATAAGAAAAAGCATAAATCTAAAAAAGATTTTATGCTTTTTTGTTTAAAAAAATTGAATTACATAAAGTATTAAAAATAACAACATCGATAAAACAAGACTAATATTATATTTTTTATTTCTAATATATGAAATTAATGTATATGTAACAATACACAGTTCTAAAAGAAATAAAATAACAAAAATATATGCTAGATATGAATGACCAAATGTAAAAAATCCTCGAAAATTAAGTACTAAATAAGCAACAATTGCAACCAAAACACAGCTAATTCCTACAACCCATTTAAAATTACGTTTTTTTGTTAAAAATTTATTCATTTTATTAACCATCTCTGTATCTCCTCTAATCAAATCATCTAATGTAAGATTAAATTCATCAGATATTTTTAATAATGTTAAAATATCTGGATAGTACTTTCCCCTTTCCCAACCTGAAATATTTTGTCTTGAAACATTTAATTTATTTGATAATTGAATTTGTGTTAATTTATTTTGTTCTCTTATTTTTTTAATTTGATCACCAATTGTCATATATCCATCTCCTTTATTCTAGTATTAACTATTTTATACGAATCAGTAAAGAAAGTACTGCTTGCATTGACTATCTAAATAAAAAACGTCTTGAAATAATTAAATTTCAAGACGTTTTTTATTTTTATCCAAATCTTTTTTCTAATTTTTTTGCAACAACTGATAATGCAAAACAAACTACAAAATACATTACAGCTATAATCAAATACATTGGTAACATATAATTAGTATTTTGACCGTAAATAATTTGTGCATGATATAACAATTCAGGTAATAAAATAACTGTTGCAAGTGAAGTATCTTTAATCAAAGAAATAAATTGTGAAACAATTGGTGGAATCATTTTAAATAAAGCTTGCGGAATAACAATATGTCTCATTGCCTGCCAATACGTTAATCCATTAGCTCTTGCACCTTCCATTTGACCTTTATTAACTGCCAAAATACCACTTCGTACAATTTCTGCAAGCATCGCTGATTCAAAAACAACTAATGCAATAATCGAGGCAGACATTGGCGAGGTTCTTAATCCAATTTGCGGTAAAGCAAAGTAGGTGAAAAAGAACAATAATAGTAATGGTAAATTACGAATAATGTCGATAATAAAACCGACAATTCCAGAAATAAACTTAATTTTAGAATAACGAATAATTCCAAAAACCAATCCAATAATAAAACTCAGTACAATTGAAATAAGAGAAACTTCAATTGTTACCCATAAACCTTCTAGTAAGAAACGAAGATTTATCCAAGAAAAAGCTTGTGCTAAAATTGACATTCTTTTCCACCTCCTCTAACTTAATTTATTTTCTAAATGCTTCATATAATAGCTAAGCGGTAAAGTTATAATCAAATATAATACTCCAACAACCAAGTAGGTATTAATTGTATCAAAAGTTTGAGAAGCAAGTGAGTCTCCTTGATACATTAAATCAAAACCAGCTACAAATGCTAAAACAGAAGAATTTTTGATCAAGTTAACGAATTGATTCCCTAAAGGAGGAATAACTAAAACAAAAGCTTGTGGTAAAATAATATTTTTCATCGCTTGCCAATAAGTTAATCCATTAGATCTTGCACCTTCCATTTGACCAATATCAATCGATTGAATTCCTGCACGAACAGTTTCAGCAATAAATGATGATGTATATAAGGTTAGGCCTATTGTTCCAGCAGCAAATCCAGATATAGTAAAGAAATACTGAGGAAAAACAACATAGAAAAACATTGTAATAACAAGTAACGGAATATTTCTAAATAGTTCAATATAAGCACGAGCAAATCCACTCAAAAACTTATTTTGAAAAGTTTCCATAATAGCAAATCCAGAACCAATAACTAAGGAAAAGAATAAAGCTAAAATACTACATAAAACTGTATTAAAAAATCCACTTAAAAATACTTGCCAATTATTAACTAAAACATGAATCATTATTCTTCAGCCTCCTTTAAATCAAACCCTGGAATACTACCAAACCATTTTTTAACCAATTTAGTATATGTACCATCAGCTTTAATTTCATCAAGGGCTTTATTCATATGATCACGCATTTCAGTTTGACCCTTATCAACAGCTAATCCATAAGGTTCATTAGTAAATGCACCACCTACAACTTGATAGTTTGGATTTTCTTTGGCAATTCCAAATAAAATACCATTATCAGTTGTCATAGCAATCCCTTGACCTGATTTAAGTGCAGAAAAAGCTTGAGCATAATCATCTAATTCTAATACTTTTGCTTTAGGGGCATACTTATGAATATTATCAACGGCAGTTGTTCCCTTAACAGCCATAACTTGAGTACCCTTTTTATTTAAATCATTAATTCCTTTAATTGAACTACCTTTTTTAACTAAAATTGATTGACCAGCGCCAAAATAAGGTTTAGTAAAATCAAGAATTTTTTTACGTTCAGGTGTAATTGTCATTGTTGCAGCGACTGCATCAATACTATTATTTTTTAATAATGGAACCTTAGTTTTAGCAGTTGTTGCAACAAATTCTGCTTTAGCATCTTTACCAAACATCTTTTTAGTGATTGCCTTTGCAATATCAATATCAAATCCTTCAGTTTTACCATTCTTGATATTTACTAATCCAAATAATTTAGTATCAGATTTAACTCCCCAAACAATCTTTTTAGCCTCTTTGCTATTTTGATAAACATTAGTTTGACTACTTTGTCCACAACTTGTCAGTGTAAAAACTGCCATCATTAATACAAGTAATCCCAATGTTTTTTTTAAAAGTTTTGCCATTTGGATTCCCCCTATTTGTGAACAATAATCTTGCTAAGGAATTTACGTGCTCTTTCTTCTTTAGGATTATTATAAAATTCTTCGGCTGTATCATCTTCAATAATTGTACCTTGGTCAATAAAAACAACACGATCAGCAACTTCACGAGCAAATCCCATTTCATGAGTAACAACTACCATAGTCATATCAGTTGTTTGGGCAATTTTCTTCATAACATTTAAAACATCATCAATCATTTCAGGATCAAGTGCAGATGTTGGTTCATCAAATAACATTACTTTAGGTTTCATCGCAAGTGATCTGGCAATTGCTACACGTTGCTTTTGTCCACCTGATAATTGACTAGGTTTTGCATTGATTTTATCTTTTAATCCAACCATATCAAGAAATTCTAAGGCTGTCTCTTTATTTTCTTTTTCATCGCGTTTTAAAACAAGGCGTGGTGCTAGCATAATATTTTCTAAAACTGTTTTATTATCATATAAATTAAAGTGTTGAAATACCATTCCAACATCTTTTCTAATTTTATTAATGTCAGTTTTTTTATCAGCTAAATCAAATCCATTAACAACTAATTGACCGGAAGAAAAATCTTCTAATCCATTAATTGTACGAATCAAGGTACTTTTACCTGAACCAGATGGGCCAAGGACAACAACAACTTCACCTTTATTCACTTCTAAGTTGATATTATTTAGTGCATGATATTCACCATAATATTTTTCAACATTTTTAAATTTAATCATGGACATAAAAATCGCCTACTTTCTTTTAAATTAAACTAAATTAAGTAATATCTAAATTTTTAAAAAAACTTATCACTAATTACAATTTATTTTAATCGTTTGATTTTATAAATCATAGCAAAAAGATTTGTAAAACACAATTTTTCATGGCAGAAACCATCACATCAAGTATAAAAACATAACTAAATATGAACGACTATCTTTCTTTTTATGTAATAGTTTTGATTTTATTTTAATCGTTTCAATTCCTTTTTTAAGCCTCTGTGTAAGTATTTTAATAAAAAAGAGTTAAAATATTAATATATAAAATATTAGATAAGGACATTAACATTGGAAAAATCAAAAAAGTTTTTTTTATTTACATCATTTACTATATTAGTTTGCCTTCTTTTTACAATAAAGCCTCTTGGAAAAACACAAAGAAAAATTGCATTAACTCCTTATAACGTTAATCATTATAGAATTTTGTATAATAAAAACTATGCAAAAAAACGTTATAAATATCATAAAACTTTCGATTACTCTAAAAGTATTTTTCAAGATTATCCAGATGAGCTTGTAAAAATACGTGGTAATAGTAAAAAAATCAATTTTAAAACAGAATACTTTTTACCCGTTAATTACAGTAAAAAGAAAAACTTTGGTAATCCGCAAAGTATTCAGATTGTTGGAAAATATGCCTACATTATGTACACCCTTAAAGGGGGATCTAATTACGGATTTGTTGCTAGATATAATTTAAGTAAATTAAAATTACTCGGTGTAACAAATCAAGGTACAATGTCTATTTTTAGAAAAGCAACCTATAATTTCAAAAACAATAAAACTTCAGATTTAGATAATGAAATTATGAAGTGTATCAAAGTTGGACCTACTAAAAGAATTGGTCATGGTCAATCAATGGCATATAATCCGAAAAGTAAACAAATGTGGTTTATCACGAAAAATAAAATCAATGCAACTATCCAAAGACTTGATATGAAAACTCTAAAGCCAAAAAATAAAATTAATTTTAGACTAAATGCTTTCACCCCAATGGGTGCCAATTTAACTTTTGATAAAAAAGGAAATGCTTATTATTATTCATACTCATCTGGTGGCCCAATTCCTAAAAAAACAGTCAAATTGTATAAGGGTAAAATAACTAATAAAAGTGTTAAATTTAAAATAATTATGCAAGGAATTAGACGAGCTCCAGGAGCTACAGCTCAATCCATTAGCTATAACCCAAAGAACAATAATTTATATTTAATTTCTGATAGTGGAGTATCTAGAATTCCAATTAAAAGACTTGGAAAGTTAAGAAAAAAAGATATTAGAACTGTTATTACAAATCAAAAAAGAGAATTTGAAGGACTAGGATTCACAAAAAAGGGTATTGGTTATCTAATGCCAAATAAGGGTCCAGAATTGATGAAATTATCTAATGCAAATTTCTAAAGAAAAAAGCTTCGTATATATATACGAAGCTTTTTTATAAGTTATTTAATTCACTTTCATCAAAATTATTATTAACACCTAAAATTAATCTAGTATATTTTTCATCTTTCAATTGAATAACCAATATTTTTTCTTTTAAATTAATATTCCAAAAACTTTTTTTATGATCTTTAACAAAAGTTCCAGCAATCTTATTAAATCCTTTAGTACCAGGCATCTTAGTTCCTGTCCCATCACTCACAATTCCATTATCAATGGTTGCACCCATCACATGATTAACTGGTACTACTATTTTAGTTTTTAATGACCAGAGTTTATCTAATCCTTTAGGTTCAACGATTAAGTTTTGTTTAGTTATTTTTATATTATTTGCCATTAAATTCCATCCCCACTAATTTTTGCTTTTTTGATAAGATATGAACCAATTAAATTTTCAATAAATTGACCTTTATTCTTTTTATACCAATCCTTTATAATTTGTTTTATTTGCTCACTCTTATTACTTAATTCCATCATAGAAATAACTATCATCCCTAATGTTTTATCAGAAGTTTGACTATTCTTTAAACAATTCTGCAGTGCTAAAATAAACATTTTTTGCTTACTACCAAAAGCACTATATAAACTACCACGTAACATTCCTGTCACTTTTACTAAATCATCTAAAGAAGCTGCTGTATAACCTTTTTGAATAAATAAATCAGTCATTTTTTCAATGACATCTACTTGTTGATATTTTTTATTTCTTCCCATACATTAAATATAACTATTTTTGACTAATTAGTCAAAAATAAAAATAATTGACTTAATTAATAAAACAATATACTATATTCCTAATATATTTAATTGCTATGATAAAGAAGAGTAATAATTTAATTATTTTAAGCGAGCTTCGTTAGGTGAAAGGAAGTAAATAATTAATTATGAAAATCACTTTTAAGCTATGTACCGAATTTTAATTAATGTACATTGGGAGTGCCCATTACAGCACCGACGTATGATTGTACGTTTTTTAGGTTGATGTTATATCAACGAATTAAGGTGGTACCGCGTTTTGGACGCCCTTGGTCTTTTGATCAAGGGCGTTTTTTATTACCAATTAATATTAAAATTATAAAACTTTGGAGGTTATTTTTAATGGATGAATTACAAGATAGAAATCCCAATCCACTAACCATCAAGGATTACTTATTAATTAGTTCCTTACTTTTTGCACTATTTTTTGGAGCTGGAAACTTAATTTTTCCACTTCACTTAGGTCAATTATCTGGTTCAAATTGGTTCATTGCAGCACTTGGATTCTTAGTAACTGCCGTTGTACTACCTTTATTATCAGTTTTAGCAATTAGTATTACTAAATCAAAAGGTGTTTTTGATATTGGATTGCCATTAGGTAAACCATTCGCTTTAACATTTATGGTTTTAATCCATGCCACCATTGGTCCTTTTTTTGGAACTCCTAGAACTGCAACTGTCGCTTTCTCAGTTGGTATCGAACCACTTTTACCTAAAAATTACACTCATGTTGGACTACTCATTTTTTCTGGTATTTTCTTCTTATGTGCATTTTTACTGTCATACAAAGAAACTAATATTATGAAAAGTGTTGGAAAATTATTAAATCCTTTGTTTCTAATCCTATTATTCTTAGTATTTATTTTTGCTTTCATGTCACCTTTAGGTCATGCTAATCAACAAAATGTAACTGATTTATATCAACATAGTAGTTTTTTCCATGGCTTTCTTGAAGGATACAATACAATGGACGCCTTAGCTGGACTTGCATTTGGAGTTACTGTTGTCACAGCAGTTAATCAGTTAGGAAAAACTAATCCAAAAAGTAATGCTAAAGTAACCGCAAAATCAGGTTTTTTAGCAACTGGATTAATTGGAATTATTTACTTAATCTTAATCTGGTTAGGAGCGACTAGTCTGAACCAATTTAAATTATCTAATGATGGTGGAATTGCATTCAATCAAATCATGAAAACTTTTATGGGAAATGTTGGTCCAGCATTATTAGCAACTCTGTTAACACTAACCTGTTTAACAACAGCAGTTGGTTTAGTTGCCGCATTTGCTCAAGATTTTTATCATCATTTTAAATTCTTCAGCTATCGTACTTGGTTAACTTTAATGTGCTTAACTTCATTTTTAGCAGCCAATTTTGGTTTAGAAAAAATAATTGCTTGGTCACTTCCAGTACTAATGTTTTTATATCCTTTTGCAATGGTCTTAATTCTTTTGTCCGTTTGCTCTCCTTTATTCAAAAAAGATTCATCAGTTTATATTTCAGTTGTGCTATTTACATTATTCCCTGCATTATTAGACATGCTTAAAGCATGCCCTTCTGTAATTACACAAAATAATTTTGTTCAAACTATTCTTAATCTACAAACGACATATCTACCATTTGCTGATATTGGTATGGATTGGGTAATCCCTGCATTAATAGGTTTAGTTATTGGACTATTAGTATATAAATTTAAAAATAAAAAAAGCACATATTAATGTGCTTTTTAATTACTTCCAATCATAAATGCTGCAATAACAATTAAGATTAATCCCATAAATGAATAAACTAATTCTTTTTTTGTTTTTGTTTCTTTTAAAATTAAAATCCCACCAATTGTAGAAACAACTACATTCATTTGAGTTAATGGGAATGCTGTTGCAGGTCCATTTAAACTTAATGAAATTAAGTAACATACGAATCCTAATCCACCGAATAATCCAACAATCATATTTTTGATTGTTAAAATATCAGTCAAAGGATTCTTAGTTGATCTTTTCCTCATAACAATTCCTAAAAATATTCCTCCACAACCCATTCCAAGCATCATAGGTAATACTCCAGCAATTCCATCAGTATTTGAAATTTTGGGTGCCACATTACAAAAGGCAAATCCAATTGAACCAATAATTGTTAATATTAATCCTGATTTATAATCCATTTTTTGATTATCTTTTTTGGTTTTATCTCTTAAACTAGTTAAAACAATTCCACAAATTAATAATAAGATACTTAAGAACCCAATTATTTTAGCATGTGAACTACCCCAATCACCCCAAAAGATTACTCCAGCTAAAGGAATTTCAATTAATTGAAGTCCTGTCGAAAGTGGCATCGCAGTTGATACATTCATTTTTTCAAAGGACATAAATTGAGTTAATTGTGCAATTGCCCAAACAAATCCACCCACAAAACACCAGAAAAAATCATTAATCGAAATATTAGGTCGAACAATTAAATAAACAATAATCCCTAGAATTGCCTGACCTAATGAAGAACCAAGTACTTGATTAATCGGCTTTCCACCTAGCTTAGTAGCTAAAATAGGACACATTCCAAATAATAACGAAGGTAATATTGCAATTACAAGATTCAAAAAACCACTCTTTTCTTTAAATTCTTAAACATTTAATAATATAACAATTATAAATAAATAAAACTAGGGTAAATTAACCCTAGTTTTTTAAAGATTCTTTACTTGTTTTATAAACATCTAGAACTCTCTTTCGAGCTTCTTTATGATTAATAATTGGTAATGGATAATCACTACCTATTTTAATTCCAAATTTTTGCTGTTCTGCAATATTTAAAGTTTGTGGTTCGTGAATTTTTTGATTATTAATTCTGCTTAATTGAGGCAAATATTGTTTAATAAAATCT
This sequence comes from Lactobacillus sp. S2-2, assembly GCF_021698855.1. Lineage (GTDB taxonomy): Bacteria > Bacillota > Bacilli > Lactobacillales > Lactobacillaceae > Fructilactobacillus. The sequence goes on from NZ_WWFA01000013.1 coordinate 15,475, forward strand.
CCATTTTTATCAAATCTTTGTGATTGTAAAGTTGGATTAAAAATTCGAAAATAAGGAACACTATCAGTCCCTGTTGAAGCAGACCATTGCCATCCACCAATATTACTTGCCGGATCATAATCAACTAATTTTTCATGAAAATATTGTTCACCCCATCGCCAATCAATTAATAAATCTTTAACTAGAAATGAAGCAACAATCATTCTTAAACGATTATGCATCCAACCAGTTTGATTTAATTGATGCATCGCAGCATCAACGATTGGAAATCCGGTTTCTCCATTTTTCCATGCTTTAAAGTTTTCTTCATTGTTATCCCATTTAATTTGTTGAAAATCTTCTTTAATTGAAACTTCCTTTTGATTTGGATACATCGTATAAATCATATTGTAAAAATCACGCCAACATAATTCTTGAATAAACGTTTTTTTACCATCTGAATCTGGTTGATTTATTACTTTTTGATATACTTGTCGAATAGAAATTTCGCCCGTACGCAAAAATTGTGATAATCGACTTGTTCCATTAACACTTGGAATATCTCGCATTCGTTCATAATCCTTTAAATGATAATGAACAAAATCATTTAATCTAATTTGTGCATTATTAGCTCCAACTTTAATTTGATTTAAAACCTCATCTTGATGAATTAATTCAGAAAGCTTATCGCTATAATCAATCAACGTTTCAGAACGAAATTTATTTGATTCAATCTCATATGAAAGAGGTTTTCTTTTCTCTAATTTAACCCATTGTCGATAATATGGAGTAAATACTTTATATCCAGAACCATCATTTTTTTTAATTTCTTTTGCTCCATGTAAATAATGATCTGAATATGGATGTACATCAAAATTAAGGTCTTGCTCCAAAAACTGAGCCATTTCTTGATCTCTTGATCTTCCAAAGCCATTTTCATCAAAGTTAAAATAAATGCCATCAGCTTTTGATAATTTATTTTTTAATTCACGAAATGCATCATAAATATCACCATATAAAATATTCAATGCAATATTATGTTCGGCTAATTCTAACTTTAATTGTTGAACACTTTTAAAAAATGTACTTTGATTTAAAGTAGGTGTTGCTTCTAATTGTTCTGGATTAATATGAAAAACACAAATTAAATCATTACTACTTTGCATTGCATTATATAAAGCTGTATTATCTTCCAAACGTAAATCTCTTCTAAACCACATTACTGAAGTCATAAATTAACTCCTCACTTTTATTTTTTAATTTAATTTCAGAGTACTATATATAAAATCAATATTCCATTATGATAACTTTGAAATAAATAATTTGAAACGAGGTAATAATCTATGACAAAAAATATTTTCCCCAATCCTAATGAAGAATTTCCAGTTGATGGAATTGATAGCGTAACCTATATTAAACCTACAATCAAAAATAAAAATATTATCGTTGGTGATTTTTCTTATTTCAGTGGACAAAATTTTGAAGAACATGTAACTCATCATTATGATTTTTATAATAACAAATTAATAATTGGTAAATTCTGCCAAATTGCTGTAGGAGTTAATTTCATTATGAATGGAGCAAATCATAAAATGAATTCTGTTTCTACTTTTCCCTTCTATATTTTAAATGGTTGGGATCAAAATGTACCTCCACTTACAGAAATGAATATTAAAGGAGATACAGTTGTTGGAAATGATGTTTGGATTGGTCAGAATGTAACAATCCTTCCAGGTGTAACAATTGGAGATGGCGCAATTATTGGAATGAATAGTGTTGTTGGAAGCGATATTCCACCATATACTATTGTAGCTGGAAATCCAGCTACAAAAATTAGAAAACGCTTTGATGATGACTTTATTGAATTTTTAGAACAATTAAAATGGTGGGATTTAGATATCTCCACAATTAATGAAATTATTCCTGCTTTAAATGATAAAGATTTATCAAATGTAAAAGAAACTTTAAAAAAATATCTTAAACAGTGATTTAATCTTTTATTTATAAAATTTTACTTACGAGAAAATTTTAAATATGGTACGATAATTTCATTGCCAAAGGAGAGATTATATGCCAAAAAATTTAAAAGAAGAATTATTTTTTACTGCTATTATGGCTGGTTTAATGGTTTTTGGAATGACATTTTACAATATTACAAAAGCTGAAGGATTTAATAGTCATCTTTTAATAGACGTATTAGTTGGTTATCCATTAGGATTATTAGTTGCTGTATTGTTAGATTTATTTCTGATTGGTCCAATTGTTAAAAAAATTGCTTTTACCTTTATCTTTAATAAAGATATCGAATACAAACCAATTGTTATTGGAATTACAATTTCAGTAATGATGGTTCTTGGAATGGTTACTTGTATGTCACTATTCGGAATTATTGTTGAAGGTGGAGATGCAAACACTAGTTTTTTCCAATTATATGGAAAAACTTGGATTTTTAATTTAATCGCTGCACTTCCATTACAACTATTAATTGTTGGACCATTAGCCAGATTTTCATTAGGAAAAATTCAAGCAAACTAAAAAAGCTACCATATATATGGCAGCTTTTTTATTATTTAAATATTTTTTGTTTTATATTTTTAATTGGTAAGTAATTTAAAACTAAATAAATTACAATAATTTGAATTGGTGTAGTAATTAAATTTTTAACTAATCTAACATTAAAATAAGCCCAAAAATCAACATTATAAAGCATCTTAATCCACAATGTATTCATAAATAGATTAACTAAAATAGCAATTATACAACTAGTAATAATAATTCTAGTTAATGAAATTGACTCTTTATTATAAAAAGCCAAACTATAAATCAAAGCACCAACTATTGCCGATAAAGTAAATCCGATAAAAATTGGTTGACCAGACAATGCTGTTCCTAATATATCACCAATTGCTGCAATAATAACTGACCACATCGGACCAAACCAATAGGCAATTAAAGTTGTTACAACAAAAACCAAACTAACCTTTACAACATCTGGACCAATTGTAAATCTTTTTAAAATCAGTTCGATTGCTAACAATATTCCTAACAGAGTAACTCCGTTAGTTGTCAGACTTTTAACACCGTAACGTTCTAATGTATTCATATTGACATCTCCTTTTTTTAAGAAGCTGCCACTATTATATATGTACATGTTAATTAATATCCTAGTGGCGAATGCGGGACAAATATCGCAATCATTGATTTTCGTTCAGTGTTCACATTCCGTTCCACTGACACTTTACGCATAAGTCCCTACCCCTTTTTTGTTAGAACGAGTTAATTGTAACACACTTATTAAATAAAAATAGATGACACTTATATTTAATCAATAAAAAAAGTCTTGTTTTATAACAAGACTTTTTTATTAATACCAACCATTAGCTTGCCAGAATGACTTAGCTGCACTCCATGATCCATAACGACTATTTACATAATTATCTGCAACTTTTTCTTGGTTAGCTGCTGAATAGTCACCATTTAAGTATGATGATGATAATTGATACTTACCTGCATATTGTCCATTTCTGGCTGAATATGATCCACCTGATTCACGGTTTGCAATCCATGCTTTAGCTGAACTATCTGATCCAGATACATTTGATGAATAATTTGTTTGTGTTTGATTTGATTGAACTTGGTTAGTTTGTTGCGTATTTTGTGATTGAACATTTTGACTTGGTTGTGCTTGACTAGCTTCACTAGTTAAGTTTAATTGTTCTCCCACATAAATTACGTTGATATCTTTTAAATTGTTGGCATTTTTAATTGAATCAATTGAAACATTATTTGCATTAGCAATCTTTGCAACTGTATCTCCTGATTTAACTGTTACTTGGTTTGTTGATGCTTCTGCATTTGCACTTACTAAGAATAATCCTAATGCAGCTGTTCCTAATGTAATTACTGATTTAATACTTTTTGATTTTAAAATAATAAATTCCTCCTAGTTATTTCCGTAAAATTTAGATGTCTTTCATTCGATGTTTCATATTATGCCATACAGAAAATTACAAAAGAATAACAGCGACTTTAAATAAAAATAGTTTTTTGTAAATATGTAATACTTAAACAATATTCAGTAAAATTATAAAAACAACCAAAATCATTTCATTAATAAAAAGTTATTATATCAACGTTTATATCCATGTCTACGATAAGTAGACACAAATAACATTGATAAATTAAAATTATTTGAATAACATTAACAAAAACAGCCAGGAGATGATTTATATAAAAAAATACAAATAAACATTTCATTTTTATCTATTGTATACATTCAAATATTCGAAAGAAGGACTACATATGAACTCAAAAAGAATTTTTAGTAAATCAATTATTGTATTAGCATTACTTTTCCCATTATTTTATTTCAGTGCAATCAACACTGATGCTAAAAAAGTGTCTCCTGAAAAAGAACAAACTGTTCTAATCAATAAAATTTCAAATAAAACATACAGTTTTATGGATAAAATTAAAGAAAATGTTATCCCAGCTATTAAAGACTACAAACCAGAAACTAGCGATGGTAAAGATGCTAAACAAGGTTTATTAGATGGACTTAACTCAAGTACTGACAAAAAACAATTTAAAAAAGAATTTAAAAAGCAATTTAAAATTACTATGAAAAAAGGAATGAGCCAAACTGGAATTACATCAGTTAAGGCACAAAATAAACAACTTAAACAATCATTAAAATCATTCGATGAAATGAAATCTTCTGATTTAAATAAAGTTGATCAACAACTTAATCGCTTTGTTTTACTTTTCTTACAAGTTATTGATGGTAAAACAACCATTCAATTACCTGCAATTAAATAATAAGAATAAAAAAAGAGTAGCTATAAAATAGCTACTTTTTTTATCCGATGAAATGACTAGCATTTCCCTTTGTACCAACTTTTTTGCTGTATCCAGACTTATTATATTTAAAATTATGACTTTTACCATCAAAATTTTTAGTCCAAACTACGAAATTCCCCTTATTATAATAAGAAATCATTGTTTTTTTACCACCAATTTTCTTGTTGGAAAGCCAATACTTAGTTTTTAAATTTTTATAGAATGTATATGAATGTTTTTTTGATTTTTTAATATCTAAATTTTTGTTTTTACTTGAATAATTAATTTTATCTAGTGGTTTTAATTTACCATTTGTATATTTAAATCTTCCTAAATCAATAGAATTCTTTTTAACTGTCATTGCAAAAATTTCATGTTTTCCATCGTAAGTTAGCCATGTTCCTCTTAACTCAGTTGGCGTAGTATTATGGTTAATATATTTAGCTTGTGTCGATTGATTACCAATAAATAGTAGAAAAGCAGTAACTGTCCCTAATAGTAATAAAGTTATTTTTCTATGTTTCATGGAAATACCTCCTTGAATTTTAAATTCTTTTTTATATTACCATAAATAAAAAAAGACCGCTTAAACGATCTTTTGATTAAGTAATTGGATTATTTGCAAAAAATAATGCGGGAAAATTCTTTTCTGATTGATCTAATTTATATTTTTTGGCTTCTTTAAGTGAAATTTTAGCAATTTTTTTATTACGCCCACTCAATTTATTAAGCTCTTTATCTAATTTTTTTATACTTAACATATTGTTAGTGAAATCAACTTCCTTTTTCGAAAATTGACTAAGCGCTTTATTATTTAAATTCTTATTATAAAGATTCTCAGAATTAACCCATCCTTTATATTTACTATTTTTACTAATAATTTCATAAAGAACTTTATTTTTATATTCCCATATATTTTTTATTTTAAATCCAAAATTTTTCTTAGATAAATAAGAAACATATTTAGAACTATAATACTTAACCGGTACTTTATTTGGATTATTTTTCATTAAAACATTTTTAAATTTATTCCCATTATTAACAATTTGAAATACATATCCATTTTTTGCAAGTCGATTAGTCCAAGTCTTATCATTACTAATATGGTTCATACTCGAATCAGCATTTACCGTTTGAAAACTCACAATTAATGTAGAAAGACTTATTAATATTATTAATAAAGGTTTAAAGATACTAACTTTAACACTATTATTCATAAACAGGCTTCCTTTCAAAAAACATATCATTAATATTTACTATCTTCGTTTTATCACTAATTTCAAATTAATCAACCATTTATTAAATTCCGACTACACTAATCCTTTGTTTCAAATGATTTCCTTTAGTTGCTTCATCAATCATTGCAATTGCAAAATCGGCATAGCTAATTTCACTTTCACCTTTAGAATTATAAATCTGTTGTTCTCCGCCTAAAATGTAATCATTTTTACGTTCTCCAGTTGCATTAAATAATTGAGCTGGACTAATATATGTCCATAAAAAATCATCACAATCTCTCAAATAATCTAATGCTTTGGCCATTCCATTAGCTATCGGTTTATATGCTTCCGGAAAATCATTAACATCCATCATTCTTTGTTGATGCTTAGAATCAACATACAAACTACCAGCACCACCATTAATTATTAATCTTTTATTTGTATTCTTTAATAATTGATATAATTTTTTCGTTATCTTTAAATGATCATCAAAATTACTTGATCCAAAACAAGATAATACTACATCAAAAGGTTTCAAATCATCATATGAAATATCAAATAAATCCTTTTTTATAACATTTTTTGCGACGGTTTTATTTTCTCCTCTTACCATTACAGTTACATCTAGATTTCGATTAATTGCTTCATTTGTGACTAATTGTCCTTCTTTACCATTTGCTGCTAAAACTAAATATTTCATAGCCAAACCTTCTTTTTTTTAATATATTTCTACTTACTAATAATACAATTAAAAAAAATTTATTTATAATAATTAGCTTATTTATTTGCCTTGAAGTTAACTCCATAGTTTAGAATTATTTTTTGTCTTAAACATCTAACTATAAGGAGTGAACATATTTATGAAGAAACAAAAATTTGGTATGACTTTACCAATTATTTTATTTACCTATTTTTTAATTTTATTAGATAATTCAATTGTTTTTACCGGAACCGTAAAAATCGCTAATGATTTAAACTTAGATGCTAGATCTCTTTCATGGGTTTCTAATGCATATGCATTAACTTTTGCTGGCTTACTTTTAACAATGGGAAGAGCTGGTGATTTATTCGGACGTAAAAATATTTTTATCTGTGGATTAATTATCTTTGCTGGTGGTTCATTAGCGGTAGGCTTATCAGATAGTAGTACATCCATTATTATCGCTCGAGCATTTCAAGGAATTGGTTCATCAATTTTGGCTCCCTCAACTCTTGCTTTAATTATGGATAACTATCAAGGAGAAATGCGAAATAAAGCAATTGGTTATTATGGAGCAACTGCTGGAATTGGTGGAATTGCCGGATTAGTTATAGGTGGTTGGATTGCTGAAGCATTCTCTTGGCGTGATGGATTTTTAATCAATGTTCCAATTGCCATTATTGTCGCAATTCTTGCAATTAAATTTATTAAAAAATCTGATACTGTTCATGGAAAAATTGATTACTTAGGATCATTATTATCAATTATTGGAATGGTTACTCTAGTTTACAGTATTGTTGGTGAAGGCGGAAATGTAATTGCTTTAGTTATTGCAATTATTTCATTCATTAGTTTAATTTTAGTTGAAAAGAAAGTTAAACAACCATTATTACCACTTAAATTGTTCGCCGACCGCCAAAGAAGTGGTGCTTACTTAGCCAGATTTATTTTTATGGGTGCAATGTTTGCTTACTGGTTCTTAACTCCACAAGCAATGCAAAACGTACTTCATTTTTCTACTTTACTGGCTGGAATTGCTTTTATACCAATGTCTATTCCACAATTTTTATCAGGAATGAAAAGCTCAAACATTATGGCTAAATTTGGAAATACTAATACTTTAATTTTTGGAGTTACTGTTTCTTTAATCGCAGTTATTATTCCAAGTTTTATCAGCGTTAACCAAGGCTACTTGATTTCTATTGAAATTCCAATGGTACTACTAGGAATTGGTCAAGGATTAACTTTAAGTTGTTTAACTGTTGATGGTGTTGCTAATACTGATGCAGAAATTGCTGGTGCTGCTAGTGGAGTTGTCAATACTAGTCATCAAATTGGTTCGTCAGTTGGTCTTTCATTAATTGTTGTTTTAACTTCTGGAATTAAAGCTCCAGCTATTTTATATCAACATTCAATGATTCTAGAAACTTTACTATTAATTTTGACTTTAATAATAGTTCTTTTTGTTATTTATCCAGCTACTAATAAAAAATAATATTTAATGAGGAATTTAATTATGAAAAAATCAATAAAATTTATTTTATTAATAACTATATTAATTATCAGAGGTGGTTTAATGTTTTCAATTAATAATCATGATTCAGCACAAAAAAATCAAAACAAATCAAAGATTGTTAAGAAAAACACTCAGGATAATAGTTCATCATTAGTTTTATATTTTTCTGTTTCAGGTAATACTAAAAACGCAACTAATTCACTAGGTAAACAAATTAATGCTCCAGTTCAAGAAATTACCCCAGTTGATAAGTTCCCCACTAATTATGATGGAACTGTGAAAATGGCACGTAAACAATTAGATGATCAAGTTCATCCAAAAATAAAAAAACAAAATTTCCAATATAAATAAATATAAAACTATCTATATTGGTTATCCCACTTGGTGGCAACAACCTCCAATGATTATTCATACTTTATTTGATGATTATAATTTCAAAGGAAAAACAATTATTCCCTTTACTACAAGTATGTCGACCCCAATGAGTTCATCACAAAAATATATTGATCAAATGGCTAAAAAAAATCAAGCTAAATCAAAAAACGGTTTTAGATACGAAAATTCTAATGATTTAAAAAAATTTCTAAAAAAATAAATATTATCTCTTGCTATGGAGTTAACTCCATAGTTTAAGATATGTTTTGTAAATTAAGTTAATAACAAATGGAGGAAACAAATTATGAATATGTTAATTTTAGGTGGAAATGGTGCAATTGCTCGTTTAGTAAGTGAACAAGTTACTAATAACGAAGATACAAAGGATGTTAATATTAAGTTGTTCTTAAGAGATACTAAACGTGTTGATGATTTAACTAAATTATCTAATATTGAAAGTATTGAAGGAGATTTAGATAATTACGATTCAATCGTTTCAGCAATGGATGGACAAGATCTTATTTTTGATGCAACCGGAGCTGCTGCTACTACTGAAAGAACAAAAAATATTATTAAAGCTATGCAAACAAAGGGTGTTAAAAGAATTGTTTCTATCAATGATTTAGGTATCTATGGTGAAGTACCTGGTGAATTTGGTAGATGGAATGCTGAAATGCTAGGAGTTCATGTTCAATATGGTCGTGATTCTGCTAACTTATTAAAAAAATCTGATCTAGATGAAACTACTTTAAGACTATCTTGGTTAACTAATAATGATGAAACTGATTATGAATTAACTAAAAAAGGTGAAGACTTTAAGGGAACTACTGTATCACGTAAAAGTGTCGCTGATGTCATATTTAAAATTGTTAAAAATCCAAGTTTCTTAATTAATGAAAGTGTTGGAATTAATCGTCCCGGAACTGATGGTGACCGTCCTCAATACTAATTTATAAGGAAGTGATTAGTTTGAATATTAATGCGATAAGTAAAGAATTTAATTTGTCTAAAGACACTTTAAGATACTGGGAAAGAATTGGTTTATTACCTAAAATAAAAAGGAATTCTAGTGGCTATCGAGAATATTCCGAAACAGATAAGAATTGGGTTTTTTATATTCAAGTCTTAAGAAATGCTGGTATGACAATTGAATCATTAATTGAATTTGTTGATCTTTATCGAAGTGATAACAACACTAATGAAACTCGTAAATCATTATTAATTGAACAACGAGATTTATTAGAACAAGAAATTAAAGAACGACAAAAAACAATTAATTATTTATCTTATAAAATTAATAACTATGACAGTCACACTTTAAAATATGAAAATGAAAAATTGGCTTATGAAAATAATAAGGAGGAAAAATAATGGACTACAAAGAATTAGTTAATAAAACAAAAATACCTGCACTAGGATTTGGTGTTTTTCAAATTAAGGAAGCTGGAGCAACTAAACAAGCTGTTATCGATGCCATAAAAACTGGATATCGTTTAATTGATACAGCTGCCAGTTATGGTAATGAGCGTGAAGTTGGAGAAGGAATTAAAGCTGCAATTGACCAAGGATTAGTTACTAGAGAAGACTTATTTGTCACTTCAAAACTTTGGGTCGAAGATGTGTCAGCTGAAAAGGCTGATCAAGCAATTAATGATTCACTTAGTCGTTTACAATTAGATTATTTAGATCTCTTATTAATTCATCAACCTTATAATGATGTTTTTGGAGCATGGAAAGCAATGGAAAATGCTTACGATGAAGGTAAATTAAAAGCAATTGGTGTATCTAATTTCGATATTGCTCAAATTACTAACTTAGCTGAATTTAGTCGAATCAAGCCCATGGTTGATCAAATTGAAGTTAGCCCATTTGAACAAAACGAAGAAAAAGTTAAATACCTACAAGAATATGGTGTTCAAGTTGAAGCATGGGCTCCATTTGCAGAAGGTAAACATGATTTATTTAAAAATGAATTACTTCAAAAAATTGGAGATAAATACAATAAATCAATTGCTCAAGTTATCTTAAGATGGTTAAATCAAAGAAATATTATTCCATTATCTAAATCAGTTAATGCTGATCGTATGGCACAAAATTTAGATGTTTTAGATTTCTCATTATCAGATGACGATATGCAAGAAATAACTAAATTAAACCGTAATGAAAGTCAATTCTTTGATCACCATGATCCAGAAATGATTAAATGGATGGCAAGCCGTTCAATTGAATATTAAATAAAAAAGCATGAAGTAAAATTTTACTTTGATGTGAACCCCAAAAGTTGGACAACTTAATTTAATATTTTTGCTAAGGCAAATTTTCGATATTCAATCGGAGATTTGCCTTTTAATTTAGTTTTAATTCTATCTTCATTATAATATCTAATCCATTCTTTCATTGCACTAATTAGTTCTTCTTTGCTTTGATACTTTTTAAACATCATTTCCGCTTTCATAAGATGAAAAAACGATTCCATTGAAGCATTATCTAGACATGTCCCTTTACGGGACATGCTTTTAAAGAATTTATTTTCTTTCAATAAAACATTCCATTCCAAACTTTGATATTGAATTCCTCGATCACTATGGATTGTGGTTCGATATTCTAAACTGGGTATTTTTTTAATTGCTTTTTTCAAAGATGTAATTACTGTTTTAGTGGTTGGATGTTCATTGATTTCATAAGCCAAAATTTCTCCGGAAAACAAATCTAAAATTGGAGACAAATAAACGGGGTGGTTTATATTTTGATTTC
>NZ_WWFA01000014.1 GCF_021698855.1 Lactobacillus sp. S2-2
ATATGAAAGTATTTTATACGAATGAAAATGTTATTGGAAACAAAACTGAAGGATATAGTATTAATACAGGAATTTCTAAAAGTTTTAAAGACAAATTCTTAACTCAAAATTTTTCTAGAGTGCTATTTACTTATATTCCTGACGTTACAGCGACAATTGATAATGATTTATCACCAATTAAACCTGACATTAATAGTCATCAAATAAAGGGAACGGCAACACCTGGAGCTTATGTTAGATTCGCGGGTGATCCAGCTTTTCCAGAACCAAATATACACTACGAAGGAAGTGATACCGAGCCAGAGTATCATACAATCGCAGATAAAAATGGAAATTATTCTTTTGATTTACCGAAGGATAAATATTTTACTGCTGGAAATACAATTACAGCTGAAGCTTCATTAGGTGGTAAAACTTATACGGCAAGTAAAAAAGTTAAAAATATGCCAAACGGTGATTTTAGTAGTTATGTGACAAACAGTGATGGTGATAAAACTGATAGTATTTATCGATCAAATAGTTCTAAGTTAAATTACACTTATGATAATACTTCCGGATATAACATTACTAATCCCAAAATTACAATTGAGCTTCCAGATAATTTTAATTTTAAAACTAATGAAATAGAATCATATATTGATGGAAAATTTATTAATAATGATAATGTAAAATTAAGTAAAGATGGGAATAAATTAGTAATTTCATATTCTAAAACTAATTTAGAAGAGAATCAGAAATTAGAATTCACAATTCCTTTTAATACAGATAATGAAAATAAAAATATTTCAATTCATGCAAAAGCTTCTGGAACAGTAAATCCAGATTATTATGTTGATAATATAGGTGAAAATGATTTAACGATTAATTTATTAGAAAGTGCGCTAGAATTGAAGTCAGTTCCGGATTTAAATTATGGAAATGTTAATGACTTAAGTGTTGGTAAGCCAATTAAAACAATTAATTCCCAAATTGTTGGAATTAAAGATACGTATCCATATGTTAATAATTGGCGTTTGGAATTATTACCCACTGATTTTTATGATAATGAAGGTAATAAAGTTGACTTTGATTTAAGGTATAATGAGAAAAAATTAGATACAACTTATTACAATGTTTTATATGAAAATAAAAAAATTAATAATGGTAATTTTGATCTTGATTTGCATAAAGGAATTGATTTAGTACCTGCTTCTAATAATAATGTAAGTAGAAGTAAAGAATATAAATCTGATTTAAATTGGTCAATTACAGATGCACCATGATAATAAGACTTGTATTTTTTGAGCATAGAGGATATAA
>NZ_WWFA01000002.1 GCF_021698855.1 Lactobacillus sp. S2-2
AGGGTAGGACGTTGCCGCGCTATTTGGGGGATTAGCTCAGTTGGGAGAGCATCTGCCTTACAAGCAGGAGGTCACAGGTTCGAGCCCTGTATCCCCCATTGAGCCGTTAGCTCAGTTGGTAGAGCATCTGACTTTTAATCAGAGGGTCGGCAGTTCGAACCTGCCACGGCTCATTACTTTATAATAATAAAGCATATTATGCCGACTTAGCTCAGTTGGCAGAGCATCTGTCTTGTAAACAGAAGGTCGGAGGTTCGAATCCTCTAGTCGGCATAAATGCGGAAGTAGCTCAGGGGTAGAGCACAACCTTGCCATGGTTGGGGTCGCGGGTTCGAATCCCGTCTTCCGCTTGTGTCATTTCTTATGCCGGGGTGGCGGAATTGGCAGACGCACAGGACTTAAAATCCTGCGGTTAGTGATAACCGTACCGGTTCGATCCCGGTCCTCGGCATATATGCACCTATAGCGCAACTGGATAGAGTGTCTGACTACGAATCAGAAGGTTGTAGGTTCGAGTCCTACTAGGTGCATTTTTCGGGAAGTAGCTCAGCTTGGTAGAGCACCTGGTTTGGGACCAGGGGGTCGCAGGTTCGAATCCTGTCTTCCCGATTAAATATATTTTATATTTAATATTTTCGCGGTGTAGCTCAGCTGGCTAGAGCGTCCGGTTCATACCCGGGAGGTCGGGGGTTCGATCCCCTCTGCCGCGATTGGACTTGGACCTTTAGCTCAGTTGGTTAGAGCAGACGGCTCATAACCGTCCGGTCGTAGGTTCGAGTCCTACAAGGTCCATATAACAAAAATAAAATCATTGTAGACATTGCTTTTATTTTTTGTTATAATAGTTATTGTATTCTTATGGAGGATTACCCAAGTCTGGCTGAAGGGAACGGTCTTGAAAACCGTCAGGCGGGTCAAACCGCGCGAGAGTTCGAATCTCTCATCCTCCTTATTATCGCGGGATAGAGCAGTCTGGTAGCTCGTCGGGCTCATAACCCGGAGGTCGTTGGTTCAAATCCAGCTCCCGCAATTGGTCCGTTGGTCTAGCTGGTTAGGACGCCTGCCTGTCACGCAGGAGATCACGAGTTCGAGTCTCGTACGGACCGCTTTTAAATGGCTCGATAGCTCAGTTGGTAGAGCAACGGATTGAAGCTCCGTGTGTCGGCAGTTCGACTCTGTCTCGAGCCATTAAATTTAATAATTATGCGGGTGTAGTTTAGTGGTAAAACCATAGCCTTCCAAGCTATTGTCGCGAGTTCGATTCTCGTCACCCGCTTTTTTATGGGCCTATAGCTCAGTTGGTTTAGAGCGCACGCCTGATAAGCGTGAGGTCGGTGGTTCGAGTCCACCTAGGCCCATTATGGAGAAGTACTCAAGTGGCTGAAGAGGCGCCCCTGCTAAGGGTGTAGGTCGCGTAAGCGGCGCGAGAGTTCGAATCTCTCCTTCTCCGTTTTTTATTGTCTATGACCCGTTGGTCAAGCGGTTAAGACACTGCCCTTTCACGGCAGTAACATGGGTTCGAGTCCCATACGGGTCATTTTTATTTTAGATATTATCGCGGGATAGAGCAGTCTGGTAGCTCGTCGGGCTCATAACCCGGAGGTCGTTGGTTCAAATCCAGCTCCCGCAATTGGTCCGTTGGTCTAGCTGGTTAGGACGCCTGCCTGTCACGCAGGAGATCACGAGTTCGAGTCTCGTACGGACCGTATTAAAAAAGAAGGTAAGATATTAATTTATCTTACCTTCTTTTTTGTATATATTATTATTCATATTAATAATATTCAAATCATCATAATTTTTTTTAATAATATTATATGATGATAAATTTTTCCAAGTTAAAATGAGAATTTTTTCTAAATTATTTTTTTTGAGATTTCCATAGTAATAACTTTTTAAATTATCATTATTTTCTAAATTATTAATTAATCGATTTATCTTAGAATCAAAAACTTTAACTTGATCATTTCTTAATGAAAAAGAATCAAAGGTAAGATAATTTGATTCAATAAAAATTGAAGATCTTTCTATATTAAAGTTTAAACCATTTTTAAATATTGAATTATTAGAATCTACATTTATAATAATATCGTTTTTATTATGTTCAATATTATTATAAATAACTAAATTATTATTCTTGTGATTCTTTTTTATATTTTTTAATAAATTATTGCTTCCGTAAGTAATTGATATATTTTTCATGTTATCCTCTTTATATGAAAGGTTGTGTTATTTTGAAATTAAATATTCTCGGATTTAATGGTGGATATCCAGGACCAAAAATAGGAACTAGTGGTTATCTAATCTCTTCTGATGGTTTTAATTTATTAATTGATTGTGGAAGTGGAATTATGTCTAAATTAGAACAAGAAATTGATCCCTTTGATTTAAATGCTGTAATTCTTTCCCATTATCATGCTGATCATATCGCAGATGTTGGAGTTTTACAACATTATTGGCAAATTTTATATGATCAAAGAAAATATAATGATTTTTTACCAATATATGGCCATAAAGATGATTTAAGTAATTTTAATAAACTTGACTGGTTTAATTTTACTAAAAAGCATAGTTATAATGAGAAGACTGAATTGTTTATAGGACCTTTTAAAATAACATTTAAAAAAGTTATTCATCCGGTTTCGTCATATGCAATAAGAGTAGAGGAAGTAAGAACTAAAAAGGTTTTAACTTATACTTCAGATACAAAATTTTTTCCAGAATTAATTGATTTTTGTAAAAATTCTGATCTTTTAATTACTGATACAAATTTTGGTTCTGATAAAAAAGGTGAATTAGTTCATATGACTTCAAAAGAATCTGGTATTCTTGCTAATGAATCAAATTCTAAAAAATTAATAATTAGTCATTTACCACAAACTTATAATTTAAATAATTTATTAGAAGAAACTGAATCTAATATTAATAAAAATATCAAAGTCTTATTACCTGATATTAATCAAGAGTATTATATTTAAACCCGTATTTATTTAAAGGGATTAAGATATGTTAGTTGCTCATGATAAGAATGAAAAAAGAATTTATGCTAATAGTATAAATAAACAAGGAAAATTTTATTGTCCTTGTTGTCATTCACAAGTTAGATTAAAAAATGGCTCAATTAAAATACCTCATTTTTCACACATAAGGAAAGCTAATTGTGAAAATAATGAATCGGAATCATATCTGCATTTAAAAGGTAAGAACGCTTTATATAAACAAATAAATGAATTATATTCTAGTACACAACTTGAGGTGTATTTAGAAAGTATAAAGCAGAGACCTGATATATATAATTATAAGTTTATAATTGAATATCAGTGTAGTCCAATTAAAGATAATACTTTAAATAAAAGAATTAATGGTTATCAAAAATTAAAAATAAAAAATTTATGGATATTAGGATTTAAATATTATAAAAGAAATAAAATTATTTTCTCTTCATTAAAATTTTTGAAATACAATGTTAATTATGGGTTTTATCTATTATTTTTTGACGCTCAGTATGAGGTTTTTAAAATGAAGTATCATATAAATCAGGACGATATAAATTATTATTTTATTGAAAAAAGTTTTAAAAATTTCAAAGAATTTATATTTTATTTCAATTATTGTGATACTTTTATTGATAATAAAAGTAATATTATCAAAACAATTAAGATAATTAGTAATGAATTAAAATCAAAAGATAAGTATTGGTTAAATTTGAATGATTTTTGTTATCAAAATCATAAAGTATTATTAGGTGTTCCATTAGCATGTCATTCTTTTACAAATGTTGCGCCAATTTTAGGTAAATATAAACTTGAATTTTGTATACTAACAATCCTAATAATTGAATCATATAAAAAAGTGTCATATAAATTTTTATATGCTAAAATTGAAAAAAGTTTATTAGATCGTTTATTCATGCCAATGCTTGATTTAAAAATAATATTACAAAGTATACTTGTAAATTTTTTGCAATGTTTAGAAAATGCAAATGTAATTATTATAGAAAAATCAACTATAACTATGATTAAAAGTTTTGAATGGTATGAAGATTATTTTGATAAATTAAATATTTATAATAAATAGGAGAATGTTAACAATGGAAAATCATAAAAAAACAATTACAAGAAATGATGTTCCAAAAGATTTAACTTGGGATTTAACAACAATTTTTAAAGATGAAGAAGAATTTGAATTATCTTTTAATCAAGTGTTTAAACAAGTAGAAAAATTGTCTGATTTAAAAGGTACATTATCAAATAGTGCCAATGATTTATTATTTGTAATAAAAAAAATATTTTCTGTTAATAGATTATTTGAAAAGTTATTTGTTTATGCGGAATTAAAAAGTGATGTAGATACTTCTAATTCCAAAAATCAAGGTTTAGTATCAAGAGTAGAATCATTAGCTACAAAAGTTGATGAAGCACAGTCATGGTTTGAACCTGAAATTTTAAAATTAAATGAAGATACTATAGAGTCATTCTATGATGACAATCAAGAATTAAAAGAATATCAACAATTTATTAGTGATTTATTTGAATTAAAGGAACATACCTTATCTGATAACAAAGAAAAATTATTAGCACAAGCAGCTAATGTATTAAATTCTCCAGCTAAAATTTTTGGAATTTTAGATAGTTCGGACTTTAAATTTCCAAATGTTAAAAATGAAACAGGTGAAGAGACAGAATTAACTAATGGAATTTATAGTATATTACTTGAATCAACTAATGTAGAAGTTAGAAAGAATGCTTTTAAAAAGTTATATGAAGTATACAATCAATTTAATAATACACTTGCTACTACATTAAGTAGTCATGTTCAAAAACATAATTTTGAAGCTTCGATAAGAAAATATGACTCATCTAAGCAAGCATCAGTTAGTGCCAATCATATTCCCGAATCTGTGTATGATAATTTAATTAAAGTAGTTAATGATAATTTAAATCTTTTACACAGATATGTTGCTTTAAGGAAAAAAGTTCTTGGATTAAAAGAAATGCATATGTATGATTTATATACACCTTTAGTTGGTGAGCCTAAATTAAAATATACTTATGATAGTGCTAAAAATGAAGCTTTAAAGGCTTTATCTGTTTTTGGAAAAGAGTATACTTCTGCTTTAAAACATGAATTTGATGATCGTTGGATTGATGTTGTTGAAAATAAAGGAAAGAGAACAGGAGCATATTCTTCTGGAACTTATGATACCAATCCTTATATTTTATTGAATTGGCAAGATAATTTAGATAACTTATACACTTTGGTACATGAATCTGGACATAGTATGCATAGTTATTTCACGACTAAAAATCAGCCATATCAATATGGTGATTATCCAATTTTCTTAGCAGAAATAGCTTCAACAACTAATGAAAATATTTTGACTGATTATTTATTAGAAAACACTAATGATAAAGATGTTAAAAAGTACATTTTAAATTCTTATTTAGATGGATTTAAAGGTACAATTTTCAGACAAACTCAATTTGCTGAATTTGAATTATTTATTCATGAGCAAGAACAAAAAGGGATTCCATTAACTGCTGAAATGTTAAATCGTGAATATAAAAAATTGAATCAAAAATACTATGGTGATTCAGTAATTTCAGATGATGAAATCGGACTAGAATGGTCAAGAATTCCACATTTTTATTATAATTTTTATGTTTATCAATATGCTACAGGATTTGCTGCTGCAATTAATTTAGCTAGAGGAATTAATAATAAGGATGAAAAACAAATTGAAAAATATTTAGAATTTTTAAAATCTGGGAGTTCAAAAAATCCAATCGAAGTTATGAAAAATACTGGTGTAGATATGACATCATCAAATTATTTAAGTGAAGCATTTAAAGAATTTGAAAATAGATTAGATCAATTGGAAAGTATGTTATAGAAAAGTTATTGAAATTATTTATTATTAATAATTTCAATAACTTTTTAATTTAATTTGACAGATTTTATAATTAAAATAACTTTTTCAACTATGTTATTATGTAATTATAATAATTAAGAGTATGGAGTGAATCATACAATGAATACATTAAATAAAAATTGGAATGAATTCTTCTTTCCATATAATCAAGCTTCAGATGAATTAAAAGTTAAATTAAAAGGTATTAGAAAAGAATATCAACAAAAGAATAAACATTCACCAATTGAATTCGTTACAGGACGAATTAAATCGGTGTCAAGTATTCAAGAAAAAATGAAACGTCGATATATTGATGAAGATCGTTTAGAGCAAGATATGGAAGATATTTGTGGAATAAGAATTATGACTGAATTTATTGATGATATATATGATGTTGTAAAATTGTTACGCCAAAGAAATGATATTAATATTATTAGTGAAAGAGACTATGTTAATAATGAAAAATCAAGTGGATATCGTTCTTATCATATTGTTTTAGAGTATCCAGTTCAATTAATTAAAGAAGAAAAAATAATTAATGTCGAAATTCAAATTAGGACCTTAGCAATGAATTTTTGGGCTACTTTAGAACATTCATTAAGCTATAAACATTCAGATGAATTTCCCCCTGAAATCCATGAAAAATTACAAAAATCTGCAGAACAAGCTTATGATTTAGATATTAGTATGTCTGAAATTCAAAAAGAGTTAAATAATCATGATAATTTAGAATAAAAATATTTATTGGGGAGAAAAATGTATGAAAGTTTCTATTTATAGTAATGATGGTGAATCTTCATCTAAGGTTTCAAGAGAATTATATAATGCAATCAATAAATCTAAAGTACTTAAACTAGATAGCTTTAATCCAGAAATAGTTATTTCTGTTGGTGGTGATGGAACTTTATTGTCGGCTTTTCATCATTATGGCGATTTGATAAGTAAAATTAGATTTGTTGGAATACATACTGGTCATTTGGGATTTTATACAGATTGGAGAGATTCTGAAGTTAGTCAGTTAATTAATAGTCTTGAACATGATAATGGACAAAGCGTTAGTTATCCTTTGTTAGATATTCAAGTAGATTATTCTGATAATGGAGAATCAGATCAACTATTTGCTTTAAATGAATCTACTTTAAAAAAATCAAATGGAACAATGGTCGCAAAAATGTATATCAAGGATCAATTATTTGAAAATTTTAGAGGAGATGGACTATGTATCTCTACTCCAACTGGGTCAACAGCATATAATAAATCGTTTGGTGGAGCTATTATAAGTCCTAAATTTGATGCTATTCAAATTGCTGAAATGGCATCAATCAATAATCGTGTTTTTAGAACTTTAGGATCTCCAGTAATAATACCTCCAACACAATGGGTAACATTAGTGCCTAGTGCATCTAAATATAATATATTAACTTGTGATCAATTAATGGTTTTAGATAGACCAATTAAATCTATTTCATATCGAATATCTGATAAGAGAATTTATTTTGCTAAATATCGTCATACTAATTTTTGGCAACGAGTAAGTAATTCATTTATTGGAGATAAAACTGATGATTAATTTTTCATGGATTTTTACGCAAAATGTAAGAATGAAATTACGAACATTTTTGATGGATAAAGGAATTACTAGAACTTTATTAAAAAAATTAAAATTCAATGATGGTAAAATCTTAGTTAATAATGTTGAACAAAATACTAATTATATTTTGCAATATAATGATGAGATAAAAATAATTTTGCCAGCAGAAGAAATAAATCCTAAATTAAATCAATCTAAAAAACCAATTGATATTTTATATGAAAATGATAATTTTATTGTTATTAATAAGCCAATTGGATTAGCTTCAGTTCCATCACATTTATATTTTGATGATAATTTAGTATCACGTGTTCTGTATTACTATGTTAAAAATAATTATCCAAGTAAAAAGGTCCACATTGTAAATCGGTTAGACCGAGATACAAGTGGACCTGTTATTTTTGCAAAAAATCATTTTGCTCATTCAGTTTTAGATAAGCAATTAAAAGAAAAAACAATCAAAAAATACTATTATGCTTTGGTAAAAGGAAATATTGTTGAAAGAAAAGCAAAAATTATTTTACCAATTGGTAGAAAAGACGATTCATTTATTGAAAGAGAAGTTAGAAATGATGGAAAATATGCTGAAACTGATTTTACAAAATTAAAATCTAATAAGAATGTTACTTTTGTAAAAATTCAATTGCATACTGGAAGGACCCATCAAATAAGAGTTCATTTTTCAGCAATTGGGCATCCTTTATTAGGGGATTGGTTATATAATCCAAATAATCAGGATAAATTTAATTATCAAGCTTTGCATTGTTATCAAATTATTTTTTTTGATCCTTTTCAACAAAAAGAAATTAAAATTAATGCTCCTTTGCCACTATATTGGCGAGAAATGATAGGTTAGAATTATTTTTTAACGATTATAATATTTGCGTTATTAGATTCTTGGATAGTTGCTATTTCTTCATTTGATGAAGCTAGTTGAACAATTTGGATATTTTTATTTAAATTAATTATATCTTCATTAACAGATTTGGTTAGTATTCTATCAAATCCAGAAGTTATCATCCATTCAATATCATTTGGTGTGTATAGTAATTTATCAAATGAATTATCGTAATTAATTTCCATTCCACCACATGCAGCAATTAGTGTATTCATAGATTCGATATCAATTTGGTTATCTTCAGTAGTAGCACTAATATAAACTCCATCAACACCCATTTCTTGGCATTGAAATAAGTCGTTTTCCATTATTTTAATTTCAATATCATTGTAAATTGAAGTTTGTTGATTTGAATTAATTAAAACGTCAATACTTAATTTCTTTTCATGTGCATATTTAGTTGCTTCAGCAATAAATCCTCGACTGGGAGTTGATCCATCAGCAGATCCAATTAAAACACGTCCTTGAGATTGTTTGATTAATCCTGTAAGTTCTCTGAAATTTGAAGCAAAAGGTTCGATCATTGCCATTAAAAATTCCTCCAATATTTAAATATCATTACATGTTATAATAATAACAAAATATTAGTGAAATTGTGTAGGAGGATTTTTATGAGTAACCATATTGTTTTGTTTGAACCTCAAATGCCAGCCAATACTGGTAATATTGCAAGAACTTGTGCAGGAACGGATACTATTTTAGATTTAATTGAACCCTTAGGCTTTTCAATTGATGATAAACATTTAAAAAGAGCTGGTTTGGACTATTGGGATAAGGTGGAGATACATAATCATAAAAGTTTGCCTGAATTTTTAAGAACAGTTAATAATAAAGAAAACTTATTTTTAGTTTCTAAATTTGCAAATAAAATTTATTCTGAACCTGATTATACTAATCCTAATGATGAAGATTTTTATTTTTTATTTGGAAAAGAAACTACAGGATTACCCGAAGTCTTTATGAGAAACAATGAAGAAAAAGCAATTAGAATTCCACAAGATGATAATAATATTAGATCATTAAATTTATCAAATACATGTGCTATTGTAATTTTTGAAGCTTTAAGACAACAAAATTTTAATAATTTACAACAAAGTAAAGTTTATGAAAACGATAAACTTAAGTAAAAGGATGATTTTTTTTGGTTCAAAAAAAGAAAAAGAGTAGCAAAAAAAAGAAAAATAATAAAGTAATTAAGCAAATCATTAAATTTATCGTTGATTATCAAAATAATTTAATTGGTTTTTTTATTTCTTTACTATCAATTTTGGGTTATTTTAACCTAGGATTAATTGGAAACATATTTGCAAATTCAATTAGATTATTTTTTGGAAATACGTATAGATTGATTTTAATTTTTACTTTATTATTTGGAATTTACTTTTTGTTTAATATTAAACAAAAAATTTTTAATAAAATCCATCCAAGGTATTATATTGGTTCATTTTTAATGTTTATAGGTTGGTTAATTTATTCTCAAGTTAAATTTGTCGAGTTAACAAATCAGCATAGTGATTTTTTTATAAATACATGGAACATTGTTATAAATCAAATTAGATCTAATGGTATTGATAACAATGTTGGCGGTGGGTTAATTGGCTCAATTTTTTTGACTATTTTTAGTGCTTTAATTTCAGTTGTTGGAACTAAAATATTTTCAATTTTAATTTTTATTTTTGGAATTATTATCTTTTTTAATATTCCTATTATTAAAATAATTAAACGTTGTTTTATATTAATTAATGAGTTCATTATTAATTTTATTAAACAGTTAAAAGATAGGTATGAGAATAAGCAAGAACGAGTTAAATATACACATGAACCGATTAAAAAAGAAACTAAAATTAAAAATAATGAAAACATAAAAGTAGAAGATAAAAAAGATTTAAATGAACCTTCATTAGACATAAATATTAATACTAACAATAATAAAATTAAAAACCAGCAATCAGAAGAAAAAGAAGAAAATTATCCAAATATTTCAGTTAATACTTTAAATCCAGATTCTGATTATAAATTACCTAAGAGTGATTTATTAGTTAAAAAGAAAGAAAAAGATCAGTCTGATGATTATAAAGACATCCAAAATAATAGTATGATTTTACAAAAAACATTGAGCAGTTTTGGTGTTGATGCAGAAGTAAAAAATGTTAATTTAGGACCTTCTGTAACTGAATATGAATTACATCCAGCAATTGGTGTTAAAGTAAGTAAAATTGTTAATTTAAGTGATGACTTAGCTTTGGCATTAGCTGCAAAAGATATTAGAATCGAAGCTCCTATTCCAGGTAAATCTTTAATAGGAATTGAGGTTCCAAACAAAAATGTTTCAACTGTTTCTTTTAGAGAAGTATTTGAAGCATCTTTTCAAAAAAATAAAACTAATGTTTTAGAAGTACCATTAGGAAAAGATGTTAATGGGGATGTAATAAGTAGTGATTTAACTAAAATGCCTCATTTATTAATTGCAGGATCAACTGGAAGTGGTAAATCGGTTGCGATTAATGGTATTTTAACTAGTATTTTATTAAAAGCATCACCAGATCAGGTTAAATTAATGTTAATCGATCCTAAAAAAGTAGAATTGGGGTCTTATAATGGGATTCCTCATTTATTAAGTCCAGTTGTATCAGAACCTAAAAAAGCTGCAAGGGCTTTACAAAAAGTAGTTGCAGAAATGGAAAAAAGATATGAATTATTTGCTAAAACAGGGCAAAGGAAAATTGGAAGTTATAATGAGTTTGTAAAAAAACACAACCAAGATAATGAGGAACAATTACCATTACTACCATATATAGTAGTAATTGTTGATGAACTTGCTGATTTAATGATGACGGTTTCTAATGATGTTGAAAGCTCAATTATTCGATTAGCACAAATGGGAAGAGCTGCTGGAGTTCACATGATTTTAGCAACCCAAAGGCCTTCAGTAGATGTTATTACAGGATTGATTAAGGCGAATGTTCCTTCAAGGATTGCTTTTGCAGTTTCTAGTGGAATTGATTCAAGAACAATATTAGATTCAAATGGAGCAGAAAAATTATTAGGTCGAGGAGATATGTTATATCAACCTATAGACAAAAATAAACCAGTTCGTATTCAAGGTGCTTTTGTACCGGATGACGATGTTGAAAATGTCGTAGATTTTGTAAAAGATCAACAAGAGGTCAAATATGATGATACGATGGTTGTTTCTGATGATGAAATAAAAGATGATTTGGATGAAAATAACGCTGAAGAAGATGAATTATTTAATGATGTATTAAATATTGTAGTAAAAGAACAAAAAGCAAGTACTTCAATGATTCAAAGACATTTCAGAATCGGATATAATAGAGCGGCAAGAATTATTGATGATTTAGAAAATCGCGGATATATTGGACCACAACAGGGAAGTAAACCTCGAGAGGTTTATAAAAAAGATAATGAAAATAAAAAAGATGACTTTTAAAGTCATCTTTTTTATTGCATAAATTGAATTACTGCAGCCATAATAGTAGAACCTACTATTCCAACAATCATAATCCAAGTAAAAATCATTATGATTTTTTGAAACTTTGATTTATCTTTCCATTTAGTCAAAATTTTCACCGCTTTCAGATAAATTGATGATTATAATTTTAACGTTTATAATTAATAATTACAAGTTAGGCTATTAAAGAGAGGAAATTATTAATGGATATTCTAAATAATGATTTTAGTTTTGGTAGTGTTTTTTTAGCAATTATAATACAATTTATTATTTTTTTTGGATTTTATTTGATTTTAAAGATTGTAAAATCACATTCTAAAAATAGATTTATTCAAAAAATTAAATATTTTGATTTGCTACCAATACTGACTATTTTTTTTATTAAGTATTTAACAACTAATCAACATGGGTATTCTTTACTACCATATGTAATATTAATATGGTCAATTTTTGGGATTGCGTTATTATTTATGATAACTAAAAATTATAAGGAGCTCATTCTAAGTCGCTTTTGGTTAGTTTTTTGGAGATTTGGTGATTTATTGTTAGGTTTTTCATGGTTGTTTTCAATTATATATAGAATTATAAAAGTGTTATAAAACTAAACAAAAATAAAAGAACTTTAATTTTTTATTTTAAAGTTCTTTTATTTTTGTCATTAATAAGCTACTAAGTGGTGAAAAGTGGTGCATTGTGGTAGAATTTACTTATAAATCTATGCTTGGGGTGATTAAATGCTTATTGGAGAATATCGACATAATATTGATTCAAAAGGCAGATTAATTGTTCCTGCAAAATTCAGAAATATACTAGGTGATAATTTAATTGTGACAAGAGGTTTAGATGGATGCTTATTTGGGTATTCTTTAGATCAATGGCAAAAAATTCAAACTAAAATTGAAGAATTACCAGTTAATAGAAAAGATGCTAGAACATTTACTAGATTTTTTTTCTCAGCTGCGACAGATTGTGATTTTGATAAACAAGGTAGAATTAATCTACCAGATTTATTGATTAATTATGCTGGATTAAATAAAAAGTGTGTTTTGGTTGGATTGTCTGATCGAGTAGAAATATGGAGTGAAGAAAAGTGGAATTCGTTTACTGAAGAAACTGAAAGTAAATTTGAAGATATTGCTGAAGATTTATTAGATCTTTAAAAAGAGGTGATTATTTAATGGGAGAATTTAAACATGACACAGTTTTGTTAAATGAAGCTGTTGATGGATTAGATATAAAGCAAAATGGTAATTACGTTGATTGCACTTTAGGTGGGGGTGGTCATAGTTCAAATATTTTACAAAAATTAAAGCAGGGTCATTTGTACTCATTTGATCAAGATCAAACAGCGCTGGATTATAATCAAGAACATTTAAGCAAATATTTAGAAAATAACGAAATAACTTTTATACATAGTAATTTCAGAAATTTAAAGCAAGAATTAAATGATATAAGCATTAATAATGTTGATGGAATTGTTTATGATTTAGGAGTTTCTTCACCTCAATTTGATAATGGTGATCGAGGCTTTAGTTATAATTATGATGCTAGATTAGATATGCGTATGGATCAAAGACAATCTCTAGATGCATGGGAAATTGTTAATGAATGGGATTATTCACAATTAGTTAGAATTTTTTTCCGTTATGGTGAAGAAAAATTTTCAAAGCAAATCGCTAGAAAAATAGAAAGTAAGCGAAAAGAAACAACAATTGATACAACTGGTGATTTAGTCGAAATAATTAAAGAAGCAATTCCTGCTGCTGCAAGAAGACATGGTGGACATCCAGCAAAAAAAGTTTTTCAAGCAATTAGAATTGCAGTTAATGATGAATTAGGTGCTTTAGAAGAATCATTGGAACAGGCTTTTGAATTGGTTTCGGTTGGTGGAAGAATTAGTATAATAACATTTCAATCATTAGAAGATCGATTGGTTAAAAGCATGTTTAAAGAGAAGTCAACAATTAAAGACCTACCATCTGGGTTACCAATTATTCCTGATGAATTAAAACCTGATTTTCAATTAGTAAATAAAAAACCAATTTTACCTAGTGAATATGAGCAAAGCAAAAATAGAAGATCGCATAGTGCCAAGTTAAGAATAATTGAAAGGATAAAATAGAAGAGGTAATTATTATGTCAAATAATGCATTAGCCAAAAATTTACAACAAAGTTATCAGTCAGAATATAAAGAAAAGTCCAATCAAAATTTAAAATCAAGTTTAAGTCCGAAACCTGATTCAAAATTAAAAGTTTCTTTTTTTGAAAAAACCCTGATTTCTGTTGGGGGATTGGTAATCGCATTTTTGATGATTATTACAGTATCATCTAAAATTTCTTTAGGTGATTCTCAACAACAACTTCAAAATATTAATTCATCAGTAGTTCATGTACGTAATCAAAATAATAATTTGAGTCAAGAAAATGATGAGTTAAATAGTGGGGTAAGATTAAATAAAATTGCCAAAAAATCAGGATTATCATTAAATAGCAAAAATATAAGGAATGTTAACAGATGAGTAAAAATGAATTAATGGATAATTTAAAAAAGGCCAGCTCAAATAGGAAGAAAGTCGGGATATCGATTTTCTTCCTATTTATAGTGGCTTTTTTATTAGTTGCATTTAGGTTTTCTTATATTGCTATTTATAAAAATGTTCAACACGTAAATTTAAGTGAGCAAACCAAAAATTTATATACACAAAAAAGTGTTTTAAAAGCTCAAAGAGGAACAATTTATGATTCAAATGGGGATGCTTTAGCAAAAGATAATAGTACTTATTCGATTTATTTAATTCTTGATAAAAGTCAAAAGGATTTAAATGATAAGCCTTTATATGTAACGAATAAAAAAAGGACTGCAAAGATTTTATCCAAAAATTTACCAATAACATTTAAAAAGGCTTATAAAGCTCTTAATCCAAAAAATAAAACATTTCAAGTTGAACTTGGTAGTTCTGGCCAAAATATTTCTTTGACAAAAAAGCAAAAATTAGAATCTTATAAAATTTCAGGATTGAATTTTGTACAGCAACAATCCAGATTATATCCTAATGGTATTTTTGCGTCACATCTTATAGGATTAGCTTTACCAGAAAATGATAAAAATAATACAAGTTCATTAGTTGGTCAAATGGGATTAGAAAAGGCTTTTAATAGCACATTATCTGGTGAGAATGGTTATAAAGAAACAAAGTTAGATGGAAGCGGTTATGAATTTTCTGATGGTAAGCAAAAACAAAGAAAAGCTATTAATGGCAATAATTTACACACTACAATTGATTCAAGGTTACAAATTTTATTAGAAAATCAAATGAGTAAAGTTCAAGAACAAGCTAATCCAGAAAATATGAATGCGGTATTAATGGAAGCTAAGACAGGTAAAATTGTTGCGGCTACTCAAAGACCAACATTTAATTCTACAACAAAAAAAGGGCTTGGAGATATTTGGAGAAATACACTTTATCAAGAATCCTATGAACCTGGTTCAACAATGAAAATATTTACTTTAGCTGCCGCAATTAATAGTGGAAATTACGATGGAAATGCAACTTATTTATCCGGTAAGAGATCAATTAATCAACAAATTGTACCAGATTGGAATACTAATGGTTGGGGAAGAATTACTTTTAATAAAGGATTTGCATTATCTAGTAATGTTGCAATGTCTTATTTGCAAACGCAAATGGGAGCAACAGTTTGGAAAAAATATATTGATGATTTTCATTTTTTGAAAAGCACAAATTCTATTTTTGATAATGAAGATAAAGGTAATATTAATTATAAATATCCAATTGAACAAGCTGATACCGCATTTGGTCAAGGAATCCAAGTAACAATTTTACAAATGATGCAAGCATTATCATCGATTTCTAATGATGGTAAAATGATAAAACCAAGATTTGTTAACGAAGTTACAAGTTATAATAATAAAAAGGTATTAAAAAAATATAATAAACAAGTTATTGGTAATCCTATTACGGCTAAAACTGCTAAAAAAGTGCGTAAACGTATGGAAGATGTAGTTTATAAGCCATATGGTATTGGTGCTGATTATAAAATTCCAGGATATCGAGTTGCTGCAAAAACAGGTACTGCTCAAGTAAGTAATGGAGCAGGTGGATATAGTAATGGGGATGATTCGTATCTTTACTCTGTTGCCGGAATGGTTCCTGCTAAAAATCCGAAATATGTTATGTATATAACAATGAAAAAACCACAATTACCAGGTGGAAAAACTGCTACTCAATTAATGGCAGAAATTTTTAATCCGGTAATTAAAAGAGCGGTTCAACAAAGTAAATCTGGGAATACTAATTTATTAAATAATGTACCTGATGTAAAAAATATGAAAGTTAAAAGCGCAAAAAATAAATTAAAACAACAAGGGTTTAATCCTGTTCTAATTGGTAATGGTAATAAAATAGTTAAACAATCACCAAAAGCAAATGCTGATGAAATTAATGGCAAAAGTATAATGCTTAGAACTAATGGTACTATTACGATGAAAAATCTAAAAGGCTGGAAAAAAGAAGATGTAAAAGCTTATGCTAAATTGGCAAATATTAAGCTTAAAACTATTGGTAATGGATATGCTTATCAGCAATCAATTACCAAAAATATAATAATCAAAAAAAATCAAAAATTATACGTTTATTTCAGATAAGGAGAAAATAATGAAAGAGTGGCTATTACCGTTAATTGTAGGATTTGTTATTAGTTTTATATTAACTCCAGTATTAATAACCTATTTTAGATCAAAAAAAGAAGGCCAAATGATTCGAGAAGAGGGGCCAAAATGGCATGAAAAGAAAAGCGGAACACCAACGATGGGTGGACTCGCGTTTATCATTTCGGTTATTATTACAACTTTAATATGTACTTTCATATTAAAAACACAAAATTTAACAACAGTATTGTTAATTTTATTAATATTATCTTATGGATTAATTGGTATGTGGGATGATAGTATAAAAATTTTTAAGAGACAAAATGAGGGTTTTAAAGCATCTCAAAAGTTTTCTTTACAAGTATTAATTGCAATTGTCTTTGGATTTATTTTTATAGTAAGTGGTCAATCTACTGTAATATCAATATTTGGTCATAATTTATTTGATTTAGGATATTTATATATTATCTTTGTAGTATTATGGATTACTGGTTTTTCTAATGCTGTTAATCTAACTGACGGATTAGACGGTTTAGTTACAGGATTATCCATAATATCATTCTTTACTTATGGAATTATTGCTTATGTACAACATCAATATAATGTATTAATATTTTGCTTATCAATTGTTGGATCATTAATTGCATTCTTATTATATAATCGAAAACCAGCTAAAATATTTATGGGTGATATGGGTTCATTAGCTTTAGGTGCTTCATTAGCAGGAGTATCAATAATTTTAAAGCAAGAGTTATCATTAATATGGATTGGATTAGTATTTGTTATTGAAACACTAAGTGTTATGTTACAAGTGGGATATTTTAAATTAACTAAAAAAAGAATTTTTAAAATGACTCCAATTCATCATCACTTTGAAATGTCAGGGTGGAGTGAATGGAAGGTTGTAACTGTTTTTTGGTTTGTTGGTTTAATTACATCAATCAGTTATTTATTATTGTATAGATAGATATGGGGTAATTATTATGAATAAAGGTTTAGAAATTTATAAGAATAAGAAAATATTAGTTTTTGGTGCGGGATTAAGTGGTGTTAATGCAGCACTTTTTTTACAATCTAATGGAGCTAAAGTTAGTTTGATTGATCAAAAAAAAGCAAATGAAATAAATGATTATCAAAGATTGATAGATAATGGCATTAAGGTATTTACTGAAAGTGATTCAGCAGATATTTTAGAAAATGAGTATGAATTAATTGTAAAAAATCCAGGTATTCCTTATACAGCACCTATTGTAAAAAAAGCTAAAGAAAAAAATATTCCAATAATTACTGAAGTAGAAATTGCTTCTGAAATGAATGTTGGAGGTTTAGTTGGAGTAACCGGAAGTAATGGTAAAACCACTACAACAACAATGATTGATGAAATGCTTAGTCATAAAAAAGATGGAAAATCATTCAAAGCGGGAAATATAGGTATTTCTGCTACTCAAACAGCACAAAATGTTTCTGTTAATGATATTCTGATTTTAGAATTATCAAGTTTTATGTTATTAGGAATTACTGATTTAAAACCTCATGTTGCTGTTATTACTAATATTTTTTCAAATCATCTGGATTATCATTTAACACGAGAAAATTATATTAATGCAAAAATGAGAATTACTGAAAATCAAGATGAAAATGATTATTTAGTAATTAATTTCGATGAAAAAGAATGGGAAAATTTATCTAAGAAAACTAAAGCTCAAGTTGTTCCTTTTTCACGTTTAAAGAAAACGGAAAAAGGTGCTTATCAATCTGATGGAAAACTTTATTTTAAAGATGAATTCATTATTGATGTAAGGGATATTTTTGTTCCCGGTGAGCAAAATGTAGAGAATGCTTTAGCAGCAATTGCTACAGCTAAAATTTATAATATTAATAATGAAGATATTGCTAAAGTTTTAAAAACATTTAGCGGAGTTAGACATCGTGTTCAATATGTATTAACTGATAATAATGATATTTCATACTATAATGATTCAAAAGCTACTGATATAGAAGCTACACAAATGGCAATTAGAGGATTAGGTAAATCAATTGTGTTAATTGCTGGTGGTTTAGATAGAGGATATAAATTTGATGGACTCGTCGATGATTTTAAAAATCATTTAAAGGGAATTGTTTTATATGGTCAAACAGCGCAATTAATGAAAGAAGCTGCTTTAGAAGCAGGATTATCAAAAATTGAAATAGTTAAGGATTTAAAAGAAGCAACAAAAACTGCTATATCAATTGCTGAAAGTAAGGATGTAGTTTTATTGTCTCCTGCTAATGCAAGTTGGGATCAATTTGATAATTTTGAAGATCGAGGAAATCAATTTATTAGTGAAGTTGAAAAAATAACTAAACAAAAGGAGAAAATGTAAATGAAGATTATTGTTTCTGGTGGTGGAACAGGTGGCCATATCTATCCAGCATTATCTTTAATAGATCGTTTGTCTAAAAATGATGAAGTTTTATATGTGGGTTCTGAACGTGGTTTAGAAAATAAAATTGTTAATGAAAAAAATATAAATTTTAAAGCATTAAAAATTCAAGGATTTGAAAGAAAATTATTTTCAACACATAATTTAAAAACTGTTCATCTATTTTTAAAAAGTTTTAAGCAATCTAAAAAAATTATTAAAGAATTTAAACCAGATGTTGTAATTGGTACTGGAGGATACGTATCTGGAGCAGTTATTTTTGCAGCTGCGAAGTGCAAAGTACCAACACTAATTCATGAACAAAATAGTGTAGTTGGATTAACAAATAAATTTTTATCTAAGTATGTTGATAAAATTGCCATTTCATTTGATGAAGTGAGAAGCCAATTTCCAAAAGATAAAATTATATTTACTGGTAATCCTAGAGCTCAAGAAGTTTTAAATGAAAAAAAACAATTTGATTTAACTCAATGGGGATTGAAGAATGAATTAAACACAGTATTGGTTTTTGGAGGTAGTCAAGGTGCACCAAAATTAAATCAAGCAATGATTGATTCAATTGAACAATTAAATAAAAAAGATTATCAACTTGTTTTTGTTACAGGATCAAAAAGATTTGAAGAAGTATCTAAAGCATTGAGTAATATCAATGTTAATAAAAATATTTATATCACACCATACATATCAAATATGACTGAAATACTACCTCAAATTTCATTAATAGTTGCAAGAGCTGGAGCTACAACAATTGCTGAAATAACTGCTTTAGGAATTCCATCAATTTTGATACCAAGTCCATATGTGACTGCTGATCATCAAACTAAAAATGCAATGAGTTTAGTTAATAATGAAGCAGGTTTGATTATTGAAGAAAAAAATTTAAACAGTTTAAATTTGGTACAAAAAATTGATCATGTTATGGATGATAATAAGATTAGAGAAAAAATGAAAATTAATTCCAAAAAATTAGGAATTCCTGATGCTGCAGATCGGTTGTTTAATGTTGTAAAAGACTTATCTAAATAAAGAGTGAGTATTTATGAAAAAATTATTTTTCAAAAAAAGGAATGCCGAATATTTTAGAAGAAAAAGAATTAACACTGAATTAGTTAAATTAAAAAAACAAAGAAGAAATAATCTAGTTTTTAAAATGGTTCCATTACTTATTTTATTTTTTATAATTTTATTAGGTTCACTTTACTTTATATCTCCATTAAGTAAAGTGAGTGAAGTAAATATAATTAATTCGAAAAATCAACAAAAAATAAATAATATTAATGGATTAGATTTTAATAAGAATGATTCACTTTTGTTTGTTAAAAAAAATTATAAATTTGCAAAAAAAACGTTATTAGACAAGAATCAAAACGTTAAAAATGTTAAATTTAGAATTAGTAATATAAATAAATTACAAGTAAATGTTACAAGAGAGAATGTAAATGCATATTTATTAAAAAATAAAAAATATTTTGAAATATTTGCTAATGGTAAAATAGCTGATAAATCAATTCCTAAAGATAATTTAAAAAATTATTGCATACTTAAAAATTTTAATGATTCAAAAAATATTAGAGAAGTTGTAAAAGCTTATAAAGATATTCCAGATAAAATTAAACCTACTATTAATTATATTAAGAATAAATCTAATAAAAGTAATCCAAAAAGGGTGCTATTATCAATGAAGGATGGAAATTATATTATTGCTAATTATGATACTCTATCTAAAAAGATTGAGTATTACCCTAAAATTGCTTTTTCTCTTAAACAAAAGAGTATTATTAATATTGAAATAGGTGGATATTCATATCCTTTGAAACATAAGTTAAATCAGGATTCATAAGCTTTTTAATTATTTAATTGTCATGATAAAATAATTATGCAAATAAAAAGATAAGAAAGTTGAGGTTCCACAACTATGGATGAATCAGAAATGTATATTGGTTTGGATATTGGAACTACGTCGATAAAAGTGATTGTTGCTGAAAAAGTTAATGGACAAATGAATATAATTGGTGTTGGTAACGAAAAATCACAAGGAATTAGTCGAGGTGTAATTGTTGATATCGATAAAGCTAGTGCTTCAATAAAGAAGGCAGCTAATCAAGCAGAAGAAAAGACAAGCATAAAAATTGAAAATGTAGTTGCCGGAATTCCAGCAAATATGATGAAGATTGATCATTGTAATGGAATGATTAATCTTTCCGATCAATCAAAAGAAATTGATAATAATGATGTTATTAAAGTTTCTAATGCCGCTATTGCAAGTAATATTCCTGCTGAACGTGAGATTGTTGATTTACTTCCAGAAGAATTTATTGTAGATGGATTCGATGGTATCCAAGATCCAAGAGGGATGGTTGGAATAAAACTTGAAATGAAAGGCAGAGTTATTACAGGACCAAAAACAATTATTCATAATACAAAAAAAGCAATTGAAAAAGCAGGATTATCAATAAAATATTTAATATCTAATTCTCAAGCTGAAGGCGATTTTGTATTAAATGAGGCTGAAAAAGATTTTGGGACTATTTTAGTTGATTTAGGTGGAGGACAAGCATCAGTTTCGGTTTTTCATGATAATGAGCTGAAATATGCTGAAACAGAACAAGAAGGTGGAGAATATATTACTAAAGATATATCAGCCGTTTTGAATACTTCTATTATTAATGCTGAAAAGATAAAGCGAGAATATGGCTTTTCAGACGCTAGACAAGCACAAAATGAAAATGAATTTCCAGTAGAAGTAGTTGGACAGTCACAAACAGTAAATGTAAGTGAAAAATTTCTTGCTGAGATAATTCAAGCAAGAGTTGATCAAATATTTAGTAAGTTAAAAGATAAACTTGATAAAATTAGAGCATTAGATCTACCGGGAGGAATTGTTATTACTGGTGGATGTTCTTCATTACCTGGAATTGCACAGTTAGCTGCTGAAAGTTTTAACACTAATATAAGACCGTATATTCCAGATCAAATTGGATTAAGAGACCCATCATATTCATTAGTATTGTCAATTGTTGAATATACTTCAAAAATAAGTGAAGTTGAGTTAATTGTCCGTTCAGTTGTTGATAAGAATTCAAATATAGTTGATAATGTTATACGATTAGAAAATAATAATGAAAAAAAAGGTAATTCTGACAAAAAAAATAAAGAAAATAATGAAAAAAAGAAAAAAGAAGATGGAATTGTTAAGAAAGTATCAAAATTCTTTTCTGGATTTTTCGAAGAATAATTAACTGGAGGAAATTAATATGGATTTTTCAATTGATTCAGCTGAAAATCATGGAGCAAAAATAAAAGTAATCGGTGTTGGTGGCGGTGGAAGCAATGCTGTTAACCGTATGATTGATGAGGATGTTAAAGGTGTCGAATTTATTGTTGCTAATACTGATGTTCAGGCATTACAAATGTCAAAAGCAGAGACTAAAATTCAATTAGGACCTAAGTTAACTAATGGACTAGGAGCTGGTTCAACTCCTGATGTTGGAGCAAAAGCAGCTGAAGAAAGTGAAGAAGATCTTGCAAACGCTTTAGATGGTGCAGATATGGTTTTTGTTACTGCCGGAATGGGTGGAGGAACAGGTAATGGTGCTGCTCCAATTGTTGCTAAAATAGCTAAGGAATCTGGATCTTTAACCGTAGGGATCGTAACAAGGCCTTTTACTTTTGAAGGACCTAAAAGAACTAGATTTGCTAACGAAGGTGTATCAGCATTAAAGGAAAATGTTGATACATTGGTAGTTATGTCAAACAATAGATTGTTAGAAATAGTTGATAAGAAAACACCAATGATGGAAGCATTTAAAGAATCAGATAATGTTTTAAGGCAAGGTGTTCAAGGTATTTCCGACTTAATTACAAGTCCAGGATACGTTAACTTGGATTTTGCCGATGTTAAAACTGTTATGCAAAATAAGGGTTCAGCGTTAATGGGAGTTGGTAGTGCAAGTGGTGAAAATAGAACTGCTGAAGCTACGAAAAAAGCTATTTCTTCTCCATTATTAGAAGTTTCAATTGATGGAGCTGAGCAAGTATTATTAAATATCACTGGTGGACCAGACTTATCATTATTTGAAGCTCAAGATGCATCAGAAATTGTGTCTCAAAATGCTACTAATGATGTAAATATTATATTTGGTACTTCAATTGATGAAAGCCTAGGAGACGAAACTAGAGTTACAGTGATTGCTACTGGAATTGATAAAAAGGATAAGTCTGTATCACCAAAGCAAGTATCACCTCAATCTTCTAGTTTTAATAATAGTTCTGAAACAATCATAAGACCAAGAGATAGTTCTGATGAATGGGATATTAGTAACCAAAATGAATCTTTAAATAGTAGAGAAAATCAAAGATTTGACAACGTTGAAAAAAAATCATTTGAACCATTCCAACCAGATAGCGAATCTGATAATGAAAACAATAATGATGATTCAAATGATTTACCACCATTCTTTAAGCATCGTCGTAAATAATTCTATTAAATGGGGTGTTTATTATGTCTGAAAAATTTAGTTTAAGTAATTTTTTTGGTATGAATGAAGAGAATAATGATTCTGAAAATGTTCATTCTGATAATTATAACTCACATAAAATTGTCGGCTTAAATAGTGCCAAAAAAATAAGAGGAACAGTATCAGTGTTTGAACCTCGAATTTTTGCTGATTCAAAGACAATTGTTAATAAAATTTCTAATGGAGATACTGTAATTATAAAATTTAAAGATTCAAGTAATGATTCAGTTAATCGTATTATTGATTTTATAAATGGGGCTGTTTATGCTTTAAATGGAAATATGAAGAAAATAGAAGATAACATATTTTTATGTACGCCACAGGGATTTGATATTGATGGTGATTTAAATTCCAATTTTGATGGGATTTTAAGTTAGGAGAATATTAGTGTTTTTATATTTGATAATTAAATTATTAAATCTGGTAATTTATGGATTACAGATTTATTCATTAGCAATTGTTGTACATGTTTTATTAAGTTGGTTTCCAGGAGCATATGAAACTAAATTTGGTCAAATTTTGATTAAATTGGTAGAACCCATTGAGTCAAAATTATCCTTTATAAGAATTGGTATGATTAGTTTTGCACCAATTGCAGCACTATTTCTAATTCAACTAGCTATTAAGGGTGTTGAAGTTATACAATTAATTCTAGCAAGATTAATGGGTAGTTAAAATGAACCCAAATATTGAACAACATTTTCGAGAAAGTGAATTACCATTCGCTAGAAAATCAAATGATTGGATTAACCAAGTAATTAATGAATATCGAGTTGTATTGACAGATTTTTTAAATTTAAGAGAACTAACTTTATTAAAAAAATTAGTTAATCGATATGAAGAAATCAATGTTTATTCATATGGTGGGTATGATAAAGCAGAATTAAAAAGAGCAATAATTGCACCAGGCTATTATAAATTAGATAAATCTGATTTTGAAATTAGTTTAATAGAAATTAATTATTCTGATAAATTTATTAAATTATCTCATGGTAAAATTTTAGGTTCTATTTTAGGTAGTGGAATTGATCGATCAGTAATTGGTGATATTCTTAATCAAAAAAATCGCTGGCAAATTATTGTAAAATCAAATATAAAAGAATTTTTAATTAATTCTGTTGATAAAATTGGAAGAGATAAAATTAGGCTAAAAGAAATTGATATTTCACAAATTATTGATAATAAAAATGATTGGGAAACAACATATCAAGTATTACCATCTTTTAGATTAGATGTTGTAATATCCAATGCTTTTAATTTATCTAGAAAAATAGCTAAAGATCTGATAACGCATGATCAAGTAAAGCTAAATTGGTTTGCAATAAATAAACCAAATGAAGAATTAAAACTTAACGATGTTATTTCAGTTAGGGGTTGTGGCAGAGTTCGAGTTAATAGTTATGAAGGTCAATCAAAAAAAGGTAAATTAAAAAGTAAATTGGATATTATTAAAAGCAAATAAGGAGTGATTTATATGTTAAGTGCACAAGATATTCATTCAAAAAATTTTTCCACAAAATTTAGAGGATATAATGTAGATGAAGTTAATGAATTCTTAAGTCAAGTTACAAAAGATTACCAAGTATTATCTGATGATAATGAACAATTAAAGAAAGACTTAAAATCAACTCAAAAACAATTAGAATATTTTGATGATTTGAAGAATTCATTAAATCAATCCATTATCGTTGCTCAAGAAGCAGCAGATAAATTAAAGCAAGATTCTATTAAAGAAGCTGAACAAGTCAATGTAGAAGCCCAAAAACAAGCTGATGTAGTTTTGACTAACGCAACTGATAAAGCTAATGAAATTGTTAAGAATTCTTCCAATTATGCTGAAAAATTAGCTGTTTCTTCTGATGATTTCCGAGATAATATTAAAGTGTTCAGAGCTAAACTAATAAGTATGCTTGAAGGTGAATTAGATTTTGCTAAAAGTGAAGATTGGGATCAACTTCTAAGTGACAATAGTTATGAGGATTTTGAAAAGATAAAAAAATCATTAGATGATAAATTTGACAAAAGTAATCATGACAGTGTAGAATCTTCTCAAGATGAAGTCAAAGCAGAAATTGTTAATGAACCAACTAATGGTGAAGAACCAACTGTTGAGATTTATCCAAATGAGGATTTACATAAGAATAATTAATGGGTTAGAGAACAGAAAGTTTTATAAAAGTATTTAAGCGAGTCGATGAATGGTGAAAGATCGATAATTAATTTTTGTATTACAGATCATCTCAAATTTTAACTCATATCTAATTAAGAGAATAATAGTTATTATTCAAAAATTTGGGTGGTACCACGATTTAATCGTCCCTTGCTTAAGGGGCGATTTTTTTATTAAGGAGGAAAATTTATGCGTGTAAAAGATACTTTAAATTTAGGTAAAACTAAATTTAAAATGAGAGGTAATTTACCTGTTAAAGAAGCTGAAAGAGAAACTCTTTGGGAAACTAATAATTTATATCAACAAAGACAAAAATTAAATGAAGGTAAGCCTTCGTTTGTATTACACGATGGACCTCCATATGCTAATGGTGATATTCATATGGGCCATGCATTAAATAAAATTACAAAAGATATTATTGTTCGTTATAAATCAATGAGTGGATTTCGTGCACCATACGTTCCAGGTTGGGATACTCATGGATTACCAATTGAACAACAATTAAAAAAGGCTGGCTATAATCGTAAAGAAATGTCTGTGACAGAATTTAGAAAATTATGTCGTGATTATGCACTAGAACAAGTAGAAAAACAAAAGGCAGAATTTAAAAGACTTGGTGTTTCAGGTGATTGGGATAACCCATATATTACATTGAAACCTGAATATGAAGCTGCTCAAGTCAAAACATTTGGTCAAATGGCTGAAAAAGGTTTGATTTATAAAGGATTAAAACCTGTTATTTGGTCATCGTCTTCTGAATCTGCATTGGCTGAAGCAGAAATTGAATATCATGATGTAAAATCAAATTCAGTATTTTTCTCTGAAAAGGTTTCTGATGGACAAGGCGTATTAGATGATAATACTTATATGCTTGTATGGACAACTACTCCATGGACAATTCCAGCATCAAGAGGAATTTCTGTTGAAAAGGATTTTGATTATTCTATTTTTAGTCATGATAATGATTCTAAAAAATATGTAATTGCAAGTGAATTATTAGAAAAAGATGCTGAAATGTTTGGTTGGAATGATATTAAAGTTGAAAAAGTTATTAAAGGAAAAGATTTAGAAAATGTAACAACTGAACATCCTTTTGATAAAGATACTAAAATTTTAACTATGTTAGCAGATTTTGTAACTGCTGATTCAGGAACTGGATTAGTTCATACTGCACCAGGATTTGGTGAAGATGATTACAATGTAGGAAAAGAATATGGATTAGATATTTTTGCACCAGTTGATAATAAGGGTTGCTTAACTAAAGATGCAGGATCAGATTTTGATGGTGTATTTTATCAAGATGCTGATGAAATTGCTTTAAATAAGTTAAAAGAGAATGATCGTTTAGTTCATTATTTAGAATATGAACACAGTTACCCATTTGATTGGAGAACTAA
Source organism: Lactobacillus sp. S2-2 (assembly GCF_021698855.1). Classification (GTDB taxonomy): domain Bacteria; phylum Bacillota; class Bacilli; order Lactobacillales; family Lactobacillaceae; genus Fructilactobacillus. The sequence goes on from NZ_WWFA01000002.1 coordinate 27,050, forward strand.
AAAACCAGTTATTTATCGTGCTACACCACAGTGGTTTGCATCAGTTGATAAAATTAGAGATCAAATTTTAAATGAAATTAATAATGTTACATTTAATCCAGAATGGGGACAAAAACGTCTTTACAATATGATTAAAGATCGTGGAGATTGGGTAATTTCTCGTCAACGTGTTTGGGGAGTTCCATTACCAATTTTTTATGGTGAAGATGGAGAAGCTATTTTTACAAAAGAAGTAACTGATCATGTTGCCGACTTATTTAGAGAACATGGATCTGATATTTGGTTTGAAAAAGATGCTAAAGATTTATTGCCTGAAGGATTTACTAGTGAACATTCACCAAATGGTATTTTCACAAAAGAAAATGATATTATGGATGTATGGTTTGATTCAGGATCTTCTCATCAAGGAGTACTTGCTGAAAGAGATGATTTAACGTATCCTGCTGATTTATACTTGGAAGGTTCTGATCAATATCGTGGTTGGTTTAATTCAAGCTTAATCACAAGTGTTGCTTATAGTGGTCATGCACCATATAAGAATCTTTTATCACAAGGATTTACTCTTGATGGAAAAGGTCATAAAATGAGTAAGTCATTAGGAAATACAATTGCACCAAATGATGTTATTAAGCAAATGGGTGCAGATATTATTAGATTATGGGTTACTTCTGTTGATTCATCAGCTGATGTTCGTGTATCAATGGGGAATTTTAAAACTGTTGGTGAAAGTTACAAAAAAGTTAGAAATACAATGAGATATTTATTAGCTAATACAAGTGATTTTAATCCAATTGAAAATCGTGTTGATTACAGTGAAATGGAATCAGTTGATAAATATATGATGGTTAGATTAAATCAAATGATTGAAAAAGTTAAAAATAATTTTGAAAAATATGAATTTTTAGAAATGAATCGTAACTTATTCCAATTTATTACTAATGATTTATCTGCATTTTATTTAGACTTTGCTAAAGATATTTTATATATCTATTCAGAAGATTCTAAAGAAAGACGTTCAATGCAAACTGTATTATATGATATTGCAGTTTCACTAACTAAATTATTTACACCAATTATTCCACACACAACTGAAGAAATTTGGGAATTTTTAAGTGAAAAAGAAGAATTTGTTCAACTTTCAGAAATGCCTAAGGTAGTTAATTATGAAGATCAAAATGAAGTTCTTAACGCTTGGAAAACATTTATGCAAATTAGAAAAAATGTTTTAAAAGCACTAGAAGAAGCACGTGATAATAAAGTAATTGGTAAGCCTTCTGAAGCTAAACTGACATTATATGTTTCTGATCAATTAAAAGATTACTTCGATAATTTAAATACTGATATTGAACAAGTATTAATGGTTTCAAAATTAGATATTTTAAGTTTTAATGATAAAGTTAACGATAGTATTGAATTTAATAATGAATTAGCTATTAAAGTGGAACATGCAAATGGAGATGTTTGTGAACGTTGTCGTTTAATTAAACAAGATGTTGGAAGTAATGAAAATTATCCAAGTTTTTGTGAACGTTGTGCAACAATTGTAGAACAAAATTATCCAGAAACAGCAACAGATGGTTTTGAAGAATAATTAAATAAAAAAATAAAGCTGGGATTTTCCCAGCTTTATTTATTGGAAGGAATTAAATTATGTTAGGTAAAATTGATTCATATGAAAAAAATAAAGGATTTGGATATATTAAAAGTAACTATGGTGAAATGGTATTTTTGCATATTACGGGAATTATTCAAGGTGATCCAAAAACAATTGAAATCGGACAAGAAGTTCAATTTGTAATTGCAGCAGGAGTAAAGGGACCTCAAGCAGCAAAAGTCAAATTATCAAATTTTGAATAAATTGCATAATTTATCATTTATCGGTAAAATTTGAATTAAATAAAAAGTAGGTGATTTTTAATGGATTTAGAAGAAAAGGTAGTATCTTCTGAAGATATTTATCAAGGTGCTATTTTAGATGTAAAAAAACAAACCGTTAAATTGTCAAATGGTGAAATTGCACATCGTGAGGTTGTTTATCATTCAAAGTCAGTAGCAATGTTAGCTTTAACAGAAGATAATAAAATTATTTTAGAGAAGCAATGGCGTGCGCCAGTTGGAAAAGCGATGATTGAAATACCTGCTGGTAAAATGGATGAAAGAGATAATGAAAATCCAGAAAAAACGTTATCAAGAGAATTAAATGAAGAATTACGTTTGAAATCTGATGATTTTAAATTAATTCATGCAATTTATCCATCTGTAGGTTTTACAGACGAATTTATGTATATTTATTTAGTAAAAAATTTAAAACCAGTTGAAAATGATTTAGATCGTGATCAAGGAGAATTTTTAGAAATTAATGAATATACATTAGATGAAGTCAAACTAATGATTAAAGAAGGTACCATTAACGATGGTAAAACCATTATAGCAATCCAATTTTGGGAATTAATGCAAAGTAGGTAATTAATGATGGATGATCAAGAAAATTTAACTAGAGAACAGTACCGAAAAGGAAAAATTAATATTGATAGTGAACATCAACCAGATCAAATTAATGAAGAAAAACGTAGAGAATTAAAAACAAAAAAATTAAAAAATCGATTAAACATAATAATTATTACACTTGTGGTATTAATTATTTGTGTATTGTTATTTATGAGATTTGTTAATTAAATTTATGAGGTGAAGTAATGAAAAAATTTGGAATTATTTGTGCAATGGAAGAAGAAATTAAAGAATTAAAAAATAATTTATCTGATGTAGTGGAAAAAAATATATCTGGTGTTATTTTTTATGAGGGAAAAATAAATGGACAAACTGTTGTAATTGTAAGATCTGGAATTGGTAAAGTTGAAGCTGGAATTACTGCCATGATGATGATTACTAATTTTGATATTGATGTTTTAATTCATTCTGGTTCTTCAGCTGGAATTGGAGAAGGATTAGAAGTTGGTGATATTGTTCTTTCAACTGAAACCGCATATCACGATGTTAATGCAACCGCTGCTGGATATGTATGGGGACAAGTTCCAGACCAACCAGCTCGTTTTGAAGCTTCTAAAGAATGGGTTCAAAAAATAAAATTAGCATCAGAAGATAAAGGTGTAGAACCTAAAACCGGTTTAATTGTAACTGGGGATCAATTTATTGCAGGGCAAGATATGATTAATGAAATTTTAAAGCATTTTCCTGAAGCTAAAGCAGCTGAAATGGAAGGAGCAGCCGTTGGACAAGTTGCTAATCAGTTCAAAATTCCATATGTAGTTGTTCGTGCAATGTCTGATGTTGGTGATGAAAATGCAAATCAAAGTTTTGATGAATTTATTATTGATGCGGGTAAGAGATCAGCTCATATTTTATTAGATTTATTTGAAAGTCAATCGAAATAAAAATTAGAAGGTGTTTTTTTGAAAAAAGTATATTTAGATAATGCAGCGACAACGCCAGTTAGTGAATCAGTAATTAAAGAAATTACGGATAAGTTATCTAATTATTATGGTAATGCTTCAACTCTTTATGAGATTGGAAGATCATCGAAGAGTATTTTAGAAGATGTCAGGATAAAATTAGCTAATAGTATTAATGCAAAAGAAAATGAAATAATTTTTACTAGTGGTGGTACTGAAAGTGATAATAGTGCAATTATTAAAACTGCAGAAACTAGACAAAATTATGGTAAGCATATTATAACGACTAAAATTGAGCATGAAGCAGTCTTGAAACCAATGAAATATCTTGAAAATCACGGATATGAAGTTTCTTATTTAGATGTTGATTCTAATGGAAATATTTCTATTGAAGACTTAAAGAATAATTTACGTGAAGATACAATTTTGGTTTCTATTATGATGGGTAATAATGAAGTTGGAGTACAAAATCCAATTCATGAAATTGGTGAACTATTAAAAGATCATCAAGCATATTTTCATACTGATGCAGTTCAAGCTTATGGATTAAAAGATATAGATGTTAATCGTGACAATATCGATTTATTATCAACTTCTGCACATAAAATTAACGGGCCCAAAATGACTGGATTTTTATTCAAAAGAGAAACAATTAAACTTAATAGTTTTGTTCTTGGAGGTGATCAAGAGCAAAAAAGAAGAGCTGGAACAGAGAATATTCCAAGTATTGCAGGTTTTGGTGTTGCAGTTAATAGTTTAACTAAAGATGAGAAAGAAAAAAGAATTACTAAGTATAACTCATTTAGGGAAAAAATTCTTACAGAATTAAATAATAATAATATTGAATATGAAATCAATGGACCAAAAACAGAGCCTAGGTTAGAACATATTCTAAATATTTGGATTAAAGGGATTCCAACTGATTTGTTACAAATGAATTTAGATTTAGATGGAGTTGCAATTGCAGGTGGTTCTGCATGTACAGCTGGAAGTTTAGAACCATCTCATGTTTTATCTGCAATGTTTCCAACTAACCCTAATCGCGTTAATGAGTCAATTAGAATTAGTTTTGGATCTTTTACTAGTGAAGATGATATTGATTTATTTATTGAAAGAATTGTCAAAGTTTATAATCGATTAAATAAGAATAGGAGAGATTAACATGGCATTTTCTAAGGAAATTAAATTAAAAGGAGATATTAATAATTACGAATTATCTCCTGAAATAAAAAAATACACACTAAGAGACTTAGGATTTACTACAACTAAATTAGGTAATTTTGTTTATAAAATTAATTTAGATCCCAATTCTCCATTTAATTCAAATAGTATTAAATTAAAAATAACAGTTAATGATGATCTAACAGCATTTAAAATGGCAATTTTAGATAGTAAAGAATTAAAAGAAGTAGATATTTTTAATAATGATAAATTTAATAAAATTAAGGAACAACTAGATTTTAATTTAGAAAATATGATTACTAGAAAAGTTATTGTAAAAAAATAGCTCCGGGTGTTTCTTTTAGCTTGCATTTATTACTATTTGTAAGTTAATATATTTAGTATTGGGATTACGACCTTCAAATCGTAGATTCTAAGAATCTAAAAAGTGATGGTGAGATTATGAAAGACAATAGTAAGACAAGAGTTGTTGTTGGAATGAGTGGAGGAGTGGATTCTTCAGTTTCTGCTTATTTACTTAAACAACAAGGATATGACGTAGTTGGTGTGTTCATGAAAAACTGGGATGATACTGACGAAAATGGTGTTTGTACAGCTACTGAAGATTTTAAAGATGTAGCACATGTGGCAAATGAAATTGGAATTCCTTATTATTCAGTTAACTTTGAAAAAGAATATTGGGATCGTGTATTCACATATTTCTTAGATGAATATAAAAGAGGTAGAACACCAAATCCAGATGTCATTTGTAATACTGAAATTAAATATAAGGCATTTTTAGAATATGCTTTAGATCTTGGAGCAGATTATATTGCAATGGGACATTATGCTAAATTAGAACGTGATGAATATGGTCATAATCATTTATTACGTGCAGTTGATGATAACAAAGATCAAACTTACTTTTTAAGTCAACTATCAGCAAAACAATTAGATAAAGTAATTTTTCCAATTGGTGGAATGACTAAACCAGAAGTAAGACAAATTGCTAAAGAAGCAGGTTTATATACTGCTGATAAAAAGGATTCAATGGGAATTTGTTTCATTGGAGAAAATAATTTCAAAGAGTTCTTAAGTAATTATTTACCAGCTAAACCAGGTAAAATGATGACTTTCGATGGTGAAATCAAAGGTGATCATACTGGATTAATGTACTATACAATTGGTCAAAGAAAAGGCTTAGGTATTGGTGGAGATGGTAATGATAATTTACCATGGTTTGTAGTTGGTAAAGATTTATCCAAAAATATTTTGTATGTTGGTAAAGGTTATCATAATGAACATCTTTATGCTGATTATTTAGATGCTACTGGTGCTTCATGGATTAATAATATTAATCGTGGAGAAGAGTTTCACTGTACAGCTAAGTTCAGATATCGTCAAAAAGATTCTGGTGTTACAGTTAAATTAAATGATGATAATAAAGTTACTGTAACTTTTGATGATCCAGTTCGATCAATTACACCGGGACAAGCTGTTGTATTTTATGATGGTGACGAGTGTTTAGGAACTGCGACAATTGATGCAGCATATAAAAATAATAAGCAATTACAATATGTTTAATAAATAATAAAAAGCTAGGCATTAAATGCCTAGCTTTTTTTGAAAAAAGATTGATAAACTGGCATAATAGACTTAATAACTGCTCAATAATGGAGGAATAAATTTTTGAAATTTTATTTTGTGCGACACGGTAAAACTGAATGGAATCTCGAAGGAAGATACCAAGGTTCTGGTGGTGATTCACCATTACTTGAACAGAGTTATCAAGAAATTAAAGAAGTAGGTAAATATTTATCAAATGTGAAATTTGAACATATTTATTCAAGTCCAATTAAAAGGACAATGCTTACTTCATTTGGTATTAAAAGTAAATTAAAACATAAAGTATCAATTTCTTTTGATAGTAGATTAAAAGAATTTAATTTAGGTAAACTTGAAGGAATGAAATTTGAAGATGCAAAACAAATTTATCCGGAAAGTTATATTAATTTTCGTGAACATCCTGATTTATTTAATCCAATCGATATTGAAGGAGAATCCTATTCAAATGTAATTAATCGTATGAATAATGCGATTAGTCAATATGCTATGTATCATGATAATGATAGTAATATTTTGATTGTGAGTCATGGAGCGGCATTAAATGCGATTATAAATACAATTCTAGGGATTCCAATGAAGGATTTAAGAGCTAAGGGTGGAATTGCTAATACTAGTACAACAATTTTGGAAACTAACGATGATGGACAAACATTTAAATTAGTTGACTGGAATAATACAAGTTATTTAAATAAAAAGTTAGATAAAACAGATTTAATTTAATGGAGGATTAATAATGTCTGATAATAAACGTGAAGAAATCCAAAAAGAAGCAGAGGCCAATTTGCATAAATTAATTAAAGCGATTAATGAAAAGCCCGATAATTATGAGGCTTATTATGAACTTAGTTCTCTTTTAATTAAATTACAAAACTTTACTCAAGCAGAAGAATTATTAATGAAAGCACTTGGTATGTTTGCAGACACTAATAAAAAAGCAAAAGATTTATTAACTTATGGATTAGGGAATGTTTATTATTCAGCTGGTGAATATGAAAAAGCGATTAAACAGTTTACTGAAGTTAAAGATAAAGAATTAAAAACGGATTCTTATATAATGATGGCACAAAGCTATATAGCTAAAAGTGACTACAAACGTGCATTAGTTTTTTTATTAACAGCAAAAGACTATCGTAAGCAAGATCCAGAAATTAATCAAATGTTAGGAGAAAGTTTATTAGCATTAGGTGATTTTAAGCAATCTGCTGAATTTTATGATCAAATTTTAAATTATGATCCTAATAATGGAAAGGCTAATTTTGATCGAGGATTAGTAGCGATGGTATTAGGTGAACATTATGCAAATTATTTTTCTAAGGCAGAAAAATATGATAAAGATAATTATGATCGTAAGCAAAGTAGAATTCAGGATATTGAAAAACTAATGAAAGACAAACAGGATAAAGAAAGCTAGGAGCATATGTAATGAGTCAAAACATTGATTTATTTCAAGATGATCAAAATGAAGGAAATCATCAATATATAGTTGGTAAATTAAAAATGATTTTCTTTGAGAGTAATGACAATTTTTATAAAGTTATGTTAGTTACCGTTAGTGAAAGTTCATTTTCATGGAATGAAGAAGAAATTGTGGTTACTGGTAATTTTGCAGATATTGAAGAAGAAGTCAGTTATAAATTTATTGGATCAGTTGTTGATCATCCAAAATATGGTCAACAATTTCAATCGATTAATTATCAAAGAGAAACTCCAACTTCAAAAAAAGGATTTATTAGTTATTTATCAGGAGAAGAATTCAAAGGAATTGGCGAAAAAACTGCTGAAAAAATATATGATGAGCTTGGTTCTGATGCTATAAACAAGATGTTAGATGATAAGACCATTTTATGTAAAATAGGTTTAAAACAAAAGCAGATTAGTACAATTAATGATGTAATAAGTAAAAATAATGGTGTTGAACAAACAATTGTTGGATTAAATAGTTATGGATTTAGCAGCAATATGGCGGGACGAATATTTAAAGAGTATCAAGATAACGCTTTAAAAACAATTCAAGAAAATCCTTATAAATTGGTTGAAGATATTGATGGGATTAGCTTTAAAAAAGCGGATCAAGTAGCAGTAGAAGTAGGAATTGGTAAACATTCTAGTGGAAGAATTAGAGCAGCTATTCTAACTGGGTTACAACAATTATCGACTAGGGATGGTAATACTTATGCAACTTCTGATAACTTAGTTAAAATCACTGAAGATTTGTTGAATTTTAATAATCAAGAACTATCCGGTGAAGAAATTGGACAGCAATTGATTGAACTAGCTAAAGATGAAAAAATAATTGTTAAAAATAAAAATATTTATTTAAAAAAATTATATGATGCAGAAGTAATAATTGCACAAAGTATTAAGAGAATTAAAACTGATGATGTAGAAATAAAAGATGACGATTTAAAATTATCAATTAATAAAGTAGGACAAGAATTAAATATTGATTATGATGAATCACAACAAGATGCCATTTTTAAAGCGATTAGTAATTCAATGTTTTTATTAACTGGTGGTCCAGGAACTGGTAAAACAACGATAATAAATGGAATTGTAAAAACATATGCCAAATTAAATAATTTATCTTTAGATATTAATAGTTATAAAGAAAAACCATTTCCAATTCTTTTAGCTGCACCAACGGGAAGAGCAGCAAAAAGAATGAGTGAATCAACTGGATTACCAGCTTCAACAATTCATCGTTTATTGGGATTAAATCGAAATGATGATGAACCAGTAAATGATTTAGATGGTGATATTTTAATTATTGATGAAATGTCTATGATAGATACTCCTCTTTTTAAAATGTTGTTAGAATCTATTCCAAGACATATGAAAGTAATTATGGTTGGCGATAAAGATCAGTTGCCATCGGTAGGTCCAGGACAAGTTTTTCATGACTTATTAGAATCAGATTTAATTGTTTCAAAAGAATTAGATCAAATACATCGTCAAGAAGAAACATCGACAATTATTAGATTAGCTCATTCGATAAAAGATGGAAGGTTACCTGATGATTTTTATCAAAATCAACCTGATCGGAGTTTTATTAAATGTAATGCTAATCAAATTGAATCAGTAATTAAACAAGTTGTTGCTAGAGCAAAACAAAAAGGATTTAATTCAAGTGATATTCAAATATTAGCACCAATGTATCGTGGATCTGCTGGAATTAATAACTTAAACAAAATTGTTCAAGACATTATGAATCCAAAAACTAATGATAAACAAAAAGAAATTGAGTATAATAATATTAAATATCGTATTGGTGATAAGGTATTACAACTAGTAAATAGTCCAGAAGATAATGTTTTTAATGGTGATATTGGTAAAATTGTAGGAATTGAATATGGTAAAAATCAAAAAAAATATGAAGATAAGTTAACAATTGCTTTTGATCAAACAGAAGTTGTATATTCTAGAAAAGATTTTAATAATTTAACTTTAGCTTATTGTACATCAATTCATAAAGCACAAGGAAGCGAATTTAAATTAGTAATAATGCCAGTTTTGCCACAATATCGAAGAATGTTAAAAAAGAATTTATTGTATACTGGAATTACTAGAGCGTCATCAATGTTAATTTTATTAGGAGATCCTAATTCTATTTCTGAAAGTGTTAAGAGTGAATCTGATAATCGGTTAACGACTTTAAGGCAAAGATTATTTGAAGTATTTGATAAACAACCTTCTGAAGAAAAGATTATTAAAAATGATAATTTAAATAATACAAATGACTACATTTTAACAGAAACAAAAATTTTAAATAATGAAATTGATCCTATGATTGGAATGGATAATGTTCGTTTAAATTATTAATATAAGGGAGTTAGCATTCAATGCCAAATCAAAAAGTAAAATTGTTTTCACTAAGTTCAAATAAAGAATTAGTTGAAAAAATTTCTAATGAATTAAATGTTCCAATTGGTAAATCAACAGTTAAACATTTTAGTGATGGAGAAATTCAAATTTCAGTTGATGAAAGTATTCGTGGGGATGATATTTATGTTGTTCAATCATTATCTGATCCAGTTAATACTAATTTGATGGAATTAATTATTATGGTTGATGCAATTCGTAGAACCAGTGCAGGAACAATTAACGTTGTGATTCCATATTATGGTTATTCAAGATCTGATCGTAAAGCACGTTCTAGAGAACCAATTATTTCTAAAATGATTGCTTCATTTATCGAAATGCAAAGAGTTGATCGAGTTATTACACTTGATTTACATGCAACACAAATTCAAGGATTTTTCAATATTCCAGTGGACCATTTAAAACCAACTAATCTTTTTATTGAATATTTTAAAGATAATGGTTTATTAGATAATACTGTAATCGTTTCTCCAGATCATACAACAGTAAACCGAGCTCGATTATTTGCTGATCGTTTGAAATTGCCCATTGCAATTGTTGATAATCGTAATCCTGATGATGAAACTAATATTCCAGATTCAGTTATCGGGGATGTTAAAGATAAAAATGTTATAATAACAGATGATATGATTGTTACTGGTAAAAAATTAGATATTTCAGCAAAAGCTCTAAAAAAAGCAGGTGCAAAAAATATTTATGTTAGTGCTACTCATCCTGTTTTCGCAGATGGAGCAATTGAAAGATTAAACAATTCACCAATTAACAAAATTATCGTTTCTGACTCAATTAATATAAAAACGAATCAAGATACTTCAAAAATTGATGTTGTTTCAGTTGGAAGTTTATTTGGAAAAGCAATTGATTTAATTGAAAATAATAAATCAACCGGTAAATTATTTAAATAAGATTTAGAAGGGATGATTATATAATGTATAAAGCAAGTGATCAAAGATATGATGATATGTTAGTTAGAAGAGCTGGAAATACAGGATTACAATTACCAGCTATTTCGTTTGGAACTTGGCACAGTTTTGGTGATGATGCTAACTTTAAAGATAGTGAAGAAGTGATGCTTCACGCTTTTGATAAAGGAATCTTTAGTTTTGATTTAGCTAATAATTATGGGCCTGGATCAGGTGCAGCCGAAAGAATGTTTGGTCAAGTTTATAGACAAGATTTAAAACCATATCGTGATGAATTAATTATAACCACTAAGGCAGGATTTCATATGTGGCCAGGTGTATATGGTAACTTTTCTTCTAAAAAGACTTTAGTAGCTGCTTTAGATAGAAGCTTAGAAAAAATGGGATTGGATTATGTTGATATTTATTATAGTCATCGATTCGATCCAAACACTAATTTAGAAGAAACTGCAGAAGCACTTGATCAAATTGTTAAATCTGGTAAAGCACTTTATATTGGAATTTCAAATTATGATGGTGAACAAACACGTAAGATGATTGATTTATTTAATGAAAAGCATACACCTTTTGTTGTCAATCAAAGTTCTTATAATATGTTAAATAGAACTGCTGAAAATGATGGTACAATTGATGAGCTTTCAAATAATGGAAATGGATTTGTGCCATATGGACCATTAGCCGAAGGTTTATTAACAAGTAAATACTTAGATGGTATTCCAGATGATATTAAAATTCATCCAACGAACGATGGTATTTTCAATGAAGGTAAAGATGTTGTAGTTCAAAGAATTAATCAATTGAATGATATTGCTAATAATAGAAATCAAAGTTTAGCTCAAATGTCTATTTCTTGGTTATTGAATAATCCAGTAGTGACAAGTATTGTTACTGGAGCTTCAACCGTTGATCATTTAGATAATAATTTAGATGCTTTAAATAATTTAGAATTTTCATCAGAAGAATTAAAAATGATTGATGAGATTACTAAAGGTAAATAAAAAAGAAAGAAGTATTTTAATACTTCTTTCTTTTTTATTTCGTTAAAGTGTAATTAGTAATTGAAATGTTTACGTTGAAATATTCACTCATAAATTTTTCGTTGTCAAATTGACCGTATTCTAAAGAACTTGAAAATAATTTTAATGATTTAGTACTAAAATTATTAGTATCATGATGAGCTTTTTTATTTTTACTCCATAATCTAAATAATTTATAAAGTAAATTAAATGAATTCTTTTTTTCTATAATTGTAAAATCTAACATTTGAGTTTTTTTATTTAATTTGATATATGCATAATATGCATCTTTAAAAACGTAATAAGTTGAATTTAAAGTAGCAGTTAAAGGAAAACTATTGTAAGTATATAAAATTTCAAACATAACAAATATTTTTTTTATTTTACTTAGATATTTCTTTTGTTTAGTTGTCTTACTAATGTAAAGAGCGTCCATTCCAATACTAAAATTATCAAAAAAATAATGGTATCTATTTTTTACATTATCTAGTGTTTTGCCAATATAAAATGTCTGTTTGGTTGGTTTTTCAAGTATATTTTTAATAGCACTACTTGGATTAGTTGGAATATTATAATTATGAGCAAAGTTATTTTTTTTACCAGATGGTATTAATGATAATGGTATTATATAGTCTTTAGAATGATTTTCATAAAAAAGAGCAATAGAATTCATAACTTCTGTAAAAGTTCCATCGCCACCAATCACAATTAATGACATATTACGGTTATTATAATTATTATTTATAAAATAATTTGCAATAATATTTGCTTGGTTTTCATATTTTGTTGTTCTAATGGTGTAATTAATGTTTTTATTATTTAAAGCTTCTTCAACTTTTAATTTTGCGTCTTTTCCTCGATAAGAAGAAGGATTGTAGATTATGAAATAATTATTTGTCATTTCAATTTATCCTTTCATATAAAAAGCGAATTCAATAGTAAAATGGAATTCGCTTTTTTATATTAATTATTATTCATAATTAGCATTGGTAAAATAAGAGGGGACCTCTCAGTTTTATTATATAAGAAATCAGATAAATCTCTTATAATTGATTTTCTAATTAAAGCTTCGTTAGCATTTTTATTATTCATAGCATGACGAATTGTTTTGAAAACTAATCTTCTACCTTCATCAAGTAATTCACCAGATTCTCTCATATATACAAATCCTCGTGAAAGTAAATCTGGACCAGATTGTATTTCTTTATCATTTAAATTGATAGTTGCAACAACAACAACAAGACCTTCTTCTGATAATAATTGACGATCATTTAAAACAACTTCACCAATGTCTCCGACACCATTACCGTCAATATAAACATCATCAGCATTAAATTCCCCAGCAAATCGTGCTGAATCTTTAGTTAGAGCTAAAACATCACCATTTTTTAGGATGAAGCTATTTTCTAAAGGAATTCCACATTGTTCAGCTAATTCAGTATGAATTTTTAACATTCTATATTCACCATGAATTGGAACAAAGTATTTAGGTTTCATAAGTCTTAACATTAATTTTTGTTCTTCTTGACCACCATGTCCAGAAGTATGAATGTTATTGACTTTTCCATGAATTACTTTAGCACCAGCTTCTTCTAGTTCGTTAATAACTCGGTTAACACTTAATGTGTTACCAGGAATTGGATTACTAGAGAAAATAACAGTGTCATCTGGTTGAATTGATATTTGACGATGGGTACCATTGGCAATTCTTGATAAAGCAGCCATGGGTTCACCTTGTGAACCGGTACATAAAATCATAACTTGATTTGCTGGTAAATTTTTTAATTCGCTAGCATCAACAAATGAATTATCTGGAACTTGTAGATAACCGAGTTCACGTCCATTTACAATAGCGGCTTCCATACTTCTACCGAAAACTGCAATTTTTTTATTATGCGCAAGTGCAGCATCAATTGCTGTCTTGATTCTTGAAATATTTGAAGCGAAAGTAGCAAATATGATTCTTCCATTAACTTCTTCAAAAATCTTACGAACAGATTTACCAACCCATTTTTCAGATTTTGACCAAACAGGTCTTTCAGCATTAGTACTATCTGACATTAAGCAAAGAACACCTTCACGCCCTAATTTAGCCATTTCTTGTAAATCAGGAGCTTGATTATCAACAGGAGTTAAATCAAATTTAAAATCTCCAGTTTCAACGATAACTCCAGATGGTGTGTGAACTGCAATTCCTAAAGCATCTGGAATTGAGTGAGTAGTTCTAAAAAAACTAACGCTTGTTTTTTTGAATTTAATAATCGATTTGTCATTAATTTCATGTAGTTCTGCATCTTTTAGTAAATTATGTTCTTCTAATTTACTCTTAATTAAAGCTAACGCAAGTGGGCCAGCATAAATTGGAATATTTAAAACTTTCAAAAGAAAAGGGACCCCACCAATATGATCTTCATGACCATGGGTGATAATTAAAGCTTTAATTTTCTTTTGATTTTCAATTAAATATTGGTAATCAGGAATAACATAATCAATTCCAAGCAAATCATCTTCTGGAAATTTAATTCCTGCATCAATTAAAACAATTTCATCTTGGAATTGAACTCCGTAAGTATTTTTACCAATTTCTCCTAGTCCACCAACGCCATAAATAGCAGTTTCATTATTTTTGACGTTTAATTTATTCATAATTATAACTCCGTAATTTTAAAGTTAGAACTTTGTTTTTCGTATTCAAGTTGACTTTCACTTAGTTCTTTAACGAATTCTAACGCATATTCTGTTTTGTTATCCACTAAACTTCTTGCCTCTACTTCAGAATCAGCATTAATGTAAAGTGATTTTGTAGTCTCTCTTTTAGGTGTAATAACCTTATTTTCGTGATAAAAAACTTTATAAATCAAAATAATCTCTCCTTATATATTAATAAATAATTTAATATTTAATCGAACAATATACCTTTATGGTATATCTCTTGATAGCTTGATTTTAACACAATGAAATTAATAAGTATATAAAACAAATTTAATCTTAATGTGTTATGATAAACGGAGATTAGGGGTGTTTTTTAATGTTTATTGTGTTAATTATTTTTTTGATTTTATTTGTTATTATCTTAATGAATTTATTGAGATATATTTTGATAGTCAAGCCTAATAAAGTTTATAGAGATGATATTCAATCAAAAATTGATGAAGTAGTCGATGACATTATTTTGGAATTAATTAAAGTATATCCTGAACTAAAAATTAATAAAAATAATCTTACTTGTAAATCTTTAGATGATATTTGGAAAAAAAGAATTATGGTGTTTGAATATTATTTAAAAATTGATTCAGATAGTATAAATTCAGAGGAATTAAAAAATTATATAAAAAAGATGGTTTTTGAGAAAACTAAAAATGATTCTGTAAAAATGGCAGTAACTGATTTTTGGATTAATAAAAATAAAATAAATTTTGATATTGCATATTTAATTAATGAAAAAACTAAAAATTATGTAAGTGATATTAGAAAAACAGAATAAAAAAAGTAAAGCGAAAGCTTTACTTTTTTTATTCAAAGAATAACTCATTATCTTCACGGTAAAATGGGTTATCTTTTTTTATATGGTCATAAAATAGAGTTCCATGTAAATGATCAATTTCATGTTGAACTACAATGGCAGGATAGTGCTTTAATCTTACTTTGTGTTCAACGCCATCAATATCCTGATATTTAACAGTAATTCTATCTGCTCGATGAACATATCCAGGAATATCTTTATCGACTGATAAGCATCCTTCTCCAACCGTTAATGCACCTCTTTGAACAGAACTCGAAACAATAACTGGATTAATAATAACATCTTTAAATGGAGATTTTTCATCTTCGTATTCTGGTGGAACTAGTACGGATGCCATCATTTTATTTACACCAACTTGGGGTGCTGCCAATCCAACTCCAGGTCTTAAATTATATTTTTTATTTTCTTCTTCATCTTGACTAATAACGAGGTAATCCATTAAATCTTTTGCTAGTTTTTTATCATCTTCGGAAAGTGGAAATTCTACTTTCTTAGATTGATTTCTAAGTACAGGATTACCGTCTCTGGTTATGTCCTTCATTAAAAACAAAATAAAAACCTCCTATTTTTTGTTTTATTTAGTATAACTATAAAATACCATATAATTAAAAGTTTATCTTTGAATTTTTTGAAAAGTACATTATAATTTGTCCAAAAGGGGTTGATTATGCTTGAAACAACCAAAAATTTTGTTGTATGGTGACCAAAATAGAATATATGAATTTTTAAAATTAGCAATTACAAGAGACTATAATTTAGAAGTTTCATTTGAAAAATTAAATGAAACTATGCAAAAAAAAATTAAGGAAGCAAATTTATTTTGTAATAATTTTAATTATACCGATAATTTAAATTACGAAGAAATTGATTTATTAGTTTATTTGCCTAAGTTTGAATTAAATGAGAAAGAATCTATTTCAGATGTTGTTAAGCAGATTGTAACAATGTTGCCAGATTTTAGAGGCTTTTTAAATAAATCAATTTCCGATGGATTTAATGGTAAAATTTTTATTGATTCACAATATGATGCAATCATTGCATATTTTGCTGCTAGATTTTCAGGGTTTGATTCAAAAAAAATAGTTGGTATTGGATCACAAATTCAAAATGAAATTTTAGTGAATTTTTTTGCTAATCAATTTAATATAGATCGAAAATTAGTAAACATTACAACATTAGGATATATTAATGATTATATAATTTCTTGGAGTCGATCATATATTGGATCTATGCCAATTTTATCTTATTTAAACGATAAAAATAATAGTTATACAGTTGATATATTGAATAATGCACAAACTATGATTTATAGTCTATCTAAAAATAACGAGATTATACACAATAAAGTTATGGTTGATGTTATCTTTAATTTATTTTCAGATAAATCTAAATTATCGTTTGTAACAACTTTGGATAAAACCAATGATAAAGTTCAGTTAAATTTTAATCCGGTATTTATTAATAAAAGTGGATATAATTTTTCTTTAGAATTACAAGTTTCTGATGAAGAAAAAAAAGAATTAGATAAAGTGATTAATGATAGTGAAATAATCATTAAAAATGTTATTGAAAATAGGGAGTCAGTTAATGGATAAAAATTTTTCGTATCCAATTGTTGAGGATTGGACTAGAAAAGAAATGGTTGATGTAATTTCTTTTTTTACTGGAATTGAAGATGCTTATGAAAATGGAATTAAAAAAAATAATTTGATAAATCTTTATAATCGTTTTAAAGAGATTAATCCATCAAAGGTTGAACAAAGAAAACTGCAAAGAGATTTTGAAAATGAATCTGGCTATTCAGTCTATCCAGTTTTGAAAAAAATTGATGATGATAGTCAAAAAGTGATTAAAATGTGAGTATTATTAATATTTATTGTTAAGTTGCCATAAGCGCATATTTGTGCTAACATCTATCTTAGATTTAGTAGCGACAAAAAGAATAAATTAAGCTTAAATCACTGTTTTTTAGCAGTGTTACTGTGACTTGTTCACAGTTTTTTTATGTAAATTATTTATTCACATTATTAATGTTTTTAGCTACCTATAACTGTTATTTTCAAGGAGGAAGAAATTTTGAAAACTAGAGACGATATTAGAAACATAGCTATTATTGCCCACGTTGACCACGGTAAGACAACATTGGTTAACGAATTATTAAAACAATCAGATACATTGGATGAACACGCAACCATTGAAGATCGTGCTTTGGATTCAAATGATATTGAACGTGAACGTGGAATAACGATTCTTTCAAAGAATACTGCTGTTAAATATGGTGATAGACAAATTAATATTTTGGATACTCCAGGACATGCTGACTTTGGTGGAGAAGTTGAACGTATCATGAAAATGGTTAATGGTGTTCTTTTAGTTGTTGATGCAGCTGAAGGTACAATGCCACAAACTCGTTTCGTATTAAAGAAAGCATTAGAACAAAATCTTACACCTGCAGTTGTTATTAATAAAATTGATAAGCCAGGTGCAAGACCTTCAGAAGTTGTTGATGAAGTTCTTGACCTATTTATTGAATTAGGTGCAGATGAAGATCAACTTGATTTCCCAGTAGTTTATGCTTCAGCAATGAATGGTACATCTAGTTACGATCCTGATTTATCTACACAAGAACATTCAATGAAGCCTGTTTTTGATACTATTGTTGATAATATTCCAGCTCCAGTAGATAATTCTGATGAACCTTTACAATTCCAAGTAGCAATGCTTGATTACAATGATTTTGTTGGACGTATTGGTATCGGTCGAGTATTTAGAGGTACTATTAAAGTTGGTGATAGTGTTGTTCTTATGAAATTAGATGGTTCAACTCAAAACTTTAGAGTTACTAAAATGATGGGATTCTTCGGTCTTAAAAAAGAAGAAATTCAAGAAGCTAAAGCCGGTGATTTGATAACTATTTCTGGTATGGAAGATATTAATGTTGGTGAAACTGTTGTTGATCCTTCTGTTCAAGAACCATTACCATTACTTAGAATTGATGAACCAACTATGAGAATGACATTTAGTACTAACACTTCACCTTTTGTTGGTAAAGAAGGTAAAATGGTTACTGCAAGACAAATCGATGATCGTTTACAACGTGAACTTCATACTGATGTATCTCTTAAAATTGAAGATACTGATGAACCAGGTTCATGGTTAGTATCAGGTCGTGGTGAACTTCATTTATCAATCTTAATTGAAAACTTACGTAGAGAAGGTTATGAACTTCAAGTTTCAAGACCTGAAGTTATTTATAAAGATGTTGATGGGGTTAAATGTGAACCATACGAATCTGTTCAAATTGATACACCAGAAGAATATTCTGGTTCTGTTATTGATACACTTTCACAACGTAAAGGTGAAATGCAAAATCTTGAAAGTGTTGGTAATGGACAATCAAGAATTAGTTTCTTAGTTCCTTCAAGAGGTTTGATTGGATATCCAACTGAATTCCTTTCATTGACTCATGGTTATGGTATTATGAACCATACATTTGAAAAGTATGCACCTGCTGTTAAAAACTGGAATCCAGGTCGTCGTAATGGTACATTAGTTTCAATTAATTCTGGTAAAGTTACAACTTACGCAATTATGGCTGTTCAAGATCGTGGACAAATTTTCACTGATCCTGGTACTGAAGTATACGAAGGTATGATTGTTGGTCAAAACTCACGTGATAATGATATTTCAGTTAATATTACTCGTGGTCGTAACCAAACAAACGTACGTTCTGCAGGATCTGAAGATATTGCAAAAGTTAAGGAACCAGTTCACATGACATTAGAAGAATCATTAGAATTCTTAAATGATGATGAATTATGTGAAGTTACTCCTGAAAATATCCGATTAAGAAAACGTACATTAGTAACTAATGAGCGTGAAAAAGAAGCTAAAAAAAGACGTACTAATAATAAATAATTTTAATAAAAAAGTCGCTTATGCGACTTTTTTTTATTTGTTTATAGACTAATTATTTAAGAATCAATGTTATAATTGGAATAATTTGAAACGGGAGATGTATATGTAATGGTACAAAGATTAAAAAATATAGATTATCTATTATTTATACCTTTTTTGATTCTTTCAGTTTTCGGAATAATTATGGTATATTCATCAAGTTCTAATGTAGCAGTTCAAAATGGTAGTTCACCAACAGGTTATTTAATTAAACAAACCATGTATGTTATTCTGGGGATTTTTATCTTATACATAATGAATTTTGTAAGATTATCAGTTTTTAAAAGTAAATCAATGCTAACTTTTTCAATGGGAATTATGGCTTTTTTATTGGTTTTTGTTAAATTTTTTGGTTCATCAGTTAATGGAGCAAATGGTTGGATTAATTTAGGCTTTATAAATTTACAGCCAGCAGAATTTGTAAAATTCTTTTTAATAATTTATCTTTCTTCTTATATATCTAATGCTAGTAGAAATATTGCTAATGTTGGTGTGATTGATGGAATAAAGAATTCTGGTAAGCCTTTATTAATTTCTTTTGGTTTAATTGGATTAGTTTTAATTGAGCCAGATACTGGTGGAGCTGCAATTAGTTTATTTATTGTAATGATGATTTTTCTTGGATCTGGAGCCTTAAATTTTAAAAAATCAGTTACAATTCTATTAAGTGTTATTGGATCTGCTTATTTTATTATTTTTCCATTGATTAATCATGGAATTTTGTTTAAGGGAAAATATCAAGCACAAAGAATTGTTGCATTTATGGACCCGTTTAAGTATTTACATCAATCAGGACAGCAATTGGTTAACTCTTATTATGCTATTAGTAATGGAGGCTTATTTGGAGTTGGATTAGGAAATAGTATTCAAAAAACCGGATATTTACCAGAACCAAATACAGATTTTATTATGGCAATTGCAACTGAAGAGTTAGGAATGATTTTTGTTACTTTCATATTAGCTTTATTATTTTTTATTATTTTAAGATGCTTGATTATTGGTATTAGATCTAATGATATATCTAATACTTGTGCTTGCTATGGAGTTGCAGCATACTTATTTATTCAATCTATGTTTAACTTTGGTGGAGTAACTGGTTTTTTACCAATAACGGGAGTCGCATTTCCATTTATTAGTTATGGTGGATCCAGTATGATTGTCCTTACGTTAAGTTTAGGATTGGTAATGAATATTAGTAGAAGGCAAAAAAAATCAAAACAAATTGAAAAAAGTAGGTAAGTGGTTATGTCCAATTTAGATGATCGAGTTAGTTTGATTGTTTATTTGTATAATTTAAAACAAAATAGAAATTTAAAAAAATTTGGAAATATCGTTTATATATCAAAAAAAATGAAATATATAGTCATTTATTTAGATAATAAAGATATTGATGAAAAAATTAGTGATATATCTAAAGTTAAAGGAGTTAGAAGAGTAATAAAATCTCCAATGGCTTCATTAGCTAGACAGTTTTTGGAAACACAAAAAGAATTAATTAGTAATGATTTAAATGATGAAAAAGGTGATGAATAATGCGAGTTATATCGGGGAAATTTGGCGGCAGAAAATTAAAACCTGTTTCAGGTAAACAAACTAGACCAACAACTGATAAAGTACGTGGAGCTTTATTTAATATGATTGGGCCTTATTTTGAATCTAAAAATCATTTTTTGGATTTATATGCTGGTTCTGGAGCAGTTGCAATTGAAGCTATTTCTAGAGGTATGGGAAAAGCTACATTAGTTGATAAAAGTTATTTAGCGATTAAATCAATAAATGAAAATATTCAAATTGATCAAAATTATAATGAGCATTTTGAAATTTTAAAACTTGATTCTAAACAAGCTTTAAAAAAATTTAGTCAAAATAATGAAAAGTTTGATTATGTATTTTTGGATCCACCTTATCAAAAGCAAAAAATGGTTGAAGAATTAAATAATCTATATTCATTAAAATTATTAAATCAAAATGCTTATGTAATTTGTGAAACTGATAATCAAGTTAATTTAAAAGATGACATAGAACATTTTGAATTAGTTAAGCAAAAAGATTATGGATTAACTATTGTTTCAATTTACCAATTAAAATAGGAGTTTTTATATGACTAAAATAGTATATCCTGGTAGTTTTGATCCAATTACTAACGGACACTTAGATATTATCAAAAGATTAAGTCGGCAATTTGATCAAGTTATTGTTGGAGTTGCAGTTAATTCGGATAAAAATCCTTTATTTACAATTGATAAAAGAGTTAATTTGATTAATGAAGTTACTGATTCTTTAGATAATGTAAGTGTTGAATCGATTAATGGATTAACAGTAGATTTTGTTAAATCTAAAAATGCTAGTTTGATTGCTAGAGGAGTTCGAAATATTAATGATTTTAATGATGAAAAAGTATTAGCAAATACAAATAAATTTTTAGAAAATAATATTGAAACAATGTTGATTTTTTCAAGTCCAAAATTTGAAAATTTATCATCAACTTCGATTAAGCAATTAGTAAACTTTAAAGTTGATATTTCTAGTTTAGTTCCTAAGAAAGTTTTGAAGGAGTTAGATTATAATGAATAAAAAAATGCTAAAACGAGTTTTATATTCACTAATTTTATTGTTTGCATTTTGGTTTTTGTTTTGGCCATTAAATTTAGTTGTTGAACAACCAGGTGATGCAACCAATATTCAACCGATGGTTAAAATAGACGGTAAAAAGGATTTAAAAAAGAATCAATTTATGGTTACATCAGTAAAAATTGGTCAATTAAGACCTTTTTCTTTTTTATTAGCTAAGTCTAATCAACATGCAACGATTGTTAATAAAAAAGATATTTTTGGTAATCAAAATAATTCAGAATATAATAATGTTCAAAAAATATATATGAATAATTCGATAAATAATGCAATCATTAATGCTTATAAAAAAGCTAAACAGCCAGTTAAAATAAAAAATAATGGTGTATATGTTTTACAAGTTTATAATAATTCAAATTTTAATAATAAAATAAAACCAGGAGATTTAATAAAATCAATTAATGGTGTTAGTTTAGATGAAAGTAAAAGCTATATTAAATATGTAAAATCATTATCTAAACACGCAAAGATGAAAATCCAAATTAAAAGAGATGGACATCTAATAAGTGTTTCTGGTAAAAAAGCAAAAATAGCAAAAGACTTTTATGGAATTGGAATTGGAATGATTGACGATATTTCAATTAAAGAAAATCCCAAAATAAAAATCAATCCTGGAGATTTAGGTGGACCATCAGGAGGATTAATGTTTTCTCTACAGGTATTTTCACAATTAACTAATCAACAATATTCTTATAATAAAATTGCTGGAACAGGAATAATTGATGCTAAGGGAAATGTTGGTGAAATTGGTGGGATTGATAAAAAGATAATTGCTGCTAATAATAGCGGGGCCAAAATATTTTTTGCTCCATATGTTAAACCAACTAAGTCAGTTTTAGCCTTAGAAGAAAATCATCAAACTAATTATCAAACAGCAGTTAAAACTGCAAAAAAATATGCACCAAATATGAAAGTGATTCCAGTCAAAAATTTTAATGAGGCAATTAATTATTTAAAAGAGTAATGCATTCGTGCTTTGCTCTTTTTTTCGTATTTTAATTTAAGAAGGTGAGGTGAAAAATGGACAGAATAAAAGAGATATATTATGAATATAAAAATCAAATTTTAATTGGAGCAATTATTTTATTGATGTTTTTAATTTTATTTTTACTATTTTTTATAAGTAATGATAAACAAGGTACTAATGATGAATATTTTTCTAGTAGTTTAAGTTCAAATTCAAGTGAGATTACTAATACTAAAGTGGAAACTAATGAAGTCAATGAATCTAAAGATGATAATAAAATTTATGTTGATATTAAAGGTGCAGTTAAATCACCAGGGATGTATGAAGTTACTTCTCAAATGAGATTATCTGATACTATTGAATTAGCTGATGGATTTAATAAATCTGCTGATGTTAAACATGTTAATCTTTCTAAAAAATTAGTTGATCAAGAGGTTATCTATATTCCCATAAGAGGTGAAATTAAAGGATCACCTAATGATTTGAATGTAACTAGTAATGATACTGACAATCAGCAAGATAGTAGTAATAATAAATCTGACTCAACTAAAGTGAATCTTAATTCAGCAGAAAAAAGTTCATTAACAACTTTAAATGGAATTGGTGATAAAAAAGCCGATCAGATAATTGATTTTAGAAAGCAAAATGGTCCATTTAATTCAGTCGATGATTTAAAAAAAGTACCAGGATTTGGTGATAAGACAGTTGATAATTTAAGAGAATTTGTTTCTGTTTAATTATCTAGTATAATTACTCTAAAGATTTAAACGATAAAAGGGAGTATTTATAATGAATAAAGAAAGAATTGAGTGGGATCAATATTTTATGCTTCAAGCAATATTGTTATCAACTAGAAGTACATGTAATCGCCTCTCAGTTGGATCAGTTTTAGTTAGAGATAAGAGAATTATTGCAGGTGGTTATAATGGATCCGTTTCAAAGGATGATCATTGTATTGATAAGGGATGTTATTTAGTAGACGGCCACTGTGTCAGAACCATTCATGCAGAAATGAATGCAATTTTACAATGTGCGAAGTTTGGAGAAATAACTAATGATGCAGAAATTTATGTGACAGATTTTCCTTGTTTACAATGTACTAAAATGCTTGTTCAAGCAGGAGTTAAAAAAATTAATTATTTAAGAAATTATAATAATGATGATTACGCTTTAAAACTACTAGAAAAAATGAATATTAAAATTAATCAAATTAAAATTGATGATGAAACGATTAAAAAAATACCTTTTGATAATTTTCTGTCTAATTAAAAATCGAAAAAAACTTTTTTATATTTAATGCTATTTTATGGTGCTTTTTGAGTATTATATTTTTTCATAATATTGTATTAGGTACTATTCTATTATTTATTTGGTTAATAAGAATTTATTTCTTAAGAATAAAAAAATTTACTATAAAAAGTATTATTTTTTTACTAATTCCTTTAGTTATTTTTGGGATTAAAATAAACATGTTAAATAAAATACCTAAGTTTAAGGATATGAATCAAGAAATAACCTTAAAAATTAATCCTGATAATTTAAAGATTAAAAATGATAGTTATTATGGAATTGCATATGTAAGTGAATTTAATCAAAAAATTATTTTTCATGGATATTTTAAGAATGATAGTGAAAAAGAATTTATTAATAATATTAATAAGACAACTTTTTTTAATATTTATGGTGATTTAAATGAAATAAATGAAGCAACTAATTTTGGTGTTTTTGATTCAAAAATGTACTATCGTCAAAAAAATATTATTAATGAAGTTAAAATCAATGATATAAAATTTAATTCTAAAATTATAAAAGCTAATTTTTTTGATAAAATTCATGATTTACGATATAAGTTAATTGAACGTAATCGTAAATTGCCTAAATCTTTAAGAATATATATTAATAGTTTGATATATGGAGAAATGGATGAAGAATTTAACGATGAGATGAATGGAGTTAAACAATTGGGATTAATTCATTTGTTTAGCATCTCAGGATTTCATATTTATTATTTAATTAGTCTAATTACTTTTGTTTTTACAATTTTTAGAATTAGAATTGAAAGAATTAATTTATTTATTTTCTTGTTTTTACCGGTTTATTTTATAATTGCTGGTTCAGCTCCTAGTTTAGTAAGATCTATTTTACTTAGTGAAACAAGAATTATAATTGATAAGTTATCAATTAGTTTAAATTCATTAGATTTATGGTCAATTTCGTTAATGATCAATTTATTAATAAATCCAATGATAATTTTTCAATTAGGTGGACAATTATCCTATATACTTTCGTTTGCTTTAATTTATACAAAAAAGTCTAAATTTATTCAACAAACTATTTTAATGAATTTAGTTGGTTTGCCAATTATAATATTTCATATTTATGAATGGCATTTTTTATCATTAGCAATTAATTTAATTGTTTTACCAGTATTTTCGATTATTATTTTACCGATTGTTATATTTGGATATCTAGGTTCCTTTTTTGTTTCATTTCCAATATATATATCTGATTTTTTATTAGGTATATTTGATAACACTTTAGACTTTATTAGTAACTTACCTGGAAATATTGTTTTTGGAAAACCAAGTTTTTATGTGGTTATACTACTTTTAATAATTACATTATTCTGTTTACAAAAACTTTCAAAATTTAAAGTTACTTTATTACTTTTGCTTTATTTTACAACCTTTATTTGGATTCATTATCCGATTAAAGGAGAGGTAACGTTTATAGATGTTGGACAAGGAGATTCAATTTTTATTCGTGAGCCATTTAATAAATCTGTTTCTTTAATTGATACTGGTGGTAAATTAAACTTCAATAAGAGAAAAGAAAGTAAAGAAAAATTTCAAGCAGATCGAATTGGCATCAGGTATTTAAAAAGTATTGGAATTAATAAAATAGATAATATTTATCTTACGCATCAAGACACAGATCATGTTGGAGATATATCTGCTTATTTAAAAAGTATGATCGTTGATAAAATAATTATTCCAAGTGGGATGCAGCAAAATTCAAATTTTATGAAGAAAATTGTTTTATTTAAAAATAAGTTCAAATTAATTCCAGTTAAATCTGGACAAAATATAGTAAATAGTCCATTAAAAGTTTTACATCCTTTTGACCCCGGACTTGGAACTAATGAAGATTCCATGGTTTTATATGGTGATTTTGGCAATCATTCTTTTCTATTTATGGGAGATTTAGATCGTAGAGGGGAACTTGATGTTTTAAATCATTATCCTAAATTGAAATCAGAAATTTTAAAATTAGGTCATCATGGAAGCAAAACATCAAGTGATCCTTCTTTTATAAAACAAATTCAACCTAAATTGGCAATTATATCTGCTGGTAGAAATAATCGATATAATCATCCTAGCGAGGAAACAATTGAAATATTGAATCAACAGAATATAAATTTTATAAGTACTCAAACTAAAGGAATGATTAAATTTGTTTATTATTTGAATAAAAATAAATTGGTTACAAAAATAAATTAATTCAATTTTAAAAATAAAAAAATGATAATATGTAGTTATGACTCATAAAGGATGTGAAATATTGAATCCAGAAAAATTTATTAAACAAATAGATGAAATTAATGATCAAATTTATTTAATAATTGGAAAAAATGAATATTGGTCTCAAAAATTTAGAAAGCAATTTGAAAAAATAATTCCTGATGAAGAAAAAACAATGAATTTAGGTTTTTTTGATTTACAAGAAAATGGTTTAGATGAAGTTATTAATGATGCTAATTCAATTCCTTTTTTTGGTGAAAAACGACTAGTTATAATCAATAACCCCGGTTTTCTAACCAGTGATAAAAAAAGTGATGAAAATGAACAAAATATTTCCGATTTTATTAATTATATTGATAATCCTTCTTTAGAAACTGTATTGTTGATTTTTGCACCATATGAAAAATTAGATGCAAGAAAAAAAGTGGTAAAAAAATTAAAAAAGAAAGCTAATATTTTTGATTTTAATCAAATGAATGAATCAGATATAAAAAAATATGTATTAAATTATATTCATCAAAATAATTTTAAAATAAATTCTGATGATTTTGATTTTTTGTTTAATCGTTTAGCTGGCGATTTATCAAGTCTAATGAATGAATTAAATAAATTATTTATTTATGCAAATGAAAAAATAATTACTAAAAATGCAATTGAAGAGTTAGTTCCTAAATCATTAGAACAAAATGTTTTTAATTTAGTTAACTATGTTTTATCTGATAATACTTTTAAAGCAATTCAATTGTATAAAGAACTATTATTACAAAAGTATGAACCTTTACAGTTAAATGCTATTCTAGTTAGCCAATTTAGATTATTATTGCAAGTTATGATTTTATCTAATAATGGGTATAGCCAAGGTAGTTTGGCTAGTGTTTTAAAAGCACATCCTTATCGAATTAAATTAGCAATGCAAACTATCAAAAATTTAAATATTGATTATTTAAGATCAGGTTATTTAGGATTAGTTGAAATTGAAGATCAATTAAAAACTGGAAATCGTAATCCTGAGTTATTATTTGAAATGTATGTAATTAAATTATCTGACAAAAAAAAGAAACCAGTTTAACTGGTTTCTTTTTATTTGTTCAATTCAGCATATTTTTTAGCTAATTGAGATTTTCTACGGCTAGCAGTGTTTTTCTTGATTAAGCCTTTTGATTTGGCATGATCAACAGCGGAAACTGCATTACGATAGATGTTTTGTAATTCTTCAGAACTTTCAGCTGATTCTAATTTATGAAATCTTTTAACAGCAGTTCTCATTTGGTTTTTTTGAGAAATATTTCTTTGATGAGCTTTCTCATTAGTTCTCATACGTTCAATAGCAGATTTAATAATAGGCATAAAATTCACCTCCAGTTCTAAAATCTTTATTTAAAAATAAATCACACTTTTATGACATCATTAATTATACAAAATAGATAAAATAAATGCAATACTACGTATAAAAAGTCATGTATTATAAAAGAGTAAGGTTGATTTAATTTAAAAAATAATGTATATTATTCATGTTGTTAACTTAATCTTAGTTGGACGATACTCACTAACGTTTTACTCAGATTAAGGGATTATATATAATTGAAAGGTGAGAATATAATGGCTTTAACTAAAGAACGTAAAAATGAAATAATCAAAGAATTTGCACAACATGATGGAGATACTGGTTCAACAGAAGTACAAATTGCTGTATTAACTGCTGATATTACTGAAATTAATGAACACATGAAAGAACATAAAAAAGATTATCACTCACAACGTGGTTTAATGAAAAAAATTGGTCACAGAAGAAACTTATTAAGTTACTTGCGTAAAAACAATGTACAAAGTTACCGTGAATTAATTCAAAAATTAGGTCTACGTCGTTAATAAAAATAAAAGCGAAACCAATTATGGTTTCGCTTTTATTTTTATTAAATATTATAAAATATTATTGTAATTGTGTTACACTATACATAGCTTATTGTCCGA
Source organism: Lactobacillus sp. S2-2 (assembly GCF_021698855.1). Lineage (GTDB taxonomy): Bacteria > Bacillota > Bacilli > Lactobacillales > Lactobacillaceae > Fructilactobacillus. Next base: position 55,635 of record NZ_WWFA01000002.1, read on the forward strand.
GTTTAAGTTAAAAAAGATTTATAATTGAGGTGTATTATGGATAAAAATATAAAAATTATTCCGCTTGGTGGAGTAAGAGAAAATGGGAAAAATTTATTTGCTATAGAAGTCAACGACGAAAAAATATTTATTTTTGATAGTGGATTAAAATACCCCCAAAATGAAATGTTAGGAATTGATTATGTAATTCCTGATTTCACTTATTTGATGGAAAACAAAGATAAAGTTGTCGGAGTTTTCTTAACTCATGGTCACTCAGACGCGATTGGTTCTTTACCATATTTATTAAATAAAATAGATGTACCTGTATTTGGTTCTGAATTAACAATTGAATTAGCTAAATTTAATACTAAAAAGAATGAACAAACAAAATCATTTGATGATTTTCATATTATTGATAGTAATAGTGAAATTGTGTTTGATGATGATAAAGTTAGTTTCTTTAGTACTACACATTCAATTCCTGATTCAATGGGAATTGTTTTATCAACAGAGTTCGGTGAAATTGTATATACAGGTGATTTTAAATTTGATCAAACTGCAAAAGGTGATTATAAAACTGATTATGGATTATTAACTGATTTAGGTCGAAAAAATGTTCTTGCATTGTTAAGTGATTCTAGAAACTCTGAGAGTATTTCTGGTAATAGTAATGAACAAGAAGTAACTAAATATTTATCTGAATTATTTAATTATGAAAAGGGAAGAATAATTACTGCTTGTGTTGCAAATAATATTCTTCGTATTCAAGAAATAATTGATGCAGCAGAGATAGCTGGAAGAAAAATATACTTAAATAATAAAAACTTAAAAGATATTATAAATATTGCTTTAAAGAACCAAAAATTAACTGTTTCTTCAGAAAATATTTTTATTAATGATTTAAGAGAATTAGAAAAGTTAGAAAAAAGTGAAGTAGTAGTATTACAAACTGGTGAAACTGGAGAACCAATTGTTTCATTACAAAAGATGGCAGCACATAAAAATAAAGATATTAATATTGAAGAGGGCGATACTGTCCTTATTGCAACTACTCCATCTTATGCAATGGAAACAAAGTTAGCTAAGACAAGAGATATGATTTATCGTGCAGGTGCCGAAGTTATTACACTATCAAGCGAAATAAATGTTTCAGGTGATGCTAGTAAAACCGATTTACAATTATTGATAAATCTTTTAAATCCTAAATACTTAATTCCAGTTCAAGGTGAATATCGTTTGCTTCAATCACATAAAGAATTAGCAATGGAAGTGGGAATTCCTAAAGAAAATATTATAATTCCTACTAAAGGTGACATCATTGAGTATAATGGTAAAGACATGTATTTATCAGGATCAGTTCCAGCTGTAGATACTATGATTGATGGAATCGGAATTGGTGATATTGGAAATATTGTTTTAAGAGATAGAAAAGTTTTATCTGAAGATGGAGTATTTGTTTCTGTTGTAACAATTGATCGTAAGAAAAAGAAAATTGTTTCTTCTCCAAAAATCACTTCTAGAGGTTTTATTTTTGTTAAGTCTAATAAAAACTTAATGAATGAAAGCTCAAAAATTGTTGAACAAGCAGTTAAAGATAATTTAGAAAATAAGGAATTTGACTGGGGGCATTTAAAACAAGATGTACGTGATAAACTTATGTCATTTTTATTTGATAAGACTAAAAGACGACCAGTTATTTTACCAGTTATTATGGAAGTAAACCAACATCATCGAAGAAGTAGAAATAATAAGTAAAAAAGATTGAGTTATTGCTCAGTCTTTTTTACTTATTATTAAATGAGGAAATTATGGACAGTATTGAAGAAATAATTAATCAGGCAAATATATTATATAATCAAGGAAATTATAGTGGAGCTAAAAAACTATTAAATCCTTTATTAGAAGAAAATATGTCAGAAGTTATAATTAAATTATATTTAAAAATTCTATTTGGTTTGCAAGAGTACGAAGAAGGGACAACTTTTTCTGAAGAACATATCAGTTTATTAGAATTTGATAATGAATTTACTGAATTATTTATTGATGTTCACTTAAAAAATGAAATTTTTTTGGGAATATTACCTTTTATTAAAGATAAAGTTTTAAATTCAAAAAAATATGTTGATTATGTTCTTACTCAACAAAAAGTTTATATAAAAAATAACCAAGACAAAATTAATAAAATAGTAAAAAAATTAAAGCATCTTTCTAATTATGATGATTTTTTTGAAGTACAAAGAATTATTGAATCAATGCAACAGTTATCCTATAAACTATTAAAAGATGCTTTATCAATTACTCTAGTAGATGAAGATTTAAATCTATTGATAAGAAATATAATTTTAATAAAATTACGAACTTTTTATTTTGACGATAATTTGAATGTTTTGAGTTATTATAATGAGATTGTTACAGTAAATCCAAATAAGTTATCGGGATATACAAATTCTAAATTTATGATCAAATTAAATAATTATCTTGATGAAAAAATAGTACAAGGTGAATTAATTTATTCAGATGTTAAAGAATTTTTGAATGAAGAAATGAAACTTTTTTATCCTTTTTTTGATTTTGATTTAATGACATTAATTGATGTTACAAAACGACAAGTTGTTTATGGTGATGCGATTGAATATATTAAAATTTTAAAAAGCCAAGAGAATAATGTAGACAAAATAAATAAACTTGATAAAATAGAATCAATCTTTCAGATTATTGAAGAAACTAAAAATAATTTGATAAAACAATTTGATTAAATTAGGTTTTTATTGTTTACAAATATTTTTTTAGTAGCTATAATTAAGATTGAATTCTGTATTGGCAACTTGGTTGTTTTTTGCAGAAAATGTAGTATAATAAACAATAAAGAGTCCTTGTTATAATTAAGGATAATCTTTCGAAATTTACAGGAGGTTTTCATAAATGGCAAAAGAACATTATGAAAGAACAAAAGACCACGTTAATATTGGTACTATTGGACATATTGACCACGGTAAAACAACATTAACTGCAGCTATCTCAAAAGTTTTATCTGACAAAGGTTTAGCTGAAGTAGAAGATTTCTCAAAAATCGATGCTGCTCCAGAAGAGCAAGAACGTGGTATTACTATTAATACTTCACATATCGAATACTCAACTGAAAAGCGTCACTATGCTCATATTGATGCTCCAGGACATGCTGATTACGTTAAAAACATGATTACTGGTGCTGCTCAAATGGATGGTGCCATTCTTGTAGTTGCTGCTACTGATGGTCCTATGCCACAAACTCGTGAACATATCTTATTAGCTCGCCAAGTTGGTGTTGAAAAGCTTATTGTTTTCTTAAACAAAACAGATATGGTTGACGATGATGAATTAGTTGACTTAGTTGAAATGGAAGTACGTGAATTACTTTCAGAATATGACTACGATGGTGATGATATTCCAGTTATCCGTGGTTCAGCTCTTAAAGCACTTGAAGGTGACAAAGAACAAGAAGCTGTTATCATGAAATTAATGGATACTGTTGATGAATATATCCCAACTCCAGAACGTGATGAAAGTAAACCATTCTTAATGCCTGTTGAAGATGTATTTACTATCACTGGTCGTGGTACTGTTGCATCTGGTCGTGTTGATCGTGGTGTTATTAACGTTGGAGATGAAGTTGAAATCGTTGGTTTATTTGAAGAAACAAGTAAAACAACTGTAACTGGTCTTGAAATGTTCAGAAAAACTCTTGACTCAGGTCAAGCAGGTGATAACATTGGTGCATTACTTCGTGGTGTTAACCGTGAACAAGTTGTCCGTGGACAAGTTCTTGCACAACCAGGTTCAATTAAAACTCATCTTAAATTTAGTAGTGAAGTGTACGTACTAAGTAAAGATGAAGGTGGACGTCATACTCCATTCTTCTCAAACTACCGTCCACAATTCTACTTCCATACTACTGATGTTACTGGTGTTATTTCACTAGAAGACGGTGTAGAAATGGTTATGCCTGGTGATAACGTTACATTCAACGTTGAATTAACTAAACCAGTTGCTATTGAAGAAGGACTTAAATTCACTATTCGTGAAGGTGGTCATACTGTTGGTGCTGGTGTTGTTACTCGTATCGATGACTAGTACTAATTAAATAATTAGGTCTGAAGATTATTCTTCAGGCTTTTTTATTTGTTTTTATCTACAAAGATTTACATTTCATAGACTTTAAGTTAAACTAAGTAATGTAGAAAATTACATGAAAAATTATGTTAATCTAATTTTTTCATTTGGAGGAAGTAGAATGGCAAATTGGGAAAAAAAAGAAGCTAATAAAGGTGAATTAACTTTTGAAATTAGCGTAGAACAAATTAATGATGGTTTAGATAAAGCATTTAATAAAACTAAAAAAGATTTACGAGTACCTGGCTTTAGAAAAGGTAAAGTAAGTCGTCAAGTATTTAATAAAATGTATGGTGAAGAATCTCTATACCAAGAAGCTTTGAACTTTATGTTACCAGAAGCTTATGCTGAAGCATTAAAAGAAACTAACGTTGACGCAGTTGATCAACCTGAAATTAGTGTTGAATCAATGGAAAAGGGTCAACCATGGGTTATTAAAGCTACTGTAAGTGTTAAACCAGAAGCTAAATTAGGTCAATACAAAGATCTTACTGTTGAAAAGCAAAATACTCGTGTTTACGCAAAAGATATTGATGCAAAATTAGAAGAAAAACAAAAATCACAAGCTGAACTTGTTTTAAAAGATAAACCAGCTGAAAATGGTGATACTGTTGTTATTGATTTTGAAGGTTTTGTTGATGGAAAAGCTTTTGAGGGTGGACAATCAAATAATTATTCACTTGAATTAGGATCAAATTCATTTATTCCTGGATTTGAAGACCAATTAGTAGGTAAAAAAGCTGAAGATGAAACTGATGTAAAAGTAACTTTCCCAGAAGAATACCAAGCTAAAGAATTAGCTGGTAAAGAAGCAACATTTAAAGTTAAGGTACATGAAGTTAAACAACAAGAATTACCTGAACTTGATGATGAATTTGCAAAAGATGTTGATGAATCAGTTGATAATTTAGAAGAATTAAAAGCTAAAATCAAAGAAGAATTAAAAGAAGAAAAAACTAACGCTGCAAAAGAAGCAATTGAAAATGATGCAATTACTCAAGCTGTTGATAATGCAGAAGTTAATGATATTCCTCAATCAATGATTGATTCAGATATTCAAAGACAAATGGATCAATACCTTGCAAGTATGCAACAACAAGGTATTAATGAAGAAATGTTCTTCCAATTAACTGGAACTTCAAGAGACGATTTGAAAAAACAATTTACTGATGGTGCAGATCGTCGTGTTAAAACAAATATTGTACTTGAAGAAATTGTTAAAGCTGAAAAAATTGAACCTTCACAAGAAGATATTGATGCAGAAATTAAAAATCTTGCTGGTCAATATGGAATGGAAGAATCAGCAATTCGTGGAGCTTTAACTGATGATATGTTAAAACACGATATTGGTGTTCAAAAGGCTGTTCAATTGATTACTGATAGTGCAAAACAAGAAAGTAAATCAAAATAATTTTTAATTATTGATTGAAAAACCCGCTTCATTTAATGATCGGGTTTTTTTTAATAAAAGTAATTTCTTTTATTAAATTTATTTTTATGGTATATTTTTTTAACAATTAGAAATAAAAAAGAGGTGTATTTTATGTTTGATGACACTGATGAAAAAGAAGTGATTACTTGTTCTTTTTGTGGTAAGACACAAGACCAAGTTAAAAAAATTGTTGCTGGACCAGGGGTTTATATTTGTAATGAATGTATTGAGTTATGTCAACAAATAATCGATGAAGAACTTTCAGAATCAAAATCTAATGAAAAAATTAATGTATTAACTCCATCACAAATTGTTGATAATCTTAATGATTATGTAATCGGTCAAGGTGATGCTAAAAAAACTTTGGCTGTAGCTGTTTATAATCATTATATGAGAATTAATGAATTAGCTGATGAAAATCATGATGAAAATGATACACAGATTCAAAAAAGTAATATTTCGGTAATTGGACCAACGGGATCAGGTAAAACTTATTTAGCACAAACACTTGCAAGAACTTTGAATGTTCCTTTTGCGATCGCTGATGCTACTACTTTAACTGAAGCTGGTTATGTTGGTGAAGATGTCGAAAATATCATTTTGAAATTACTTCAAAGTGCTGATTACGATGTGGAAAAAGCCGAAAAAGGAATCATTTATATTGATGAAATTGATAAGATTGCTAAAAAGTCTGAAAATGTATCAATAACTCGTGATGTTTCTGGTGAAGGTGTACAACAATCTCTTTTAAAAATTTTAGAAGGAACAGTTGCAAGTGTTCCGCCAAAAGGTGGAAGAAAACATCCTCAACAGGAATTAATCAAAGTTGATACTAAGAATATTTTATTTATTGTTGGTGGAGCATTTGATGGTATTCAAAATATTGTAAAAAATCGTTTAGGTAATAAAGTAATTGGTTTTGGTAATAATCAAAAAACCACTGCTAATGATTTAAATGATGATGATGTTATGAGACATGTTATTCCTGAAGATTTAATGCAATTTGGTTTAATACCTGAATTCATTGGACGTTTACCAATACTAACTGCTTTAGATAAATTAAGTGAAAATGATTTAGTAAGAATTTTAACTGAACCTAAAAATGCTTTGGTTAAGCAGTACCAAAAATTACTTAGTTTAGAAGGCGTTAAATTAACTTTTGAAAAAGAAGCATTACAAACAATGGCTCAATTAGCAATTTCAAGAAATACTGGAGCTAGAGGACTTAGATCTATTATTGAAGATGTTATGAGAGATATCATGTTTGATTTACCTAGTCGTAAAGATGTTCAAGAAGTTATTGTTACAAAAGATTCAGTCGAAAATAATGCTGAACCAAAATTAGTATTAAAAAAGTAGACTAACTTAGTCTACTTTTTTTATCTATAAGGAGATAATATGCAAGTAAAAAATGTTGAATTAGTTATGAGTGCTGTAGATCCAAAGCAATATCCAACCACTGGTTATCCAGAAATAGGATTAATTGGTCGTTCTAATGTTGGTAAGTCATCTTTAACTAATGTATTAATTAATCGAAAAGACTATGCTTATACATCTGGTCAACCCGGTAAAACACAAACATTAAATTTTTATAATGTTGATGATTTATTGTATTTTGTAGATGTCCCTGGATATGGATACGCTAAAGTTTCAAAATCAGAAAGAGAAAAATGGGCTGAAATGATTGAAACTTATTTGACTAAAAGGGATAAGTTAAAAGGTGTTGTTAGCTTAATCGATGGTCGTCATAAACCATCAGAATATGATTTACAAATGCGTGATTGGCTTGATTATTATGAAATTCCAGTTTTATATGTAGCTACTAAAGTTGATAAGGTTTCCAAAAGTCAACGAAAGAATCAAGAAAATATGTTGAGAACCGAATTACAATTAGAGCAAGACGAAACGTTAATTATGTTTTCTGCGAAGACTAAATATGGTAAAGATGAAGTTTGGAAATGGATAGAAAATCAAATTAAATAAAATAAGTCTTTATAGTTAATTTTATTTAACTATAAAGACTTATTTTTCTAACTATTATTTATTTTTATTTCGTTTAAAAAATCCTTTAGATTTTTTCTTTTTAGTTTCTTTTTTATCATCACGTTTTAAGAATTTATCTCTATTAGGATCTTCAGGACTATCTTGTGCAAATTTACCAAACATTGAATCTAAATCATCATTACGTTGTACTTTTAATCCCATAAAATCATCTCCTCTTTAAATTATATCTTAGCAAAAAAAGTATTTTATTGCATTCGTTTTAATGAAAAATTTAAGAATCCTTTGTTATATTGGTTTACCATAGTATAATTAAAAAAGAAGTTTTTATCGAAAGGTGGTCTTGATTGTGGCATCAGAATTGATTGAAAATAAATTAGCTTTATTACCAGATCTACCTGGTTGTTACATGATGAAAGATAAAGATGAAAACATTATTTATGTTGGTAAGGCTAAGAATCTAAAAAATCGTGTTCGTTCATATTTTAAAAGTCATCATACTGGTAAAACTGCTAAACTAGTTTCGACGATTGCTAATTTTGAAACGATTATAACAACTAATGATAAAGAAGCTTTTTTATTAGAAATTACTTTAATTCAAAAACATCGACCATATTTTAATATTAGATTAAAGCAAGGTAATGGTGGATATCCATATATTAAAATAACAAATGAAAAAGATCCTCAGATAATGATATCAAGTGTAATAAAAAAGGATGGGGCTTATTATTTTGGACCTTATCCCAATGTTTATGCAGCAGATGAGACTTTGAATTTTTTACAAAAAACATATCCATTACGTCGATGCAATGGGCCACAAAAGAGAGCTTGTCTATATTATCATATGGGTCAATGTTTGGGAGCTTGTTTTAAAGAAGTTCCTAAAGAAAAATATGATCAACAAATAAAAAAAATAAAATCATTTTTAAATGGAAACGTAAATTCAGCTAAATCATTGTTAACAAAGAGAATGAATGAAGCTTCTGAAAATATGGAATATGAACGAGCAGCTGAATTAAGAGATCAACTTCACTATATTGAGACAACGGTAGAAAAGCAAAAAATAATTTCAACTGATAATACACCTAGAGATATTTTTAATTTTTATATTGATAAGGGTTGGCTTTCAATTCAGGTATTTTTTATTAGGCAATCTAGATTAATGAAAAGAGAAAAGGCTGTTTTCCCAATTGTTAATAATGCAATTGAAGAGTTCACAAGTTATATTGTTCAATTTTATGAAGGAAATAATAAAGTATTACCAAAAGAAATTATGGTACCTAAGGAAGTCGATCATGAAGTTATTTCTGAAATGCTAAATATTCCTGTTAGAACACCTCAAAGAGGGCAAAAAAGAGATCTAATTGAAATGGCTTATAAAAATGCACGATTAGTTTTAGAAGAAAAGTTTAGATTATTAGAACTTGATGAAAAGAAAACTAATGGTGCAATGAGTGAATTGAATCAAGCTTTAGGAATTGAAAAGGGTTCTAAAATTGAGGCTTTTGATCATTCACATATTCAAGGAACTGATTTAGTTTCTGCAATGGTTGTTTTTACAGAAGGATTACCAAATAAAAAACTTTATCGTAAATATAAGCTAAAGACAGTTCATCAAGCTGATGAAGCAGCTTCAACAAAAGAAGTTATTAGAAGACGTTACACCAGATTATTAAAAGAATATGCGGAATTACCGGACTTAATTTTAATGGATGGTGGCGACATTCAATTAAATGCAGCTAGAGATGTATTGGAAAATGAGTTAGGATTAGAGATACCAATTGCAGGAATGGTAAAAAATGATAAGCATAAAACATCAGACTTGATTTATGGTAATCAAAATCAAAGGGTTGCATTAGATCGTAAAAGTCAGGCATTTTATTTAGTCCAAAGAATTCAAGATGAAGTTCACCGCTTTGCAATCAATTTTCATCGACAAGTTCATACAAAAAACTCAATGCATTCTAGATTGGATTCGGTTAAAGGAATTGGACCTAAAACAAGAAATAAATTGTTAAAAAATTTTGGATCTTTAAAAAATATTGGTGATGCTTCAATTGAAGAATTACAAAAAGTCGGTATTTCAAAAAGTGTTGCACATACTTTAAAATATACATTTCAAAATAGTGATTCATTAACAAATAATAAATAAAGAAAAGAAAGAGGATATTATGTTTGTAGATCAAGTAAACATATCATTAAAAGCCGGTAAAGGTGGAGATGGAATGGTTGCATTTCGTCGAGAAAAATTCGTTCCAAATGGAGGACCCGCAGGTGGAGATGGTGGTCGAGGGGCTAACATCATTTTCCAAGTAGATACGGGGATGAGTACTTTAATGGACTTTAAATATAAAAAAATATTTAAAGCAGACAATGGTATTAATGGTGGAATTAAAAGAATGACAGGTGCAGGAGCTAGTGATTTAATAATTGAAGTTCCTGAAGGTACAACGATTATTAATGATGACACTGATCAACCAATTGCAGATTTAACGAATAAAAATTCTGAATTTGTTGTTGCTAAAGGTGGTCGAGGTGGAAGAGGAAATATTCATTTTGCCAGTGCTAAAAATCCAGCTCCCGAAATTGCTGAAAAAGGTGAACCAGGTGAAGAAATTAATATTCGTTTAGAATTGAGATTACTTGCAGATGTTGGATTAGTTGGTTTTCCATCTGTTGGTAAGTCAACTTTATTAAAAGCAATTACTAATTCAAAACCTAAAGTTGCAGAATATCATTTTACAACTTTAATTCCTAACTTGGGAATTGTAAAAACTGATTATAATAATGATTTTGTTATTGCTGATTTACCAGGATTAATTGAAGGTGCTTCAAATGGTGTTGGATTAGGAATTCAATTTTTACGTCATGTTGAACGAACTAGAGTTATTCTTCACTTAATTGATATGTCAGATACTGAAGGAAGAAATCAATATGATGACTATCAAAAAATTAATGAAGAATTAAAAAATTATGATGAAGAAATTTTGAAGCGTCCACAAATTATTGTTGCAAGTAAAATGGATATGCCTGGTTCTGAAGATAATTTAGAATTATTTAAGCAACAATTAAAAGAAAATAATGATAAATTAGCAGAAAAAATTATTCCAATTTCTTCTGTTACACATAGTGGATTAAAAGAATTAGTTCAAGAAACTTCTAACTTATTAGAAAATACACCTAAATTTCCAATTATGGAAAATGAAATTGATCAAGATGTTATTTATGAGGATAATGATGAAAAGCCATTTGAAATTACAAGAGATATGGATGGAGATTGGTTGTTAACTGGAAACAAAATTGAAAAGCTCTTCAAAATGACAGATACAGATCATGAACAAAGTATGTTACGTTTCTCAAGACAACTCAAAGGAATGGGTGTCGACCAAGCTTTACGTGAGGCTGGTGCTAAAGATGGTGATTTAGTGAATATCTTAGATTTCTCATTTAATTATGTTGAATAAAAATCAAATAAAAAGGGATTTATATCATATTTATTGATATAAATCCTTTTTTTATTAATATGAAAATTCAATATTATCACTAGCGTTTGATATACCATTACCTTTTTTATCATACGCTGGTGAAAACTTAATTGATCCCTTATCAGGATATAAATTAATAGCGCCAACGACGCTTGACGATTTATATGAATTAGCTGGAATTTTTTTCCCAGCGCTTAAATCATTAAGTCCAGCATACGGTGATAAGAAAGTATGACCGAGTTTTAAATATTCTATTCCTTGTAAATAAATAGTTTTGTCTGAACTATTTTTAATTGAAAATTTAACTTGAACTGAGTAATAAGGGTTAGATAAATTTTCAACGTTAAGAGCTTGTTTAGCTGCATTTAATGCAGAATCATTTTTAGCTTCATTCTTGTAAACTTTAACTTTATTAATTGTATAGCTAATATCACCATTTGTTTGAATTTTATTAAGTGAAGTATTTCTTACAAGAATTTGTTTTGTACCAAATTGATCATAACGATATTCATTAATTTTTTTTAAGTTACCATTTTTTACTAATTTCGGATTTGATTCTTTGTTAGATTCTTTTTTGTCATGTTTATCTGAATTAGGTTTTATATTGGCTTCAGTATTTGCTTCATTATTTTCTTTCTTTTGATTAGATTTGTTACCACAAGCAGTAATTAAAATTACTGAAATTAGAATTACAATCGGCAAAATAGCTTTTTTATTCATCTTATTTACTCCTTAAAAAATGATTTTATGATTATCAATCCGGTACCCTAAGATAGGTGAAATAGAATTTAAATAAAAGTAAAGCTCTGTATTTAAATCATATTTTTTTGTTTTTTTATAAAATTGATTTAAATTTAAAGCAACTTGATTAATATTACTTACAAGTAATATTTTACCATTATTAATTTTGATGTCAGTAACTGGAATTATATTTTTTTTATTTTCAATAAATAATGAACTTGATAATTTTAAATCTCTAGTTGAAATATAAAAATCACTTAATTGCATAAAATAAAAATCTCCTTATAAAATTATCTGAACTCTATTATAGTATATGCTACAATAGATAGGGTATTTATACGATTTTAAAAAGAATTAATAAAGAAGAGGCAAATTTATGCAATTAGAATTTTTAGGAACTGGAGCTGGAGTACCAGGAAAATTTAGAAATGTATCCAGTGTCGCGCTACGTTTATTAGATGAAATAAATTCAATTTGGTTATTTGATGTAGGTGAAGGAACTCAGCAACAAATTTTACGTTCTACAATTAAGCCACGCAAGATAAATAAAATATTCATTACGCATTTACATGGTGATCATATATATGGACTTCCAGGTTTATTATCAAGTCGATCTTTTCAAGGTGGTAATGAACCATTAACAATTTATGGTCCTAAAGGAATTAAAAATTTCGTTGAAATTAGTTTGAAGGTTACGCAAACAAAGCTTTCTTATAAACTTAATTATGTTGAAATGACTAAGCCTGAAAAAATTTATGAAGATGATAAATTTACAGTTTATACGGACTTTTTAGATCATCAAATCGAAGCTTTTGGATTTAAAATAGTTGAGCATGATTTGCCAGGTGAATTATTAGTTGATAAATTAAAAGAACTTAAAGTCCCATCAGGTCCAATTTATGGGAAATTAAAGCAAGGGCAAACAATTAAGCTTGAAGATGGACGCACTTTGAATGGAAATGATTTTATTGGTCATGCTCAAAAAGGAAGAATTATTACAATTTTAGGTGATACAAGAAAAACTAAAGGAGTTGATAATTTAGCTAAGGGTGCTGATGTTTTGGTTCATGAAAGTACTTTTGGATTAGGAGAAAGTAAATTAGCTCATAATTATTATCATTCTACTAATATTCAAGCTGCAAATGCAGCTGTTAAGAATAACGTAAAACAGCTTTTATTAAATCATATTTCAGCTAGGTATACTTCAAAAATGGCTGCCGAATTACAAACACAAGCTCGTGAAGTGTTCTCAAACACCAAAGTAGTTAAAGATTTTGATATAATAGATATACCATTAAAAAAAGGATAGGTAATGTATAATGAAAAAACAAATTTCAATGATTTTTACAATTTTATTAATTATCGTAGTTGCAATTTTTGTAATTATGAACCTTTCAAGTACAGAAATTAACTTCGGTTTTGCTAAAGTTAAATTACCATTAATTATTGTATTATTAATTACTTTGTTAATAGGTGCTTTAATTAATTTCTTACTTTCAACTTTTGGTACATTTAAAAATCGTAGTGAAAATAAGAAAATGAAAAACGAAAATGAAAAAATGATTGCTGATTATGAAAAGCAAATTAATGATTTAAAGGAAAATGTTGATGATTTAAATAAGAGATTACGTAATAATATTAGTAAACAAGAAGTTGGTAAAGATATAGATCAACAAGATTCTAATAATTAGAAAGAAGGATAATTAGTGATTTCGACTAAATATAATTGGGATGTTAAATTTAATCATCAGCATGATGATGAAATTGTAACATTAGCCAAAAATTTAAATTTAACGCCTTTATTAGTAGAAATCTTAATTGGTCGTGGATATAAGAATGTTGATGATATAAGAAATTTTTTAGAACCATCATTAACTTCTTTACACGATCCTTTTTTGATTAATGATATGCAAAAAGCAGTTGATAGAATTCAAACTGCTATTGGAAATGAAGAACAAATTACGGTTTATGGTGATTATGATGCTGATGGGTTAACTAGTACTTCGATTTTGTATGAGACTTTAATGGAATTAGGAGCAAATGTAAATTATTATATTCCTAATCGATTTAAAGATGGATATGGTCCAAATGTAAATGTATTTGAAGAATTTATTAATCAGGGAACTTCCTTAATTATTACTGTTGATAATGGTGTTGCAGGAAATGAAGCAATTGCATTGGCCAATTCTATGAATTGTGATGTTATTATTAGTGATCATCATGAATTACCTAGTGAACTTCCTGATGCATATGCAATTGTTCATGCTAAAGTTAACGATTGTGAATATCCATTTAAATCTTTGTCAGGTGCTGGAATTGCTTTTAAACTTTCACAAGCATTAATTGATGAAATTCCTCAAGATAAACTTGATTTAGCAATAATTGGAACAATTGCCGATTTAGTACCTTTAATTGGAGAAAATCGAGCTTTAGTTCAATTTGGATTAAATGCAATAAAGTATACAATGCGACCAGGTTTGTTATCTTTAATTAAAAAATCAGGGGTAAAATTAGAAAGTTTGAATGAGCAAGATATTGGTTTTGCAATTGGACCCCGGTTGAATGCACTTGGTAGAATGGGTGATGCAAATGTAGGGGTTGAACTATTAACTACAATTGATGAAAATCGAGCTAAACAATTAGCTGATGATACGGATAAAAACAATATTAAGCGAAAAGAATTGGTTGATTATATTGCCAAAGAAGCTGAAAAAATTGCAAATAGTGAAGAAAATCAAAATAAAAAAGCGCTTATATTAGCTGGAAAAGATTGGCAAACAGGTGTTTTGGGAATTGTTGCAAGTAAGATTGTAAGTAAATTTAATAAGCCAACAATTATTTTAGGTATTGATTCTAAAACTAATGTGGCTAAAGGATCAGGACGAAGTGTTGATGGTTTTGATTTATTTAAGGGACTTGATGGATCAAGGGACTTGATGGAAGCATTCGGTGGACATGAAATGGCAGTTGGTTTAACAATTAAAGCCGATAAAATTAACGAACTTAGTTCTTCATTAGAAGAAAGAGCAAATCAACAAAATTTTGAACTTTCTAATAAACCTAATTTACCAATAGCAATTTCAATTAGTTCAGATGAAATTAATATGCAACTTTATCAAGATATTCAAAAACTGAGTCCATTTGGTAATAATAATGAATATCCAAAATTAGAAATTATTCCTAGTGAAATTTCAAAAGTTTCAGTAATGGGTAAAACTAATGAACATTTAAAAATTGAATTAAAAAGTAAAAATGATTCTATTGCTGCAGTTGCTTTTGGAAAAGGGAATGAAGCTAATGAAATTAATAATGTAATTGATAATTTAAAAATTGCCGGTCATTTAAATTTAAATGAGTGGAAGGGTAAAAAAAATATTCAAATTATGATTGATGATTTAGCTACTGAAGGAATGCTTATTACTGATAAGCGAACTAAAAATTTATCTGAATCAATGTTTAAAAAAGATGGAACATATATTTTCTTCCATGATAAATTGGCTGATAAATTATCAGGATATATTGGTAGCAATAGTGATGTTAAAATAGCTGATGATATAAATGAATTGAAAGAGAATGTTTTTATAGTGGATTGTCCTGATACAATAGATGATTTAAAATTACTAATGAGCAAAGTAGAAAAACAAAATTTGATTTTCTACTTATATAAAAAAACATATTGTATTGAGTCAGGGATGCCAAGTAGACAAGATTATGCAAAATTATTTAAGTTTATTGAAACACAAAATAATATAGATATTTCCAATAAATTAAAAGAGATATCAAATCATTTAAAAATTGATGGGAATTTATTGATTTTTATGATCCAAGTTTTTTTGGAATTAGGTTTTATTACAGTAAAACATGGTATAATGAACGGTGTTAAAAATCCAGCTAAGAAAAGTATTGAAACTTCTGCAAGTTATCAATTAAGAATTAAGCAATTAGAAGTTGAAAAAATGTTATTAAAAACTGATAAAACAACTTTAGTTCATACAATTAATGATTTTATGGCTTAATATGAAAGGAAGTATAGCGTAGTGACACTAAATTTAAAGGATTATGTAAAAAGTTATGAGAATTTTCCTGAACCAGGAATTTTATTTCGTGATATATCTCCGTTACTAGAAAATGGTGAAGCATACAAGCAAGCAACAGATGAAATTGTTGCCCATGCAAAAGAATTGAATGTTGATATGATTGTTGGTCCAGAAGCTCGTGGATTTATTGTTGGATGTCCAGTTGCCTATGATTTAGAAATTGGGTTTGCACCTGCAAGAAAAAAAGGAAAACTTCCGGGTGAAGTGGTTAAAGCTACTTATGGATTAGAATATGGTGAATCATCTTTATATTTACATGAAGGAGCAATTAAGCCTGGTCAAAGAGTGCTAATTACTGATGATTTATTAGCAACTGGTGGAACAATTAAAGCAACAATCGAATTGGTTGAAAAATTAGGCGGGATTGTTGTTGGAACAGCTTTTATCGTTGAATTAACAGAATTAAAAGGTAGAAATAAAATCGATAATTATGATATTCTTAGTCTGCTTAAGTATTAATAAATGAGAATCTTTTTGGTTCTTTATTATGGAAGGTTGGCAGAGTGGTAATGCACCGGACTCGAAATCCGGCGAACCGATTATTTTCGGCGCGCAGGTTCAAATCCTGTACCTTCCTTTAAATTAATAAATTATAAAAAAATAACAATGATTTTAAAATCATTGTTATTTTTTATATCCCTAACATTTGTTTTTGTAATTACTTGGCTAGTTACATAAAGAGATGTTTTTTACGAGTAGGGATATATTATATCAATCTGATTGGAGGTTGAAAGCTAAATTAATAGCCTACTTAAAAAATAACACTTTAAAATTTATTATCAATAATTAGGCTTGTGTATAAAAAAATAAGTAACCCCACTCGAAAATAAATTAATAGCTTGGTGAATGCATAAATGAGAGATCATTTAAACTTTAAATTCGAGTGAGGTTACTTATAATTGTAATCAATCCAAAAAGGGTTGGGAGTTACTCATAGATAACTCAATTAAAAGATAACACTTTAAAATTATGTATCAAGAAAAATGCATTTTTTAATGTATTTTTCTAATGTTATGTTTATCAGTTATTTAATAAGATAGACAATTAATAAAAAGATTGAAGAAATTAATGATGTTGAATTGAAAATAATATGTGCGATTGTTGGAACAAAAAATTTGTTTGTTAATAAGTAGCTTATTGCTAGGACTAATCCTGCTAATCCATAAGGAATTGTTGCAATAAAACTACCGTTATAGTTATAAAAATGACTAAATCCAAATAGTAAACTAGAAACTATTAACATTATTGATAGTGGAGTTATACCGTATTTTTTGAATCTAAACATTGATTCATAACGATAAGTAATTTCTTCAACAAAGGCTATATAACATCACTAATTCCAGAAATTATACTAATTAATATTCCAGATATTGCGGTTATTGGGAAATCATATTTAACTACTCCGGTAACTTTAGAATCAGGTAATAATCCACTAATAAAGAACGTGCTACACTGATTGTTAAACCGACTAATATGACTACGATTATTGAATAAAAAATATTTTTCCATATATTTTTACGATATTTTAACCATTCCTCTTTAATAAAGTCTTTAAAAAAGATAATATCATAAATTAAAAGGGCAATTGAAACTATAAAAGCCAGTGTACCATAGATATAAGCATTAGTTCCAGCAATTTTTCTAATAATAAAATTTGCGAATAATATACCTAAGAAGTTAACAATTAAAGTAATCCAAAATTTTAAATTAAATCCGTTCTTGTTCAAAATGTTCATTATATGTCTCCTTTTCTATTAATTAAAAATATTATTATATATTATATATGTTACTATATCATATATAGGAGGTGATATTAGATGAAAACGTTAAAAATAACTTCATTAGTTACTTTTATATTGTATGTTTTGGGATTTTTATTTTTAATTTTTCGAAAAACCGATGGTACAGGAGTAGCTAATAATTTTTCTTATGAACTAATTTCAGTTTCTATTTGGACTTTTCTTTTCTTTTTTGTATTTATAATACTTTTAATAGCATACATAATTTAAAAAAAGAATCATATTAAGTAAAAAAGTCATCAATTAAATTGATGACTTTTTATTAAGCAAAATTGAATTTTTACTTAGTTTATATAATTCATAAGTAATTAAAGGAAGTGAAATTCCTAAAATAATTTTAATTAAAGTTTGTCCATTCTCTAAGCCTAATTTTGAAACAATATAGAAAATTGTTTTATGCATATACATGATTGGCATTGTATGTTTTCCAATTTTCATTAGTATTAATTTAAGAAATGTAAAATTAGTTAATTTAGCACTAAATATAAAAATAGTTAAACAAAGAAATGTTGAAAAATAAAATCCTAAGAAAGTATTATGTAAAATATGTGATTTTAGATATAAAGCATAAGATAAAATATTGTTGTATCTCAGAATAACTAAGATTCCAAAAAGCGTAGTTCCAGATACTAATAGTATATTTTTTCCTTTGAATTGTTTGTAATATTTAAAAATATAATAACCTAATAACATCCATAGTGTTGTTAATAAGACAGTATCAATTGACCATGGCATGTTTTCAATTCCAAATGCACCAGAATTAGGATATGAAACTCCTAATGCAAATAAGGTTATTGCAATAAAAAATTGTGCTGTAATTGATTTAATATAAGTGATCATTAATGTTACTAAAATAGTTGTTAAAATCATTGCATTAATAAACCAAAAAACTGTTAGTTCACGAGTTAATAATGGTCCTCCATAAGCTAACTTAAAAAAATAAGTTATGGTTTCTTTAATTGAACGATTATGAATGAAATGACTAATTATTATAATAACTGAACCATAAATAAAATATGATTTTAAAGATGGAATAATTTTTTTCTTGATAAACTGTTTAAAATTAAATGTATCAGTTAAAGGTTTCAAAAAGAATCCACCGATTATGAAAAATAAAGGCATATGCCACCAATAAATAGAGGTATAAATTACACTTATTATATGGCTATTATCTCTTAGTGGATGAAAAGCATGTCCTATAACAACTGCAATTATTCCTAATGCTTTTGCGATATCAATCCATTCTATTCTCTTTTTAGCCATTAGTTTCCCACCTTAATTTATTAGAATTATTAATAATATATCATTTGTTTATCTCAAAATGATTACATTTAGATAAAAAAATGTTAAGTAAGTTAACAAAGATGATTATTTTATTAGTGTTAGATTGCCTTTTTTTTATTTTTTTATATAATTATAAATAAATATTATTTGTGAAAGAGGTAAAAAGTATGCCATTAATGAGAGTAGATTTAATCAAAGGAAAAGATGAAGCAAAGTTAAAACAGATTTTAGATATTGCTTATGAAGTACAGGTAGAGACTTTAAAAACACCTGAAAGAGATCGTTATCAAGTGTTGACTCAACATGAACCATTTGAAATGCAAATTCAAGATACAGGACTTGGAATTGATCGTAGTGAAGATGTAATTGTATTTAATGTTACTTCTCGCCCAAGACCTGCAAAGTTAAAACAACTATTTTATCAAAGATTAGTTGAAAGATTAGAAAAAGAAGTTGGAATTAAAAAAGAAGATGTAGTTTTTAGTATGGTATCTAATAATGATGATGATTGGAGTTTTGGAAAAGGGGAAACTCAATTTTTAAATGGTGAATTGTAATTAAAAAGACTAGCTTGATAAAAGCTAGTCTTTTTTGATAAGTAAATCGATGTGAGGTATATTATCTTCTAAATAAATTTCAGAAACTGGTTTAAAACCAAATGATTGATAAAAATCTTTTAAATACTCTTGTCCAGCAATTTTAATGTTCTTATTTGGATATTCTTTGTTAATTTCATCTAAAGTAGCTTGAACAATTTTATGACCCAATTTTTCTTTACGGTATTCTTTTTTTACAAGAACACGGCCAAAACTGATATCTTTTCCATTATCATGAGGAACAATGCGAGTATATGCAGTAATTTCATTATTTATTTTAATAAATAGATGAATTGCATCAAAATCTTTTTTATCAATTTCAGGATATGGACAATTTTGTTCTACTACAAAAACATTGATACGTTCTTTCATAATTGATAAAAGTTCAGCATTTGTTAATTCATTTGTTTTTTTCTTTATTATTTTCATAATTAATTACCTGTTTTTCTTTTGCCTGATTTTTTAAGAATAAGTATATTCCAATTAAAACAATAATTCCACCGAAAATTTGTAATGCAGTAATTTTTTGATTTAAAAAGATAATTGCTAAAACTGTAGCTCCAATTGGTTCACCAAGCATACTCATTGAAATAGTAGTTGGACTAATAAAGCCTAATAAATAATTGTATAGGACATGTGCAATAGTGGGGAAAATGGCTAAAGCAATAAACATCATCCAATCATAAGAAGAGTATCCGGTTAGTTTAGTACTGGTAATTAAATTAAAAATGTTTAAAAATATTCCAGCAAATAAAAATACAATAAAACTGTATGTCCAAAATGAAATATTTTTGATTTTTGCTTGTCCAATTAAAAGATAAGCAACTAATGCAATTACACTTAAGAATGAAAGTAAATCACCAATTAAAGCTGATGGATTGCTGCCACCTAAATCACCCCAGCTAACCAAAATAACTCCTAAAATTGAGACTAAAATGGTAGCAATGCTTTTTACACTAGCTTTTTCTTTATAAATTAAAAATGTACCAAATAATGCTACGATAGGCTGAATAGAAAGAATTACAGTTGAACTGGTTACGGTAGTTAATTTTAATGATTCAAACCATAATCCAAAATGTAGTGCTAAGAACAATCCTGCAATAATTAAATAAAACCAATTAGATTTTGAAATAGTTTTAAAATCAATTCGATGTTTTAAAACCATTGGAATTAAAAATAAACTTGCTAGATACATTCGATACATACTCATTACTGATGATGGGGTGTTAGTTAACTTAACTAAGATTGAAGCAATTGAAATTGCGATCACTGTAATAAGTAATAAAATGTTGTTTTTCTTGAATATAAGATCACTCCTTAATTATTTTTTATAATTTATTTTAAGTGATTTTATTATTTATTGTCAAAAAAGTATATAAAAAAACTTTCATAAAAAAATAGACATTTTTAAATATATATACTATAATGTAATTCATAATACATGTTTGTGTATTACATCAAGCAATAAAACGTGAGGTCTTTTTGACCTCACGTTTTTTATTTTTGATATATAAATATTTTTAATAGAGGTATAAAGTTATGATAAAAAAGGTTAGGTGGCCAATAAGATTATTTTTTCTTATTTGGATTGCATTTTTATGGTTCTATATAAGATCACCATTTGAATTTATTTTTCTCAATACAATTTTAGGTTATATTCCAATCGAAATAAGTTTTCATATTAATTCAAAAAATAATATTACCTTTTGGTTTTTAACTTTAATTTGGCTGCTATTTTATCCTAATGCTCCTTATATGTTGACTGATTTATTTCATTTAGATAGGCTTCAAAATTATACAGGAGAAGCATTATTAAATTTAGATTTTAACACTTGGTTCTTATTTGCATGTTTATTAATAAGTTCGATTAGCTTAATTATTTTAGGGATGTTTAGTTTGATAAGTGTTTCTAATATGATTAATGATAAATTATCATTAAATAATAGATTTAGTTTTTTTATTATTTCTATATTATTGATTTTTGCTTCCTCAGTTGGTGTATTCATTGGAAGATTTTTAGGACTTCACACAATATCTTTTATAAAGGCTCCACAGCATTATTTTGAATTATTTATAAATATGTGGAATCATTCTATGTTAGTATTTGTTTTAATATTATCAATCATACAATTAGTGATATATTGTTTAATCAATGCAGTAATAATTGGATCTAAAGAAGGTTAAAAAAATAAGCTTACATTAATTTATAAGCTTATTTTTTATGGGTGTAAGTATTTTATTAATTAATAGTTTCAGTGGCAGTTTTATTTTCAACCGGTTTTAATGATTTTAATCCTGGTAGAGTTAACATTGTAATAAAACTAATTAAATATAAAGTAGATAAAAATAACATAACGATGGTTAAATTATAATTATCCATTAAAATTCCAATGATTAGTGATGAAAACCCACCAATTGCACGTCCGACACCAACAATAAGATTATTTGCGGTTGCTCTAATTTCAGTTGGATATAGACGAGATACGATAGCTCCATATCCTCCATACATTCCATTTGAAAAGAATCCAATTACAGCACCAATAATTAGCATTGTATAAATGTTAGTAGCTAATGTGATTGTATAAACTAAAATAGCTGAAGCTATTAAGAAAATACCAAATGCTTTTCGAGGACCAAATTTATCTAAGAAATTTCCAAATGTTAGCATCCCAAGACTCATACCGATGATAGTTGAAATCATCCATAATGACGATCCCGCAACATTTAGCCCCAATTGTTCTTGTACAATTTTAGGTAACCAATTCATCATTCCAAAATATCCAGCAATTTGAACAATAGTCATAATACATAGTCCTAAACTTTGATGAATTGCTTTTTTACTACTAAACATATATTTAAAAACTGTTTTGATAGTTCCTTTATTTTGATGTTGGTACTTAATATTTTTAAATTCATTAGATTCTTTTAGATGAATTCTAGTGAAAAAAGCTAAGGTAACAGGTATTAAACCAAATAAGAATAAAGCTTGCCAACCAAATGTTGGAATAATAAAGGCAGCTAAAATAGCAGCTAATAATGCTCCAGCTTGTCCTCCAATTGCAGTAATTGAAGAAATTCTGCCTAATTTAGATTTTGGAAATGATTCAGCGACTAAAGCAATTCCAATCCCGTATTCTCCACCAGCACCAATTCCAGAAATAAACCTAAGAATAAAAATAGTTTCTATGTTACTAGCGAATGCAATAGCTGCGGTTGCGAAGGCAAAAATAAAAATAGTATAAGTAAATGTTTTAACACGACCAATATGATCACTAATAATTCCAAATAAAATGCCACCTAGTAACATTCCCCAATTAGTAATTGAACCAATTAATCCAGCTGTACCCGCACTTACGTGATAATGAGTCATAATAGAACTCATTGCAAAAGACAAAAAAAGTACATCCATATTTTCAAGACCAAAGCCAGCTGATGAAGAAGCTAAAACTCGTTTTTGCTGTTTGGTCATGTTTTCATGATGGTGCACTCTTGTAAATTTATTCATATTTTTTCCTCCAAATAAAAGCTCACAGGCTTTTGTTAATTTGTAATCTGGTAAATTATTGCATAAGTAATTTTTAAATGCAAGGTTTGCTTTTTTATTTTGTCCATGATAAGGTATTAATCAATCAAGTAGCTTTAATTGGTTCAGAGAAGCCAAAAGTAAAATTAACGTGAATAAATTCTAATTACGTCCGTAATTTTACACTTTTTGATGGCCAATTATGCTGTTTGTGTGAATTACGGATTTTTTGTTAGGAGGAAAATTATGCAAGGTCCATTAATGATTGCATTAGATGTACCAAATGAAGAAGAAATGAATGCAATACTAGACCAATTTGAATTGAATGATGATTTAACAGTTAAAATTGGAATGGAGTTATTTTATGGAAATGGTCCAGCAATTGTGAAAAATATAAAGAATCGTGGTTATAAGGTTTTTTTAGATTTAAAATTGTTTGATATTCCTAATACTGTAAAACGCGCAATGAAGCAAATTGCAAAATTAAAGGTTGATTATGTAACAGTTCATGCTTTAGGTGGATCAAAGATGATTCGAAGTGCAAAAGAAGGATTAAGTGAAGTTGCTTATCCAACCAAGTTATTAGCTGTTACTGAATTAACTTCTTTATCTGAAAAAGAAGTTAAAGAAGAACAAAATTGTAATTTATCAATGAGTGAACAAGTAGTTCATTTGGGACAATTAGCAAAAAGTGCAGGAGCTGATGGAGTTATTACTTCAGTTCATGAAGTGAAAGTTTTAAGAAATCAATTAGGTGACGATTTCTTATATGTTACTCCCGGAATCAGAAATCAGAATGATGCAGTTGGAGATCAAACAAGAGTATCTACACCCAAAGTTGCTTATAAATCTGGTAGTAGTGCGCTTGTAGTTGGAAGACCAATTACTCAAAGTAAAAATCCAAGAAACAGCTATTTAAAGATGTTAAAGGAGTGGAACAATGAACGATAATAGTATTATTCAAGATTTAATTGATGAAAAAATTGTTAGTTTATCACTAGACAAACCTTTTAAATATGCTAGTGGTATTTTATCGCCAATTTATACTGATTTGAGATTAACTATTTCTTATCCAAGTTTAAGAGCAAAAATAGCTGATGGACTGGTTAACATTATTAAAAATAAATATCCAGATGTAACTGTAATTGGAGGAGTTGTAACCGCTGGAATTCCTCATGCAACTTTAGTTGCTGAAAAGTTAGGATTGCCATTAATTTATGTTCGTTCAAAACCTAAAGATCATGGAGCAGGTAAGCAAACTGAAGGTCGAGTTACTAAAGATGATAAAGTTCTTTTAATTGATGATCTTATTTCAACTGGTGGAAGTGTCTTAGGTGCTGCTAAAGCGTTGCAAAGAGATGGAATTAATGTAGCTGGAATAATTTCAATTTTTACATATGAATTTCCAGATGCAACTAATAACTTTGCTAAAGCAGGAATAAATTTTGAGTCATTATTAAAATATTCGGATTTAATTAATAAAGGATATGAAGAAAAGCAATTTAATGATCAACAATTTGAAAAATTAAACTCATGGCATCAAGATGCATGGGCATGGACTAAAAAGGAGCAATCAAATGACTAATATTTCCCTCGAATCAAGACTAGGCAATCAAGTATTTCCCAATTTAATGACCAATGCATCTGGAGTTATGTGTATTTCAGGTGAAGAATTAGATAAGATGCTTGAATCTAATGCTGGTGGAATTATTACTAAAAGTGCAACAACTAACTATCGTCCAGGAAATCCAACTCCAAGACAACAATTACTAGAATTAGGTAGTATTAATTCAATGGGAATTCCCAATGAAGGATTAGATTTTTATCTTAAATTTGTGTTAGATCATCAAAATAATGAAAAGCCAATTATTTTGTCAGTTTCTGGATTGTCAGTTGAAGAAAATAAAGAATTATTTACTCAAATTCAATCTAGTAATTTTAACGGATTAATTGAATTAAACTTATCTTGTCCAAATGTTGTTGGTAAGCCTCAAGTAGGTTATGATTTTCCTACTATTAAAGAAGAATTAGATACCGTCTTTTCAGTATGTGATAAACAAATTGGAGTTAAATTACCTCCATATTTTGATTTTTTTCAATTTGACCAAGTTGCTGAAATTTTAAATCAATTTCCAATTGCATATGTAAATACAATTAATAGTATTGGTAATGGAATGGCTGTTGATCTTAAAAACGAATCAGCTTATATTAAGCCTAAAGGTGGATTTGGAGGGATTGGTGGAGAATTTATTAAACCAATTGCATTATCAAATGTTCGTGCTTTTCGAAAACGCTTAAATCCAGAAATTCAAATCATTGGAACTGGTGGAATTAAGAATGGGTCTGATGTATTTGAACATGTTTTATGTGGTGCTGATATTGTTCAAATTGGAACTGAATTATGGCGTGAAGGAACAGGAGTATTTGATCGTTTAGCTGATGAATTAAAAATCATTATGGAAGAAAAGGGATATACTAAATTATCTGATTTTCGTGGTAAGTTAAAAGAACTTTAAAAAGAATCATAAAAAAAAAACGTAATCTTAAATGATTACGTTTATTTTTTTAATTGTTAAGTTAGTGAATTCACAAAGTTTTTATAATCAGATTCTTCATTGGTTTCAAAGATTTTAGCTTTATTTAAATCATTATTAATTAGACTTTGAAGGTCAATATTAATCTTATGTGTAATAGTTGCATTTCCTGTTAATTTTAAAGAATAATGATTATCAATTTTTTTTACATTATTTTTAACCATTCCGCCAGGATTATAAACTGTTATTTCTTCATTAAAATTTTGATTTGGATAATTGATTAAAGCATATGCTAGACTAGTGGCTGTCATTCCAGTTCCACAGGCATTTGTAAAACCAACTCCACGTTCAAATGTTTTAACGAAAATTTGATTAGGGGCTTTTTCGTAAGCAAAGTTAAGATTAACGCCATCAGTAAAATATGGATTTTGACCATTAAGATATTTACCTAATTTTTCCATTTTATTAGTGTTAATCGTATTGTTATTAGAAAAATTAATTAGATGAGGATTAGGAACAGCAATAGCTGTGAATTTTTCAGTTTCATCTATTTCAGGTACAGTTTCATTAAAAATTTTTTGTTTATTTAATTTTTCAAATGGAAATGCTTCTTGGTTAAATTTGACGGGTGATATTTCAACACTAAATGCTTTAACATTTGGTGCTAAATCTTTTGCCTGTTTAACTTCTAAATCAGCGTTCATAGTTTCAACTTTGAAATGAGTTTGATTGAATTTTTCTGATAAATAGCGACTAACTGTTCTTAAGCCGTTACCACACATTGAAGCCTCGCTACCATCAGCATTAATAACTCTCATTTGGCCTAAAGTATCTTTATGACTTGAATTATCGACTAGTAAAAGTCCGTCAGCTCCACCTAATAATCCATTAGTTCGATTAGTAACTCTTTTGGTGAGTTCAATAATTTGCTTATCTGATAAAAATTCTTCTAATTTTGTTCGGTCTAAAATAAAAAATTGATTTTCTGATCCATGTACTTTTAATAATTCAGTCATTATAGTTCCTCCTTAAAGATTTAATGCATTATTATCGAAAAAGTGTTGATAAATTAATTCTACGGCTCGATCAGCATCGGCATTATTAGTTCCTAACATTGTAGATATTTTAGATGCACCTTGGTTAATCATATGGATTCTAATATCGTTATCCACAAGTGGTTTGAAAATTTTTTCAATGGTTGAAGGGTTGATAGAAAGTCCTTCTCCAACAATCATGATAATTGCATAATCTTTGATCCAATTAATTTTGTCTGGATTAATTTCTTGAATAATTTCCTGTTTGATTTGATTCATTAATTCATTATTTAGTTGATTACTATCAAAAATAATTGTTAAATCATCTATTCCAGACGGCATATGTTCATAAGAAACATTATATTTATATAAAATTTGTAGTATTTTGAGTGTAAAACCAACCTCTTTGTTTAATAGATATTTGTGAATATACAGTCCTAAAAAATGTTTAGAGCTGGTAACACCAGTTATGATTTTTTTAGGAATAAAATTTTCTGAAGGAACAATCATTGTTCCTTTGGCATTTGGATTATTGGTATTTTTTACATTAATTGGAATATTTGCATCAACAACTGGAATAATCGCTTCATCATTAAAAACTGCAAATCCTGCATATGCTAATTCACGCATTTCTCGATAAGTCATTTTTTTGATTGGAGCTGGATTAGAAACAATCTTTGGATTAGCTGAATAAATTGCATTTACATCAGTAAAATTTTCATATAAATCGGCATTTAGACCTTTGGCAATAATTGATCCAGTAATATCAGATCCACCTCGGGCAAAAGTCGCAATTTCATTATGTTTGGTAACCCCAAAGAATCCAGGGAAAATTAATTTTTTATTAGTTATTTTAATTTTATGTAAATTAGTATATGTTTCTGGTAAAATATTGGCATTTTGCGGGTTATTAGAAACGATTATTCCAATTTTACATGGATCCATAAATACAGCTGGAATATCTAATTCATTTAAAATTTCATTCATTAAAAAAGCACTTAATTTTTCCCCATGAGCTTTAAAAGTTGCCATTAAAAATTCATTATTTAAATAGTTTTGATTAGGTAAATCGTTTAAAATTGCTTCAATAGTTGCTATAACATTGTGATTTAAGTGAAAGTATTCACTAATTTCATTATATCTTTTTACAATTTTTTTGACTGTCGTTAGATAGTTTTTATCATTAATGACTTCATTAGCATAATTTACTAATAAGTCGGTTACTTTAGTATCATTATCAAATCTCTTTCCAGGCGCAGATAAAACGATTGCTTTTCGTTCATCATCATCTTTAATAATATTAATAACACTTTGAAAGTGTTCTCCATCAGCTAATGAACTACCGCCAAATTTTACAACTTTCATAATTTCACATCCATTTCTTATTCGATTATCCAAAATTTTAACATGTAATTTTTTGATTGCAATTATTATTTGTTCAAAAAAAGATTGATTTAAAAGGCATATATAGTAACAAAATATTTTAAAAAAAATATTAGGTTAAATTATTGACTTAAAATTTGTTTTAATATAAGCTTGTATCAATCAAATAAATAGAGGTTGCAAGAGATATCAGTAAATAGTGGAGTAATCACAAAGCTTTGAAGCTATTGAAAGGATCAATTGCCGAAGTTTCTTAAAATGGTGAACTTAAGATACTGGGACGTAGTTTAATATTCTACGGACTGTCGTAACTTTAGTTACGGGGTGCTATCAATTCAATATTCTATAAGTGTAAATAATTGTAGGGAAATCCGGATAGATAGCATTTAGCTATCTATTTGGGTTTCCCTTTTTTTATAAATTTGGAGGTGTAGGTTAATGAGTAGACAAGTTGAACAAGAATTAATTAATCAAAATAATCATTTAATGATTGGTGGAGTTGATTCAGTTAAATTAGCAAATGATTATGGGACACCTTTAGTTGTTTATGATGTACATAAAATTAAAAAACAATTGAATTTATTCAAGCAAGCTTTTGAAAAAAATAATGTTGATTATGTAATTAGTTATGCAAGTAAAGCATTTTCGTGTATTGCGATGTATCAGTTACTTAAAAATGAAAAAGTTCATAGCGATGTTGTATCTGGTGGGGAATTATATGTTGCTCATAAGGCTGACTTTCCAATGAACAATATTAGTTTTCATGGCAATAATAAAACTTATCAAGAATTATCAATGGCTGTAGATTATCAAGTTGGACTAATCATTGTTGATAATTTCAATGAGATAGATTTATTGAATCAAATTTTAGAAGAAAAGAATCAAACAATTAATGTTTTAATGAGAGTGACTCCAGGAGTTGAGGCTCATACCCATGAATATATTTCTACAGGTCAAACTGATAGTAAGTTTGGTTTTGATTTAGAATCAGGACAGGTAGAACAAGCTTTTAAATTATTAAACAAAAGTAAAAGAATTAATTTAAAAGGAATTCATGCACATATTGGTTCACAAATTTTTGCGTATGAAGGATTTGAACAAGAAATAAAAGTATTAATTGATGTATTAGCAAATTGGAAAAAAGAAAGTAATTTTGATGCTGATATTTTGAATCTTGGTGGCGGATTTGGAATTAAATATACCGCTGATGATCAACCAATTTCGATTGATCAAGTTATTCAAAAAATTACAGCAGAAATAAAGATTCAAACAAAAGAACAAGAAATAAAAATGCCATCGATATGGATTGAACCTGGTCGTTCAATTGTTGGTGAAGCCGGCTATAGTTTATATCGTACTGGTTCAACTAAATCAGTACCTAATGGACATAATTATGTAGCAGTTGATGGTGGAATGGGAGATAATATTCGTCCTGCTTTATATCAAGCTAAATATGAAGCATCATTAGCTAATCGAATTAATGAAAAAGATGAAAAAACTTATGAATTAGTTGGTAAATATTGTGAATCAGGTGATATTTTAATTCATGATTTAAAGTTGCCAATTCCTAATTTAAATGATTTAGTGGTCGTTTATGATACAGGTGCATACGGATATTCAATGGCATCTAATTATAATTTAAATTTAAAACCAGCTGTAGTTTTTGTTGAAAATGGTAAATCACAATTAGTAATAAAAAGACAAAGCTTTGAAGATTTAGTTTCACTAGATCTTTCATTATAAAAGGAGATTATTAAATGATGGAAAACTTAGATGCTCAACAAATCATTAATTTTATTGCAAATGCTGAAAAGAAAACACCAGTGAAAGTTTATCTTCAAGGTAATTTAGACGAAGTTAAATTTCCTAAAACTGTCAAAGTCTTTAATTCACAGAATTTAACAATCCTTTTTGGTGATTGGGAAGAAATTAGTCCAATCATCCAAGAAAATGAAACTAAAATTGAACAAATTGAAATTGAAAATTCGGTACGTCGTTCAGCAGTACCTTTAAAAGATTTAAAGGAATTAGATGCAAGAATTGAACCCGGAGCAATTATTCGAGATCAAGTAAAAATTGGTCATAAAGTAGTAATTATGATGGGAGCTTCAATTAATATTGGAGCAGAAATCGGTGATAATTCAATGATTGATATGAATGTTGTTCTTGGTGGAAGAGCCATGGTTGGAAAAAATGTTCACGTTGGTGCAGGAGCTGTTTTAGCAGGAGTTGTTGAGCCTGCTAGTGCAACACCGGTTAAGATTGATGATAATGTTTTAATTGGTGCAAATGCAGTAGTAATTGAAGGGGTGCACGTTGGTGCAGGAGCTGTTGTTGCAGCAGGTGCAGTTGTAACTGAAGATGTTGAGCCTAATACTGTGGTTGGTGGAATGCCTGCTAAAGTCCTTAAACGAAAAGATGAACAAACTAGTTCAAAAACAAAATTAGAAAATCGTTTAAGAAAGTAGAGTGATTAAAATGCAACAAGCAGAATTATTTGAAATTTATCGACATTTACATCAATATCCTGAACTTGCAATGGAAGAATTTAAAACACATGAATTTCTTCTTAATATGGTAGAAAAAATAAAAAATAATAATTGGAATGTTCGAACAATTTCTGATTTACCAACTGCTATCTTGGTTTATATTCCCGGGATAAATCCTAGTAAAACGATTGGTTATCGAACAGACATTGATGCTTTACCAGTTCAAGAAGCAACTAACATCGAATTTAAATCAAAAAATGAAGGTAAAATGCATGCATGTGGTCATGATTTACATATGACAGTTGCTCTAGGTGTTTTAGATTACTTTGCTAAAAATCAACCCAAAGACAATTTGATTTTCTTTTTCCAACCAGCTGAGGAAAGTCAAAATGGTGGTAAAATTGCTTATGATCTTGGTGTTTTTGAAGGTAAATGGAAACCAGACGAATTTTATGCTTTACATGATAATCCACAGTTAGATACAGGAGTGATTGGTAGTAGAGTTGGAACTTTATTTGCTGGTACAACAGAAGTTGATGTTGAATTAATTGGTAAGAGTGGACATGCTGCATACCCTCAAAATGCAAGAGATATGGTGGTTGCAGGATCCGAATTTATTAATCAAATTCAAAATATTATTTCAAGAAAATTTAATCCAATGGATAATGCCGTTATTACTTTTGGTAAATTCGAATCAGGTTCAATTAGAAATGTTATTTCAGGATATACAAAAATTGAAGGAACAATTAGAGCTTTAACACAAAATCAAATTGAATATTTGCAACAACAAATTTTACAAGTGAAAAAAGGGATTGAAATTCTTTTTGATTGTGAAGTAAAAGTTAAGTTAAACCAAGGTGGATATTATCCTGTTGAAAATAATTTTAAGTTATCAACTGATTTTTGTAATTATATGGAAGAAAATCAAAATGTTAATTTTGAAATGATGAAACCTGCAATGACTGGTGAAGATTTTGGGTACTTATTGAATAAGTTTCCTGGAGTTATGTTTTGGTTAGGAGTTTCGGACCCAAATAATTCATTACATTCAGATAAATTTTTACCTAACATAAATGCAATTGCATCAGGAATTAATGCAATTACAGGATATCTAGAACATCGAATGGAGGAATAAGTTATGAATAATAAATTTGATAATGTTGATTTAATGACCGCGATTATCACACCTTTTGATAAAGATAATCAAATTAATTTTAAAGAATTAAATCGATTAGCAGAACATTTAATGCAAGATGGATGTAATGGATTTGTGATTGGTGGAACAACAGGTGAAACACCAACATTAACTCATGATGAAAAAATAGAATTATATACTAAATTTGCTGCGTTCATTGATGGAAGAGTACCTGTAATTGCTGGAACGGGCTCAAATAATACCAAAGAAACAACTCAATTTACAAAAGAAGTAAGTAAAATTGATGGAATTGATGCTGCTTTAGTAGTCGTTCCATATTATAATAAGCCTTCACAAAGAGGGATGGTTGCTCATTTTGAAACAGTAGCTGCTAGTTCTAATATTCCACTTTTTATTTATAATGTTCCTTCTAGAACCGGGATTGCAATGGAAGATGAAACGATTATTAAGTTATCTAAGAATCAAAATATTTTGGGTGTTAAGCAATGTATGGATTTAGCTTCTTTTCAAAATATTGTAGAAAATACTTCTAATGATTTTTTTGTATACTCAGGAGAAGATCCACAAGCATTATTTGCTAAAATGGTTGGAGGAAAAGGGATTATTTCTGTAGCTAGTCATATTTATACTAAGCAAATGAGAAATATGTATGATGCTTTAGATCAAGGTGATTTAAATATAGCAGGATACTTATCTAGATATTTAACGCCTAAAATGAATGCGCTCTTTATGTATCCGTCTCCTTCGCCTGTAAAAGCATTATTAAACGATCAAGGATATCAAGTTGGAGATTGTCGTTTACCAATTGTATCTTTGAATGAAGCTGAAAAGATACAATTAATGAATAAAATTATTGACTAAAGGAGAATTAAAATGACTAACATATTATTGGCTGGATTTAATGGATCTATGGGAAAACAAGTAATTAATTTGATTGATGATCATGATGAATTAAATTTAGTTGCTGTTTATAATCCGCATATACAAGAAAATCAAAAGTTTGATTTTTTACCTGAAAATACTAGAGCATTTAATAATATAAATGAAATTGATGTTAATGAAATTGATTTATGGATTGACTTTAGTTCACCAGATGCAGTTTATGAAAATACTAAATTTGCATTAGAAAATGGTATTAATCCAATTATTGGAACAAGTGGCTTATCAGATGATGATTATAAAAAGTTAAATGAATTATCCAAAGGAAGCCAAATAGGTGGTATAATTGCACCTAATTTCAGTATATCAGCTAACTTAATTTTAAATTTTGCAAAAGAAGCTGCTAAATATTATTCAGATGCAGAAGTAATTGAAATGCACCATGCCGATAAAAAGGATGCTCCATCAGCAACTGCATTAAATACCGCCAAAGTTATTAGTGCTGAGCGTCAAAACAAGAGTGAAAACAATGATATGGAAGATTCAAGAGGTGCAGATGTAAATGGAGTAAAAGTACATGCTGTTCGTTTACCTGGTTATGTGGCGCATGAACAAGTTTTATTTGGTGGAAAAGGTGAAGCTTTAACATTAAGACAAGATTCTTTTGATCGTTCATCTTTTATGGATGGTGTATTATTAGCAATTAATAAAGTGGCTGAACTTAAAGAATTAATTTTTGGATTAAATAATTTAATTTAAAGGAGTAATTAAAATGCCAAATCTTTCATCCAATTTAGAAGGAAAGATAAATAAAAACTTGGACCAAACAAATGGTTCTATGATTAGATCTTTTTCAGGTAAAATTTCAAATATTGAAGGAATTATAAAATTGACAGTTGGAGAACCTGGACTAAATACTCCAGAACATGTTAAAAAAGCTGCAATGAAAAGTATTGAAGATAATCATTCACACTACTCATTACATAGTGGAATTCAAGAATTAAGAGAAGCAATTAGTAGTTACATTAATAATCAGTATGGACTTAATTATGATCCTAATAGTGAAATTATTACAACCGTTGGAGCAACTGAGTCTCTATCGAGTTCAATGCTATCATTAATTAATCCAGGTGATGAGGTATTAATTCCACTTCCAGCTTATCCCTTATATACATCTTTAGTTCAGTATGCTGGTGGAATTCCTGTTTATATTGATACGACAGAAGATGGATTTGTGTTGACTAAAGAAAAATTAATTTCTACATTAGATTCTCATCCAAAGGCAACTCTAATTGTATTAAATTATCCCAATAATCCAACTGGGGCAGTTTTAGATGAACAACACGTTAAAGATTTAGCTGAGATTTTATCTAGTAAAGATATATTTGTTATCAGTGATGAAATTTACTCTGAATTAACTTATGATTCTAAACATGTTTCTTTTGCTAAATACTTACCTGAACAGACTATTTTTATTAATGGATTATCAAAATCACATGCGATGACAGGTTATCGATTAGGATACATCGCTGCTCCAAAAGATTTATGTACTACTATTTTGAAAATTCATGGATTTTTAGTTTCTTCACCTTCTAATCCAGCACAATATGCAGGCGTTGAAGCATTAGTTAATGGAATTGATGATCCAATTGAAATGAATAAATATTATGAAAAAAATCGTGATTTAGTTTATAAACGATTAAGTGATATTGGATTTTCATTAGAAGTTCCAAGAGGTGCTTTTTATGCATTTGCTAAAATTCCAGATTTTATTAAAGAAAATTCTTATGATTTTGCATTAGATTTAGCTAAAAAGAATAAAGTTGGAGTTACTCCAGGAATTGCATTTGGTGAAGTGGCAAATAGATATATTAGGATTTCATATGCAACTGATTTTGATTCATTACAAGAAGGATTACAAAGAATTGAAGAGTATGTTAAAAATAGAAAGGTAAAGTGATATTAATGAATAAGAAAAACGTTGCTATTTTAGGTGCAACTGGTGCAGTTGGATCAAGATTAATCAAATGTCTAGAACAATCAAATATTGAAGTTAATGAAATTAAATTATTAGCTTCAAAACGATCAGCTGGAACAACTTTAAAATTTAATGATCAAGATGTTGTAGTAAAAGAAGCAACTCCAGAAGAAT
This sequence comes from Lactobacillus sp. S2-2, assembly GCF_021698855.1. GTDB lineage: Bacteria > Bacillota > Bacilli > Lactobacillales > Lactobacillaceae > Fructilactobacillus. Next base: position 90,351 of record NZ_WWFA01000002.1, read on the forward strand.
TTGATGGAATTGATTTGGTTTTAGCTTCTGCTGGTGGATCAGTTTCTAAAAAATTTTTGCCCGAAGCAGTAAAACGTGGAGCAGTTTGTGTTGATAATACTAGTGCATTTAGAATGGAAGAAGATGTTCCGTTAGTTATTCCAGAAGTCAACCCGGATTCTTTAAAAGATCATCATGGAATTATTGCAAATCCTAATTGTTCCACAATCCAAATGGTTCTTGCATTAAATCCGATTAAAGAAAAATATGGTTTAAAACAAGTCATTGTTTCAACATATCAAGCTGCTTCTGGTGCTGGTCAATCGGCTATTAATGAATTAAAAAAAGACTCTCAACAATATATTAATGGTGAAAAAATGGATGCAAATATTTTCCCTGTTAAAAGTGATAAGCCACATTATCCATTAGCCTTTAATTTATTACCACAAATCGATGTGTTTGAAGAAGATGGATATACTCATGAAGAATGGAAAATGATTCATGAAACTAAGAAAATTTTATTAAACGATATGAATTCAAAAGATATTAAAGTCACTGCTACTTGTGTTAGAGTACCAGTTGAAATTGGTCATGGAGAAGCTGTTTATTTTGAAACAGATAATCAAGAACCAGAAATTTCTGATTTGAAAAATCTAATTAGCCAAGGATCAGGATTAGTTTTAGAAGATGATCCAAAAAAATGTATTTATCCGCAACCAATTAACGCTGCTGGAAAAAATGATACATTTGTTGGTCGTTTAAGAAAAGATGAAGAAAATCCAGGTAATTATCATATGTGGGTTGTTTCTGATAACCTATTAAAGGGCGCTGCATTGAATACAGTTCAAATTGCTGAAAAGTTAGTTGAAATGAAGCTTGTTTAAAAAAGAGATTTTTATCTCTTTTTTTATTTGTTAAAGTATTTTAATTTTTTATTTTAAAAATATCAATCATAATTGGTAGTATGATATTATTAAAGTATAGATAGGAGTGTATACATTGAAATTAAAATTAAATTTAAATCCTAATTTAGGGAATCAAGAAGTAGTATTGTCTGATAAAACTAGAGGTCAATTATCTGTAATTAGAATTCCTAATGGAATGATGAATACAGTCACTCAATGGACATTTGTCCCAGTTAATGGTGTTCATGATAGTTTTATTTTCACAGGTGATTTTGAAGAAGGAAAAATAATAAAATCATTAAATAATCAAGATCAATATGTAGTTCATTTTTTAAAATAAGTGATTGAGGAATTAAATATGACAGAAGTAGGAATTGATAAGATTGGTTTTTTTACGCCAAATTTTTATTTAGATATGAATGATTTGGCTGAAGATAGAAATGAAGATCCAAATAAATATTTAATCGGAATTGGTCAAAATAAACAATCAGTAATTCCAAGTAGTCAAGATGCTGTTGCAATGGCAGCAAATGCTGCAAGTAAAATTATTGATGAAACTAATCGAAATAAAATTGATTTAATTATTTTTGGAACCGAAAGTGGTGTTGATAATTCAAAATCTGCAGCAATTTATTTACAAAATTTATTAAATTTAAATAAAAACGCGAGAGCTTTTGAAATTAAGCAAGCTTGTTATGGTGCAACAGCAGGACTTCAAATGGCTAAAGAGTACATAAAAAGTCATCCTGATAAAAAAGCATTGGTAATTGGTTCTGATATTGCAAGATATGGTCTTAAAACCGCTGGAGAAGTAACACAAGGTGGGGGAGCAATTGCAATGTTAATTAGTAGTAATCCAAATATTATGTCAATAAGTGATGATAGTGCTTTTCATTCTGAGGATATAATGGATTTTTGGCGTCCATTAAAAAATAATGTTGCATTAGTTGATGGTCATTATTCTAATGACATCTATGAACAATTTTTTATGAAAACCATTCATGATTATTCAGATAAATTTAACTATGATTTAAATAATTTAAAGGCAATTACATTTCATTTGCCATATACAAAAATGGGACTTAAAGCACTTCACAAGATTTTACCAGAATTTAGTCAAACAAAACAAAATGAACTTTTAACTGAATTTGAATCTAGTCGTGTTTATAATAAAGAAGTTGGTAATTTATATACAGGTTCATTGTATTTAAGCTTATTATCATTGATTGATAATTCAAAAAATTTAAAACCTGGTGACCAAGTTGGTATTTTTAGTTATGGATCTGGGGCACAAGGAGAATTTTATATTGGAACATTGAAAGATGGGTTTAAAGATTTGAAACGTTCTAATTCAAATTTGAAGTTAATCGAAGAAAGAACTCGTTTAAATGTTGACGAATACGAAAAAGTATTTTTAGATGGTGATTTACCAGATGGTAATTTTGAAATAACTCCAAATAAAAAAGCTCGTTTTAATTTTATCGGAGTAAAAGATTTAAAGCGTCAATATAAGTAAAGATACTGCATTAATTTCATTATGTATATTACAAATGGTTTCGTTTAAAAATTTAAAGCAAATAAAAAATCAATCCTTAGTTTTTGGGATTGATTTTTTATTTAATATCAAATCGATATAATCCAACTACTTTTCCTAAAATTGATACATTATTTAAAATTATTGGAGCCAATGTGTCATTTTCTGGTTGCAGTCTAAAGTGATCACTTTCTTTGTAAAATCTTTTACAAGTTGCTTCATTTTCATCGGTCATTGCAATAACTATTTCCCCGTTATTGGCATATGATTGTTTTTTTACCATAACCATATCTCCATCAAAGATTCCTGCATTGATCATACTGGTACCTCTAATGGTTAACATAAATAATGAATTATCCTGATTTTTTAATTCTGGAGGGATTGGAAAATAATCTGTTGCTTCTTCAACTGCTAAAATGGGTTCCCCAGCAGTAACAGTTCCAAGTAATGGCATTTCATTTTCTCTTATATTAATATCTAAATATTCAATACCAGCATTTGTTATTTCCATTGCTCTTGGCTTTGAAGGATCTTTAATTAAAAAACCATTATTTTCTAATTTTGCTAGATGTCCATGGACAGTTGATGGAGAAGATAGATTAACAGCATTGCATATTTCTCTTACTGTTGGTGGATAACCTTGATTATTTACATGATCCCAAATGAATTGTAATATTTTTTTTTGCTTTTGTTCTGATGCTTTTGCCATATTTACACCTCGAAGTCTATTCTTATGGTTAATTTTAACATAATTTGGTCGTTCTAGACAAACCTATGTTCGTTTTTTTGGATTTGAGGACTTGTTTTGCAAATGTTATTATATTTTTAGTTAACTTTAAGGAGGAATTCGTAATGGCTGATGATCCAGAGTTATTAAATTTAGTTCCTAGAATCAATGAACTTGCTGCAAAAGCAAAAGAAACTGAACTTTCTAATGAAGAAAAACAGGAACAAAAAGATTTAAGAGAAAAGTATGTTAAGAGGTTTAAGCAAAATTTAAAATCACATTTAGATGTCACTAAAGTTTATGATAAAGATGGTAATGAAGTTACTTCTGAAAAAGCTAAAAAATCTCAAAGAGAAAATGGTTTGCGAGATGATTAATTAGAATCTTTTCAAATTGTAATTTATTGTGTAAAATAAATTTGTTAGAAAAATCGAAAGGGGATAATGATTATGCCAACATTTCTATGGATTATTCTGGTTATTGTTGCTTTAATTGCCGGTGCATTAATCGGATTCTTTGCATCAAGAAAATATATGCAAAAATATCTTAAAGATAACCCACCAATTAATGAAGATCAATTAAGTGCGATGATGCTTCAAATGGGTCAAAAACCATCTAAGAAAAAATTAAATCAAATGATGAAAGCAATGAAAAATAATGCAAAATAAAAAGACGTTTATTAACGTCTTTTTTATTTTGATGCATCAATGTATTTATAATCAGGATTGATTTCATCATCTAATTTTTGGAATGCGTCTTGCATTTGTTTTTCAATTTCTCTTTGATAATCATTATCTAGTTTACGATTTTTATCAATATAAATAGGATCTCCATAGTTGACGATTACTTTTTTTCTTTTAATTAAATCAATCATCTTTAAAGGACCTTGATAGACTACTGGTACCATTGGTACTCCTGATAACTGAGCGATTAATGCAGCACCAGATTTTAATTTATTTGAGTGTCTAGTTCCAGAAGGAAACATAACTAATGATTTATCAGTTTTTCTTAATTGATTTACTGGTTTTTTGATTGCTGATACACCAGGATTTTTTCTATCAATTGGAAATACATTTACTTTTTTTAAAAACCATGCAGAAAATTTATTGTTAAATAATTCTTTTTTTGCCATAAAAGTAAATTGTTTTGGCAAAGCTCCAATTGCCATGTAAATCATATCAAACCAGGTTCTGTGTGGTGCGATTAGGATAAAATTATCCTTAAGAATTTTTTCTTTATGCATAAATTTTGGCTTACCATTTAAAATATATGCTAAAATTTTACCAATCCTAAATAAAAATGAATATGACAAACTTTTTCACCTCTTAATATTATTTATATAATTTTAACCTATTAAATAACGAAGTGGCAAGTTTGAACGGAGATTTTAATGATGACAGAAATTAAGTTAAAAGAGAATGAAAGAATTGATCAATTATATAGTCAAGATATTAAAATTATTCAAAGTGATGATGTTTTTTCATTTTCTTTGGATGCAGTCTTACTGGCTAATTTTGTTAAAATTAATCAGTCAGCTAAAAATAAGATTGTTGATCTGTGTTCTGGAAATGGAGCAGTTGGATTATTTGTTAGTAACAAAACTAAAGGTAAAATAACACAAGTTGAAATTCAACCTGAATTAGCAGATATGGCAAAAAGAAGTGTTGAACTAAATGGACTAGAACAACAAATTAATATAATTAATGATGATTTATCTAATACGATAAATTATATATCAAAGGACTCAGTTGATATGGTAACTGTAAATCCGCCATATTTTCCAAATCAATCTAATAGTAAAAAGAATCCTAATCAACATCTTGCAATTGCAAGACATGAGATAAAAACTGATTTGCATCATGTGATAAAAACGGCAAGTGATTTGTTGAAAACAGGAGGTAAATTATATTTAGTATATCGTCCAGATCGACTTTTTGAATTGATGAGTGAATTAAATAATAACCGATTAGCAACTAAGCATATTCAATTTATATATCCAAAAAAGGATACAGAGGCTAATATGATTTTAGTATCAGCTATCAAAGATGGAAAAAATAGTGGTTTAATAGTTGATCCACCAATTACAGTTTATGATAATGGTGAATATACTAAATTTATGAAAAAAATATTATATGGATAATAAAGATTATTTTATGTATGTATTACTTTGTGGTGATGGATCTTTTTATTGTGGCTATACTGACGATGTTTCAAAAAGATTAAAAAAACATCAAAGTGGTAAAGGAGCTAAGTATACTAAAAATCATGCTCCTGTAGACTTACTTTTTTATGAAAAATTCACTACAAAAAGTTTAGCAATGAAAGCTGAATATCAATTCAAACATCAAACAAGGCAAAAAAAAGAGGCATATTTATTAAAAAATGGAATTTCTAGTGATATGTGGACTTTTTGATTTAAATATTGATTATAGTTGAAGGAGAAATTTTAATGATAAAAATTATTGCTTATGGGATTAGAAATGATGAAGAACCTTTTTTAAAGCAATGGGTTAATGAACATCCTGAGGTTGATGTAAAAGTTGAAACTAATTTATTGGATGAAAATACTGTTGATAAATCTAAGGGGTTCGATGGTATTGTTGCTTATCAACAGAAACCATATTCAAAACAAGTTATTAATAAATTTAGTGAATATGGAATTAAAAATCTTTCATTAAGAAATGTAGGGATTGATAATTTAGATATTGAAACAATTAAAAAAAATAAAATAAAAGTAACTAATGTTCCCTCATATTCTCCAGCTGCTATTGCTGAATTAACTTTAACAAGTATTCTTGAATTACTAAGAAATAGTAAAAGATTTCAGAAAAAAATAGAACTTGGAGATTTTAGTTGGGAGCCAGATATTTCAAATGAATTAAATCAGATGACTATTGGGGTTTATGCAACTGGAAGAATTGGCAAAAAGGTAATAGATTTTGTCAGAGGATTTGGAGCTAAAATAATTGCTTACGATATTTATCAAGATCCAAAGTTAAAAGATGAAGGGATTTATGTTGATACTCCTAAAAAATTATATGAAAATTCAGATATTTTGACTTTGCATGCTCCTGCAGTGAAGGAAAATTATCACTTAATCAATGATGATACAATTGATCAAATGAAACCTGGAATTAAGATAATTAATCCAGCACGAGGTGATTTGATTGATACTGATGCATTAATTAGAGGACTTGATAGTGGTCGTATATCAGGAGCTGCATTGGATGTTATTGAAAATGAAGTAGGGATATTTAATAATACTTTTGATAGTTTTGACAAAATACCAGATGAAAATATTAAAAAATTAATTTCTAAAGATAACGTAATAATTACACCACATATTGCTTTTTATACAAAGCCAGCAGTAAAAAATATGGTTCAAGATGCACTTAATGCTAATTTAGATTTAATTAAAACTGGTATATCAGATAAAATTGTTAAATTTGATTAATAAAATATTGTAATCTTAAAAGTTATTATGTATAATAGTTTTTGGTATTAATTTACTAATACACACTTATTGTGATAATTAAAGCAGTGCTTTTAAAAAAGTTCTTTGATTAAAAGAGCGATAAGGTGGAAAAACTTATTTTTATGGAGGCTTTATAATGGCTGTAATTAGTATGAAACAATTGTTAGAAGCTGGTGTACATTTCGGACACCAAACAAGACGCTGGAATCCAAAGATGAAAGAATACATCTTTACTGAACGTAATGGTATTTACATCATTGATTTACAAAAGACACTAAAATGTGTTGAATCAGCTTACAAATTTACAAAAGAAGTAGCAACTGAAGATGCTACTGTACTATTCGTTGGTACAAAGAAACAAGCACAAGATGCTGTTGAAGAAGAAGCAAAACGTGCAGGTGTTTACTATGTTAACCATCGTTGGTTAGGTGGAACTTTAACTAACTGGAAAACAATCCAAAAAAGAATTAAATATTTAAAACATCTTAAAGAAATGGCACAAGATGGTACTTTTGAAAAATTACCTAAAAAGGAAGTTGCCCTTCTTAAGAAGAAAACTGAAAAATTAGAAAGATTCTTAGGTGGAATTGAAGACATGCCTAAGATTCCAAGTGTTATGTTTATTGTTGATCCTCGTAAAGAACAAATTGCTCTTAAAGAAGCTCAAAAACTTAACATTCCAGTAGTTGCTATGGTTGATACAAATACTGATCCAGATGGAATTGATTACGTAATTCCATCAAATGATGATGCAATTCGTGCAATTCGTTTAATCACATCAGTAATTGCAAATGCTGTTATTGAAGGTAACCAAGGTGAAGATTCTGTTAATGAAGAAACTTTCGAAGAAAAATCTGAAACTACTGAAGAAAATAAATAATAACTTAGGCTGACTCTTAAATTTCTGGACCTATCGGGCCTTGGTTTGAGAATCAGCCTTTTTTAAACAAAAAATAAGGAGGCCATTAATTATGGCAAGTATTACTGCTAAACAAGTTAAAGATTTACGTGATAAAACTAATGCGGGTATGATGGATGCTAAAAAAGCTTTAGTTGAAGCTGATGGTGATGAAAAAAGAGCAATCGAAATTTTACGTGAAAAAGGTGTAGCCAAAGCTGCTAAGAAAAGTGGCCGTGTTGCTGCCGCTGGATTAACTAATTTTAAAATTGATGGAGATAATGCTGCAATTGTTGAAGTTAATGCTGAAACAGATTTCGTTTCAGGAAATGATGATTTCAAAAAATTAGTTACATCAGTTACTGATGTTATTGCAAAAGAAGCTCCTAAATCAGTTGACGATGCAATGGCACTTTCTGTTGATGAAGGTACTGTACAAGATAAGATTATTAGTACTACACAATCAACTGGTGAAAAAGTTACTTTACGTCGCTTTGAAGTTTTAAAGAATACTGGTAATGATAATTTTGGTGCATATATTCATAATGGTGGAGAAATAACTGCTTTAGTTCAAGTTGAAGGAGCAGATGAAGCTACTGCTAAAGATGTTGCTATGCATGCAGCTGCGCAAAATCCTGAATTCTTAGATCGTAATGATATTCCAAAAGAACGTTTGGAAGAAGAACATTCTAAATTACGAAAAGAAGCATTAGATGAAGGTAAACCTGAAAAAATCGTTGATAAAATGGTTGAAGGTCGTTTAAATAAATTCTTAGCTGGTATTTGTTTAGCTGACCAACCATTTGTTAAAGATCCAGATCAAACTGTTCAACAATTTGTTGAAAGCAAAGGTGGAAAACTTAAAACTTTTGTTAGATATGAAGTTGGAGAAGGTATCGAAAAAGAAGAACAAAACTTTGCTGATGAAGTAAATTCACAAATTAATAAATAATTAAAAGCTGTATCTTTGGATACAGCTTTTTTGTATCAAATCTTGATATGTTACTATTTATTGATTTTTTTTTATGTTAGAATGTAATATAGTTTATTATTGCTATAGGGGGAAATTTGATGTCGGATTTAAAGTATAAGCGAATTGTATTAAAACTAAGTGGTGAAGCACTAGCCGGTGATAAAGGTTATGGAATTAATCCTCCAACTATTAAAACAATTGCAGAAGAAATTAGAGATATTCATAAATTAGGAATTCAAATTGCAATCGTTGTCGGTGGTGGTAACACATGGCGTGGTGAAGCAGGTGCTGAAATGGGAATGGAAAGAGCACAAGCTGATTATATTGGTATGTTAGCAACTATTATGAATAGTTTAGCTTTACAAGATATTCTTGAATCTAACGATGTTCCTACTAGAGTACAAACTTCAATTGAAATGAGACAAATTGCTGAACCTTATATTCGTAGAAAAGCAGTTAGACATCTTGAAAAAGGTCGAGTAGTTATATTTGCTGGTGGTACAGGTAATCCATACTTTTCAACGGATACTACATCAGTTCTAAGAGCTGCAGAAATTGATGCTGATGCTATTTTAATGGCTAAAAATGGTGTTGATGGTATTTATTCATCAGATCCAAATACAGATGAAAATGCACATAAATTTGACGAATTAACACAAATGGATATTATAAATAAAGGATTGAATGTAATGGATACAACTGCTAGTTCATTATCAATGGATAATGATATTCCTTTAGTTGTATTTAATTTAAATAAAGAAGGAAATATTGAAAAAGTTGTTAAGGGTGAAAACATTGGAACAACAGTAAGGGGTAAATAAAAATGGTTAATGCAAATGAGATTATTGATAATGCTAAATCAAAAATGAAAAAAACAGAAGATTCTTTACATCAAGAATTAGGAACAATTAGAGCAGGTAGAGCAAACGCAAGTTTATTAAATCCTGTTTTAGTAGAATACTATGGTGCACAAGTACCTTTAAACCAAGTTGCATCAATTTCAATTCCAGAAGCAAGAATGATTTTAGTATCTCCTTATGATGTAAGTGCTTTGAGTGCAATTGAACGAGGTATTCAAGAAGCTGATTTAGGAATTAATCCGATGAATGATGGAGAAGCAGTTAGAATTGTAATACCTCAATTAACTGAAGAACGTCGAAAAGAATTAGCTAAAAAAGTAAAATCGGTTGGTGAAGATACAAAAATTGCCACTAGAAATGTTCGTCGTGATGCAATGGAAGCTGCCAAAAAAGGTAATAAAAATGATGATTTTACTGATGATGAACTTCATGGATTAGAAGATGATATTCAAAAGTTAACAGATAAATCTATTAAAGTAATTGATGAAATTGTATCTGAAAAAGATAAAGAAATTATGAATGGTTAATTTTTAAGATTCACTAGAAAGGGATTTTTTTTATGACTGAAACAGAAAATAATGAAATAACACCAGGAACACCAGAATTTGATCAAATGGTTTTTAAATTAACCAAAGATGTTAATGAAAGTACAATTCCTTCGTTAAATTATAATGGGAATCAATTACAAGAATTGCAAGATGGAATGTTTGTAATGCCAGCATATATTGGTGAAGAATTCAATTTATTCTTTATTGTTTCTCAATTAGTAGAAGATGATTGGATAATGGCTTTTGCAAATGCTACCATTGAAAATGAAAATGAAGTTACTGATCTTTCAGAACCTATGACAACTGGTAAGGGATTAAATTTATTAGGTCAACAAAGTCCTGATGATGCAAATAAATTATTAAAATACTTTAATACTTTAGTTGATGTTAATCGTGGTGAATGGAGATTAGTTGAGTAATTAATTTAATCATAAGAAATAAAGGATGAGTTTTTACTCATCCTTTATTTCTGTATAATAGTATTGTCTGGAGTGATTTTATGAATAAAACCCAAATAGATATGAATAAAATACCAAATCATGTTGCAATAATTATGGATGGAAATGGTAGATGGGCCAAAAGTAAATTTATGCCAAGAATTGCTGGACATAAACAAGGAATGGAAAATGTTAAAAATATAACTGAAATAGCAAGTGATTTAGGTGTGAAAATTTTAACATTGTATGCATTTTCAACAGAAAATTGGAAAAGGCCTGAAAAAGAAGTAAAATATTTAATGAGTTTACCAACTAAATTTTTTAATGAATTTGTTCCTAATCTAATAAAAAATAATGTTAAAGTACAAACTATAGGTGATATTGCATCTTTACCTATTAAAACAAAAGATGCAGTTAATCAAGCAATTGAAGATACAAAAGAATGTGATGGAATGGTTTTAAATTTTGCTTTAAATTATGGTAGTCGTAGTGAAATTGTTAAAGCTACAAAAGGAATCGTTCAGTCAATTAGTTCTGGAGAATTAGAGTCAGAAGATATAAATGAAGATACTTTTTCAAAGTATCTAACAACTAGCAAATTTAATGATTTTGCTGATCCTGATTTACTAATTAGAACTAGTGGAGAAAAAAGATTATCTAATTTTATGCTATGGCAAGTAGCATATAGTGAATTTTTATTTTTTGATAAAATGTGGCCTGATGTTACAAAAGATGATTTTAAAGATATGATTATTACATATCAAAATAGGCATCGTAGATTTGGCGGATTAAATAATAAGTGAGGTTTTAATTATGAAGCAAAGAATTTTAACAGCTATAATTGCATTAATAATATTTATCCCACTAGTTGTTGCTGGTGGAGTGTGGATTCAAGTTACAGGAATTGCATTGGGATTGATTGCTTTTGCAGAGATATTAATTATGAAAAAAAGAATGATTTTATCTATGGAAGCTTTAATATCTTATGTAGGAGTTATTTTATTAATTGCTCCTAATAATTGGTTACCTAGTAATACTAATGTAACCTTTACATTATACTTAATAGTAATTTTATTATTACTTAGATCGGTATTCTCAAAAAATCATGTAAGCTTTGATGATATTGGAACAATGGTATTAGGAATTATGTATGTTGGATATGGATTTCACTATTTTATTTCTGCAAGAACAGTTGGATTAGATATTCTATTTTATGCTCTATTAATTGTTTGGATTACTGACAGTGGGGCATACTTTTTTGGAAGACAATTTGGGAAACACAAATTAGCTCCTTCAATTAGTCCTAATAAGACTTGGGAAGGTTCAATTGGAGGATCATTATTTGCTACAATAATTTGCGTTATTTATATTAGTTTCTTTCCAATCCCAGGATATTCATTAGTAACTATGATTATTATTACTTTAATATTATCAATATTTGGACAAATTGGAGATCTAGTTGAATCATCAATTAAAAGATTTTACGGAGTTAAAGATTCAGGTAAAATTTTACCAGGTCATGGTGGAATTTTAGATAGATTTGATAGTTTATTATTTGTTTTACCTTTATTACATTTATTTCAAATTATTTAGAAAGGAGATATCTAGTTTATGTTGACTACAATTATTAGTTTTATCATTGTTTTTGGTATTTTAGTTTTTGTTCATGAATTTGGACATTTTATTGTTGCTAAAAAATCAGGAATAATGGTTAAAGAATTTTCAATTGGAATGGGACCTAAATTATTTTATTATCGTCGAAATCATACTACATATGTTATTCGTATTTTACCATTAGGTGGATATGTAAGAATGGCTGGAAGCATGGATGATGAGGATGAAGATATACAAGCTGGAACAAATGCCAGTTTACAACTTAATGAAAATAATGTTGTAAGTTCAATTGATCTTTCCAATAAAAATCAATTATTTCAAGGAATACCTTTTCAAATTACTAAAACAGATTTAGTTAATGAATTATGGATTGAAGGCTATGAAAATGGTAATGAAGAAGAATTAAAAAGATACTCCGTTGATCATGATGCCACAATTGTTCAAGAAGATGGAATTGAAGTTCAAATAGCCCCTTCAGATGTCCAATTTCAAAATGCTAAATTATATAAAAGATTTTTAACAAATGTTGCAGGTGTGTTCAATAATGTATTGTTAGCAATAGTTGCATTTATGATTTTAGCTTTTCTTCAAGGAGGAGTTAGCACTAACTCTAATCAAGTTGAATTGACTCAAGGTCAATCTGTTGCTCGAGATGCTGGAATTGAAAATAATGATAAAATTATTTCAGTAAATGATAATAAAACTAATGATTGGAATTCACTTGCAAAAAATATCCAAAATAATCCATCTAAAAAAACTAATTTAGTAATAGAGAGAAACAATCAAAAAATTAAGGTAACTCTTACTCCTAAAAGTGTTAAAAATCAAGACAAAAAAGTTGGAGTTATTGGAGTAACTTCTAAATTAGATAAAAGTTTATCGGCTAAATTATTATCTGGTTTTAGTCAAACAGGTGATATGGCAAAAAGAATTGGTGTAGCACTTAAAAATATGGTTTCTAAGCATTTTTCACTTAATGATTTAGGTGGACCAGTAGCTATCTTTGCATCAACTTCTGAAGCTTCAAAATCAGGATTGAATGGTATTATTTATCTATTAGGATTTTTATCAATTAACTTAGCTATTATTAACCTTTTACCAATTCCTGGATTAGATGGAGGAAAAGTTTTACTTAATATTATTGAAATGATTAGAAGAAAACCAGTTTCAGAAAAAGTTGAATTAATTATTACTGCAATTGGATTTGTTATTTTAATAACTTTAATGGTTTTAGTTACTGGAAATGATTTATTTAGATATTTCATTAAATAAACTTGAATAGGAGAACTTTTAAATGAAACAATCAAAGCTTTTAATACCAACTTTAAAGCAAGACCCATCAGATGCTGAAGCAATTAGTCATCAAATGCTTCTTAGAGCAGGATATATAAGACAAATTTCGGCAGGAATGTATTCTTATTTACCATTAGCTTATCGTGTTATTAAGAATATTGAAGATATTATTTCTGAAGAAATGGATAAAATCGATGCAGCAGAAATGTTAATGCCTGCAGTATTACCAGCTCAATTGTGGAAAGATTCTGGAAGATATGAAACTTATGGACCAGAATTATTTAAATTTAAAAATCGTCATGATACAGATTTTATTTTAGGACCTACACACGAAGAGACTTTTACTGAATTAATTAAGGATAATGTTAAATCATATAAAAAATTACCTTTAACTCTATATCAAATCCAAGCTAAATATCGTGATGAAAATCGACCACGTTATGGATTGTTAAGAGGAAGGGAATTTATTATGTTAGATGCTTATTCTTTTTCTTCTGATGATGAAAGTTTAGACGAAATATATCGTAATATGGAAAGTGCTTTTCAAAATATATTCAATCGTATCGGATTAGATTATCGAACAATTATTGGTGATAGTGGTTCTATGGGGGGATCTGATTCAAAAGAATTTTCCGCTCCAGCAGTTGTTGGTGAAGATACAATTGTATATTCTGATGATAGTGATTATGCTGCTAATATCGAGATGGCAACTAATACTCATATTAATAAAGTTCCACATGTTGATGAGGAAGAACTAACTTTAATTGACACTCCTAAATGCAAGACGGTTGAAGATGTTAGTAAATTATTAGAAATAGAATCTAGTCAAATCTTTAAGAGTTTAGTATATATGATTGATCAAAAGCCGGTAATGGTAATAGTACGTGGTGATCAACAAGTTAATGAAATTAAAATAAAAAATTATTTTAATGCTGATGAGGTTAATCTAGCAACTGCAGAAGAAGTAAGAAAAATTATTGGAGCAGAATTTGGATCAATTGGACCAATCTCAGTTTCTGATGAAGTTAAAATTATTGCAGATGAATATATTAAAGAAATTGCAAACGGATTTGCTGGTGCTAATGATACAGGTAAACATTATAAAAATGTTAATCAAAAAAGAGATTTCAGAGTTGACGATTTCGGTGATTTTCATTTAGTTCAAGAAGGAGATGTTTCTCCTGATGGTAGTGGAATATTAAAATTTACTCGAGGAATTGAAATTGGACATATCTTTAAGTTAGGAACTCGCTATTCTGAATCATTAAAAGCAAATATTTTAGATGAAAATGGACGAGAAAAACCTATTATCATGGGATCTTATGGAATTGGGGTTAGTCGATTATTATCAGCTATTGCAGAACAAAATGCTGATGAAAATGGATTGGTTTGGCCAAAATCTATTAGTCCATTTGATGTACATGTTATTCCAGCAAATGCTAAGAATGATGTACAAATGGAATTAGCAAATAAAATTTATCAAGATTTAACTAATTCAGGATTTAAAGTATTATTTGATGATCGAAAAGAGCGTACAGGAGTTAAATTTGCCGATTCAGATTTAATTGGATTACCAATTAGAATTACAGTTGGTAAAAAAGCTGAAGAAAAAATTGTTGAAGTAAAAATGAGAGCAAGTGGTGAAACAATTGAAGCAAAAGAAAATGAAATTGAAAACACGCTTCATATACTTTCACAAAATAATAACTAAAAGACCAGTTTTGCTGGTCTTTTAGTTATTGAGGGAGGAAATAAATTGGGTTTAAGTAAAGAAGAACTTTTTAATAAATTAATTGAACAATTAAAAATTACTGATGAAAATACAATTAGGTATTTTAGCAATGCAAGAATTGATCGATTAGATGTTCATCAAAAATCAAAAAAGTGGACGTTTAATTTTACTTTTGATTCAATTTTGCCTTATCAGATATTTTTAGATTTTATTCAAAGGTTAAAAGCTTCTTTTTCAGATATCGCAACAATAGATTTTTTTATAAATGTTAAAAATAACGAATTAACGGATAATAAGTTAAATGATTATTGGCAATGGATTGTTAATAATGCTGAAGTTAAGTCGAATATTATTCACGAATTGTCGAAATCATCTGCTCCCAAAATGATTGATAATGAAATAATTCTTAGTGTCGATAATGAAGTTATACATTCTTATCTTAAAGAAAAAGGATTAGGTCCTATTGAATCTTGTTATAACAAGGTTGGATTTGGAAATTTATTAATTAAAACAAGAATTGACAATAGTGCAGCTCAAGAAAAAATTGAAGAAATTAAAGCAAAAAAAGCGCAAAAAGATGCCGAATTAACCAAAAAGGCAGTTGAATCAATTAAAGATGATAGTAAGAATAATAATCAAAAAATTGATAATAATATAACCATTGGTCGAAAAATTAAAGATGATTTACCAGTTATGAAATTGGATGATTTAGATCAAGAAGAGCGTTCAATTATTATTAATGGGTATGTATTTGATAAGGAAACAAGAACTTTGAGATCAGGAAGACAATTGATGATTCTTAAAGTTACAGACTATAGTTCTTCAATTACAGTTAAAAAATTCTCTAAAGATGAAGATGAAGAAAGAAAGTTTGCTGCAATTGAAGAAGGCAAATGGTTGAAAATTAGGGGTAGTGTTCAAGAAGATAGTTATTCAAATGAATTAACCGTCAATGCTTATGATTTACAGAATTTTGAACATGCCAAAAGAGCAGATAAATCACCAGAAGATGATAAACGTGTTGAATTACATCTACATTCTAATATGAGTCAAATGGATGCAACTAATACAATCGGTGATTTTGCCAAGAGAGCTAAAGAATGGGGTCAAAAAGCGATTGCTATTACTGATCATGAAAATGTTCAATCATTTCCAGATGCTTATTATGCTGCTCAAAAAAATAATTTAAAAATGGTTTATGGTGTTGAAGCAAATGTAGTTGATGATGGTGAACCAATTGGATTTAATGATCGAGATGTTAAATTAGAAGATGCTACTTACGTAGTTTTTGATGTTGAAACGACGGGATTATCTGCAATTTATGATAAGGTAATTGAATTGTCAGCCGTTAAAATGCAAAAAAATAATGTAATTGCTGAATTTGAGGAATTTATTGATCCAGGTTTTCATTTATCTGAACAAACAACAAATTTAACTTCAATTACTGATGATATGGTTGCTGGATCAAAAAGTGAAAAAGAAGTTTTTGAATTGTTTAGAGAATTTTGTGGCGATTCTATAATTGTTGGACATAATGTTACTTTTGATATCGGTTTTATGAATACTGGATATTTAAGACATGATATGAAAGAAATTGAAAATCCAATTATTGATACACTTACTCTTGCAAGATTTTTATATCCAAATTATAAAAGTTATCGATTAAATACACTTGCAAAACGTTTTGATGTTTTATTGGAACATCATCATCGAGCAATCTATGATGCTGAGACAACTGGACATTTAAATCATATCTTTTTAAAAGATGCAAAAGAAAAATATGGAATTGAATATCATAGTCAATTAAATGACCATATGTTAGAAAATGATGCATATAAGCATGCAAGACCTTTTCATGCTATTTTGTTAGCTAAAACACAAGCCGGTTTAAAAAATTTATTCAAATTAATTTCTTTATCTAATATTGAATATTTCTATCGTGTTCCAAGAATTCCAAGAAGTGAATTAGAAAAACATCGTGAAGGTATATTAATAGGATCTGCTTGTTCGTCTGGTGAAGTATTTACTGCAGCAATGCAAAAAGGAAAACAGCAAGCCTTAAATAAAGCTAAGTTTTATGATTATTTAGAAGTTCAACCTCAAGCAAATTATCAACCATTGATTGATGGAGAATTGATTAAAAATAAAGAAAATTTACACCAAATTATAGGTGATATGATTGATATAGGAGATGAATTAGATATTCCAGTAGTTGCAACTGGTGATGTTCATTATTTAGATCCGCATGATTATATTTATCGAAAAATCTTAATTAATTCGCAAGGTGGAGCCAATCCACTAAATAGACATGAATTACCAAAGGTTCCATTTCATACAACTGATGAAATGTTAGATGATTTTTCTTATTTAGGTGAGGAAATGGCTCATAAAATTGTGGTTCAAAATTCAAATAAAATTGTAGATGAAATTGAAGAAATCCATCCCTTAAAAGATAAATTATATACACCCAAAATTGATGGTGCTGAAGATGAAATTAGAGATAGAACAATTTCTACAGCAAAAGCAATGTATGGTGATCCACTTCCAGAAATTGTTCAAAAAAGATTAAATCGTGAATTAGAAAGTATTATTGGAAATGGATTTTCTGTTATTTATTTAATTTCACAACGATTAGTATCTAAAAGTAATAAAGATGGATACTTAGTTGGATCACGTGGTTCAGTTGGCTCAAGTTTTGCAGCTACAATGGCAGGAATTACAGAGGTAAATCCATTACCACCTCATTATCGATGTCCAAATTGCCAATACAGTTACTTCTATACAAAAGGTGAATATAGTTCTGGGTATGATTTACCTAGAAAAAATTGTCCAAATTGTGATACGGAAATGGTTGGAGACGGTCATAATATTCCCTTTGAAACTTTCTTAGGTTTTACAGGAAATAAGGTTCCAGATATTGATTTGAACTTTTCTGGTGATTACCAACCAGTAGCACATAATTATACAAAGGTGTTGTTTGGAGAAAATAATGTATATCGAGCTGGAACTATTGGAACAGTTGCTGATAAAACAGCATATGGATTCGTTAAAGCTTACGAAAGAGATATGGGTTACAATTATCGAAGCGCTGAAGTTGACCGTTTGTCAAGAGGAGCAACTGGAGTAAAAAGAACAACTGGACAGCATCCAGCTGGAATTATTGTTGTTCCAGATTATATGGATATTTATGATTTTACCCCAATTCAATATCCAGCAGAAGATCAAAATGCTGCATGGAAAACAACGCATTTTGATTTCCATTCTATTCATGATAATATTTTAAAAATTGATATTTTAGGTCATGATGATCCAACGATGATTAGAATGTTACAAGATTTATCAGGAGTTGATCCGCAAACAATACCGATGGATGATCCAGGAGTGATGTCATTATTTACTAATCCTGATATTTTGGGAGTTGATGAAAAGCAAATTTTTTCTAAAACAGGAACTTTAGGAATTCCTGAATTTGGAACAAGATTTGTTCGTGGAATGTTAGAAGAAACTCATCCAAATAATTTTTCACAATTGTTACAAATTTCTGGTTTATCTCATGGAACTGATGTTTGGCTTGGAAATGCTGAAGAATTAATAAAAAATGGAACAGCAACGATTGCAAATGTAATTGGTTGTCGTGATAATATTATGACTGATTTAATTAATTGGGGACTTGATTCTGAAACTTCATTTCAAATTATGGAGTATGTAAGAAAAGGTCGTGGAATTAAAGATGAATGGAAAGCTAAGATGAAGGAATCTTCAGTTCCAGATTGGTATATTGATTCATGTTTAAAAATTAAATATATGTTCCCAAGGGCTCATGCGACAGCATATGTTTTGATGGCTTTACGAGTAGCATATTTTAAAGTTTATTTTCCAATTATTTATTATGCAGCTTATTTCTCAGTACGAGCTGATGATTTTGATATTGTATCAATGAGTCGAGGCGCTGAGTCAGTAAAAGAAAAAATCAATGAAATTAATGATAAAGGAATGGAAGCATCTACTAAAGAAAAAAATCTAATGACTGTATTAGAATTATCTAATGAAATGCTGGAAAGAGGATTTTCATTTGAAATGATTGATTTAAATCGATCAGATGCTTCTGAATGGTTAATTGAAGGTGATAAATTACTTGCTCCTTTTAATGCTGTCCCAGGATTAGGATTAAATGTTGCAAAGCAAATTGTTGCTGCTCGAGCAGAAAAACCATTTTTATCTAAAGAAGATTTATCAAAACGAGGTAAAGTTTCTAAAACAATTATTGAATTTATGACACAAAATAATGTTTTATCAGATTTACCTGATGAAAATCAATTAAATTTGTTTGATTTATAATGAATTAAATTGTATTTATAGTTATTATATGATAGTATTAATTTTAGTATTTATTAAAGGTTACGAAAGGAGTGAGCAGGGATGCTCGCTCTTTTTATTGGCAATTTTTAGGAGGTAAGCAGTGAGCAAAGTTATTGAAAATGTCACAAAAGCTGTGACACCTATATTAGAAGAAAATAATTTTTCATTATATGATATTGAGTTTGTTCAAGAAAAAGGAAGTTGGTATTTAAGAATATATATTGACAAGGATACTGGAATTTCAATTGATGATTGTGCACTTGTAAGTGATCAATTAAGTGAAGTATTAGATGAAATGGATCCAGATCCAATTCCTGAAGCATATTATTTAGAAGTTTCTTCTCCTGGTGCAGAACGTCCATTGAAAAAAGAAGAGGACTTTAAAAATGCAGTTGGAGAATACATTCATGTATCTTTATATCAAAAATTAAACAATCAAAAAGTTTTTGAAGGAACTTTAATTAATTTAACTGATGATGAATTGACTTTAGATTGTAATATTAAAGGACAAAAAAAACAGTTCGTAATTCAACGTGATTTAATTTCAAAAGCTAGATTAGCAATCGAATTTTAAGAAGGAGTTTTAACTATGAGTAAGGAACTAATTGGCGCACTTGAAGCATTAGAACAAGAAAAAGGTGTCAAAAAAGAAGTTATGATTGAAGCAATTGAAGCTGCTTTAACTTCTGCATATAAAAGAAATTATGATCAAGCACAAAATGTTGAAGTGGATTTTGATGAAAAAAAAGGAAATATTAACGTTTATGCAGTAAAAAAAGTTGTTGAAGAGGTATTTGATGATAGACTTGAAATTAGTTTAGATGATGCTTTAAAAGTAAACAAGGGTTATGAACTGGGTGATGAAATTAGAGAAGAAGTAACACCTAGAGATTTTGGTAGAATATCTGCCCAAACTGCTAAACAAGTTATTATGCAACGTGTTCGTGAAGCTGAAAGAGCTACAGTCTTTAGTAAATACAGTAAGTATCAAGATGAATTAATCACTGGTGAAGTTGAGAGAATTGATGACCGTTTTGTATACATTTATTTAGGTAATGTTGAAGCAGTAATGGTAAAAGCTGATCAAATTCCAAGTGAAACTTATCGTCCACAAGAAAAAATCAAAGTATATGTAACAAGTGTTGATAACGCTTCTAAAGGACCTCAAGTTTTTGTAAGTAGAACTGCTCCAGGAATGTTAAAACGATTATTTGAACAAGAAATTCCAGAAATTTATGATGGAACAGTTGAAATTGTTTCAATTGCAAGAGAAGCTGGAGATCGTGCTAAGGTTGCTGTTAAATCAAGTAATCCAGATATCGATCCCGTTGGTACAAGTGTTGGTCCAAGAGGTCAACGTGTTCAAGATATCGTTAATGAATTAGGTGGAGAAAACATGGATATTGTTCAATGGAGTGAAAATCCAGCCGAATATATAGTTAATGCTTTGAATCCAGCTGAAGTAATTGATGTTATTTTTAATCCAAATGATGATCATTCTTGTACTGTAGTTGTTCCTGATTATCAATTATCATTAGCAATTGGTAAAAAAGGACAAAATGCTCGTTTAGCTGCAAGATTAACAGGATATAAAATTGATATTAAACCTGAATCTGAAATGAGTGATAATTTTAATTCAGATGTTGAAGATGAAACAATAACTGATTAATTAATTTCTAGGAGGTGTTTTAATTGAAACAAAGAAAAATTCCAATGAGAAAAGATATTGTGACCGGTGAAATGGCACCTAAGAAACAGTTAGTTAGAATAGTAAGAAATAAAGAAGGCGAAGTTTCAATTGATCCGACAGGTAAGATGCAAGGTCGAGGAGCATACGTATCAATTGATGTTGAAGTAGCAAAAAAAGCAAAGAAAGAAAAAACATTCAACTCAGTTTTTTCAGTTGATTTAGATGAAGATTTTTATAATAGATTATTAGAATACGTTGAACATCAACAGGCAAGACAAGAGTTAATTGATAATGATAAATTATAATAAAATATTAAATCTATTGGGGATTTCTAAAAGAGCTGGTAAAATAATCACAGGTGAAGACTTGATTTTAAAAGCAATTAGAAATAATGAAGTTAAATTATTATTTATCGCAAATGATGCTGGAAAATCAACAGCAAAAAAATTTAAAGATAAAACTAATTTTTATGAAATTCCCTTAATTACAATTTTTAATAAAGAACAGTTAGGTGAAGCAGTTGGAATGCCTCGAGTAATGATTGGAATTACTGATGCTGGCTTTGCTAAAAAGTTTAAAAATTTAAATAATAGCGAATAGGAGTGATGGTATGGGTAAAAAAAGAATTTACGAAATTGCCAAAGAAATTGGTGTATCAAGTAAGAAAATTATTGATGCTGCTAATAAAAAAGGTTATGAAGTTAAAAACCACATGTCAACATTAAGTGATGATCAATTGACAAATGTCAAAGGTGAAATTTTGAAAAATGATACTCCGAAAAGTACTAAAAAAGTAAGTAGCACAAACAATACTAAGCCTAAGGAAAATACAAAAATGCCGCAAACAAACCATAGTAATGGTTCCAATAATAAAAATAATACACAAGTAAACAAAAATAATAAGCAAAGTACTAATAATCAAAGTACAAAACCCAACAATTCAAAGCCAACTAATTCAAAACCTGTGAATAATCAGTCAAGTAATAATTCACAAAACAAAAGTTCATTTAATAAAAGTAAAATGAACAAAAAAAATAAAAAGAACAATAAGCAAAGAAATAGAAATCCGTTCAATACGTATACAAAAAATCAACGTATTAGACAAAATAATAAAGCTAAAAAAATGCCTGAAAGAAAAAATCGTCCATTACCAGAAGTTTTAGTTTATACTGATGGAATGAATGCTCAAGATTTAGGTAAAATTTTGCATAGAGAACCAGCTGAAATTGTTAAGAAATTATTCTTTTTAGGAATGATGGTTAATCAAAATCAATCTCTTGATAAGGATACAATAGAAATTTTAGCTGCTGATTATGGAATTGAAGCACAAGAAAAAGAAGTTGTTAATGTTTCAGATATTGATAAAATGTTTGAAGAAGAAGCTAACAATACAAAAAATATTGAAGATCGTGCACCAGTAGTAACAATCATGGGACATGTTGATCATGGTAAAACCACTTTGCTTGATCATTTAAGAAATTCTAATATTACTTCTGGTGAAGCAGGTGGAATTACACAAGCAATTGGTGCTTATCAATTAAATAGAAATGGTCAAAAGATTACATTCTTAGATACACCAGGACATGCTGCATTTACTGCAATGCGTGCTCGAGGTGCTAATATTACTGATATTACTATTTTAGTAGTTGCAGCTGACGATGGTGTTATGCCTCAAACAATTGAAGCAATTAATCATGCTAAAGCAGCTGGTACTCCAATTATTGTTGCAGTTAATAAGATTGATAAACCTGATGCTAATCCAACTCATGTAATCGAACAATTAATGAACTATGAACTTATTCCTGAAAGTTATGGTGGAGATACTATTTTTGTTAATATCTCAGCTAAAACTGGTGAACATGTTGATGATTTATTAGATATGGTTCTATTACAAGCTGATGTACTTGAATTAAAATCTAATTCTCAACAAAATGCTGCTGGTTCAGTTGTTGAAGCTCGTCTTGATAAAGGTAAGGGTTCAGTAGCAACATTATTAGTTCAATATGGAACAATGCATGTTGGTGATCCAATTGTTGTTGGTTCAACATTTGGTCGTGTTAGAACTATGATGAATGAGTTAGGTCAAGAAATTAGTGAAGCAATTCCTTCTACTCCAGTAGAAATTACTGGATTAAATGATGTACCAGAAGCAGGAGATCGTTTTGTTGTCTTCAATGATGAAAAATCAGCTAGAGCAGCTGGTGAAGAACGTGCCAAAGAAGCACAAATTGAAGAACGTAAGAAAAGTAATCATGTTACTTTAGATAATTTATTTGATTCACTTAAAGATGAAGATCTTAAAGAAGTTAATGTTTTAATTAAAGCTGATGTTCAAGGATCAGTTGAAGCATTACAAAGCAGTTTAACTAAGATTGACGTTGAAGGAGTTAAAGTAAACATTGTCCATGCAGCAGCTGGAGCAATTAATGAAAGTGATATTGCATTAGCTGGAGCAAGTAATGCAATTATTATTGGATTTAACGTTAGAGCAACACCACAAGCTAAAGTTCAAGCAGAATTAAATGATATTGATATTCGTTTATATCAAGTTATTTATAACGCAATTGATGATGTTGAAGCTGCTATGAAAGGTATGCTTGATCCAACTTATGAAGAAGAAATTACTGGAAATGTTGAAGTTAGACAGATTTATAAAGCTTCTAAAGTTGGTACTATTGCTGGAGGTATGGTAACCGATGGTGTAATTAGACGTGATAGCAAAGTTCGTTTAATTAGAGATAGTGTTGTTATTTATGATGGTGAACTAGGTAGTTTGAAGCATGTTAAAGATGATGTTAAAGAAGTATCTAAAGGTACTGAATGTGGTTTAACAATTGAAAACTACAATGATTTAAAAGCTGGAGATATGATTGAAGCATATCGTATGAAAGAAGTTCCTGTTAAATAAGCATTTGCTATTAAAGGAGATGATTTAATGGCTCAATATCGTGTTGGAAGATTACAACAAGAGATAAAAAAAGAAATTGATGATATCTTATTAAAAAGAGTTCGTGATCCAAGAACTGAGGGTGTTACAATTACCGATGTTAATGTTACTGGTGATTTGCAACAGGCTACAATCTATTACAGTATTTTATCTAATTTAGCTAGTGATGAACAAAAAGCACAAGCTGGACTTGATAAAGCAACTGGATTAATTAGATATGAACTTGGTCAAAGATTAACAATTTATAAAACACCTGAAATTCATTTTGAACGTGATAAGTCAATTCAATATGGAAGTAAAATTGATGAACTTATTAATGATTTAAAAAGAAAAGATAATCAATAAAAAAGACTGGAATTTTTTCCAGTCTTTTTGCATATATTCAAGTAAAAGGTAGGTAATTATGAATAATAAGTTTAATGGGATTATTCCTTTGTATAAACCGGTAGGAATGACAAGTTTTGATTGTGTTAGTAGATTAAGAAAAATTGTGCATATGAAAAAAATTGGTCATAGTGGCACATTAGATCCAAATGTAGATGGGGTATTACCGATTTGTTTAGGTAATGCAACAAAAGTAGTGGATTATTTAATGGATTCAGGTAAAGTTTACCAAGGCTCAATTACGATTGGATTTTCAACTACTACTGAAGATTTGGATGGAGATATTGTTGAACAAAAAGAATTAAATAAACCTTTATCTAATGAAGAAATTGATTTAACTTTAAGCGAATTTATTGGAGAAATAATTCAGATTCCTCCAATGTTTTCTGCTGTTAAGGTTAAAGGTAAAAGATTATATGAATATGCCAGAGAAGGTCTTGAAGTTGAAAGACCAAGAAGAAAAGCTCAAATTGATTATTTTAAACAAATTAAAGATTCAACTTATGATTCAGTTAAAAAACAACAAACAATTTATTTTGAAGTTGGTTGCGGTAAAGGAACTTATGTTAGAACTTTAGCTGTTGATTTTGGTAAGAAATTAAATTATCCGGCAGTTATGTCTAAATTGACTAGAATTAAAAGTGGAGGATTTTCTATTAATCAAACTTATACTTTTAATCAAATAGAAGATGAAGAACAAAAGAACACTTTAGATAATATTTTACAACCGATATCATATGCATTAATTAATTATAAGGAATATAATTTAAGTGATGATGAGTGGAATAATGTTAAAAATGGTGGTTGGATAAAAATTAATCAAGAAAATATTTTAGAAGATACCATTTTATTAAAGTATCAAAAAGAAGCCAAAGCATTATACCGTTATCATGAAGAAAATAATTGTTATAAACCATTAAAAATGTTTAGTACAAATTAGAGGTATAAGATGGAAATAATTGAACTTAGTTATCCGTTTTTTAATAAACAAATTAATTGTGAAGAAAAAGTTTTAGCAATGGGATTTTTTGATGGGGTTCATTTAGGACATCAAAAAGTTATTAATAAAGCAAAGCAAATCGCTGACCGTGAAAGCTTGAAATTAGCAATTTTAACATATAATCATCATCCAGCAATTGTATATAAAAAATTAGATGATGATGAAAAAAAATATTTAACTATTAAGAATAGTAAAATGAAATTATTTGAAAAATTAGGTGTTGATATTGTATTTAATGTTGAATACGATTATGCTTTTCAAAATCAATCTCCAGAAGAATTCGTTTCAAATTTTATTATTGGATCAAATACAAAGTTTGCAGTTGCTGGATTTAATCATACTTATGGTGAAGTTGATGCTAATATGAAAAATTTACCTAAATATGCTAAAGATAAATTTGAAGTTATAACTGTTGATCCTTATGAAATTAGTCAATCAAATATTGTTAGTTCAACAAAAATTAGAGGTTTCTTAAAAGAAGGAAATTTAAAAGAAGTTAACCAATATTTAGGACACAATTTTAAAACTAAAGGAATTGTTGTTCATGGATATGCAAGAGGTAGAGAATTAGGTTATCCTACTGCTAATATTGAACATGATAATTTACAACAGTTGCCAGGAATTGGAGTTTATATTGTTACTTTGATGATTAAAAATCATAAGTATTTAGGGATGGCATCAGTTGGTAAAAATGAAACTTTTGGAACAGAAAATCCAATTACTGTTGAAATTAACATTATTAATTTCAATGAAAATATTTATGGGAATTCATTAGATATCGAATGGATTAGTAAAATAAGAAATCAAATAAAATTTAATAATGTAAATGATTTAATTGAACAGTTAGCTGATGATAAGCAAAAAACAATACAATATTTTAAAAATTAGCAGTCAATCAAATTAATTGCTAAAAAATTGCTCAAAACCCTTGACGTCTTATATATAATTTAGTATATTATATTTGTGGTTTAGCACCGACCACTCAAGAGTGCTAAAAAGAGGTGTTGTGTTTGCTGACAGACAGACAAAATTATGTTTTACAGTGTATTGTTGATGTTTATGCTAAAACTGGTGACCCTGTAGGATCAAAAGCTTTAGTTAATGAATTACCAATAAATGTAAGTTCTGCAACAATTAGAAATGAAATGGCACATCTAGAAGATTTAGGTTTACTGATGAAACCATATTCATCTTCTGGTAGAGTTCCTTCAATAGACGGGTATCGTTATTATGTAGAGAACTTAGTTGAACCAGTTTCTTTAAATAATTCTGAACGGCAAGCAATTAGAGCTACGTTGAGTGGTAGGTTTCAGCAGATTGATGATATTGTTCAAAAGTCTGCAAATATTTTGTCTAAGATAACCAATTATACAGCTGTTACTTTGACCCCAGAGCAATCTTCAAATAATTATGTAATTGGAGTTAAACTTGTTTACTTGGATCAAAAACAAATAATGGTAATATTAGTTATGAATACAGGACAAATTGCTAGCCAACCGTTTAGAATAGGTGAAGAAGATAATCAATTTGATTTAAATGTATTAATTGATTATTTAAATCGAGAATTAGTCGGATTTTCACTAAATGAAGTTATTAATAAACTCAGAAATGAAGTTATTAATAATATCTCAAATTATATGAATAATCCTGATGATTTGATTAATACAATTGATCAAATTGCAAATAGATTAATTACTACTCATTTATTTGTGAGTGGTAGGGTTAATCTTTTGGATATGGCAACTGACATTGATGAAATAAAATTGTTATATGCGATGTTTGATTCTGATGCTAATTCTGATATTGCTGAAATTCTAGATAATAGCAGTAAAGAAATATCCGTTCAAATTGGACCAAATGTTAAAGGTGGATTATTGAAAAATTATAGTATAATTGCTGGTACTTATAATGTAGGTAAGTATAGTAAGGGTAAAATTGCTATTATTGGACCAATGAGTATGAATTATCCTAAAATATTAGGGTTAGTCGAAGCCTTTAAAAAAGAATTAGAAAATCAAATCAGTGTCTATTTCCAAAATTATTCCGAATAAAGGAGGGACCTTAATTTGAGTAAAGAAAAAGATAATGTAGAAAAAGAGAATATAAAAAATGAAGATGAGGTTTCTAACGAAAGTGAAGAAACTAATTCAGATGAAATAAATAGTTCTGAAGAAGATACTTCTAAGGATGATACTTCATCAGAAATCGATGATTTAAAAGATCAACTTGATAAGGCTGAAGATAAGTATTTAAGATCAGAAGCTGAAATTAATAATATTCAAAATCGTAATAAAAAAGAACGAGCTGAATTATTAAAATATGGTGGTCAAAAATTAGCTAAAGATATTGTTCCGATTGTTGATGATTTAGAACGTGCTTTAGCAGTTGAGGTTTCTGATGAAAACGGTAAACAATTAAAATCTGGAATCGAATTAGTTTTCAAGCATCTTGAAAAAGCTTTGTCAGAAAACGAAGTTAAAGAAATTGATGCTAAAGGTAATGAATTCAATCCAAATCTACATCAAGCCGTACAAACTGTAGCAGTTGATGATGATCATCCAGCAAATACAGTTGTTGATGTTTTACAAAAAGGTTATATGATTTCTGATCGAGTTTTAAGACCAGCAATGGTAATCGTAGCACAATAAAAAATTAAGAATTGAGGGATTAATTATGGCAAGTAATAAAATTATTGGAATTGATTTAGGAACAACTAACTCTGCTGTTGCAGTTTTAGAAGGTGGAGAACCAAAAATTATCACAACTCCAGAAGGAGCTAGAACTACTCCATCAGTTGTTGCATTTAAAGACGGTGAAACTCAAGTTGGTGAAGTTGCTAAGAGACAAGAAGTAACTAATCCAAATACTGTAAGATCAATCAAGAGTCATATGGGTGAACAAGGTTACAAAGTTGATGTTAATGATAAAAGTTATTCTCCTCAACAAATTTCAGCAATGATTTTACAATATCTAAAAGGTTATGCTGAAGATTACCTTGGTGATACTGTAGAACAAGCAGTAATTACTGTGCCTGCATACTTTAATGATGCACAAAGACAAGCTACTAAAGATGCTGGTAAAATTGCTGGTTTAGATGTTAAAAGAATTATTAACGAACCAACAGCTGCTTCTTTAGCTTATGGTATGGATAAAAAAGATAAAGATGAAAAAATTCTTGTTTATGATTTAGGTGGAGGAACTTTTGATGTTTCTGTTCTTGAATTAGGTGATGGTGTATTCCAAGTACTTTCAACTAATGGTGATACTCATCTTGGTGGTGATGACTTTGACCAAAGAGTTATTGATTACCTTGTAGATAATTTCAAACAAGAAAATGGTATTGATTTATCAAAAGACAAGATGGCATTACAAAGATTAAAGGATGCTGCCGAAAAAGCTAAAAAAGACTTATCAGGAGTTTCACAAACTGAAATTTCATTACCATTCATTACTTCAAGTGATAATGGTCCACTTCATTTAGAAACTAATTTAACAAGAGCTAAATTTAATGAATTAACATCTGACTTAGTTGATAAGACTAAAGTTCCATTTGATAGTGCATTAAAGGATGCTGGATTATCAATCAATGATATCGATGAAGTTATTTTAAATGGTGGTTCAACTAGAATTCCAGCTGTTCAAGAAGCTGTAAACCAATGGACAGGTAAAGAAGCTAACCATTCAATTAACCCTGATGAAGCAGTTGCTTTAGGTGCTGCTGTTCAAGGTGGTGTTATTACTGGTGATGTTAAAGATGTTGTATTACTAGATGTTACTCCATTATCTCTTGGTATTGAAACAATGGGTGGAGTTTCAACTCAATTAATTGAAAGAAATACTACAATTCCAACTTCAAAATCACAAGTATTCTCAACTGCCGCTGATAATCAAACTGCTGTAGATATTCACGTATTACAAGGTGAACGTCCAATGGCAGCTGATAACAAATCATTAGGTCGTTTCCAATTAACTGATATTCCTGCAGCACCAAGAGGTGTTCCACAAATTGAAGTTACATTTGATATCGATAAGAATGGTATTGTAAATGTTTCTGCTAAAGACCAAGGTACTGGTAAGGAACAAAAAATTACAATTAAAGATTCAAATGGACTTTCAGATGATGAAATCGATAAGATGATGAAAGAAGCAGAAGCTAACGAAGATGCTGATAAGCAAAAGAAAGAGGAAGTTGATTTAAATAATGAAGTTGATCAATTAATCTTCCAAACTGAAAAAACATTAAAAGATGTTGAAGGCAAGGCTTCTGATGAAGAGATTAAAGAAGCAAGTGATGCAAAAGATGCATTGAAGAAAGCTAAAGAAGATAACAACATTGAAGAAATGAAAGCTAAAAAAGATGAATTGAATGAAAAAGTTCAAGCATTAGCTGTTAAATTATATCAACAAAACCAAGAAAATGGTGAAGGACAATCTGCAGAAGATGAATCATCAAAAGATGATAAAAATGACGATACTGTAGATGGAGACTTTAAAGAAGTTGATGATGATGACAAGAAATAATTAATTTATTGCTTGTTTAATAAAAAGTCAAAGTCTTATTTTCAGGCTTTGACTTTTTATTTCATGTTACAATGTTTTTAATATGAAAATGGAGGACTATTGATGGCTAGTAGAGATTATTATGAAATATTAGGTATTTCAAAAGATGCTTCTCAAGATGAAATTAAAAAAGCATATCGTAAGTTATCAAAAAAATATCATCCTGATTTAAATGATGCTCCAGAAGCTGAAGAGAAGTTTAAAGAAGTAACTGAAGCTTATGAAGTTTTGAGTGATGATAAGAAAAAAGCTAATTATGATCAATTTGGATCAGCCGATGGTCCACAAGGATTTGGTGGTGGATCTGATGGTGCTGGATTTGGAGGATCTGGATTCGGTGGTGCTGGATTCGGTGATTTTTCAGATATATTTAGTGATCTATTTGGTGGTGGCGGTCGTTCAAGACAACGCCAAGACCCTAATGCTCCTAAAAAAGGTCGAGATCTTCAGTATCAGATGACTTTGAACTTTGAAGATGCCGTTTTTGGTAAAAAGACAAAGATTAAATATAATCGAGAAGCCCAATGTGAAACTTGTGGTGGAAATGGTGCAAAGCCTGGTACTAAACCAGAAACTTGTTCAAACTGTCATGGTAGTGGAGTTGTAAATCGTACGCTTAATACTCCATTAGGTCAAATGCAATCACAAGAAGCATGTCCTGTTTGTGGTGGTACTGGTAAAGAAGTTAAAGATAAATGTGAAACTTGTGGCGGAAGTGGTCGAGTTGAACAAAAACATGAAGTTGAAGTAGATGTTCCTGCAGGTGTTGAAGAAGGACAACAAATGAGACTTCAAGGCCAAGGTGATGCTGGTGAAAATGGTGGACCTTATGGTGATTTATTTATTATCTTTAAAGTTAAATCAAGTAAAGATTTTGAACGTGATGGATCAACAATTTATTATGATCAACAAATTTCATTTACTCAAGCAGCTTTAGGTGCTGAAATTAATGTTAAAACTGTTCACGGTAAAGTATCGTTAAATATTCCTGCTGGAACTCAAACAGGAACTACCTTTAGATTAAAAGGTAAGGGTGCTCCTAAACTCCAAAGCAAAACAGTTGGTGATCAACTTGTTAAAGTAAAAATTAAAACTCCAAAGCATCTTAGCAATCAACAAAAAATTGCTTTATATGCATTAGCAGAAGCTAATGGTGAAATTAAACCTAAGGAAAGTTTTTTTGATAAGTTAAAAAAATCATTTAAATAAAAAAGATGGTCAAATTTGGCCATCTTTTTTAATTTGTTTATTATTATTTAGATTGTTATAATGGTTTAACGAATATTAACACGAAGAGGTAAATAAATATGGACATTAAAAAATTAAACGAGCATCAAAAATATATTAGAAATTTCGCAATTGTTGCCCATATTGACCATGGAAAATCTACTTTAGCTGATCGTATTTTAGAAATGACTGATACTGTATCTAAAAGAGAAATGCAAGATCAGTTACTTGATAATATGGATTTGGAGAGAGAACGTGGAATTACAATTAAGTTAAATGCGGTTGAATTAAAATATGCTGCAAAAGATGGTCATGATTATGAATTTCATTTAATTGATACTCCTGGTCATGTTGATTTTTCTTATGAAGTTTCAAGAAGTTTAGCTGCTTGTGAAGCTGCTATTTTAGTAGTTGATGCTACACAAGGTGTACAAGCACAAACTTTAGCAAACGTATTTTTAGCATTAGATAATGATTTGGAGATTATTCCAGTTATTAATAAAGTTGATTTGCCGTCAGCTGAGCCTGAAAAAGTTAAAGCTGAAATTGAAGATGTTATTGGAATTGATGCATCAGATGCAATTTTAATTAGTGCTAAAAGTGGATTGGGTGTTGATAATTTATTAGAGCGATTAGTGACTGATATTCCCTATCCTAAGGGAGATGTGGAAAATCCTTTAAAAGCACTAGTTTTTGATTCAGTTTATGATGATTACCGTGGAGTTGTTTTAAGTGTTAGATTATATGAGGGAACAGTTGCTCCAGGTGATAAAATTCGAATGATGAATACTGAAAGTGAATATGAAGTTGTTGAAGTAGGAGTTAACTCACCTGGTCCAGTAAAAAGGGATTATTTGATGTCTGGTGATGTGGGTTATATAACAGCAAGTATTAAAGATATTAATTTAACTAGAGTGGGAGATACTGTAACCAGTGCTTCTAATCCAACTGAACATGCATTACCAGGTTATAAAGAAATGATTCCAATGGTATATTCAGGATTATATCCAACTGATAATGCTAAATTTGATGATTTAAGAGAAGCTTTAGAAAAATTAAAGTTAAATGATGCTTCATTAGAATTTGAAGCTGAATCTTCTCAAGCTTTAGGGTTTGGGTTTAGATGTGGATTCTTAGGTCTTTTACACATGGATGTTGTTCAAGAAAGATTAGAACGTGAATTCAATTTAGAATTAATTATCACTGCTCCATCCGTTACTTATGAAGTAACATTAAATGATGGTAATCAAATTAGTGTTGATAATCCTTTTGATATGCCTGAAGTTACTGAAATTAAAGAAATTAGAGAACCATTTGTGAAAGCAAGTATTATGGTACCAAATGATTATGTTGGGGCAATTATGGAATTATGCCAAGATCGTCGAGGTCAATTTGTTACGATGGATTACTTAGACGAATCTAGAGTTAATGTAATTTATAAAATGCCTTTATCAGAAATAATTTATAATTTCTTTGATAAACTAAAATCAAGTACTAAAGGATATGCATCATTAGATTATGAATTAGATGAACATCAACCAAGTGATTTAGTTAAAATTGATATCTTATTAAATGGTGAAACTGTTGATGCATTAAGCTTTATTTCCCATCGTCAATTTGCAACCTCTAGAGGTCGTGAAATTGTTGAAAAGTTAAGAAATATTATTCCTCGACAAAATTTTGAAATACCAGTTCAAGCAGCAATTGGATCAAATATTATTGCAAGAACTAATATTAAAGCTTATCGAAAAGATGTAACCGCTAAGTTATATGGTGGGGATCGTACTCGAAGAATGAAACTACTTGAAAAACAAAAAGCTGGTAAAAAGCGAATGAAAGCTTTTGGTAAAGTTGAAATACCACAAGAAGCATTTATGTCAGTTCTTCAATCAAATGATGAACAACCAAATAAGAAATAATAGAAAGGAGTTAATATGGTAGATCGCAGAGATTATAAATATCCAGATACCGAAGCATTTAAGTTTGTTATTGATCGGTTAAATGAACAAGGAATTGAAATCGAAGATATTGCTGAAATTGCATATAATACACATAAAAAATATAATGCTCAAATTAATAAAGATTATATTATTAAATTAACTAATGATGTTTTGCATAAAAGAGAAGTCTTAAATAGTGCTATGGTTGGTTTAGAATTGGATCGATTAGCAACTGAAAAAAAATTAAATTCACCATTACAAGAAATTGTAGAACATGATATTGGTGTTTTTGGGGTTGATGAAACTTTAGCGCTAGGAATAGCCAGCATTTATGGAACAATTGGTTACACAGCATATGGAAATATTGATGTCAATAAGCCTGGAATTATTGGTAAATTAGATAATGACAAAAATCATGTTAATACATTTGTTGATGATTTAGTTGGAGCAGTTGCTGCAGCAGTTAGTGCAAAATTGGCTCATGATGAAGCATAAATTTAATTTGAAACTTTTTGCACAAATTAGATACAATGGCTTTATTTATTTCCATGTTTGAAGTATAATAAGGTTGTTATAAAGTTCACATACTTATTACATGGAGGCTTAAAAAATGAAAATTAATGATTATTTCACTGGATTACAACATGTTGGTATTCCATCAGAAAATTTAGATAAAACAATTGCTTTTTATGAAAAAATTGGTTTTGAAAAAGCTGGTCAATTCATGAATGGTGAAAATCGTGTTGCTTTTATGAGATACGGTAATTTAACTGTTGAAACTTGGGAAGGCGATCCTGTAAACAAAGAAGACGGTGCTATTAACCATTTATCAATGAATACTACTGACGTAGATGCAGCATTTAAAGCTGCTAAAGAAATGGGATTAGAAGTTATCGATTCAGAAATTCAAGAATTACCATTCTGGGATAACGGTATCAGATTCTTTAATATTTATGGTCCTAACCATGAAAAATTAGAATTCTGTCAAATAGTTTAATTATTGTAATAAAAAAGGACGTGATTTTTTCACGCCTTTTTTATTTTGATAATAATCTTTATTTGCCATTTATTCTATTCTCTATTATGATAGATAATCATAACGTTCATTTTTTAAATTAGGAGGTGTATTATTCTATGATTGATAAAACAAAAGAATTTTTAAGAGATAATGGATATTATTATAAAAAAACTTACATTCGTCCATTAATGACTCCTGATAATGTTTATGTGTTTAGATTTGGTAAAGATAAATTAGATAATCGAATTATTTTGAGATACGGTCACGGTTGGACTGGTAGACAAAGAATTAAAGAGATTGACCTCCGACTTCATAAGCAAAAACATCCAAGAGTATTTAAGACTGAAAATGGATTATTAAAGTATTTACAAGGCCATTTAAGTCAGCATGAAGAAAAAATAACGGAATCAAATCACGAAACTAATCATGCATCCTTATAGGGTGCATTTTTTGTAAAATAATAAGGGAGAAATTATAATAAATGGATTTAAATGAAATTTCAATTTTAACAAGTCATGAAGCAGTTGAAGCTGTTTCAAATATTTTAATGGAATTAAATGCTAGTGGATTACAAATAAAAGATAAAAATGATTATGAAGTTTTGAAAAAGGGACCTTCATGGGGTCAATATGGATTAACATCTGATGAAACTGACTTCGATATGGATATTAATGAAGCTGTTATTAGTGCTTATTTTACTGTTGATGAAGATATTGAATCTATAATGACTAAAGTTCATGAAAAAGTGGCTGAATTATCTAACTTTGGGTTAAATCCAGGTAAAAATCAAGTAACTAAAAATTTAGTAAAAGAAGAAGATTGGTCTACATCTTGGGAAAAATATTATAAACCTGAAAGAATAACTCGTTATTTAACGATTGTTCCAGTTTGGGAAGATTACGAAGAAATTAATTATAATGAATTGATTATTAAATTGGATCCTGGGATGGCATTTGGAACTGGTACACATCCAACTACTATTTTAGCGTTAAGGGCCTTAGAAAGTTATATGCGGGGTAATGAGACAGTCTATGATGTTGGTACTGGATCAGGTGTGTTAAGTATAGCTGCTTCTTTAATGGGAGCAAAATCAATTAGTGCATATGATTTAGATCAAATTGCAGTTAACTCTGCTGCGAAAAATATTGCTTTAAATCCTAAAGTCGACAATGTTGAAATTGCATCTAATAATTTACTAGCTGGAATTGATTCTAAAGTTGATATTGTAGTTGCAAATATTTTAGCAGAAATTATAGAACCATTAGTTCCACAAGCTAATCATGTTTTAAATTCAGGTGGATTATTTATAACTTCTGGTATAATTGCCGATAAATTAGAAAAAATAGAACAAATATTGAATGATAATGATTTTGATATAGTAGAAGAGCTATCAATGAAAGATTGGCGTTCAATTATTGCAGTGAAAAGGTAGGATAAATTGTGCAACATTATTTTTTAAATCAAGAAATTAAAATAGATGAAATCATATCAATTGATAGTAAAGATATTAAAAATCATTGGTTGAAAGTATTACGAGCTGAAGAAGGAGATCAAGCGGAATTTGTTTCCAATAATCAAGATGTTTATGTAGGTGAATTGGTTTCTACTGAAAATGCTGAAATTAAAATAATTAAAAAAATTCATAATAAAGTGGAATTGCCAGTAGAAGTCTCTATTGCTTGTGGAATTCCTAAAAATGGAAAAGCAGAACTTATTGTGCAAAAAGCAACTGAATTGGGTGCTAAGGAAATTATTTTTGTCGATACTGATTGGTCAATTGGTAAATGGAAACAAAAAGCAGATAAAAAAATAGAAAGATTACAGAAAATAGCACAAGGTGCAGCTGAACAATCACATCGTAATATAATTCCTAAGGTATTATATTACAGTTCAATTAATTATTTGATTGATTACCCTGCGGATATTAAATTAATTGCTTATGAAGAATCTGCAAAGGAAAATGAAACTAGTAATTTAGTAAAAAATTTAAATCAATTGCATAATAAAAATAAAATTCTGGGATTATTTGGTCCTGAAGGTGGAATTTCTCCTAACGAAATAAAAAAGTTATCTGAAAATGACTTTCAGTTAGCTGGATTAGGGCCAAGAATTCTAAGGGCAGAAACGGCACCGTTATACTTTTTAAGCGCAGTTTCTGTTATAAAAGAACTAAATTAATTTATCGAAAAGAGATGATTTTTAATGTCTAGTCTTAAATCTTGGAATCTAGATGAAATTATTGGTGCAATTTCTGAATATATGAATAAAGATCAGGTTAAGCTGGTAAAAAGGGCTTATGAATATGCATCAAAAGCGCATGAAGGACAGTATCGTCAGTCTGGGGAACTTTATATTACACATCCAACGGAAGTTGCTGGTATTTTAGCTGGATTAAATATGGATGCAGAAACTATTAGTGCGGGTTTTTTACATGATGTTGTTGAAGATACTGATAGTACTCTAGAAGATATTCAATCAGAATTTGGTAATGATGTTGCTTTAATTGTTGATGGCGTTACTAAACTAGGAAAAATTAAATATAAATCAAGTGTAGAGCAATTGGCTGAAAATCATCGAAAACTATTATTAGCAATGTGTAAAGATATCAGAGTAATGATCGTCAAATTAGCTGATCGACTTCATAATATGCATACTTTAGATTCTGTACCAGAAGAGAAAAAAAGAAGAATTGCAAAAGAAACTTTGGAAATTTATGCACCAATCGCTAATCGTTTAGGTATTGGTACAATTAAATGGGAACTAGAGGATTTATCTTTACGCTA
Source organism: Lactobacillus sp. S2-2 (assembly GCF_021698855.1). Taxonomy (GTDB): domain Bacteria; phylum Bacillota; class Bacilli; order Lactobacillales; family Lactobacillaceae; genus Fructilactobacillus. The sequence goes on from NZ_WWFA01000002.1 coordinate 127,234, forward strand.
CATTAATCCTCAACAATATTATCGTGTTGTTAATTTAATGAATTCTAAAAGACAAGAAAGAGTTATTTATGTTCAAGAAGCAATTGATGAAATAAAAAAAGCAACGTCATCATTAGGTATTAAAGGTGAAATTTACGGAAGACCTAAGCATTTATATTCAGTTTATAAAAAAATGCATGATCAACATAAACAATTTAGTCAAGTTTATGATTTATTTGCGGTTAGAGTAATTGTTGATTCAGTAAAAGATTGTTATGCAGTTTTAGGAGCAGTTCATACTAAATGGAGGCCAATGCCTGGAAGATTTAAAGACTATATAGCAATGCCAAAGGCTAATATGTATCAATCTTTGCATACAACTGTAATTGGACCAGAAGGCAAATTATTAGAAATTCAAATCAGAACAAAGCAAATGCATCAAATTGCTGAATATGGGGTTGCAGCTCATTGGGCTTATAAAGAAGGAATCGACTCACAAGAAGAGGTTCAAAGAGAAAATATCCAATTAAATTGGTTCAAGAAAATTATTGAAATTCAAGAAGAGTCTGAAGACGCTTCTGATTTTATGGATAGTGTAAAAGTTGATTTATTTGGTGATAATGTTTATGCATTTACACCTAGTGGAGATGTATTAGAATTACCTAAAGGTTCTTGTCCAATTGATATGGCCTATTCTATTCATACAGATGTAGGTAATAAAACAACAGGAGCAAAAGTTAATGGTAAGATTGTTCCATTAGATTATCGAATTAGTAACGGGGATATAGTTGACATTATTACATCGAATAAATCAACCGGCCCTGGTAAAAATTGGACTGAATTTGTAAAAACTAAACGTGCTAGACATAAAATTAAGCAATTCTTCAAACAAAGAGATCGTGATAAAAATGTAATTGCTGGTAAGGAAATAATTGAAAAAGCGATTAAAGATGAAGGTTATAATCCAACTGATGTTTTAACAAATGATAATATTGATCGTGTAGTTAGTGAAATGAAATTCACTTCTGAGGCGGATCTATTTGCTGCACTGGGATTTGGTGATATTCAACCACAAGGCATTTTAAATCGATTAACAAATAATTTAAGATTAGCAGCAGAAGAAGAAAAACAATTAGCAACTGAAAAAGCTCTTTTAGAAAATCATGAAAAAATTTCAAATGATAAATCTGATGATAGAACAAATGATGGGCCTCAAGATAATATTATTATTGAAGGTGTAGATAATCTTTTAGTTAGATTAAGTCATTGTTGTTCTCCAATTCCTGGGGATGATATTTCTGGTTATATCACAAAAGGACGAGGAGTATCTATTCATCGCTCAGATTGTCCTAATATGTTACAAGATATTAATTATCAAAATCGTTCAATCAATGTTCACTGGAATAACAATCTTAAAAATAGTAATACTATGTATGATGCATTTTTAAAAATTGATGGATATAATCGTAATGGGTTATTAAATGATGTTCTAAAAAAATTAAACAGTATTTCAAGGAATTTAAATTCAGTTGAAGGAAAGGTTGACCATAATAAAATGGTTTCGATTTCACTTTCAATTGGTGTTAGAAATACTGCACAATTAAATCGTGTTATTGATGCGATTAAAACTTTACCAGATGTTTACGTAGTCGAAAGACCATTCAGATAGGATTAAATATGAAAATTATTTTACAAAGAGTTAATCAAGCAAGTGTTTCTATTGATAATGAAATTAAATCTGAAATAAATAAAGGGTATTTGTTATTTGTTGGAGTTGAAGATGGTGATGGAACTCAACAAATTGATTATTTAACTCATAAGATTAGTAATTTGAGGATTTTTGAAAATGAATTAGGGAAAATGAATTTAAATATCAGTCAAGTTGATGGTGACATATTGTCTATTTCTCAATTTACTTTAATGGCTGATACTAAAAAAGGAAATCGACCAGCTTTTGTAAAAGCAGGAAATCCTAAAGTTGCTAAACAAGTTTATTTAGATTTTAATCAAAAATTAAGAGAAAATAATTTAATTGTTAAAGAAGGAATTTTTGGGGCAGATATGAAAGTTTCTTTAGAAAATAATGGACCTGCAACTTTTATATTAGAAAAGTAAGGAGAAAGTATGGATTTTGATAATATGATTTGGGATTTTGATGGAACATTATTCAATACCTATCCGCAAATGGTTTCTGCATTTGTTAAAGCATTACAAAAAATGAAAATTGATGATGTTGATATTGATCCAGATGAAATTTATGAACAAATGCGAATTCATTCTCTTGGTAGTGCAATTAATCTTTTCGCAGCTAGATTAGGATTGGATGAAAGTAAGTTAAAATATAATTATCAACAATATGAAGTGGATTTGGTTCAATTATCAAAACCATTTGATGATATAGAGGATATTTTAAAACAAACTGTAGATAATGATGGTAAAAATATGTTATTAACTCATCGAAATCATACAGCAATTAATTTATTGGAAAAATTTGAATTAGATAAGTATTTTACTGACTATGTTACAAGTAATGATAATTTTAAAAGAAAACCGGATCCAGAGTCACTTAACTATTTAGTGAAATATAATCAACTTGATCGTTATAAAACCGTTATGGTTGGTGATCGATTATTGGATGTACGTGCAGGAGAAAATGCAAGTACTGAAACTATTTTATTTGATCCTGATTATTTAATCGAAGTAACGGGGAATCCAGATTTAATAATTCATAAATTTGACGAAATAAAAAACAAAAAATAAAAAATATGAGGGACATTATTATGGACTTTACTTATCAAAATGAAAATATAATTAATTTATTAGGGAAAAATTCTAATCAACTTGTAATTCCAAGATATCAAAGAGATTATAGTTGGAGTGAAGATCAAGCAAAAACTTTGTTGTTAGATATTATAAAATCAATTAACTTTGAAGAAAATAAAGAAATGAAAGCTTCTTCTTATTTTTTTGGAACAATTTTATTAAAGGGAGATCTTAATGAAAGGAATTCTTATTTTGAAATAATAGATGGTCAGCAAAGAATAACCACAATATATATATTACTTGTAGCACTAAAAGAAGCTTTATTCAGTATAGATACTGAATAAAGCAAAAATTTTATAAATAGTATTTATGAAAAAAATTTAATGTATACAGATAAAGATTTTAAATTGAAAAAATCATTAAAAATTGAAACATCTAATGATTTTTTCAATAAATATCTGTATGGGGATAGAGAAAAACAAAAAATTTGTAATTCAACTGATAAATCTATTGATGATGTTTTTACTTTTTTTGAAGATGTTTTTAAAAAAGAAAATATTAGTTCTTATTTTAATGAGAACATTGATTACTTTGATATATTACATATAATATATGAACAAATTTCAAATTTTATTATTGGTATATTATCAACAAATAGTGATGAAGATGCTACTTCAATTTTTGAATCACTAAATTCTAAAGGGAAACCATTAGATCAATCTGATTTGATAAAAAATAAAATTTTTTCTGAGTTAATAGAAAAAGAGCCATTGGATAAAGCAAAAAATTGTTGGAATGAAATAAAGAAAAATTTAGAAACAAAAACTGTGAACGATAATAATTTTCCTTTTACAGACTTAGATGATTTTATAAATATATATTGGAAGGAAAATATAGATAATACGTCTACAAATAAAATATATGCTAATTTTAAATCAAAAATTGAAAATAAAGAAATTACTTCTGAAGAATTTTTAGAAGATTTGCGTGTTTATTCAAAAGAATTTGGAATAATATATGGTGATAAAAGTAATTTTCATTTTTCAAAAGAACATTGGTCTGAAATTAAGAATTATATAAATCTATTAGTAGATGACTTGAAAATAAAACAGACTTATCCTATATTATTACAAATAATGCACTGTTATAATCTTAATTTAATAAAAGAAAAAACAATTATAAAAAATTTAAAATACATGGCAAATTTTCACATTATTTATAACGATATATTAAATGGTAAAGGAAATATGCTCCATTATGATAAACATGCTAGGATATTAAGAAAAATATTAATGAACAAAGGATCTGATTTTAATGAAAGTAAGTCACAAATAATTTCAGATAAGTTAAAAGATATGAGAAAAGAGCTTAGTGGATTATTACCAAAAGAAAAAATTGCATTTAACAATGCTTTAGAACAATATTGTAATGATGAAAATTTAAGTTATACAAATAAAATTGATACTAAGAATCAAAAGAAAATAAATAATAAAACTAGAAATATTTTAAATAATTATTCTATTTTAGTAAATAACAATGTTAGTGAAGGAACTAATATTGAACATATTTATTTAGATTCTGCTACTGATGACATAACACATTCAATTGGGAATTTAATAATTTTAAGTATTGAGGATAACTCAAAATTATCTAATAAAAGAATAAGTGAAAAAAAAGCATATTACGAAAAAATTACTAATAATAATGATGTATCAAAATTAGTACATTCTGGCTTTTTTGATGAAAATAATAAAGATATAGAAATAAAAAATAGAAAAAAATATATGTTTGAAGAAATATATAATTCTATAAAAAATGGATAAATAAAAAACACTAATTTAGATGTAGTGTTATAAAAAAGTTAGACAATTTAATTAAGCTATATTTAAGGGCTTATTTCGAAATTAAAACGGAATAAGTCTTTTTTTGTTACCTGAAAGTCTTTCACTGTTAGACCATAATACATAATTTTTCATATCTTCTTTAATTTAGCTAAAGAATCTAAATATCATAGTCGATATTCCATTGTTTTATGTTTTATAATGAAATTCTTGATCTAAATGAATAATAATTTTTTTAGATTCTTTATTTTCTTTTTGGTTGCTATTAACATTATTCTAATTAATTCAAATGTTTCATTATTATCTACTACTAATGAAATTATTTCTTTAGATGTTTGGTTTATAACTATTGAACTATAAGCGCTCTTGTTATTACTTAATTTTATTACATTATATCTTGAATAAATTTTAGTTTTTAATCTCATCATTACGTAACTTAACCCAAATTATTCTGTAACTTTAGGTGTCAAAACTATTTGTATATATTATTTTTATTTTTTATCTATTTGACTTGAATTAATATTAAATTTAATTGCTACCAAGTGAGCACTACTTTCATGAGTTTTATAGTAGTTTACCATATTAAATTTGAAATCTTCTGAATATCTTCTGTGAGTTTTTCTTACTTCTAATCCGTTTGGTTCTTTAGCTTCATAAATATCTATCCAATGAGATAGTGTGGTCTTGGATTTAATATTATATTTTTTAGCTGTTTCCTTTAAGGAAACAGTATTATTTAAATAGTATTTGATTGCTTCAATCTTTTTATCCTTATTAAATTTAGTCATAAAAATGCCCCATAAAAATTAGATTTTTGTTTAACTTTTATGGGGCACTTCATTAATTAGTGATTTTTTATTTATATTCTTTATCTATATAAGTTCTAATACCATTACAAACATCATTAGAAACAGTATTCTGATAACTTAGATTTTTTATTTTAGAAAAATCTTTATCATTATTAATATATCCCATTTCTAATAACACAGAAGGAGTAACCGTATCTCTGATTACAAGATAATTTCCAAAATCCGTACCTCGATTTTTTAAAGGAAGGTTATTTAAATTATTATTGATAGATTTTGCAAGTTTATATGAACGATTAGGATGATAAAAATAAGAAGTAAATCCACTTGCAGAATTTTTTGAGTTTGATGAATCAAAATGAAAACTTACAAAAATTGTAGCTTTATTATCACTAGCAATTTGTGGTCTTCTTTGTAAACTAACAAATTCATCTTTATTTCTTGTTAAAATTACGTTTGCACCTAATCTTTCAAGTTTCTTTTTTGTCTTTTCAGCAAAAATTAAAGTATATTTTTTTTCATAATCATTATTACTCGATAAAGCACCAGAATCAGATCCTCCATGACCTGGATCTAGTACAATTGTTGATTGAGCCAATTTATTGTTTTTTGGAGCAATAATTCTATTTGAAGACCACTTAGGAACCCATCCAATCTTATTTTTATGATAAACCACACGATACCAATGATTTTTACTCCCAATAATTTGTAATCTTGTACCAATATTTACTTTATTTTCAACTTTTGACGATATATCAGGTTTTTGATTAATCAATAGTGAATTACTTTTTACTAAGATATTATTATGCAAAAACATACCAATAATGGTTATTAATACACTAAGAGTAAAAAAGAGACTGATGGTTAATTTATATTTTTTAAATTTCATTTATTAAACCTCTTTTTTTGATAACTTTATAATTATAGCAAAAATAATCCTTATCTCAAACACAGGTTAATTCAACTTGACTTTTTAATTATTATTTATTAGTCTAATTATTGAATAATAAATCATTGATACAGATTAGTATGCTTTTTTTATAGTTAAGAGATCATTTGTTTGCTGGGAAAATGACAATTAAAAAATTCTGAAGACACTGTTGAGGTTTAACGATAATCAAGAAATAAAAAAGGTGGTACCGTGCTTTTTTGCGCCCTTGTCATTAATTTGACTTGGGCTTTTTTATTTCGGGTAAATAAGGAGAATATTATGAAGAGAACTACATATGCTGGATTAGTTGATGAAAGCTATTTAAATCAAAAAGTAACTTTAAAAGGATGGGTTCAAAAAAAACGTGATCTTGGTGGATTAATTTTTATTGATTTAAGAGATAGAGAAGGAATTGTGCAACTTGTTTTTAATGACAAGTTTAGTCGAGCTGCTTTAGAAAAGGCAGAATCAGTTAAAAGTGAATATGTAATTGAAATTGAGGGAGAAGTTTTTAACCGAAGTGAAAAAGAAATCAATCCAGATATGCGTACTGGAAAGATTGAAATTCATGTTGAAAATATAAATATTCTTTCTGAATCTAAAACAGTACCATTTGATATTAAAGATGATACTAATGCTTCTGATGATTTACGTCTTAAATATCGTTATTTGGATTTAAGAAGATCTGAAATGCAAAAGAATATTATGATTAGAAATCGTATTATTCAATCAGTTCATAGTTATTTTGATAATAATGGATTTATTGATATTGAAACACCAAATCTTACTGCTTCAAGTCCTGAAGGAGCAAGAGATTATTTAGTTCCATCAAGAATGTATCCAGGATCATTTTATGCATTACCACAATCACCTCAACAATTTAAGCAATTATTAATGGGTGCTGGTTTTGATCGTTATTATCAAATTGCTCGCTGTTTTAGAGATGAAGATTTACGAGGAGATCGTCAACCTGAATTTACACAAATTGATATGGAAACATCTTTCTTATCAGCTGAAGAAATCCAAGATTTAACTGAAGGATTAATTGCAAAAATTATGAAAGATACTTTAAATATTGATGTGAAAGTTCCTTTTGAAAGAATTACTTGGAATGAATCAATGGAAAGATTTGGAACTGATCAACCTGATACTAGATTTGGAATGGAATTAAAAGATTTATCTGAAATTATGAAAGATTCATCTTTTAAAGTATTCAAATCAGCGATTGATAATGGCGGACAGGTTAAATCAATTACTGTTCCTGGTGGAGCAGAAAAATATTCAAGAAAAAATATTGATAAATATGCAGAATATGTTGAAAGATTTGGTGCAAAGGGATTAGCTTGGTTAAAAGTTACAGAAGAAGGATTTTCTGGACCAATTGCTAAATTCTTTGAAGATGAAGCAATGATTAAAGCTTTATTAGAAAAAACTGAAGCTCAACCTGGAGATTTATTATTGTTTGCAGCTGATCGAAATAAAGTTGTTGCAAGTACATTAAGTTATTTAAGAAATGCGATTGCAAAAGAACTTGATTTAATTCCAAACAATCAATTTAATTATTTATGGATAGTTGATTGGCCATTATTTGATTATGATGAAGGCGATGAAAGATGGGTTGCAGCGCATCATCCATTTACAATGCCTAATGAGGAAGATGTACATTATTTAAATGAAGGTGAAGATGCTCATAAAGCTCATGCACAGAGCTATGATATTATTTTGAATGGACTTGAATTAGGTGGAGGTTCTATTCGTATTCATACTAGAGAAATTCAAGAAAAAATGTTTAAAGCGCTTGGATTTACTCAAGAAAGTGCTGAATCACAATTTGGATATTTCCTAAGAGCATTAGATTATGGTTTCCCACCACATGGAGGATTAGCAATTGGTTTAGATCGATTTGCAAGATTATTATCTAATTCTGATAACATTAGAGATGTAATCGCCTTTCCAAAAAATTCCAAAGCAATTGATCCATTAACTAGTGCTCCAGGTCAAGTTTCAAATGATCAATTAGATGAATTAGGATTAGATATAAAAAACTCTAATAAAGAATAATTAAAAAAGCTCATAAAATTTATGAGCTTTTTTATTTGTTTTTCAATGTTATACTTGTAAGTGACTATATTCAGTTGAAAGGAAATAGATTAATTATGGATGATGTTCAAAAAATCTTAAAAAAACATCAATATTTTGCCAAAGCATCAACTGCTTTTATTTATGCAATCATGGTTTCAGTTGCGATGAATTTCTTTTGGAATCCGGGAAATATTTATTCCTCAGGAATGACAGGTTTTGCACAGTTATTGAACACAATAACTTCAAGATATTTTCCAATTACAATTAGTGCTGCATTCGGATTGTTTTTATTAAACGTTCCAATGTTTATTTTATCTTGGAAAAAGATTGGAAAGCAATTCACTTTTTTCACAGTATTGTCAGTTTTATTGGCAAGTATCATGATTAAGTTTCTTCATCCTGTTACATTAACTAATGATCCATTAATTTGTGCGATTTTTGGAGGAGCTGTTAATGGTTTTGGAACTGGATTAGCTTTAAAAAATGAAATTTCTACTGGTGGACTAGATATTATAGGAATTGTAGTTCGAAGAAAAACGGGTAAGACAATTGGAACAACAAATATGATTTTTAATTCATTTATCATTTTATCAGCTGGTTTTGCTTATGGTTGGCCATATGCTTTTTATTCAGCAATTGGATTAATAGTAAATGCTAAAGTTATTGATATGACATATACAAGACAGCAAAGAATGCAAGTTATGGTTGTAACAGATCGCCCTAAAACAGTAACCGATAGTATTCAAAATCATTTGAGAAGAGGGGTTACAATTATTCATAATGCTGAAGGAGCCTATCAACATGATGAAAAAACTGTTTTATTCACAGTTATTTCAAGATATGAGATGAGTGAATTTGATGATGCTTTGAATGAGTCTGATACTGGTGCATTTGGTATTGTAGTTGATGTCGATCAAATATTTGGTCATTTTTATGAGCATGAACTTAAATAAATTTATACATTATGATAGATAATATAAATATATGTTATAATTGTTCAATGTAATTTATGAAATAATGGTGGTTAATTTGAAAACTATATATATTTTTTTAATAAAAATAATGTCAACGCTTACTTTTTTTAGAAGTAAAAAAAATGCATTTTATATTATGAGCTTTAATAATAATTTGAATTTAATCAAAAAAATTGCTGCTAATTTACCAAAGGGTAAAAAAATATGCGTTTTATATGATCCAGATGTTGAAGTTGCAGCAACTGATTTGTCAGCTTTTGGTATTGAAACAATTCCATTTCAAAATAATATTAAGTTTGCTCTTACTTTGATTCCAAAGTTGTCTACTGCAAAAATAATTTTTTGTGATAACTATTTTGCTTTTTTAGCTGGATTTACAAAATCAAAAAAGACAAAAATAGTTCAAGTTTGGCATGCAAATGGAGCAATTAAAAAATTTGGATGGGATGATCCTACAACAATTAATCGTAGTTATTTAGATAAGAAAAGATTTCAAAAGGTTTATAATCAATTCGATGATTTCGTAGTTGCTTCGAAAGCTATGGGAAATGTTTTTGCAAGTAGTTATCATGTGGACCATGATAAGATGCAATACTTGGGTTATCCTAGATCGGATCGATTATTTAGTAATAAGTGGATTAATTATGCACAAAATCGTGTATATAAGGCTGCACCTGAGTTAAAAAATAAAAGAGTAATACTTTATGCTCCTACATATCGTGATGGACTTGATTTTAATCCGCCAGAAGATTTGGGAAGAGCACTTACTGCAGATAAAGACGCGATGGTAGTGGTTAAATTGCATCCAGTATTAAAAAATCAAGAAAGTAAAATCAAACAATTTTCAGATTCAAATATTTGTTTTTATAATCAATTATCAACAACGGATTTATTATCAGTAACAGATACATTGATTACTGATTATTCATCATTAGCCTTTGATTTCAGCTTATTGCCTAATGCAAAATCAATTTTATTCTTTATGTTTGATTTAGATAAATATAAATCAAAACCAGGAATTCAAAATGATTTTATAGAATGGTTACCTACTAATCCAATTATTAAAACAAGTGATTTGAAAATGGAAATTTTGAATAAAAAAGATAATAATTTTGAAGATTTTAATCATTATTGGAATACATATAATGATGGTAATGCGACAAATCGCTTAATAAAAAAATATATCAAAAATATGTAGTTAAGAGAGGTAAATATTTTGAAAGAAATTGGTGCGTTTTTTAAAGAACAATTTAGTAGTATTGGAATTATTTATCGTGTATCAAGATATGAAGATAAGGCCAGTTATCAAAGTCATTATTTAGGATTAATGTGGGAGTATTTGTATCCGTTAATTCAAATTGGAATTTATTGGTTAGTTTTTGGTGTAGGTTTGAAAGGGAATACAGGTCATTCTGCTAACTATTTACCATGGATGGTAATTGGTATTACTCCATGGTTCTTTATGAATCGAGTAGTTTTAGATGCTTCTAAAAGTATCTATCAAAGAGCAGGTTTGGTTTCTAAAATGAAGTTTCCTGTTAGTGCTTTACCATCAATTAAATTAGTAAGTAATTTAAGTTCATTTTGGACAATGTTAATATTTTCAATTGCCCTTGGATTTTTATATGGAATTAGACCAACAATGTTTTGGATTCAAGGAATATATTATTTTATTGCAATGATAGCCTGGCTTTTAGCATTTGGAATATTTAATTCAACTGTTTCTATTTTAATTCGTGATTATCACGTTTTATTACAATCAGCGATGAGAATGTTATTTTATGTTTCTGGAGTATTATTTAATTTTCAAACTAGTTCATTTCCACCTTACTTAGTTCGAGTTTTAGAATTAAATCCATTCTTTTATATTGTGCAAGGATTTAGAGATTCAATGCTTTCAACAACTTGGTTTTGGCAAAATCCAGGACTTATGCTGGTATTCTGGTTAATGGTATTGTTCTTCTTACTAGTTGGTACTCATTTACATTTCAAATTTAGATCTCACTTTGTAGATTTAATTTAATTAGCTGATATATATGAAAAAAATTAAATCTTTAATAATAAATACAATTAAATTGATTGCACGATATATTTTTATTATCTTTAATTCTTTTTTTACTTTGATGAAACCAAAAAGAAATTTGGTTATTTTTGAGAGTTTTAATGGTAATGATGTAAATGATAACCCTGCCGCAATTTATTATGAATGGATAAAACAAAATCCTGATAAACAAAATTTAGCAATTTTTTCAGTTAAGCCTTCTAAATATAAATATCTAAAAAATAAATATCCTCAGATTGTTTTTTGCAAAAGATTTACATTTAAGTGGACTTATTTAATGGCAAGAGCAAACTTTTGGGTTTTTAATTCAAGAATGCCAAAATGGTGGAAAAAAAATCCAAAGACAACTTATATTCAAACCTGGCATGGAACCCCTTTAAAAAAATTAGGAATAGATATTGAAGATGTTTCTATACCAGGTTCAAATACGATTAAATATCATAATAATTTTAGATTTGAATCAAGTAGATGGAATTATTTGATTGTTCCTAATGAATATTCTGAAAATATTTTTAGAAGTGCTTTTGCTTTTAAAAATACCTTTTTAAAAACTGGTTATCCAAGAAATGATCGATTGGTTTTAGATAATAATAAAACTGAAATAAATAATATAAAAAAAAGTTTAGGAATTAAAACAGAAAATGTAATTATGTATGCTCCGACATGGAGAGATGATGATTTTAAAAAAATTGGTCAATATAATTTTAAATTACATTTTTCCTTTGACGATTTTTTTGAAAATGTATCAGAACAAACAACTTTAATTATTAGACCGCATTATTTAATTAAAGATCATATTGATATTTCAGGATTTGAAGATCGAATTAAAATTTTAGTAGATGAAGATATTAGTCAACTTTATTTAATTTCTGATTTATTAATTACTGATTATTCGTCTGTAATGTTTGATTATGCTAATTTAAAAAGACCAATGTTATTTTTTACTTATGATATTGATCACTATAAAAATGATTTACGCGGATTTTATTTTGATTTTATAAATGATGCTCCTGGTCCAATAGTAAAAACACAAACAGAATTAATGAATAAATTAGTTCAATTTCAAAATGTAGGTAGTTTTATTGAGTATAAAGATAAACAAATTAATTTTTTTAATAAGTTTTGTGAATTGGATCATGGTAATGCAGCTAGTCAGGTTGTTCAAGTAATGGAGGAGAAATATGAATAATAGTGAATTTTTAATTGGATCACATGTTTCTATGAAGGCACCTAATATGTTGTTGGGATCAGCTAAAGAAGCTTTAAGTTATAATGATAAAGTTTTTATGGTATATACTGGAGCTCCGCAAAATACTAAAAGAAAACCAATTGAAGATTTAAAGGTGAATGAAGCTCATGAGTTTATGGAAAAAAATAACTTAGGTGAGATTGTAATTCATGCTCCATATATTATTAATTTGGGTAATACTGAAAAACCTGAAAATTTTAAATTTGCAGTTGAATTTTTGAAACAAGAAATTAAAAGATCAGAAGCATTTGGTGCAAAACAAATCGTTCTTCATCCTGGTTCACATGTTGGTGCAGGAGTAGATGCTGGAATAAACCAAATCATAAAAGGACTTAATGAAGTTATTGATCCTAATCAAAATGTACAGATTGCTCTTGAAACAATGGCTGGAAAAGGTTCTGAACTTGGAACAACGTTTGAACAGTTAAAAAGAATTATTGATGGAGTAAAGTATAATGAAAAGTTATCTGTAACTTTTGATACTTGTCATACTAATGATGCTGGGTATGATGTTAAAAATAATTTTGATAATGTTTTAGATGAATTTGATAGAATTATTGGTTTAGATAAATTAAAAGTTGTACATTTAAATGATTCAAAAAATGAAAAAGGATCACATAAAGATCGTCATGAAGTTATTGGTTTTGGAACAATTGGTTTTGATTCTTTAAACTATATTGCACATCATAGTAAATTAGCTAATGTACCTAAAATTATGGAAACTCCAGCAATTGTAATTGATGAAGATAAAAAGAAAAAAGCTTCACCACATTTATATGAAGTTGAAATGTTAAAAAAACAAGTATTTAATGATAATTTAATTGATGATGTAAAAAGAGATTCAACTATTTAATAGTTGAATCTCTTTTTAATCTGTATTTAAGTTTAAACTTTCAGTAATGACAGTCGCAGTTTCTTCAATTGACTTATTGTGAACATTAATTTTAATACAACTTAATTTTTTGTATAAATCATTAGCATAATTAATTTCCTTTTCAATATATTCGCTACTTGAATAAGGTGTATCTGCACTTAATCCATATGCTAGCATTCTTTCTTTTCTTATTTTTTTAAGATTTGTTACGGTATTAGTTAATCCGATTATTTTATTTTTATCAACTTCCCAAATTTCATCTGGTAGTTGAATACCAGGTCCAATGGGTAAATTAGCTACTTTTATATTTTGATTTGCTAAATAAAGTGATAATGGAGTTTTTGAAGTTCTAGAAATACCTAAAATAACGATATCAGCTTGTAAAAGTCCAGTGGGGTTTTTACCGTCATCATTTGTTACTGCAAATTCGATTGCAGAAATTCGATTGAAGTATTGATTATTTAAGTCATGAACCATTCCCGGAATTATTTCTGGTTTCATATTCATTTTTTGAGATATCAAATAAAGTGGTTTCTGAATACAATCAAATTCATATAATTTATTTTCTTTACAAAAATCATAAACGTATTTGCTGAGTTCAGGATTAACAAGAGTATGAAAAATCATTGCATTTGTCTCTAAGGCTAATTTTAAAATACCTTTTAAAATAGATTTTGTTTGAATAAATGGATATCTTTTATAATCGACTTCAATATTAGTAAATTGTGATGCAGCAGTTTTAGCAATTGTAAAAGCTGTTGCACCACTTGAATCTGAGATGATTAATATATTCATTTTATTATTAATAATATTCACAACCTTTCTAAATAGATTCTATCATATCGATTATTTAAATAAACTTTAATTATCATAGTTATTGTCGTTGACGAGCTGTATTTTGTGAGGTATAATTTTTTATAGACAGTTGTGGTGATTACACAATAATAATTAGTCGTTATTTGAGGACGAAGGGAGGGATTTCAAAATGGCAAAAACAGTCGTTCGCAAAAACGAATCTCTTGATGATGCTCTTCGTCGCTTTAAACGTACAGTTTCAAAAAGCGGTACTTTGCAAGAATTCCGTAAACGTGAATTTTACGAAAAACCAAGTGTTAAACGTAAATTAAAATCTGAAGCAGCAAGAAAACGTAATAATAAAAAGAAACATTAATCATAGTTTCTAAATTAAAGTGCTCATATTAATGGGGCTTTTTTTTTAGAAATATAAAATTTGGGGGATTTACTATGTCATTAAATGAAATTTTAACAAGTGATTTAAAACAAGCAATGAAAGATCACGATAAGGTTAAATTAACAGTTGTAAGAACTCTTAAATCCAATCTCAATAATGAAAAGCTTTCATTAGGTCGCGATTTAACTGAAGATGATGAGATTGCAGTTGTTAACCGAGAAGTTAAGCAACATAAAGATTCTATTAAAGAATTTACTGAAGGCAATCGTGAAGATTTAGTTACTGAAGAACAAACTCAGTTAGATGTTTTGATGAATTATGCACCAAAACAAATGTCTGAATTAGAAATTCAACAAATTATTGATGAAACAATTAATAATTTAGGTGCAAGTTCAATGTCTGACTTTGGAAAAGTTATGGGTGCCTCTATGCCTAAACTTAAAGGTAAAGCAGATGGAGATGTCGTAAAAAGTTTAGTAAAAAAAGCTTTAAATTAAAAGAGTTCATTTGAACTCTTTTTTTTGTGAAAAATTAATATAAATTAACAAAATAATTAGTTTATATGCTAACATCATAGTAAGATTATAATTGAAAAGAGGTATTTTTATTTGCATAATCAGTTTGAATTTGAAAAACAATTAAATTTAAAAAATCAAAACGATCAAATTAGTTTATTTGGTACACAAGATAAATTTTTATCAATTATTGAAGATAGTTTAGATTTAAAGATAACTACTTCTGATGGTTCGATTAAGATTATGGGTGACAATGAAGAAAATGTACAAATAGCTATTGATATTTTAAAAAAAATGATAGAACTTATTCATTCAGGAATTACACTTAACAGTAGTGATTTTGTTAGTGCTTTAAAAATGGCTCGAAAAGGTACATTGGAATATTTTACCGATTTGTATAATCAAGTTTTAATTAAAGATAATAAAGGTAAATCAGTTCGAGTTAAAAATTTCGGTCAAAGACAATACATTAGAGCTATTCAAAATAATAGTATTACTTTTGGAATTGGACCTGCTGGTACTGGTAAAACTTATTTAGCAGTTGTTATGGCAGTTGCAGCTCTAAAAAAAGGACTTGTAGATAAAATTATTTTAACTAGACCTGCTGTAGAAGCTGGAGAAAGTTTAGGATTCTTACCAGGAGATTTAAAGGAAAAAGTTGATCCTTATCTAAGACCTCTATATGATGCATTGCATTCAATTTATGGTGCTGATCATACCGAAAGATTGATTGATCGTGGGGTTATTGAAATTGCACCATTAGCTTATATGAGGGGAAGAACATTAGATTCTGCATTTGTTATTTTAGATGAAGCACAAAATACTACAAATTCACAAATGAAAATGTTTTTAACTAGGCTTGGATTTGAATCAAAAATGATTGTAAATGGTGATATCTCACAAATCGATTTACCTAGTAATGCAAAAAGTGGATTAATTTCTGCAAAAAGTATTTTACGTGATGTAAGTCAAATTGAATTTGTGGAATTTAATTCTGATGATGTTGTTAGAAATCCGGTTGTTTCAAAGATAATAAATGCTTATGAAAATAAAGATTAATGTGAGGTTAAATAATGGATTTAGAAATTTATGATCATACAAAAAACAAAGTAAGTGATGATAATATAGAATTAATTGAATCAATATTAAATTTTTCAGCAAAAAAAATTGATTTAAATGATAATACCGAAATGTCTGTTACACTTGTAAATAATGATGAAATTCAAGATATAAATCGTGAATATCGTAATGTAGATCGCGCTACAGATGTAATTAGTTTTGCGATTGAAGATAATGAGGATGATTTCCCAATTTTAATGACGGAAGAAATGCAAAATGAAATTCCTAAAAATATTGGTGATATTTTTATTTCAGTTGATAAAGTTAAAGAACAAGCTGATTTTTTAAATCATTCGTATGAAAGAGAATTAGCATTTCTTGCCTTACATGGATTTTTACATTTAAATGGTTATGATCATATGGAACCTGAAGATGAAAAAATTATGATGCCAATGCAAAGGGTGATAATGGAAGAGTATGGATTGGAAAGATAAAAGAACTCAAAAAAATAATAACTTTTTTGAATCATTAAAAAATGCTATTTCTGGAATTAGATATTTGATTATAGATGAGAGAAATTTTAGGTTTCATATTTCTGCTTCAATTATCGTTATCGTATTAGCATGGATTTTAAAAATTAGAACTTATCAATTTTTATGGCTAGTTTTGGCAATTTTATTAGTTATTCTAGCTGAACTAATTAATACATTAATTGAAAGAATTATTGATTTAATAGTTGGAAATAAATTTAATTTACTAGCAAAAAAAATAAAAGATATTGCTGCTGGCGGTGTTTTAATAACATCGTTTATTGCGGTTATTATTGGAGTGACTATTTTTACCCCAGTTTTAATTAAGCTACTTACTTAATGGAGGAATTACTTTTGGAAAATAATTTTAAATCAGGATTTGTTGCAATCGTTGGAAGACCTAATGTTGGGAAATCAACATTTCTAAATCGTGTGATTGGGCAAAAAATTGCCATTATGAGTGATAAGGCGCAAACAACCAGAAATAAAATACAAGGTGTATATACTACCGATGATTCACAAATTGTATTTATTGATACTCCGGGAATTCATAAACCTAAAAATAAATTAGATCAATTTATGGATGATTCAGCCATTTCTTCTTTAAAAGAAGTTGATGCAGTGTTATTTATGGTTAGTGCAAGTGAAACAAGAGGTGCTGGTGATAACTATATAATTAATCAATTAAAAGAAGTTAAACAGCCAATCTATTTAATTATTAATAAAATAGATGAAATTAATCCAAATGATTTATTACCAATTATGGAAACTTATAAAAAAGCATTAAATTGGAAAGATGTATTTCCAATTTCAGCTTTGAATGGAAACAACGTTAATGATTTATTAGAAGCTATTAGTAATGATTTACCTGAAGGTCCACAATATTATCCAGAAGATCAAATAACTGATCATCCAGAAAGATTTGTGATAGCTGAGTTGATTAGAGAGAAAGTTTTACAATTAACTAGACAAGAAATTCCTCATTCAGTTGCAATTGATATTGGAAGCATAAAAACTGACGACAATGGATTAGTTAACATTGAAGCCAATATTATTGTTGAAAGAAAAGGACAAAGAGGAATTATTGTTGGTAAGGGTGGAGAAGTTTTAAAGAGAATTGGAACTTTAGCTAGAAAAGATATTGAAAATCTTCTAGGTAGTCGTGTTTACCTATCTTTATGGGTTAAAATTAGTCCTGGATGGCGTGATAAAGATGTTGCTTTAAATCGACTAGGATATAAAAAAGATAATTATTAATTAGGCGATGATTAAGAGTGAGCATGTATAATACTTCATTTCATGGAATTTTAATGTATCGAAAAGATTATAAAGATAACGATATGTTAGTTAAATTTTTTACAGCTGAATATGGTAAAAAAATGTTTTTTGTTAGAGGTGCTAAAAAGAAAAATTTTAAAATGACAAGTGATATATTGCCATTTACTTATGGTGAATATACTGGAAATATCAATGATGATGGTCTTTCATATATTTTAAATGCAAGTGATACCAATCATTTTAAAAATATTACTAATGATATTTTTTATAATGCTTATGTAACCTATATTATTAGCTTAATTGATGCAGCTTTTCCTGATTCACTTAAACAAGTAAAGTGGTTTAATAACTTATTCTATGCGCAACAACATATTGATAATGGATTAGATCCAGAAATTATAACTAATTTAATTGAGTTACAATTATTACCTGAATTTGGAGTTGCACAAAATTTTAAAGATTGTGTTATTTGTGGAAGAAATGATTTGAAGTTAGATTATTCAGAATCTTATGGCGGATTACTTTGTCAAAATCATTTTGAATTGGATAAGTATCGAATTTCATTAGATAATGATTCATTATTTTATTTAAAATCATTATCTGAAACTAAAATTATAGATATTAAAAAAATAGATGTAGAAAAAAATACAAAAAAAGTTCTTAGACAAGTAATCGATAAAATTTATGATAATTCAGTTGGAATAAATCTTAAGAGTAAAAAATTTATTGATCAAATGGATCAATGGAGTTTAAAGTTGAAAATGAATCGAAGAGATTGACATTTTTGAATTTGAATCATAGAATTATTTTACAAGGATTAAAAAGATAAAAGAATGTTATGTGATTATAAATTAAAGCGAAGTCATGTTAGTGAAAGATGACTATTTGTTTACATAATTGGCACTTTTTGAATTAGTTAAAAAATTAAGTTGCTGACTAAGTCAGAAGTAGGGTGGAACCGCGGTTAATCGTCCCTATGTATTAATTATTTTTATTAATGCATAGGGACTTTTTTGTTTTTTGAGGAGGAAGAATAATGACACAAAGTTTATCTGTTCAAGATATTATTAAAAAATTAGAAACATATTGGGGAAATCAAGGATGTATGATTATGCAATCATATGATACTGAAAAAGGGGCAGGTACAATGAGTCCTTTTACTTTTTTAAGAGCGGTTGGTCCAGAGCCTTGGAATGTTGCATATGTTGAACCATCAAGAAGACCTGCTGATGGACGTTATGGAGAAAACCCTAATCGTTTATACCAACATCATCAATTTCAAGTATTAATGAAGCCATCTCCTGATAATATTCAAGAATTATATATTGATTCTTTAAAAGAGTTAGGAATTAATCCTTTAGAACATGATATTAGATTTGTTGAAGATAACTGGGAAAATCCTTCAATGGGTTGTGCTGGTGTTGGTTGGGAAGTATGGCTTGATGGAATGGAGATTACTCAATTTACTTATTTCCAAACAGTTGGTGGATTAACAATGAACCCAGTTGCAGTTGAAATTACTTATGGTGTAGAAAGATTGTCATCATATATTCAAGATGTTAATAATGTTTTTGATCTTGATTGGGCTGATGGAGTTAAGTATGGTGATATTTTCAAAGAACCAGAATATGAACATACAAGATATAGTTTTGATGAAAGTGATCAATCATTATTATTAGAAATGTTTGATAAATTTGAAGTTGAAGCAAAAAGATTAATTAAACTTGGCTTAGTTCATCCAGCATATGATTATATTTTAAAGTGTAGTCATACTTTTAATTTACTAGATGCAAGAGGTGCTGTTTCAGTTACCGAAAGAGCAGGTTATTTATCAAGAATTAGAAATATGGCAAAAGATGTTGCAAAAGAATTTGTATCTGAAAGAAAGAAATTAGGATTTCCTTTAGTTAAAGATGAAAAATTAAGAAATGAATTACTTGATGATAGTGAGGAGGCAAAATAATGGAAAATACATTTTTATTAGAAGTCGGATTAGAAGAAATGCCAGCTCATGTTGTTACGCCAAGTATTAAAGAATTGGTAAATAAAATTTCTAAGTATTTAAAAGATGAACGAATTAATTTTAATAATATTAAGCCATTTTCAACACCAAGAAGATTAGCGGTTGAAATCAGTGGATTATCAGATAAGCAAGAAGATATTGATGAAGAAGTTAAAGGACCATCAAAGAAAATTGCTGTTGACGAAAATGGTAATTGGAGTAAAGCTGCAATTGGTTTCTGTAAAGGTCAAGGAGTTAATCCTGATGATATTCAGTTTAAGGAAATTAAAGGGACCGAATATGTTTTTGTAAATAAACATATTACAGGAAAAAGTGTTGAGGAAATTTTAGTTGGTCTAAAGGATGTAATTACATCAATGAAATTTCCAACTATGATGAAATGGGGAAATAACAGTCTTGAGTTTGTAAGACCAATTAAATGGTTAATTGCATTGTTAAATGATAAAATAATTCCTTTTTCCATTCTTGATGTTTCTACTAATAATCTATCAAGAGGACATCGTTTCCTAGGTCAAATGGCAGTAATTAATAATGCAAATGAATATGAAGAAAAATTAAATGATGAATTTGTAATCGTTGATGCAGATCAGAGAAAACAAAAAATCAGAGAACAAATTAATGAAATTTCAGTTGAAAATAATTGGAATATTGAAATTGATGAAGAGTTATTAGAAGAAGTTAATAATTTAGTTGAATGGCCAACTGCTTTTTACGGTAATTTTGATGAAAAATTCTTGAAAATTCCAAAGGTTGTTTTAATTACATCAATGAAAAATCATCAAAGATTCTTTTCAGTTGAAAATAAAAATAATGAAATTCTTCCATACTTTATTTCAGTTAGAAACGGGAATGATCATGCAATTAAAAATGTTGCAAACGGGAATGAAAAAGTTTTAACAGCAAGACTTTCTGATGCTGAATTTTTCTATGAAGAAGATCAAAAGAAAACAATTGATGATTATTTAGAAAAATTAAAATCAGTTAGTTTCCATGATCAAATATCTTCTGAATTTGATAAAATGAAAAGAACAAAAATTATTGCTGATTTAATTGCAAATAAATTATCGTTAGGAAATGATGATTTAGTTAATTTAAATCGTGCAAGTGATATTTATAAATTTGATTTAGTTACAGGGATGGTTGGAGAATTTTCCGAATTACAAGGTGTAATGGGAGAAATTTATGCTTTATTAAACGGAGAGAATGCTGCTGTTGCTAAAGCAATTAAAGAGCATTATTATCCAATTTCTGCAAATGCTGAATTGCCTGATAGTAAAATTGGTGCAATTTTATCTATTGCTGATAAATTAGATAGTGTTATGACATTCTTTGCTGCTGGAATGATTCCAAGTGGATCAAATGATCCATATGCTTTGAGAAGACAAGTAGCTGGAATTGTTAGAATTTTGGATAATCAAAACTGGAATTTAGATTTAAATGAATTAATGAAAGAATCAATTGATGAAGAAATCAGAAATTCAATCTCACCAAAGGTTGATCAAACAAAAGTGATTGTTGATGTAAATGAATTTATTAAAGAAAGAATTAAAAAGCTACTTAAAGATGAAAAAATTCGTTATGATATTAGTGAAGCTGCAGTAAATTCAATGAATTTTGATGTTAATTATAAAATGAAAATTGCTAGAAAATTTAATGAAATTAAAAACGATGATAAATTTAAAGAAACAGTTGAAGCATTGACTCGTGTGGTAAGAATTGCTGATAAAAATAAAGTTGAAAATTTAGAAATTAATTCATCTTTATTTGAAAATGATGCTGAAAATAATCTTTATAATCAATCCAAAACTGTAGATGATTCATTAAATCAATTAGATGCAAATACTTCATTTGATAAAATATCTACTTTAAAAGAATCAATTATTTCATACTTTGATGCAACTATGATTATGGATAATAATGAAGAAGTAAAAAATAATCGTTTAAAACAAATGAATTATTTAGCTAATATTATTAATCGTGTTATTTTTGTTGATAGTATTAATATTAAATAATATGTAGGGTTGCTTTTTACTTATTTTATGATAAAATTTAAATAGGTTTTCTATGCTTAAAAGTCGTATTTCTAAAATGAATACGACTTTTAAATGTTTATAAAGGTGGCGATGTTATGGCTAAAATACCTGAAAATGTTATTGAAGAAGTTCGTTCGCAAACTAATATCACTGATATTATTGATCAATATGTTCAACTTTCAAAATCAGGAAATAATTTATTTGGTCTATGTCCTTTTCATGATGAAAAGACGCCATCTTTTTCTGTAAACGAAGATAAACAAATTTTTCATTGTTTTAGTTGTGGTAGAGGTGGAAATGTTTTTAAATTTTTAATGGATTTAAAAGGATTATCTTTTCCTGAATCGGTTATGGAAGTTGCCGATAATCAAAATATATCTTTACCAGATGATTATCATAGTAATTCAAAACCTAACATTAATTCTGACGATAAAAAATTAATGCAATATCATAAAGATGCAGTTGAATTATACCATCATATTTTGGTTAATACTGATTTAGGAAAGAGTGCACTAAAATATCTTCATGAAAGAAAATTAACCGATGAAATGATTAATAAATTTCAGATTGGATTTGCACCAAGTACTAGATTATTAAAGCCTTTTTTTGAAAATAAGCAACCTGATTTTCAATTATTAAGAAAGTCTGGATTATTTTTAGAAAATAGAGATGGAGATTTAGTTGATCGATTTGTAGATCGAATCATGTTTCCAATTCGAGATTCAAATGGAAATTATATCGCCTTTTCTGGTCGATTAATTGATAAAAATGATGATGCTCCAAAATATTTAAATAGTCCAGAAACAAAGATTTTTAATAAAAGTAATGTTTTATTTAATTTAGATTTAGCAAGACCAGAAATTAGAAATTCCGGTAATGTTATTTTATTTGAAGGATTTATGGATGTTATTTCAGCGTTTCAAGCAGGAGTTACAAATGGAATAGCTTCAATGGGGACTAGTCTAACAAATAATCAAATTAGTATGATTGAACGAATTACAAAGGAAATTTATATTTGCTATGATGGTGATAGTCCTGGTCAAAATGCTACTAATCGAGCATTGGATATTTTTAAACAAGACAGTAATTTAAAAATAGGAGTTATTTCGATTCCTGATGGTAAAGATCCAGATGAATTTAGAAGAGATAATGGAAATGATCAATTTAAAGGCTTAGTAAAAAATAATAAGGAAAGTTTTGTTTCATTTAAGCTTAATTTTTTTGCAAAGCAATTTAACTTAAAAACTGACGAAGGTCAACTCGATTATATTCAAGTAGCACTAAAAGAAATCGCAGATGTACCAGATGCGTTAGAAAGAGATTTTTATTTAAATAAATTATCGCAAGATTTTAATTTTGATAAGTCAATGATGATTGATAAAGTTAATCAAATGCTTCAAAATCATCCTAAACAATATAGTAATTATAAAAAGCCTGAACGTTCAATTGAAATTAGAAAAAATAAGCAAGAAATTTCTCAGGTAGAACGAGCTGAAAGATTATTAATTCATCGATTTATTTATAGTGAAAATGCAAGAATTAGAATTAATAATCAGACTGATTTTTATTTTACAGATGATCGATATCAAAGATTATTTATCTTTTTACAGGAGTATTTTAAAAATAATGATAAATTAAATATGTCTGAGTTAATTGATTTTATACAAGATGACAATTTAATTAATTTATTGGTTGATATAGATAATACTGAATTAGTTGAAGATAGTTTTAATGCAGAAGAAATTGAAGATTGTATTAATTTATTAACTAAGAAGGCGCCAATTGAAAATGATTTAGATAAATTGAATCAAGAATTAAAAGAATCAATAAATACTGGTGATCAAATGAAACAACAAGAACTAGTAATTAAAATTATTGAATTAAGAAAACAAATGCAATAAAATCAGTAGGCACAATATGGAGGTTTATTTATGGCAAACAACAAAAAAATATTCGATGAAGATGGATACAAAAAGGCTTTAGCAGATGTTGTTAAAAATAATAAAAAAATTGGACACATTACCTATGACAAATTGGAAGATGAATTAAAAACACCCTTTCAATTAGATGAAAAACAAATGGAAAGTGTTTTAGATTCAATTGAAGATTCTGGAATTTCAATTGTTGATGAAAATGGAGAACCAGATCCAAGAGCTTTAAAAGCAGCTAAAAAAGTTACTCAAAAAGAACTCAAAGAAGCTGAAGATTCTAAAGGAATTAAAATTAATGATCCTGTTAGAATGTATTTAAAAGAAATTGGAAAAGTTTCATTATTGTCAGCTGAAGAAGAAGTTAACTTAGCACTTAGAATTGAAGATAATGATAATGAAGCTAAGCAAGAATTAGCTGAAGCTAACTTAAGATTGGTTGTTTCAATTGCTAAAAGATATGTTGGAAGAGGAATGCAATTTCTTGATTTAATCCAAGAAGGTAATATGGGATTAATGAAAGCCGTTGAAAAATTTGATTACCGTAAAGGATTCAAATTCTCAACTTATGCAACTTGGTGGATTAGACAAGCAATTACTCGTGCAATTGCTGATCAAGCTAGAACTATTAGAATTCCAGTTCATATGGTTGAAACAATTAATAAATTAATCAGAATTCAAAGAATGCTTTTACAAGATTTAGGTCGTGAACCAGTTCCATCAGAAATTGGTGCAGAAATGGATATGCCAACCACTAAAGTTCGAGAAATTTTAAAGATTTCACAAGAACCAGTTTCACTTGAAACTCCAATTGGTGAAGAGGACGATTCACATTTAGGTGATTTCATTGAAGATGAAGAAGCAACTAGTCCAGCTGATCATGCAGCTTATGAATTATTAAAAGAACAATTAGAAGGTGTATTAGATACATTAACTGATCGTGAAGAAAATGTATTGAGATTAAGATTTGGACTTGATGATGGAAGAACTAGAACACTTGAAGAAGTGGGTAAAGTGTTTGGTGTTACAAGAGAAAGAATTAGACAAATTGAAGCTAAAGCCTTAAGAAAGTTAAGACATCCTTCAAGAAGTAAGCAATTAAAGGATTTTCTTTAAAGTTATGAACAGAGATGCTAATTAAGCGTCTCTGTTTTTTTTAAAAATAGTTTATAATAGAATAAATAAATTTTAGGAGAATTAACATGGATGAAAATAATTTATCTAATCGATTAAAAAAGGTAGCTGAATTAGTACCAGAAAACAGCAGAATTGCAGATATTGGATCAGATCATGCTTATCTTCCAGCTTATTTAGTAAATCAAGAAAAAATTGAATTTGGAGTTGCTGGTGAAGTAGTTGAAGGACCTTATTTGAATGCTGTAAAAGAAATTAAAAATCAAATGATGGAAAATATTGTTAAAGTACGTTTTGGTGATGGATTAGAAGTCATTGAGATTGATGATCGAATTAATACAGTTATTATTGCAGGAATGGGTGGCAATTTAATTAAAAATATTTTGACCGAAGGATATGAAAAATTAAATGGAAGTGAAAAGTTAATTTTGCAACCTAATATTGGTGAAAAGAAATTAAGAAAATGGTTAATGGAAAATAATTATTCAATTGATAATGAGACTTTACTTGAAGAAGATGGACATTATTATGAGATAATTGAGGCTAATAAAGTAAATAAATTAGTTAATTATAGTGATTTAGAATTAATGTTTGGTCCATTATTATTGAAAGAAAAAAATACAGATTTTATAAATAAATGGTCAGATAAAATTAAGCGTAATTTAACGGTATTAGATAATTTAAAAAATGCAAAAAATATACCAAATAAAAAAATTAATGATATAAAAAGTGAAAATGAAAAAATTGAAAGGATTATTAATGACAAAATTTAAGGATATAATTAAGCCATTAAATGAATTGGCTCCAATTGAAGATTCTTTTGAAAAAGATCCGGTTGGTTTACAAATTGGTAATTTAGAAAATGATGTAGCGAAAGTTTTAATTACTTTAGATGTTAGACCTGAAGTTGTTCAAGAAGCGATTGATAAAAATATTGACTTAATAATTTCACATCATCCCTTAATTTTTAGACCGATTAAAAATATTGATTTAAGTAATGAGCAGAATAAAATGTATGTAGAATTAATAAAACATAATATTAATGTTTTTTCTGCACATACCAATCTTGATAATGCTCAAAACGGAATGAATCAATGGTTAGCAGAATTACTTGATTTAGAGAATATTAAGCCAGTAAACCTATCTATGAATTTAAAAAAAGGTTATGTAAAGGATGTACCTACAGGTAGAATTGGTAATTTGAAAAAAGAATGTTCTCTAAAAGATTTTGCAAAAATTTGTAAAGACAAATTTGATATTGATGGATTAAGATTAATTTCAAATAATTTAGATCAACAAATTAATAAAGTTGCAGTGCTTGGTGGTGATGGCGGTAAATATTATCCATCTATGCAAAATGCAGGAGCAGATGTGTATATCACTGGAGATATTTATTATCATGTTGGTCATGATATTTTAGCAGATGGATTTTCTGTAATTGATCCAGGTCATAATATTGAAAAAGTTATTTCAAATAGGCTTACTAAAGACTATTTAAAATGGAAAGAAGAGTATAATTTAGATATCGAAATATTTGAATCTAAAGTCGATACGGATCCTTATACTTTCATTTAAATTTAAGAGGTGATTAATATGATAAAATATAAAAATTTGCAAACAAGATTTTTGAAATATGTAAAAGAAAACACTAGATCTAATCCTAATTCAACATCAATTCCTTCCGATCCTAAAGAAATTGAATTCATTAAAAATTTGAAGCAAGAACTAGATGATTTAGGATTAGAAAATACTAGAATTATGAAATCCAGTGGTTATTTATTCGCTGAATTACCAGCTAATTGTGATATAGATGTAGTTGATTTAGGTTTTATTGCTCATGTTGATACTGCAGATTTTAATTCTGAAAATATTAATCCTCAAATTGTTGAAAATTATGATGGTAAATCAAAAATTAATCTAGATAAAAATGGACAATATGTGCTTGATCCTAAAATTTTTCCAAGTTTAAATAAATATGGAGATCAAACTTTAATTACTACGGATGGATCTACATTATTAGGTGCAGATGATAAGGCAGGAGTATCTGAAATAATTACTGCAATGGAATATTTAATCCAAAATCCAGAAATAAAACATGGAAAAATTGTGGTCGGTTTTGGCCCAGATGAGGAAATTGGAACTGGAGCTGATCATTTTGAAGTAGATCAATTTGATGCAGATTTTGCTTATACAGTTGATGGTGGTCCATTGGGTGATTTACAATACGAAACTTTTAATGCAGCAGAAATGATTGTTGAAATTAAAGGGACAAATGTTCATCCTGCTGAAGCTAAAGGTATTATGGTAAATGCTTCTCAATTAGCAATTGATTTTCATTCACAGTTACCAATTGAAAAAAGACCAGAAAAAACGGCTGGAAGAGAAGGATTCTACTTCCTAGAAAGTGCACAAATGAATACTGATAAAGCTACAATGAATTACATTATTCGTGATCATGATAAAAATAAATTCGAAGATATGAAAGAATATGCAATTAAATTAGCTAAAAAAATGAATGAAAAATATGACGAAGATAAAATAATTCTAAAAATTAAAGATCAGTATTATAATATGGCTGAGGTAATTAAAAAGGATATGAGAGTTGTTGATTTACCTGAAAATGCAATGAAAGATCTTGATATTGAACCTAATATTTTCCCAGTTAGAGGTGGAACTGATGGTTCTAAAATATCATTTCTTGGGCTCCCAACTCCTAATTTATTTGCCGGTCCAGAAAATATGCATGGACGTTTTGAATATATTTCATTAAATACAATGTCAAAAGCAGTTGATGTCATTATTAAAATGACTCAAATTGCTCCAAGGAAAGGAAATGAATAAATTATGAATCCAGATATTTTAACCGATGCTGTTAATAAAGCTTTATCAGAAGCACAAAAGGTAGCAGTTAATCGTAAACAACAAGATATTGGAATTTCTCAATTATTTAAAGTGTTAATTCAACCTGGAGAATTAACACGTCAAATCTTTTCAGATCTAGGTCTAAATATAAAAGAAGTTGAAAGTGAATTAGATAGTGAACTTGATCAAATAGCTACTGTAGAAGGAGATAATGTTCAATATGGAAATAGTTTTTCAAGCAATTTAAATGAATTATTAATGAAATCAGATCAAATTAAGTCTGAATTTGGTGACGAATATATTGCAATTGATACTTTAAATATTGCCTTAATGCAGATTAGTGGATCTAAATTTACTGATTATTTAAAAAATCAAGATATAACTGAACAAAAAATACGTAATGTTGTTGAAAAAATTAGAGGTGGAGAAAAGGTAACTTCTAAGAGTCAAGAAGATAATTATCAATCTTTGTCAAAACATGGAGTAGACTTAGTTCAAGAGGCTAGAGATGGTAAGCTAGGACCAATTATTGGAAGAGATGAAGAAGTTTTAGATGTAATTCGAATTCTTTCTAGAAAAACTAAAAATAATCCATTATTAATTGGTGATCCTGGGGTTGGTAAAACTGCAATTGTTGAAGGATTGGCAAAAAGAATTGCAATTGGTGATGTTCCGGAAAATTTAAAAGATAAGAAAGTTTATCAATTAGATATGACTTCTTTAATTGCTGGTGCCCAATATCGTGGTCAATTTGAAGAACGATTAAAATCAGTTTTAAAAGAAGTTAAAAAGTCTGAAGGACAAATTTTACTATTTATTGATGAAATCCATACAATTGTTGGTGCTGGTAAAACAGAAGGTAGTACTGATGCTGGTAATATCTTAAAACCAATGCTTGCTCGTGGAGAACTTCATTTAATTGGTGCAACAACTCTTGATGAATATCGTCAATACATGGAAAAAGATAAGGCTTTAGAACGTCGTTTCCAAAGAGTTCGTGTTAATGAGCCTTCAGTTGATGATACGATAACTATTTTACGTGGAATTAGAGAATCCTTTGAAATTCATCATGGAGTTAAAATTCATGATAATGCCTTAGTGTCAGCAGCTAAAATGTCTGATCGTTATATAACAGATCGTTATTTACCCGATAAGGCAATTGACTTAGTTGATGAAGCATCTGCTGATATTCGAGTAGAAATGAATTCTAGACCAACTGAACTAGATACTGCTGATCGTCAACTAATGAGATTAGAAGTTGAAGAACAAGCATTAAACGCTGAAAATGATGAAGCTTCAAAAGAACGTTTGAAAGAAGTTAAAAAAGAATTAGCTGATAAAAAAGAATTTGTTAATAATCTTTCAGCACGTTGGGAACAAGAAAAAAATAGTCTTAACGAGCTAGGTAATAAAAAACAAGAACTTGATAAAGCTAGAAATGATTTACAACAAGCTGAAAGTAATTATGATTTAAATAAAGTTGCAGTATTGCAACATGGGACAATCCCAGAATTAGAAAAAGAATTAAAGGAGATGGAAGAAACAGATCATTCTGATGATTGGCTTGTAAAAGAATCAGTTACAAGTGATGAAATTGCAGATGTTGTTTCAAAACAAACTGGAATTCCAGTTTCTAAATTAGCTGAATCTCAAAGAGAAAAATTATTAAAGCTCCCAGAAAATTTACACAAACGTGTAGTTGGACAAGATGAAGCAGTTCAAGCAGTGTCTGATGCAGTTTTAAGATCACAGGCTGGTTTATCTGATCCAAGTAAACCACTAGGGTCATTCTTATTCTTAGGACCTACTGGAGTTGGTAAAACTGAATTAGCTAAATCATTAGCTGAGAACCTTTTTGATTCTGAAGATAATATGGTTAGAATTGATATGTCTGAGTATATGGAGAAAGAATCAGTTTCTAGATTAGTAGGAGCTGCTCCTGGATATGTGGGATATGAAGAAGGTGGACAACTAACTGAAGCGGTTAGAAGAAATCCTTATACAATCGTTTTATTTGATGAAATTGAAAAAGCACATCCTGATGTTTTTAATGTTTTATTACAAGTTTTAGATGATGGACGATTAACTGATGGTCAAGGGCATATTGTTAACTTTAAGAATACTTTATTGATTATGACTTCTAATTTAGGTTCACAAGATTTATTAAATGGAATTGATAAAAATGGTGAAATAAAAGATTCTGCTAAAGAAAGTGTAGAAAAATTATTGCATCAATCATTTAAGCCAGAATTTTTAAACAGAATTGATGATACAATTCTATTTAAACCATTAAGCAAAAATGATACTGGTTTCTTAGTTGAAAAATTAGTTGATCAAATTAATCAACGTTTGTCAGATAAGGAAATTACTTTAAGTTTAACTGATCAAGCAAAACAATGGTTAGCTGATAATGGATATGATCCACAATTTGGTGCAAGACCATTACAAAGATTTGTAACTAATAAAGTTGAAACACCATTAGCAAAAGAAATTATTGCTGGTAATATTGAAGATAAATCAGAAGTAACAATTGATGAAAATGATAATAAGATTGAATTTAATTAAATTAAAAAAGCTATCACATTTTGTGATAGCTTTTTGTTTAAGATCTTTTACTAATCATTCTAATTCCATGAGTACCAACTAATGCAACAACAATTCCAGCAATTGCACAGCTAAGTGCTGTTTGAGAATTAAATGGTGATTGTGCAAGGGCTGATCCGATGTAGCCTAAAATTTCTCCATAGATAAGTCCCCAGAATATAATAGTTAGGTTTGCAGCAAATGTACGCATAATTATCCACCTCTCAATGACACTAATTCTATCACAAATTTTTAAAATTGGTAATTATATTTATTAAATAATTATAGCGAAATATAATGAAAGTTAAGTGAAGATTGTTATAATTAATTTAAATTAAAAAGGAGGACTTCTTATTTATACTCCATTACAGAATTTAAGTTCGTTTAGTTTATTAGATAGTAGTAATAAAATTGATGAATTAATTAAAGATGCAAAAGATAAAGGATATACCAGCTTAGCTTTAACAGATAAAAATACAATGTATGCGACGATTGATTTTTATCATAAAGCCATCGATGAAAATATAAAACCAATTATTGGATTAACAATAGATTTTAATTATCAAAGTGAACAGAATCATTATGAATTATTATTTATTGCAAAAAATAATAATGGATATAAAAATTTAATGCAAATTTCTACTTATAAGATGACGCATTTTGATGATTATTTTGATATTAATGATATTTCAGACTATTTAGATGATATTTTTATTTTAATTCCAAAGAATAGTGAGTTATTAAATATAATCAATAATCAATCGGAAAAATATGTTGATGAATATGTTGAGAAACTGATTAATCACTTGAATTTACAAAATTTAAAAATTGGAATCGGAATAGATTATTCTGATTTTATGATTGATAGATTAAAAGAAATATCAAAAAAATATCAAATTGATTTAATTGCTCTAAATTCTGTAAAGTATTTAAAGCAAAATGAATTATTTGCAAATAAAGTACTTAATTCAATTGGTAATAATCGAGTGATTGATGATCCGATTTATGAAAATCAATTTAAAGGGGATGAATATTTAAAGTCAAGCGATGAAATGGATGATTCTTATTTAAAAATGGGATTAAAAAATTTATTAGAAAATAATAATAAATTGAGTAATGAAGTAGATATCCAAATTTTAGATAAGGAACCTAAACTACCTGTTTTTGATACTCCTGACGGTTATGATTCACAAAAGTATCTTCGTCATCTTTGTGAAATCGGGTTATCTAATAAAAATCTTGATAAGAATAGACAAGAAGAATATCAAAATCGATTAAGTCATGAATTAGATGTAATTGACCGTATGCAATTTAATGATTACTTTTTGGTAGTTCAAGATGTAATAAATTTTGCCCATCATCAAAATATAATTACTGGACCAGGAAGAGGATCTGCTGCTGGATCTTTAGTAGCATATAGTTTAGGGATTACTGGTGTAGATCCAATTAAGAATAATCTTTTATTTGAACGTTTTTTAAACGAAGATCGAGCACAAATGCCAGATATTGATTTGGATGTTCCAGACAATCGAAGAGAAGATATTTTAAAATTTATTCATCAAAAATATGGAGCAGACAGAGTTGCACAAATAGTTACTTTTGGTACTCTTTCTGCCAAGCAAGTTATTAGAGATGTTGGAAGAGTATTTGGACTGAATCAAAAAGAAATGTCTAATTGGAGTTCATCAATTCCATCTGAATTAAATATAACTTTAGAAAGTGCAAAAAATAAATCACAAAAGTTAATTAATTTAATTTCTGATTCAAAAAAGAACAAATTATTATTTGAAACAGCATTAAAATTAGAAGGATTACCAAGACATTATTCAATCCATGCTGCTGGTTTAATTATTAGTGAGAATCCGATTGTTAATAATTCTCCTTTACAAAACGGTCGCGATGGATTATTAATAACTCAATATTCAAAAAAATATGTTGAAAATGTTGGATTATTAAAATTTGATTTTTTGGGATTGAAGAATTTATCAATTTTAGGAAATATTATCGATTTAGTTCATATTACTCAACCTAATTTTAATATTGATGAAATTAATTTTAATGATCCTAAAACTTTGAATTTATTTATAAAAGGTAATACTAATGGGATTTTTCAGTTTGAATCTAATGGAATAAAAAATGTCTTAAGGCAATTAAAACCAACTAATTTTGATCTAGTTGCAGCTGTTAATGCTTTATATAGACCTGGACCAATGGAAAATATTGATACTTTTATTAAAAGAAAAAATGGTATTGAAAATATAACGTACCCAGCAGATAGTGTTAAACCAATTTTAGAATCAACATTTGGAATAATTGTATATCAAGAACAAGTAATGCAACTAGCCTCTGTTATGGCTGGCTTCACATTAGGACAAGCCGATATTTTAAGAAGAGCAATGAGTAAAAAAGATAAGTATGAGATGGATCAAATGAGAAATAGGTTCATTGATGGATCAATGAGTAAAGGATATAGTAATAATACAGCAGTACAAGTTTTTGATTATATCGATCGGTTTGCTAATTATGGATTTAATAAATCACATGCTTACGCTTATACTAAAATGGCATTTGAACTTGCTTATTTAAAAGCTAATTTTCCAGGAGAATTTTTTGTATCACTATTAAATTCGGTTGTTGGAAACTATGAAAAAGAAAAAAAGTATATTCAAGAGGCAAAAAATAAAGGAATTGAAGTTAATTCACCAAATATAAATTTAAGTCAAAGTGAGTTTAAATATAAAAATAAAAAAATTATATTTGGGTTTAATTCAATTAAGAGCTTAAGATCTGATTTTATCAAAGATATCTTAATTAAAAGAGAAAATGGTAGTTTTAAAGATTTAAAAGATTTTATTCATCGTATAGATGAAAAATATCGAAAAGAAGATTTAATAAAACCATTAGTTTATGTTGGTGCTTTAGATGAATTTAATTATAATCGTGCTGAATTAATTCAAGCAATTCCAGAATTAATTAATTCAATTGAGTTAAGTGGGAATTCAATTGAATTATTTGAAGTATTAGCACCTAAGATAGAAAGAAAAGATGATTTTTCATTAGTTCAGAAATTAGATTTTGAAAATGAATACTTAGGACTATATTTATCTGGTCATCCAGTTGAACAATATCAAAAACTAAAAGAAATTTATCCATTGATAAATACGAGTGAATTAAATACGCAAAACAATGTATTTTATATCTTACTTTATATTTTAAATGTTAGAGTTATTAGAACCAAAAAAGGTCAAAAAATGGCATTTGTAAAGGTTAATGATCAATATAAAGAAACTACATTAGTTGTTTTTCCGGATTTATTTAAAAAAGTTGAAAAATGGTTAAACAAAGAAATTGTTTTATTGGTTCAAGGAAAAAATGATGGAGAACAAATTATTGCAAATGAACTTATGCCAGCTGCTAATTTAAAATCTGAATTAGAAAAAAAATCGAAAAAATTATATTTATTAATCGAAACAAAATTTGACAATCCAGAATTTTTAAAGAAAATTTTGGAAATATTACGATTAAATTCAGGATCACATCAAGTTATTATGCATCGAGAAAAAGATAATAGTAACCATTTATTGGCAAACAAATTTAATGTTAATTTAAATGAATCTCTAATAAAGAAATTAAATTATGTTTTAGGCGAAAGCAACATTAAAATTAATTAAATAAAATTAATTAGCTTGAATAATTGCAGACATTAATTGCTAAAAGTGATACAATAATTTGTGAAATATAATTACCAAAAGATACTTGGCAAAAAGTTCTTTGGCAAAAAAGGAGAGGTTTTTTACTTATGAAGAAAACAAAAATCGTAAGTACATTAGGACCAGCTAGTTCTGATGTTGAAACTATTACTAAATTAATCGAAGCCGGCGCAAACGTTTTTCGTTTTAATTTTTCTCATGGTGATCATGAAGAACATTTAGATCGTATGACTAAAGCTCGCGAAGCTGAAAAGAAAACAGGCAAAGTTATTGGTATCTTATTAGATACTAAGGGTGCTGAAATCAGAACCACAAAACAAGCTGATGGTAAAATTGAATTTAATACTGATGATCAATTCAGAATCTCAATGGATGGTGAATTAGAAGGTACTAAAGAAAAAATTGCTGTTACTTATCCTGGTTTATTTGATGATGTATATGTTGGTGGACATATTCTTTTTGATGATGGTCTAATTTCATCAGAAATTCTTGAAAAAGATGATGCAAATAAAGAATTAGTTGTAAGAGCTGAAAACCATGGTTTCTTAGGTTCACGTAAAGGTGTTAATGCACCCGGTGTATCTGTTAACTTACCAGGTATTACTGAAAAAGATTCTGATGATATTCGTTTTGGTTGTGACCAAGGAATTAACTATATTGCTGCTTCATTTGTACGTAAACCTGAAGACATTATGGAAATCAGAAGTCTATTAGAAGAAAAAAATATGGAAGATGTTCAAATTTTCCCTAAGATCGAATCACAAGAAGGAATTGATAATTTCCCTGAAATCTTAAAAGTTTCAGATGGATTAATGATTGCTCGTGGAGACATGGGTGTTGAAATTCCTCCATATGAAGTTCCAGCTGCTCAAAAACGTCTTATTAAGATGTGTAATGAAGCTGGTAAACCAGTTATTACTGCAACTCAAATGTTAGACTCAATGGAAGAAGAACCTCGTCCAACTCGTGCCGAAGTTTCTGATGTTGCTAATGCTGTATTTGATGGTACTGATTCAACAATGCTTTCTGGTGAAAGTGCTAATGGTGATTACCCTGTAGCTGCTGTTACAATGATGGGTAAAATCAATGAAGAATCAGACAAAAACTTTGCTGAATTTGGAACTAAACGTCCAGTATTTAACAATGGTGATGTAACTGAATCATTAGCTTCATCAGTTGTTAAAGTTGCTGCAGATATGGATATTAAAACAATCGTTGCTGTAACTGGTTCAGGTTACACAGCTTCAATGATTTCAAAATATCATCCAAATGCTAATATTTTAGCAATCACTTTCAGTGACCGTGTACGTAGAGGTTTAACTGTTAAATGGGGTGTACACCCAGTACTTGCTGAAAAGCCAGCTACTGCTGAAGAAATGTTTGATATCGCTGCTAAAAAAGCTGTTGAAGCTGGATTAGCTAAAGAAGGCGAACAAATCATTACTACACTTGGTTCTCCATTAGGTGATGAAGGAACAACAAACACTTATCGTGTTCAATTAATTGGTTCAAAATTAGCACAAGGTCAAGGTGTTGGTTCTGAAACAGTTATTGGTAAAACAGTTGTTGCTAAAGATGCAAATGAAGCTGTAGCAAATACCAAAAAGGGTGATGTTTTAGTTGTTAAAAACACTAACAAAGATTACATGCCTGCAATGGAAAAAGCTTCAGCAATTATTGTTGAAAATGGTGGTTTAACTTCACATGCTGCCGTTGTTGGAATTTCACTTGATATTCCAGTTATTGTTGGTGCTAATGGTGCTGTTGAATCAATTGATAACGGTATTACTGTTACTGTTGATACGCGACGTGGTATTGTTTACCAAGGTAACCAATCAAAATAATAATTAAAAATTAAAAGCATAATGCTTAGGCATTATGCTTTTTTATTTTTCAATAAGTCGAAATTATTTTATATACAGTGTAAAATAGAGACTATATGAAAAGATCGGAGAAATTTAATGGTACAAATTGGTACAATGCAAAGTGGTAAGGTAATTGATGAAAATGAAAGAACATATTTTGTTCAAATTGATGGTGTTACATTCGCTTTAAGTAAGAATGAAATTATAAAGCCTTTAAAATTAGGTAGTAATTTCAAAGGCTTTATTTATGAGAATGATAAGCATCGTATGAAAATAACTAGAAATGCTCCTGAAGTAGGAATTGATAAGTATGCTTGGGGGACTGTAGTTGGAAGTAAATTTGATTTAGGTGTATTTGTTGATATCGGATTACCTGATAAAGATATTGCTGTTTCTATGGATGATTTACCCAGTATGAATTCCCTTTGGCCAAATACAGGAGACAAATTAATGATTTCATTAGAAATTGATAAGAAAAATCGTATTTGGGGTAAATTAGCTGATAAAGAAATTTTCCATGCAATTTCTCAACCAGTTACTAGTTCTAAAATGAAAAATACAAATGTTAATATAACTGTTACTAATCCAAAATTAAAAGGAACAGAAGTTATTTCTGATCATTTTAATCTTGGTTTTATTGATAAATCTGAACAAGATGAAGAGCCTAGATTAGGTCAGCAATTAAAAGGAAGAGTAATTGGTGTAAGACCAAATAAAACTTTATATTTATCTATTCGACCTAGAGGATATGAAGTTATGGATGAAGATGCTCAAATGATTAAAACAATTTTAGAAAATACAATTGGAAATAAATTAATGTTTACAGATAAAAGTAGCCCAGAAGAAATAAAAAAATTTTTTGGTATTAGTAAAGCACAATTTAAAAGAGCAGTAGGTAGATTATTAAAACAAAATATCATTAGAATTAATAGTGATAATATTGAACTAATTAATAAAGATTTGTAGAAGAGGAATTATTATGGAAGATGAAATTCAAAATTATCTTCATTTTTTATTAGTTGACAGAGGTTTATCTAAAAATACAATTAAAAGTTATCATCAAGATTTAAAACAATTTAAAAATGAATTAGATAAAATGAAAATAAATTCGTTTAAAGATGTTGATCAATATACTATTTTAGAAATTTTAAAGAGTTTTAAAGAGAATGGAAAATCAAGGAATACTTTAATTCATTTTATAACAACATTAAGGAAATTTTATCAGTATCTAATGCAGTTTGATCTGATTGAAGATGATCCAATGGTAAAAGTTGAAATGCCTAAAAGAGCATCTCACTTACCTGAGGTTTTAACAAACGATGAAATTGATCGTCTGTTTGCAATTCCAAATACTAATGATAAATATGGTATTAGAGATCGAACAATTCTAGAAGTAATGTATGCAACTGGATTACGAGTTTCAGAATTAATTAATTTAAAAATTCATGATTTACATTTAGAAATGGGATTAATTCAAACAATTGGTAAAGGTGACAAAGAAAGAATAATTCCGATTGGAGAAGTTGCAATTAAATGGATTAATTATTATTTAGAAAAAAGTCGACCTTTACTATTAAAGAAAAAAAAATCATCTTTTTTATTTTTGAATGCACATGGTGGAGGAATTAGTCGTCAAAGTATTTGGGATAAAGTAAAAAGGTATGTTTCATTAGCTGGAATTAAAAAGAATATAACTCCTCACACACTAAGGCATTCATTTGCAACTCATATTTTAGAAAATGGAGCCGATTTGAGAATTGTTCAAGAATTATTAGGTCATTCAGATATCTCAACAACTCAAATTTATACGCATATATCTAATCAAAGATTGAAAAAAGTATATAATGATTTTCATCCGAGAGCATAAAAGTATTGACAAGTTATATTTATAAATATATACTCATTAACAACTTAATAATTCGTCCATAAAAACCAATGATGTGGAGATCAAGATTATTGTGCAC
Organism: Lactobacillus sp. S2-2; assembly: GCF_021698855.1. Classification (GTDB taxonomy): domain Bacteria; phylum Bacillota; class Bacilli; order Lactobacillales; family Lactobacillaceae; genus Fructilactobacillus. Next base: position 165,471 of record NZ_WWFA01000002.1, read on the forward strand.
GTGAAGAGAGTTACCGATGATGGGAAGGTAATCGAACGCAGATAGTTAAATGGACCACAGAGGGTTTTCCCGAAAAAATTTTGAGTACGGAAAAACGTCAAGGCATACGTAAGTTGCCGGGGGTATGAACACGTACCTCGCTTAAGCTGGAATTTTTAAACGATTTGTATACCTGTATACAAATCTGTTTTTATAGATTCAAATAAGGTGGCACCGCGGGAAATCCGTCCTTAACATTGCATTAATTGCGTTGTTATGGACGGATTTTTTTGTGTAAATTTAAAAGAGGTGTTTACATTGATTCCAAAAGAATTACTAGAAGACAGGTATAAATATAATTATTTGCCAATTAATTATGAGATTAAAGATATAAAAATTGATATAAATGATTTGGTTAAATTCTATAAAGAAAAAGAAGAATCATGTTTTGTTTTAAATCAAGAAGAAAATAATAATGCAACCATAGTCATTAACCCAAAAATGATTTTTAAAGGAAATGTAAATCAAATAAAAATTTATGAATCAAATAAACTTAAGCAGATAATTAAACAAAACCCAATTGAGTATTTTGAAAATTTATTGAATAAGTATAAGACACCAAGATATAAGAATTATTTTACATCAGGGTTAATTGGATATTTTAGTTATGAATTTATTCAATATATAGAAAATGTTAATTTTGAAAAAATTGACAATGAAGATGAGTTGGATGATTTTGAATTATTTTTACCTGAAGTAACAATTAATTATGATTATCAAAATAATAAATTGATGTTGTCATATTTATTAGAATCAAATCAATTAGTTGATAAATATGAAGATATTATTTGTTACTTAAAAAAATATGTCTCAAATTTATTAAAAATAAAAAAAGTTAAATCTGTTGGACTGGAGTTAAAAAATCCATATCAAAATCAATTTACTTATAGTCAATTTGAAGAAAGAGTTAATCAAGCAAAAGATAATATAAAAAAGGGAAACATATTTCAGTTAATTTTATCAAATCCATATTATACGAATGTTAGAGGAAATTTGATTGAAGTATTTAATTATTTAAATAAAAAAGTTGATTCACCTTATAAGTTTTATTTTAGTAATGATGATTTTGAAACAACTGGAGCTTCACCAGAAACTTTAGTTAAAAAAATAAAAAGCAACTTATATAGTTATCCTTTAGCTGGGACTAGAAGACGTGGTAATAATTTGATTGAGGATAAAGATTTTGCTAATGAGTTATTGAATAATAAAAAAGAAATTTCTGAACATAATATGTTAGTCGATTTAGGAAGAAATGATTTAGGTAAAATTAGTCAAATGGGAACGGTAGAAGTAATTAAGTTAAGAAAATTAATAAAGTATAGTAACGTTATGCATCTTGGTTCAAAAATAAGAGGAAAGTCTATATCTAATATTAGTCCCATAAAGATAATTGGAAATGTTTTACCTGCTGGAACTCTTTCGGGTGCTCCAAAAGTATCAGCAATAAATATTATAAGTGAATTAGAAAATAATAAACGTGGTATTTATGGTGGAGGAATTGGATACATTGATTTTGATGAAGATTTAGATTTATGTATTGGTATCAGATTAGCTTATAAAAAGAAAAATAAATTAGTTATTAGATCAGGTGCAGGGATTGTTAGTGATAGTGAAGTTAATAAAGAATATAAAGAATTTAAAAATAAAAGTAAATTAATGATTGATGCAGTGGAATTTGCCACAAAAAGTGGAGGTAATAATTAATGATTTTATTTATTGATAATTATGATAGTTTTACTTTTAATTTAGTTCAGTTGCTTGGAGAGAGAACAAATCAAAGAATAAGAGTTTACAAAAATGATCAAATAAGTCTTAAAGATGTCGATAAGTTAAAAATATCAGGATTAGTTTTATCGCCTGGTGCTGGAACTCCACAAAATGCTGGGAATATGAACTTAATATTAAAGAATTCAATTGGTAAATTTCCTATTTTAGGAGTTTGTTTAGGTCATCAAGCAATTGCTCAAGTATATGGTGGACATATTAAAATTAGTGATAATTTAATGCATGGTAAAGAAGATTTAATTCAAATAATAAATGATAATAAAATTTTTGAAAAATGTGAAGGTAAATTTAAAGTCGCAAGATATCATTCTTTACAAGTTGATGAATACAATTTCCCCGATAAATTAGTAATCAATGCTAGAGGATCAGATAATTCAATTCAAGCAATTAGTGATGAAAAAAATGATGTTTATGGATTAGAGTTTCATCCAGAATCAATTATGACTGATAGTTACAATGCAAATAAAATATTTGATAATTTTATTAAATTAACGGAGGCAAAAAAATGATTAAAGATGCAATTAAAGAAATTAGTAGCAGAAATAATATGAATTCAAATGATATGAGTAATGTTTTTGATGAAATCATGGAAGGAAAAGCTAGCGAAGTTGAGATATCTTCATTATTAACTGGATTATCAGTTAAAGGAGAAACAATTAATGAAATTACTGGTGCAGCTAAATCAATTAGAGAGCATGCTTTAGATTTTGATTTAAAAACTAATGCATTAGATATCGTTGGAACTGGTGGTGATAAAGTTAATTCTTTTAATATTTCAACAACTGTTGCAATTATTGTTTCATCATTAGGTATTCCAGTAACAAAACATGGAAATCGTGCAGCTTCATCTAAAAGTGGTTCAGCCGATGTACTTCAGCAGTTGGGATTTAATATAAATTTAACTGAAAGTAAGTCACATAAGATGTTAGAAAAATATAATTTTGCTTTTTTATTTGCTCAAAAATATCATGAATCTATGAAATATGTAGCACCAGTAAGAAAAGAATTAGGTTTTAAAACTATTTTTAATATTTTAGGTCCAATTTGTAATCCTTCTAATGCAGATAGTCAGTTGCTAGGTGTTTATGATGAAAATCTTTTGATGCCAATAGCCAATGTATTAAAGTCTTTGGGAATTAGAAGTGCAAATATCATTTATGGAGCTGATGGGATGGATGAAGCATCAATAACTGCACCAACCAAAATAGTAACTTTATTAGATAATAATATTTATCAAAGAACTATTAATCCAAGTGAATTTGGATTTAAAAATTATAAAATTGATCAAATTTCGGGTGGAAGTCCACAAGAAAATGCTGATATTATTATGCAAATTTTAAATGGTGAAAAAGGTGCAAGAAGAGATATTGTATTACTTAATGCTGCTTTAGCAATTAATTCTTTTAATCCAAAAATTAAAATTGAAGAAGGAATTGCATTAGCAAAAAAAGCAATTGATAATAAAACGGCAAAAAATCATTTGAATAAGTTAATTGTATTTAGTCAGGAGGAATAAAATATGATTTTAAATGATTTAGTGTATGCAACTAAAAATAGAATTGCAAAAAAACAGGATGAAATTCCATTAGAAGAATTAAAAGAAAAAGCTAATAACCAGAATCCAAAAAATAGTCAATTAGTTTATGATATTTTTCTTAAAAGTAAACCTTCAATTATTGGAGAATTAAAACAGGCTTCTCCCTCTAAAGGAATTATTATTGAAAATTTTGATTATCTAGATATTTTAGAAAATTACGAAAAAAGTAATGTGGACATTATTTCAGTTTTAACTGAACCAGATTATTTTAAAGGAAGCCTTGATATATTAGAAAAAGTTGCCAAAAAAACTGATAAGCCAATCCTTAGAAAAGATTTTATAATAAATGAATATATGATTTATGAATCATTTTTAAGTGGGGCAGATATGATTTTATTAATTACAGTTATTCTAAGTGATAATCAGTTAAAAAAATATTATGAATTAGCAAATACACTTGGATTAGCTGTCTTATTTGAAACTCATAATAAATCAGAAATTATTAGAGTATTGAAGTTAAGTCCTGAAGTTATTGGGATAAATAATAGAAATTTAAAAGATTTTACAGTTGATATTGAAACTTCAATTAAGCTAAGAAAATATATACCTGATTCAATTTCATGCATTTCTGAAAGTGGAATACAAAATAAAGAACAAATTAGTAAATTAAAAAATAATAAATTTAATGGCTTTTTAATTGGTGAAAGTTTGATTAAATCTGATAATAAAAAACAATTTATCAATAATATTTTAGGTGAATCAATATGACAAAAATTAAAATTTGTGGAATTACATCATTAAAAGAAATTGAAATTATGAATGAAATTATTCCTGACTATATTGGTTTCGTATTTGCAAATGGTAGGCACAAAATTTCGATTGAAACTGCTAGATTTTTAAAAAAAAATATTAATAAAGATATAAAAGTCGTAGGTGTATTTTTTAATGAAAAAATTGAAAAAGTTAAAGATATTTATCAATCTGGAATTATTGATTTTGTTCAATTGCATGGTACAGAAAGTAATTTGTATATAGATTCATTAAAAAAAGAAAATGTTCCAATTATTAATCGAATTAATGATGTAATTAATAATATAAATACTGAATATTACATGTTAGATAGTGGAAGTGGATCAGGAATTACATTGAATTGGGATGATTTAATTATAAAAAACCATAATAAATTATTCATTGCTGGCGGAATTGATACTTCAAATCTTTTGAATGTAATAAATAAAACCAATCCTTATGCAGTTGATATAAGTACTGGAGCAGAATTGAATGGATTAAAAAACAAAAAAATAGTTAGTAAGTTAGTTAATTTAGCTCATTATAATTAAATAGGAGAAAATAATTATGATTAAACAAGGACGTTATTTGAAATATGGTGGTCAATATGTACCAGAAGTATTAATTGAAGAATTAGATCGAGTAGCAGAAACATATAATAATATTAAAGATACTGATGAATTTAAAAACGAATTTAATGATTTATTGAATAATTATGCAAATCGCCCTTCACTATTTTATTATGCAAAAAGTATGACAGAAGACTTAGGTGGAGCAAAAATTTATCTTAAAAGAGAAGATTTAAATCATACAGGTGCACATAAAATTAATAATGTAATTGGACAAGCATTGTTAGCTAAAAAAATGGGGAAAAAAAGATTAATTGCTGAGACTGGTGCTGGACAACATGGTGTTGCTACGGCAACAATTGCAGCGTTGTTTGGAATGGAATGCGATATATATATGGGACAAGAAGATACGGAAAGGCAAAAACTTAATGTTTTTCGAATTGAGTTGCTTGGTGGTAGAGTTCACCCAGTTACATCTGGATCTAAGGTTCTAAAAGATGCTATTAATGCAGCACTTCAAGAATTTGCAGCTAATCCTAATGAAGTATTTTATGTAATGGGGTCTGCAACAGGTCCACATCCATATCCAACAATGGTGAAAGATTTTCAAAGTGTAATTAGTGTTGAATCAAAAAAGCAAATAAAAGAAATTGAAAATAAATTGCCTGACAAAGTAGTGGCATGTGTAGGTGGTGGTAGTAATGCCATTGGTAGTTTTGCAGATTATATATCAGAAAAAAATGTTGATTTAATTGGAGTAGAGGCAGCTGGTAAAGGAGTTAATACTAATTTAACAGCTGGTACGATTGAAAAGGGAACTATTGGAGTATTTCATGGAATGAAATCTTTATTTTTACAAAATAAATTAGGCCAAATTAATCCAGTATATTCAATCTCTGCAGGATTAGATTACCCTGGAGTTGGTCCAGAACATGCATATTTAAATGATATTAATCGAGCTCAATATGTAGGAATTACCGATGATGAAGCAGTTGAAGCATTTAATTATATAGCAAAGAAAGAAGGTATAATAGCGGCAATTGAAAGTTGTCATGCTATTGCATATGTAAAAAAAATAGCACCCAAAATGAATAAGAACCAAACAATCATTTGTACTTTGTCCGGGCGTGGAGATAAAGATGTTGCAGCAATTGCTAAATATAAAGGGGTTGATGTTGATGAATAGATTAGAAGAAAAATTTAAAAATAATAAAGCGTTTATTCCATTTGTAGTTGCAAATGATCCCAATCTAAAAAGTACAATCGCAAATATTAAAGCGTTAGCAGATGGAGGGGCAGATGTTATTGAAATTGGAATTCCATTTTCAGATCCAGTTGCTGATGGACCAGTAATTCAAAGAGCTGATGTAAGAGCTCTTAAAAATAATGATCTAGATATTGATAAGCTATTTAGTATGGTTGATGAAATAAGAGAATACACAGATGTTCCATTGATGTTTTTGACCTATTTAAATATTGTCTTACAAGAAGGGTATGAATCATTTATTGAAAAATGTTATTTTCATGAAATTGATGGATTAATTATTCCAGATTTACCATTTAAGGAACGAAATGAACTTTTAAATTATATTAATCAAGATAAGTTATCATTAATTTCTTTAGTATCAACTAATAATAGCGAATCTGAGATTAAAAATATTGTAACTAATTCAAAAGGATTTATTTATTTAGTTTCATCCTTAGGAGTAACCGGTGAAAGATCTTCATTTAATGAAGATTTGAAAGATTATGTTCAAGAAATAAAGAAATATTCTGATATACCAATCGCAATTGGCTTTGGAATTCACGAAAGAAAGCAAGCAAATGAAATTGCTAAATTTTCAGATGGTGTAATAATTGGAAGTGCTTGTGTTAAAATAGTTGAAAAATATGGAATTAATGCGGATAATAAGTTAAAAGAATATGCAAAAATGATAAAAGAAGCAATTATTTAATTGCTTCTTTTATCTTAGGAAGAAGGATTAAAAATTAATTTTATAACAAATGATAATATTACATTAAATTATGATGATTTAAATCCAAATTCACATAAAGTTATTATCTTATTAGCAGGAATCGGCAGTAGTAAAGTGATTTGGGAAAATCAAATTTCAGTTTTATTGGAAAAAGATTATCGAGTAATTAATTTAGATGCTAGAAATCAAGGTGATTCTCAAAGAACTAAAAAAGGAACAAGAATAAGTAAACATGCTGTTGATTTGAAAGAATTAATTAGCGACTTAGACATTAAAAATCCAATTTTAATGGGTAACTCTATGGGGGCTGCTACTATTTATGCTTACATATCGTTATTTGGAACAAAAAATATTAAAGGTGTAATTAGTATTGATCAAACACCTAAAATGATTAATACAAAAGATTGGAAATATGGATATAAAGACTTATCATGGGAAAATTTTCCAGATTATATGAAATTACCAATCGGAAAAGTAACTTATCAAAAAATTGATCAAAGATTAAAACAAAAAATTAAGATTCAAGAACAAAAAAATCCATATGATTCAGAATCTAATTTGCCATTACTAATTGATCATTCATTTCAAGATTGGAGATCAATAATTTATGATATTGATATACCAATTTTATTTGTTGTAGGAGATAAATCACCATTATTTAATTATAGATTTATTGATATTTTGAAAAAGAAAAATGTTAATATTAAAGGTGTTGTGATTAAAAATGTTGGTCATATAATTATGGCAGAAAATCCAACATTATTTAATAAAGAAATGTTCAATTTTATTGATTTAACTCAAAATAATTAAATGAGATAATTTGAATTAAATATTTGATAACTTATTAAATAATTATTAAATAAATTTATGAGGTGCTGAATTGACAAATAAAAAGGTAGCAGTGATTGGTGCAGGAATTGGTGGATTATCAGCTGCAGTTAGATTACAAAAATTAGGTTATCAAGTTTCTCTATTTGAAAAAGAGAATCAAGTTGGTGGAAAAATGAATCAAATTAACGAAGAAGGTTTTAAATTTGATGTTGGTCCTACAATTGTAATGATGAAAGATATTTATGAAGAAGTTTTTGAATTCGCAGGAGTTGATCCAAATGATTATTTACCATTTGAAAAAGTCGATCCTGCAATGAAGTTATACTTTGATCAAAATAAAAGTATGAAAATATCAACTGATTTGCCAGATTTAATTAAGAACTTAGAATCAATTTCTGAAGAAGACGCGAATGGTTATTTAAAATTTTTATCAGCTATGTATGATAGATATTTAGTAGCTAAAAATCACTTTCTAACTAGATCTTATCGTTCTTTTAGAGATTTTTATAATTGGTCATCACTTTACAATGGACTTAAATTAAAAACGTTAAGTGATGCTTATAGTTCTATTTCTAAATTTGTAAAAGATGAAAATTTAAAAAAATCACTAGCTTTTCAAACTTTATATATTGGTATTTCACCATATCAAGGACCATCTTTATACAATATAATTCCTATGATTGAATTATTTTACGGAATATATTATTTAAAAGGTGGTATGTATACAGTTGCAAAAGCAATGGAAAAACTCTTTAAGCAATTAGGTGGAGAGGTTTATTTAAATAGTTCTGTTGATGAAATTGTAATTGAAAATAAAAAAACTGAAGGAATTAGAATTAACGATAAAATTCTTTCTTTTGATGATGTTGTTTGTGATGCAGATTTTCCTTATGCAGTCAAAAACTTAATTAAAAATAAGAAATATAAAGGAAAATATACAGATAAAAAAATAGAGAAAATGGAATATTCTTGTTCCTGCTTTTTACTATATTTAGGTTTAGACAAAAAATATGAAGTAGATTCACTTCATACAATTCATTTTGCAAAAGATTTTAATAAAAATATTGATGATTTATTTAAAAATAATCGATTACCAGATGATCCTTCATATTATATTTATGTACCTAGTAAAATGGATGATTCTGTAGCTCCTAAAGATAATGAAGCTGTTTATGTTTTAGTACCAGTTCCAGAATTATCAAAATTTGATGATTGGTCAGATGCTAGTATCAAAGAATATCGTAATTTAATACTTGATAAAATTAAATCTGAAACTAATTTTAAAGATATAGATGAACATATTATTTATGAAAATCACTATACACCTAAGGATTTCGAAATAAGATTTAATGCTTATAATGGAGCTACATTTGGATTAAAACCAACTTTAATGCAAAGTAATTATTATCGTCCACATAATAAATATAATTATGCTGATAATTTGTACTTTTGTGGAAGCAGTACACATCCAGGAGCAGGGGTTCCAATTGTAATGCAGGGAGCTAAACTAGCTGTTGAGGAGTTATTGAAAGATGAAGGATAATTCAAGAGAATTATTTAATGTTTATAAAGATGATTTTGAATTTTGTAAGGAGATAATAAAAAATAATTCTACTAGTTTTTATATCGCTTTTTCAAAATTACCTAAATATGAAGCAATGAGTGTATTTGCAATTTATGCATTTTGTCGGCAAGCCGATGATATTACTGATAAACATGATAATATTGAAGAATTAAATAAATTAGAAGAAAAATTAATTGATTTAGAAAATGGTATCATAGTTAATGATCCAGTTTTTAAAGCTTTAGATGTTGTTTTTAAAAATTTTTCAATGAGCTTTAAACCTTTTTTTGAAATGATTAAAGGTCAAAGACAAGACTTTAATTTTATGCAACCAAATAGTCAAAAACAATTAGAAGATTATTGTTATTATGTTGCTGGAACAGTTGGATTAATGTTATTACCAATCATTTCAAAAGATTCTAATCAATCAAAAGAATTAGCAAAAAAAATAGGGATAGCAATGCAAATTACTAATATATTAAGAGATATTGGTGAAGATTTAAGTAATGATAGAGTATATATTCCTAGTGATTTAATTAAACAATTTAATGTATCCCTTGATAATAGAGAAGTTAATAAAAACTTTATTAGTTTATGGGAATATGAGGCTAAAATTGCTGAAGATAATTATAATGAAGGAATTAAATTAATTGATTATTTGATTAAAGAAGCAAAAGAACCATTGATGATTGCAATTAATTTATATCATGAAATTTTAAATGTAGTTAGAAAAAATAACTATCAGGTCTTTGATAATAGAAACTATGTTGGTAAAATTAAAAAAGCTAGTTTAATTAGAAAATCGTTAAATGATTTAAAAGATAATCAATGAGGTGTTTTTTATGCTTTTTAAATATAGAAGTGATTATGAAAAAATAGCAATGGGATTATTTTCGTTACTCAAAGATTCAGAAGATGCAAAATATTTAAATCAAGAAATGAAATGGTATGAATCAAGTGATAATCGAAAAATTTATTTATGGAAAGATAAGTATGATAATTGGTCTTGTCTTGTCGGAATAGAAGAGCAAGATGAGTTGGTAGTTATTAGAAGAGTAATTTTTACCCCCGATTCTGAAAATGATAATAGTTTATTTGAAATGATGGATGAATTAAAAGATTTATACCCAAGGCAGAAAATTATTGGAACTTTTGATACAACTAGATTAATTGAAAAGTGGAAGAAAAATTTAAAATGATAAATTCACAAAATGTTCAATTTCATTTAAATGATTTTGAGGGACCTCTTGATTTATTATTACAATTAATAAAGAAATCTGAAATGAATATTTATGATATTGATATTACGGAAATTACTAAACAATATTTTGATTTTTTAGATACTGTAAATGAATTAGAAGTTAATTTAGTTGGTGATTTTTTTGTAATGGCAGCAAATTTAATGGAAATCAAGGCCAAAATGTTATTACAAAAAGAAGTAGAAATTGATGAAGAAGAAGATCCTAGAGAAGATTTAGTTCAAAAATTAGTAGAATATCGTAAATATAAAGAGGCATCAAAAAAATTAAAATCAAATGAAATTAAAAGAAATAAATATCATTCTACAATACCTATGAAGATTAAATCTGATATTGAAAATATAGATATTAATGTTGATTTATTAACAAAAGCTTTTAATAAAGTTTTGATTCGCAATGAAGAAAAAAATATTTCAAAAAAAACTGAAAAAATTTATGAATGGAATTATAGCATTCAAGAGCAGACAAATTTTATTGAGGACGTTTTGGCAGATAATAAATATCATTCTTTTGATTATTTTTTTAATTCGGATAATCTTGAAAAAATAATTACAAATTTTTTAGCAATTTTAGAAATGGTAAAGAAACAAGAAATAAAATTAGAAATTTCCCAAAAGGATAGATTATATTTAATTTTAGTAGGTGAAAATTATTAATAATAAAAATAAAATCAAGGTTTTACTTTTTGTTAGTGGAAATAATGGAATTGAATCAAAGCAAATAAGAGAAATTTTAGACATATCTATTACGGAATTAAAAGAATTATTAAATGAAATATCGGATGATTTTATTGAAGATGGAGCTTTTTGTATATTACAAAATGGATCTAAAATTAAAATGGTAACACAACAGAAATTTGATTCATTTATTAATGATTTTTTTAAAAATGAAACTAATTCAACTTTATCTAATGCTTCTCTTGAAACACTATCAATTATTGCTTATCGACAACCGATAACTAGAATAGAGATAGATACAATTAGAGGTGTCAAAAGTAGTATGTCTGTAAATAAATTATTAGATCAGGGTTTTATATATATTGATGGAGAAAGTAAAGAGATGGGTAATCCTAGTACTTATGCAACAACTGATAAATTTTTGGATGTATTTGGATTAAAAACAATTGAAAATTTGCCTGAGTTGAAAGATAATTTGGATTAATAAAATTAAAAAGAGAAAATGGAGAATTAAAATGAGTGAACGATTACAAAAAGTTATGGCTCATGACGGAATTGCTTCTAGAAGAAAATCTGAAGAAATGATTTTAGAAGGTCGAGTAAAAGTTAATGGAGTATTATGTAAAGAACTAGGTATGAAAGTAAATAATTCAGATCAAATTGAAGTAGATGGAGTACCAATTAGTAAAGAAGAACCCGTTCATTATCTTCTTTATAAACCGCGTCGAGTTATTTCTTCTGTTAAAGATGAAAAAAAACGAAAAACTGTGGTTGATTTATTAGAAGATGTTGAGGAAAGGGTCTATCCGGTTGGTAGATTAGATTATAATACTTCAGGTATTCTTTTAATGACTAATGATGGTGATTTTGATTATCAAATAACTCATCCAAAGTTTAAAATAACTAAAACATATGTTGCTAAAGTGGAAGGTGTTCCTACTCCATCTGAAATTAAGCAAATTCAAAAAGGTATTATTATTGAAGGGAGTAAAATTGTTCCTGAAAACGTCAAAATTATTTCTCATAATGATAAGAAGAATGCCATTGTAAGATTAACTATCCATGAAGGTAAAAATCATATTGTTAAAAAGATTTTTGAAACAATTAATCATCCAGTTGAAAAATTAAAACGTGAAAAAATCGGTAATCTTGGTTTGGGAAATATGCAACCTGGAGATTTTAGAAGGCTAAAAAAATTTGAAATTGATGATTTACTAGAAATTACTAACAAAAAGTAAATGTTTATGGTAATATTAATAAATAAAACTTATCTTCAGGGCAGGGTTAGATTCCCGACCGGTGGTTAAAGTCCACTACCTAGTTTTTATAGCTAGTTGATTTGGTGAAATTCCAAAACCGACAGTACAGTCTGGTATAAAGAAGGTTATCTTAACGGGTAAAGTATATACTCATCGATAATCTTTCGGTGAGTCTTTTTTATTAACTGAAGAAAGTTTAGTTTATAAAGGAGAGTTTTATTTATGCAAAAAAGTAATAATGTAAAAAAAATGGTACAGATTTCAGTTATTAGTGGAATTTCATATTTATTGATGTTTTTAGCAGTACCAATAATTCCTGTTGTTCCATATTTGAAAATTGATTTTTCAGATATACCGATTTTAATTGGAATTACTTTATTTGGATTTAGGGGATCTGTTATTGCAACTTTATTAAAGGGATTATTATATTTCATTACTACTGGATTATCAATTCCATCCTTTATTGGGGTTTTAAGTTCAATAACTGCTACAATAATTTTACTGATTTTTTATTATTTAATGAGAAACATGTTAAATCAAAATATATATACAAAAGGATTAAAAGTATCAATAATTTCAATTATTTTGACGATAATTATGTCTGTTGAAAATTTATTTATTATTACACCTTTGTATTTAAAAGTTTTAAATATGGATTTAGGAATGTCAGTAATAAAACTAATTATTTATGGTGTTATACCTTTTAACCTTATTAAAGGAATTTTAGTTGGTGGATTGTTTATGGTAATTTCAAATAAATTAAATATAGGATTGAATAAAATTGAATAAATTAAAAGAAATGGATTCCTTATTTGTTTTATTTTTAAATAATAATCAATTTAGAAAAGAAAAAACAATTCGCAATATATTAAAAGGAAAAAAAACTGTCGCTAATTTGTATGCTGCCAAAAAATATAATTTAATTAATATCATTGGATTGAATAAATATATTAATGACTTTAAGATTGATGAATCTTTAATTGATTATAATAATGAAGGGAAAATTAAATTAAATAATGATGGACAATTATTCAAAAAAGAAATTATAAGCATGACTAATTTTAATTTTATTCAAAATAATTTTTATTATGATATATATGAATTTAAAAGAAGATTTATATTAATTTTACAAATTATGTCAGAATTCTTTAATCACAATAAAAAATATATTCCGATTGAAAATCAAAACTACAGAAGATTTTATGTAAAAAAGTGGTTTCATAATTTAAGTCAAAAAAAAGAAGCAGCCATTGAATTAAAAAATATACTAAATGAATTTTTAGCTTCAATTTTACCAATTGAAGCAGAAATTATCGCAAAAACATTCGTTGGGTTCAAAAGACATGGTAAAACAATTACCCAAATTTCTGAGGAAAAAGGATTGTCATATAGTATTATTCAAATTATTGAATTTAATGCGTATTGTCAGTTAATTAATTTTTTTAAAAAATCAAAAAATTATTCTATCATAACTAAAGATGTAGAGAAAAATATTGTTAATAAAAATGCTTTAAAAACATTGTCTTTGTTGGATAATAATTATTCTTTTGAAGAAATTATGAAGATAATGAATAACAAAAAATCGACAATTGAAGAACATATTTTAGAGTTAGCTATTTTTGATTTGTTGAGTAAAAAGATTATTAATAAATATTTTAATGTTAATCTTTATGATAAATTAAAAAAAGAAGACAACATGATTTATAATTTAACTTATTCGAAATTGAGTTTTAAATGTTCTTTTTTTGAATTTAGATTTTGTCAAATCTTGTCTCTAAAAGGAAATAATTAATGGAAAACTATGAATTAGTATTGAATATATTAAAGAAGAAGTTTGGATTTTCCAAATTTAAAGAAGGTCAATTTGAAACAATTAATAGTTTGATTGTTGGAAATGATGTTTTATCAATATTACCTACAGGAGCTGGTAAAAGTCTTATTTATCAGCTTTATGGTTATTACAAGCAAAAACCGATTGTAGTAATAACCCCTTTAATATCTTTAATGTATGATCAAGTTAAAAGAATGAATATGATGGGAGAAAATAAAGCTGTTACTTTAAATTCTGATTTTGATTGGTTTCAAAAAAAAGTAATTCTCAATAATTTAGATCAATATAGATTTATTTTTATTTCTCCAGAATATATTTCTCAAGATAATGTTTTTAATATAATTAATAATCTAGATTTAGGTCTTTTAGTAATTGATGAAGCACATTGCGTTTCTACATGGGGAAATGATTTTAGGCCTGCTTACTTGAATTTGAGAAATGTAATCAAAAATTTTAGTAGTAAGCCACAATTATTGTTACTTACAGCAACGGCATCTAAAAATGTTCTTGATGATATACAACAAATATTAGATTTAAATAAATTAACTATTTTGAAAAAAAGTATTAATCGAGAAAACATATATTTAAAGAATATTAAGTATGAAGACCAGAATAGTAAAGATGAAGATTTGCTATATTTATTAAATAATTTAGCAGGATCGGGAATCGTTTATTTTTCTAGTAAAACGAAAGCTGATGAAATGTCAAAATTATTAATTGATAATAATGCTAATCTTAGAGTTGGTGTTTATCATGCAGATATTGATGATCATGATCGTTTTGTGATTCAACAACAGTTTATGAATAATGAAATTGACATTGTATTTGCAACAAGTGCTTTTGGCATGGGAATAGATAAATCAGATATTAGATTTGTAATTCATTATCACTTACCACAAAATATTGAAGATTATTTTCAAGAAATTGGTAGAGCAGGACGAGATAATCAAAAAAGTATTGCTATTTTGATGTACTCTAGGCAAGATGAATATTTTGCCAAAAATTTGATTGATTATTCTTTACCTGATGAATCAGAAATTAATTTGTTTGATAGTGGTAATGTAATTTCTAACCAGGATAAAGAAGACATATTAAATTATTATCGCAAAATTGGTTATCCTAAAAAGGATTTAATTAATCTTTTTTCGGAATTAAGGGAAAAAAGATTAGTTGATTTGAATCATATGATTGATTATGCAAAAAATGAAAAATATTGCCGTCGAAATATTATATTAAGTTATTTTGATGAACCAGAAATAACTCATAGTGAATTTTGTTGTGATATTAATTCAAATGAAGTTATTAATACTTTTTTTAGAAAAGAGCAAGGTAAAATTAAATCAAAAGAATTAAACTGGAAAGAAATTATTGAAAAATTATTTTAATTTAATAGATGATTATTATTCGATATTGCAATAATCAATGTTACAATATAAAAGCTAGTTTATTTAATTATTGGAGGAAAAGCTATGGCTGATAATAAAAATAAAGATTTTGATCATTCTTCTCCTTGGGATCAAAATTCTGATTCAAAAAAACAAGATTCTGCTCCTTGGAATCAAAAATTTTCAAATGATTCTGATGATGATGGTAATTTATCAAGAACAAAGGTTAGAAAAGATAAAAAAAGAAATAGTTTAATTACTAAAATACTTATTGCAATAATCGCAATAATTGCCGTTGTTTCGATTGGAATTGGAGTTGCAAAACAAGGTTCTGTTGGTGATAATGATAATAGTTCAATTATTTCTAGCTCCAGTGATTCTGATAAATCTTCTTCAGATGAATCAAGTAAATCTTCAAGTGATAATGATGAATCAAGTAAATCACAATCCGAAGATCAAGATGATGATTCTGATGATACTTCAGTATCTAATAGTTATTCATCTAATAATGATAGTACTAATAATGATAGTTCATCAGATAATCTTGCAAGTTCAAGAAATTCATATCGTCAAAGTGAAGAACATAATAGTACTGAAACATCAAAAACAACCCCTTCTTCACAAAGTGATGTTAATAAAAACAAATCTGAAACTAATACTTCAAATAATTCACAAGGTAGTAGTTCTCAATATGTTCAAGTTCAACAAGGACAAGGACTATATCGTGTGGCAAAAAATGCAGGTATTACACAGCAACAATTATTAGATTTGAATGGATTAACTTCTGCTAGTCAGTTGTATCCAGGACAAAAATTAAGAATTAAATAGTAAAGAGGTTATTTAATGAATAGTCAAGGAATTCAAGTTGCAATTGACGGTCCTGCTTCTGCTGGTAAAAGTACGGTTGCAAAGTTAGTTGCTAAAGAATTTGAGTATATTTATGTTGATACAGGTGCAATGTATCGTGCAGTAACATTAGCAGTCTTAGAAAATTCAATATCTTTGAATAATGAAGAAGAAATTACAAAATTAGTTTCTGATTTAAAAATTGATTTTGCTCCAGGCAATCCGGTACAAAAAGTATTTTTAAATAATAAAGAAGTAACTAATGAAATTAGATCTAATGAAGTTAATAATAATGTTTCATTGATTGCTTCATATGAAGGAGTCAGAAAAGAATTGGTTAAGCAACAACAAATGATTGCTAATTCATCTTCGGTAGTGATGGATGGAAGAGATATTGGTACAACAGTTTTGCCTAATGCTGATTTAAAAATATTTTTGATTGCAAGTGTTGAACAAAGAGCTGAAAGAAGATATAAGGAAAATCAAGAAAATGGGATTGATATTTCATTTGATGATTTGAAGAAATCAATTTCCAATCGTGATTATAAAGATACACATCGCGATATATCACCATTAAGAAAAGCTAAAGATGCATATGAAATTGATTCAACTTCTAAGGGTGTTTCTGAAGTTGTTGATGAAATCTCAAGTTTAATAAAACAAAAAATTTAAAGATGGATATAATAAATATTGAATTTATTATTGCGATAAGATAGAATATTATTAGAGTTGTCGCAAGGAGGAAATGTTTGATGAGTGAAAATACTAACACAAACAAAGATTTATTGGATGCATTAGAAAGTGTTCAAGAAGTAAACATAGGTGATGTTGTTGATGCTGAAATTTTAGCTATTGATGACGCACAATTAATTGTAGGAATTCAAGGTGCTGGAGTTGAAGGTGTAATTCCAAGAAAAGAAATTTCTACAGAAAAAGAAAGTAATCCAACAGATAAATTTAACGTTGGAGATGTAGTTAAAGCTGTTGTAGCAGCAAAAATTGGTGATGATAAAGAAAATGGAAGTTATTTATTATCAATTCGTCGATTAGAAGCTCGTAAAATTTGGAATGAATTAAAAGAAAAAAGTGATAATGGTGAAAACATTAATGTAACTGTTTCAAGAACAGTTAAAGGTGGACTAATTGTTAACGCTGAAGGTGTTAGAGGATTTATTCCTGCATCAATGATTACTAATCGCTTTGTAGATGATTTAAATCAATACAAAGGTCAAGAATTAGAAACTAAAATTATTGAAATTGTACCTGAAGAAAATCGTTTAATTCTTTCTCATAGAGAAATTGTTGAAGCTAATAAAGAAGAAGCAAGAGAAAAAGTAATGGGTAACTTAAATGTTGGAGACGTAGTCGAAGGTAAAGTTGCAAGAATTACTAACTTTGGTGCTTTTGTTGATTTAGGTGGAATTGATGGACTTGTTCATGTTTCAGAAATTTCTTATGAACGAGTAACTAAACCATCAGATGTATTAAAATCAGGTGAAAATGTTAAGGTGAAGGTTTTAGCTATTGATTCTGAAAAAGATCGTATTTCATTATCAATTAAACAAACACAACCCGGACCATGGGACGATATTGAACAAAAAGCTGCTCAAGGTACTGTATTAGATGGTAAAGTTAAGCGTCTAGTTGATTTTGGTGCTTTTGTTGAAGTATTCCCTGGCGTTGAAGGATTAGTTCATATTTCACAAATTTCACATGATCATATTGATAAACCATCAGATGTATTAAAATCAGGTGAAGATGTTAAAGTTAAGGTTCTTGAAGTTCAACCAGAAAATCATCGTTTAGCATTATCAATTAAAGCTTTAAAAGAAGCTCCTAAATCAGATAATGATAATTTAAGCAATGATGTAGATGATAATTCAACCGATGATGCTCCTGAAAGTGAAAGTGGTTTTACTTTAAGTGATATCGTTGAAGATGATAAGTAATTAAAAAATTTATCCCTCATGTGCAATTTGTATGTGAAGGATATTTTTTTGTTAAAAAAGGAGGGATTCTTAATGGAATTACCTACAGTAGCTATAGTTGGAAGACCAAATGTTGGTAAATCAACTATTTTTAACCGAATCGCGGGAGAAAGAATATCAATTGTTGAAGATACGCCTGGTGTAACTAGAGATAGAATTTATACTAAAGGTGAATGGTTAGATTATGAATTTAATTTGATTGATACTGGTGGAATCGAAATTTCTAATGAGCCATTTGTAGAACAAATTAAAGCACAAGCTGAAATTGCAATTGAAGAAGCTGATGTCATAATATTCATGGTTAATGGTAAACAAGGAATGACTGATGATGATGAATTGGTTTCGAGAATTCTTCATCGATCAAATAAACCGATTGTTTTAGCGGTTAACAAGGTAGATAATTTTGAAAGTAGAAATGATATTTATGACTTTTATACTTTAGGAATTGGCGATCCATATCCAATCTCTGGAGCTCATGGAATTGGATTAGGTGATTTATTAGATGAAGTAGTAAAACAATTTCCTGATCGTTCTAATCAAGTTGAAGATGATAGTATAAAATTTAGTCTAATTGGAAGACCGAATGTTGGTAAATCTTCTTTGGTAAATTCTATTTTAGGTGAAAATCGAGTAATTGTTTCAGATGTTGCTGGTACAACAAGAGATTCTATTAACACAAAATTCGTTAATAATAATCAAAAGTATACAATCATTGATACTGCGGGAATGCGTAAACGTGGTCGTGTATACGAAAATACCGAAAGATATAGTGTTATGAGAGCAATGAAAGCAATTGAAGGAAGTGATGTTTCTTTAATTGTTATTAATGCTGAAGAAGGCGTAAGAGAGCAAGATAAGAAAATTGCCGGATATGCTCATGAAGCTGGAATAGGTGTAATTATTGTTGTTAATAAATGGGATACTTTGAAAAAAAATAATCATTCTCAACATGATTTTGAAATATTTATTAGAGAACAATTTCAATATTTGTCATATGCCCCAATTATTTTTGTATCAGCTTTAACTAAACAAAGATTAGCCAAGTTACCTGATATGATTAATAAGGTATATGAAAACCATGAGAAGAGAATTCAGTCTTCTGCATTAAATGATGTAATAATGGATTCAATTGCAATGAATCCTACACCAACTATTAATAGTAAAAGACTTAGAATTTATTATGCAACACAAATTAAGGCAGCTCCTCCAACATTTGTAGTTTTTGTGAATGATGTTGAATTAATGCATTTTTCATATGAAAGATATTTAGAAAATCAAATAAGAAAAAATTTCGATTTTGAGGGAACCCCAATTAAAATAATTGCAAGAAAAAGAAAGTAGAATTAATAAAAATTAAAATAAATATTTTTTTTAATATTTTTATTTAAAATACGTTTTCAAATCATTGCAATGACAACGTTCTTATGCTATCTTTGTAGAAGAAATGAAGTTATTCATTTTTAAGAAGTTAAATTTTAGTAATTTAACTAAAATGATGTTTTACATACAAACATCATCTTCCAGGAGGTGAATAGAATGGCCAACAAAGCAGAATTAGTTGAAGATGTAGCAAAAGCTACTGGTTTAACTAAAAAAGATGCTACTTCAGCATTAGACGCTGTTTTCAATTCAATTGAAAACAAATTAGCTAATGGTGAAAAAGTACAATTAATTGGTTTTGGTAACTTTGAAATTCGTGAACGTGCAGCCCGTAAAGGTCGTAACCCACAAACAGGTGCAGAAATTCAAATTCCTGCATCAAAAGTACCTGCATTTAAACCAGGTAAAGCATTAAAAGATGCTGTTAAATAATTATTATTTAACAAAAATCAGCACAATAATGTGCTGATTTTTTTATTAAGAGGAGGTTAATTATTATGACATTTTCCGAAGAAGCATTAGAGAATATTCAAGACGGAAAAATGGATGACTTCAATAAAAATTTAATTAAAGCAAAAGAAAATGATTCTGATGAAATTTTATATTCATTAGCTGAAGAACTTTATACTTTGGGGTTCTT
Organism: Lactobacillus sp. S2-2; assembly: GCF_021698855.1. Taxonomy (GTDB): domain Bacteria; phylum Bacillota; class Bacilli; order Lactobacillales; family Lactobacillaceae; genus Fructilactobacillus. The sequence continues at coordinate 185,826 of NZ_WWFA01000002.1, forward strand.
AGATGAATCAATTCAAGTTTATCAACAGTTATTGGAAAAATATCCAGATGAAGATCAAATAAAAACTGAAATTGCTGATATTTATATCTCTCAAGATAAAAATGATGAAGCATTAAACTATTTGAGTCAGATAGAGAAAAGCTCGCCTAATTATGTGAATGCACTAATGGTTGAAGCGGACTTATATCAAACTCAAGAATTAACAGATGTTAGTGAGCAAAAATTATTAGAAGCTGAAAAAATTATGCCTGATGAAGATATAATTAAGTTTGCATTAGGTGAATTATATTTTTCAATTGGAAGATATGAAGATTCTGTAAACATTTATTTAAATATTATAAAACATGGAACATTAGAAATATCATCAGTTAATTTAGTTGAAAGATTAGGAGTTTCTTATGCTAATTTAGGTAAATTTGAGCAGGCGATTGGTTATTTAGAACAAATTAAACCAATTGACATGAATTCTGATGTTAAATTTGAAACTGGTTTTACTTATTTACAGTTAAATAGGACTAATGATGCTATAAAAATGTTTAGTGATTTAAAAGATGAAGATCCACAATATGCTACAACATATCCATATTTAAGTGATGCTTTAAAAGCTAATAATCAAATTGAAGAAGCATTTAAAGTTATTCAAGAAGGATTAGGCGTAGATAAATATAATGTAAATATGTATTTGAAAGCTTATAATTTAGCAATTTTACTTGAAGATTATGATAATGCTGAGAATTACTTAAAAGAAGGTAATGTAATTGATCCTGATAATATTACAGTAATTGTTAATTTATCTAATCTTTATTTACAAAAAGAACAATATGAAGAAAATATTAAATTTTTAGCTAATTATTTAGAAACTGATGATATGGATCCACAAGTTTATTGGAATTTAGCAATTTCATATTATCATTTAGAAAAATTTGAAGATGCTAAAAAATATTTTGATGAATCAATTGGGTACTTTAAGAATAATTCAGAATTTTTAAAGCAAGCAATTATGTTTTATCGAGAATATGGAGATATATCTACTACAATTCAGTTATTAAAAGAATATCTAAAAATTGTACCTTCTGATGAAGAAATGACATTCATGCTTGAAGATTTAGAAGAATATTAAAAAGCACATGATTTAAGCATGTGCTTTTTATTTTGGAATTAAATTTCGATAATATTTAATTGATGCAGGATCTAAATTTAATCGAGTACTTAGTTCATTATTAGATAAATTATGATTTTTTTCTATAAAATAAACAACAAAAGACTGATACAAATTATTAGGTGAAAGATTAATATCTAGAATGGTTTGATCATTTTTGAGATATTTATGAAGTCCAGGAAGAGTTAAATGAATATCATTTGAGAATCTTTGTTTTAAAAATAAATCTTTTGAATTCATTCTGTTTTGAATTGGCTCAATAAAATCATCATATTCTTTTTTGAAATAGTTTAATTTAGCTTGATTTGTTTGTGGGATTATTTTATAAAAATTAGGCATTAAAAATTCACTTGGTTTATAGCCTTCACTAATTAAAAATAAAGTCATTTTAGTATAAGGATGTAATTTTTCATTTTGTAAAATTTCATTTAGTGAAAGTAACCATTTGATTGAAATAGATGAATTTAATTTTTTATCCTTACCTTTAATATTCAAAGTTGGATAGTTAGGATTTATCTTATTTTGAAATAAATATTTAAAATAAACGTTTATTTGTGACAATATTTTATTATAAGTATTGTTATTTATTTCTCGTTTTTTTAATAGCATTGATAAATAGTCTTCGATATCACGATCAAAAATATTTTCTGTACTTTGGTTTTTACTGAATGAATCGTTAAAATTAATTAAGTAATTAAATAAATCAATTAATGTTTTATCGTATTCGTTAATTGTAATTTTTGACAATTCTCGTTTTTGTAAATAGACTTTAAATCTATTTTGGTAAGGATATTTATTTTTTGACATTTTTAACTCCAGAGTATTTAGTTACTTTAACTTGATTATATCAAATTATTTCAGCAAATAAAGTTGTTTTTTGATAAGATTAAATGAGTAATGAAATTTAAGGTGGCTTTAAAATGAAAATTAATAATATTCCAGAAGAATTTATACAAGCAATTCCAATTTTGGAAAAAATTGAAGATAATAACTATGAAGCTTATTTTGTCGGTGGAAGTGTGAGAGACACAATCTTAAATCTTCCAATTCATGATGTAGATATAGCTAGTAGTGCTTATCCTGAAGAGATAAAAGCCATTTTTAATAAAACAGTTGATACAGGAATTCAACATGGAACAGTTATGGTGTTAGATCATGGAAGTGGATATGAAATAACTACTTTTCGAACAGAATCAGGCTATCAAGATTATAGAAGACCAGATCATGTTGAATTTGTTAGATCTTTAAAAGATGATATTAAAAGAAGAGATTTTACAATTAATGCTTTAGCAATGGATAAAAATGGTGAAATTATTGATTTTTATGAAGGAATTGATGATTTAAAAAATCAATTAATTAAAGCTGTTGGTGATGCTAATCAACGATTTAATGAAGATGCATTAAGAATGATGAGAGCAATTCGTTTTTCTAGTAAATTGGATTTCTCGATTGAATCAAAAACTTTTGCGGCAATTAATGAACATAGTGAGTTATTGCAAAAAATAGCAGTGGAAAGAATTAATGTTGAATTTATTAAAATGATGTTAGGATTAAAACCATCTAAAGGAATATTAAACTTGATTGATTCTAATTTAATTAAATTTACACCATTTTTTAATAGTTATATTAATAAATTAAAAAAATTAAGTAGTGAAAAAATAGATGATAATATTATTCAATCAGAAATTCAGGTATGGAGTTTATTAAGTTATTATTTAAATTTAGATAACAAAGAAGAACACAAAATGCTTAAAAGTTACAAATGTTCAAATAAAATGATTAATGATGTAGTTTTATCAACTAATGTTGTTCGAAAAATTATTTTAAATAGTTTATCTAATCAAGATGTCTATAATGCTGGATTAGATTTAACACTTCAAGCAAATCAAATCACTAAAATTTTTAATGAAAATTTATCTGAAAATTATATTAAAACATTATATGATGATTTACAGATCAAACAAAAGAGTGATTTAAAAATTGATGGGAAAGATTTAATATATTTGGGAATTCATCCCGGACCAAAAATTGGATCATTGATTAGTGATATTGAATTAAAAGTTATAAATAATGAATTAACAAATACGTTTGATGATTTAATTAATTATGTTAAAAATAATTTTGTTTAAAAAGGAGCTAAAATGCAGACATTAAGAGCAAATAATTTAACTAAAACATATGGAGAAAAATTATTATTTGAAAATTTAGATTTTATTATTAATGAACATGATCGAATTGGTTTAATTGGAACCAACGGAAGTGGTAAAACATCATTATTAAATGTTATTGCAGGAAAAGATCATGATTCTAGTGGTGAAATTATTACATCTAAATCATATTCGATTGGATATGTTACGCAACAAACTGATTTGCCAGAAGACTTAACAGTTATGGATGCAATATTTTCTGGTTCACAAGAAATTTTTAAAGTAATTCGTCATTATGAAAGTATTTTACATGATTATTCAATAAATCCTGGAGATGCTGAATTAGAAAAAAAGTATATGAATATTGAGCAAAAAATGACAGAGTTGGACGCTTGGTCAACTGAAAATGAAGTTAAAACTATTTTGACCCAATTAAATGTCGATGATTTAGATCAAAAAATTAAAAATTTGTCGGGTGGACAAAGAAAACGAGTGGGATTAGCTCAAGTTTTAATTCAGTCACCAGATTTATTAATATTAGATGAACCAACTAATCATCTTGATTTTGATTCAATCGAATGGTTAGAAGAATATCTATCTAGATATAAAGGTGCACTGGTCCTAGTTACTCATGATCGTTACTTTTTAGATCAAGTTGTTAATAATATATGGGAATTATCTTTTGGTAGTTTATATAAATATACTGGAAACTATCAAAAGTATGTAGAACAAAAGTCAGAGCTTGTTGAACAACAAGTAGAAGCTAATCATAAAGCTAAGCAGTTATATAAAAAAGAACTTGAATGGATGAAAGCTGGAGCTAAAGCTAGGTCTACTAAACAACAAGCAAGAATTGAACGATTTAATAATTTAAAAGATACAGTTGATAATCCAATTAAGACAGAACAATCTGTTGATATTTCAATGGGACAAAGTCGATTAGGTAAAAAAGTTATTGAAGTTAAAAATGCTTATTTAAAAATTGATTCAAATACAATTTTAAAAGACTTTAATATTTTAATTCAAAATGGTCAAAGAATTGGAATTAGTGGTGAAAATGGTGCTGGTAAATCGTCATTTTTAAATGTTATTTCTAATAAGTTGCCATTAGATTCAGGAATTGTAGAAATTGGTGAAACGGTAAAAATCGGATACTATACGCAGAAAAATGAACCTATTCCAGAAGATAAAAGAGTTTTTGAATATCTTTCTGATATTGCTGAGAATGTAATTGATCAAGATGGTAATAAGATTAGTGTAGCTGATTTATTAGAACAATTTCTTTTCCCTAAATATATGCATGGAACTTTAATCAGAAAATTGTCTGGTGGAGAACGAAGAAGACTATACTTATTAAAACTATTAATGGAACAACCAAATGTATTGTTGTTGGATGAACCAACTAATAATTTGGATATTGCAACTTTAACAGTTTTAGAAAATTATATTAATTCTTTTGCTGGAACAGTGATTACTGTATCTCATGATCGCTATTTCTTAGATAAAGTTGCTGATCATTTATTAATCTTTAAAGGTAATGGAAATATTCAAAAATATGATGGTCTTTTTACTGATTATTTAGCTAAAAATAAAGAAAATCAAAATCATACTGATAAAATTAAAGAAGTCAATAAAGAGGATAAAAATAAAGATACTAAGAAGAATGAAAAAGTAAAATTAACTTATGCTGAAAAAATCGAATGGGATGGTATTGAGCAAAAGATTGAAGACTTAGATGAGGAAATAGCATCAATTAAAGAGCAAATGCAAGTTAATGGTGCTGATTATGCTGAATTAGCAAAACTACAACAAGATCTTGACGAAAAAAATACTAAATCAGATCAATTGATGGAACGCTGGGAATATTTGTCGCAATTTGTATAGTTTAGGAGAATGATATGTTAGAAAAAGCTTATTTAGATTTAGAACGATACGTATTAGAGAATGGCCATAAAAAAGAAGACCGAACTGGAACTGGAACTACTAGTATTTTTGGTTATCAGATGAAATTTGATTTACAAGAAGGATTTCCTTTATTAACAACTAAGCATGTTCCTTTTGGATTAATAAAAAGTGAATTATTATGGTTCTTAAAAGGTGATACTAATATTCGTTATCTTTTACAACATAAGAATCATATTTGGGATGAATGGGCTTTTAAAAACTATGTTAATTCTGCTGAATATAATGGACCAGATATGACTGATTTTGGTTTAAGAGCTGAGCAAGATGCTGATTTTAAAGCAGAATATTTAAAGCAAAAAGAATTATTTTGTAATAAAATTTTAGAAGATGTTGATTTTGCTGATAGATTTGGTAATTTAGGTCAAGTTTATGGTAGTCAATGGAGAAAATGGAAAACTTCTAATAATGAAACAATCGATCAAATTAAGAATGTAATTGATACTATTAAAAACAACCCTGATTCAAGAAGAATGATTGTATCAGCTTGGAATCCAGAAGATATTCCTTCAATGGCACTTCCACCATGTCATACAATGTTTCAATTTTATGTAAATGATGGTAAATTGAGTTGTCAGTTATATCAAAGAAGTGGTGATATTTTCTTAGGTGTTCCATTTAATATTGCTAGTTATGCTTTACTAACTAGTTTAATTGCTAAAGAGTGTGGATTAGAACCAGGAACATTTGTTCATACTTTAGGAGATGCTCATATTTATAACAACCATGTCAGTCAAGTTGAAGAACAATTAACTAGAACTCCTTATGAAGCACCTAAATTATGGTTAAACCCAGATAAAGATAGTATTTTTGATTATGATGTTGATGACATTAAAATTGAAGATTATCAACATCATAGTAAGATAAAAGCACCAGTTGCAGTTTAATTATTATTAATGGAGGGATGATGTTATGTTAGCGTTTATATGGGCAGAATCTAATCATCATATTATTGGAAGTCAAGGCAAATTACCTTGGAGTTTACCTAATGATATGCGTTTTTTTAAAGAAAATACGATTAATAATACAATTGTAACTGGAAGTAAAACTTACGATAGTTTTAAAAGACCATTACCAAATAGAATTAATATAGTTTTATCAACGCATAGGTCACAATCTGATTTTCCATCAAATGTTATTCTCATGAATCAAAAATCAGATATTTTAGAATACGAAAAGAATCATCAAGGCCAAAAGATTTTCATTATTGGTGGTAGTCGAATATTTAATCAATTTATTGATGATGTAGATTATTTATATAAGACAGTTATTAATTATGATTTTGATGGTGATACCAAAATGCCAGAGATTGATTATAATCAATTTGAATTAATTAATAAAATTGATGGTACAATTGATGAAAAGAATAAGTACCAACATCATTTTGAAATATATAAAAGAAAAACTATTTAGCCGTTGTCACATTGATAGCGGTTTTTTAAGGAGAAAAATATGGATAGAAGTTTTTATGATTATTTAATGACTGAGAGAAATGATCAAAGTTATGAACCAATTACTCAGTTTGCAAATAATGCTTTTAGAGATTCTACTTTTCCAAAGCATGCAACTGAATTTGAAGAAATATCTAAATATCTAGAAGAAAATGCTAATTATTTACCAAGTATGACAATTTTTGATGATGCTTGGAGTAATTATTTAATTTATCATAATAAATAAAATGAGGTAGTAATTATGGCAAGTAATATTCAATGGTTTCCCGGTCATATGGCTAAAGCAATTCGACAGTTTGAAGAAAATGTTCATTTAGTGGATATTATTTTTGAATTGGTTGATAGTAGAGCCCCTTTTAGTTCAATTAATCCAGAAGTATCAAAGATTGGTGTTAATAAACCTAAATTGTTAATTATGACTAAAGCTGATTTAGCAGATGCTGATAAATTAAAGAAATGGGTTAATTATTTTAATAATCATGGTATTCCAGCGATGGCAATTGATTCTAAAAATCCTAAGACAAGAAAAATCATTACAAAAAAAGCACAAGAAATCTTAGCAGATAAAAGGCAATTACAATCTGAAAAGGGATTAGATAAAAAGGCAATTAAAGCAATTTGTGTGGGAGTACCTAATGTAGGTAAATCTACATTATTAAATCAATTAGTTCAAAAGAAATCAGCGGCAGTTGGTAATCGTCCAGGAGTAACTAAGGGACAACAATGGTTAACTTCTAGTAGTGAATTGGAATTATTAGATACCCCAGGAATTTTATGGCCTAAGTTTCAAAATCAAGATATTGCTTATAAGTTAGCAGTTACCGGGGCAATTAAAGATAGTTTATTGCATATGGATGACGTTGCGTTATTTGCATTAAAGTATTTTAGAGAAAATAATCAAGAACAATTAAAACAACGTTATCATTTAATTGATGATGACTTATTGTTAAGTGATGTTGAATTATTGTTAAAGATCACTAGTAAATTAGGGATGAAAGACGATTATGATAGAGCTTCTGAAAGAATTATTATTGATATTCGTCGAAATAAATTAGGTGGATTCGTATTAGATAAAGTGGATGATTTAGATGAAGGATAAGTCAATTGCTGAAATTAAACTAATATTGAATGATATAAATGATGAAAATAGTAATGTATTAAATGAATTAAAAAATGATAGTCGTAAGGGTGTTCAAAAGTTAGTTGCTCAAAAGCTTAAATATTTTAATAAATTAAAGACAAAGAAACATGAATTTTATCAAAAATTTAAATATGAACATGAGTTTTGGAGCAAAGGTTATCAATACGTAGCTGGAATAGATGAAGTTGGGCGTGGGCCTCTTGCAGGACCTGTAGTTGCTGGGGCAGTTATTTTATCTGATGATTTTGATATATATGAAGTTAATGATTCAAAACAAATGACTGATCAAAAAAGACATGAATTAGCTCCTTTAATTAAGGAAAAGGCATTAGCTTATTCAGTTAGTGTGATTGATAGTAATGTAATTGATCAAGTGAATATATATGAAGCAAGTAGAATTGCGATGAAAAATGCAATTAATCAATTAGACATTATACCTAATCAATTAGTTATTGATGCAATGGATGTTGATTTATCAATACCACAACTTAAGTTAATTAAAGGTGATTTTAAATCAGTGTCGATTGCAGCAGCTAGTATTTTAGCTAAAGTGTATCGAGATGATTTGATGATTCAATACAGCAAACAATATCCTGAATATGGTTTTGATAAAAATGATGGATATGGAACTAAACATCATTTAAATGCAATTAAACAATATGGTATAACTGAAATTCATCGAAAAACTTTTGCACCAGTAAAAAATAGTTTATAAAACCTCGTATATATCCATAAAGGAGATTTAATTTATGGAATTACGAGATTTTTTATTTAAAATAAAGCTTTGTAAGGGAATAGGAATTAGAGGTGAAACTAAATTATATAATTGGTTAATAGAACATGATTTAAATTTTAGTGAATTGACCATAGAAATGATTATTAAGATTAGTAACCTGAACAAAAAGCATCAAGCACGTTTTTTATCTGATTTTAAAAGTGAATCATTAAATGAAAGAATCAAATTAAATCAAAAAAAGTATCTATGGATATCAATTAATGATTATAATTATCCTAATCAGTTAAGGGAAAGCTATCTACCACCGATTATTCTATTTTATCGTGGGAATATTAATCTTTTAGATACGCCATTATTAGGAATTGTTGGATCTAGACTAAGTAATCAAAAAAATAGTAATGCTAGTTATAGTCTTAACAAATTATTAAAGCCATTATGTAAAACTAATTTAACTACTATTTCAGGATTGGCTAAAGGATCAGATACATTAGCACATAAGTATTCTATATTCTATAAGTTAAATACAGTAGGAGTTATTGCAAGTGATTTAGATTATGTTTATCCAAAAGAAAATATTCAATTACAAAAAGAAATGTTTGAAAATTATTTGGTGATTAGTGAATACCCTTTAAATACTAAGCCACTTAAATCTCATTTTGTTGAAAGAAATAGAATTATTGCAGGATTATGTAGTTCTTTACTTGTAGTAGAAGCAAAAGAAAAGTCAGGTAGTTTAATTACAGCTAACTTAGCATTGCAAAATAATCGAAATATTTTAGCAGTACCTGGTTCATTACGTGATGAATTATCAATTGGATGTAATCAATTAATTTTAGCTGGCGCAAGGCCATGTTTGACTCATTTTGATATTATAGAAGAAATGTAATCATAATTTGCTTTATTAATGCATAAGGTAGTAGAATTAGTGAGGATAAATACGAATGAATAAAATGTTATATTAATTATTATGAGGGATGTTTAAATGACAGCGAAAACAAAAACGCCGAAGAAAAAAACAACATCAAAAAAATCTAAGAAAAATTTAGTGATTGTGGAATCTCCGGCTAAAGCAAAAACAATTGAGAAATATTTAGGTAGCAGTTATAAAGTTATTGCTAGTAAGGGTCATATTAGAGATTTACCTAAAAGTAGAATGGGAGTAGATATTGAAGACAATTATACTCCAGATTATATTTCTATCCGTGGCAAAGGGGATGTAATTAAATCATTAAGAGCAGAAGCTAAAAAAGCTAAACAAGTTTTTCTTGCATCTGACCCCGATCGTGAAGGTGAATCAATTGCTTGGCATTTAGGTAAAATTTTAAAACTGGATGAAAACGGTAATAATCGAGTAGTATTCAATGAAATTACTAAAGATGCAGTTAAAAATTCATTTAAGACTCCAAGAAATATTGATATGGACTTAGTTGATGCTCAACAAGCACGAAGAGTTATTGATAGATTAGTAGGATATTCTATTTCACCATTATTATGGAAAAAGGTGAAAAAGGGATTAAGTGCTGGAAGAGTTCAATCAGTTGCACTTTGGCTAATTATACAAAAAGAAAATGAAATAAAATCATTTATTCCAGAAGAATATTGGACAATTGACTCTGAATTTAAGAAAAATCGTTCCAAATTCAGAGCATCTTTTTATGGATTGAATGGTAAAAAACAATCTTTAAGTAATAATGATTCAGTTCAGGAAATTCTTAAAAAAATTGATATTAAAAATAAATTTAATGTTGATAAAGTCGTTAAAAAAGAGAAGAAGAGACAACCTAGCGTTCCTTTTACAACAAGTACATTACAACAAGATGCTAATAAAAAATTGAAGTTTAAAACAAGTCGCACAATGATGTCTGCTCAGCAACTTTATGAAGGAATCAATGTTGGTAAAGAAGGTTCTCAAGGATTGATTACCTATATGAGAACAGATTCAACTCGAATTTCTGATATTGCAAAAAATCAAGCTGCTGATTTTATTCATCAAGAATATGGAGCTGAATATTCAGCTTCTAAACCTCGAAAAGGTAAGTTACAAGAAGGTGCACAAGATGCCCATGAAGCAATTAGACCTACATTGGTATCTAGAACACCTAAGAGTATCGAAAAGTATTTAACTAAAGATCAATTTAAGATTTACTCTTTAATTTGGTCACGTTTTGTAGCTTCGCAAATGACACCTGCAAAATTATATACACAAACAGTAACTATTAGTCAAAACGGTGTTAATTTTAGAGCTAATGGATCTGTTTTAAAATTTGAAGGATTTTTAAAAGTTTATGCTGGTTCCAAAGAAAAAGATAATATTTTACCAGACTTACAAGAAAATGATAAAGTGGATTTGGTTAATAATAATCCAGAACAACATTTTACTCAGCCACCAGCAAGGTATAGTGAAGCTTCATTAATTAAGGCAATGGAAGAAAATGAAATTGGTAGACCATCTACTTATTCTCCAACTCTTACTACTTTACAAAAACGTTATTATGTAAAAATGAATAACCGTAAATTTGAGCCAACTGAGTTAGGTGAAATTGTAAATAGTATTATTGAAGAATATGTTCCTGAAATTATTAATATTGATTTTACTGCCAATATTGAAAATAATTTAGATGAAATTGAAGAAGCTAAGAAAAATTGGGTCGATGTTGTAGACCATTTCTATAAGCCTTTTTCCAAGGAAGTAGAAGTTGCTGAAGATAAATTAAAAAACTTTATTTTAAAAGAACCACTAGCAGGATTTAATTGTGAAGTATGTGGTGCCCCAATGGTTGAAAAGATGGGTAAATATGGTAAGTTTTTTGCTTGTTCAAGATTTCCAGATTGTCGAAATACTAAGGCAATTGTTAAAGAAATCGGAGTAACTTGTCCAAAATGCGAAAAAGGACAGGTTATTGAAAGAAAAGGTAAGAAAAATAGAATATTTTATGGATGTTCTAGATATCCTGATTGTGAGTTTATTTCATGGGATAAACCATTGGAAAGAAAATGCCCTAAATGTACTCATTTCTTAGTTGATAAAAAAGTTCGTGGAGGAATGCAAGTTGTTTGTCCGAATGGAGACTACAAAGAAGAAATTCAAAAATAAAAACGCTGAATAAGCGTTTTTATTATAAAATGAAAAGGTAAAAAGTTACTTTAACTAATTAAAAGAAGTGAAATAAAATGAACAATGATACATTAATTGATCTGTTTTTAAAATATATTATAAATGAAAAACAATATTCGGAAGATACACATGATGCTTATTCAAAAGATTTAAATGATTTTTTGGATTTTATGAACATTGAAGATAACTTTAATTTATTAAAAATTACAAATTTTGATGTTGAAACTTACTTATCAAAATTAAATGAAGATAATAAAAGTAAAAATACAATTTCTAGGAAAATATCTAGTTTAAGATCATTTTATTCTTTTTTAGTAAAAAATGATTACATTGAAAAAAACCCATTTGAGTATGTACACTTAAAGAAAACTAATTTGAAATTACCAAGATTTTTTTATGAAAAAGAAATGGATCAATTATTTAAATTAGCAAAAATAAAAAAGCCAAATAATATGGAATTAAGAGATAGTGCTATATTAGAAACTTTTTATGGGACTGGATTGCGACTTAGTGAGTGTTCAAACTTAACTTTAGATGAAATAGATTTAGATAATAAGTCTTTATCGATTATTGGTAAAGGAAATAAACAACGTAATTTACCGATTGGAAGTTACATGAGTGAAGCTTTACAAAAATACTTTGTAGATTGTCGTAATTTAATTATGAATAAATACAATAAGAATCATAATTATGTGTTTATAAACAGAATTGGTGATCCCATAACTAGTCGAGGAATTGAATATGTATTAAATAATTTGGTTAAAAAAACTAGTAGTAATTTAGATATACATCCACATATGATTCGACATACATTTGCAACTCATTTATTAAATAATGGAGCTGATATGAGATCTGTCCAAGAATTATTAGGTCATAGTTCATTATCAACTACTCAAATATATACTCATGTTACGAAGAAAAATTTAATGAGCAATTATAATAAATATTTTCAAAGAGATGATCAAAATAAGTGATTTATTTGTTTTAAAGTATTTACAAAATATGAGATACTAGTAGTATAAATACGTTAGGTGGTGTTTTATTTGAAAAGAAAATTAGAAAATAAATTTATTAGTTTAGAACTTGATGAAAATGGAGCTCAGCTAACATCGATTAAAAATAAAAATAATCAATTAGAATATTTGTGGCAAGGAAATGATAACTTTTGGAAACGTCAAGCGCCCAATTTATTTCCAATTGTAGGTAAACTAAAAGACAATGAATTTGAATATGAAAACAATAAATATTCAATGGGACAGCATGGCTTTGCTAGAGATTCAAAATTTGAAATAAATGAAATTGATGATAATAAAATTATTTTTGAATTAGATTCAAATGCTGATACTAAATTAATTTATCCATTTGATTTCAAATTATTGATTAAATATGAATTAATTAATAATGAAATTGATGTTAATTATAAAGTCAAAAATCTTGGATCAAATAAGATGTATTTCTCAATTGGGGCTCATCCAGGATTTAATGTTCCAATCGAAAATGAAAACTTTGATGATTATGAAATAAAATTTTCATCAAAAAATAATTTAAATCGTATTTTATTAAAAGATGGTTTAAGCGAACTTAACCAACCAGTAAAATTTGACGATAAAGATAGTTTAAAAGTTAAAAGATCACTTTTTAAAGATGATGCATTTATTTTAGATAGTGGAATTAATCAAGATTATGAAATTTCATTAACTAATTCTAAAAACAGTCATGGAATTATTTTACATTCTTATAATCATCGATACTTGGGCATTTGGTCTATGTATCCTAAAGAATCACCTTTTGTATGTATTGAACCATGGTGGGGAATTGCAGATAATGTTGATTCTAATAAACAATTAACTGAAAAAGTAGGAATAAATATTTTAGATAAGAATGAATTATTTGAGTCTAATTTTAAAATAGAAATTTTATAATAAAAAGAGTACTAATTTGATTAGCACTCTTTTATTATTGCTTATTCTTTTTAATTAAATAATAGATTCCAAAAGGAACAAGGTTCTCTTTCCCGGTTAAAATTCTTTTAATATTATCTTTATGTTTATATATAACAAAAAAGGTTAATATTATAGCAACAATGCTTAATATATTATCGTGAATAATAAGTGATGCAATTGCAATAATAATAAATCCAAGAATACTACCAAAACTAACCATACTAGTAATTGTTATACATAAAAGTAAAACAAAAACAGCAAGAAAAAAGAATGGTAGATTATAAACAATTAACATTCCAGCACTAGTAGCAACTGCTTTTCCACCTTTAAAATGATCAAAAATAGAAAATGTATGTCCAAGAACGGCCATAAGACCAAAAAGTAAAGGATTAATTGAATTTATTCCAAAAATTAAAGGCAATGCTGTTGCAATTGCTCCTTTTGCAAGATCAATAATTAATACAGCTGTTCCAGCATAGGGACCTAAAGTTCTATAAATGTTAGTTGTACCGATATTTCCTGATCCATAATCTCTAACATTAATATGAAAGAAAATTTTACCAATTTGAATACCACTAGGTATTGAACCAATTAAATAAGCAATTATTAGTAATGATATGATTTTTATCATACGTTCCTCCGTAAAGTAAATAATTAACAACGACTAATTTTAGCACCATTTATTAGTTAAATAAACATTTAATAATTAAATATTAACTAAACTATTAGTTGGTCTAGTTTGCAAACAATGATAAATGGTTTATGATTAAAAGACGATAATAAAGAAGGAGTTAATCCTAATGACGAATGAAAATAATATTTATGATGATTCCTCGATTCAAGTTTTACAAGGATTAGAGGCAGTAAGAAAAAGGCCTGGAATGTATATTGGGTCGACTGATTCTAAAGGACTACACCATTTAGTATATGAAATAGTTGATAATGCTGTTGATGAATCATTAGCAGGTTACGGAAAAGAAATTAATGTAATTATTCACAAAGATAATAGTATAACTGTTTCTGATCAAGGTAGAGGAATGCCGGTTGGAATGCATGCTTCAGGGAAGCCAACACCTGAAGTTATTTTGACAGTTTTACATGCTGGGGGTAAATTTGGACAAGGTGGTTATAAAACATCTGGTGGATTACATGGAGTTGGATCAAGTGTTGTTAATGCACTTTCATCAAAACTTGTTGTTCAAATTTATCGTAATAAAGTAAAATATGAAGAACAATTTATTGATGGTGGTAAACCAGTTGGAACGCTTAATAACTTGGGTAAAACTAGTAAACACGATGGAACTTCAATAACTTTTAAACCAGATGAAACTATTTTTACTTCCGTTGTTTATAATTATAATATTTTAGCTGAAAGATTAAAGGAATCAGCTTTCTTATTAAAAGGTGTAAAAATTACTTTAACAGATGAAAGAGATGGAAAAGAAAAGTCTGAAGAATTTTTATACGAAGATGGAATTAAAGAATTTGTTGAATATTTGAATGAAGGTAAAACAAATTTAGGAAATATCATGTACTTTGATAGTTCTAAAGATGGTATCGAAGTTGAAGTAGCTGCTCAATATAATGATGGTTATACTGAAAATACAATTTCTTTTGTTAATAATGTTCGAACAAAAGATGGTGGTTCCCATGAAGCGGGATTTAAGAGTGGATTAACCAAAACTTTTAATGAATATGCTAGGAAAGTTGGGCTATTAAAAGATAAAGATAAAAATCTTGATGGAACAGACTTTAGAGAAGGATTAACATCTGTTATTTCTCTAAAAATTCCGGAAGAATTATTACAATTTGAAGGCCAAACAAAAGAAAAATTAGGAACACCTGAGGCAAGATCAGATGTTGATGCAGTTATTTCTGAGCAATTAATGTATTACCTTCTGGAAAATGGTGATTTTGCAAAAATGATTGTGCAAAAAGCATTGAAAGCAAAAAATGCTAGAGAAGCTGCAAAAAAAGCTCGTGAAGAAAGTCGTAACGGTAAAAAGAGAAAGAAAAAAGATCGTTTATTGTCTGGTAAATTAACTCCTGCTCAATCAAAAGATCATAAGCAAAATGAACTCTTTTTAGTCGAAGGTGATTCTGCAGGTGGATCAGCTAAACAAGGTCGTGATCGTAAGCATCAAGCCATTTTACCTTTAAGAGGGAAAGTCTTAAATACTGAACGAGCTAAGTTACCAGATATTTTAAAGAATGAAGAAATTAGTACAATTATTTATACGGTCGGTGCTGGAGTAGGAACTGATTTTAATATCGAAGATACAAATTACGATAAGATAATTATTATGACAGATGCCGATGACGATGGAGCTCATATTCAAATCTTATTGTTGACCTTTTTCTATAAGTATATGAGACCAATGATTGAAGCTGGAAAAGTTTATATAGCATTACCACCTCTTTATAAAATTCAAAAAGGTAAAGGAAGTAAAACCAAAATTGAATATGCTTGGACTAATGATGAAATGGATCAAAAGGTTAAAGAGTTAGGTAAAGGGTATACATTGCAAAGATTTAAAGGTCTTGGTGAAATGAATGCTGAACAATTATGGGAAACTACTATGGATCCTGAAAATAGAACTTTAATCCGAGTAAATATTGATGATGTTAGTTTAGCAGAAAAGAGAGTAACTACATTAATGGGAAATAAGGTTGACCCTAGAAGAGACTGGATAGAAAATAATGTACAGTTTAATTTAGAAGAAGATGGAAGTATTCTAGATAATACCAATCAAAATAAATAAGAGGTGATTTTTTATGTCAAAGGGACAAATAATTGAAAACTTACCCCTTGAAGACGTAATGAGTGAAAGATTTAGCCGATATTCTAAGTCAATTATTCAAGAGCGTGCACTTCCTGATGTTAGAGATGGATTAAAACCAGTTCAAAGAAGAATTTTATTTGCTATGAATGTTGATGGAAATACTCATAGTAAAAGTTTTAGAAAATCTGCTAAATCAGTTGGGAATGTAATGGGAAATTATCATCCCCATGGTGATAGTTCAATTTATGAAGCAATGAATCGTATGTCTCAAGATTGGAAATTAAGAGAACCATTAATTGAAATGCATGGTAATAATGGATCAATGGATGGAGACCCTCCAGCTGCGATGCGTTATACAGAGGCTAGATTAAGTAAAATTTCTGATGAAATGTTAGCTGATATTGATAAAGGTACAGTTGATTGGATTTTAAATTTTGATGATACTGAATATGAGCCGGTTGTATTACCAGCTCGTTTTCCAAATTTATTAGTAAATGGATCAACTGGAATTTCAGCTGGATATGCTACTGATATTCCTCCTCATAATTTAGGAGAAGTAATTGATGCAGTTATTTATTTACAGAAACATGAAGATGCATCTTTAGATGATTTAATGCAATTTATTAAAGGACCTGATTTTCCAACTGGTGGTATTATTCAAGGAATTGATGGTATTAAAGAAGCCTATAAAAATGGGAAAGGTAAAATTGTTGTTAGATCTAAAACTAAGATTGAAGATTTAAGGGGAAATCATCAACAAATTGCAATTGATGAAATTCCTTATGAAGTAAATAAATCAATCTTAGTTAAACAAATTGATGAAATTAGAATTAATAAAAAAATCGATGGAATCGCAGAAGTTAGAGATGAAAGTGACCGAGAAGGATTAAGAATTGCAATCGAATTAAAGAAAGATGTCAATGCAGAGGGTATTTTAAAATATTTATTTAAAAATACTGATTTACAGATTTCATACAATTTTAATGTAGTGGCAATTAATAATATGCGTCCGGAAAGAATGAGCTTAAAATCAATTCTTTCTGCCTATTTAAATTATCAACGTGAAGTTGTAACCAATAGAACTAAATTTAATTTAAAAAAAGCTCAAGAAAGACAACATATTGTTGAAGGATTAATTAAAGCATTATCAATATTAGATCAAGTGATTAAAGTTATCAGAGCAAGTGAAAATAAAAAAAATGCACGAGATAATTTAATTAATGAATTTGATTTTTCTGAAAAACAATCAGAAGCGATTGTTTCTTTACAACTTTATCGATTAACTAATACTGATGTTACTGAATTAAAGACTGAAAATGATAACTTAAATTCAAGCATTATTTCATATAGAAAAATATTAGATAGTAAGTCAGAATTAGATAAAGTAATTAAAAAGGAATTAACTCAAATTTCAAAAAATTATCGTAATGATAGAAGAACAATTATTGAAGATAAGATTGAAGACTTAAAAATAAGTGAAGAAATTACAGTAGCTGATGAAGACGTTATGTTACTAGTTTCTCATGATGGTTATCTTAAAAGAAGTAGTTTAAGATCTTATAAAGCCTCTGAAAACTTTGAAGGTATTTTGAAAGACGAAGATTATCCAATTTTAATGAATAAAGTAAATACTAGAGATCATTTATATATGTTCACTAATAAAGGGAATGTAATCTATCGACCAGTACATGAAATTAAAGATGTAAAATGGAAAGATATGGGTGAGCATATTTCTCAAAGTATTGGATTAGATGATGAAGAGGAAATTATTAATTCATTTGTTTTTAATAGTTTAGAAGAAACTGGTAAATTTTGTGTTACAACAACTGATGGATTTATAAAATTAGTTGATTTTAATAAACTTTTGCCTGGTAGAAATTATAAATCCAAAGCTTTTACTTATGAAAAATTAAAAAAAGATAATGCTAATGTTGTAAGTATTGATTATCTTCCAGATAAATTAAATCAAATATTTATAATAACTAAATTAGGCTATGGGATTAACTTTTCACTTGAAGAGGTTTCAATTAGCGGGGCTAAATCGACTGGAGTTAAATCTATTAATTTATCAGATGATGATGAAGTTCAAAGTTCAATTCAAATTAATTCCGAAAATGATATAATTGGAATTCTATTTGATAATGGTAATTTTAAAAAGATAAAAATTACTGATATTCCGACAACGGGAAGAGCTCGAAAAGGAATTAAATGTCTTAAAGAATTAAAATCAAGAAAAAATTTAGTAGAAGATGCAATAAAAATAAATGAAAATCAAGAAATATTTGTTAGAGATATCAATGATCAAGAAATTAAAATTGACTTTGAAAATATGAGTATTTCTGATAGATTAAGTAATGGAAGAACTATTAAAGATATTGATCTTAATGCAAGACCTTATCGTTTACTAAAAAAAGAATCAAATAAGGAGATTTAATCAATGACTAAAGAATTAGTTTTTGGACATAAAGTACCAGATACAGATGCAATTGTTGCTGCTAAAGCTTATGCTTATTTACAAAATAAAAAAGGATATGATGTAGAAGCTGTTGCTTTAGGTGAAATGAATGATGAAACAAAATTTGTTTTAGATTATTTTAATGAAAAAGCACCTAGAATTGTTGAAACTGGAAGTAATGAAGTTAATCAAGTAATGTTAGTTGATCATAATGAACCTCAACAAAGTATTTCTGATATTGATAAGTTAGAAGTTACTCATGTGGTAGATCATCATCGTATTAGTAATTTCGATACAAGTGTTCCGTTATTTTATTTAGCTAAACCATATGGATGCACAAGTACAATTTTATATGAAGAATTTAACCGATTTGGTATAGAAATACCCGCTGAATTAGCTGGAATGATGGCATCAGCTATTATTTCCGATACATTATTATTAAAATCTCCAACAACAACTAAATATGATGAAGATGCACTTAATGAATTAGTAAAAATTTCAAAAATTGATGATTTACAAGAATATGGAATTCAAATGCTTAAGGCTGGAACTAATGTTGAATCAAAATCAGATTCTGACATTATTTTAGGTGATGCTAAATCATTTAATTTAGGAAGTAAAAAAGTTACAATCGGTCAAGTTAATGTTGTTGATTTAACTGATATTACTAAACGTGCTAATGATTTAAAAGTTGCAATGAAGAGTGACAATGATAAGAATAGTTCTGACTTATTCTTATTAATTGCAACAAATGTTTTAGATAGTGATTCAAAATTAATTGTGGTTGGCGAACCTAAAGAATCAGTTGAAAAAGCATTTAATAAATCTTTAGATGAAAATGACATGATGGACTTACCTGGCGTTGTTTCTCGTAAAAAACAAGTAGTTCCTCCATTAACAGATATAATGAATTAAGATACTCAAATGAGTATCTTTTTTTATTAAATTAATGGTTGAAAATGAATTTAAATGTAGTAGTATTAGTAACTAATAAATTATAAGTGAGGTTTTGTTATGAGTGAATACAAAAAAGATGATTTAAAACAAAAATTAACTTCAGAGCAATATTCAGTTACTCAAGAATCTGCTACAGAAAAACCATTTTCAGGAGAATATGATGATTTTTATGAAAAAGGAATCTATGTTGATATTGTAAGTAATAAACCATTATTCAGTTCATCAGCTAAATTTGATGCAGGTTGTGGTTGGCCATCCTTTTCTAAGCCAATTGATGAAACAATGGTTAATGAAAATAAGGATACTTCACACGGAATGACTAGACAAGAAGTTAGAAGTTCCGACGCTGATTCTCATTTGGGTCATGTTTTTAATGATGGTCCAAAAGAAATGGGCGGATTAAGATATTGTATTAATTCTGCAGCTCTAAAATTTATACCTTTAGATAAAATGGATGAAGCTGGATTTGGTAAATATAAAAATATTGTGGAATAAAAGGAGATTTAAATTATGATAACTGAGGATAGTGCAATTTTTGCAGGCGGTTGTTTTTGGTGTATGGTAGAACCATTTGACCAACAACCAGGAATTAAATCTGTTATATCAGGTTATACAGGTGGACATGTTGAAAATCCAACCTACGAGCAAGTATCATCTCATACAACAGGGCATACAGAAGCAGTTAAAATAACTTTTGATCCTGAAATCATTTCATATGAAGAATTAGTCGAAATTTATTGGCGTCAAACTGATCCAACTGATGCTATGGGCCAATTCCAAGATCGTGGTGATAATTATCGTCCGGTTATTTTTGTTAATAGTCCTGAACAAAGAGATATTGCAGAAAAATCAAAAAAGCATCTGCAGGATACTAGTCGATTTGATGATCCAATTGTTACAAAAATTGAGGATGTAAAACCTTTTTATCCAGCAGAAGAAGAACATCAAGATTTTTATAAAAAAGATCCAATGCGTTATAAAATGGAAGAAGCTGGTGGAAGAGAAACTTTTAAACAAAATAAATGGAATTAAAGGAACTCTTTTTAGAGTTCCTTTTTTATAAAAACATCAAACACGAACATTAAAGAAATTAAATTACAAAATATTTCGTTATTTTGTTGACGATTGAATTTTTTATTGTTATGCTTGATTCAACAATTAAGAGGAAGGTGTTTAATTTGAAAGTAGCAATTGTAATGGGATCTATTTCAGACTGGCCTGTCATGAAAGAAACCGCGAGCATTTTAGATTCATTTGAAATACCATATGAAAAGAAAGTTATTTCAGCACATAGAATGCCATTAGAATTAACAGAATTTGCTAATAACGCAAAAAGCGAACATTTCGATGTTATTATAGCAGGCGCTGGTGGAGCAGCTCATCTTCCAGGTATGATATCTGCCAATACTTCATTACCAGTTATTGGTGTTCCAATTCAAACAAAAGCATTAAATGGTGTAGATTCATTATTATCAATTGTTCAAATGCCATTTGGAGTTCCAGTCAATACTGTTGCAATTGGAACAGCTGGAGCTAAAAATGCAGGAATTTCAGCTGCTGAAATTTTAGCAATTAATGATGAAAAATTAACTCATAAAATTTTAAGTTTTAAAGAAAAACAACATGATGAGGCGGTTAATACAAATGAAAAGTTATAATGACGCAATTTTGCCTCCAGCTACCATTGGAATTTTAGGTGGTGGACAATTAGGACAAATGATGGCTTTTTCTGCTAAGCAGATGGGATATAAAGTGGGAATTTTAGATCCAACAGAAAATTCACCAGCTGGACAGGTATCAGATTTTCAAATTATTTCTGATTATGATGATGAAAATGCAGTTAAACAATTTGCTAAAAAAGTAGATATTCTAACTTATGAATTTGAAAATGTTGATCAAGACTTAATTAAAAAAATTAAAAATGATGTTTTTATTCCACAAAAAATTAATGAATTAGAAATTACTAGTAATCGAATTAAAGAAAAATTTTTTCTAAGGGATAATCAAATCCCAGTCGTTAATTTTCAAGCAATCAATAATATTGATGATTTAGTAAATGGGGTAGCTAAAATTGGTTATCAATCAATTTTAAAATCAACTGAGGGTGGATATGATGGACACGCTCAATATGATATTAATAATGAAAAAGATTTAATAGAGATAAAAAAGAAATTTGATTCTGGTGAATGGATTTTAGAAGAAAAGAAGAAATTCCAAAAAGAAGTTTCAATGATGGTTGTTAGAAATACAGATGGAAAGATTCATACATTTCCACTATCTGAAAACATTCATAAAAATCATATTTTACATAAGAGTATCGTACCCGCACGAGTCGACAATAAAGTTATCAAAGATGCGACAGATATTGCTAAAAAAATTGCTGAACGGTTAGATTTAATTGGAATTCTTGGGATTGAGTTTTTCCTTTTAGATAATGGAAGCTTAGTTGTTAATGAATTAGCTCCAAGACCGCATAATTCAGGGCATTATACAATCGAAGCATGTAATATCTCACAATTTGAAGCACATATTCGTAGTATCTGTAATATAGATATTCCAGATATTGTGTTAAATAACAAGTCATTAATGGTTAATTTATTAGGGGAAGATTTAGTTAATGCAAGAAATGAATTACCTAATAAACCAAATTGGCATTTTCATGATTATGGTAAAGATAAAATTAAACCAGCTCGAAAAATGGGACATATTACGTTATTAGGAAATAATATCGAAAACTTATTAAACGATGTAAATAAATTAAATCATTAAGGAGATTTCAATGAGTTCATTAGTAGCATCAGGAAAAACCAAAGAGTTATTTGAAACTGATAATCCAAATATTTTAAAGGTTCACTATACTGACCACACTACTGCAGGTGATGGTGAAAGAAATGAAGTTATTAATAATAAGGGAAAAATGAATAATGAAATTTCTAGCCTGATATTTTCATATTTAAAACAACAAGGAATTGAAAATCATTTTATAGAACAAATTTCAGATACAGATCAATTAAATAAAAGAGTTAATATGATTCCACTAGAAATTGTGGTGAGAAATTACGCTGCAGGTCATTTTCAAAAAAGATTTGCACTAAATTATTTAGATAATTTAAAAAAACCAGTCGTTGAAATGTTTTGGAAAAATGATGAATTACATGATCCTTTTATTAATGAAGATGATGCAGAAGCTCTAGATATTATTAATGCTAATGAAATTAAAGAGATTAAAGAAAACGCCTTAAAAGTAAATCAAATTATGTCTGATTTATTCGATAAAATGAATTTAATTTTAGTTGATTTTAAATTAGAATTTGGATTTGACAAAGATCATCAAATCATTCTAGCTGATGAAATTTCACCAGATTCTTGTCGAATTATAACTAAAAATACTAAAGAGTCTTTAGATAAAGATATTTTTAGAAAGCAAACTGGAGATATAATGAAAGGCTATCAAATCATTCTAGATAAATTAAAACAAGAAATTATTTTATAGGAGTAATTAAATATGTATTTAGCTAAAGTAATCGTTACTAAAAAAGCTTCAATTTTAGATCCACAAGGAGAAACCATTAAAAATGCTTTGCAAAATTTAGATTTCAAAAAAATTGATGATGTTAAGCAAGGAAGTTATTTTGAAGTAAAAATTGATGCTGATAATCAAGAAAAGGCTGATCAAATTACAAATTCAATTTGTAAAGAATTACTCGTAAATCAAAATATGGAAAGTTATAAATTTTCACTAGAAGAGGTATAAAGATGAATTTTGGAATTATTAGTTTTCCAGGGTCAAACTGTGACTGGGATTTGTATTATGCAATTAAAGATGAGCTAAATGAATCATGTAAAATGATTTCATCAGATGAGACTAATTTGGATGAATTTGACGTTATTTTAATTCCAGGCGGATTTTCTTATGGTGATTATTTAAGAAGTGGTGCAATTGGAAGTTTAGCTTCTGCAATGCAAGCAGTTAAAAAAATTGCTAAAGAAGGAAAAATAATTATTGGAATTTGTAATGGATTTCAAATTTTAACGGAATCAAATTTATTACCAGGATCATTAATGGTTAATGAACAACCAGAATTCATTTCTAAATGGCAAAATTTAAAAGTTGAAAATAATCAAACAATTTTTTCAAATAAATTTAAAAAAAATCAAATTGTAAAAATGCCAATTGCTCATGGTGAAGGTAATTATTATTGTGATGAAGAAACTTTAAAAGAACTTGAAAGTAATCATCAAATTGTATTCCGTTATGAAGATAATCCTAATGGAAGTGTTAATGATATTGCGGGCATTACTAATAAAGAAGGCAATATTTTAGGTATGATGCCTCATCCAGAACGTGCAGTTGAAACAATTCTTGGAGGGATTGATGGATTAACTTTATTCCAATCTCTAAAAAATACTAATAGTGAGGTCATAAAATGATTGAAGAAAAAATGAAATATTCTCCTGAAGATATTAAAACCAAAAAGCTTTATCTTGATATGGGATTAACTCAAGAAGAGTATGATATTATTTCCAAAAAATTATTAAATCGACTACCTAATTACACTGAAATTGGATTATATTCTGGAATGTGGAGTGAACATTGTTCTTATAAGAATTCAAAACCAGTTTTAAAGAAATTTTGGACTGATGGATCAAGAGTAATTCAAGGTCCAGGTGAAGGTGCTGGAGTTTTAGATATTGGTGATGATCAAGCTATTGTCTTCAAAGCTGAAAGTCATAATCATCCCAGCTTTGTAGAACCATATGAAGGTGCAGCAACTGGTGTTGGTGGAATTATTAGAGATATTTTTTCAATGGGTGCTAAACCAATTGCTAGTTTAGATAGTCTCCGTTTTGGTAGTTTAACTAATACTAAAAATAAATACTTACTTAACAAAGTAGTCGCTGGAATTGCTGGATATGGTAATTGTATTGGGATTCCAACTGTTGGTGGTGAAATTGAATTTGATGATTCATATAATGGGAATCCACTAGTAAATGTTATGTGTATTGGTTTAATGAATCAAGCTGATATCAAGCAAGGAAAAGCTACTGGAAATAATAATTCAATCATTTACGTAGGTGCTAAAACTGGTCGTGATGGAATTAATGGTGCTTCATTTGCTTCAAGCCAATTTAGTGAAAATGAAGATAATGATCGTTCAGCTGTTCAAGTTGGTGATCCCTTCATGGAAAAATTATTAGTAGATGCATGTTTAGAAATTAATCGTGATTTTTCAGATGATTTAGTTGGAATTCAAGACATGGGTGCTGCTGGACTAGTTTCATCTTCTGCTGAAATGGCAGCAAAAGATAATAGTGGAATTAAAATTAATTTAGATCTAGTTCCACAAAGGGAACTCGGTATGTCACCATATGAAATTATGCTTTCTGAATCACAAGAAAGAATGTTGTTATGTGTTAAAGATGGTGCAGAACAAAACATTTTAGATGTATTTAAAAAATACAATTTAGAAGCTGTAATTATTGGAAAAGTTAATGAAAACAGTCAATATTGTTTAACAATGAATGATCAAGTTGTTTGTGATATTCCAACAAGATCTTTAGTTGATGATGTACCAACTTATACTCATGAATTAGTCAAACCAGAAAGATTGATTAATCCAGATACTAGTTTTGATTTTGAAGTAGAAAATCCTTATGAAACATTAAATAATTTATTATCTCAACCAACTATTTCATCTAAAAAGAGTGTTTACCAACAATATGATTCAAGAGTACAAACTAATACAGTAGTTGATTCAGGTAGTGATGCTGCAGTAGTTAGAATTCGTGGAACTAAAAAAGCATTAGCAATGACAACTGATTGTAATTCAAATTATGTTTACTTAGATCCATATCAAGGTGGCCAAATTGCAGTAGCAGAAGCTGCTAGAAATATTATTGCTAGTGGTGGTACTCCAATTGGAATTACTAATTGTCTAAATTTTGGTAATCCAGATAATAGTGAAAGTTATTTTGAACTAGAAGAATCAGTCAAAGGTATTTCTGATGTTTGTCAAAAAATTGATGCTCCAGTAATTGGTGGAAATGTATCACTTTATAATGAAACAGATGACCACTCAATTAAACCTACTCCAATGATTGGAATGGTTGGATTAATTGAAGATAATAAAAATATTATAACTCAAGACGCAAAAGGATCAGATGAACTAGTTTACTTAATTGGTGATACTTTTGATGACTATAGTGGTTCTGAAATTCAAAAAATGTTAGTTAATAAGATTACTGGTGAATTAAATCATTTTGATGTAAATCAAGAAATTAATAATCAAGAATTAGTTAAAGATGTAATTAAAAAATCCTTAGTTAAAAGTGTTCATGATTTAAGTGAAGGTGGACTAGGAGTCGCTTTAACTGAATTACTTCAAAAAAATGAATTAGGATTTAAAGGACAAGTTGATTTAACTAAAAAACAATTATTTTCAGAAACACAATCAAGATTTTTGATTAGTATTGATTCAGCTAAGCAAAGTGAATTTGAAGCAATCATGAAAAATAGTGCTAACTTAATTGGAAAAACTAATGATATTGAATTGGTTGACTTAGAACTTAGTGATGGTAAGTTACTTGGAAATATGATGGATTTAAAAAAATCTTGGGAAGAAGGATTAACATGCTTGATGAAGTAAAAGGATTAAATGAAGAATGTGGAATCTTTGGGATTTTTAATTCAAATGAAGCTGCTAAGTTAACTTATGAAGGACTTCATAGCTTGCAACATCGAGGTCAAGAAGGAGCAGGAATTGTATCTTTTGATGGTGATGAAAGACATACCTATAAAGGATTAGGATTACTTTCTAGTATCTTTAAAGATACTACTATTTTAGATGATTTAACTGGAACTTCAGCAATTGGACATTTAAGATATGCAACGGCTGGAAGTCATGGATTAAATAATATTCAACCATTTAATTTTCAATTACCGAATCTAGATTTTTCTTTAGCTCACAATGGTAATTTAACTAATGCTAAAACTTTAAAAAAAGAATTACTTAATCAAAATGTTGAGTTTGTTTCTGATTCTGATAGCGAAATTCTAGGAAGATTGATTGAAAAAAGTAATGAAAATACTTTTATTGAAAAAATAAAAAGTTCATTACAAAAATTAAGAGGTGGATTCGCATTTATTTTAATGACAAAAGACCAAATGTTTGCAGCATTAGATCCTAATGGCTTTAGACCTTTAGTAATTGGTCAAAAAGATGATGGAAGTTATGTATTTTGTAGTGAAACATGTGCATTAAATCAAGTTCATTCAACTTATATTCGAGACGTTGAACCTGGTGAAATTGTTTATATTGAAAATAATCAATTGAAAAGTTGTTTTTATACAGCCAAAACAAAATTATCAGTTTGTTCATTAGAGTATGTTTACTTTGCTAGTTCTGATTCTGTAATTCGTGGAGTTAGTGTTCATGAAGCTCGTAAAGAAATGGGATCTAATTTAGCAAAAGAACATCCAGTTAATGCCGATGTAGTATTAGGAGTTCCAAACTCATCATTATCAGCAGCTTTAGGTTATGCAAAAAGTAGTGGTATTCCATATGATATGGGTATGATTAAAAACCAATACATTGCAAGAACTTTTATTGAACCAACACAAAAGAAACGTGAACGTGGTGTTTCAATGAAACTATCTGTTGTAAGACCAGTGGTTGAAGGAAAAGATGTTGTTTTAGTTGATGATTCAATTGTTAGAGGAACCACTAGTAGATTTATCGTTAAATTATTACGAGATGCTGGTGCAAAATCAATACATGTTAGAATTGCTTCTCCAGTTTTAAAATATCCTTGTTTTTACGGAGTAGATATTCAAACAACTAATGAATTAATTGGAGCTAATAAAACAGTTGATGAAATTAGACAAGAAATTGGTGCAGATTCATTAGAATATCTAAGTGTTGACGGATTAAAACAATCAATTAATTTAAATTCAGATAATGAATTTTCAGGTTTATGTACAGCATACTTTGATGGTAAATATCCAACTAAATTGTATGATTATGAAGCTCAATTACATCAAGAATTAGAAAAAATAAACGTATAATGCGAGGGTTATAATTTGGCAAATAAATATGAAGAAGCTGGAGTAGATATTCAAAATGGCTCAAAAGCTGTTTTAAGTATCTCCAAAATGGTTGAATCTACTTATGATAAAAATGTAATTTCTGGAATTGGTGGATTTGGATCTGAGTATAGTTTAAGTGAAATTAATCAAACTTTTGATAATCCAGTATTAATTTCAAGTACTGATGGAGTTGGAACCAAATTATTATTAGCAATTGAAAATAATATTAACGATAAAATCGGAATTGATTTAGTAGCAATGTGTGCAAATGATATTTTAGCGCAAGGTGCTAAGCCACTATTCTTTTTAGATTATCTTGGAGTTGGCAATTTAAAGCCAGATAAGATTAAAGAGATTATTTCTGGAATTGTTGAAGGTTGCAAAGATTCACATTTATCTTTAATTGGTGGTGAAATGGCTGAAATGCCTGGAATTTATCAATCAGATGATTATGATTTAAGTGGATTTGCAGTTGGAGTAGCAGAAAAAGATCGCTTAATTGGTGCTGATCGAGTATCTGAAGGTGATTATTTAATTGGATTACCTTCAAGTGGAGTTCATTCAAATGGTTACTCATTAGTTAGAAAAATTATTGAAGATGCTCAATTAGATTTTAATAAAAAATATGATGATTTAAATCAATCATTAATTGATAGTTTATTAGAACCAACTAAACTTTATTTTAAAACTGTTTATCCATTGATTGAACGTGATTTAGTAAGTTCAATTGCTCATATTACTGGTGGTGGAATTGAAGATAATTTATCAAGAAGTATTCCAAGTAATCTAACCGCTGAAATTAACCGAGACCAATGGAAAGTTCCAGAAATTTTTAATGTTTTAAAGAAATATGGTGATTTAACACAAGCTGATGTTGATCAAGTATTTAATCAAGGAATTGGAATGATTTTAGTAATTAATCAAGATAATTATCAAGAAGTTACTAATCTATTTGATTTAAATAAGGAAGATTATTATGAAATCGGAAAGGTTGTTAATAATTCAAATGGAAAAAAGGTCGAATTTAAATAATACAAAACCAAACATAGCAATTTTTGCATCTGGTAATGGAACTAATTTCGAATCTTTAATGCAAGCTGATTTACCAATGAATGTTTTATTAGTGGTTAGCGACAATCCAGATGCATATGTAATTAAAAGAGCTGAAAAATATCATGTGCCAGTATTTATTACTAAATCCGGTAAAGGAATAACAAAAATTGATCGTGAAAAATTAATTTTGCATAAATTAAATGAATTGAATATTAGTGCAATTATTCTTGCTGGATACATGAAAATAATCGGTGAAACTCTTTTAGATAAATTTCCACAAAAAATAATTAATATTCATCCAGCATTATTACCTCAGTTTCAAGGTAAACAAGGAATTTTAGATGCTTATAATGCTAAAGTAGATAAAACTGGTGTAACAATTCATTTTGTTGATGCCGGAATTGATACTGGTGAAATTATTGCGCAAGCAGAAGTAAAAATATATCCAGATGATACATTAGATGATTTAGAAACAAGAGTACATGAAGCAGAACATCAATTATATCCAAAAACTATTTTAAATTTATTACAAAGAGGAGTTTTATAAAATGACAAAAACTGCATTAATTAGTGTTTATGATAAAGATGGAATTACTGAATTTGCTAAGGACTTAATTAAAAGAGATTATCGTATTATTTCAACTGGTGGAACATTAAGAAAATTACAAGATGAAGGCGTTGAAGTTACTTCAATTGAAAAAATTACTAATTTCAAAGAAATGTTAGATGGACGTGTAAAAACATTACATCCAAGAATTCACGGTGGAATCTTAGCTAAACGTGATAATAAAGTACATATGCAACAATTAAAAGAAGAAAACATTGATGTAATTGATCTAGTTTGTGTTAATTTATATCCATTTAAAGAAACAGTTCAAAAAGAAGGCGTGAGTGATGAAGAAATCATTGAAAACATTGATATTGGTGGTCCTTCAATGCTAAGAGCAGCAGCTAAAAATTATCAAGATGTTACAGTTTTAACTGATAAAAGTGACTATAGTGAAGTTATTGATCGAATTGATAATAATACATTAAATGTTGAATTTAAAAGATCATTAGCAGCTAAAGTATTTCGTTTCACAGCAGCTTATGATGCATTAATTGCTGAATATCTTACAACTGAAGAATATCCTGAAAAATTAACAATGACTTTTGAAAAAGCACAAAACATGCGTTATGGAGAAAACAGTCATCAAAATGCTGCTTATTATACACAAGCAATTTCTGAAAAATATTCTCTATCAGATGCTAAACAATTACATGGAAAAGAATTATCTTACAACAATATTAGAGATGCCGATGCAGCACTTCGTATCATTTCTGACTTTAAGGACAAACACGCAATTGTTGCTTTAAAACATATGAATCCATGTGGAATTGGAATTGCTGATAATTTATTAACTGCTTGGAATTTAGCTTATGAATCAGATCCTATTTCAATTTTTGGTGGAATTATTGCTGCAAATCAAACTGTTGATTTAGAAACAGCTAATAAAATGCATGAAATATTCTTAGAAATTGTTATTGCTCCTGAATTTACTGATGAAGCTTATGATGTATTAGCTAAAAAGAAAAATATTCGTTTAATTACATTAGATTTTGATAAAATTAATCCTAAAAAACACGATGAAGTTAGTGTATTAGGTGGTATGTTAATTCAAAATAGAGATACAGTTGAAGAAGATTATCATAATTTTGAAGTAGTTACTGAAAAACAACCAACTAAACAACAATTAGAAGCCTTGCAATTTGGTCAAAATGTTGTTAAAAACGTTAAAAGTAATGCAATCGTTATAACTTCTGATAACCAAACACTAGGAATTGGTGCAGGACAAATGAATCGAATTGATTCCGTTAAAATTGCAATTGATAAAGCAAAATCAAAAGACAACTATGAAAATGTTGTTTTAGCATCAGATGCATTTTTCCCAATGAATGATTGTGTTGAATTTGCAGCTAAAAATGGAATTAAGGCAATTGTAGAACCGGGTGGAAGTATTAAAGATCAAGATTCAATTGATAAAGCCAATGAATTAGGAATTACAATGCTATTTAGTAAAAATCGTCATTTTAAACATTAATAGGAGTTATTAACTTATGAATAAATATCTTTTAATTGGTTCAGGTGGAAGAGAATATGCAATTGCACAAAAATTAAGTGAAGAAAAAGATTCCTTAGTTTATGTGGCTCCAGGAAACATTATGATGAATAAAATTGCTTCAAATGTTGAAACTGTTGATATTAATGAATTAGATTTTTCTAACTTAATTATTTTTGCTAAAGATAATAAAATTGATTTAACAATTGTTGGACCAGAAAAGCCATTATCAGAAGGAATTGTAGATTTTTTTGAACAAAATAAACTTTTAATTTGGGGGCCTAATAAATATGCTGCTCAATTGGAAAGTTCAAAAGTTTTTGCCAAACAATTAATGAAAGATGCAAAAGTTAAAACTGCAGAATATGAAAGTTTTAATAATATAGAAAAAGCATTTGCTTATATTAATAAATGTATTTTTCCGATTGTTATTAAGGCTAATGGATTAGCTTCTGGAAAAGGTGTAGTTATTGCTGAAGATAAAGAAGCAGCAATAAAAGCAATTAATGATTTGTTTAAATTACCTAATCAAACTGAATTAGTTATTGAAGAATATTTAGTTGGTGAAGAATTATCCTTCATAACAATGATTAATGATGATGAAATTGTTCCAATGCCATTTGCTCAAGATCATAAAAGACTATTAAATAATGATAAGGGGCCAAATACAGGCGGTATGGGAGCTTATAGTCCAGTTCCTGGTGTTAATGAAACATTAAAATATAATGCAATTAATGAAATTATAAAGCCAATTATTAATCAATTTAAGATTAAAGGAAATCCATTTAAAGGATTTTTATATGCTGGCTTGATTAAAACTAATGATAATGAATTAAAAGTCATTGAATTTAATGTTCGAATGGGAGATCCTGAAACGCAAGTTATTTTGCCACAATTAAAGAGTGATTTTGGTAAATCAATAATTGACTTATTAAATAATAAAAGGGTTAAATTAAATTGGACTAATCATAAATATTATTTAGGATCAGTAGTTGCATCTAAAGGATATCCTAAACAATATTCCAATTATTTAAAATTACCTAAGTTTGATAAAAATGAAATGGTTGTTTATTCAGGTGTAAAAGAGCAATCTGATGAAATAAAAAGTTATGGTGGAAGAGTTTTAATGGTTGTTACTGAAGATGAACAATTAATTAATGCTCAAAATAAAGTAAACCAGGTTTTAACTGAAACCGTTGATACTAATCAATATTCTTTTAGAACTGATATTGGAAGCAAAAAAATAAAAAGCTGATTTGAAAATCAGCTTTTTTATTTTTTGACAACGTTTGATAATAAATAATGTATAACTAAATTAAAACTGATTTAGGAGATGTATAACTATTATGATAATTTATAATAAAACAAGTTTTGATTGGAATTTATATACTGATAATATGGAAATTTTGACAAAAGAAACTTGTTTTTTATAAATTTGTTTAATATAAGCATGGAATGAAAATGAATTAGTATGAATAAATAAAAAAATATTAGACAAAAAGTTTTAGTTATAGATAAATATATTAAAGTTAGAAAATTTTATAAAAAAAATGGATCGAAATCTGCTGAAAAAAATAGAAATTGTAGCATTTTATAAATTTAGTTAAGCTTCGCATAATATATATTATGTAAAGTAGGAATATTTTAATCAGTTTTGTTTATGTCCTCTATTTTTTTTATTAATTTATATAAAAACAAAATAAAAAGCTATATTACTATAGCTTTTTATTTTTCAAAATCTTTTGTCCAACTTAATGCGATTGCACCTGATCCTAAATGAGTTCCAATTACTGGACCAATATAACTTCTATAAAATTCTACATCAGGAAAATCAATTTCTAATTTTTCTTTCCACTTATCAGCTTCCTCAGTGGCATTTCCATCTATAACAGTTGCTTTAATTGGATAATTCGCATTAGTAAGATCTTCTTTGAATTTATTTTCAAGATATTTAAATGCTCTTTTTTTAGATCTTACTTTGTCAATTGCTACAATTTTATTTGTTTCAGCATCGAATGTTAAAATTGGTTTTATATTTAATAGATTACCTACAAATGCTGATGCATTAGATAATCTACCACCCTTAACTAAATTATTTAAGTCATCAACAATAAATAATTCATCAATTGTTTTTCTGAAATTAATTAATTTATTTATAATTTCATCTTCTGAATATTTTTCTTTAACTAATTTTGCAGCATAAATTGCTAAATCTGCCATTGGTCTTACTGTTAATCCGGAATTAAACGGAATTATTTTAATGTTATTTGTCATTGTTGAAATAGATTCAACTTGTTTATAAAATCCAGAAATGGTGTCGGTTAAATGTATACTAATAACTGTTGAATAACCTTCATCTGCTAATTTATCATACATTTCAATCAATTTACCGGTTGCTGGTTGAGATGTACTTGGTAAATTAGCACTATCTTCCATTTTTTTATAGAATTCTTTATTAGTTAAGTTTACGCCTTCTTCATAAACGTCTGAACCAAAAATAACATTTATTGGAATTACGTTTATGTTATATTTATTTATTTCTTCGTCAGATAAATAAGCTGTACTATCTGTTACAATTGCTATACTCAATTTAATTTTCCACCTTATATTTTATTTAAACTATTATTTAATCTATTCATTAATATTTCTAAAAGTCTAATTTCTTCATCAGACCATTGTTTAAAAATTTTATTTTTATTTTCATCGAAATTTTTTGTTATATTTATAAAACTTTTATTTCCTTTTTCATTTATAGTATAAATTAATTGCCTTTTATCTTTTCCGATAGCTTTTTTTGAAATTAGTTTTTTATCAAATAAATTTTTTAGCTGCCTAGATAAAGTTGAAGCATCTAGGTTCATATTCTTTGATAATTTTTCTTGTGTATTGATTTCTTCATTTATTTTAATTAATAACTGCCATTCAGAAATTGTAATATTTTCTTTTTTAGCAATACTTTTTAGTATTCTTGTATAATTTTTGCCTGAATCTCGAAGTGAATTTAAAATATCTATCATAAAATACCTCCCAAATAATGATATAATAATTAATTGTTATATACAATAATCTTTTATTACTTTGCATTAACAAAATTATATAGTTATACTGTAATACACATAAATAGAAAGTGAGATGTTTTTAAAATGGCTTTTGATGGTTCTTTTACTCACGCGATAACTAAGGAATTAAATGAAAAACTTAAAAATAGTAGAATTTCTAAAATTAGTAACCCTTATGATAATGAATTAATTTTAACTATTAGATCAAATAAAAAAAATGTAAATTTACTCCTGTCTGCAAATCCTAATTTTGCAAGAATTCAACTAAGTAATTATTCATTTAGTAATCCTTTAACACCATCTAATTTTGTCACAACATTAAGAAAAAAAATTAGTGGAAGTTTTATTAAAGAAATTCACCAAGTTGATAATGACAGAATTGTTCATATTCATCTAAATAGTAGAAATGAAATTGGTGATGAAGAAGAATTAATTTTAATTATCGAAATAATGGCACGTCATAGTAATATAATTTTAGTTAATAAAAAAGACAATTCAATTATTGATTCAATTAAAAGAATTGGTTCTGATCAAAATAGATATCGCTTATTGTTACCTGGAGCGACTTATATAAATCCGCCAAAACAGAATTTAATCAATCCATTTGAAATAACTGACTTTGAACCAATAATTAATTTAAATAAAAAATATCCTAATGAAAATGTTTTAGCAACAAATTTAAATTCTTATTTACAAGGATTGAGTTATGAAACATCATTAGCATTAGCAAAGTTTATTCATAAAGATCTGAATGTAGAAAAACAGGTTATAAATTTTTTTGATAAATTTAATAATCCAACTCCTACTATTTTTATCAATGAAAAAGAGAAATTATCTTTTTCCCCTTTCTATTATTATGGGGACATAAAAAATAATTCTTATAATGATTTAAGTGAAATGCTTGATGATTACTTCGAACAAAAGGTTAAAACTGAACGTGTTAAAGAAAAAGGTTCACAAATAATTAAAGTCGTAAAAAATGAAATAAGTAAAAATAAAAAGAAAATTAAAAAGCTTGAGAAAACTTTAGAACAATCAAAAAATGCAGATATTTTTAGAATTAAAGGAGAAATATTAACCACCTATTTAGGTCAAGTTAATCCTGGAATGAAATCAATTAAATTACCTAATTTTTACGATAATTTAAACGATATTGAAATTAAATTGGATGAAACTTTATCACCTTCTAGTAATGCACAAAAATATTTTAAGTTATATCAAAAAAATAAAAACGCTTCTAAATACGTAATAAATCAAATTGATATATCTAATAAAGAATTAGATTATTTTGAAAATATTAAAGATCAAGTTGAAATTGCTAATCCAAAAGATTTAGATGATATTAAAAATGAATTAATTAGTCAAAAGTATATTAAAAAAAATCAAAAATCAAAGAAAATTAATTCTAAAATTAAACTAAATAAACCTGAAGAATTTACATCCTCTGATGGGACAAAGATTTTAGTTGGTAAAAATAATCTTCAAAATGATAAATTAACGCTAAAATTTTCAGATAAAAGAGAATACTGGCTTCATGCACAAAATATACATGGTTCACATGTGATAATAAAATCATTTGAACCATCAGAAGAAACTTTAATTGAAGCTGCTACTCTTGCATCTTATTTTTCTAAGGCTAAAGAATCGGCAAATGTTCCTGTTGATTATGTACAAGTAAAAAAAGTAAAGAAACCTAATGGATCTAAACCTGGATTTGTAACATATGAAGGTCAACAAACTTTATTTGTTACGCCAAAAAAAGAAATAGTTAATAATTTAAGATAATAAAAAAATCCTCAAAATTATTTATTTGGGGATTTTTTTATTGATAGCTTGGCACCAATTTCCTTTGATCTAGTAGGTAATACATTATCTGTTAAATCTAATGATTTAAATGGGAAAATACCTTCCATTTTGATTAATTCAGAATTATTAATTTCATTAATTTTATTTAATAATTGATCAATATCTAATTGATTAATTGAAATATCTATTAATACATTAATCCAATTAATGTTAGTTATATAATTTAAAAAAATAGTTTCTGTAATTCTTAGAGGCCTAATTGAAGCTATTTTTGGGTTACCATTAGAATATTCAAAAATAACTTGAATTAAACCTTTTATATTTTCTTTTTTAATTAATGTTTTAGCTTTAAAAGATAATTTATCTAAATCATAATTATGATTATTATTAAATGGAACATAATAATCAGTTAAATACTCAATGTTTTTACTATTATTGTTACTTTCAGAACCAAATCCAACACTTGTAATTGGAATTATCTTTGAATCAATTACTAAATAATCTAAAGCAAAATCACCCTTTTCAGAATATATTACTGATTCTTTTTGGTTTGGCGGTAAAATTATCGAATTAATTTTAGAATTATTATTTAAACTATTAATTAAATAATGCCTATTTCCTGGAATAAAAACATATTTTGGATTCTCATTATTTATAATGTCTAAAATATCACTAATTTGGATTGGCTCGATATATTGTTTATCACTAATTAATGGAGATAAAGAAACAGAGTTTGGGTTATTATTTAAAATAATTGTTTTAAATCCTAATTCATGAAGCCTAATTGACATTTCTGAAGTATAAATATCTGAAGCTACATTAGGTCCTAAATTATTTTTTCCTTTTCCAATTATTAGCACTGATTTTCCTTGTTCTTTTTTTGATTCATTAAAAGATTCGTAACTGCTATAAAATGAATTGATTTGAGAATCAAATTCCCCAGCAGATGGCTCTATCATTTTATACGTAAGATGGTTATTAATTGTATTTGAAATATCTTTTATTTTATTAACATCAATTTTCCATATTTCTGATAAAATACTATCTCCAAGCCCTAATTTATGTGCTAATCTAATTGAATTATCATTAAGCTTATTTTTTCTTATTTCGTTAATTCCATCTACGATGTTAGAAATTATTTTAAAATAAAAAATATTCATTTTTGTTATTTCGGTTAAATCAGATAATGGATATTTTCTTCTAACTGCTTCAAAAATAATCAAAATTTGTAAATTGGTTGGATGAATTAATTCACTTACTATTTCATCTTCGGTTAAATCAGAATAATCCGGGAAAATATCTTTAGGACTAGACTCAGAGCTTCTTAGTGCTTTCATTAAAGCAGCTTCAGGAGTTCTTCCAATTCCTATTGCTGAACCAATTGTCTTGATTTTTGTTGATAATTTTCTATTTATTTTTGGAAATTCATCAAATGGCCAAATTGGTATTCTAACAGTTATATGATCACTAATTGGTTCCAATAATGCTGTATTTTTATTGTAATTATTAGGTAATTCAATTTTATCTATTTCATAATTTAATAATAAATAAGAAGCCACATACTCAAGTGGATAACCATTGGAATTTGATGATAATGCTGTACTCATATTGAAATATGGATTTATTTTTAAAACAAAAATTTCATCAGTTTCAACATTTAACGAAAATTGAATATGGCATACACCTTTTATTCGTAATATTTCAATTACTTTAAAAGATATATTTCTCATAGTTTGATATTGTGAATCAGTTAAGGTTTGTACTGGTGAAAATACAACAGAATCAGTTGAATTGATTCCTACGGGATTCATATTCTCTAAAGAAGAAATTAAATTTTTATTACCATTTTTATCTCTAATTGTCACTGTTTCAATTTCTTTGTATCCTACAATATCTTTTTCAATCGAAACTTTATTCACATTAGATTTATCTAGGCCATCATCAACAGCATCAATTAATTCATCTACATTTTTACAAATAACACGGTTAATCTTAACTTTTGCATCAATTGATTTAACTGAAACCGGAAATCCAATTTTATTACTTATACTTAAGGCCTCTTCATAATTTGAGACAAAATTAGATGTGATAATATGAACATTTTGATCAATTAATGTTTGTCGTAATTTAAAATTGTTATTCATTAATTCAACACTATTATCATCAAGCCCAAGTAATTTAATATTATTATTTTTAATAATGTCTTTTTTTATCAATCTTCCTAAAACTTTTAAAGCTGTTTTTCCACCAAATACAGCTGTAATTGCATCAATTTGATTATTTTCAATTATATTCTCTACATTACTAGTATTAATAGGTTTAATAAATAAATTTTCTTTAGATATTTTTTCTAACATAATTGAAAAAGGATTATTATCAATTAGATATATATTTATACCCATTTTTTTGTAAATATCAAATGCTTGAAATGCAGCAGCGTCTTGTTCACTTTCATGACCAAAATCAGATGGTCCTCCACCCAGGATTAGAATTGATTCAATTTTTTTATCCATTGATTATTGACCTCGCTTAGAATTAATGCTTTCTAGAAATTCATCAAAAATATCTGCACTATCATTTGGACCAGCAGCTCCATCTGGAGAAAACTGAACTGTAAATGCAGGATATTCTCTATGTCTTAATCCTTGAACTGTCCCATTAATTAAGTCTATATGTGTTGTAATCAAATTTTTAAGGTCAGTTGAATTATTTTTTACAGCAAAATCTTGAGATTGATTGGCATATATAATTTGATTAGTAATTATTTTTTTGATTGGATGATTACTACCATGATGACCAATCCCTAATTTTATTATTTCAGCTCCATTAGCTAAAGCAAATAATTCATGTCCTAATCCCATCGCAAATAAAGGAATTTTAGTTTGAATTAATTTAATTGTCTTTAAAACTTCTTCATTTACTTCTAGAGGATTACCTGGACCAGTAGATAAAACGATGCCTTCTGGATCAAGATTAATAATATCTTGATATGCACTATTCCATGGAAGAACAACAATATTACAGTTTCTTTTAGATAATTGTCTTAATATACCTTCCTTTAGACCAAAATCTAATACAATAATTGTCTTTCCACTACCAGGTATTAAATAAGGTTTATTAATAGCAACAGTTTGAATCTGTTGATTATTTAAGACAGTGGCATTTAATTGATTAAATGCATGCTCATCATTAACATCAACAATGCTTGCTTTCATTACACCATTTTTATTTATGTGCTTCATTAATTGTCTTGTATCAATTCCTTCAATTCCAGGAATTTCTCTTTGTTTTAAAAATGTACCTAATGATAATTTTTTTAAATGATTAATGGAAATATCAGTATATTCATTAACTACGACTCCTTGAATACTTGAAAAAATAGATTCGTAATTTTTTCGGTTTATTCCTATGTTACCAATTGATGACTGTGAAAAAGCAACAATTTGGTTATGATAAATAGGATTTGTAATTGTTTCTTGATAACCGTTAATATTACTGGTTATGATTAATTCTCCTGTTTTAGTAGCATCAGAACCAAATGATACTCCTTCAAAAGATGTACCATCCTCAAGTATTAAGTATCTTTTTTTCATTATTAAGACCTCAAATTATTTATTATTCGATTTCTACTACATCTTTTCCATCAATTTCGTTAACTAAAACCTGAATTTTTTCTTTTTGTGAGCTAGGAATATTTTTACCAACAAAATCGGCTCTGATTGGTAATTCCCTATGCCCTCTATCAATCAAAACTGCTAAACTAATACGATTAGGTCTTCCTAATTCATTAATTGCACCCAAAGCAGCTCTTACAGTTCTTCCTGTATATAGTACATCATCAATTAAAACGATGTTTTGATTATTTATATCAATATTATTTTCAGAGAAAGCAACTTGATTATTCGTTTTTTCTTTATCTTTATTATCATCACGATATTTAGTTACATCTAATTCAACAATTGGAACTGATGTATTTTCTAATTGTTCTAATCTATTTTGAATTCTTTTTGCTAGATAAACCCCTCTAGTTTTTATACCCACTAATACTAGATTATTTATTCCTTTATTTCTTTCAATTATTTCATAAGTTATTCTGGTTAATGCTCTTTGCATTGCCATACTATCAATAACTACTTTACTCATAAAAAATCTCCTATTTATTTTTTAAATTATTAAGTACTTTCTCAAAATATTCTGGTAATGGTACTTCAAATAATAAATCTTCATTTGTTTTTGGATGTTTAAATCCTAAAACTTTAGCATGTAAAAACTGCCCATGTCCTTGAATCGTTTTTCTTGGACCATATAAAGGATCACCAACTAAAGGATGTCCAATATACTTCATATGAACTCTTATTTGATGAGTTCTACCTGTCTTTAGTTCGCACTCAATCAAAGTATAGTCTTGGTTAAACCTTTTAAGGACATTAAATTTAGTTTCTGCAAATCTTCCGTCTGAAACAATAGCTTGTTTTTTTCGATCATTTTTTGATCGACCAATCGGTGCTTTAATTGTTCCAGATTGTTCTTTTATATTTCCATGAACTAAGGCAATGTATTTACGTTTATTAGTTTTATTTTTTAGCTGTTCTGATAAAGATTCATGAGCCATTTGAGATTTAGCTACCATCAAAAGACCTGAAGTGTCTTTATCAATTCTATGAACAATTCCTGGCCTAATTGAACCATTTATAGGAGACAATTTTGTATGATACAATAACGCATTAACAAGTGTTTCATCTGGGTGTCCAGGTGATGGATGAACTACCATTCCCTCAGGTTTATTGATAACAATTACATCTTCATCTTCATAAATAATATCTAAAGGTATATTTTGTGGTGTCAAATTTATTTCTTCAGGTTCAGGTATTTCAATCGAAATTCTATCTTTTTGTTGTACTTTATATTTTGGTTTTTCTTTATGTTCATTAACATCTACAAAATTATTTTCAATTAAATTTTGAGCTCGAGATCTACTGATTTCATCAAAAGCTTCTGAAATGACTTTATCTAATCTTCCAACTTCATTATTAATTATCAAATTTATTTTTTTATTACTCATTTATTTCATCATCCTTTAATATTGCATATACCAATATAATCATTCCAATAACCATACAAGAATCTGCAAAATTAAAAATAGGAAAATTTATAAAATCAAGTTGAATCATATCAGTAACAAATCCGAATCTAATTCGATCAATGAAATTTCCAATTGTACCAGAAATTGCTAAGGTTAATGCTATTAAATAAGGTAATTTATTTATTTTTTTTATTAAAAAATAAATAAAAATAAATAACGCTACAATTGATGTTAAAAATAAGAAAATGGTCTGTCCTTGTAAAATACTCCAAGCAGCACCATAATTTCTAATATTTGTAATTGAAAATAAATTATCAACAATATTTATTGATTCATTTATTTTTATATTTTTATTT
The DNA here is from genome assembly GCF_021698855.1 of Lactobacillus sp. S2-2. Lineage (GTDB taxonomy): Bacteria > Bacillota > Bacilli > Lactobacillales > Lactobacillaceae > Fructilactobacillus. The sequence continues at coordinate 227,217 of NZ_WWFA01000002.1, forward strand.
ATCCAATATTTTGAGAGTTGATCTAATAAAATGAGTAATATAATTAATATGCTTGAAAATAAAATTCTTTTATTTTTAGAATAATCCTTTAATTTTTCCATTTTCATCAATATCCATATCTAATGCTGCAGGTTTGGTTGGTAAACCAGGCATTGTTATTATTTTTCCTGTCATGGCAACAATAAAATTAGCTCCTAATTTAGGAATTAAAGAATTTATTTGAATTATAAAATCTTTTGGAGCTCCTAATTTTTTAGGATCATCAGAAAGAGAATACTGAGTTTTTGCAATACAAACATCCATCTGATTCCAATCATTTTGCTTAATTAATTTTAAATCCTTTTTTGCTTTAGATGATAATTCAATTCCTTTTCCACCATAAATTTTAGTAACAATTTTACTTAGTTTAGTTTCTACATCATCATTTTCATCATAAATATGAGTAAAATCATTGTCCTTATTAGCTAATTTTTTTACTTTTCCAGCTAATTTAATGGCACCTTTACCACCTTTTCCATAAACTTCTGAAATTTCAACATCAACATTTAGTTCATTCTTTATATAATTAACTAAATATTCTAATTCTTGATTAGTATCACTATAAAATTTATTGATTGTTACAATTATTGGAGTATTATAATTTTTCATTGCATTAACATGCTGTTTTAAATTTTTAACCCCATTTTTTAAAGCTTCTAAATTCTCAGTATTTAAATCATTTTTAGTTTGACCACCATTAAATTTAAGTGCTCTAACTGTAGCGACAATTACAATTGTATCAGGTGTCTTATTTAATTTTGGACTAACTAAATCCATAAATTTTTGAGCACCTAAATCGGACCCAAAACCACTTTCTGTTAATGTATAATCAGAAGTTTTTAATGATGCCTTAGTAGCAATAATACTATTACATCCATGAGCAATATTTGCAAAAGGTCCACCATGAATGTATGCAGGTGTATGTTCTAAAGTTTGAACTAAATTAGGTTTAATTGCATCTTTTAAAATAATGGCAATGGCACCTTCTATTTTTAAATCACCAACAGTTATAGGTTTATCATCATAAGTATATGCTACTAATATTTTAGAAACTTTATTTTTTAAATCATTTAAATCTTCAGATAAACATAATACTGCCATTAATTCGCTAGCAGCAGTAATTTCAAAACTACTTTGTCTTGGATCACCAGTATTTGCTCCACCTAGACCAATTACAATTTGCCTTAATTCTCGATCATTGACATCTATTGAATGTGTCCATGTTATTTTTCGTGGGTCAATATTTAATTCATTACCTTTTTGAATAGAATTATCTAATAGTGCAGCAATTGTATTATGAGCCTCGCTAATTGTATGTATATCACCAGTGAAATTTAAATTAATATCCATCATTGGTTCAATTTGGGCATAACCACCACCAGCAGCCCCACCTTTCATACCCATTACAGGTCCCATTGATGGTTCTCTAATAGCAATTGATGTTTGTAAATCAATTTGATTCATTGCATCACCTAAACCAATCATTAGAGTTGATTTACCTTCACCAGCGGGAGTTGGATTAATTGATGTAACTAAAATCAGTTTCTTTTGTTTTCCTTGATCTTGAATAGGTAATTTAACTTTTGCTTTATCATTTCCATATGGTTCAATTTGATTTTCTGATAAACTTAATTTTGCAGCAATTTTATTTATTGGTAACAACTTAGCATTCTGTGAAATTTCAATATCAGTTAACATAATTTAGCTCCCTTAAATTAAAGATTTTAATTGTAAAATAGAATTTTGTGGCATCATAACTTCATATTTTTTATTTTTAAATGTAAACATTATAATATTATTATTAATATTTACATTTGAAATTTCAGAAATTTTCATTTTTTTTCCGATAGGATTTAAAGCTGATTTAAAAATAAGAAAATCATTATCAACAATTATTTTTCTACAATAAATTTGATACCATGATAATATTATAAAAATCAACATAAAAATTAGCGTACTAGTATTAAAATGTGTTACTTCTAACCATAATATAATTCCAATTAGTAAAAAAGCAACTGTCCAACTCCAATCAATGATGCTTGAATATAGATTTGGTTGATATAAAAATTTTCTTTTTTGAGTTATCATATAAAAGCCACCTTTATAATAAGAAATGAGGAATAAGATTGTATAATATATATACTGATGGAGCATTTAACAAATTACATAACAAAAGTTCAATTGGAATCTTAATATTCAATGAAAATCAACAGTATCAATTAAAAAAGAAAATCGATGTATTTGATAATCATATTGCAGAATTCGAAGCTTGTATTATCTCACTTACTTGGCCTTTAAATTTATTAGGGTCAAATGAAGCAAACAAAACAAATGTTTTTCTGCATTCAGATAGCAAAATTTTAATTGATAGTATCAACAAGTCATATGCTAAAAAATACCAAGATTACGTCAATAAAATAAATGCTTTACAAAGTAATTTTAACATAGTTTTGTTTAAATGGATTAGTGATAAAGAGAATTCAGGAGCTCATAATTTAGCTCTTCAGGCATTAAATGAAAAATAATTATTTAGTCAAATATTCATTAACATCTTTAGTATATAAACTAATATCTAAATTAATATTGCCTAAAACCATTTCGCTTAAAATTTTACCAATTAAAGGACCTGTTGTTAACCCAGAAGAACCTAATCCACTTGCCACAAAAATATCTTTATAGTTAGGTACTCTTCCGAAAAAAGGTGCAAAATCATTTGTATATGCTCTGGTTCCTAATTTTACATCAAAAATTTTATTATTATTTATATTAGAAAGCTCATCAATTTGTTTAATCATTTCAGTTGAAGCTTTTTTTGATTCTTTTAAATCGAAGTTCATTCCATTTTCATGAGTAGCTCCAACAAATAAATGATTATCATAATTGTTTATTACATCATATTGCCCTTCAGGCATTAATACAGGTAGTTCATTTAACTTAAATTTATTACCTGTATTTATTTGTGCATCTATTAATTGACCCTTTTGAGGGTAGATATCAAATTTAATCATAGAATTTGAAAAGCATTCGTTTATCCATGCACCAGCACTAACGATAATTTTATCAAATTCAAATTCTTGATTATCGTAATAAACCATATTATTGTCTACTTTAACTTTTTTATTTATTTTAATTAAATTACTTTTTAGTGCAATTTTTTGTAAATGTTTACAATATAATTCGCCATCAATTTTTGATCCGCCGGGTATAAAAATACCTGGATTGCTCTTACTTATATAAGGAATTTTTTGCTGAATTTCTTTAGAAGTTAATATTTCAACATTACCCATTTGATAATTATTTTTTTCTCTTTGTTTTGCTAAAGAATATAATACTTTTAAATCATTTGGATTTTTTCTTGTTATTATAGTTCCACTGTTATTATAAATATCACTAGTCATATTTGTTTCTAATGCTATTTCTTTCACTAGTGCAGCTCCATCGGTAGCTAATTTAAACCATTTTTTATTTCTTCTTTTCGATAGCCAAGGAGATATTATTCCAGCAGCTGCTTTTGTAGCCTGTCCATTTTCGCTATCAAAAAGATAAACACAAAGATTTTGATATTTACTTAAATAATAAGCAACAGTTGATCCAACAATTCCTCCACCGATAATTGCAATTTTTTTCATCTAATTCTCCAAACTCTAATTCCACTTTGGTTTTCCAAAATATTGAAAGTAATCTGTTCTAATTCTTCCATTATATAATTTTCTTTTTTTATTAGCTTTTTGATCATAATAATTTTCAAAATTTAATTCACTAGTTAAAAAGTATTTAGACCAAGTTTTCATTGGTTTAAATTTTTTCCCTAGATCTGAATATAAACTATTTACAGATTTTTCATTATCTAATCTAATTCCATACGGTGGATTAGAGACAACTACTCCATTAATTAACTCAGTTTGAAAATCTTGTACAGAAACTTGTTTAAAATTGATATCATGTAATAATCCAGCCTCTTGAGCATTTAATTTAGCATACTTTATCATTGTTTCATTAATATCAGAAGCAAAAATTTTAAACTCCGAATCATAATCTGCTTTAGAATCTGCTTCATCTCTTAATTTTTGAACTAAATCATCATCTACCCATTCCCATTTTTCAAAAGAAAAATCACGATTAAATCCTGGCGCTATATTTCTAGCAATCATTGCGGCTTCAATTGGTATAGTTCCAGAACCACACATTGGATCTAAAAAAGGCATATCAATAGGATTCCAATTAGTCAGTTTTATTAGAGCAGCAGCCATATTTTCTTTTAATGGTGCCTCTCCTTTTGCTACTCGATAACCTCTTTTAAAGAGACTATCACCAGTTGTATCTAAAGTCATTGTAACTTGATTTTTGTTAATCCTTGTCTCAAGATCAAATTTTGCTCCTGTTTCTTGTAATCTACCACGTTTATGATAAAAATCTGACATTTTTTGAACAATTGCTTTTTTAGTTATTTTTTGAATATCTGGTACACTATGCAAATCAGAATTTTTTGATCTTCCATTAACTGGAAACTCTGAATCAATAGATAATAATTCTTGCCAATCAATTGAATATACATTATCAAATAATTCTGTAAAAGATGTTGCTTCAAATTGATTAATAATAATTAAAATTCGATCAGCGGTTCTCAACCATAAATTAGTTTTTATAATATCTTCAATAGTTCCATTGAAATAAATAATTCCATTATCATTTTTTACTTCATAACCCATATTCTTTAATTCTTTGCTTACAATTGATTCAATTCCTGCAGCACAAGTTGCTGCTAGTTTAAAAGTTTTTAACATACATTCTTCCTTTCTATAAAAAAAGAGTGGGAAAAATCCCACTCAATCCTGAAAGTGTAGGCTCCTGTAAGCCATGTTTTGTGCTTATTATAAATTTCAGGAAATTATATAATAAGTAGTAATCATCTATCTCAAGAAGTAATAACTTCTTCCCTCACAATCAGTTCAATTCCCTATGTGAAGCTCCCCTACCAAAGTTTGGGTTTCCCGCTCGTGGGGTTTACCGCGTTCCATCGTTAAAATTTCTTTTAAACGTTCGTTTCTGTGGCACTTTTAAGGAATACTATAACTTGGTTAAAACTTTAGTTAATTTTTCCGCCGTAACTAATTTAAAATTAATCCCCCGGCTTATTTTTTCGCCGAGCACGAACACTACAAACATCTCAGTTTGTGCGAGAGTGGACTTTCCTCAGTTAATTAAAATTAACCGCGATTACTCAGAACCTACACAATTAAACACATTAATAATTATTATCTTGAGGACCAAAAACTCTTCTTTCAAGATTTGATAAACGTTTCAAAATATCCATGTTAGCTTCAACTTTCTCATTTCTTTCTGATGGATTATTCCTATACATAGGCTTTTTATCATCAACAACTTGAGTATTACTAGAACTATTTAATTTTGATGTTAAAACTTTATTATCTTCTTCAAGTTGATTAATTTGTTTTTCAAATTCATTATAATCTTTGATTATATCATCTAAAAAACTATCAACTTCAGATGGATCATATCCACGCATTTTTTGAACAAATTCCTTTTGTAGAATATCATTCGTCGTAAAATTAATATTTTCCATTAAGTATTACACCTCTTTTAAATTAGTTATTAGCTAACAATATAACCTTATTATACCAGAATAGTAAAAATATTGTAAAGTTAATTTATTTAGTTAGATTATTTTAAATAAATCATTAATTATTCATCTTCTTTGTTTATTCTTTTTTGTTCTTGAATTTGATTTGCAGCTTCTTGCAATATATCCATATCAATTAATTCATAAGAATAGACATTTGTTTCTTCGTATTTTTTTATTTTTTTAAGATCATAATTAGTTTTCCCCTCAAATTCAGGATCATATAACAATAATGCTTCATCTGAGTGTTCAATCATAAATTTTTGATAATTTTTTAACTGAACTGGTGAATTATATATTTTTTTAGATACTTCTGTTGAAAAATCTGCATAAGAAATTATTTTTTTGACTTTTGTTCTATTTTCTTCATTCCAGTTCTTATTAAATTCTAAAAAAGGAATGAAAACAGCTATTTTGAAATCATTAGGATATTTTTTTTTCAAATCATTAGCTATTTCTATAGTCCACTGTTCAACTCCAAATTGAATTCCTGTTATTATCCAATCAACCCCTGTTTCAATTTTTTGAATTAATGATTCTTTTAAAACTGACTTAATAACTTCGACTTTTTCATCATCTTCTTTAAAAATTCCTAACTCATAAGATCTATATCCAGTCACCCATAATTTACTCAAACAATTTCATCTCCAGTTAAAATTTAAATTACTTTGATGTTATAATATGTATCTAATTGTTACAATATATTTTATAAAAAATAAAAGAGGTACTACAATGGTGAACTATCCAAATGGATCACCCAACATTAAAAATAATGAAAGCATGATTTCATTGAAAAAAAACAAAATTTCCTATGGCGATCGAGGAATGAAATTAGAGAATGAAATTAATCAAAGCAATGAATTTTATTTAATTAAAGAAGAAGCAGTAATACATAAAAAACCTACACCAATTCAAATTGTTAAAGTAGATTATCCTAAAAGAAGTGCTGCAGTTATAAAGGAAGCCTATTTCCAAAAGTCTTCAACTACTGATTATAATGGTATTTATAAAGGATTTTATTTGGATTTTGATGCTAAAGAAACAAATAATATAAAATCATTTCCTTTAAAAAATTTCCATGAACATCAAATTAATCATATGAGAATGTGTGATAATCAGGGTGGAATTGTTTTTACAATTATTAAGTTTGTAAAAAGTAATGAATTATTTCTTTTAGAATTCAAATATTTAAAGCAATTTTGGGATAGAATGAATAATAATGGGAAGAAGTCTATCTCCAAATCTGAACTTCAAAAATATGGATTTCAAATAGATTATAAATTAAATCCACTAATACCCTATTTAGAAATAATTAAAGAAATTATTCAAAAGGAGAAATTAAATGAGTAAAAATAATAAAACTAGAATGCAAAGAAATAATAGAAGTAAAAAAAAGGATAGTAAAATTAAAAAGTTTTTTAAAGTAATTTTTTCGTTAATTGCAATTCTAATAATTTTTGGAGCAGGACTATTTACTTATTATGCATCATCAGCCCCATCAATTTCACAATCTGTCCTATCGAGTGATAATTCTACAAAAATATATGATTCAAAGGGAAGATTAATTTCTAGATTAGGAGCACAAAACAGAGATTATATATCTTCAGAAGATATTCCGGATGGATTAAAACAAGCTATTGTTTCTACTGAGGATCGTACTTTTTATAAAAACCATGGAATATCACCTAAAAGAATTATAGGTGCAGCATTTTCTAATTTAACTGGATCATCTCTTGGGTTACAAGGTGGTAGTACATTGACTCAACAGTTAGTTAAATTATCTGTTTTCTCTACTTCTTCATCAGATCAAACATTAAAACGTAAAGCACAAGAAGCTTGGTTAGCACTAAAAGTTGATAATAAATACAGCAAGGATCAAATTTTAGAATTCTATATAAATAAGGTTTATATGGGAAATAATATTTATGGTATGGAAACTGCTTCTCAATATTATTATGGAAAAACATTAAAAAAATTAAGTTTAAATGAATTAGCACTACTTGCTGGAATGCCACAATCACCTACGAGATACAATCCATACGAATATCCAAAATATGCAAAAGCACGTAGAGATCAAGTATTGGATTCTATGGTAAAAACTAAATCTATTTCTCAAGAAACTGCTGATAAATATAAATCCTTTAATATAAAATCAGGTTTAATTAAAAATCATAGTAAAACATTAACATCAGCAAAAAATGAAAAATATGTAGATTCGTATCTTAAAGAAGTTGTTCAAGAGCTTAAAAGTAAAGGATACAAATTAAATAGTGGTTTAAAAGTTAAAACTAATTTAAATTTGAATTTACAAAAACAGATGTATAAACTAGCTAATAATTCTAATAGTGGAATTACCTTTCCAAGTAATACCTTCCAAATTGGTGCTACTATGGTAAATTCTAATAATGGAAAAATTGTTTCAATGCTTGGAAATCGTAAAACAAAGATTTCATTTGGATTAAATCGAGCAGTACAAAAAGACAGATCAAATGGATCAACAATGAAACCATTAATGGACTATGCACCAGCAATTGAATATTTAAAATATCCGACATATCAAATGATGAAAGATACCCCTTTCACTTATCCAGGTACTAATAAAAAATTAATGGATTTTGATAATTCATATCAAGGTGATATTACAATGCGTTCAGCTTTAATCCAATCTAGAAATATACCAGCAATTAGAACTTTACAAAATGTTGGAATTGGAAAAGCGACGAACTTCCTAAGTGGTTTAGGAATGAATTTCGACAATACATTATCATTACAAAATGGAATTGGTGGTTATGTTTCATCAGAACAACAAGCGGCAGCATATGCTGCATTTGCAAACGGTGGTACTTATTATAAACCTTACATGATTAATAAAGTTGAATCTGCAAATGGTAGTGTAAAAACTTATAGTCCAAATGGTCATCGTGCAATGTCTGAATCCACAGCTTTTATGATTACCGATATGCTAAAAGGTGTAATGACTAATCCAAAAGGATCTGGAACTAGTGCAAAGATTAATGGATTACATGAAGCAGGAAAAACGGGTACAACACAATATCCAAATAGTTATTTAAGCAAGGTTCCAAATGGATCTTCAATGGATTCTTGGTTCTCTGGATATACAAAAAATTATTCATTATCTGTTTGGACTGGTTATGATCAACCTTTTAAATCTGGAAATTATATTAGTTCATCTCAAACAGCGATTGCTCAAGAATATTATAAATATATGATGCAATATGCTTCAATTAATAAAGTAAATTCCGACTGGCAAATTCCTTCAGGAGTATCAAGTACAACTATTAATGGAACTAAAGAATACTTTATTCCTGGATATGCTGGAGAATACTTTAGATCTGATAGTTATTCCAATTCATCAACACAAAATAATAGTTCAAGAAATACAACACAATCTTCAACAAATAATTATCCAAAAGAATCTAGCTCATCATCTTCACAATCTAGTGATAATTCATCAAGTGAATCAAGTAGTTTAATTAATGAAGATGATAATGATTCTAAAAATGATACACAACAGTCAACAAGTAGTAATGTAGATCAATCAAGTAGTAATGAATAAAAAAAGGAAATTCAAAATTTTGAATTTCCTTTTTTATTCATCTAACCTTGTAATTGGTATATCAATAATTTCATTTTCTTTTTGTTGACTAATGTTATTTTTTCTTTTCATCTCATCAACTTGTTGAGGAGATGTAATGTTTCTTTTACTCCAATTCAATAAAATACGATCCATATACTTTAAATTATATACTTGATTTAATACAGACTCTCTCAATGCAAGTTGAATTAAATCGTAGTTATATTGGTCAATATCAATCCATTGATTAATTGTTTCTATTTCAATTTGTGATAAGTTACGTCCAAATTCACTTTCAATAGATTTAAATACTGATTTTCTATCATTTAAATTATCACTATATTGATCATCTGTAGTATTTACTTCCTGTTGGCTTTTAGAATTAATTTTTTTTAGTAATTTTATAAAAGTTAAGTCAAGATTGAAAGAATCATTATAATTTTCTGTTTCTATTTTAATTAATTTTTTTTCAATTAAATCATGCAAAATATTAGATATTTGATCTTCCTTCATGCCAGTCAAGGTAGATATATCCTTAGGAAGTGGCATTGATATACCTTTATTCTTTAAATAAATAATTTCTAAAAATACTACCAATTCATTATTTGTCATTCCTATTTTATGATAATTAGTTAGAAGTATATTAGAAATAACTGTATTTCCATATTGATTTTGTAATCTAATAATTTCGCTTTCTTCCAATAATAATACCTCTTTTCTAAAGATTATTGATGGAGTTTAAAATTGATCCATTATGAAAATCAATAACCACATAATTTAATTTATCGTTACTATTTATAAAAGTACTTATCCAAACAGTTTTATTATTAAAAATTGAAATTTCATTTTTTAATATTTTTTTAACTTTATACTTAGAAGCTAATACTTGTTTTATTTGTTTATTATTAATTCCATTTTTAGTTTCTTCAACTCTTGTATTTCCATTATCTTTATCAATAATTACAAAAATTTGTTTATCTTTATTATTAATTCCTTCTACTGAATAGTAGGTGTGATATAAATTAGAAGAATAGAAACTTTGATAATCTTTTAAACCTGCTTTACTTTTAGCAATTGAAATTGCTTCATTTTTAGCATTGTTTTGAGGAGCTTTTGCTTTATGCAAATAAAAGCCCAAAATTAATATTAAAAATATAAACAATGTAACTAGTATATATGTATACCTTTTTGTTTTATTTTTCTTTGGACGATAAGATCTATACATTTTTTGAATTCTCCTTATTTTTTTTATTAAAAAAGCACTCTACTTCATTCTCAATATCTTTTGTATTAATATCTTTAACAAACATTGTTTTGGGCAATGAATTTAAAATCATTTTCCCATATTTTTTTGTAATTACTCGATTATCTAATAAAATGACTGTTCCAAAATCAGAATCATCTCTAATTAATCTTCCAATTCCCTGCTTTAATCTAATGATTGCTTTAGGTAGTGAAAGATTATAAAAAGGATTTTTTTTATTTTTTTTAATTAAATTAAATTGAGCAGAAATAAATGGATTATTAGGAGAATCAAAAGGTAATCGAGGAATTATAATATTTTTTAATGTGCCCTTAGGAATATTAAATCCCTCCCAGAACCTATTTGATCCAAATAAAATTGCATCCTTATTTTCTAAAAAACGATTCAATAATTTATAATTACTTCCATTTGAACTTGGAGTTATTAAATTTTCAGACTTTAATAATTGATTTTCAAAAATATAATTTGTGACTTTCTCAATTAACTTTAAAGAATTAAATAGAACAATTGTAGGATATTGATTTTTATTATGAATATTTGCAATATTAGTTGCTAAATATTCAATATACTTCTCATTAGATTCTAATTTATTTTCAGGAGAATCATTAGCAACAAATAATTTCATTTTGTCAGAATAGTCGTATCCATCATTTAATTTAAGCATTCTAGAAGTATCACGATTTAAATCTAATTGATCAAATATAAATTGAGATTTTTTTGATGTAAACATTGTAGCACTTGTAAAAGTAATATTTTCATAATATTTATAAATATTATTTTGAATTATGTCTTTTAAACTAATACTTCCTCCAACTAAATCTAAATGTGATAAATCAAATTTTTCTGATTTAGATTGTAGCCAAAATATATTATTTTCTGGATTATTAATAATTGAAAACTTTATTTTATCTAAAGATTGTAATTCATTCATAAAATCTTTTGTATGTTCGATAAATTGTTTAATTATAAATATTTCTTTTTTACTCCATTTATTTTGTTCATGTTTTATTTTATTATTCAGTTTTAAAAAATCAACAAATATTTTTTTGAAAGATAAATCAATTTTATTAAAATTAGAAGTATTATTAGATAATTGATTTTTTGTTTCATTTGTATCAAGAATGATTTTATCAGAAGAATTTTTTCTAATATTAATCGTATTTAAAATACTATTAATCATGTCTTCATAAGTTTTTCTAATATTATTAGCATTATAAATTATTTTATTAACCAGATTTAAATCATCATCATCTAATATAACATTTTTAAGATGATGTTCATGATGTTGAAAAATATCATTATTCATTCGACCATTAATTGATTTCAAATTATTTAAATTTTTAGCTTTTCTTCCTTGTTCTAAAATAACATTATTTAATTGATGAGCTTCATCAATTATCAAATAAGGTTTTTTATCAAAATATTCGCTTAATTTTTTTGAATTTGAATATAAATAACTATGATTTAAAATAACAAAATCAGCATATTTTAATTCTTGTCTTTTTCTAAAATTATAATCATATTCATCAAAGTAATTACTTATTTTTTTATTTTTTACATTAAAACTTTTAATTTCATCCAAAAAAGGAACATTTTTAGGTAATTTTAATTCAGAAAAATCACCTGTTTCTGTTGATAAAATCCATATTAAAATTTGAGCTTTTAAAAATTGTTTTTGTTGAGATTTTTCAATTATTTTTAAGCTTTCTTGAAACCTATTTAAATCTAAATAATGATTTATTCCTTTTTGGATACTAACATTTATATCAAATGGTAATAATTTCTGATAATAATTCCTAATATAATCACTAATTTGACTCTGTAAAGTTATATTTGAAGTGCTAATTATAACTTTACGGTTTGTATTTAATGCAGTTGTTAATGGTAATAAGTACCCTAATGTTTTACCAATTCCAGTTGGAGCCTCAATAATTAAATTTTTTGGATTATCAGAATTTAAATTACGATCAATAGAATTCATCATTTTTATTTGTGATTCTCTCCAACTAAATGAATCATCAAAAAACTTTTCTTTTTGTTTTTTAGTTTTTGGAAATTTAAAATTTTTATTTTCTATATAAATCTTTTTATTATCATTTAATTTTTTGAGAGCTAAATTATTTTTAATAATTAAGTCATTTTTTAAGTTTCCAGGATTATTTTTTTGATCTTTAAAAATCATTTTAATGAATCGTTCTGTTTCCATCGGTAAATGAAGGTCTAATTTTAATAATTGTTCTAATGTTATTAAAGGTACTTCTTCAATTTTATTAATAATTTCAATGAAAATACTTGCTGTAGCCTTAGCATCACTTTCAGAAGAATGAGGATGAAAATGATTAATTCCAAAATTTTCGCTCAATTTTTTTAATTGATAACTTTCAAAAGTTGGGAAAAAGATTTGTGATAAGCTAACTGTATCAATTGCTTCATTTTCTAATTTAGGATATCCAAACCTTTCTAACTCTGCATTTAAAAAAGGAAAATCAAAATTAACATTATGAGCAACAAAAATGCAATTCTTAAGTAATTTATATATTTCAGCTGCTAATGAATCAAAAGATGGTGCATTTTGAATTTTTTCATTAGTTATCCCTGTTAATTTTGTAATATCATCAGAAATATTTTGATCACAATAAACAAAAGTAGAGTAATTATCAATTATTTGTTTGTTTTGAATAAAAGTACAACTAAATTGAATAATTGAATCACCATTGTTTACATCAGTTCCGGTTGTTTCCATGTCTACAACTGCAAATTTGGATTGCTTATTCATACATTTTTCACCAATCTTCATTAATTCGTTCATTTTCTAAACATAATGATACTACAAAATGAATGATTTTAATAATTTTTTTAATTAAAATGAAAAATTAAAAAATTAGTCACTTAATATGATAAAATTAAGTTTTAGAAAGTGAGCGATTTATGATGACAAATTTTGCAATTGGTGAAAGTCATGCAAAAATTATTTTATTTGGTGAACATAGTGCAGTGTATGGAAAAGGTGCAATTACATTACCAATATTTAAACTTAAAGTTAGCGTTAAATTAACTACTAATTTGAAAAATAATGAAATTGAAAGTGATATTTATAACGGATCTTTAATCAATGCCCCATTAGAATTTAATGGAATCAAATCACTTATTTTTCACATGTTTAAAATAAATAATCTAGAAAACTATTTTATTAATATAAAATTTGAAAATAATATTCCAATTGGAAGAGGATTAGGATCTTCAGCAGCAGTATCTTGTGCAATAATTAAAGCTTTTTATAAATTCTTTAATCTTGACTTAACACATTCTAAATTAATTTCATTAATTAATATTTCAGAACAAATAATTCATGGAAACCCAAGTGGTATTGATGCTCAAACTGTTACTTCTGAATCCCCTATCTTTTTTGAAAATAATGAAATTAAAAAAGTTCCCTTTAATTTTGATGGAGATATTATCATTACTGATACTGAAAAAGTTGGCAGTACTAAAGAAGCTGTTTCAATAGTTAGAAAATTAATTGATAAAAATCCCGAAGAATACGAATTAATTAATCAACTTGGTAATATTGTCAAAAATGCAAAAAAATCAATTGATAATAAAAATATTGAAAATATTGGAAATTTAATGAACAAGTCACAAAATATTTTAAGTTATTTTGGTATTTCCACGAATGAAATTAATGACATAATTAAAATATCAAACTACAATGGTGCTTTGGGTTCTAAAATAACAGGAAGTGGTCTTGGCGGCTGTGTTATCTCTTTAAGCAAAGATTCATTCACAACAAAAAAAATTATTAAATCACTACAAAATAATGGATATAAAAAGAACTGGATTCAACCATTAAAAGATTTCGAAATGGAGTAAATAATGGATAATAATATTATAGGAAAATCAAAAGTTAGAGCATTTACAAATATTGCTTTAGTTAAATATTGGGGTAAGAAAAACGAAGGACTTATTTTACCTCAAAATGGTAGTATTTCTTTAACCTTAGATCATTTTTATTCTGAAACAGAAGTAATCTTTGATTCATCACTTAAAAAAGATGAGATTTATTTTAATAATGAAAGAGTTGAAGATAATAAAATAGTTAATTTTTTAAATATTTTAAGAAATAAAGCAGATAATGATAATTTTTGTATAGTAAAAACTGTAAACACTGTACCTACATCTGCTGGATTAGCCTCATCATCATCTGGTTTTGCTGCACTAGCTGCTGCAAGTAGTAAAGCAATTGGAATGAATTTATCAAATATGGAAATATCTAAATTAGCTAGAAGAGGTTCTGGATCAGCAACAAGATCTATTTACGGTGGACTAGTTGAATGGATTCCTGGCACTAATGATAAAAATTCATATGCACAACCTTTATCTTATGATAAAAAATTAGATTTAAATTTAATCACTGTTATTTTAAACCGTAACGAAAAAAAGATTTCAAGTAGATATGGTATGAAATCTTCAGTTGAAACTTCTCCTTATTATGATGTATGGATAAAACAAGCCAATGAAGATTTAAAAAATATGAAAATGGCAATTAAAAAAAATGATTTTACAAGTTTAGGAAGAATTACTGAAACTAATGCTATGAGAATGCATTCTTTAACCCTCAGTGCAGATCCATCATTTACCTACTTTAATGAAGACACATTAAAAACTATAAACTTAGTTAAGGACTTGAGAGAACAAGGATTAGAATGCTATTTTACAATTGATGCTGGACCAAACGTAAAAATACTCTGTCAAGATAAAAACACCAATAAAATTATGAAAAAATTATTATTACATTTTAAACATAGTGATTTAGTCATTAATCATCCTGGACCTGGTATTCAATTTATTTATTAATAAAGGAGGAATTAAAATATTGGTTACTGAAAAAGCTCCTGGGAAACTATATATTGCTGGTGAATATGCCGTCGTTGAAAAAGGATATCCTTCAATTATTGTTGCTCTGGATAGATTTGCATATGTATCAATTTCAGAAAGTGAAAATTATGGAAGCATTTTTTCTAAACAGTATCAAGAAAATTATACTTCTTGGACTAGAAATAATGGTGAAATTATTTTTAATAATCGCGATAACCCCTTTCATTATATTATTTCAGCAATTAAAATTTTTGAAACTTTTATCCAAGAAAATCAAATTAAACTTAAAAACTATCATGTACACGTCAATAGTGAATTAGATAGCCCAAGTGGAAAAAAATATGGACTTGGATCTTCAGCTGCTGTGACAGTTGCAACTATAAAAGCTCTCAATAGTTTTTATCAAACTAATTTGACTAAAGAACAACTTTTTAAATTAGCTGCTCTGGCACATTTAGACGTCCAAAGAAATGGATCACTTGGAGATATTGCAGCAAGTGTTTATGGAGGATGGATTTCCTA
The DNA here is from genome assembly GCF_021698855.1 of Lactobacillus sp. S2-2. GTDB lineage: Bacteria > Bacillota > Bacilli > Lactobacillales > Lactobacillaceae > Fructilactobacillus. The sequence continues at coordinate 243,153 of NZ_WWFA01000002.1, forward strand.
TAAAAGTTTCGATAAAGAATGGGTAAATGCGGCTAGAAGAAACATGACGATTAATGAACTTTTAAATCAAAATTGGCCAAATTTAAATATTTCAAAATTAAAAGCCCCTACTAATTTAAAATTATTGATTGGATGGACACAATCTCCCTCATCAACTTCTAAACTAGTTGATAAAGTAGAATTAAGTAAATCAAAAAAAAGTGACGATTATCAGAAATTTCTAAAAGAAAGTTTTAATTGTGTTAATCAAATCCAAAAGGGATTTGAACTTAATGATTTTGATCTTATTATGAAAAACATTAGTAAAAATAGACAATTATTAACTTCTTTGAGTAAATTTAGTGGAATTGAAATAGAAACCCCTAAATTAAAAAAAATGATTGAAATCGCAAATAAATATAATGGAGCTGCAAAAACATCAGGTGCTGGTGGTGGTGATTGTGGAATCGTAATTATTGATAAAAATTCATTAATTAGTGATTTAATTAATGAATGGCAAGATAATGATATTGAACTTTTAAATTTAAAAATTCATAATTTAAAGCAAAAAAATGAGGTCAATAAATGATTAATAAACACTCTCACAGAAAAGATGAACATGTATCGCTTGCAATTCATACACAAAATAATAAAAAAAATGATTTTAATGAAATTAGATTTGTTCCAAATACCCTTCCAGAAGTTGACTTTAATGAAGTAAATTTAAATACTAATTTTGCAAATATTGATTTTGAATGGCCATTTTATATAGAAGCGATGACTGGTGGAAGTGAATACACAAAAAAATTAAATGATAAACTTAGTAGAGTAGCAAAAAGAACTAATATTGCAATGGCATCTGGTAGTGAAAGTGTTGCTATTAAAGATTCGTCTCTAGCTGATTCTTTTTCAATAATTAGAAAAAATAATCCTAATGGAATTATTTTTTCTAACCTTGGTGCACATCATAATATTGATAATATAAAAAAAGCAATTACTCTTTTAAATGCAAATTTAATTGAAATTCACGTTAACTCTGTCCAAGAAATAATAATGCCTGAAGGTGATCGCGATTTTCATTGGATTGATAATTTAAAAAAAATTATTAAAGAAATTAATATTCCAATCATTGTAAAAGAAGTTGGGTTTGGAATGGATTATAAATCCATTTGTAAATTAAAAGATATTGGAGTTAAATATATTAATATTGGTGGTAATGGTGGAACAAATTTTGCAAAAATTGAAAATGAAAGAAGAACTAAAGATAAATCGACTGGATTTGAGGAATTATTTGATTGGGGTTTTTCTACAGTAGAATCTCTTCTAGAAACTAAAAAAATAAATGATTCCAGTATGCAATTTGTTGCTGCTGGTGGAATAAAATCACCTTTAGATGTTATTAAATCTCTTTATTTAGGTGCAGATTTAGTTGGTATTGCTGGATACTTTTTAAACATTTTAATTAAAGAAGATGAAGATTACTTAGTTGAAGTAATTAAAGAATGGCAAAATCAATTAAAATCTATTTTTACAATTCTTGGTGTGAAAAACATTACTGAACTTAGAAATGCTGATGTTATTTATTCTGAAAAAATAATAAATTTTAAAAAACAAAGAAACATTAAATAATTTAACTGCAATTAATCATAAAAAAACTCTAAAAATGTNNACATTTTTAGAGTTTTTTTATTTGAACATTTCTGTAGACTCTACTGCTAATTTCCAACCATTATATAATTTATTTATTTTTGTTTCAGTCATTTTATTTTCAAATAATTCTTTTTTTGTAGTTAAATTTTTTATTTCTTCTAAATCATTCCAAAATCCTACTGATAAACCTGCTAAATATGAAACACCAAGGGCGGTAATCTCTGACTCTTCAAATCGACTAATTGAATTACCTAAAATATCAGCTTGAAATTGCATCAAATAATTATTTCTAGCTGCTCCACCATCAACAGATAATGATTTTAAGTTCATATTAGTATCATTTTTCATCGTGTTAATTACATCTTTTGTTTGATATGCTAATGATTCTAAAGTAGCTTTTACAAATTGTTTATTATCTGTTTTAGAATTTAATCCAAAAATTGAACCTCTTATTTCTTGATTCCAATATGGTGCACCCAGTCCTGTAAAAGCTGGAACTACATATAAATTATTTTCTTCTTGCACATCAAATGCCATTTCTTCAGATTCAGAGGCATCCGCTACCAATTTCATTCCATCTCTTAACCATTGAATTGCAGATCCTGCTGCAAATATGCTTCCTTCAAGTGCGTAATAGACTTTATTATCAATTCCATAGGCAATTGTTGTTAATAATCCTTTTTCGGATAATTTAGGTTGTTCACCAATATTCATAACGATAAAAGCACCAGTTCCATATGTATTTTTTGTCATACCTGGTTCAAATGCATGCTGTCCAAATAATGCTGCTTGTTGATCTCCAGCGATCCCGGCGATTGGAATTTGAACTCCTTGAAATGTATAACCTTCTGTATAACCATAATTATATGATGAAGGATGTACTTTAGGTAAAATATTTTTGGGAATATTTAATATTTCTAATATTTCATTGTCCCAATCTAAATTATTAATATTAAATAGCATTGTTCGACTTGCGTTTGTATAATCGGTTGCATGGACTTTGCCTTTGGTTAATTTCCATAAAATCCAAGTATCAATAGTTCCAAATAATAAATTACCTTCATCTGCTAATTCACGAACTCCTGAAACATTATCTAAAATCCATTTAATTTTAGTTGCAGAAAAATAAGAATCAATAATCAAACCTGTTTTTTGATGAATTTTGTTTAAATATCCATCTTCTTTTAGCTTATCTGCAATTTCACTTGTTTGTTTAGATTGCCAAACTATTGCATTATAAACCGGTTCTCCCGTTTTTTTATTCCATAAAACAGTTGTTTCTCTTTGATTAGTTATTCCAATGCCACGTAATTTATACGGAAGTATTTTAGTTTTTATTAATACATCAGAAATTACTGATTGAACTGTATTCCAAATTTCGTTTGCATCATGTTCTACCCAACCAGGTTTTGGAAAAATTTGATCAAATTCTTTTTGTGATTTTCCGACCACTTTACCTTCATGATCAATAATTACTGCCCTACTACTAGTAGTTCCTTCATCAATAGAAATAATGTATTGCTTATTATTCATAATTTTTTCTCCGAACTTTTAATATTTAGGTTAATTATACATTAATTTTAAATCTCTTTAAAATCATAAATAATAAATTAAATATGTTAAGATTTAAGCATGTTAAAAAAGGAGTATTAAAAAATGAATATTAATAAATTATCAGCTTGTACTAGTATTTTAATTGGTAAAAATGCAACAATTGATGGTTCAACAATTATTGGCAGAAATGAAGATGCAAAATCTTCTTGGCCAAAAAGATTTATCGTAAAAAAAAGAGAACAATTTGATGAAAAAAATATATTTAAATCAAAATATAATGAGTTAACAATCGAATTACCATCATTAAGGTATAAATATACATGCACTCCAGAATGGACTGATAATGAAGGACTTTTTGAAGAAGATGGAATTAATGAGTATGGTGTTGCTATGAGTGCAACTGAAAGTACTTACGCAAATGACATGGTTCTAGGATTTGATCCACTTCTAAAAAATGGAATTTCTGAAGAGGCAATTATTACAATTGTCTTACCTTATATTAAAAGTGCTAAAGAAGGAGTTATTCGTTTAGGTGAACTAATTGAAAAATTTGGTGCAGCTGAAACTAATGGAATTTTATTTTCAGATAAAGAAAGTGTTTGGTATTTTGAAATTGGATCTGGACATCATTGGGTAGCTCAAAGAATTCCAGATGATTCATATGCTGTTGTTGCTAATCAAATGGCAATTCAGGAGATTAATTTTAACAACGATAATTTTTTATATTCAAAAAATATTAAAACTTTTGTTCTTGAAAATAATCTAAATAAAAATAAAAATACATTTAATTTTAGAAACATATTTGGAACAAAAGACCTCATGGACACAATCTATAACACACCTAGAGTATGGTATGGTCAAAAAATGTTCAATCCTTCAGATACATTAGACAATCCTAAATCACAAAACTTTAAATTTATTCGTAAACCTGAGGAATTAATTGATATATTCGATGCAGAAAAATATTTATCGTCTCACTATGAAGGTACTGAATTTGATCCTACAATTAGTAAAAATAAGAATGTTTATCGTCCTATTAGTTTAGCAAAGACGCAAGAATCTCATTTACTACAAATAAATGAAAAATATCCGCCTGAAATTGGTTCAATCCATTGGCTCTCAATGGGTGTTTCAGCGCAAAGTACTTTTGTTCCTTTTTTTGGTGGAATTACTGATACTCCATCAGAATATAAATATGAAACTGGATTAAATTATAATAATAAATCTGCATATTGGATTTTTAAATTAACCGGTGTTTTAATGGATCCTCATTATAAGACTTTTGAAAATATCATTAATGATAATAAATCTGAACTTAGACAATTTTATTTACAAAAAATTAATGAAACCATTAAAGAATCAAATTCAGAAAAAGATTTAAATAAATTAGCAACAAAAAAATCATTTGAAATTAGTAATCATGCAATTAATGTATTTAAAAAAATAAATTCCAATTTAATTACTCAATCAACTGATTTTTCTCCTTTAAATTTTAAAACTGATGAAAATCTATAAAAAAAGCAATCCATTTGGATTGCTTTTTTTTAACGTCTACGTAATGATTCTTTAATACGAGCAGCTTTACCATGTAATTCACGTAAGTAGTAAAGTTTAGCACGACGTACTTGACCACGTCTAATTACTTCAACTTTAGCGACTCTTGGTGAATGTACTGGGAAGATACGTTCAACACCCACACCAGAACTGATTTTTCTAACTGTGTAAGTTGCTTGAATTCCAGCACCATGACGTTTAATTACGACACCTTCGAAATTTTGAATACGTTCACGACTACCTTCAACAACCTTAACTGATACTCTTACAGAGTCACCAGCACGGAATTCAGGAATATCTGAACGTAATTGTTCATTATTGATTTTACTAATCAAATTATTTTGACGCATAATATATAAACTCCTTTAACTAGCATTCATAACTTAATTTAGACAGCGGAATACCGTTTTATTTGGCTAAGCCAGCATTTATTATAACATTTTTATTTTATTAAAGTAAATAGTAAATTATTTTTCACTTTTGATTTCCGCTAATAATTTCTTTTGTAAATCAGTTAAATTATCATGATCAATTAATTCAGGTCTTAAAGTATATGTTTTTCTTAATGATTCTTTTTGACGCCATTCATCAATTTTTTGATGATTACCACTAGTTAAAACCGATGGAACTTCCATTCCATTATAATTAGCTGGTCTTGTATATTGAGGATATTCTAATAATCCATTTGAAAATGAATCTCCACTTGCTGAATCGTTATTACCTAAAACACCAGGAATTAATCTAGCAGTTGCATCAATCATCATCATTGTTGGCAATTCTCCACCAGTTACAATAAAATCACCAATTGAATACTCATCAGTAACAACACTTTTTATTCTTTCATCATAGCCTTCATAATGGCCACAAATAAAAGTAAGATGTTCTTCTTTAGATAATTTTTCAGCTTCTTTTTGATCAAACTTCTTTCCTGCCGGATCTAAAAGAATAACTTTTCCACTTGGAACACCATTATTTTTAGCTTTTTGTTTCGTATGTTCAAATGCATCTAAAACTGGTTGTGGAGTTAATAACATTCCAGCCCCTCCACCAAATGGATAATCATCAACATTATTATGTTTATTTAAAGAAAAATCTCTAAAATCAGTAACTTTAACATTAATTAATCCTTTATTAATTGCCTTATCTAAAATAGATTCATGCAGAGGACCTTCAAACATTTTAGGAAAAATACTTAAAATATCAATTTCCATTATTTATTCCAATCCTTCCATTAAATTGACAGTTACTTTTTTATTATTTAAATCAACATTTTTAATAACATCATCAATTTTAGGTAAAAATAAATCTTTACCTGAATCTCTTTTAACTACCCAAACATCATTTGGTCCTAAATCCATAATATCTTTTATTTCACCCAAATAATTATCATCTATATCAAATACTTTTAGTCCTAATATTTGAGAATAATAATATTCACCTGGCTTTAAATCGTCATTACTTTGTTGTTCATCGTTTATTTTAAGCATTGATGGTTTCAAAAATTCAACATCATTAATTGAATCTTTGTCAACAAAATGAAGTAATAAAAAATTTTTATGTTTTCTAACTCCATCTATTTCTAGCTCAATTGGTTCAGAATTATCATTTTTAAAAGCATAAATTTTATTATGTTTTTTAAATCTTTTTTCTGGAAAATCAGTTATTACTTGAACTCTTACCTCGCCTTTAATACCTTGTGTATTAACTAGTTTACCAATATTTAAATATCCCATTTAGCACCTCAAATTAAAGAAAAAGCTCTTAAATAAAACAAAAGTTTTATTTAAGAGCTTTAATTTTTTCCATCGTTAACAACTAATTTGACTCTTTTATCATCATTGACATGGACACTATAAACAATAGTTCTAACTGTTTGAATGATATGTCCTTTTTTTCCTATAATTCTTCCTAAATCTTTAGGATTAGTTGATAAAATATATTCATGAAACATATCTGTTTCACGCAAATTAATCTTAATATCATTGGGATACTTAACTAATGGATTAACAATTGTTTTAATAAGTTTTTCAAAATTATTCATAATCAATCACTTATTTTTTACTTGCTAATTTAGCTTCATGTAATTTTTTCATGATACCAGCATCAGAAAGAATGTTACGAACAGTATCAGAAGGTTGTGCACCGTTTTGTAACCAGTTCATAATTGATTCTTCTTCTAAAGTTACTTTATCAGATTCTAATAATGGGTTATAAGTACCAACATTTTCGATAAAGCGACCATCACGAGGACTACGTGAATCAGCAACAACTATACGATAAAATGGACGTTTCTTTGAACCCATACGTTTTAAACGAATTTTAACAGACATAAATACACCTCCTATTATTTCTTTAACGATAATAATCTTAACAATTAATCAATAACTTGTAAAGGGGTTTTCCTTTACAAGTTAAAATTAATTATTTTCTTTTTTTATTTCTTTTCTTTTTATTTTTTTGTATTTTTCTAGACATACGTTTCATAGCTATATTGGATAACTTTCCACCCATTCCACTACCCATACCTGAGCTATTCATCATACCTTCCATTTCAGAAAAATTACCATTTGATACTTTTGACATCATTTCTTTCATACTATTAAATTGTTTTATTAAACGATTAACTTCTTGAATTGATCTTGCTGAACCTGCCGCTATTCTTCTTCTTCTGGAAGGATTTAAAATATCTGGATTTAATCGTTCTTCTTTAGTCATTGAATAAATTATTGCTTTAATATGATCCATATCTTTTGGATCCATTTGTACATTTTGTAAAGTAGGATTATTTGCCATTCCAGGAATCATTTTAATTAAATCTTCCATTGGACCCATATTTTGAATTTGTTGCATTTGATCAAGAAAATCCTCAAAATCAAAAGTATTTTCTCTCATTTTTTCAGTTAACTTTTGTGCTTGATCTTCATCATATTCTTTTTGAGTTTTTTCAATAAGAGATAGCATATCTCCCATTCCCAAAATTCTTGAAGCCATTCTATCTGGATGAAATTTATCTAAATCAGATAGTTTCTCACCTTGTCCAACAAATAAAATAGGTTTTTCAGTTACTGATCTAATTGATAAAGCAGCTCCACCACGTGTATCACCATCTAATTTTGTTAAAACAACTCCAGTTATATCTAATGCATCATTAAATCCTTCTGCAGTTTTAACAGCATTTTGTCCAGTCATTGCATCAACAACTAAAAGAATATTATCTGGTTTAGCAACTTCTTTTACATCTTTTAATTCTTGCATTAATGCTTCATCAATTTGGAGCCTACCAGCTGTATCAATTAAAACATAATCATTTTTATCTTCTTTTGCTTGTTTTAATCCATCTTCAACTATTTTAACTGGATCTACATCTGTGCCTTCTTGAAAAACTGGTACATCAATTTGGCTTCCTACTTGTTGTAATTGATCAATTGCTGCTGGACGGTAAATATCAGCAGCAATTAAAAGAGGTCTAGCATTATTTTCATCTTTTAATTTTTTTGCTAATTTACCAGCAGTTGTTGTTTTACCAGCACCTTGAAGTCCTGACATCATAATAATTGTTGGTATTTTTTCTGATTGAATAAGATCAGTAGAATCGTCACCCATCATTTTTGTTAATTCCTCATTAACAATTTTAATGATTTGTTGTGATGGATTTAAACCTTCTAATACATCACTACCTTTTGATCTTTCTTGAACTGTTTTAACAAATTTTCTAACAACACTAAAATTAACATCAGCTTCTAATAATGCTAATCTAATTTCTCGCATCGTTTCTCTTAAATCTGCTTCAGTTATTTTACCTTTACCACGTAAATTTTTAAACGCTTTTTGTAATCGTTCAGTTAACCCTTCAAAAGCCATAAAATAAATCTCCTAATTCTCTTCAGTTTGTTCTAATTTATTTATCATTTCTAAAAGAAACTTATCGTTTTGATAATTTGATTTAATATATTTAATTATTTTATCCGTTTGTTGATTTCTAATTAAAAAATTTTTATATAAACCCATTTTATCTTCATAATTTTCTAAAGTTTTTTCAGTTCTTTTAATATTATCATAAACAGCTTGTCGACTTACATTAAAGTTTTCAGAAATTTCTCCTAATGAATAATCATCTACATAATAGAGCTTAATATATTTGTGTTGTTTGTCTGTTAATAAGGATCCATAAAAATCAAATAATGAATTGATATGATAATTTTTTTCTAATTCCATAATTTCTCCTTATTGATTACTCAACGATAAATAAATCTTTAAATAGTCCATAAATAAAGTCATTAGCATCAAATTCTTTTAAATCATCAACCTTTTCACCTAATCCAACTAATTTTACTGGTATTTTCATTTCATTTCTAATAGCAAAAATGATTCCACCTTTAGCTGTTCCATCTAGTTTAGTTAGTACAATTCCAGAAATATTAGTTACTTCATTAAATAATTTTACTTGACTAATTGCATTCTGACCAGTTGTTGCATCAAGAACTAATAAGGTTTCATGTGGTGCATCTGGAATTTCCCTTTTAATAATTTTATTTATTTTAGATAATTCATTCATTAGATTAACTTTATTTTGAAGTCTTCCAGCAGTATCAATAAACAAAGTATCATAATTTTCTTTTTTTGCCTTATTAATTGCTTCGTACACTACTGACGCAGGATCACTTTTTTCTTCTTTTTTGACTATACCAACATTATCTCTAATTGCCCATTCATTTAATTGTTCAATTGCTCCTGCACGAAAAGTATCAGCTGCTGCTAAAAGAACTTTTTTCCCATTTTTATGATATTGATTAGCCATCTTCCCAATTGTAGTTGTTTTTCCTACTCCATTTACACCAGTAAATAAAATTACAGTAGGACCATTTTTAGACTCACTAATTGATATATTATCATCAGAATTATTTTCTTCATAAATTTCAATCATTTTTTGAACAATTACATTTTGCACATCATTTGTTTTCTTTACATTTTTTAATTTAACTTCTTCTTTTAAAGAATCAACGATTTGCATTGATGTTTCAAAACCAACATCTGATTCAATTAAAGTATCTTCTAATTCTTCAAAAAAATCTTCATTAATTGTTCTGAATTTAGAAAAAATCTTATTAAGTTTTTGACCAAAAGAAGAACTTGATTTAGCTAATCCTTTTTCATAAGATTTCTCTTTTGAATCTTCAGAATCATTTTGTTCATCTGTATTTACTTTTTCTTTAACGTTATTATCAGATTCATTTTCTTCCGAATTCAATGATATTTCTTGTTGTGTATTAACGGAATCATTGCCATCATCAGGTTCTTCATCTGTATTTACTTTTTCTTCAACGTTATTATCAGATTCATTTTCTTCTGAATTCACTGATACTTCCTGTTGTGTATCATCAGAATCATTTGTGTCATCATTTTGTTCGTCTGTATCTAATTTTTCTTCAACATTATTATCAGGTTCATTTTCTTCTGAATTCACTGCGTTTTTTTGTTGTATATCATCAGAATTATTCGTAACCTCATTTTGTTCATCTTTATTTGATTTTTCTTCAACATTTGTTACTTTATTTTTTTCTTTCTCTTTCCTTTTCTTAAAAATATCAAAAAGTCCCATTAATCAATTCCTCCAATATTATTTTTAGCTGTTTCTAAATTAACTGATAAAACATTTGATATTCCAGAATTTTGCATAGTAATACCATATAAATTATCAGCATAAACCATCGTTTCTTTTCTATGAGTAATTACAATAAATTGTGTATCTTCTTTTAAACGAGACATATAACGTGCAAACCTATCTACATTAGCAGAATCAAGTGCTGACTCTGCTTCATCTAAAATAATAAAAGGAACTGTTTTAACTTGTAAAATTCCAAATAACAAAGCTAATGCAGTTAATGATTTCTCTCCACCAGAAAGTAAAGATATATCTCTTTGCTTTTTACCTGGTGGTTGAACAATTATTTCAATTCCAGTACTCAAAACATCATTTGAATCGGACATTTTCAAATGAGCGGTTCCACCTTCAAATATACTTTTAAATGTTTGAGAAAATTTATCGTTTACTTCATTAAAAGTCTTTTTAAATCTATTTTTAACTTCATTGTCTATATTTTTCATTATTTTATTAAGATTAGACTTTGAATTTTCTAAATCCTGTTTTTGATGGTTCATAAATTCATATCTTTCATTAATTTCATTAAAAATATCAATTGTACTTGTATCTACAGGACCAAGTATATTTAATTCTTTTCTTGTTATTTTTTCTAAATTATAAATTAAATCACTATCAAGAATATTTTTTTCTTCATCGAAATCTGAGATTGCTTGATTTAAATTAATATCAAAATTATCTTTCAATTCTTTTAATTGTGTTGCTATATTTTCATTATTAATTGTTAATTTACTATTTAGTTTTTCAGTTAATTTTACATTTTTCAAAGAAATACTTTGATAGGTTTCAATATTTTTATCTAAATTAAACATTTTAGATCTTTCAAAATTACTTTCTTGATTAATTTTATCAATTTCAATTTGCATATTATCAATTTCTTTTTTTAAATTATCTAATTGACTTTGATCTAATTTATGATTTTCACTATTAAGTTTTTTTAACTCAATAATTTTATTTTTCTTTTCATTTATAAAGTTATTTTCATTTTCTTTTTGACTATAAAAATTATCTAATTGAGTTTTTGTATTTTCAATATTATTTTTAACTGATTTGAGTTTCTCACTTAGTTTAAATTTATTCCTATCAAGATCAATAATTTTATTATTATTATTATCTAAATCTATTTTCAAATTATCAATTTCTTTTTTTAAATTATTTGATAAAGATTTTTTTGAATTAATTTCATCTTTAATCTTATTAATATATATTAAATAATTACTAGATTGTGAACCATCAAATTTATTTAAATTTTGTTTTTGATTTTTGATTAAGCCATTTAAATCATCAAATTCTTTTTTCTTTACTTGTAAATCAATTCTTTTTTCTTCAAGTATATTAGAAATATTATCTAATTGTTGAGATAATTCATCAATTTTATTACTGTTTTCAGATATTTTATTTTTAGTATTTTCAATAATTATATCTTTATCGTTTATTTCGTTTTTTAAATTAATTAGTTTATTTTTTTGACTTATATTTCCATTATTATTTTTTAATATTTTACCACCAGTAATAGACCCGCCAGCATTAATAACTTCACCAGCTAAAGTAACTACTTGAAATCTTTTATTAACTAAGCTACTTATTTTTCTAGCATTCCTTAAATTATCAGAAATGATTATATTTCCTAATAAATATTGTTTAATGCTATCAAATTTTTTATCTATCTTAATTAAATTAGAAGCAATATCTATAAAACCTTTAACATTTCTAATTGATAATAAAATATTTGAATTAATTACTTTTTTAGTTAAATCGCCATTAGGTAAAAATGTAGTTCTTCCTAATTTATTTTGGGATAAATATTGAATTGCATTTTCAGCTGCACTTTGATTTTTAACAATAATTTGCTGTGTACGATTTCCTAAAGCTGTATCAATTGCTAGAGCGTACTGATCATCTGTATCAATAAATTCAGATACAGCACCGTAGATTCCTTGAAGTTTATCTTTATTTTTTAAAATATTTTTTGATCCATTATAAAAATTATTATAATTTTGAAATGAATTTTTAATACTATTATATTCAGCCTTTAATTTATGAATTGTACTAACTTCTTCATACCATTTTGATTTTAATTGTTCTAATTCATCATTTAATTTATTTATTTTATTTTTTAAATCAAGGGAATTATCAGTATATTTATCAATATTTAATTTTGAATCTTCAATTTCTTTTTCAAATCTATTATATAAATCTATATTTTCGCTTAATTGTTTTTTTAAATTCTCTTTATCTTTAGCTGAAAAATTATTTTTTTGATTATTAATTTCTGTTTCGTAATTTACTTTATTTTCTAAATTAGAAATACTTTGCATTAATTGAAAATATTCATTTTGATTATTTTCAATTAATTTTTTGATTTGATCATTTTTATTTTTATAAAATTGCACATTGATATCATTTAACTTAATGTTTAACTGATTTTCTATTTTTTTGTTTTCTTGAATTGACTTTTTTAAATCATCAATATTTGTACTATAATTTTTAATCTTATTTTTATTTAAAATCAAATCATTTTCAATTTCATTAATTCTTTGCTGATTAAAATTCTCTTTTTGAAACACCAATTGTGAATTATTACTTTCATTTTGATAAATTTGAGTTTTTTCTAATAATGAATTATGCAATTTTTCTCTCTTTTTATCTAATTCATTTAATTTATTTTGTAAATTAGTTCTTTTATTTTTAACTTGGAGTAATTTATTATTATTGTTTAATTCATTTTCATTTAGTGTTTTAAGTTTATTTTCTAATTCTATTTTATTATCAGCTTGATTACTAACACCTAAAATAAGACGATTTTTATAAAAAAATCTATTATATTTATTTAAATATAAATATTTTTTTGCTTTTATAGCTTGATTTTCAAGATTATTTATTTGTGTTTTTAATTCATTTGTATGATCAGTTATTCTTAAAAGATTCTGTTTAATATCATCTAATTTTTTTAATGTTGTTTCCTTTTGCTTTTTATATTTAAAAACTCCAGCCGCAGTTTCAATTACCTGTCTTCTATTTTCAGAATTACCGTCAATGATTTCATTAACGTTTCCTTGAGAAATAATTGAAAACGAACCTTCACCTAACCCTGTATCTAAAAATAAATTTTTAATATCTTTTAATCTACAGATATTTTCATTTATATAATAAGAACTGTCACCATTTCTATATAACTTACGCTTTACTGTAACCTCTGAATATTCTGTATTTAAAAAATAATCTTCATTATCAAAATTTATACTAACTTCTGCTAAATTTAATGCACTATGATTTTTAGAACCTGAAAAAATTACATCTTGCATTTTGTTACTTCTTAAATTTTTAGAAGATTTTTCTCCTAATACCCATCTAATGGCTTCAATTACATTACTTTTTCCGCTTCCATTTGGACCAACTACCGCAGTAATACCATTATGATAATTAATTATAGTTTTATTCATAAAAGACTTGAATCCATTTATTTCAATTGATTTAAGTTTCAAATAAAAACCTCATTTTTTATTGGATTTCTTTAATAGCTTTTTGAGCAGCTTTTTGTTCTGCTTCCTTTTTGGAATGGCCAAATCCAACTCCAAGTTCTTTATTATCAACCATTAAAGATACTTCAAATTCACGATTATTTTCCGGACCTTTTTCTTCATTTAATAAATATTCTATTTTGACTGGCCCATCTTTTTGAACTAGCTCTTGTAATTCAGTTTTATGATCAAAAAATTCATCAAACCAGCCATCATCAATTTTTGGGAAAATAACAATATTACAAAAATTTACTACTTTTTCCATACCTTGATCTAAATAAACTGCACCAATAAATGATTCAAAAATATCACATAATAATGAATCACGATGTCTTGCATTAGCCTTTTCTTCACCTTTACCTAGTCTAATATAATTTTCAAATTGGCATTCTCTAGCAAATTGGCTAAAACTATGTTCATTTACCATGGCAGCTCTTAATCTAGTTAATCTTCCTTGTGGCAAATTAGGATATCTTTCGAATATATAATCAGAAACAACTAATTGATAAACTGCATCGCCCAAAAATTCTAATCGTTCATAAAACTTAAGATTTTGATTAGGATGTTCATTAACATATGATCCTTGTGTAAATGCCTCATCCAATAAAGATTCATCATTAAATTCAATATCAAATCTATTTTTTAACAATATTTTAAATTGCTTATCCAAAATAATACCTCCAAAATTTTCTAACATTATTATATCATTTTTGTACTAAAGAAATAGACTTCGTCGATAGACGAAGCCTATTTCTTTTTACTTTTTTTAGTCTTTTTTGTTCTATCAATAATTAAGTCTACTAATTGACCAAGTGTATCAATACCTTCAGCCTCAGTATTTGATATTTGTTCATCAAATTCATTTTCTAATTCAACAATAAATTCTGCTAAATCAATAAAATCAGCTCCTAAATCTTTAGTGATATTCATATTTTCACTAATAAGATTTGGATCTACATCAAAATTCTCTAAAACTATTTTCTTTATTTCTAAAAAAATAACTTCTCTATTCATAATAAAATAACTCCAATAAATATTTTTGATTTATTTTTCAGTATTATTTTGATCATTATCAAAATAATCATTAATTGAATTAGTTAATTCAGAATTAACAATATTTTTAATTTCAACTAAAGAATTTTTAACTGTTTTAGCTTTACTACTTCCATGACTTTTAACAACCGGAGCTTTTAATCCTAATAATAAGGCACCACCATATCTAGTATAATCCATCTTTTTACCAACATCTTTAAAAGAATTTTTAAGTAATAATGCACCTATTTTTGATTTCATTCCATTACTCTTGATCTCTTTTTTTATTAAATTCATCATTGATAATGCTGTACCTTCAATTGTTTTTAAAACGGCATTTCCAGTAAATCCATCTGTAACAGCAACATCTGTAACTCCATTTAATAAATCTCTAGATTCAATATTTCCAATAAAATTAATTGAATCCATTTCACTTAACATTTCGAACATTTCACGATGTTGAATATTACCTTTGTCGCTTTCAGTCCCATTGTTAATCAACCCAATTCTTGGATTATTAATTTTTTTAACATTTTCTGCATAATATTTTCCCATCAATGCATATTGTTTAACATTTAATAACTTTGTATCTGCATTAGCACCACAATCAATCATTGTGAATCCCATATCATTATCAATGACTGGTAATGTAGTAGTTAATCCTGGGCGATCAATACCTTTTATACGACCAATAATTAATAAGCCGGCAACCATGATAGCTCCTGTATTTCCAGCTGAAAATAACGCATCAGAATTACCTTCTTTAACCGATTTTGCTGCTAAAACTAAACTTGAATTTTTCTTCTTTTTAATTGCTTTAGTTGGTTCATCATCCATTGAAATATATTCTTCAGTATGGTGAATTTCTATACTATCATCATTTTTAAGATATTTTTTTATTTTATTTTGATCACCAAAAAGTTGATAAATGACATCAGAATTAATATCTCTTGCTTGTTCCACGCCTTCAATTATTTCCCTTGGTGCATAATCTCCACCCATTGCATCAATAGCTATTTTCATAATATTCTCCTTAATCCAATACATTATCTTCATTATAAAGATTAATTTGTTTTATCAATTTCAAATTATCATTATCTAATTCCCAATTTTCAGAACTAACAATTTGTTTGGCTGTTTTTTGAGCCTCAACCAAAATATTAAAATCAGAAATAGGATCTCCAATTTTAAAATGTTCAAATCCAGACTGCCTATCACCTAATATTTCTCCGGAGCCTCTTAATTCTAAATCTTTTTGAGAAATATAGAAACCATCATTAGATTCACACATCACTTGCATTCTTTTGGCAGCAATTTCATTTTTAGGTTCGGATATTAAAATACAATAAGACTGTTTAGTTCCTCGCCCTACACGACCTCTTAATTGATGTAATTGAGACAATCCAAAATGGTCAGCATCATAGATTACCATAATACTTGCATTAGAAATATCAACACCAACCTCTATAACAGTAGTAGAAACCAAAATATCTATTTCACCATTTTTAAATAATTCCATTTTTTCATTTTTTTCATTTTCTTTCATCTGTCCATGAAGAAAATCAATATTGAAATTTGAATTAATTCTGTTATTTAATTTATTAAAAATTGAATTAACATTATTCATATCTAAATTTTCAGATTCCTCAATTAAAGGAACAACCACGTATACTTGTTCTTTTTCTTCTAAATGATTTTCTAAAAATTTGACTAGATTATCAAATTGAGAAGGTCTAATCCAATTAGTTATTATCTTTTGTCTTCCTTTTGGTAATTCATCAATAATTGATAAATCCATTTGACCATAATTAGTAATTGTTAATGTTCTTGGAATCGGTGTTGCTGTCATTGCCAAGATATTATTAGATGCACCTTTTTCTCTTAATTTCTTTCTTTGATTAACACCAAAACGATGTTGTTCATCAATAATTGATAATTTTAAATCATTATAACTGATTTCATCTTGAAATAATGTATGTGTACCAATAAGTAAATCAATAGAACCATTTTCAATTTTTGGTATTAATATCTTTCTAGCACTACTTTTAGTGCTCCCAGTTAATAATGCAATATTAATTGGAAATTTTTCAAACATTTTTGATAATGAATCCGCATGCTGTTCAGCTAATATTTCGGTAGGTGCCATTAAAACAGATTGGTTTCCATCTAAATAATTAGCATAAATACTTAGAGCTGCAATAACTGTTTTCCCACTTCCAACATCTCCTTGAAGTAATCGATTCATTGAGTAAGGTTTATCTAAGTCGCTCAAAATTTCTTTTAATACTTTTTTTTGAGAATTTGTTAAAACAAATTTTAAAGAATTTTCAAAGTTAGTAATTTCATTTTCTTTTATATTAATTCTATATTTATCATTAATTTCTCTTTTTGTTTTAATTAATTGTAAACTCAATTGATATAAAAAAAATTCATTAAACTTTGCGGTTCTTTTTGCAGATAAAGCATCTTCTTTACTATCTGGAAAGTGCATATTCTTAATAACATAATTTTGATTAGCTAATTTATATTTTTTGATAATCCAATCTGGTAAGAAATTTTCAATCTTATCTTTATATAAATTATATGCTTGTTCAATTGTTTTTTTTATAATTTTATCACTAACCAGTTTGTTTGATGGATAAACTGATTCAAAAGTATCGGAATTACTTTCATCAAGTATTTTTAATCCAGTTAAACTTTTTTTCTTAGCGTCATATTTACCAAAAACAATTATCTTTTTCATTTCTTTTATTTTATTAATTAACCAAGGCTGATTGAAAAAAGTAATAAAAATAATTTGATTATCTACTTTTAAAGAGAATCTTAAAATACTTTTTTTCCTGGCAATATATCTAACCGTAGGTTCACTACTAATATCACCCATTATAGTTATTTGTTCATTATCTTGAATATTATCAAGATTTTGTACTGTAAAATCTTGATAACGATAAGGGAAATAATTTAAAAGATCATTAATAGAAAAAATATTTAATTTATTGAAACCTTGTATCCTTTTTGGACCAATTCCATTCAAAACCGAAATATTATCTCTTAAATCCAATCGTATCCCCTCCTTAATCAAAAAACTGTTAGTCATTTAGACTAACAGAATTTTATCCTTTTATTCAACAGAAACAATTAATGGATAAACTGGTTGATTTCCTTCATGCACTTCAACTTCAATTTCATCATCAATTTCAGAAATAGCATCAGATATTTTTTGTGCTTCATCCATTGAACTATCAGAACCATAGATAATGGTTACATTTTCACTATCATCATCAATCATTTTTTTTATCATTTTAATTGAGGCTTCTACTAAATTATCATCTAAAACAGTTATTTCACCATCAATAATTCCCATATAGTTACCTTTTTTAATATCTAAATTATTAAATTTAGTATCTCGAACAGCAACTGTAATCTGACCATTAGAAACATAATCTAAAGAATCTTCCATCATTGAAACATTTTCTTCAATTGATTCATCAGGATTATAAGAAAACATTGCAGACAATCCTTGAGAAATATTTTTAGAATGAACAACTAATAGTGGAATATCAGTTAACTTAGATGCTTGTTCAGCAGCTAAGAAAATATTTTTGTTATTCGGCAATATAATCGCCTTTTTAGCATTACTATTATTTACAACATCAACTATATCCTGAGTACTAGGATTCATGGTTTGACCACCATTTATAGTGTTAGTAACACCCAAACTTTTAAATAATTTTTGAATTCCTTCTCCTGAAGAAACAGAAATAATGGCAGTATCTGGTGATTCTACTTCAGTTTCTGGTTTACCATTATCATTAGGTTGATCTTTAGCCATTATTTCTTCTTGTTGTAACCTCATATTATCAATTTTAACATTGGCTAAATCACCAAAAGTTTGTGCCCATGATATAACTTTCCCTGGTTGTTCAGTATGAACATGAACCTTAGCGATTTCATCATCATTAATCACTAATAAAGAATCACCTAAATTAGATAAATAATCATAAAATTGTTGATAATCGAATTTTCTAGTAACTTGTTTTCCCTTACCAATTCTAATCATCACTTGAGTACAGTATCCATAAACAATATCTTCTGGATTTATTTTTCCTTGAACACTCTCATGTTCTTCATCAACCATTGTACTCATAGATTCATTTTCATCATTATTTTCAACAACATCATTATTTACTTCTCTATCATTAAGAATATCGGCAAAACTTTTAAGTACAAATACAAGTCCTTGACCACCTGAATCAACAACATTTACTTCTTTTAAAACAGGAAGTAAATCTGGAGTTGTTTTTAAAGCTTTATCAGCTTCTTCAGCAATTTCATCAGCTAATTTTGCAACATCATTTGTTTCTTTTACAATATCTTGTCCTTTTTTAGCAGCACATCTAATTACAGTTAATATGGTACCTTCAGTTGGCTTCATTACAGAAGAATAAGCAGTCTTAGCAGCCACCAAAACTGCATTAGCATAATCATTTGCATCAGCCTCAGATATTCCATCAAGAGAATTAGCAAATCCCCTAAATATCTGAGACAAAATAACTCCTGAATTACCTCTAGCTCCCATTAATAAGCCTTTAGCTAAAGCATTAGCTTTTTCAGAAATAGATGTTGAATTATCCTTAACAACATAATCATATCCACTTGAAAAAGATAAATTCATATTTGTTCCCGTATCGCCATCTGGTACCGGAAAAACATTTAATGAATTTATAAAGTCGGCATTATTTTTAAGATTAATTGAACCCGCTTGAACCATCTGTTCAAACTTTTTTGTAGAAATTTTTGTTAATGTCACTTTAATCAGATCCCCCTATAATAATTAAAGAATTTTTTTCTCGTTTAATACACGAACACCTTGAACAATAACATTAACAATCTTAGTATTAACACCTAACATTGATTCAAGATTATATTTAACTTTTGATTGAACGTTTTTAGAAACTTCAGAAATTTTTGTACCATAGCTAACAATAATATTAACATCGACAATTACACCTTTTTCAGAAGGCTTAACAACGACACCTTTTGAATAGCTATCTTTTCTCAAAATAACATTCATATTATCTTTTATTTGATTTTTACTTGCCATTCCAACTACACCATAATTATCAGTGGCAGCTCCACCAACAACTGTTGAGATAACTTCATTATCAATATCAATATTTCCATATTCGTTATTTAATTTAACGGCCATATTATTAGCCTCCTTATTTCATTACGAACTTACTATATCGTTAACATATTAACATAAATCAATAAAAAACCAAAATATATGTGATTAGTGTCAAGTAAAATTACTTGAGAGTAACTATTGCATTTAAATCAGGTATATGCTAAATTATTTAAGTAGATAATTCTGATTATTTTATAAAGGAGGATATTTATTATGGCTAAGGATTTCTTTAGTGGTAAGAGAACTCATTACGGTAATCGTCGTTCTCATGCCTTAAATTCAACTCGTAGAAGTTGGAAACCAAATCTTCAAAAAGTACGTATTTTAGTTAACGGTAAACCTAAAAAAGTTTGGGTAAGTACTCGTACTCTAAAATCTGGTAAAGTTACACGCGTATAATTTGATATTTTAATTAATTAATTAAAAAAGAAGACGAACAAGATATTTCTTGTTCGTCTTCTTTTTTAATCTTTCGATTGAATAACAGATAAAATACCATTATCAAAATAAAAATCGCCAAAATTTCCGACAAATTCATTACTAGATAAAGAAACCGGAAATTTAATTTTTTCATCTTTTAACGTGTATTTTTCATTAATTAATGAAATGTTCATTGGTTGAAGTGGATTAAATGATAAATATTTCATTCCATTAATTTTATTAATACGATGATCACCGGGTAAAAAATATTCAATAAAATTATTTTTATCAATAATTTTTATTTTTTCAGCATACGGTTTAATATCTTCTTTTAATACTGAAAGATAATTATTCATAAATTGATCTATTCTTCCGCCAGTTGCACCATATATATTAATCTTTTCGAAAGAATAATTTTTTATTACAAATAATAATCCTAATTCAGTATCTGTATAATCTTTAATTGGATTGGAAACTTCTATTTTTTTTATAGATTCACTAATTTGCTTAAATTCATTAACATTAATTGAATCAAAATCTCCAATTGCAGCAAGTGGATTATAGCCATACTGTAATAAATTTAATGCTCCACGATCGATACCTATAAAATCACCAGTAACTTCTCCATTTACTAATTCATCGGGTAATTCAGAAATTGGACCACCAGTGACGATATTCAAAATCATTTTAATCAGCTACCTTTTTAATAGCATTGATTCTATCTGCAGGATTATCCGCTCCAAATACATAAGATCCGGCTACTGCAACATTTGCTCCTGCTTCATAAGCATCTTTTACAGTTTCGTTATTAACTCCACCATCAATCTCAATATCAAATTTCAATCCAGAATTTTTTCTAATTTCATCTAGTTCTTTAATTTTTTTAATAGTTTCTGGTAGAAATTTTTGACCACCAAAACCAGGATTAACGGTCATAACTAATACTTGATCAACCATATATAAAATTGGTTTAATTAAATCTACTGGAGTTCCAGGATTAATTACAACTTCAGCCTTAACATTATTATTTTTAATCATTTGCAATGCACGATGAATGTGATTAGTTGCTTCAACATGAACACCAATAATATCTGAACCTGCTTCTGCAAAAGTATCAATATATTTTTCTGGATTTTCAATCATAAGATGAGTATCCAAAACCATATTACTAATCTTCTTTATCGATTTAACCCATGCTGGACCATATGAAATAGCAGGGACAAAAGAACCGTCCATTACATCAATATGTAAATATTCAGCGCCCGCTTTTTCAACAAGTTCAATATCTCTTTGTAAATTTATATAATCTGCACTTAAAATTGATGGAGCTACTTTAATCATTTTGATTACCTCACATTTAATATTTAATTTTTTTGTTTTTCAATACTTGAAATTGTTGGAGATAATTTTCATATCTCGTCCTAATAATTTTACCACTTTCTACAGCTTCTTTAATAGCACAACTTGGTTCATTTATATGAACGCATCCTCTAAATCGACAATTTTTTGCTAACCGTTTCATTTCTGGATAATAATCTTTTAATTGATCTGATGAAATATCCATTGTTTCAAAAGAAGAGAATCCAGGCGTATCAGCAATTATTCCATTATTAATTTTAATTAATGATACTTTTCTAGTTGTATGTTTTCCTCTATTCAATGCTTGTGAAATTTCATTTGTCATTAAATTTAAATCAGGTTTTACAGTATTTAATAATGTAGACTTTCCTGCACCTGTTTGTCCCATTAGAACAGATTGGTTATTTGTTAATTTATTTAAAAATGAGTCAATTGAATTTTGATCATCAGGATTAAATAAAATACAATCATATCCAATATTTTCGTATTCATCTTTAATTTTATTAAATTCAATTAATTCAGATTCACTTAATAAATCTAGTTTTGTAAAAATAATAATTGGCTGAATTTTTTCAATTTCTAATGCTACTAATTCTTTGTCTAATAAATTAAACGAAAAATCAGGTTCCTTCACTGATGTAATTACAAAAGCTTGATCTGTATTTGCAATTGGAGGTCTGACTAATGAATTTACTCTAGGTAAAATATTTAATATATAACCTGAGCTTTGATTTTCTGCTTCAAATTCAACCATATCTCCTACAATTGGCTTAATATTTTTCTTTCTAAAATTTCCACGAGCTCTAGTACGATATAATTCTCCATTACTATCTAAAACATCATAAAATCCTGCTAAAGATTGGTATATTTTACCTTGTTTCATTAATTTACCTCCTTTTTAATTGAGCTACAAAGAATCCATCGGAATTAAAATCATCAGGATAAATTGCTAAATAATCCTCTTCACGATTATCATTAATTCCTTTTCTAGTACTTACTCTTTGAGATTCAAAATCTGGATTAACATTTAAAAATTGATTAATAACATTAACATTTTCTTCAGGGGTTACAGTACATGTACTGTAAGTAATTACTCCCCCATGCTTAACTTTATCGGAAATTGAACTTAAAATTTCTAGTTGTATTTTAGATAACCTATTAATATCATCAATTGATTTTTCATATCTAATTTCTGGTTTTCTTCTCATTAATCCCAATCCAGAGCATGGAGCATCAACTAAAATTTGATCAAAACTTTCTGAATCGTATACTTCATCAATTTTTCTCGCATCTAATGCATTTAGATTAATTAATTCATTCAATCCCATTCTTTTTGCATTATTTTTAATTAATTTTAATTTTTTCTCATGTAAATCAAGTGCTTCAATTCTACCACTAGGACTAATATATTCTGCAATTTGTGTTGTTTTACCACCAGGAGCTGCACATGCATCTAAAATAACTTCACCTGGTGTTAAATTCATACTTTGAACTGGTAACATTGCACTTTCATCTTGAATGGTAAATAAACCTAATTCAAAATATTGACTATGAATTGCTGGTTTTTTAGTTAAAATTAGCGCATTATCAGCTACTTTACTTTCTTCAACTTCAAATCCTTCTTCAACTAACTTAGCTTTTAAATCAGTCATACTAATTTTACTAGTATTTACACGAATACTTTGATTAGAATTATCATTAATTGAATTTAAAATAGTAATCATTTTTTCATTACCAAAATCATGTGCAAATTTTTCAATTAACCATGTCGGTACACTATATTGGATGCTTAATTTTTCAAAATTATCATTAATCTTATCTAAACTTGGTAAACCATCCCTTTGAATATGATGTAAAACACCTGTAACTAATTTTCTAGTACCATCATGTCCCAATTTTTTTGCAATATTAATTGATTCATTAAAAATAGCACGATCAGGGATTTTATCTAAATATTTAATTTGATAAATTGCTGTATATAAAAGTTCTTTTACCCAATTATCTAATTTTTTTGTATTTTTAACTAAGTTTTCAACATAATATTCTAATGTAATTCGATGTTGAATAACTCCATAAACAATATTAGTAAATAATGAAACATCCCTTGGATCCATTTCACTTCTTTGTATTATATTATTTACTTGTAAATTAGAATATGCTCCATCAGAAACTCTAGTTAATGCCTTTACAGCAAGTAATCTTGGATTTTTACTATTCAATTACTTGTTCTCCTATCTTAATGTTATTACCGACTCCATTTAAGTAGTCAGTTATCTTTTGTTTTGGTTTTCCTGAAGGTTGTAATGACAATATTTCTAATACATCATTATTTCCTGTGACAATTTTTAAACTATGCTTAGTTTTATCATAAACAGTTCCTGGCTCATTTTCTGATTTTAGCTCTGTTAACTTAGTATCCCATATCTTAGTCCTTTTACCATTCATTGTAAGATATGCACCTGGATTAGGTCTTAAAGCTCTAATTTTAGCATTTATCAAGAACGCACTTTGTTTAATATCTAATTTTTCTTCTCCTGGTTTAATATTAGGAGAAAAAACAACTTTTGTTTCATCTTGCTTTTTAGGCATTATTTCTTGTCTGAGTAATTTTGGTAATACATCGATTAATAAATCACTACCTATCAAACTTAACTTTTCAAACATTGTACTTGTATCATCGTCAATTGTAATTGGAATAGATTTTTGAGCTAAAATATCTCCTGCATCCATTTTATTTACCATGTACATGATTGTAATCCCTGTTTCTTTTTCACCATTCATAATTGAATACTGAACTGGAGCACCCCCACGATATTTTGGTAATAAAGATCCATGAACATTTATTGCTCCAAATTTAGCACTGTTTAATAATTTATCAGGTAAAAATTGACCATAAGCAGCTGTGACAATAAAATCTGGTTCTAATGAAATGATTTCTTCCATTTCTTCACTACCATTAATCTTTTCTGGTTGTAAAACATCAATTTGATGTTTTTGTGCTTCTTCTTTTACAGGAGAAGCGGTTAAAATTCTTTTTCTACCTACTGGACGATCTGGTTGAGTAACAACTTTTTTTATTTCATAATTATGATTAATTAATTCTTGCAAAATTGGAACAGCAAAAGATGGTGTTCCCATAAATACGATTGAAGTCATATATTTTTCTCCTCTACATAAAATTTAAAGGCTCAGGATCAATGGATATTCTTAATCCTTTTCTAGTTTCTTTTTGTGACTCATTTAAGATATTATTTAATGCCTCATCAATTAGTTTATCTTTTTTATATTTAATAATTATCTGATAATAGTATCTATTTTTCATTCTAGCAATTGGTCTAGGTGTTGGACCTAAAATAATTGTATCAGATGATAAATGGTTACTTAAATAATCATGATATTTAAATGCATATTTAGCAGCTTTATCTTCTTGCTCAGAGCTAATTGATAATCGAACACTAAAAAAATAAGGTGCATAGTCTGAAAAATGTCTTCTTTTCATTTCTTCGAAAAAGAATTTTTCATAATTTTGTTCTTTAGCAAGCTGAATTGCATAATTATCTGGATTAAAGGTTTGAATAATTACCTTTCCTTCTTTTTCTGCTCTTCCAGCTCTTCCTGACACTTGGGTCAATAATTGATATGTTCTTTCACTAGATCTAAAATCTGGTAAATCCAATCCAGTATCTGCATTTAATACACCTACTAACGTTACATTAGGGAAATCTAATCCTTTCGCAATCATTTGAGTGCCTAATAAAATATTAGCTTCTTGATTTCCAAATTTATTTAACAACTTTTCATGTGAACCTTTTTTCCTAGTTGTATCAACATCCATTCTAATTATACTTGCATCTTGAATAATTTCTTTTAATTCTTGTTCAACTTTCTCTGTTCCAGTTCCATAATACCTTATTCTAGAACTACCACAATTATGACAAGTATTTGGAATTGCTTCTTCATGTCCACAATAATGACACTTCATTGTATGAGTATCTAAATGCATTGTTAATGATATGTCACAATTAGGACACTTTAATACATAACCACAATCACGACACATAATAAAAGAAGAAAATCCTCTTTTATTCAACATTAATACAACCTGCTCATTTTTAATAATTCGTTGCTTAATTTCATTAATTAGAAAATCAGAGAAATTAGTTTCACCTTTATTTTGTAATTCTTCTTTCATATCAATAATGCTTACTTCAGGCAATGTTTGATTATTAATTCTATTTGGCATTAATAATAATTTATAAATTCCTTTTTCCGCTCTGGCACGACTTTCAAGTGATGGTGTAGCACTTCCTAGAATTAGTGGAGCTTTATAAAACTCAGCTCTTTTCTTAGCTACTTCCTTTGTATCATACCTAGGTGATTCATTTTGTTTATAACTACCATCGTGTTCTTCATCAATAATAATTACACCAATATTTTTTAATGGTGAAAAAATAGCTGACCTAGCTCCAACAACCACGCTAACTTCACCACGATTAATTCTTCGCCATTCATCAAACTTTTCGCCTTTTGATAAACCACTATGCAAGACCGCGACATTTTTACCAAAACGATTTTTTACACTTCTAACCATTTGAGGAGTTAATGAAATTTCAGGCACTAACATTAAAGCAGTTTTCTCTAAACCAATTGCTTTAGAGATTACCTGAAGATATACTTCAGTTTTACCTGATCCTGTTACTCCTTCTAACAAGAAAACATTATTATTTTCATCTTCAATTGATTGGTTGATTTGTTTAACTGCATTATCTTGTTCCTTATTTAATTTTTTCGGTAAATCTTTTTGAATTTCTTTTTCATAAGGATCACGATACTTTTCAATTGTCTGTTTTTCAATCCAATTATTTTTTTCAAATAAATTAATCGTTGAAAGATTAATTCCATAATTTTGAGTTAACTTAGATTGAATAAATTTTTTATCTTGATTATCACGTAGTACATTAATTAACTTAATCTGATTCGTTGCATTTTTTCTAACTTTTCCTAATAAATCATCATATGATTTTATCTTATCTACTATGAGTAACTCTTTTTTTACTTTGGCTTGATTATTAACTTGATAAATCATTTCAACTAAATTTTTTTCTTTTAATTTAAGTAATTGTGTCATTTCTTCATTAGAAAAATGTTCATTATCAAATAATATAAATTCATTTTTTTCAAATTTTTGCTTTAAATTATCACTTAACGTTTTCATATCTCCTATGAAATGAACAAATTTTTCATATTTTGCTTTCATTACACTTGGCAACATCGTTAATAAGCAATTAATTCTAAAAGAATAAGTTTTTTTTGCTAGCCAATCGGATAAATTCAACAATTCATCATTAACTACCACATCAAGATCCATTAGTGAATCAATGCTTTTTAACGTTTCATCATTTTCAGACTGTTTTAATTCAATTACAAAGCCTTCGATTTTGCGATTACCTTTTCCAAAAGGAATCACTACACGCATCCCTATTTTAATTTGCTGTTCTAAGAAAGAAGGAACTATATAAGAATAAGGAATATTTGTCTGCATAGTAGGAACATCAACAATCACTTCTGCTATTTTCACATAATCCCTTCTTTTAACTTATTTTTTTTAATTGTTCCAAAATAACCTTAGCAATTTCAGTTTTTTTCATAACTTCAGTTTCAACATAATCTTGATTTTTAAATAAAATTGTAACCTTATTATCATCACTGTTAAATCCAATGTTCTTTTTTGAGACATCATTTAAAACTAACATATCAACATTTTTTTCTTTTAATTTTTTTTCTGCATTTTTTAAAATATCATTTGTTTCAGCAGCAAATCCCACAACAATTTGATTATTATTTTTGTGAGTTCCAAAATATTTTAAAATATCATTTGTTTTTTCTAATTCAATATTTATGGAATTAATATTTTTATCTTTTTTGATTTTTTGATCAGTATACTTTTGAGGTTTAAAATCGCTTACAGCAGCTGACATAATTAAAACATCACAATTAGCAAAATTATTACTAATCTCATTATATAATTCGTCACTAGTTTCTACGTCAATCGTAGTGACACCATTTATTTTTTCTAGCTTAGAATTTGCACTAATTAAAGTTACATCTGCTCCTTGTTCATTAGCATAATCAGCCAGTGCATAACCCATTTTCCCAGAAGAATTATTTCCAATAAATCTAACTGGATCAATTTTCTCTCTAGTTCCACCAGCAGTAATTAGAATTTTTTTACCAGATAATTCATTATTTTGATAAAACAAAGTATTTATTATCTTTTGAGGTTCCATCATTCGACCATTTGCTTTATAACCTTCTGCTAAAAATCCATATTCAGAATTAAATATTTGCATATTATCATCTTTTAATCGTTGAATATTTCTCTGAGTTACCGGATTATTTAGCATTTCATCATTCATTGCTGGAAATACATATTTTTTTTCATTCTTAATTGCCATTAAAGAAGTAGAAGCAAAATCATCTGCAATTCCATTAGCCATTTTACCAATAAAATTTGCAGTTGCAGGTGCAATAATTGCTAAATCAGTCCATTGCGCTAACTCAACATGATCTACTCCTGCAGAATTTAAATTATAATCAAATAAAACTTGCTTTTTAGATAAAGTTGAAAAAGTTAAAGGTGTAACAAATTTAGTAGCATTACTAGTCATAACTACTTGTACCTCTAAATTTAGTTTAATTAATTCTCTTAATAAGATTACAGACTTATAAGCTGCAATTCCACCAGTTACATATAAAGCAATATTTTTTTTTAACATTTATCATCAAATCCTTTATTAATAGATAAAAAGCCTTTGTGTAATCACAAAGGCTTTTTAATTATTTATCATCAATTTTTACAACACCAGCAACAACTTCTTCAAGTGCTTGTCCAACAGATTTATTAGAATCATAACTAGATAATAATGGCTTGGCACCTTTATCTAATTCTTCTGCACGCTTACTTGCAAGCATTACTAATGAATATCTTGAGTCTACTTTTTCAAGTAGTTTATCAACAGATGGATAGATTAACATTAATTTTCATCTCCTAACATTGATAGGTAATCAGGCATTACTCGATTAACTTTTAGTCGTTCAGTTTTAACAATATTTTTAATTCTATCAACAGCATTCTCAACTTGATCATTTAAAACTGCATAGTCATAATTTCTCATCATTTTAATCTCATTAACAGCTTGTTCAATTCTCTTATTGATAATGTTCATATTATCAGTTCCACGACCAATCAATCTATTTTTTAAGGCAATTAAGTCAGGCGGCGTCAAGAAAACAAAAATTCCATCAGGACAATTTGCTCTTACTTGAATTGCACCATTTACTTCAATTTCTAAGAAAACATCATGACCAGAATCAAGCGTTTCATTTACATATTTTAAAGGAGTTCCATAATAATTGTCAACGTATTTAGCGTACTCTAGCATTTCACCATTTTTGATATTTTCTTCAAATTGTTCTTTTGAAACAAAGAAATAATCAACTCCATCAACTTCGCCTTCTCTAGGTTCTCTAGTAGTCATTGAAATAGAATACTTAAAATCAACATCATTTTGCTTAAATAATTCCTTTCGAACAGTTCCTTTTCCCACACCAGATGGACCAGAAAGTACGATTAACATTCCTCTTTTTGACATTTAATATGCTCCCTTATTACTATTTTAATACTATTATGAAGGGTTTTCATAAATTTATCAATATAAATATAAATAAAAATAGATAAGATTTGCAAAAATGAACATATGTTCATATAATATAAAAGTAAACATATGTTCGAGAAAGGATGTCATACCATGGAAAAAATTAATAACTTATTAAATTACAATAATTACACTGAAATCTTTAGGACTATCAAAGAATCATTATTATCAACTAAACAACTTCAAATGCCTGAAAATCAAATTGATTTATTTTTAAATACGTCAATAAAAAATCATTATTTAATCAATGTTCAATATTTTAACAAAATTAATAATAACTTTGATGTAATTAGTGGAACTGCTAAAAAAATTAATGAAAACAAATATTTATTTGTTAATTCAACAAATATTTCGACTATTCTTAATAAAAATCAAATTAGATATATAGAAAAAGTGGGATAATTATTTTATCCCACTTTTTTGTTGATCAGCTAAAACCAATAATTCTTTAGCATGGTCTAAAGTTAACTTAGTAACTGTATTTCCGGCTAACATTCTTGCTAACTCATTAATTCTTTGATCACTTTTTAATTTTTTAACTGATGTCTCAGTTCTCTTATTTGAATCAACATTTTTTTCAATAAAATATTGATTATCACTCATTGCTGCAACCTGTGGTAAATGAGTAATACATAATACCTGAGATTTTGATCCGATTGTATAAATCTTTTCTGCAATAGCTTGTGCAACTCGACCACTGACTCCTGTATCTACCTCATCAAAAATAATAGAAGTTAATCCTTGAACCCGAGTAAAAATTGTCTTCAATGCAAGCATAATTCTTGATAATTCACCACCAGAAGCTATTTTAGATAGTGGTTTCATATCTTCACCAGGATTAGTCCTAATATAAAATTCGACTGTTTCAATTCCATCTTCACCAAATTGATTTTTATCTAAATTTTGATAACGAACATCAAATTTTGTTTTATCCATGTATAAATCTGAAAGCTGAGTATGAATATCTTTAGTTAAAGTATTAGAAGCATCATGTCTAATTTTTTTCAACTTATCTCCAAGTGAATTTAATCTGTTAATTGATTCATTTAATTTATCTTCAATATTTTCACTATTTTGTTCATTAGTTTTCATTTGATTTAATTCATTACTAATTTCATTATAATAATCTAAAATATTACTAATTGAATCACCATATTTTCTTTTTAACTCATAAATCAAATTCAATCTTAATTCAATCTCATTTAAACGTTCTTGATCAAACTCTAAATTATCTAATTCCGATGAAATTTCACCTGATGCATCTTGTAATGAATAGTAAGCATTTCTAATACTTTCAGCGATATTTTTAAAAGAGTCATCAATTCTTTCGATTGATTCAATAGAAGACATTGCCTCACCAATCATTGTTAATGGACTCAACTCTTCATCACCATCAATACTTGCGAAGCCTTTTTTCAAATTGTCATTAATAATTTGAAAATTATTTAATCTATCTCGTTCAGAAATTAATTGTTCTTCTTCCTCAACCTTTAAATCAGCTTCTTGAATTTCATTAGTTTGAAATTCAAGCATATCAATTCTTTGAGCCCATTCTTTCTCATTATTATGTTTCTTATTAACTGCATTTTTTAATTTTTTATAATTTTTTAATTCATTATGATAACTTTCAAGAGTATCTTTAATTTTATTATGAGCATATTCATCAAGTAATTTAATATGTTTTTCTGGTTGCATTAAAGCTTGATGTTCATTTTGACCATAAATATCAACTAATGTCTCACCAACTCTTTTCAAAGAAGAAGTATTTACTAACATTCCATTAATACGACAAATATTTTTACCATTACGATAAATTTCTCTTTGAAGAATTAAACTATCATCTTCATAATCAATTCCTAAATCATCTAAAATTAATTTAGTAAATCTACTATTTGAAATTGAAAATAATCCCTGTAAAACAGCCTTACTTTCTCCTGTGCGAATATAATGCTGTGATCCACGTCCTCCAGCAAGAAGCCCTACTGCATCAATAATAATTGATTTACCTGCTCCAGTTTCACCAGTTAAAACTGTCATCCCTTTTGAAAAATTAACCTCTAACTGATCGATGATAGCAAAATTTTTAATAGAAATTTCTTCTAGCAAATTTCTTCCTCCTTTCAAATAAGTTTAATTATTTAAACTTTTATATGCTTTATCTAATACGTTTTCAATCGTAACTTTTGAATTATTATTAGGCTCATCAGATGATTTAAGATGAATCAAAAATTCAATGTTTCCATATCCACCCTTAATAGGCGAATAATCTAAATTTTCTATTGAAAATCCACTTTCTAATGAAAAATTAATTACTTTATCAATTACGTCATAATGAACTTGTCTATCATTTACAATTCCATGTTTACCAATTTTATCTTTTCCTGCTTCAAATTGAGGCTTAATTAAAGCAACAACACTTCCCTGATTTTTAATAATATTTTTTAGTGGCGGTAAAATTAATGATAACGAAATAAAAGAAACATCAATTGATGCAAATTCCGGTTGTCCTATTTCAAAATCAGATAATTTGCTATATCTAAAATTAGTATTTTCCATCACAGTTACTCTACTGTCATTTCTTAATTTCCAAACTAATTGATTAGTTCCAACATCTAAAGCATAACTATGTTTAGCACCATTTTGTAACATAACATCAGTAAATCCACCAGTTGATGATCCAATGTCCAAAACATTTAAATCTTTAACTGAAATATCAAAATTTTTTAAAGCTCGTTCTAACTTTAATCCACCTCGACTTACATATGGCATTTTAGTTCCTTTAAAATGAAGTTTAGTATCTTTACTAATCTTAACTCCTGGTTTATCCAGTCTTTCTTCATTATCACCTAGAATTTGGCCTGCCATTACTGCTCTTTTAGCTTGTTCTCTAGTATCAAATAGACCATTATTTACTAATAATACATCTAATCGTTCTTTTTCCATTCTTTTACCTACCATTCAAATCAAAATAACTATAAAAAGATTTCAATAAATCTGTATCGATGTCTAATTCATTTAAACTATCCAGTCCATCTTTAATAGTATTATCTAATAATTCATAAGATTTTTTTATTCCATATAAATTAACATAAGTATTTTTATCAGCATCGTCATTAACAGGTTTCCCCAAATCTTTTTCATTTGAAACAACATCTAATATATCATCATAGATTTGAAATGCTAAACCAAAACTATCAGCAAATTTCATCATAAACTTGATTTCATTATCAGAGGCTTCACTAATAATCAAACCCGCCATAACGGAATATCTAATTAATTCTCCAGTTTTTAATGAATGTAGTTTAATTAGTTCTTGTTTAGTTAATTTTTTACCAGAATTATTAACGTCAATTGACTGACCTGCAACCATTCCATTTGATCCAGAAGATTTAGATAATTGTTTAATTAATTTTACAATTTTTTCATTTCCAATATTACTTTCAGAAACCCATTCAAATGCTAAAGTTAATAATCCATCTCCTGCAAGAATTGCTGTTGCTTCATCAAACTCTTTGTGATTAGTAGGTTTTCCCCTTCTTAAATCATCATTATCCATTGCTGGTAAATCATCATGAATTAATGAATAAGTATGGATGAGTTCAATAGCACTAGCTAATTTAATCATTTCATTTGTTAAATTCACATTATATGTTTTTAGAATTGCTAAAGTTAATAGTGGTCTTAATCTTTTACCACCAGCATTAACTGAATAACTCATTGAATTTGATAATCTATCATCAGATACATAATTAGGAAGTTCTAATTTTAAAACATTATTAATTTGTGGAACCAAGTCTTTTTCTAACTGATTTAATAATTCTCTATTAATTTGATCCATTTTCATCTTCATCTCTACTAAATTTTACTTCTTCGCCAGATTCAGTCATTGTTTTAGTTAAAGTTTTTTCAGCATTGTTCAAAATATCTTGTAATTCAGTACTTAAATTTATTCCCTTTTTATATTGTTCCAATGCTTCTTCTAATGGAACATCACCTTTTTCTAACTGATTAACAATTTCTTCCAAATTACTCATTTTACTTTCAAAAGTTTCATCTTTAGACATTACGAATCTCCTTTAGGGTTGATTTTTAAAATTTTAGCATCTACATCTCCATCTGAAAAATTCAATTTAATGTCATCCCCAGTATTAATTTTACTAATACCTTGAACAACTTTTCCATTTTTTGATGCATAAGTATAACCTCTAGACATAATTTTTAACGGACTTAAATACTCCAAAGAATTGATATTATTCAAGAACAATTCTTTTTTGCTAGAATATAATACTTTAATATTTCGATTCAGATTCTTTTTAGTATTATTTAATCGATTTTTTTGTTCTTCAATTAAATACTTAGGTGAATTTATTGCTAATTTATTTTCTAAAGTAACAAGATTATTTAATTTATTTTGTAAAAGTATTTTAATAATATTTTTCATTTTTTCATTATAAGTATCAATTTGTTGAATATATGATTCATATAATCTTTCTGGTTGAGTAAATATATAACTACTTTTAGTATTATCTAAACGCTTTTGATATTGATTTAAAATAACTTTTAATGAATTAGATAATCGATTTTTGTTTTTACTGATTTCTAATATTACATCATTAAGTACAGGAACCGCTAATTCAGCGGCTGCAGTTGGTGTTGCAGCTCGTACATCTGCTACTAAATCAGCAATTGTAGTATCTGTTTCATGACCAACTGAAGATATAATTGGAACCTTACTAGCATAAATAGATCTTGCTACAATTTCTTCATTGAATGGCCATAAATCTTCAATTGATCCACCACCACGACCAATAATTAGTGTATCAAAATCACCAATTTCATTAACTCGATTAATTTGTCTAGTTATATCTTCAGCTGCACTTTCACCTTGAACTTTAGCTGGAAATAAAACAATTTGAGCAATCGGATATCGTCTTCTAACTGTTGTAATAATATCTTTTATTACAGCACCACTTTCAGAAGTAACAACAGCTATTCGTTTAGGAAACTTAATCAAATTTTGCTTATTTGTATTAAATAGATTTTCTTGACTTAGTTTTTCTTTTAATTGCTCATATGCTTTATAAAGTTGACCAATTCCATCTGGTTCCATTTGTTCGATATAAAACTGGTAATTTCCAGTTTTTTCATAAAGAGAAATTCTTCCTGTAACTAAGACCTTCATTCCTTCTTCTGGTACAAATTTAACTTTATTAAATTGGTTTCTAAACATAATTACATTTATTTTAGAATCATCATCTTTTAAACTAAAATATTGACTTGAATTTTGACGTAACCTAAAATTTGAAATTTCACCAGTCAAATAAACTTTTTTTAAATATGGATCCAAATCAAATTTAGATTTCAAATATTTAGTTAAAGTGGTAACACTTAAATATTCATTAGTCACTGATTTCATCATCCTTATACCATTTTGTTAGTTCAACAGTTTGTTGCATTAAAGTAGCAATAGTCATTGGACCAACTCCTCCAGGAACTGGTGTAATTAAACTAGCCTTAGTTTGAACATCTTCATAATTAACATCACCACATAATTTACCATTTTCATCTAAATTTTGACCTACATCAATCACGACTGCTTCATCTTTTAAATAAGTTTCATCAATCAAATTAGCTTTTCCAACTGCACTAATTAAAACATCAGCATCTTTTGTATATTCTTGCATATTCTTAGTATGACTATGTACGACTGTAACAGTAGCATTAGCATTAATTAATAATGAAAGCATCGGTTTTCCAACGATTGAACTTCGTCCAACAACAACAACTTTGGCACCATCTAAATCAATATTATAATAATCTAATAATGTCATAACACCTTTTGGAGTACATGCTACTGGATAATTAATATTTTTATTTAAAAATAAATTTCCAACATTTACGGGATGAAAACCATCAACATCTTTTTTAGGATTAATTGTATCAATTACTACATTTTCATCAATATGTTTAGGTAATGGTGATTGAACTAATATTCCATTAATAGAGTCATCTTGATTATATTGTTCAATAACTTTTAATAATTCCTCTTGAGAAGTACTTTCATCCATTAAATTAACGATTGATTTAATTCCTAGCTCTTCAGCCTTTTTATGCTTACTTCTAACATATCTTTGACTAGCTTGATCAGTTCCAACTAAAATAACTGCTAAACATGGATAAATTCCTTTATTATTTAACTCTATAACTTCATTTTTTGTTTCAGCATTTAATTTTTTTGCAACGCTTCTTCCATCAATAATATTTGCCATCAAAATCACCATTACCTTCCTTTTATATAATGCTTATTTTAGCATACTAATAATAAAGTATCGACAAAATAAAAAAGCCTATAAATAGGCTTTATAAAACGTTACCTAAAACACCATTAATAAAACTTTTAGACTTATCATCAGTATATTCTTTTGATAACTCAAGTGCCTCATTAACTGAAACTGCATTAGGAATTTCATCTTGAAATTTAATTTCATAAATTGCTAATCTTAAAATTGATA
Source organism: Lactobacillus sp. S2-2 (assembly GCF_021698855.1). Taxonomy (GTDB): domain Bacteria; phylum Bacillota; class Bacilli; order Lactobacillales; family Lactobacillaceae; genus Fructilactobacillus. Next base: position 279,296 of record NZ_WWFA01000002.1, read on the forward strand.
GATCAACTTTATTTAATCTAATAACTGACCATTTTTCAATCAGATTATCTTCAATGACTTTGTCGATAGAATCTTTATTATCAATAACACCATCAATTAATTCATTTAAATAGCTTGGAACTTCTTCATCACCAACAAATGAATTAATAAAATATTGTCTATCAATATCTTCATTATTTTCTCTTGCAAAAATAAATTTAAAAGCAATTTCTCTAATTTGATGTCTTGTTAAACTCAATCTTTATCACCATTATCAAATAATTTTTCGGTATCTACTTTTTCATTCTTTGGTGCAACCATACCTTGCACATGAACATTAACAGAACCAACCTTTAAGTCAGTCATAAATAGTAATTGTTGTCTAACTTGTTTTTGAATTTCTAAAGCAACATCTGGAACTGAAATTCCATAATCTAAAAATAAAAAAACATCAACATTTAATTTATTCTGATTAAATTCTAATTTGACACCTTTGCCTCGTTCTTTTTTTCCGAATAATTCATTTACACTATTAGTAAATGAGCCATGCATTCTATTTACACCTTTTACTTGCACAGACGCAATTCCAGCGATAATTTCAATCACTTGTGGAGAAATGTCAATTTGTCCATCATTTTGTTCTGCTTTTTTAAGAGTAATATAATTTAATTCTGCTGGCATACTTATCCTCCAATCTCAATCGCTAACTAAGCTCTAGAAATATATGAACCATCACTAGTATTAACAACTATTTTATCGCCTTCATTAACAAAAAACGGTACTTGAGTTGTTAACCCTGTGTCCATTGTAGCAGGTTTTGATCCACCAGATGCAGTATTTCCTTTGATACTTGGTTCAGTTTCTACTACTTGTAATTCAACAGTATTAGGAACTTCAACACCTAGAGTCTCACCATGGTATTGTACAACACTTACTTCCATATTTTCTTGTAAGTAATTTAAAGCATCAGAAACTTGGTCTCTTGGAATACTAATTTGATCATAAGTATCCATATCCATAAATACCAAACCATTACCATCATCATAAAGATATTGCATTTTCATTGTATCAATAAGTGCTTTTTCCATCTTAGCACCTGATCTAAATGTTTTTTCTTGAACAGCGCCTGTTCTTAAGTTTTTTAAAGTGGATCTTACAAAAGCTCCACCTTTTCCTGGTTTAACATGTTGGAAATTAATAATTTTCCAAATTGAATTGTCTACTTCAATAGTTAAACCTGTTTTAAAATCAGCAGTTGAAATTGCCATTATTATTATGCCTCCTAGAATAAATACTATTTATATAATAGCAAGTTATTACATATAAAAGCAAGATAAATCATTATAAAATAAAAAAAGAATCCTAAACAGGATTCTTTTTATTTTGCTACCTTTTCTGATTGTGGGTATACAGAAACTTGACGTTTACTACGACCTAAACGTTCAAAACGTACAACACCATCAGTTACAGCAAATAATGTATCATCATTACCACGCTTAACGTTATTACCTGGATAAATATGAGTACCACGTTGACGATAAATAATTGATCCACTAGTAACAGATGATCCATCTGCTGCTTTAGTACCAAGACGACGACCAGCAGAATCACGACCGTTAGATGAAGATCCTCCAGCTTTATGCTTTGAGAATAATTGTAAATTCATTTTTAACATTACATTACACCTCCATTTATTTTTTTATTTTTATATAATCATTATATTCTTTTTCAATTTCAGATATCCCTAATTTAAAACTATCAAGAATAGTTTTAACCTCAGGAATAGATGCATCAACTTTATTAAGCTCTACGGAAAGAAAACCACCTTGTTCATTATCATTAACTACTTTAGGAATAACTTTAGCAATTTCAGTTAGTGAATTAGTTGCATTAATTGCAAGTGCTGAAACACCAGCACAAACAATATCTTTACCGTACTCTCCAGAGTTTGCATGACCTTTTAAAGTATAACCTAATATATTATTATTATTATAATTAAACTTTATATAAATCATAATTAAGCGTTAATTTTGTCAATAACAACTTTAGTATAAGGTTGACGATGACCCTTTTTAGAACGTGAACCCTTCTTAGGTTTGTATCTAAAAATAGTAATCTTTTTACCCTTACCTTGTTTTTCAACAGTTCCTTCAACAGAAGCACCGTCTACTAATGGAGTTCCAACTTTAGTTGAATCTCCACCAACAAAAACAACATTATCAAATGTTACTTTATCACTTTCAGCAGCATCTAATTTTTCAACGTAAATTGCTTCACCTTGAACAACTTTATATTGTTTTCCACCAGTTTCAATAATTGCGTACATTATGCGCACCTCCTTATTTATATGCTTAGACTCGCCAAACTTAAGCGCCTTTAGATTAAAGAACTTAAATACTTAGAATGAGCGGTTGTAGCTGTGGAGACCACAAATACAACAGTAAAATTATAACCAATAATTCTACACAAGTCAAATTATAAAAAAAGATTAGCAAAAATTTGCTAATCTTTTTTTATGTCGCAGAGGCGATTCGAACGCCTGACCTACGGTTTAGAAGACCGTTGCTCTATCCAGCTGAGCTACTGCGACATAACTAAGCAACAAATATAATTATATGGTATGAAAGATAATAAGTCAACAGTATTTCAAATAAAAATTTATTTTTTTTCAAATTTGTCTAAATAGTTATCAACTAACGAATCTATCTCTTTTAAATTAATTCCAAAATCAGAAACTATTACTTTTAAGAACATTTTCCAGGCATGAAAAAAATGGTTCTCATTTTTTTCATAATAACTCTTTAACAACATATTTTTTATTCCTAAATTAAATTTATAATTTTTATTTCCTAATTTTATAGAACTTAATTTATATATCTTATCCATATCAAAATTTAGTCCCTTTGACCAGTTTTGTCGACTTGCTACTAGTATGAAATCAATAAATATTTTTACACAATTATCTTCTAAATTATAACTTTTATTTTTTTTTCGATTTACATCAATACAAAAATTATTGATTGATAAAATTGATAAATCATTATCTAAAATTAAATACAAATTTTCTAAACTAGACTTAACATTATTTATTTGCTCTTCTTTAATATTCTGGTTAACTACCTTAACACCTATTTCATCTAAATTAATAATAATTATTCCTCCATCCATTTTTCGATATCTAAAAAGATATCATTTTTTTTACTATCATCTTTAACTATATCAAACCAGTCTGCATTCATTTTATTTCTAAACCAAGTTAATTGTCTTTTAGCATAATGCCTTGAATTTTGTTTCACTAAATTAATTGACTCTTCCAATGATTGATTTCCTTTGAAGTATTCATTAAATTCTTTATATCCAATTCCCTTACCAGATTGATAGTCATATCCTCTATGATCATATAACCATTTAGCTTCCTTTAATAACCCTTCATTAATCATTTTATCAACTCTTGTATTAATTCTTTCGTATAAAATATTTCTGTCTGTATTCAAAATAATATTTTTTTCGTCCATACTGTTATCATTTTTATCATTTTGATTAGAAAATAATTCTCCCGTATTTTCAAAAACCTCAATTGCTCTTTTAACTCTTCTCGTATTATTTTCTGGTATATTGATTGCTGCCTTAGGATCTATTTTAAATAAATAATTCCATAATTTATGTTTACCATTTTTTTCTAAATAATCTTCGATTTTATCCCTTTTATCTTGATTAAAACTATCATTACCTAATTGATAATTATTCAATAAAGATGATAAATAAAATCCAGTACCACCAACAATTATTGGTAATTTTCCTCTTTTATTTATTTCTTTAATCAATTTTTTTGCAACTTCAATAAAATCTGAAACAGAAAATCTTTCATTAAAGTTTCTAACATCAATCAAATGATGGGGGATATTTTCCATTTCATTTTCTTGGATTTTTGCGGTCCCAATATTAAGGTTTCGATAAACCTGCATTGAATCACCTGAAATTATTTCACCATTAAATTTTTTTGCTATTTCAATTGATAATTTTGTTTTGCCAACTGCAGTTGGACCTGCAATAACTAATAATTTATCCAAAACTCAAACTCCTACTTATTCATAAATGTGTTTACTGGATATATTATCTCAAATATCGCATAATAGACAAGTGAAAATATTATTTATGGAGGTTTTAATATGAATAAATTTAGCAAAGGATTAATTTCAGGAGTTGCACTTACTTTAGGAACAGTAGCAGGTGCCGTATTTTCTTTTAAAAAGGCTGTAATTGATCCAAAAGATGAAGAAGAAGCAAAAATTGAAGAAAATAGAAAAAAAGCAGTTAGAAAAAGTAGATCAGCACACAATGGTTAAAAAAAACTATGTACATAGTTTTTTTTAACTTTTTTTAATTTTTCCATCCCACTTTTGATATCCATTATTTAGAATTGAAATATCTGTAAAACCTTGCTTATTTAAAAATTTAGCAGCACGTAAACTTAAAGTTTTATTTTGATCATATAAATAAACAGGTAAATCAGGTCTGAGTTCTGTATAGAATGTCTTAAAAGTTGAATAAGCAATATTTCTTGCACCTAAAATATGTCCGGTGTTAAAAGGACTTTTTTCACGAACATCTATTACTTGTGCCCTTCTCATTCCTTTTTTGAATTCTTCATCACTCAAAAAATTAATATATTTTTTGGCTCTATAAATATTAATATATCTATAAATTACAAATATGAATACTAAAACTAATAACGTTATTAATGAGAAAATTAAGTTAGACATTATAAATTCTCCTTAAAAATAAAATTATTTGAATTGTAAAGCAAGTGAAGCAGCGCCAAGCATACCAGCATCATTACCTAATTGTGCTAACTTAACTTTAGTACTATCTCTTACTGCTGGGAATGCATTTTGTTGGAAATATCTTGTTGTTGGTTGTAACAAGGTATTTCCTGCCGCTGAAACACCTCCACCAATAACAATACTTCCTGGGTTTAATACGTTACCAATATTAGATAAAGCTAATCCTAAGTAATAACATACTCGATCTACAACTTTATTTGCTAAAATATCACCATTATCAGCTAAATAAAATACCATTTTTGAAGTAACTTTTTCTTCATTTTTAAATAAATCTTTTAATTGTGATTCTCCGTTAAATTCTTTAGAAAAATCCTCAGCTAATTGAACTACTCCTGTAGCTGAAGCATATCTTTCAAGACAACCTCTTTTACCACAAGTACATAAGTATCCATTTGGTTCTACAGTAATATGTCCAATTTCACCAGCTGCACCATTAATACCATGTAACAACTTACCGTTAGCGACAACTCCACCACCAACACCAGTTCCTAAAGTAACTAATACAACATCTTCTTCTTTACTTCCAGCACCTTTCCAAAATTCACCAAGTGCTGCAACATTAGCATCATTATCAATTTGGAATGGTAGTCCAATTCCTTTTTGAATTTGTTCTCTAATTGGTTGTTCAGTTTTCCAATTCAAGTTAAAAGCTTCAGATACACTTCCACGTTCACGGTTAACTGATCCTGGAGTTCCCATACCAATCCCTGCAAAATCATCAATAGTATAGTCTGATTCTTCAATATGTTGATTAATTGATTCAACCATATTATCAACTATATGACTTCCATCTTCACTGATATCAGTTAAAATTCTCCATTTATCTAAAACTTCACCATTTTGATCAAGGAATGCCATTTTTGTAGTTGTTCCACCTAAATCAATTCCTATTAAATTTTTTGCCATGATAAAGACCTCCAAATTTTATTATTCATTTTTTTCTTCGATTCTATGTTCGTGATTCAATACTAATTTTGCATTTAAAAAATCATTTTTGCTAATAACTTTAGCTTTATAAAGATGGTCTATTTCCATTGCCATAACTTCAATATCCCAAAGTCGTTTGCCTACATAAACATATATACCAAACTTTTTTAATAATTGTTGAACATCATATAAATTTTGCATTAATTACACACCTTATAATGACAATTAAAAAGTCAAAAAACTAACTTTTAATAATATTATTATAACAGCAATTAATACAAAAGTAGAGATAAGCCGCTTGATTCTTATTTTTTTATTTATTTCTTTTAATCCAACAACATAACTAATTAAAAATCCAGCTATAATTCCACCTATATGCCCCCATAAATCAATACCAGGGATAAATAAATCATAAATAAAATTAAAAGCTAAAAAGTAAAAAAAACTTTTTGCAGTATTTCTAATATATGTGTTCTCTTTATAGGATTCATATACCATAAAAAAAGATCCAAATAATCCAAAAATTGAAGTACTAGCTCCAGCACTAAGTCCACTTGTAAAAGATAGACTAGTTAAATTACCTAAAATTCCTGAAATTATAAAAATCAATAAATACTTAAAATGACCAAATTCTCTTTCAATAATAATGCCAATAAAATATATAGTAACTAAATTTAAAATTAAATGGGTAATCCCAATATGAATAAATATTGGAGTAATTAACCTCCACCATTCACCGTTCATGATAGCTGGTGGATATAATGCTCCAAATTTAACTAACGTCTGCGGATTCTCGCTTCCACCATTTAAAGACATTAGTAAATATACAAATAACATTATAACAATTAATGTGTAGGTAATGAAAGGGCTATCATAAATTTTTTTAGTTATTTTCAATAATTGAATCCTTTAAAATTAATTCATCAACTTTAATATCAAAACTATCAATATTCCATTCAATATTATCAATTAACTGAAATTGTCTAACTAATGAAATAGTTTTTCCTTTAAAATCAGAAAGATATTTATCATAAAAACCGCCACCGTAGCCAATTCGATAATTATCAGAATTAAAAACTAATCCTGGAACTAATAATAAATCAATATTATCTTTAAAAATTAATTGAGCATCTACTGGCTCTAAAACACCAAATTTAGTTTTTTCAAGAATAGTATTATTATTAAATTCATAAAATTCCATTTCACGATTAGAAAAAGTTTTTGGAATAACAACTTTTTTATTATGATCTAAAGAAAATTGAATTAATTTTGATGTATCTAGTTCATCCCCCATGCTAATACTTATTCCGACTGTATTAGCATTTTTAAATTTTTCACTATTAATAAATTTTTTAATTAATATATTATCTTCATCTAAATTAATTTTTGATAACATAGTATTCTGAACACAATTTCTAATTTCTTTTTTATTCATAAATTAATATTTCAACATACAAAAAAGATTTTGGGTAAATACCCAAAATCTTATTTTGTTTCGCGATGTAAAGTAACTGTTCTTTCACGAGGACAATATTTCTTTAATTCTAAGCGATCAGGATTGTTTTTACGACTCTTAGAAGATAAGTAATTACGTTCGTGACATTCAGTACATTCCATTGTAATATTAACGCGCATGTTGTTACCCTCCTTCATTAATCAAATTAAGTTTAATGAACAACTTCGACTTTACCATATTATCATTTTTTAAAACATTTTTCCACTATATTATTATTTATTATTTGGTTTTGCTTCAACATACTTCCAATAAGCAGAATATATTTGCTTAGCTAATGTCATATTATTACTTTCTGCATCTGTTGGTAAATTAGGTATTGCTAAAGCAATTGCAACTTTAGGATTTTTAGATGGTGCAAAAGATACAAGACTTAAAGTAACTGTTTGTTTACCATTATAAAAAGTTTGTGCTGTACCAGTTTTAGCAGAAACTTCAGGTTTTATACTTGATAGCATTCCACCTGTTTTATATCTATTACTACCATGAACAACTTGATACATACCTCTTTTTACAACATTTTTTTGTTCTTGTGTCATTGGAATTCTATTCAATAAAGTTGGAGTAGTTGTACTTTCAATTTTACCTAATTTACCTTTATTATTACTTGATCTAATATTTTGAACTAAATATGGTTTCATTCTATTACCATTATTAGCAATTGTAGAAATATATTGAGCAATTTGTAAGGTTGTATATGAATCATAGTTACCGAATGATAAATCAAGTGCATTTCCTAAATTACTTGCTGTACCAACACCGGTAATACCGGTTGTTTCACCAGGTAAATCTATTCCTGTTTTAACACCCAATCCAAATTGATTAAAATATCCTCTTTCAATATTAAAAATATCCGGATTCATAGATCCAATAGATTGTGATGGGTAATTTAATTTAGCTTCTTTCATTGCTAATTGCATCATATATGAGTTAGAAGAAACTTCAAGTGCACCTTCAGCATTAACTGAAATATTAGCGTTACCACTATGATTAAACCATGAAGACTTATTTAAACCAGCAGATTTAATTGGTCTATCTAATAAGGTACTATTATTTGGAGTAATAACATTATCCATTAAAGCACCTGAAACTGTAGCTCCTTTTACAACTGATCCCATTGTAATTGAACTATTCATTGTTCCTAATTCATCATTAATTAATTTTCCAGTTTCTGGATTTCGTTTAACTCCACCCATCCCAATAACTCCACCAGTTTTAGGATTCATGACAACAGCATAGGCACCGGTTGAATTACCAACTCCGCCCTTCATAGAATTCGTAACTAAGCTTTGCAATTTCTTTTGGAATTTAGAATTAATTGTTAATTGAAGATTATCACCTTTTTTACCAGCATACTTTTTAGTTTCTTTAACAAGATTATCAGTTCCACCAGTTTGAACTTCAGTTTGTGACTTAGTTCCCTTCAAAACAGATTCATATTGTCTTTCTAAGAAACTTTGACCAACAGAATCACTTCTTGAATATCCCTTTGTAATTAGCTCATTAATTCGATCACTTGGTAATCCAGCACGTTCAGAAGAAACTGTCCCTAAAATTGATTGAATTGATTTACCATAAGGATAATTTCTTGACCAGCTGGTTCCTACCTGTACACCTTTTATATCATTTAAATGTTCACCTACTTCTGCTATTTCCTTATTAGAAACATCAGAACTTTTAATATAAGTAGTTGATAATTGGTATGCTCCACTCATCTTTGCAAAAATAGTTGCTGCAGTTTTTGTCTTCTTAGAAAACTTAATAGATTTATTATTTTGAATATATTCAAGTGCTTTATTATACTTGTCATCAACACTATCATTTGCAGATACATTAGTTAATTTATTTTCAACTTTAGTCAAATTATTTGAATTAGTTAAATAATAATCAGCTAATTGTCTTCTAGTTAGAGTATCTAAATCCATACTAATATAATTACTTAATTCGTTAGCTGATTGATACATTTCTGATGGCATTGTATTAAGACTCTTAGTATAAGTTATTGCACGATTAGTTTGATTTCCAACTAAAACTTTTCCTGTAGAATCATAAATTAATCCTCTTTGAGCGTTACCATACTTAACAGTGTTATCACTTTGGTTAACAATTGCCTTATACTCATTACCTTTAAATATTTGCATGTCAGCCAACTTTAAAACTAAAACAGCAAGTAAAATACCAGAAATGATAAAAATTAAATTTAACCGATTTGTAATTACATTACTATTATTATGGGTATTTTTTTCACGTTTATTATTAGTTTTAAAAATATTTCTAAAAAAATTATTCAAAATGCTTCCCCTATCAAAAATATATTTTTAAATTATGTAAGATTTTAAAATGTGGTATTCTTATCTAGTTATTAAATATACAATAAAAAAAACATATTTTAAAGTAAATTGGAGGTACGAAGTCATATCTTGAAAAAATATTTAACACATTTAAACAAATATCAATATTTATGGAGCTTTGCAATTCCAACATTAATTGTATTATTTTATTTTATTGCTCGAAAAACAGCACCATTTGGAAATAGTACAATTTTAACGGTAGACTTAGGCCAGCAATATATTGATTTTTTTTCATACTTTAGAGAATCTATTTTACATAATCATTCTGGTCTAATTTATTCTTTTTCAAATGGATTAGGTGACTCAATGATTTCAACATTATCTTATTATTTATTAAGTCCTTTTAATTTAATTTTATTGATATTTTCAAAAAGTCAAATTGCATCAGCTACTTTTTTTATAATTATATTAAAATTTGGATTTTCTGGATTATCATTCAGCTATCTTTTAAGTAAAGCGAAAGTATTAAATGGAAACTTAAACATTGCATTTTCTGTTGCATATGCTTTAAACGGATGGATTATTGCCAATAATTTAAATATTATTTGGCTAGATGCTATGATTATGCTTCCTTTGATAGTTCTTGAAATAATAAATATTGTCGATAAAAAGAAATTCATTCTTTATATAATTTCATTCAGTATAATTACAATTATTAATTACTACATGGCATATATGATTGGAATCTTCTCTTTAATATTTATTATTTATTATTCTTTGTCAAAAAATAATCTAAATTTCAAATTATTTTTTCAATGGATTATTGCAACGCTTATAAGTGCTCTAATTTCTTTATTTGTAACTCTTCCAAATCTTATATCAATGATGAGTAGTAAAGCAAATTATCACAATTTAAATTGGAATTTTTCGTTTGACTATTCACCTATTAAATTTATTGCAAAATTAATTCCCGGATCGTTTAATTTTGACCAGATGCCAGGAGGAACTCCTAACATTTTTATCGGTCAAACAGTTTTAATTATCTTTTTAATTTATTTCTTTAATAAAAAAATAGATTTGAGAACAAAAATATTAAATTTGTCTGTTACATTGTTTTTAATTCTATCAATGATGTTTAAACCACTTGATTTAATCTGGCATGCATTTCAATATCCAATTTGGTATCCATATCGTTTCTCATATATTTTTTGCTTTTGGATTATTTTAACTGCTGCTTATAGTATTAAAAACATTTCAAATTTATCACTAACTATAACTAATAAAATATGGATAAGTATAATAACTATTATTCCGTACATTTATTTAAGTATTTATATTAAACAATTTAATTTTATTAGTTATCCAACTTTAATCGTATCGTTTTTATTTAATACAATTGTATTAATAATATTATTTACTGATTTATATAAGGGAAAAAATATTAGTATTTTAATACTATTTTTAATTACTTTTGAAATGGCGACTAATCTTGTCTTAAGTCTTAACAATATTACTTATTTAAATAATAATGAACTTACAAACAGCACCAATACAATTTCTAAATCAATCAAATCATCAAAATATTCAAATGATTTTTTTAGAACTAGTAAGAACTTCGAAAGAACGAAAAATGATGGATTAAATTCTAATTATAATGGTGCTTCTGTTTTTTCATCTCTACTTAAGGAAAACCAAAAATCATTTATGAAAAATATTGGAAACCCAAGTACAAGCACTTATATTGATTACACCAATGGAACTATTATTTCAGATGGTATTTTATCCATGAAATATTTAATTGATTATAATTCAGAAAAAGATGATGGAATTCGTTATTATCAATATCGTTATGATGAAAATAGTTATAAGTTCAAAAAAAATATATCAGATAAGGCTATCTACGAAAATAAATATGCACTACCAATTGCATTTAAAGGTAATTCTAAAATATTAAGCAAAAATATTTATAAAGATCCTATTAAATATCAATCAGCGATTATTAATAACATGACCAACCATAATAATATAAATGATTTTTATAAATCACATAATTTTAATGGTGTGAAATTCAATAATATTAAATCTTCTAATAAAATTACTGGAAACATTTTCAAAAAAGAAAATATTTTAAAGAATGGAACAATTGATTTATCATTTTCAATTCCCACTAACGATTCATATTATTTAACTATGGGAAATGAAATAAATAAAAAAAATGTTAATATAATAATTAATAATAAACAATTACCACTTGAACCTGATTCAGATGGAACTAAAATATATAATATTGCAAGTAATCAAAAAGGCAACACAATTAATATTAGAATACATTTGAAAAAAAATAGTATTTGGTTACAAAATTTTACTCTATATAGTTTAAATAATAAATTAATTTTTGATAAATTAAATAAATTAAAATCTAATAAAATAAACTTAGAACAAGCTAATGAGACTAACTTTAATGGGAAAAATAATTTAAAACATAAATCTTTTATCACTACAACGATTCCATATGACAAGGGATGGAAAATTAAAGTCAATAATAAAAATACAAAAATATACAAATGGTCAAATAACTTTATTGCATTTAAATTACCTAAAGGAAAATCTGAAGTAAATATTAAGTATTCAACTCCTTTTGCTAAAATTTCACTAGTAATAAGCTTAAGTACAATAATATTATTATCTATAATTGCATATAAAAAAAGAAGGTATTAATTAATACCTTCTTTTTTAGTTTACAGAAATTATTTTAACTTTCATTACTCCAGCAGGAATTGGAATTTCAACTTCATCTCCTACATGATGACCAAGCAAATTACTTGCTATAGGTGAATCATTTGAAATTTTTTGATTCATAGGATCTGCTTCAGCAGCACCTACTATTTGAAATGATTCAGGTTCTTCATCAGGTAATTCTTTAAAAGTAACTTCTTTTCCAACTGTAACTTCGTCTTCATCTGTATCTTCATTGTCAACAACTTCAGCGAACTGAAGCATGTGTTCAACAGTAGTAATTCTACTTTCTAACATACTTTGTTCATTTTTTGCAGATTCATATTCAGAATTTTCTGATAAATCACCGTAACTTCTTGCGATTTTAATTCTTTCAATGATTTGAGGTCTTTGATTTATTTTTAAATCCTCAAGTTCATCTTCAAGTTTTTTCTTTCCAACAGCAGTCATTGGATACATTTTTTCGTCTGCCATTTTTTACACTCCATTCAAAGTTTTTTTAAGATAACTAATCTATATTAGTATTATTTTCATGATTTTTCAATATAGACTTTACTTTAGTTGAAAGTAAATCAATTGCAACTTGATTTCTTCCACCTTCAGGAACAATAATATCTGCATATCTTTTAGATGGTTCAATAAATTGATGATACATAGGTTTTACTGTTGCCAAGTATTGACTTATGATTGAATCTAAATCTCTTGCTCGTTCTTTAGTATCTCTTTGGATTCTTCGAATAATTCTAATGTCATCATCAGTATCAACAAAAACTTTAATATCCATTAAATTTCTTAATCGCTCATCATCCAAAATTAAAATACCTTCAAGTATAATAACATCTTTTGGTTCTTGTTCAATAACTTCATTACTTCTTGTTAAAATTTTGTAATCATAAACAGGTTGTTTAATCGATTTACGATGTAATAAATCATTTAGCTGTTCTACTAATAAGTCAGTATCAAAAGCCAATGGATGATCATAATTCACTTCACGTCTTTCTTCCATTGTTTTATGTGCCTGATCTTTATAATATGAATCTTGCTGTAAAATCATTATTGAAGTATTTGGTAGCCTATCTAGTATTGATCTACTTACGGTTGTTTTACCACTTCCTGAACCACCAGTTACACCAATAATAATTGGTTTTTTAACCTTTTCCATTACTTCCTCCGCTGCTATTCACTAATATAAGTATCGATATCAATTTGTTGTTCATTTGCATTTCTAGCATAGTAAACTTTATCATTATTTAGATCAATTAAATAATAAAGAAATTTATTTTTACGATATGTTGGATTTAACACAGCCTTAATTGAATCACTAGTTGGATTATCGTGTGGACCAGGACCATAACCAGGATTTACATATAAATTATATTGAGAATTTCTCCATAGTTCTTTATCTGACAAAGTACCATTCTGTTTTCTAATTTCATAAAGAGAACTTATATCAGATTGTAAAGGAATTCCTAATTGTAAACGATTCATATAAATACCAGCAATTACAGATTTATCTTTATTTGATACATCTAAATTCTCCAATAAAGATGCTAAAGTTAAAACCTTATGCACGTTTAATTTCTTTTTATTAATTTCCTTATAATAAGGCGTTAAAATTTGATCCGTTTTGGAAACCATTTTTTCAACAATATCTTTTAAAGAGTCATTTTTTTTAACCATATAGGTTGCAGGATATAAATAACCTTCAAGAGCATAATTAACCTTATCAGATTTAGTAGCTGATTGTAATAACTTTGGATATTTATTAATTAAATTATTAATAAATTTTTTATCTTTCATTAGATTTAAGAATTCTTTTTTTGAAAAATCAGATTTATTACTAATACCATTGGCTATTTCATTAATATTAGCTCCTTCTTTTATCAGAATATTACCTGTTTTACTTTGAATTGGTTCCTCAGAACCACCTTTTTGTAAAAGACCAGTAATACTTTTTAATGTCATAGATGGATTTAATTGATAATATCCTGCCTTAAAACTACCTTTTTTATTAGAATCAACGTAATAACTAAAAACGGTTCCACTTTTAATTATTCCTTCATCTTGTAAAATTGAACCTATTTTTTTAGTAGAAGCTCCTAATGGAATATTAATTTGCTTAACATTTTTATTATTTACATCTAAGGGCTTTAAAGATGTTTTAAAATAATTATAGCCTCCGATACCTATACAAATAGCTAAAAAAATTAAAATAGCGATAATAGAAATAATGATTTTTTTTCCGAAATTATTTGAATTTTGTTCTTGATTTTCCATATTAAAAAATCCTATTCCTCTCTATCTAATTTCTAAATCAAATTCTTTTTCCAAATTATTTTGAATTTTTTCCATTGATTTATTTACATCTTCATCAGTTAAAGTACCATTTTTATCTTGGAAAATAAGTGAATATGCCATTGATTTTTTACCCTCAGGTATATTTTCACCTTCATAAATATCAAACAAATCAATTTTAGTTAAATAAGCTCCGCCGCGTTTTTTAATTAAATTATAAACATCGGCGTGTGTAATATCATCATTTAACAACAAAGCAATATCTCTTTTAATTGATGGATATTGACTAATTTGATTGTAAAGTTGTTCTTTTTTAGGCAAGTCATTAATTATATCAAGATTAATTTCAAATCCATAAACTTCATCAATTTTATATTTTTGAACTAATTTAGGATGAACTTGACCTATAAATCCAATTTTAGTATCACCGATTAATATATCAGCAGTACGTCCGGGATGCATATTAGAATATTTATCAGTAGCTACGTAAGTTATTTCATCAACAAATGATAAATTTTTTAAAAATTCATTTAGTATTCCTTTAATATCATAAAAATCTACTTTTTTGGATTTTTGCTTCCAATTATTTTCAACTAATGATCCAGAAATTACTCCTGCTAAATGTTCTATTTCTGTTGGTCTTACATCATTATCATTTGGAATAAAAATGCGGCCTTGTTCATACAATGCTACATTTTTTACATTTCTTGCTTGATTATATGCAACATCATCTAAGAGTCCTGATAATAAATTCATTCTTAAATTAGAATGATCCATACTCATAGGAAATTTAAGTTGAACTGATTCCTGATCATTTGTACTAAATTGACTTGATTTTTCTTCAGAAGTTAATGAATATGAGATTGCATGAGTTAAACCATATTCTTCCATTGATTTTCTAGAATTTCTGATTAATTTTTGCTTTTTGCTTAATTTACCTTGCGTCATTTTAGTAGTTGGAAGAGTACTACCAATATTATCATAACCATATATTCTAGCGATTTCTTCAATTAAATCAGCATCCATACTAATATCATTTCTACGACTAGGAATTGTTACTTTAATTGAGTCATTTTCAATTTCTACTTCAAAATTTAGTCTATTAAAGATATCAATAATAGTATTATTATCAAAATCAGTACCTAAAACATGATTAATTCTACTACTAGTAATATTAATAATTTTATTTTTAGATTTATTAACTGTTTTAGTTAAAATATCTTTTGTTGCTTCACCATTTGCAATCATTTCGATTAAACCAGTTGCATCTTCAATTGAATTAACAATATTACTATCATCAATTTTTCTTTCAAATCTTTGCGAAGCATCAGTGTGTAGATTTTGTTTTTGAGCCATTTTACGAGTATTAACTGAATTAAAATTAGCACCTTCAAGTAAAATATTAGTAGTATTGTCGTCTACTTCTGTATCTTTTCCACCCATTAAACCAGCTAATGCAATTGGTGATTTACTATCTGATATCACAACATCAGTTTCATTTAAAATACGTTCAACATCGTCTAGAGTAGTTATTGTCTCACCATTTTTTGCTCTTCTTACACTTATATCATTTTGATTTATTTTATCTAAATCATAAGCATGAAGTGGTTGACCTAACTTAATCATAATGTAATTTGTTACATCTACGATATTATTTATTGGTTTAATTCCAGCATTCCATAGTCTAATTTGTAACCAAAGTGGGCTTGCTTCAACTTTGACATTTTTAATAATTCGTAAATTGTAATTTGAAGATAATGTTTCATCGACATTTAAATTAATTAAATCACTGATATTATCATTAAGATAATTTTTTACTTCATTCGTTTCTAATTCAAAATTTTTATTGTAAATTGCAGCTAAATCAAATAAAGTACCTCTTATACTTAACATATCACCACGATTTGGTGTTACATCTAAGTCAATAAGGGAATCATTCATTCCAATATATTCATATACATCATTACCAACTACAGCATCTTCAGGTAAAAAGTAAATTCCGTCAGACCATTCTTTAGGAACTACATCTTTTGGAAATCCAATTTCATCCAGAGCACAAAGCATTCCACGTGATTCAATACCTCTCATTTTTGCCTTTTTGATTTTAACATTATCGGCAATTCTAGCTCCAGGTGAAGCAACAATTACTTTTGCTCCAACTTCAACATTTGGTGCTCCACATACAATTTGTTCAAGCTCATCTTCACCGGTATCAACTTGACAAATATTCAGATGATCTGAATCTGGATGCTTTTCAAAAGACATAATTTGTCCAACTATTATTTTTTTTAATCCTTTACTTCTTGTTATTACTGAATCTACTTCGACTGAACTTCTTTCAATTTTTTCAGCTAAGTCATCAGCACTAATATTAATATCTAAGTATTCTTTTAACCAGTTATATGAAATTAACATTAATTTTCTCCTTTAATTAAATTGTGATAAAAATCTTAAATCATTTAGGTAAAAATCTCGAATATCAGTAACACCATACTTAAGCATTGCAAAACGATCTGGTCCTAATCCAAATGCAAATCCACCATATTCATTTGCATCTACGCCTGCCATTTTCAATACATTAGGATGAACCATTCCTGCACCTAAAACTTCAATCCATCCACTTCCTTTACATACTGAACATCCTTTACCCATACATTTAAAACAAGTAATATCTACTTCAACTGAAGGTTCAGTAAATGGAAAATAACTTGGTCTCAATCGAACATCAAATTTATCACCAAATAATTCTTCAATCATAACTTCTAATGTTCCTTTTAAATCAGCCATTGTTATATTTTCATCAATTACAATTCCTTCTACTTGATGGAATTGATGGGAATGAGTTGGATCATCAGTATCTCTTCTATAAACAAGTCCTGGAGAAATCATTTTTAAAGGACCTTTAGAAAAATCATGCTTTTCTAAAGTTCTAGCTTGCATTGGAGAAGTTTGAGTTCTCATCAATATTTCATCAGTAATATAAAAAGTATCTTGCATATCTCTAGCCGGATGATCTTTAGGAAGATTCATCATTTCAAAATTATATACATCCTCTTCAACTTCTGGTCCAGAAAGAACTTCATATCCCATACCTAAAAATAAATCATCAATTTGATCAACAATTTGTTGAATTACATGTGGATGACCTTTGATTACCTTATTTTCAGGTAAAGTAACATCAATTTTTTCACTCTTTAATTTTTCATTCAATTCTTTTTCTTCAAGTTCTTGAGCTTTATTATCAATAGCTACTTGCAAAGTATCACGAATAGAATTTGCATAACTACCCATTTCAGGTCTTTCTTCAACTGGAAGATTAGAAATTCCTCTTAATGTTTGAGTTATTAATCCTTTTTTACCTAAAAGATCTACTCTAATTTGATCATTTAATTCTTTAACACTTTTAGAACTTTCAATTTTAACCAATCCATTTTCTTTTATTTGATTCAAATCATCTTTTAATGACATATTTTTTCCTCCATTTTGAAAATAAAAAAACTTCGTCCCTAATAGGGACGAAGTACCGCGTTACCACCCAGATTTATACAAATTAATGTAAACTCTCTATAATTTGGTAACGGAAATTAACCGAATTAATTTTACTCAAAAAGCGAATTCAACTTTTATATGACTAATTTCAGCTAAAATAGTCTCTCTATTAAACTAAAAGTTTACTACTCTTTTATCAACGTATTTAATAAAATAATAAATGATAAATAGTTAATGGTCAATACTTTTTAATCAGTTTGACAACACCATTTATCTGACCATGAATGTAATCCACTCATAATTGGCTTTAATTCTGTTCCTTTATCAGATAATTCATAAATAATAAGAGCAGAATCATCAAATGTCTTTCTAGTAACAATTTCTTCTTGATCTAATTCTTTTAATCTTTCAGCTAAAACTCGATCACTACATTCATCAATTTCATTAGCAAGTTCTCTAAAACGAAGTGGTCCTTTTAATAACAATGATTCAATAATTAATCCATTCCATTTTTTTCCTAAAATTTTAAATGCTTCTTGAAAATTAGGACATAATTGATTTTTTGAAATTTCTACATCAACACTCATATTTAATCCTCCTATTAATTAAATATATTTATAAATTTTCTTACACGTCTTTTTAATGGTTTAGAAAATTCCGTAACAGCTTCTAAATCATCAACTAATGAAACAATAAGACTTTCTTTATATTTAGGATTTGAAATAGTTAATCCCCACATATGCTTCAAAATAATATCTTGTTCAATCGGATTTAAAGAAGTTATTTTTTTTGCGTTTCTTAAAGCAATTTTTGGATGAATAAAGGCATGTGAGCCTAAATCAAATTTAACCTCTCGCCAATCATAATAAAATAAATCATGTAACAATCCTGCTCTTGCAGTTGATTTATAGTCTAAATGCCATTTCTTAGCAATTTTAAAACTTATATATGAAACATTAATAGAGTGCTTTAATCTTGTAGAATGATGATGCTGAACGTAATTATCTAATTTTTTAACTTTATCATTATCTAATAAATCAGAAACAATTGATAAATATTCTTCATTTTCATACCATTTAGTACTTTTCATAATTGGCCTCCTAAATTATTTCTTTATTTTAAACATTATTAAAGCTGCTGCGATTGCAACATTTAAAGATTCAGCTGAACCCTTAATTGGAATGTATAAATTTTTATCTGTGCTTTTAATTAAATTATCACGCATTCCATTTCCTTCATTGCCCATAATTAATGCAAAATCTTCAGTAGGTTTTATTTGAGTATAATCATATGCATCAGGATTTAGTTCAGTTCCATAAACATTTATTTCATGTTCTTTAAATTCTTCAATGACTTTTTCAATTGATGAATTTACTAGTTTAACATGATACTGACTTCCCTGCATTGATCTTAATACTTTATCATTATACATATTAGCTGTACCTTCACCAAATACAACGCCTTTTAAACCAGCAGCATCAGCAGTTCTTACAATAGTTCCAATATTTCCAGGATCTTGAACATTATCTAATAAAATCCAACCACCTTTAAAATCGGTATCTACTTCAAAATAATTATATGATATTTTACAAATTGCAAAAATACCCTGATTGGTAACAGTTGAAGAAATACTATTTGCAACCTCTTCAGAAATAATTGTTACATTAAAATCATTTATTTTTTCTTTAAAAAAATTATATTTTTCTTCAGTTACTAAAATTAATTCAATTTCTTGGTTATAATTAATAGCTTCTTCAACTAAATGCCAAGTTTCAATAATATATGAATTTTCTTTTTTTTGTCCTTTTGACGTTTTTAATTTTTGCCACTCTTTAACGTTCTTATTATGTTTTGATAAAATTTTATCCATAAATAACATCCATTCATCTTATTTATATAATTTTAACACAAATCAATTACTTCTTACTTAAAATAATTACTTTTTTAAATTATTTAAACATTTATCATTACAGGATTGAACAAATAAATACAGTAATGTAATATTAAAGGGATTGATATTTAAACAAACAAGGGGAATTTAAATGAAAGTGAATAAAAAATTTAGTATCCTGTCACTAATTACCGCTTTAAGTCTTTTTTTAACTGGTTGTGTTAGACATGATGCCAACGGAAATCCTTATGGAATGGTTTATAAATATTTAGCCAAACCAGGTCAACAGTTAATGGAAGTAATTGCTAATTTTACAGGTAACTATGGTTGGTCTTTAATTGTAATAACTATAGCTGTTAGATTAATTTTATTACCATTAATGGTTAATCAAATGAAAAAATCTACTCTACAACAAGAAAAAATGAATTTGATAAAGCCACAAATGCAAAAAATTCAAGAAATGCAAAAAAAAGCTAAAACTCAACAACAACAAATGATGCTCAGTCAAAAAACTATGGAAATTTACAGAGAAAACGGAATTAGTATGACTGGTGGAATTGGCTGTTTACCTCTTATTATACAAATGCCTGTATTTGCAGCTCTTTATTCGGCTATTAGATACTCACCAGAGTTATCACATACTGTATTTATGGGTATTAAACTTGGACAAAAGTCTATTCCATTAGCAGTAGCAGCCTTACTTATTTATTTAGTTCAAAGTTATGTTTCTTTACTTGGAGTTCCTGAAGAACAAAAAAAACAAATGAAATATATGATGCTTCTAAGTCCCATTATGATTTTCTTTGTATCTCTTCAATCACCTGCAGGTCTTGGAATTTATTTCTTCATAGGTGGTATATTTGCTGTTATACAAACATTAATTATTAACTTATATAGACCTAAAATGAGAGAAAAAATTCTTGAAGATGCAAAACAAAATCCGCCTAAAGTTGTTTTAACTGATGACTTAATTGAGTTATTTGAAAATGATGACAAAGAAAATAAAGAATCACAACAAACTCAACATAATAATAATTCAAATAGTAGTAATAATAATGAAAATCATAAAAGAAACGCTGGAAAACAAAATAGAAAACCATAAAACATCTTAAATAAATATATAAAGGACTTATTCTAATTAGAATAAGTCCTTTATTATAAAAAAATTAATAAATAAAAAGCCCTATTGTATAAGGATATCAATCCAAATATTTTAGGGCTTAAAAGAATAAAAAAACCAAAAGCCCATGGCGCTTTTGGTTTTTTTAACACTTACTAGTCTTTCTTAGCAGCAGCAACTTCTTTTCCGTCATAGAAGCCACAACTAGGACATACATAGTGAGATTTACGCATTTCTCCACAATTAGGACAAGCGCTCATGCCAGGTACACTTAATTTAATGTGACCTCTACGCATATTCTTCTTTGTTTTAGAAGTTTTTCTCTTTGGTACAGCCATTTTTAGAACCTCCCTTATTTAAAAATATCCACTAGTGAAATTTTTAAGCCTTACAAAAGTTTAATCATTATAAAAATCTTTTAACTTAGCAAGACGTGGATCAACATTTTTACTATCTTTTTCAGATTCGTCTATATCTTCTTTTGATATAACTTTCCAATCATTACCTTCAGGCATAATATTGTTTTCAGACTCTTCTGGAGATAGAACATGCATTGGTATTTGAACAATAATATTATCTTCAACAGCTTTGTCGAAGTCAATAATCTTTTCTTTTTCATCAACAAGTAAAACAACTACTGTTTTTTCATATCGATCTAACTTAGACTCAGCATCAACATATATTTCAGTAAAACTAAAATTTAATGGTAATTCAACTGGTTCTAATGATCTACTTGAAGGAACAACAATTTTACCTTCAACCTTAGCATCAACAATCATGTCTCCTTGATCATTAATAACTTGAACAGATACATTAATCGGAGAAGCATCTAAGATATCTTCAGGATATCTTTTCATTAACGAATCTCTCAAATTTAAAGTTTGTTCTTCTTCAAGAGGATGATTTTTATAATCTTGAAGATACTCAAAAGACCATTTCATAATAAACCTCCAATGCAACAAGCATAATTATACATACCAATTTTTTTATTGTCAAGGCTATATCCTTGATACCATCTAGTTTTTAATGATAATTGGATATTTAAATAAATCCTGTGTTTGACCATTTATCATCTCAACAATTTGACCAGATTTAAATTCAATTGGTATATTTTCTTCAATCATTTTTTTTGTAGTTTTAGTAAAAATAGGTAACTCAATTTTCTTTTTGTTTTCATTTAAAAAACATTTTCCTGAATTATTAAATCCTAAAATTCTAATTGATGAATTTACAGAATTAATTTCATCCTCAGTAATTGAAAATAAAACATAAACTAATAACCTTTGTAATCTTGTATAAGTATAACGTTTACTTTTAATCTTGTTCATAAATTCAACAAAAGTATTTGCATTAACAATTTCTTTTTTCAGTTTATATTCTAACCCTTCTGTCATTTGATATATTTTTTGTAAATCAAATATACTAGCTGTTAAAATTTTAAACTTCAAAAAAGGAAAATAATCATTCCAATAAATAGGTTTTAACTTTTTTAAATTAATTGATGTTTTAGGAACCATATGATTTATTATTTGATGATTCATTAAAGCGAGTCTTATTGATTTACCACTAGATATATTTTTACCTAATACTAAATCTCCATGATTACTTTCAATTCTTTGAATAGGAACCATTTTTAATTTCGAACTAATTTTTCTAATAGCAACCGCATACCAATAAGCAAGATTATCATTTGGATAAGATAAATCAACTCCAAATTTTTTGAAAAAAAGTTTTTGATAATTAGATGCAAAGTTATTATTATCTTCCATTAAGTCTTCATCATTTAATGAAAGTTCTTTTTTACTTAATTCAAAAAAATCAGTTTCAGAATGCTCTGCACCAAAAGCAATAAAATCGCAGTTTAAACTCTCAATTAATTCAACAGCTTTTTTAGCAAAAATATTTGCAGGTTGAACTGCAGACTGAATTGGTAATTCAATAACCATATCAACACCATTTTCAAGAGCCATTCTTGTCCTTGTCCATTTGTCAAAAATGGCTGGTTCTCCTCTTTGTGTAAAATTCGAACTCATAACAACAATTACAACATCAGCTTTTGTTTCTTCTCTTGCTTTTTTAATCTGATACTTATGACCATTATGAAATGGATCATATTCTGCAATAATACCAACAGATTTCACTTTATCACCACTATTATCCTTTTGAACAAGTAAAAAACCATCTAGTTGAATCATCTTTAATTTTAGCTTCACCAAATTCTGAAGTAACTTTAATATTATTAAACCCAGCTTGAATTAAAGCATTTTTATAATCATCAATTGTATATGTTTTTTCTACATGCAATTCATTATATTCATCATATGCTTGATTATTTTTATTGAATAGGAAAAAAGATAAATCATGTTCAATAACGTTTAATTCATCCGTTAAATATGAGGTCCACATAAATGCTCTTGTTTCGTCTCGATAATTATACATATATCCTGGATAAACTTCATTAACTTGATATGGTGTTATAACATCAAAAGAAAACAAAGAACTATTATTTAAATGTTGATATATTTGTTTAAAAGCTAACTTTAAATCATCATAATTACTTAAATAACATAATGAATCATCAAAACAAGTAATTCCATCATAAATGTCTAAATCGCTCATATCTAACATATTTGCATTATACAATGGAACGTTAAATCCTGCTTCTTTTAAATTAAAATCTGCAATTGCTAACATTTCATCTGATAAATCAGAACCCTCAACTCGATATCCTTCTTTTTTCAAGATTGAAATAAGTTTTCCAGTACCACATGCTAAATCAAGAATTTTTTGTCCTTTATTATAATTGTTTTTTACAAAATAAGCCCATTTTTGATACATTTGTGGATCAAATAATTCATCATAAAATGTTGCAAATTCATTAAAAATCAATCTTCTTCAATCCATTCATTTAAATTAACAAGTGATGCATTTGACCATAATTTTTCAAGATTATAAAAATCACGTTGTTCTTTTTTAAATACATGAACAATGATATCTCCAGCATCAATTAAAATCCAATTAGCTTCATTTTTTCCTTCAACTTGATTAATTTCAACTTTATTTTCATTTAATTTTTCAACAATATTATCAGCGATTGCTTTTACTTGTCTTTCACTAGAAGCATCCATAATTACAAAATAATCAGCCATCACACTAATATTTTCTGTATCTAAAGCTATAATATCATTTGCTCTTTTATTATCGGCTGCTTTAACAATTATTTCTAAATTTTTTTTAATCAATAAATTATCTCCTTAATTATTTAAATCAACAATCCTATTATAGGCATCTAAAGCTCTAGGATAGATTTTATTTCCATTTTCTACTAAATATATCATTGTATTTTTTATTTGAAAAATTACACCTTCATCTAAACTAGAATTAGTAATTTTTCTAGCATTTTCTACACCTGGAAAGTTCCTATTTGGTTCAATATAATCAGCCATAAAAATTATTTTTGATAGTTTTTCCATATGTGAAGAACCAATTGTATGATATCTTACAGCATTTAAAATCCTTGAATCATTAATTCCAAGTTCTTGTTGAATAATTAGATATCCTACATATCCATGCCAAATTTCGTTACCATAATTTAAAAGATTTTCATCTAACCTATATTCTCGAATATACTGTTTAAATTTATCATCTGACATTTGTTTTGCATAATCATGAACTAAACCTGCTAAACCTGCTAATTCAGAATCATAATTATTATTAATTGCTATTCTAATTGCTTCACTTTCAACTCTTAAACAGTGTTCAAATCTTGAATCTGTTAAGTTATTTTTTAATTTATTAATTATTTGATTACGATCAAAATCACTATATTTTTTATAATCATATCTTTCATTCATATAAATGATGCTCCTTAATAAATTTATTAACTTTTTCTGGTACTAAAAATTCAATCGATTTATTTTTTTGTATATAATCTCTAATTAAAGAAGATGATATTTGAATCAAAGGACAATCAATCCACAAAATATTTTCATTAGATTTACCCGAAGATCCCAATCTTTTAACACCAACAAAATTTATCATATCAAATAAATCCTTAATTCGGTACCATTTTGGTAAATAGTCAACCATATCGCCACCAATTATAAAATAATATTCAACGTTAGGATTAATTTCAATTAATTTTTTAATCGTATCATACGTATAGCTCTTACCTTTACGTTCAATTTCCAATAATTCAATATCAAATTGTTTATAATTTTCGATCGATTTCTCAATCATTTCAACTCTTTTATTAGCTGAAATTGCTTCTTTTTTATCAACATGTGGCGGAATGTAATCAGGTAAAAAAAGAACTTTGTCCAATTCTAATTGGTCATAAGCTTGATTAGCAATAATTAAATGTCCATTATGAATTGGATTAAAAGTTCCACCTAAAATACCAATTCTTTGTTTCTTTTTATTCATATAATTAAACCTTTATATTTCTGCTACATCAATTGAAATCTTTCTTTTATTCTCTTTTTTGGAAACTACAAATAATAATAATGTTCTTCCGATTGTTTGAACAACTTGAATATTACTATTTTCTTCAATAAAACTTTTTGCTTCTTCTACCGTTATATCTGATGCTTGTTGAATATTAACTTTAATTAATTCACGGTTATTTATAACTTCTTGTACTTCATTAAGCCATAAATCACTTAAACCATTCTTTCCAATAGAAAAAACTGGTTTAATCTGATTTGCCTGCGCTCTTAAAAAACTTTTCTGTTTACCTCTTAATTTCATTTATTTAATTTTTCTCCCTTTTAAATCATTGATTTTCTAATTAATATTGAAACATGTTTTGGAGCATATGCAGCAACAATTGTATCTTTAGGTACTGTTATCCATCCTAACCCTTCAATTACAACATCACTTTTTTCTTCAACTTTAAATTCTTTTCGATATAATTCCAAATCTTCACTGTATTCAGAAGGTGGAGTTAATAACCCTCCTAAATGTTTTTCATAAAAGTTATCAGCATTATCAGTTTTAGTTCTATGAACTAATAAATCATTTGAAACATAAACAGTAAATCCTTTTTTAGAATCACCTTTTATATAATCAAAACGGCCTAATCCACCGAAAAATAATGTTTGTTCTGGATTTAATTGATAACTTTTAGGTTTTATTAATTTACTAGGTGAAACATATTTCAAATCTTTTGGATTCAAATAATGCGCCATTTGTTCACGATGAATAACACCAGGGGTATCAATCAATGAATGTCCATCATCTAATGGGATTTCAATTTGATCTAAAGTTGTCCCAGGAAATCTTGATGTAGTAATAACTTGGCTATCACCAGTATTTTGTCTAATTATTTGATTAATTAATGTAGATTTACCAACATTAGTTACTCCGACAACATATACATCTCGATCTTCTTGATTTTTTTGAATTACATCTAATAAATTATCAACGGATTGATTAGTTTTGGCTGATACCATTTCAATTCCAATTGGTTTTATTTGAGCTTTATTAGCTTGTTGTCTAATCCAATCCTTTAATTTCTTTTTATTAATTGAAGATGGTATTAAATCCATTTTATTTCCAACTAATAAAATAGGATTATTTCCAATAAATCTTTGTAACCCAGGAATTAAACTTCCATTAAAATCAAAGATATCAATAACATAAACAACTAAAGAATTGGTCTGTCCAATTTTATCTAACAACTTTAAAAAATCATCGTCATCAAAATCAACTGATTGTATTTCATTATAATGTCTAAGTTTAAAACATCTTTGACAATATAATTCTCCACTTTCTAATCCTTTTGCTATTGCTGATTCAGGAGTATAACCAATTTCATCTTGATTTTCACTTTGAATCTTAGCTCCACAACCGATACAGTATAATTCTTCATCTAATACCATTTAAATGTCTTCCTTCCAGTAAAAATTTTTATCTTTTTTTGCTAATTGATTTAATATAAATTTTTCTATTATACGATTACCTTTTGTAACCCATGCATCAGAAGGTACTAATGGTTTAACCAAAATACTTTTAACATGAGAAATATTTGAACCTAATATGTCTGTTAAGAGTTGATCTCCTATCATTACGGATTCCTTTTTATCAAAAGAAAACTCTTTAATCGCTTTATTAATTCCATAAGAAGTTGGTTTCATTGAACGATATATATATGAAACGTCCAATCCTTCCAATGCTTTTTGAACTCTACGTTTCTGATTATTTGAAACAACCACAACATTAATTTCATTTTTAGACATATAATCTAGCCATGATTTTAATCGATTAGTACTATTTTTATCGTTCCATGCAATTAATGTATTATCTAAATCAGTTAATATATTTTTAATATTATGCTTTTTTAATTGGCTAGGTGATATATCATAAATTGATTTAACCATCCACGTAGGTTTAAATTTTTTTAGCATTATTATCTCCTTATTATTATGTACTAGAAGAAATTTTATTCTTCTAAAATTAGAAAAAACTTCCACCTCACACTATACAGAGGTGGAAGTTTCATTTTATAAAGCTTTCTTAGCAGTTTCTGCTAAATCAGCAAAAGCTTTTTCATCATTTACAGCTAAATCAGCAAGCATTTTTCTGTTCATATCAACATTTGCTAATTTTAAACCGTGCATAAATTTGCTGTAGCTCATACCGTTCATTCTTGCAGCAGCATTAATTCTTGCAATCCATAATTTTCTAAAGTTACCTTTATTATTACGACGGTCACGGAAAGCATATTCTTGTGACTTCATTACTTGATCTTTAGCAGTCTTGAATAAGCGACGTTTTCCACCTCTGTATCCTTTAGCTAATTTAAGTACTCGTTTACGACGTGCGTGTGTAACTGTTCCGCCTTTTACTCGTGGCATAGTAAATTCCTCCTCTTAGTTATAAATTATTTTGATAGTAATTTTAAGTAACGTTTAACGTTTGTTTTGTTCATCATGTGAGTTCCACGTAATTGTCTACGTTGTTTCTTTGTCTTACCGTGGAAACGGTGACTTGTAAATGCATGTGCACTTTTTAAACCGCCTTTAGCAGTTTTTTTGAAACGCTTTGCAGCAGCTCTATTTGTTTTAATTTTTGGCATGATTGGTTCCTCCTAGATAATAAAATATTATTTTTTGTCAGTATTTGGTGATAGCATTAAGAACATGCTACGACCTTCCATTTTAGCTTTTTGAGTTACAGTTGCAACATCATTTGTAGCCTCAGCCATTTTAGTAAGAACTTCTCTACCAATTTCTTTATGTGTAATAGCTCTACCCTTAAATCGAATAGAAACTCTTACTTTTTCACCTTTTGATAAGAACTTACGAGTGTTGTTTAATTTAGTATTAAAATCATTTGTATCAATAGTAGGACTTAAACGAATTTCTTTAACACTAACAACTTTTTGACGTTTACGATTTTCACGTTCTTTCTTTTGTTGCTCAAAACGATACTTACCGTAATCTAATATTTTTGCAACTGGTGGTTTAGCTTTTGGAGCTACCATTACTAAATCTAAATTTGCTTGATCAGCTATTTCTAATGCTTCACTTTTACTTTTTAAACCTAATTGGTTTCCTTCAGCATCAATAACCATCATTTCATTGGCAAAAATACCATCATTTACTAATTTATCTTTTGCTATTGTATTTCACCTCCATTTAATTAAAAGCAGAAAAATAGCGGATGCCACTAAAGCACCCGCCATGTTCCGTAGAAATGAAACTTTCATTCGACATATGCCCAGCAACTTATGTTCCTAAGGCGAGAAGCGGGAAGCTTCTGCTTTTTTCTATTAATTATAATATCAATAAAAACCTAATATGTCAAATTACTTTTTAGTATTTCTAGAATACTCAGAAATATCTTCTAAAACACTTTCAATAAATTCTGTAATACCATAAGTTTCACTGTTCTCTTCACCGTATTTTCTCACAGAAACTTTTTCATTAGATACTTCATCTTCTCCAACGACAACAGTATATGGAACTTTATGAGTTTGAGCATCTCTTATTAAGTAACCCATTTTTTCAGCACGTTCATCAACAGTTGATCTAATTTTCATTGAAGTTAACTTTTCATTGATTTTTCTTGCATAATCTCCATGTTTTTCTTCACTAACTGGAATGATTTTAACTTGTTGTGGAGCTAACCAAGTTGGGAATGCACCCTTGTACATTTCGATTAAGTAAGCAGTAAATCTTTCCATAGTAGAAACTAATCCTCTATGAATCATAACTGGACGATGATTTTGACCATCTTCACCTACATAATTCAAATCAAATCTTTCAGGTAACATGAAATCAAATTGAATTGTAGATAAAGTTTCTTCATTACCTAAGGCAGTTTTAGTTTGAACATCTAATTTTGGACCATAAAATGCTGCTTCACCTTCTTCTTCAACATAATCAAGATTCAATTCATCCATTGCACCTTTTAACATTGATTGAGCTTTATTCCACATTTCATCATCATCAAAATACTTTTCAGTGTTTTCAGGATCACGATAACTTAATCTGAACTTATAATCGTTAATATCAAAATCACTGTAAACTTCCATCATTAAATTAAGAATTTTTTTGAATTCATCTTTAATTTGATTAGGAGCAACAAATGTATGACCATCGTTTAATGTCATTTCTCTTACTCGTTGTAATCCACTTAAAGCACCTGATTTTTCATATCTATGCATCATTCCTAGTTCAGCAATTCTTAATGGTAGTTCACGATATGATCTTATATGGTGCTTATATACTTGAATATGTGAGGGACAATTCATTGGACGTAGTTCCAACATTTCATCATCATCCATATCCATTGGTGGGAACATATCTTCACGATAATGATCCCAATGCCCAGATTGTTTATATAAATCTAAATTAGCTAGAACAGGAGTATATACATGTTCATAACCATGAGATAATTCTTTATCAGTAATATATCTTTCAACCGTTCTTCTAATTGTTGCACCATTAGGCATCCAGTATGGTAAACCAGCACCTACTTTTGGATCAACGAAGAATAAATCAAGTTGGTTACCAATAACTCTATGATCTCTTTCTTTAGCTTCTTGTCTTAAACGTAAATCTTCTTTTAAATCATCTTCTTTAAAGAAAGCTGTTCCATAAATTCTTTGTAACATCGCATTAGAAGATTTACCTTCCCAATATGCACCAGCTACTGATAATAAACGAAAATGTTTTAAATCTTTCAAACTAGGTAAAACAATATCTTGAGCCAAAATTAATTGATCATTTACTTCATAAAATAATACTTCATTATTTTCATCAATTTGATCTAAGATTAATTTAGATTGATATTTATCATTTTCAACTTCTGATAAAGCTTGTTCTTTATTTAAAACAACTCTTTTAATTGAAGCATTAACTCCAATCATTTTTTTGATTTCATTTTCTAGTGTTTCTAATTCATCTGAGCTAACTTGATTTTCATCTTTTTCAGTATCTAAAAAGAATCCTTCCTCATCATTTTCACTCAATCCGAATTTAATATCACTGTATTTATTCTTTAAAATACTTTGTAAGGCTAAAGATCCAGTTTCTTTTAACAAAGAATTAGCTTCATCTGAATCTTTAGTAATAATTTCAATTTTTCCACCTTTATGTAATGGTTTGAAAAAATCAACTAATACTCCATCAATTTTTGCAGCTACAGATTTCTTAGCTAAACTAACTGAGATAGATTTTGCGATATCTTCAGCTAAAACTCCATCTTCAAATTCTTTAATACTTCCATCTGGAAATACGAATTGTAATTTGTCCATAATTAAACACCTCTCCTAAAAAAAGTCCCAGGTATTATATAAATAATACCTGGGACGTTATTAACGTGGTTCCACCCAATTTAATCTAATTTAATTAGACACTCATTGAAAAATATATTCAAAAAATAAATAAAGTGGTAACCAAAATTTGCAAACAAGTGAATTACAGAAAATATCACTCTCTCTTAGAAATACAAATTATAGCCATGTCTTTACTATACATAAATTTATAACATTATTATTTTACAATGTCAATTTCATGATCTTCTACGATTCCTACCAGTAACTTCAATTTCATCAGCCAAAAAATAAATTCTTTCCATTAATCGTTTTGCCTTAAGGGGCTCAATATCCCCTCTTTGATTAACCTTTAAATGTTCATCTTCAAATTGCTGCATTGAAAAATTAGATGAAAAGAATGTTGATAATTCATTTTGCATTCGATATTCCAAAATTGTACCTAAAATATCATCCCTAACCCAAGAAGACATTGAGTCAGCCCCAATATCATCAATCATTAAAATTTCACTTTTTTTAATACGATCTAACTTGTTTGAAATATTGGAATTACCAATTGAATTTTTCAATTCGACAATAAAACTTGGAAAATGAAGTAATAAACTCTGAACACCACTATTAGCTAATTCGTTAGCAATTGCTCCTAACAAATAAGTTTTACCTGTTCCAAATGGTCCATATAAATATAATCCTTTATGAAAATTATTTGAATTAGTTTTGTAATTTTCAATAAAATCTAAAGCTTCACTTAAGGCTTCAATTCTTCCATTATCTTTATCATAATTTAAAATATCAGCATTTATAGCATCTTTTGGCATTGATATAGTCTGAATCAATTTATTATTCTTTTCGTTTTCTCTTTGTTTTATTAATTCTGGACTAGCAACATAAGAAACATCTATCAATGAATTATTCATAACGAGTTGAGGAATATATCCATTAGCAAAATTAGATTGACCTTTATTTATTTTATTTTTTTCATTAAAAAATTCGTATAACTTGGCTGATGACTTAATGATAGCATCTTTCGATAACTTATCTTGATTTTGATTTAAAAAATCTTTAACATCTTTATCTTCATATACTTGATTCATTAAATCATGATATTTTTTTAATGCATTATTCTTTTTTAAAGAACTTTCCATTTCAAATCCTAAATCTTTCATTAGTCATCCTCCTTTTTATCTTTTCTCTTATTTAGCTGGGCATTTAATTTTTTATTTAATTCGTCAACATCTACATCGTTTTTCTTAGTTTTTTTATATTCGTCTGAATTAGCCCAATCAGGTAAAGTTTCAATTACATTATTTTGTTTATAATTCTTCTTATTATATTTTTTAGTTACCTTAGGTGTAGTATTTCTATTTTTAATTTCAAACATTGCTTGTTCAACCGTTTGAATATTTTTTTGCTTCCAATCATTAGCAATCGTATCAACTAAATTTTTATTTAAGGTTGGCAATGATTGATCAATTAAAATATGATAAATCAAAATATTTACTACTGATTTATTTAAAATATTATTTCGAATTAAATCTTTAATAATTCGCTCTTCTCCACTAGTAGTAAATCCACCTTTTTGGTGCTTTAATGAATTTAAAAATTGAATTGGTGCTAAATCATTTGCAATTTTTATAACTTGCTGTTGCTTTTTCGAAAATTGATTTTGATTTATTTCTTCTTTATTAGATTCATTTGTTAATTCGTTATTATTGTTATTTGAATTAAACATTTGATAATCACGTGATATTAATAACTGCAATTTTTTAACATCAAATAAATTATTTGTAAAATTAGTTGCCTTTTCAATATATCGACTCATATCTAATTCATTTATTCCATAAACTTGATGTTCTGAAGTTATCATGTCTTTCTCTTTTTTAACTTGTTCAATATCAACAAATGATTTTCCTAAAATTTCCAATAATAATTTAAAATCAAAATCATCAACATAAAAGTCTTTTTCAATTGACGATTTGACAGTATTTTCTTTTTGATAATTTTCAATAACTCTAGGCTTATCCGATAGATTATTATAATTTACATTAAAAACATCAAAAAAATTCTTAGTTATTTCTTCTGAATTATTAATAATTTCATCATTACTCTTAAATCGATTACTCAATTCTAAGAATCTACTTTCGCCAACCATCTCAAGAAATAAAATGCTCAAAAGATCTTCATTAAAAAACTGTTTAGGTTGTAAAGGATTAACTAATTCATAATTTAAAATGATTTGATTAGAAACTGACTTACTATAAACCTTTAAAAGTCCTGAACCTTCTAATCTATATCTAGCTTTAATAAATGCCTTTTTATCTAATTGTAAAATATTCATAATTTCATAATGATTATGTAATTCATTATCCTTTAGATTCAAGAATAATTTATACAATCCATAAGCATCTAAACCAATAATTGGCTGATACAATAAGTCAAAAGCTTTACTATTAAAGTCACTTTCTCCACTAAAATTTATTATCATAAATGATGATTTAGGTTCAATTTCATCAATCATAATTACTCACCTTTTTTATCTTTATCTAAAACATCTTTTAATTCATTAAAGAAAACAGACATATCTCTAAATTGACGATAGACACTCGCAAATCGAATGTACGATATTTCATCAACATCTTTTAACTCTTCCATTACATATTCACCAATTAAGTCGCTTCTAACTTCATTGGATCCCAAATCTCTAATTTTAGTTTCTACAACATTGATAATATTATTCATTGTATCCATTGAAACTGGTCTTTTTTCAGCTGATCTGATTATTCCTCTAAGAATTTTTTCTCGATTAAATTCTTCTCTGTTTCCATTCTTTTTTACTACTAGAATTGGTGGGAATTCTATTCTTTCATAAGTGGTAAATCGAAATGAACATGATTCACATTCTCTTCTTCTTTTAATATCTCTTCGATCATTACTTGGACGACTATCAATAACCTTACAACTTTCTGCATGACATCTTGGACAAAACATTATATTAACACCTCATAAAGTTTTTACTTCTTTTAACCAAATATTTAAACTTGATTTTAATTCATTTACACCATAAGAATTATCAATAACAAAATCTGATAATCTTTCTTTAATATCCATTGGCCACTGTGCTTTAATTCTTTTTTGTGCTTCTACAATACTTAAATTATTTCGGTTCATTAACCTGCTTAATTGAATAATTTTATCACTACTTATTACTAAAGTATAATCAACAAATCGATTTAATCCCATTTCAAAAAAAGTAGGAGCATCAACAATAATTATTTCATTTTTATTATTTTTGATTTTTTGTTTGATTTCCTTTTCAATATAAGGAAATATCATTTGCATTAAAATATTTAAAGATTGTTGACTATTAAACACTAACTTTGATAATTCTTTTAAATCAACTTTTCCATTTAATTCAATTCTTGAACCAAAATAATTAATTACTTCTGAATTTAAATCAATATTTTCTTTATACAATTGATGAACTATTTCATCACAATCAATAATATAACATCCCTGTTTACTTAAATATTTACTAGCAGTTGATTTACCAGTCGAAATTCCACCAGTTAATCCAATGATTTTATTCACTTTGATCACCATGCATCATCTGACATTTTGGACAAAATGTAGTTCCTCTTTGAGCAACCTTAATTTTTTCAAAATTAGTTCCACATCTTGAACAAGGCTTATCCTTCATTCCATAGGCATGTAAATTATTTTGAAATTGTCCTGCTTCACCAAAAGCATTGGAATAAGAATGAACTGTAGTTCCATGTCCTTTAGTTGCAGCATCTATTTCTTTTATAATATTTTCTCTTAAAGCTTTAATTTCATTATCACTTAAAGTATTTGTAATTTGTTCTGGGTTAATTTTTGACATCCACAATACTTCATCAGCATAGATATTTCCTAATCCAGCAACATTATCTTGATCTAATAAAAAGGCTTTTAATTTTCTTTTACCCTTCATTAATCTTTGCTTTAAGTATTCAAATTTTAATGTATCATAAGTTGGTTCTGGTCCAATTGATTTTAATCCTGACAACTGATACTCATCACCTGTTTTAACTAATGACATTTTACCAAATTTTCTTGTGTCATTATATCTAAGCTCTCGATCATTATTAAGATGAAAAACTACATAAGTATGTTTATCTAATGGAGAATTATCAGGTTGAACATCATATTTACCTTCCATTCTTAGATGAGAAACAATCGTATAGTTATCACTTAATCTAAAAAGTAAATATTTACCTCTTCTATCAATTTTTTCAATTGTTTTATCTTTTAAGGTATTCTCAAAATCGTTAATACTAATATTGAGCATTTTATCGTAATAAGCATTTGCGCTTATTATTTTTGATCCCTCAACTAATTGAGTTAATCCTCTTCTAACCGTTTCTACTTCTGGTAATTCTGGCATTAGAATCCCTCCTTATTTTAAATCATACCAATTTTCACCATAATGACTTTCAACTTTTAAAGGTACATTTAATTCAATTGCTGAATCCATTACTTTAGGAACAAGATTTTCTAAGATTTCAATTTCATCATTTGGAGCTTCAAATATTAATTCATCATGCACTTGCAATAATAATTTAGATTTTAATCCTTTTTCTTTGATAACATTTTGCATATTAACCATTGCAATCTTGATAATATCTGCAGCACTACCTTGAATTGGTGAATTCATTGCTGTTCTTTCAGCAAATGAACGTTTTTGAAAACTCTTAGCATTTATATCATCAATATATCTTCTTCGACTTGAAATTGTTTCTACATAACCATTTTCTTTTGCAAATTCAATTGTACTATCCATATACTTTTTAATTCCTGGATATTCTTCAAAATATTTATCAATAAACTTTTGAGCATCTTGTCTTGAAATCCCAACATTATTAGAAAGACCATATGCACTAATTCCATAAACAATTCCAAAATTAACCGCTTTAGCTTGTCTTCTTATATTTTTTGAAATTACAGCATCATCATCTAATTCAAAAATTCTTTTAGCAGTTGCTTCATGAATATCTTCGCCGTTAATAAACGCTTGTTTCATATTATCATCATTAGATAGTGAAGCCAGTACCCTCAATTCAATCTGAGAATAATCCGAAGAAAAAATCTTCCAACCTTCTTTTTCTGGTTTAAAAGCTTTTCTAATTCTACGTCCATCTTCACTTTTAACCGGAATATTTTGTAAATTTGGATCTACAGATGATAATCTACCTGTTTGAGTTAATGTCTGCAAATATCTTGTATGAACTTTTTGATCAGACGGATAAATAACTTTAATTAGTCCTTCTAAATAGGTTGAAATCAATTTAGATAATTGACGATATTGTAATATATTATTAACGATTGGAGACTGATCAGCCAATTTTTCTAACACATCAACTGAAGTTGAATAACCTGTTTTAGTCTTTTTAATTACAGGAAGTTGCAATTTTTCAAAAAGAATCTTTCCAAGTTGTTTAGGTGAACCTATATTAAATTCTTCACCTGCTTGATTATAAATTTCTAATTGAAATTCACTTAATCTTTCAATATATTTACTCTTCAATTCTTCTAAAGTTTGTTGGTCAACTGTAATACCTTGAATTTCCATCTCTGCTAAAACTTTTGAAACTGGTAATTCAATATTACGATATAAATCAAACTGCTGATGATTTTTTAATTCGTCAAGCATAGATTTTTTTAATGACTCAATAGCATTGATTTTTCTAGCTAAATAATCATATATTTTTTCTTTTTCAGTAGGAATTGCACGTTTAACTCCTGTACCATAGAAGTTTTCATCTGTTTGTAAATCATTAAATCCGTGTCTTGCAGAAATTTTTGCCATATCGTTACTATTATCTAAAGTATTTAATAAATAAGAGACCAACAACATATCAAAATTAATATTCTTTAAATTAATTCCTAAACGATTTAATCCAACAATTTGTCTTTTTAAATCAAAAACATTTTTTTGAATTGAATCACTTTCCAAAATCGACTTTAAAGGATCCTTACTTAATAAATCTAAATTACTGGAAACAAAAAAAGAATTCTTAGTTCCAATAGAAAAACCAACAAAATCTGAATTGTGATAATTTGCATCAATCATTTCTAAATTAAAAGAAATATCATTCTTAGATTCATTTAGTAAACTTAAATTATCCTCATTCAATTCAATATATTCAATATTTTCTAATGGTTTACTTTCTTTTTCAGATTCACTTAAATAACTGTTAAAATTCATTTTTTGATAAAAATCACTTAATTCTTTATCTTTATTGCCTAAGTATTCAAGATTATCGATAGAAATATTAATTGGCGCATCACGCTTAATTGTTGCCAATTGTTTTGACAAAAAGGCTTGTTCTTTGTCATTAATTAAATGTTCTTTTAATTTTTTTCCAGACACTGCATCAATATTTTCGTAGATACCTTCAATTGTTCCAAATTGTTGTAATAATTTAATTGCAGTTTTTGGTCCAACTTTTTCTACGCCTGGATAATTATCTGAAGTATCTCCTTGAAGACCTTTCATATCAATAATTTGAGTATAATCAATCCCTAATTTTTCTTTAACATGATTTGGAGTATACTTTTCAATTTGAGTAACTCCTTTAATTGAAACACTAACTGAAGTATTTTCAGAACATAATTGTGTTAAATCTCGATCACCAGTTATAACTGTTGTTAATAATCCTTTTTCATCTGCTTCTTTCGCAATTGTTCCAATTATGTCATCTGCTTCATAATTATCAATTTGATAAGTTTTAATCCCTCTAGCATTTAATAAATCTTTTAAATAAGGAAATTGTTCTCTTAATTCATCTGGTGTTTTAGCTCTGCCACTTTTGTAAGTATCAAACATTTTAGTTCTAAAAGTTGTTTTACCTGCATCAAAAGCTGCCAAAACATAATCTGGTTTTTCTTCATCCAATACAATATCCAACATTTTATTAAAACCATATATTGCTGAGGTATGAATTCCTTCATCATTTACAAAATTATCCATTGCAGTATACAAAGCAAAAAAAGCTTTATATGCAATCGAGTTCCCATCAATTAAAAGAACTTTTTTTCTTTTCATAAAACTCTCCCTAATCCATAATAATTACTATAATTTTAACACTAATAAATTTATTTTTTATCAAATAGATAAAAAAAGCATAAATCAATTATGATTTACGCCATTTTATTTAGTTATCGTCGCCACCAAAAATTCCAAGAATTTGTAATAAATTAATAAATAAATTCAAGAAGTCCATGTATAAATCCATTGCACCAATTACAGCTAAACTTGATGCAGATACACCTATTTCATCTGAATTATTATACATACTTTTTAATTTCTGTGTATCATACGCTGTTAATAAAGTAAAAATAATTACTGTAATAATTGAAATTACTAAAACAATCATTGAACTTCTCAAGAATAAATTAACAACGGAAGCAACAATTACTCCAATTAAGGCAGCATAAACTTGAGTACCAACACTCGTTAAATCACGTTTAGTTAATAAACCAAATAAACTCATTGATCCGAAAATACTTGCACTACCAATAAATGCTGATGCAATATTTCCAATACTATAAACCAAGAAAATTGAGCCTAATGAAAATCCCATAAATGCTGCAAATCCCATTAATAAAACAAAACCTAAGACTGGATTTTTAATTGCTGCATGATTAATTGCAAAACTAAATCCAATTAAAACTACGAACATTAAAATACTTTTAAAAGAACTTCCATAAACATTAGCTAATTGATTAGACCAAACTGTTGCAGTTAGAAATGCAAAGATTCCAGATACTAAAACTGCTAATCCCATCCAAGCATATGTCTTTGCAAAAAATTTATTAATTCCTTCTTTGTTACCAACAATTCTTCTTTCATTATAATTTTCCATTTTTATAACTCCTTAATTAATCTTTTTACTTAAGTGGGTTAATAAATCTTGATATGCATGCTCATAAGATTGAATATCTCCAGCACCCATAAAGATTACTACTGCATCATGATAATCTAATAATGGTGACATATCTTCTCTTTCAATTAATCCACCATCTTTTTTAATTTTATCAACTAAATCTTGGCTTGAAATCTTACCAGATTTTTCTCTAGGAGAACCATATATTTTTGTTATATAAACTTTGTCTGCATTAACTAATGTTTTAGCGAAATCATCTAAATAAGCAATTGTTCGACTAAAAGTATGTGGTTGAAAAACAACAATAATTTCTTTATTTGGATATTCTTGACGTGCAGCATCTAAAGTAGCTTTTATTTCTGATGGATGATGTGCATAATCATCAATAATAGTCATATCATTGATTTTAATTTGAGAGAATCTTCTTTTAACTCCTTTAAAAGTTAAAAGTTGATTTCTTATTTCATCTAAATCCATTTCCTCAAAATAAGAAACTGCAATTACCGCAAGTGAATTTAAAATATTATGTTCTCCATACAATGGAATTTTGAATTCACCTAAGTTTGTTCCTTTATATAAAACTTCAAATTGAGACCCAGAAGTTGTTCTTTTTATATTAATTGCTTGAATATCATCATTATCATTAGTTCCATAATAATAAATTGGTGCTTTTGCAGTTAATTTTCGTAAATTTTCATCATCACCCCAAGCAAAAATAGCCTTTTTGACTTGATTTGCATAGGTCTGGAATGCATCAGAAACATCTTCTATACCAGTATAGTAATCAGGATGATCAAAGTCTATATTGGTCATAATTGCATAATCAGGATATGTTTTTAAAAAATGACGACGATATTCATCAGCTTCATATACAAAAAATCTAGCATCGGGTGTTCCTTTTCCTGTTCCATCTCCAATTAAATAATCTGTTGGTGCGATACCTTTTAAAACATGAGAAAGTAATCCTGTAGTACTAGTTTTACCATGTGCTCCTGCAACCCCAATACTGGTTGAGCCAGAAATTAAATCTCCTAAAAATTCATGATATCTTTGCATAGGTATTTTTTCATCTATTGCTTTTTTTATCTCTGGTTGACTATCTGGAAAAGCATTACCAGCAATAACTGTCATTCCTGGCTTTATGTTGTCTGGATTAAATGGAAAAATTTCGATTCCTGCTTTTTCTAAGCCTCTTTGAGTAAATGTATATTTATCAATATCAGATCCCATAACATTAAGACCTCTATCATGTAAAATCAATGCCAAAGCACTCATTCCACTTCCTTTAATACCAACAAAAAAATAAGTTGTATCTTTATCCATCATAACCACTCCATTCAAATTTATTAAATATTTAGTTTCTGATAATCTTCTTTAGTTAAATAAACATCTCTTGGTTTAGATCCATGCTGTCCTGAAATATAATTACTAGTTTCAAGATCATCAATTAATGTTGCCGCTCGATTATAACCAATTGAAAATACTCTTTGTAATTTTGAAGTTGAAATATTATCTTGATCTGATATATATTCTAATACTTCTTTCCATATTTCATCATGCTTTTTAGCTTGATCAACATTTTTTAACAATGATTTAGGATGAAAAGCATAATTTGGTTTACCTTGTTTTCTAACCTCATTTGTAACTGCCTCAACTTCATCATTTGTTACAAATGCTCCTTGTAATCTAATTGGTTTTGAAGATCCATTACCTAAGAAAAGCATATCTCCTTTACCTAGTAATCTTTCAGCTCCGCCACTATCAATAATAGTTCTAGAGTCAACCTGACTAGATACCATAAATGCTGTTCTAGTAGGAATATTATTTTTAATAGTTCCGGTAACTACATCAACACTTGGTCTTTGTGTAGCAATAATTAAATGAATTCCAGCTGCTCTAGCTTTTTGAGTAATTCTAACAATATAATCTTGAACTTCGTTAGAAGATACCATCATTAAGTCAGCTAATTCATCAATTATAACAACTATATAAGGCATTTTATATAATTTGTCATTAGACTTTTCTACATTCTCATTGAATTGCTCAATATTCCTAACTCCAGCTGCTGATAACTTTTCATATCTTTCATCCATTTCATTTGTAACCCATTTAAGTGCAGCTGAAGCTTCTTTTGGATCAGAAACTACAGGTGTAATTAAATGTGGTAATTCATTATATGGAGCTAATTCCACAGCTTTAGGATCAATTAAAATCAATTTCAATTCATCTGGTGATGCTTTATATAATAAAGATAATAATAAACTATTAATAAAGACACTCTTACCTGAACCTGTAGCACCGGCAATTAATCCATGAGGCATTTTTTGAATATTTCCGACAACCGGTTCACCTTCAATGCTAACCCCTAATGCAATATCTAAAATTGAATTAGACTCTCTAAATTTCCTACTATTCAAAATTTCAGATAACATTACCGGTCTAGGATTTGGATTAGGAATTTCAATTCCAACTGTAGATTTACCTGGAATAGGAGCTTCAATTCTAATATCCTTTGCCGCTAGTGCAAGTTTCAAATCATCAACTAAATTAGTTATTTTGCTTACCTTTACACCAAGAGCCAATTTAATTTGAAATTGAGTAACAGTTGGACCATTCGTCCAATCAACAACATTAGCATCAACATTAAATGCTTTCAAAGTATCGTCTAAAGCAATTGACTGGTTTTGAATCCATTCATCCATATCTTCACTATCTTGAGTAACAGGTTCCTTTAATAAATTCCAAGAAGGTTTTGTATAATCCTTAATAATATTGTTGTCATTATTAGAAATAAAATTATTATCATCAGAAATTGGATTTGATACTTGTTCAACTTCTTCCAGATTATTAATTTGAGAATTATTTGAATCAATCACTTTTTTATCTGGATTATTTATAACTTCATCATTATCATGCTTTTCTTCAATAACATGATTATTAAATAATTGGGCTCGATCTGACAAACTATTTTCTTGTTGCATTATCTCAGATAAGGAATGCCCCAATCCCCCGCCAAGAATGGGTTTTTTATCAATTTTTTCAGAGTTATCCACAACGTTTTCATAATCGTTTTCATAACTTTTTGTAAGTAAATCATCTTTCTTTTCTTCAATAATATCTTCTTTTTGTTCATCGAAATAATTATTGATTTGCTCATCATCATTTATTGAAACTTCATCTTCATCAGATATATTTTCAGATTGATTTACTGGTATTTCATCAATTTCACTTACAGTATCAATATTAATTAACTCATCATCAGATAACGAAAGTTTTTGAATAATATCTAAATATGCTTCACTTAATTTATTATTTAATTTATATGTTTTATTAGAACTACCCTTTATACTTGGCTTGAATTCTTTAGTTCTTGTTAACCATGAAGAATCATCATTCATTTCATGACTATCATCAAATGATTCTTTTTTTTGAATAAAATTATTCTTATTAGAATCGATAACTTTACCGGTATCATCAGACTCATGTATTAAATTTTCTTTTTCCTTATTTTTATCAGTAAATGGAATCTTTCCATTAAAATATTTTCGATAAAAAGCAGGACCATCATAATGACCCATATTAATCTCATCCTAACGTTTTTTATGTAAAAAAAGTGAATATTAATTATTCACTAAATAAATTTTGAGCTTTTTCAAAATCAAATTCTTGACCGATTTCATATTCATCTGGAAGTATTAAAGCACCCGGCTTGTTTGGCGCATTTGGAATTCTAAGTTCTCTTCCTGAAGCAATCATACCATCACTTTTTTCACCCTTTAATTCTCCAGGCCAAATAACTAAACCATCTGGCATCATTGCTCCTACTTTAGCAACAACAACTTTAATTTTTTCTTGCATATTTGGTGATCCACTAACAATTTGAAGTTTTTTATCATTATCAATAATAGTTTCTGTTATTTTTAAATGGTCTGATTTTGGATGTTCTTTAATTGAATTAACAAATCCAACAACAAATTCTGATTCATTACTAATTTCAAATTGATAATCAAAACCAGACTTCAATAAATCAGAATTAAGTGTTTTAATCATATCTTCGCTTAAATCAATTTTTCCATTCATTTCAGCAATTTCTGGAATTAATTTAGATGCGTTAAATAAATTAAATCCAACGACTTCATCATTATCTTTAATTTCAACCCAATTATTTTTCATTTCAATATTTTGATTCTTACTACCTTGACCTGTAATCAAAATCAAAACATCTCCTATTTGATTAGGATTATAACTTGCAATTAACATTGGTATCCTCACTTTTAATTAATTTAAAGAATTAATAAAGTCTTCAACTTCTTTTCTAGTTTTACGATCTTTATTAACTAAACGCCCAATTTCTTTACCATTATCATAAGCAACAAAACTTGGAATTCCCATAATGTTCAAATCTCTTGCTAAATCAATATTTTCATCTCGATCAACAGCTAAGAACTTATAATCAGGATATTCATCAACTATTGCAGGCATTTCAGGTTTAATAAAGGCACAATCTGGACACCATGTTGCTGAGAAAAATAAAATATATTTTCCATCACTAACCTTTTGATTCAATTCTTCTAAACTTACTTTAGGTAATTCTTCCATTTTAAAAGTCCCCCTTTATTTATGTTAATATTAATTATAACGCAATTTTTTCAATGATTGTTGTATAATATTCAAAGTTAAAAAAAACTTATATCAAAAGGATTTGATAATATCAAAACGAAAAATAAATTATTATTGTATACTGCATTTTCAATTGGCAGCATCTATTTTTATAAAATCTTGAAATTAAAAAATAAACAATTTTTAAATAATAAAATACATAAAAACATTCAAAAATTATTTCTTGATAAATTTTCTAACCAAGAAATTTATGGTTTTTGGATTAACTATGAATCAATTAATCAAAATCAATATAACTGTGGAATTAATATCAAAAAAGACAATACCTTTGAATCTTATAATTTTTTATATGATAAAAAGAAAAATAAATTATTTATTAACCAATGCTAATATCTTATAAATTGGTCCCTTACTTTTGAACTTAGCTTCATATTCAGTTTCA
Source organism: Lactobacillus sp. S2-2 (assembly GCF_021698855.1). GTDB lineage: Bacteria > Bacillota > Bacilli > Lactobacillales > Lactobacillaceae > Fructilactobacillus. Next base: position 323,149 of record NZ_WWFA01000002.1, read on the forward strand.
ACATTATCAACTAACTCTTCACTATCATGTAAATTAAGATTTACATGATCAAAAGTCATCCCAAAATTATTTAAACTCATTAATGAGTATTCAAAAAGACCCCTATTATCTGTTTTAAATTCAATTTCAGACTTATCATTTAAAATATTATAATAAGTTTTTAAGAATTCTGGTGAAGTTAGTCTACGCTTGATATGACGTGTTTTTGGCCATGGATCAGAAAAGTTTAAATAAATTTTTTGAATTTCTCCCAGACTAAAGAAATTATCAACTGATTTACCATCTGTATTAATTAGCTGTACATTTTCTAATTCTTCTGCCACAACTTTTTGCAATGTCATAGCAATAACATTTTTTTGAATTTCAATCCCAATATAATTAATATTGGGATTTTTTTTTGCCATTCCTACTATAAATTGACCTTTACCAGAACCAATTTCAATGTGAATTGGATTATCATTATTAAATCTAGTTGACCATTTACCTAAATAATCTTCAGGGTTACTAATAATATATTCAGAATGTTCATTTATAAAATCATCAGCCCATGGTTTATTTCTAACTCGCATATTTTCCTCCTAAAAAAAAATCAAAACAATTTGTTTTGATTTAAAATGTTCTACAAATTATTATATATGATTGATTAACAATAAGAAAACTTTATTTTAATTGTTTAACTTTTTTGATAAATATAATTCATTAAATAATAATACTTCAATAATCATTAAAACAAATGCTACCGAGGCAATTCCAATATTAAAGAATGCTGTTGCAATTGTAAACAAAACTACTACGACTAAAAGAAGTACATATAATAATTTTTTAAAAGATTTTATTTTATTTTTTAATTTTAAAGGATAAATGTGAGTAAAAACATTATCATCAAAGAAATAATAAAATGGCACTAATTGAAAAGCTAGTAAATAAATAAAAAGAATAGATAATCCAATATTTAAATAAGTATTATTTACAAAAAATAGTAAAACTGTACCTAAGATAGTTAATCTTAAAAATAACCCACTATATTCTTTATTTCTAATAATTCCCTTTAAGTAAAGATATAAGTTAGCATCTTTTATATCAAATAAATTGAAAACAAAATCAAGATATTTTCTTCTAGCTACCTTACCTTTTAAAAATGGCACTTCTGTAAATAAATTAAAGAATTGATAAATTCTTCTCATTCGATGTGACTCATTACTAATTGCAAGATTCCATTCAAATCTATTATTTTGATTTTTCAATAAATTAAATAATACATAAAATAATAAACCAATAGCTAATATAATACCTAAAATTGGATTAATTATTGCAAATAAAATTAAAATAAGTAAATTAATAATATTAATAGTCATTGAATACAAATTATTTCGTTCAGAAAATAATTGATTCATTTCAAACAATAAATTAATCATCTTTAAAATTAACAATATTAGAATATAAAATATAAAATCTAATAGATTCGTTTGATAAACAATTTTTATCATTGGAAAAGTAACCAAAAAGATTAACATTTGAAAAAAAGCTGAAACTATAAAACTATCTACAAAAGTATATTTTAAATACTTATGAATTTTAAATTCAATTGGTAATAAAAAAACCTTATCAGCTTCTTTTAAAAAAGTTGCAAAACTCCCTATTTTAGTCGATAAAAACAAAATAAGAATAACTAAACATTTTATAAATAAGTTATTTGGATTTAATTGATTCAAAAAATTTGAATAAGCTAATGATAATCCACCTAGCATAAACATAACTGCAATTAAAAAGAAATCATTAAATACATATTTAAAATACTTAAATAGCATTTTATAATGTTGTCCCAATCTTTCTTTAAATAAATTTTTTATCATTTTTCATCCCTCGCTAATGCAAGATAAATATCATTTAAATCATCACCAAGATCTTTATAAAAGTCTTTAATTTCATCAATTGTTCCTTGAATTTGAATTTCACCTTTACTTAACAATATGAACTTATCACAATGCTTTTCTGCAGTATCTAAAACATGAGTCGACATTAAGATACTCTTACCTTCTTTTTTCTTTTCATCAATTAATTCCAATAAATCATTAACTGCTAACGGATCTAACCCTAAAAATGGTTCATCAATAATAAATAACGATGCATCTGTCATAAATGCGCACACAATCATTACCTTTTGTTTCATTCCCTTAGAAAAATTAGAAGGAAACCAATCTAATTTATTATCTAGGCGAAACAACTTTAATAAAGAATCTACTTTTTCATCAACATCTTTACCATTTAATTGGTAAACCTTTTTTGTTAACTCTATATGTTCTCTTAATGTTAATTCTTCATATAAAACTGGTAATTCAGGAATATATGCAATTTGTTGCTTATATTTTTCCATATTATCTTCTAGTTTTGTACCATTTAACTCTATTTCACCAGAAAATGGTTTCATCAAACCGATAATATGGTTAATCGTTGTAGATTTACCCGATCCATTTAACCCAATTAATGAAACCAATTCTCCGTCATTAATATTAAATGTTTCTTTTTTTATAACAGGTACTGATGAATACCCACCAGTTAAATTATTTACTTTTAAAGTCATTATTAATCACACACATTTCTCTTTTTTTAAATTCTTATTATATAATAGCATTCATAAATTGAATAATCCAAAACAATGATAGTATAATCATATTCATAGATGGGAGGAATTCTAATGAATGATAATTGTATATTTTGCAAAATAATAAACGGTGAAATTCCAAGTTATAAGGTTTATGAAGATGAAAAAGTATTAGCTTTTCTTGATATCTCACAAACAACCCCAGGACATACACTGGTTGTTCCAAAAAAACATATAAAAAATATTTTTTCTGCTACTGATTCTGATGCAGCAGATATTTTTTCCAGAATTCCAAAAATTGCAAAAGCAATAAAAAATTCTAATTCAGATATTCAAGGAATGAATATTCTAAACAACAATGAAGAAATTGCATATCAATCAGTTTTTCATATGCATATTCATTTAGTTCCAAGATATACTAATAAAGATAAATTTAAAATTGAATTTTCTGATAACTCAAAACAATTTGATGAAGAAAAATTAGCATCCTTAGCAGAATCAATTAGAAAGGAACTTTAATAATATGAAAAAAAGTATTTTTTTAGCTGCTAGTATCATCTCAAGTATTGCATTAATTAAAACATTATCTAATAAAAAATCTAAAAATATAAATAAAAATCATGGTACTTTCATTTACAAAATAAAAGATATTAATAATCAAAAAAAGAATTTCACTTTAAAATTAAACAATTTTAAAAACGAATTACCAAAAGTAAATGATGCAATAAATGATATAAATCAGAATGTTAAAATATCTACATTTAAGATAAGTCCAAGACTAAAAAGAATTCAAAATAGACTTGAAAACTTATAAATTTTATTAATTTAGTGAAGATTTTATTAAATAAACTATGTTTAACTATATAATCGGTTTTGATTAATTTTTTTTATGTTATAGTAATCTTTGTAAGGCTAATAATTTTTGGATTACATAAATTCAATTAAATATAAAGATAGGATGTGTAAATTTTTATGAGTAAGAAATGGTTAGTCGGTATTGCCGGCTTAATGCTTTCCGTAACTTTAGTTGCTTGTGGTGGTAAATCAGTTGCAACTACAAATGGTGGAAAAATAACTCAAGATGAGTATTACAGTAGTATGAAAGAAACTAGTCAAGGTAAACAAACATTGCAACAAATGATCTTGAACAAAGTTCTTGAAAAACAATATGGTGATAAAGTTGAAAGTTCAGAAGTTAACGCTCAATTGAACAAATACAAATCACAATATGGTTCACAATTTAAGACAGTTCTTCAATCACAAGGTATGACTGAAAAATCTCTTAAAGAACAATTAAGATCTAACTTATTATTAAAACAAGCTGTAATTGCAAATACTGACTTTTCTGATAAAGAATTGAAAAAACAATTTAAAGACTATCAACCAAAAGTTACTGTTAACCAAATTACAACTTCAAGCAAAGACAAAGCTGAAAAAGTTATCAAAGAATTAGATAACGGTAAGAAATTTACTGATTTAGCTAAGAAATATTCAACTGATTCATCTACTAAGAACAAAGGTGGACGTATTGACAAATTTGATAATACTAATTCATCATTAGATAGCAAATTTAAATCTGCTGCCTTTAAACTTAAGAACGGTGAATACACCAAGAAACCTGTTAAGACTCAATCTGGTTACCAAGTAATTCAAATGGTAAACCATCCTGATAAAGGAAACTACAAACAACACACTAATGAACTTAAAGAACAAATGGCTGATTCAAAAATGAATGATAGCAGTTCTCTACAAAAAGTAGTTAAAAAAGTTCTTAAAAAAGGTGACGTTGACATCCAAGATAATGATCTAAAGAATGTTTTAGCTGATTACCTTAAATAATAAATAAAAAAGACTGACAAATGTCAGTCTTTTTTATTTGCATTAGTCTAACTTTAAAATGTGATAATCATTATATTTTAAGACTTGGTCATTAGCTGTAAAGTATAAAACTTGAGTACTTTCACTAATTTCTTTTAAAACTTTAAATGCATTTTTGGTTCTAAGACTATCAAAGTCAACAAACCCATCATCAATAATTAAAGGCATTGGATAATCATCACTAAAAGCAAGTGTTAAAGAAAAAACTAACGATAAATATAACTGTATCATTGTTCCCTTAGATAATTCTTGAACATCAAAGGTATTCTTATCACTATCTACCACTTTTAATTTAGTTTTTTGATAAGTTATTTTAACATACTTATGATTTGTTAAATATGAAAAATATTTTTCAGCATTTGCTTGTACCATTGGTATTCTACCCTTAGTAGCATTAAATAAAGCTTTATTAATCCAATCACTACTTAATTTATAAACCAACCATTTCTTGATTGTTTCTTTTATTTCATCTTCTTGGTTAACTATTTTTTGTTTAATTTCACTATATAATCCATTTTTAACAATATTAGAAATGGTTGCATTATCATTAGCATATTTAGAATTTAAAGTACTTATTTCATTTTCCAAATCATTTAGATTTGAATTCTTTTGATTAATATTTTCTTTTAATTTGTCTTTTGATTCATAATTAGAAAATCGATTGATTTGATCTGGATTGAATAATTTTTGCAATTCAGATTTTTTCTGTAATTTATCCTTAATATTCTCCTGCTCATGATATCTTTTGATAAATTCATCAAAAGATTTAATTTCTCTAACATCATAAAATTGATTAATTTTTTGAATAATATTTTTTTGGTCAATATATAATGTATTTAACATTTCATTATAATTATCTAACTTTACTTTTTTATTAGTAATACTCTTATCAATATCTTTCATAGAATCAATAAAGCTTTTAATATTAGTTAAATTGTGACTAACATCTGAATTAAAATCAATATAATCCTTAGCAAAATTCCATTGATTTACATACATATTAATTTCATCTAATGTATTTTTTATTTGATCATTATTTTTTTGTTCCTGTAATTTTAAATCATTTAATTGATTTAATTTATTCTGAAGTTCAACCCATCGATAAATTGAAAAATCAGACATATTATATTCAAGTCCTATTTTATTCAATTCTTGTTTACTATTATTTTTAGAATTAAAAAAGAAATATCCACTTATACCACAGACAATCAATGTAATTACACTTAAAAAATTAAAAACATTTGAAAAAATCATAAATCCACTGATAAAAATAAAAATTGAAATAATGAATAAAGAAACCGGAAAAATATTCTTTTTATTTTTTCCTTCATCATCAACCTCTTTTAATAAATTAATTAAATAATCTAAATTTTCATTATTCATTAATTTAATATCACTATTTTCAACTTCATTTAAATCATCTATTTTTTCTTGGATTTGTTTTTGTTTATCATAGTCATTTTTTATTTGATTATTTTTATAATTTATTTCATTATTCTGATTACTTAATGATTCAATTTTATTATCATTCTCAGCATAAAATGATAATAATTCATTACTATTATTTTCATTTTTTAATTCAATGATTTGATCATTAAGGTCTTTAATCTGATTATCAATTTGTCTCTTTTGTTCAACAAGTTTAGTTATTGAATCATAATCATTGGAATTAAAATTATCTTTCAATTCCAATTTTTGTTGATTTAAATCCATTAACTTTTGATAATTTTCCCACTGATTTACATCATTATTCATTGGTAATAAATCATTTTTTATCTTTTTAATTTGATTTTGAAGTTCATCAATTTTCTTTTTATACTCCCTAACGTTATCTTTTAAGTCAAGATACTCAGAGTAATCTTTTTCAGTTTCTTTTAACTTAAGTTTTAATTGATCTAATTCGTTAAATAAAGGATGTAATTCATCTTTTTTACCAGTTGGTTTATAAATATCTTTTGCAGTACTTTCAAATTGATCATTTAATTTTAACCAATCATTAATACCTACAACTCCAATTTTTTGAATTCTTTGTATAAGTTCTCTTTCACTCATCTTTTTGATTTCATTTAAATTTAGATCACCAAAATAAAACAAACTATCAAAATTTTGTCTATTTATTGGACCTAATATTTGTTTCAAAAAATCTTCGTCTAATTCTTCTGATGATTCAGATTTAATAATTTTAACATTACCACCATTTGATCCATATATTCGTTCGATTATGTAATCTTCATCATTAAAACTAACTAATAATTGACCTCCATATCGATCTCCACTTTTAGGCTGATAATGTCCGTCATTACTTCGATTATCTAAAAAACCAAATAAAATACTTTTAATGAAACTAATAATTGTTGATTTACCTGATTCATTTAATCCATAAATAATTTGCAATTGATTAAAATCATATTTTTTATTAACTAACTTGCCATAACCAAAAATATTAAGTTGATTAATTTTCATCAGAATCTTTACCTTTCTTTGTATAATTAGAAACTAATCCTTCACCTTCATTTTTAATTTCTTCAATTGTTTCTGGATTATTTAAATAGTCATAAATAAATTGATTATAAATTAACTTATTAGTTAAATTTTTAACATTATCAAATGTAAATATTTCATCCTTAGTTTCTTGCCAAAATTCATCATCTAAATCATTTATTTCTAATTTATCTTCCATCACAAAATTTAAAGAATAAATCCAAAAATTTAATTGTTCATAATTGTCTTGTAATTTACTTTGTAGCATAGCTAATAATGTGCCATCAATCCAACTCTCACTTAATTCACTTAAATATTCATTCATTCCTACTACTTTTAAATCAATTAAATTCATTTGTTTAAAGTCATTACTTCTCATTTCTTTTAATACAAATTCAATAAAATCATTAATTTCATATTTATCATTAACATTTAAACTAGCTTTATTCCATAAAATTGGTGCAGTATTAAAAAATTTACTATTTAATGAATCTTTATCATTATTAATTAGTAAGTATCCCTTTTCTCCAGATTCATTTTTATGTCTTCCTTGAATATTACCTGGATAATTAATTAAGGGTTTTGTTGATAATGTTTCTCTTTTATGAATATGTCCTAATGCCCAATAATCGTAATTTTTTTCTTTCATTTCATAAATAGAAAAAGGAGCATAGTTACCTTTACCTGATTCTTCAATTGATCCATGCACCATTCCTATATGAAATCCATCTCGAGATTCGTTAATTGGAAAATCTTTTACTAAATCATCATTAATCCATCTATTTGTATAACTAAAACTAGTTACGTAAACTTTTTCATTTGTTTTTAATGTAATTTCTTTAGTTGATATTTCATCATCAAAGTAAATAACGTTATCTGGAAAACCATAATCTTTTATATCACCAGTTTGATAATCATGATTTCCAAAATTAATAAAAACATAAATATCATGCTTTTTTAACTCATTCATTTTATTAATTAAAAAATCAATAACTTTAGGCGTTTGGTTTTCACTATCAAATAAATCCCCTGCTATTAATAAAAAATCCACTTCCATTTGAATTGCATCATTTACAATTCTAGTAAAAGAATCAAAAGGAGCCTTATAAATTAATTGCCATAGACTATTTGGTGTTAATTGATTATTTTTTAATCCTTCAAAAGGACTATCTAAATGCAAATCTGCTGTATGAATAAATTTCATTTTTATCCTTCTTTCTACGAAAAAAACGCTGGAAACTACGAACAGTTACCAACGTTTTTATAAAATTTGTAATTAGCTATTATACAAATCTCTTAGAGGTTGTGTAATTAACATATTAGCATCATCAATCATTTGACCCATAGCTTTTTCTGATTCCATTAAATTCTTAATAGTATCAAAACTATTCATTTTAGTAGCTAACTCTTGAGCACCCTTCATATCTTCTTCAGAAACTTGTTGTCCTGACATTTGTTTTTGTCTTAATTCATCTTGATTTTGTTGAAAACTTCTAAAAACTTCATATGCATCATTATCTTCGTGTAATGCATTGTATTTTTCAGATAAATCTTTAAATGCATCAGTATCCTTAATTACATCTTGTAAATTTTGAGCAGCTTCATTAACTTTTTCAGTCATAAAAGACTACCTCCTTAGATAATTTTATTAACATTAACATTCTATCATAATGAATTTTTATTGTCTTTAAAATATTTATTTTAAAAATTTGCCCAGATATTTGCTTGCCTTATTACCAATATCACTAGCACCTTTTTCAAAATTATCTTTAAATTCATTAGTTTTCTTTGAAAAATTACTAAACCAAGAATTTCCTTTTTGATTACTGCTATTTCCTTTATTCTTATCATCAATAATACTTTGCGAATTCTTAGTGTTGAAATTAGAATTCTTAGTATAAGGTAAAATTTGTTCCATTTGATTTTTGAATAATGGTCCTAAACCAGTACCAGAAAGATTTTCTAAATGATGATTAGATTTTGAATTATCGAATCCTTCCCAGGTTGCAACAACAACATCTGGTGTGTATCCTACCATCCATTTATCTTTAGTTGCATCATTATCAGAACTACTATCAGCTTCTGTACTACCAGTTTTACCAGCAATTGAATATCCATATGGTTTAGCAGATGCTCCAGTACCATTATCAAACACTTCTAGCATCATACTTGTCATCTGTTTTGCCACACTTGATGACATTATCTTCTTTTTATTTTGCTTATTATCAGTATCAACAATTGTCTTACCAGAGGAGTCTACAATTTTTCTAATATAGAAAGGCTTAGAATAATATCCGTTATTAGCAAAAGCTCCATAAGCTGCTGCTATTTGTTGAGGAGAAGCTCCACCAGATAATCCACCTAATGCTAATGATAAGTTTTTATCTTTTGAAGTTACAGGAATTCCAAACTTTTTAACGGATTGATATCCTTGTTCAATTCCAATTTTATTTAATAACCAAACAGCTGGAACATTCATACTTTGTGCCAATGCTTGATACATTGGAACTTGATTTGAATAAACATTATTATAATTTTTAGGTGTGTAATTATTAGTTCCATACGATTTTTTTGTATTCGATAACTTAGAATCAAAGAAGTATCCATTTTCTAATGCAGGAGTATAAACAGCTAAAGGCTTCATCGTTGAACCAGGTTGTCTTTTAATTTGCGTAGCACGATTATATCCTCTAAAAACTGTATTACCTCTTCCACCAACAACTGCAGATACACCTCCATTTTTGGGATTCATTGCAATTGAAGCGGCTTGCACTTTAGTTCCATCACTAGCATTTTGAGGAAATAAACTTGAATTTTTAAAATTATTTTGAAAACTGCTTTGTTGATTTTGATCTAAGTTAGTATATATTTTATAACCATGATTCATAATTTCTGTTTCTGTTAATCCATACTTATCGATTGCTTCATCAATAACTGCGTCAAAATAATAAGGATAATGATATCCATCTTTATATTCAAATGTATCTCTAACATTTAAAGATCTATTTTTATATGCATCAGCTTGTTTTTGACTTATTTGTTTGTTATCCGCCATTGCTTGTAAAACAACATTTCTTCTGTTCTTAGAAGCTTTAGGATGATCAATTGGATTATTACTTGGTGAAGATAACATTCCTGCAATTACTGCAGATTCATCAACAGTTAATTGTTTTGCTGATTTACCAAAGTATTTTTTAGAAGCATCTTGTACTCCATAAACTCCATTACCAAAATATGCATTATTCATATACATCGTCAAAATTTGCTTTTTACTATAGATATTTTCAATTTGAATTGCTAAAAAAAGCTCTTTTAATTTTCTAGAAATAGTTTGCTCTTGGGATAAATAAGCATTTTTTGCTAATTGTTGAGAAAGTGTACTACCACCACTACTAATTCCATTTTGTCTCGTTATCTTGTTTTTTAAGAAAAGAAAAACGGCTCTTCCATATCCTTTAATTGAAAATCCATGCTCACGATAGAAATTCCTATCTTCTGTAGAAATAATTGCTTTTGGTAAATTGCGAGAAATTTTATCAAAAGAAACATAGGTACCTTTTTGTGCATATAAACTACCAGCCTTGTCATTATCTTTATCATAAACTACTGTTGTTTGTGATAAATTTGATTGTAATTCATCAACATTGGAAGTTTTTGCAAGAAAAGTTAAATAAATACATCCAATTAAAAAAACTGTAAGTAATGCAGCAATCATTAATCTTATAATTTGATACCTATGAATAAATTTGAAAAAATTTGTTTTAAAATTCTTAATTATCAATTTTATATTCTCTTTATTCATCAAATACTCTCCTTACTGATTAAAATAATTGTATCATAAAGATAACTATTACTTTTAATTTTAAGTTTTCTTTAATGATTAATTAAAATAAAAAAGCAAAATATCAAATGATATTTTGCACTTTTACATTTCATCAGGAGATTTAACTCCTAGAAGTCTTAATGATTCTTTTAAAATAATCGAAACAGATTTTACTAATGCTAATCTTGATTCTAATTCATCATTATCATCAAGAATTCTTTCATTTGCATAATATTTATTAAAAGCCTTTGCTAATCTCAATGAATACTTAGCAATTACTGAAGGTTCAAGATTTTCACTTGCTTCTTTTACAATATCTGGGAAACTTTGAATTAGTTTAATTGTTGCCCACGACTGCTTATTATCAAGAGATACATCAGAGAAATTATATTTATCAGCATGACCTTTTTTCAAAATACTTTCAGCTCTAACTCTAGCATATTGTACATAAGGACCTGTTTCTCCTTCAAATTTCAATTGATCTTCTAAAACGAAATCAATATTATTAATTCTTTCAGATTTCAAGTCACCAAAAATAATTGCTCCTACTCCAACTTCTTTTGCAACTTCATCTTTATTTGGTAATTCTGGATTCTTTTCATCAATTTGCTTTTTAGCTAAATCAATTGATTCATTTAAAACATCATTTAATAAAATTATTCTACCAGAACGAGTGGACAATTTTTTTCCATCAACAGTAATTAATCCAAAAGGTACGTGTTCAACCCCTTTAGCAGAATCAAGATTCATTTTTTCAAGAACTTTTTTTAATTGATTAAAATAATAAGTTTGTTCAGATCCTACAACATATAAGTTTTTAACTGGTTTATATGTTCGATCACGATATAATGCTGCTGCAATATCTCTTGTGATATATAAAGAAGCTCCATCACTTTTTAAAATCAAGGCTGGATTTAAGTCATATTCATCTAAATTAACTACTTGAGCTCCTCTAGATTCAACTAATAAATTATCATCCTTTAAGATATCAACAACTTCTTGAAGTTTATCATTATAAAAAGCTTCACCATTATAGGTATCAAAATCTACACCCAGTGTTTTATAAGTTTCATTAAAAGCTTCTAGAGAAACTTCTCTAAACCATTTCCATAATCTAACCGCTTCTTCATTACCATTTTCTAGTTTTTTAAACCAATCTCTTGCTTCATCATCAAGTTCTGGTTGCTCTTTATCAAGCTTATGAAATTTAACATAATATTCTACCAAATAATGAATTGGATCTCTTCTTACATCTTCTTCATTACCCCATTTTAAGTATGCAGTAATAAGTTTTCCAAATTGAGTTCCCCAATCACCTAAATGATTATCTTTAATTGGATTATATCCATTTTTTTCTAGAATTTTAGCAATTGAATTCCCAATAACTGTTGATCTTAAATGTCCCATTGACATTGGTTTAGCAATATTTGGAGAAGACATATCAATTGTTACATTGCCGTTTTCTCCATCACTATTATTACCATAATTATTTTCTTCTTTTAAAACATTAGTAATAACTTCAGAACTAAATGAATTCTTATCTAAAAAGAAATTAACGTATGGTCCAACAGCCTCAACTTTTTCAAATTTACTGGTATCAATTTTATTAATTAATTCTCCAGCAATTTCTTGTGGAGCTTTTTTAAGACTTTTTGATAGCATAAAAGCTGGAAAAGCTAGATCTCCCATATCAGAAGATTTTGGTCTTTCAATTTTTTTATAAATATCTTCTTCACTTAAAATATTATCAACTGCTTTAGCAACTTCTGTTGCAACTAATAATTTATAATTCATTATTTTATACATCTCCTTCAATAAAAAAAGTCTCATACAAATAAAATTTGTAAGAGACGAGTTAACCCGCGGTACCACTCTCGTTGAATAATTCCACTTTAATATATTTATTTATACCTAAAAAGCACGCTTTCAAAAAAATAAAAAATCCAGCTTCCACCATCCTGAAATCGCTTTATATTTATTTTAATTACTACTCTTTTATTATTAGTATTTTTAAGTAAATAAGCGGATGACGGGAATCGAACCCGCGACATAAGCTTGGGAAGCTTAGATTTTACCATTAAACTACATCCGCAATCTACTTAAAAAGTATATCACAAAAAATATTTAATGTCATAATAATTTTAACTACGGGCTTTTTGGATAGTTTTATTAACTAATTCCATTTGCGCATCAATTATTGGGTAATTATGATTGCCACATCTATCTTGTGCTAATGATAATTCTGTACATCCTAGTACAACAACATCACAGTTTAATTGATTAATCATTTCATCTAACATATGGTGAAATAATTTTTCATTAACTTCATTTTTTTCTTTAATATATTTATAAATTAAAGTCATAGTATCTTCAGCAATTTTTTTAGTTGGTTTCACTAACTCGTAACCAGCATCAATAATTTCCTTATCATAAACACCATCATGTAATGTGCCATCGGTTGCTAATAATCCAACTCTTTTTACATTAGAATAATTTGATTTAATAGAATTGATTGCAATCCTTGGCATATGCAAAATAGGAATACTGGTTAAACTTTGTAAGTCATCGAAAAAGTAGTGAGCTGTATTACAAGGTAAAGTAAAAAATTTAGGCTTTAATTTACTCTGTTGAATTATGTCTTCCTTCAAAGGTAAAAATGGATTAGGTTTTGTTGAATCAAGAATATAATCAGTTCTATCAGGTACACTAGCATGATTAACCAATATATAATCTAAATATTCTTGATCACTTTTAGCATTAGTATTTAAGTTTAAATAATGAATATAGCTCTCTGTTGCTTGTGTACCCATGCCACCAATAACTGTAAAGAAATCATTCATTTTAATCACCCTTTATTTTCATAAAAAAATTTTTTGAAATTTTTCTTATAGTTTAAATTCATCCATTTCATTAAAGCAAATCTTTTGAAATTTCTATCTTTATTAAACCAAAAAGTGTTACCATAGTTTCCATTCTTAATTAAATTCAATGCAAATTCTTTATCATCATTATCTTTTGCATATTCATTAAATATTTTAGGTGTTACACCGAGCCATAATTTATAATCTTTTTTATTTTGATTGGCATATACAACATCTTGATCTTTCAAAATATCCAAAACATAATCCTTTACAACCCAATCAGCTAAGTTATAACCATTTAGTGTAACAAAGAAACTACTTCTACCTTGTCTAAGATTGATTTCAAATAACTTATAAGTTTGATCTCGACTATCATACTTCATATCAAAATTTGCGTATCCTGTGAAATTAATACTTTCTAGAAAATCCTTAATTTGCTTGTAAGTATGTTCATCATAGTCAGGTAAAATTGCAACATAATTTCCGATTGCTGAAGGAGCTGGATCTTCTAATAAAGGATGACCTAAACACATCATTTTAACTTTGTGATTTTTATCAACATAAGCATTTAAAACTCTCATATTACTATCATCACCTGGAATAAAATCTTGAATAATTAAATCAGATTTATATCCATTTTGATAAACTTTTCTTACGATATCCTTATATTCATCTTCATTTTGAATTGTAAATGCTTTTTTTCGACCTTCAAAATGAATATCTAACCACTCAACACTATTGGTTGGTTTTAAAGCAATTGGATAAGCAAATGGTTGTTCTATATCATTATTTTCAAAATTATCTTTTGAAATGATTTTAGTTCCAGGATAAGGTAAATTATAACGATCACATAATTCGTAAAACTTTTCTTTACTATTTAAATTCTTAATTAAATCATAATCAACGTATGGACAGACAAACACATCTTCTAATTCTTTTTTGTGCTTAGAAATCAATTCAGCATATCCATCTCCACAACCAATTAAAATAACTGGTTCATCATGATTAGAATATTCTTTCTTTAGTTTCATCATTTCTTCAATCCACTTAGGATCTTCACTAAATCCAGAAATAGTTTCTAAATCAACTATTTTAGTATATCTTGTTGGAGCCAATTGAATTTCAGAATATGCTTTAACTTTCTTACCATATAAATCATAAAATGAACGCGCCATTCCATAAACATTAAAATCACTACCTAATAAAATCGGCGTGAAATCAGAAGAATTATTTGTCATTTTCAATTTCCTCCAAATATTTTTTTACTACTGAAGCATCAGTTTCATAAGGAATATCAACGCCATTTACTTTTTGATATGGGTCTCTTCCCTTACCTGCAACAACAGTTATATCATTACTTTTGGAATTTTTTATAGCCAGTTTAATTGCATCAATACGATTCATTTCATATTTAACTTTAACATTAGAATTACTTATATTTTGATATATTTCATCAGCAATTTTTTTAGGATCCTCAAATGAAGGATCATCTGTAGTTAAATACGCAATATCAACAACTTCACTTATTGCTTCACCAAATCCCTTTCTTCGGTCAATTCCTTTATTACCAGGGCTTCCAACAACTAAACTGACATCATTTGAATTTTTATTGTTTCTTTTTAAAAAATTAATTAGAGCAGTTACACTGGCATAATTATGTGCATAATCAACACAAATTATTCCATGATTTTTAGAACGATATATTTCCATTCTTCCAGGAATCTTTGTTGCTGAAATTCCTGCTTCAATATCATCTTTGTCAAGATTTAAAAGACCTGCACTAATAATTGAAGAAACAGCATTTGATTCATTAAAATCACCTGGAACACCGATTAAATAATTATTATCAATATTTAATTTATTTCCTTTTTCTGTTAATGATTTTAATTTAATTTTTTTACCTATATTATCAAAATCAATATCTAATACTACGTTATCATCAATTTTTGATCCATTTCTAGCATATAAAAAAACCTGATTACTTTGTGAAGTCGACAAAGACGTTTCATAAATTTCATTTAAATGAGCAGTTTCAGCATTTATTACACAGTAATTAGAATTTAACATTAACTGTTTTTTACAATATAAGTAATCTTCAAAAGTTGGATGTTCATTTTCACCTATATGATCTTCAGAAATATTTAAGAATACACCAATATCGTATTTCAAACCATACACACGATCTTTTTTAAACGCCTGTGATGAAACTTCCATAACTAAATATTTTATTCCATTATTAACTACCTTACTCATATTTTTAAATAAATCTAAAGATTCAGGTGTTGTTAGATTAGATTTAAAAGTTTCACCATCTCCACTACCTACGATTGTATCAATAGTTGAAAAAAGAGCCACCTGGTTATTAGTAGCTTTTTTAATTGCATCTCTCATAAAATAAGCTGAGGTTGTTTTACCCTTAGTTCCTGTAAAAGCAACAATTCTTAATTTATTTTGAGGAAAGTCAAAAAATGCAGAGGATATTAAAGCCATTGATTTTTGAATATCACTTACAATAATTTGATTTTCAATATTTTTAATTTTACTTTGTGTCATTACACAAGTTGAACCTTTTTTAATTGCATCATATACATAATTTAATTTGAAATTACCTTTACAAAAAAATAATGTATTACTTTTAATGTCATTTGAATTATAACTAATATATTCAAAATTCAAATCATTATTCCCAATAATATCAACTAGCAAATTATGTTCTTTTAATAAAGCTTTTATCTCTAAAATTTGAATTGCCAATTGCTATACCCCTTAAAAAACTATTTCACTGATAAATTAATTTCTTCTTTATAATTCATATTTGTATCTTCTGAGAAGAAAACTCCATACCAAAGAATAAATGTATAAATTGTAAAAATCTTTTGCATACTTGATTTTCCATTTGCATGTTGTTCAAGAATGTAATCTAATTCACTAACTTCAAAAAACTTATTTGCAATATCAGAATGAAATGCTTCTACAATTCTATCATGATATTTTGGAGTATTAATCCATTGAGCAATTGGAGATGGAAAACCTAGTTTTTCTTTATTTGCGACCTTATCTGGTAACTCTGAAAGTGCAGCCTTTCTAAGTGAAGCTTTAGTAACATCTTTATTAATTCGAACCTTAGTTGGCATTGTAGAAGCAAAATCAGCAACTTTCTTATCTACTAAAGGTGTTCTAACTTCTAATGAGTTTGCCATACTCATTCGATCTGCTTTATGCAAAATATCATATGGTAACCAAGTATTAATATCAAAATATTGCATTTGTGTTATTTCATCATGACCCTTTACTTCATCAAAAATATGCTTAGTATAATCTCCTGAATCACGATTAATACTTTTATCTTTTAATAATTTTTCTCGATCAAAATAGTTAAAGACATAGTTAACACGATAATATCTTTCGGAAAGTGGCATTGCACCTCTAATTAAAAATCTACGACCATGAAATCTTGGAAGTTTTTCAGCAATTTTAGCAATTCCTGAACGAATAAAACTAGGAACAAATTTTTGATATCTTTCGAATGGAAATGCTTCTAAGTAGGTATTATATCCACCGAAGAATTCATCAGCACCTTCTCCAGATAATGTTCCTTTGACGTTTTGACTTGTAGTTTTTGACAAATAATACAATTGAGGAGCTGATGGATTTGATAATGGCTCATCCATGTAATACATCATTGTTGGTAAGAAATCAAAATAATCATCACCATCAATATAAATTGGTGTATTTTTTTGTTTAATTTCTTTGGCAAATTCAGTTGACCAACTTAATTCACTAAATTTAGAGTCTTTAAATCCTAAAGAAAATGATTGAACAGGTTTTAATTTAGCTGCTTCATTTAATACGTAGCTTGAATCAATTCCACTAGATAAGAAACTTCCCAATTCAACATCTGCATTCATATGTGTTTCGACAGATTCATCAACTAATTTTTTAATAGCCTCAGCATTACCATCAATTGTTTGATTGTTATCGATATTATCATAATTGTATTGATAATATTTTTCATTTTTTACTTGTCCATCTTTATAAATAAAGTATTGTCCAGGTAAAACCTTATATACATTTTTAAACATTGTTTCACTTGAAGGTATAAATTCAAAACTTAAGTGAATTGGTAATAAATCTACATTAAATTCTTTTTTAAAGTTTGGATGATCTAAAAATGCTTTTATTTCAGATGCCCACATAAAAGCATCCCCATCATCATAATAATATAATGGTTTAATTCCAAAGTGATCTCTGGCACCAAAAACTTGTTTTTTGTTTTTGTCATAAATTACAAAAGAAAACATTCCTCTTAATTTATCTAAGATTCCAGGTCCCCATGCTTCGTATCCTCTAATTAAAACTTCTGAATCAACATCAGTTTCAAATTTGAACCCGAGTTCTTTAAGTTCATCTCTTATTTCTTCATAATTATAAATTTCACCATTAAAGGTTAATGCTTCAGTTTTATCATTTCCAAATAAAGGTTGACCTCCATGAGCCAAATCAATAAATGACAATCTTCTAAAACCCATTGAAACATTTTCATCTTGGAAATATCCATCATCGTCTGGTCCACGGTGTTTAATTCTATTCGCCATATCTTTAATTGTATCTTTTGATACATTTTCTTGATTTATATATCCTACAAAGCCACACATATTAATGTCTCCTTTAATTTAGCTTATATCTTAATTAATTTTAACAGAATAATTATTTAATAACCATTTTAATTAGATTCACTTTTATTAATTTTATCTAGTTTGTTACTAACTTCATTAACAAGCTTTAAACATCGTTCATAATTCTTATCTGATAGATTTAGTTCATCAAAGCAGTGATCAATTTCACTTAAGATATTGCTTTTTTGTTTATTAGCATATTCAGTTACTTTAATTAAAACTACTCTTTCATCTTTTTTACTTTTTTCTTTACAAATCCATCCTTGTTTATCCATTCTTCTTAATAAAGGAGTTAGAGTTCCACTATCTAAATCTATATAACTACCTAAATCTTTTACACTTATTACCTCATGCTCCCATAAAGTAAGAAGACAAATATATTGCGGATAGGTTAATTTATATTTATCCAAAACCTTTTGGTAATAACGATTAAATCTTTTATTAGCATTATATATTCCAAAACACAATTGTGCTTCTATTTGTCTTCTATTAGACAATTTTAACACTTCCTATCAACTAATATTATTTAATTTTACACAATTAAATTTTAATAAACAATTAAATCAATTTCTTATCATATATATATAATAAGAATATTTGAAAGTATTAAAAAAATAATATATAATAAATAAGTCTGATGAATGGTTTCATTTATCAGATGATGTATTTGGGGGAATACATGATTGTGGTCTCAGACGTCTTTTATAGACGTCTTTTTTTTTATCCAAAAATCAAAATTATTCCAGCAATTAAATTATTAACAAAATGAAGCAAGATGGATACTTTTAAATTTCCTGTTTTTTTATACAAATAAGCTAATATACTTCCTAAACATGCATACATCAAAAAACTAATAATAGTATCACTTTGATGGAATAATGAAAATAAAAATCCACTCAATATTATTGGTAAATAAAATTGAGTTGGCTTAAAAAAGAAATTAATAAAAATCCCTCTGAAAATTGTTTCTTCTAAGATTGGAGATAAAAATATCATCGAAATCATCATAACTATTAACACTATTTGATTACTTCCTAAAAGTGTCTCAATACTTTGATTATTTGCAGTACTAGTTTCATTAAAAAATGAATAATTTAAAGTATTAAGAATAATCTGAACTATCATAAAGGAAAAATATGCTACCAAAACCATTACATAATGATTCAATTTTAATTTTAAATTTAATTTCCCATCATTATGTTTAAATACATATAAGCTTATCCATATTCCTATAACAAAAAGAATAATATACAATAATCCAAATAAAATGCTTTCTAAATTTATTGCTTTTGAATTAACTATAAATAAAATTGGTATTTGAACAACTTGAATCAACATAATCATTAATACAAAAATTATTATTTTACTAAAAAAATCTAATTTATTTTTTTTAAACATTTTATATTCTCCTATAAAAAAATAAGAAGGTTTAACCCATCTTATTTCTTAAACATATTATTTAATTTACTAAAATCAACTGTACCTAATCCTGTTGCTTGATTATAATATTTCCCTTTTTGGCCGGTATAATAATTATTAGTATTGCTAACTTCATTATCTAACACTTTAAATGGTGAGTTACTTGAATTAGCAAATTTATAGATTTGTGGGTTCCAAAAACCTAACCTAGTATTATGGCTAGAATTTAATACTGCAGCAGCTGCAGCCATTTGAGGAGCTACGATACTCGTTCCACCAACAGAATTTTTCCATTTTCCACCCTTTTTACTATTTGGATTAGAATAATAAATATTATAACCTGTGTAAGGATCAGCAGCTGCAGATATATCTGGAACATTTCTACCATTTCCAGTTCCATTCAAATGCTTATATGACATTCTTTGATTAATATATCCACCACCAAAATCCCACATTTTAATTGCATTAAAAGTATTAATTCCTGAAACATTATTTTGATATTTAGGTGTGGTTGAATTATAAGAACTAAATCCACCACCACTACCAGCAAAATACTTTGTAATCCACTCACTACGACTTAATATGTTTTCCTTATTGTAAGCTTTATATAAATAATTGCTAGACCAAGCACGTTCATTTGGAACATTAATAGTTGTATTTTTGTATTTAAAATTAGTTGGTAAAGTGGTTCCACCAGTTGATGTTAAATATGGAGAACTTGATGGTATATCTACAGATAAGTCACCACTACCAGTTTCATTAATCGAATCATAAGCTCCACTATCTCCAGATGCAGCAAAAATGGTTATTCCTTGAGATGCAGCTTGAAGCATTAATAAGTTAATGATTTTTGAATATCTTTTAGGAGTTGATCCTCTTTTAATATCATCAGCAACTAATTTTTCACTTTTCCCCCAACTAATCGATAAAGTATCAACTTTATTTTGACTAATCGCGTTAGCTAAGTTAATAATCATTCCCTTAGTATTTGGATCTGATAGATAAACATTAATATTAGCCCCAGGAGCTACTGCACCTGCTTGTTGTATATCCATTGTAGTCTCTTCGTATCCATTCCAAGAATTAGATCCAAAATTATTTTTATAAGTTTTTACTCGTTTATTACTGCTAGGTACGTTTTCTTTATTCCAGAAAGTATTAATATCATTTAAATTGAAATTAGCAAAACTAATAATTCCAATATTTTGTTCTTGTCCATACTTATTATTTTCAAATAATTTATTTAATTTATAATTATTTATAAATTTTTTTGAATCATCTTTTGAATTAAAACCATTACTAACACTTTTCTGATTTAAATTATCACTAAATTCTCTACTTTTTGAAATTCCAGTATTATCTAAAATAATTTTTGAATATTTCTTTGGAACTGTTAAAGACTGATTTAAATTATTTTTCTTGTTTACTTTTATTTTAAATGCTTTTTCAATATCTTTAGTTTTTCCTGTTGCACTTACAATTAAATTTCCAGAATAAACCTTTGATTTGATTTTATTTTTATTTAAATACTTAGTAAAACTAGTCGTATTTTTCTTTGATTGTCCATATTTAGTCGCGAACTTTTGAGGACTTAAATACTTATGGTAATTATTACTATTTTGATTAACTGAACTATATACAAATTTTTTTAAATTAGTTTCATTCTTTGGCTTCATAATAAAAATAATATTTTGTTCTTGATTCTTTTGACTCTTTGCATTAACTGAAACCGACAAAGTTGTCGAAAAAAATAAAGTAACTAAAATAATAACACCAACTCTGTACCATTTACTTTTATTCTTGATTATTTTCATCTTCATTTAATTCCCTTTTTCTAATTCCCGAAAAAATTATTAATGGTGTTAATACGACTCTAATTCCAACATAAGCCATAAAGAAATAAATCATAGTTTCCATGGACTTACTATCTAAGTTAAAAAATAAAAATCCAATAACTGTAAATGAAATTATAAAAAATATACCTAACCCTATATAAATCTTTTTCATAAAAACTCACCCTCATTCTTTAATAATAGGATAACAGAAACTATTTAGATAGTTAAATACTATCTTATTTATAAATTTTTAATATCTAATTACACATCTAAATGATATAATTTACAATGAAAATTATTTAGCGAGGAGTCATTATGGTGATTATAACTGCTGGTATGATTGGTGTAGGGAAAACGACTTTAACCGAAAAAATTGCAAATTATTACGGTACTGAAGCCTTCTACGAACCTGTCGGAGAAAACCCTGTCTTACCTTTATATTATAAAAATCCAGAACAATACGGATTTTTATTACAGATTTATTTTTTAAACAAAAGATTCAAAATGATTAAAAAAGCATTAACAGAAGATAATAATGTTTTAGATCGATCAATATACGAAGATGCACTTTTTACAAAGGAAAATAATGCTGAAGGTA
Source organism: Lactobacillus sp. S2-2 (assembly GCF_021698855.1). GTDB lineage: Bacteria > Bacillota > Bacilli > Lactobacillales > Lactobacillaceae > Fructilactobacillus. Next base: position 345,322 of record NZ_WWFA01000002.1, read on the forward strand.
ATATTTCAGATGTTGAATTAGAAGTTTATTTAAACTTACTAGACAACATGATGAATGAACTGAAATCAATACCTAAGAAGCGTCCTGATTTATTAGTTTATGCAGAGTGTGACTTTGAAACTATCTTGTATAGAATCAAAAAAAGAGGTCGTGAATATGAACAATTTGAAAATAATCCTAAGTTAGAACAATATTATTTCAAAATGTGGAATTCATATAAAAAATGGTTTGAAGAATATGATGTTAGTCCTAAAATTAAAATTGACTTACAAAAATATGATTTGGAAAATCCTGAAAATATTAACATTGTACTTGACCAAATTAACAATAAATTAAAAGAAATCAAATAAAAAAAGATATTTCATTTTGAAATATCTTTTTTTATTTACTTAACTCATAAATTCCTTCGGCATAAATAGAAATAGCTAAAATTAAATCATTAATTGTTTGATGTTCATTAGCTTGGTGCATCGTATCATCAGACCATGGGAAAAGTGCACCAAATGCCACTCCTCGATCCATTAATCTTCCATAAGTACCACCACCAACAACTTCTGGTTTAGCATCTTTAATATCTGTCTGTTTTTGATAAACACTAATTAGATTTTTAACAATTGGATCATTTACATCAACATAGTGAGGTATCATACCAGAAATTTTCGATAACTTACCATTAAAATTGTTAAATTCATCAGAAATTTTTTCTTCAATAAATTTCGGTGTAATACCTTTTGGATATCTTAAATTATTATTAATGGTTCCACCATTATTTTCATCATAATTAATTAAGCCAGTATTAATCGTAAGTTCGCCCATAATATCATCTTTATAATTAATACCTAAATTATTACCTCTTGAATCTAAATGAAGATAATTAGTAATTAATTTGATAAAATCGTTCTCATTAGCTGACCAATTAAATTCACTTAAAAATTTAGCTAAATAAGTACCAGCATTAATACCATTTTTTGGTTCCATCGCATGAGCTGCTTCACCAATAATATTAATGTTAATAATACCATTGTTTTCTGATAAATCACCATCCACAGGATTGTTAATGATAAAGTCATTAAACTTATTTTCAAATAAAGTAAAATCATTAAACTTTAATTGAACATTTGCTTCTCTAGGAACCATATTTTCTCTTAATCCTGAATTAAAACTAATAATTTTATTTTCGTTATTATTAATATTAGCATCAATCTTAGTTTCAAAAGTGACATTCCCTTTTTCTCCATTAATCACAGGAAATTCGGCATCAGGTGAAAATCCAAAATCTGGCATTGGTTCAACTTCAAAATACCTATCCATTCCTTTCCAGTCACACTCTTCATCTGTACCTAAAATTAATCTAATTTTTACATTTGGTTCTAATTTATTTTCTTTCATCATTTTTAAACCATAATAAGCGGCTAATCCGGGTCCTTTATCATCTGAAACTCCTCGACCATATAAAATTCCATCTTTTTCGGTTAATTCAAAAGGGTTTGTGTCCCATCCTTTTCCACCAGGCATTTCGTCAACATGAGAAAGAATTGCAAAGGTTTGATCACCTGATCCATATTCAATATATCCAACTATATTATCTATGTTTTTAACTTTAAATCCATCTCTTTGACCAAAACTTAAAAACTTATTTAAAGCATTAGCAGGACCTTTTCCTAAAGGAAACTCATTTGTAGCTTCATCCAAATTTCTTGAACTATCAATTGCAACTAATTCATTTAAATCATTTAAATATTGTTGTTTGTAATCATTAGCCGTTTTTTTCCAATCAATCATTAACCATTACCTCCGATTTTTTTATTAGAAGTATTTTATCACACTTATTCAATAAATTTTTAGATTAGTGATACAATTATCAATAATTAGAGGTGTTAATTTATGAAAAAAATTTTAGATGAATCAATTTTGAGTAAAGTAATAAAAAAAAGAAATAAAAATTCTTTTAAAAGTACTTATGGTAAAGTAGCACTTATCGGGGGAAATTATAATTATGGTGGTGCTGTAATTATGAATTCAATGGCCTCAATATACTCAGGAGCTGGTTTAACATCTACATTTACCGATAAAAATAATTCTTCAGCCCTACATACTTGGGTTCCTGAAGCTATGTTTCAAGAATTTAATAAAATTGAATCTTCAATTTCAAAAATGAATGTAATTGCAGTTGGTTCTGGTTTAGGAGAATCTGATGAAAGTTTAAAAATTTTAAATAAAGTATTTAAATCTGTAAATGAAGATCAAATATTAATTATTGACGGATCTGCTATAACTTTAATAGCCAATAATAAAATTCCATTACCAAATGTAAAAAAAATAATCTTTACTCCCCATGAAATGGAATGGCAAAGATTATCTAATATTAAAATTTCTGAACAAACTGATCACAATAATCAAAAAATTGTTACCCAACTAAATTCGATTGTTGTCTTAAAATCAAGTAAAACTAAAATATATATTGATGATGATATCTTTGAATTAACCATTGGAACTCCTGCACAGGCAACTGGCGGTATGGGTGATACATTAGTTGGCATAATTGCTGGATTTTGTGCTCAATTTGATAACTATAAAGAAGCAACACTTGCTGCAACATACCTTCATAGTTTTATTGCACATGATTTATCAAAAACTCAATACGTAACCCTACCTCATAAAATTTCCCAACAAATTCCTTACTATATGAAAAAATATGAAAAATAAAAAGAGCTTTTAAATAAGCTCTTTTTATTTTATTCTTAATAATTTTCTAAAATTATCGGCTTTACTACCGATAATTTTATCAGCCAATCTACTTTTTAAAGTAAGATGTAAATAAGTCATCATTCCAATGATTGCTGCAATAACTGTTATAACAAAACTAATTTTTCTATCAGTTGGATCAATAAATAATGAAAATAAATAATTTAAAATAAAAACTGAAATTAAAGTAACAAAAAACATAATAATAGAAAATAAGCCAATCATATTGAACCCTTTTTCTAATTTTAATTTGTCTAAATTATAATCAATATTCATCTTTCGTATAATCAAATAACAAGTTAACATTAATCCAATCGCAGTTGAAATTAAAGTTCCAAAAGCACCAAGCATATAAACCAAAGGTATTTGCAAAATAAACTTAACTAAAACGCCAATAAAGAAATATTTAACTGCTCTTTTATTTTGAGAAATACCTTGCATAACAGCTGAAACAACTGTAAATAAGCCCAAAATAATTGCAACTAATGCATATATAACTAACACATTCTCAGCAAAAATCATATCTTTCTGCCCATAAAAGGCACGATTAATAGGTCCAGCAACAGCTGCCATACCCAATGCACCAGGAAACATAACAAAAGCAAACAATATTAAGGAATTAGTAATTTGATCACTGATCGACTTTTTATTCCCCCGAGTAAATGCTTGTGATAATAATGGAACTGCTGTAACAGCTAACGCTGAAGAAAGTGAAATAACAATCATAACTAGCTTGTTAGAATTACCAGCAAAAACAGTAAAAATATCATTTAAAGCACTTGCAGTATATCCTCCCTTAAAATTCATAATTGAAAAGAAAGTATATTGATCAATTAATTGAAAAATTGTAATTCCAGAACCTAAAATTATAAAAGGAACGGCTTGTGCAATTATTTCTTTATATAATTTTTTAGAATCAACTTTAATTTTATTATTACTGTTAGCAACGACCGATTTAAAATATGATTTTCTTTTTAAATAGTATAAAAATAAAACTAATAAACCAAAGAATGCACCAACAAATGCAGCAAATGTCGAATGTACAACAGCTGTTACCCAATTACCTTTTAAAACAACAATTATAAAATAAGCAGAAACTAACATATAAATAACTCTAGCTAGTTGTTCAACAAATTGAGAAACTGCAGATGGGGCCATTTCTTGATATCCTTGAAAATATCCTCTAGTCAAACTTAATGTTGGTATTAATAAAACTGCCCAAGCTAATGATTTCATTACTAATGTAACATTCTGATCTCCACCACTTAAAATTGGAGCAGAAAGATAAAATATTCCAGCAAATATTATTCCTAATGAAATAGATAATAAAAGCCCTCTTTTATAAAGCCTTACACCAACTCCATATTCATTCATAGAATTATAATGAGCCACTTGCTTTGCAATTGCTGACGGAATTCCAGCTATCGCAATTATTAATAAAAAACTATATACTGTATACCCTTTGGTGTATAACCCATTAGCCTTAAAAAAATAATTTCCAAAAATTATTCCCCATGGAATAATATAAACTGCACCTAAGATTCTAGAAAAGATACTTCCAGCCGTCATCCATGCAGACCCACTTAGCATTTTACTTTTTGAATCATCCATATTACTTACTTCTTCATTTTGCATGGTGTTACCTACTTTCGATTAATTAACATTACTAATTCTAATCAATAAAATACATGATTTCAACTTAATTATGTATAAATAAAAAAGTCATCCAAAAAAATGATGACTTTTTTATTTAGTTAGCTACAATATTAACAATTTTACCTGGTATTACAATCACTTTTCTAACCGTTTTATCACTTAGAAAATCTGAAACTTTATTATTGCTTAATGCAATTTTTTCAATTTCATCTTTATTAGCATCACTATTAACTTCAATATGATCTTTTACTTTACCATTAATTTGAACAACTAATTCAGCTTTATCTGAAACCATTTTACTTTCATCATAAGTTGGCCAATTAGAATAACTAATTGATTCTGTGTTACCAATTAAACTCCACATTTCTTCCGCAACATGAGGCATAATTGGTGCAACTAATTGAATGAATTTTTCTGCTTTTAATTTAGAAATTTTCTTTTCCTTATAAACTTCATTTACAAAAACCATCATTTGAGAAATTGCAACATTGAATCTCATTTGTTCATAGTCATCAGTCACTATTTTAACAGTTTCATTGAAAATTTTATCTAAATTATCATCTGATTCAGTAATAAAATCACTTAATGAATTATCATCAGCAATAATCATTCTCCAAACACGATTTATCCATCGATTTGAACCAACGATTCCATCAGTACTCCAAGGTTTAGATTCGTCTAATGGTCCCATAAACATTTCATATAATCTTAAAGTATCTGCACCATATTCACTTACGATATCATCAGGATTAATAACATTACCCTTTGATTTAGACATTTTTTCATGATTAGTTCCTAAAATCATACCTTGGTTAACTAATTTTTGAAATGGTTCTTTAGTTGGAACAATTCCTAAATCATAAAGTACTTTATGCCAGAATCTTGCGTACAATAGGTGCAATACTGCATGTTCTGCTCCACCTACATATAAATCAACTGGTGCCCAATAATTTAATTTATCTTTATCAGCTAATTCTTCTGTATTATTTGGATCAATATATCTTAAATAATACCAAGAACTACCTGCCCACTGTGGCATTGTATTAGTTTCACGAATACCATGACGTCCATTTTCATCAGTAACATTTAACCAATCAGTTAAGTTAGCTAATGGACTTTCTCCAGTTCCTGAGGGAGTAATATTATTAGTTTTTGGTAACTTTAATGGTAATTCATCTTCTGGAACTAATGTTGTTTCACCATCATCCCAGTGAATTACTGGAATTGGTTCTCCCCAATATCTTTGACGACTAAATACCCAATCTCTTAATCGATAATTAATCTTTTTATCACCAGTATTATTTTCTTGAAGCCACTTAATTATTTTTTCAATTGCTTCTTCTTTATCCAAGCCATTTAAGAAATCAGAATTAATATGAGTTCCATCACCAGTGTATGCTTCTTGATTAATATCTCCACCTTCAATAACTGGCATGATTGGTAAATCAAATTTAACTGCAAATTCATAATCACGATCATCATGTGCTGGAACGGCCATAATTGCACCAGTACCATATGAAGATAAAACATAATCTCCAATCCAAATTGGCATTTCTTTACCATTCACTGGATTAATTGCATAAGCACCAGTAAATACTCCAGATTTATTTTTATTTAAATCTGTTCTTTCAAGATCAGACTTAGTAGAAATTTCTTTCTTGTAATCATCAACTAATTGTTGTTGTTCAGGAGTTACAATTTGATCTACTAAATCATGTTCTGGTGCTAAAACAATATAAGAAGCACCAAATAAAGTATCCGGTCTAGTTGAAAAGACTTCAATTTTTTTATCTTCATTTTTAACAGAGAAAAAGATTGATGAACCAATTGAACGTCCAATCCAATTTTTTTGCATTTCTTTAATGCTATCTGGCCAATCTAAATCATCTAAATCATCAATTAAACGATCTGCATAAGCTGTAATTTTAAGAACCCATTGTTTCATAGGCTTTCTGTATACAGGAAAACCTCCACGTTCAGTTTTTCCATTAACAACTTCTTCATTTGAAACAACAGTTCCACCCATCAAATCAGGTGCCCAGTTAACAACTATTTCATCTTCATATGCAAGACCTTTTTTATATAGTTGTTCAAAAATCCATTGAGTCCATTTATAAAATTTAGGATCTGAAGTATTAACTTCGCGATCCCAATCATATGAAAAACCAAGTGATTTAATTTGTCTTCTAAAATTATCAATATTTTTTTCAGTGAAATCTGCTGGATTATTTCCTGTTTTTAATGCATATTGTTCAGCAGGCAATCCGAATGCATCCCATCCCATTGGATGTAAAACGTTTTTGCCTTGCATTCTTTTAAATCGGGCCATAATATCAGTTGCAGTATATCCTTCTGGATGACCTACATGCAAACCTTGACCTGAAGGATAAGGAAACATATCTAAAACATAATATTTATCTTTTTTTTCATCTTCAGTTGTTTTAAATGTTTTATTATTTTCCCAATATGACTGCCATTTTTCTTCAATTTTACTATGATTATATGCCACTATCTTCCACCTCTATTTTTTAGATAAAAAAAGTCCTATAGATCAAATCTATAGGACGAAGTATCGCGGTACCACCTAAATTTCTCTTAAATAAGAGACCCTCAAATCTTAACGCGATAACACGTCTCTTCTTACTATTGTTTCAGAAAAGATTACGGTGATGAGTTCAATAATTATTTATCCAAATTCACATTATCCATTTGGTTTCTGAAATAAAATAATTATTTACTAGTTCACTTTTAATTTTATCTATTTATTTAATTAAAATATTATCAAATTAAAATTTTATTTGCAAGTAGTAAATTAATTGTCTAAAATTATTTTCATAAGGAGTGATTACAATTCTAATAAAATCAGCTTTAAATTTTAGCCATGATATTTTAAAACAAACAACACAAACTGGTGATTATGTAATTGATGCAACAATGGGCAACGGACATGACACTAAATTTTTGGCTGAAATTGTTGGCCAAAAAGGTAAAGTTTTTAGTTTTGATATTCAAGATTTAGCAATAAATAATACAAAAAAACTTTTAAAAGAAAATAGTATCGACAATGTTGATATTATTAAAGATAGTCATTCTAACTTTGATAAATATATTAAACATAATAATATTGCAGCCATTATCTATAATTTAGGCTACTTACCAGGTGGAGATAAAAGTTTAATTACTCATCCTGAATCAACAATTATTTCAATTAATAAAGGATTAAAGTTATTAAAGAAACATGGAATTTTAATTTTAGTAATTTATTATGGCCATCCTGGTGGTCAATCTGAAAAAGATGAAGTATTTAAACTAACTGAAAATTTAAATCAGAAAGAATTTAACGTTTTAAAATATGAATTCATTAACCAAAATAATGAACCACCTATTCTAATTGCAATCGAAAAAAAATAACGAGAACTAATTATTAGTTCTCGTTATTTTTATTTAAAATTAGCTTTTAATTCAGCAACTTTATCAAGGTTTTCCCAAGGTAATTGAATATCAGTTCTTCCAAAGTGACCATAAGCAGCTGTTTGCTTATAAATTGGTCTTTGTAGATCTAACATTTTAATAATTCCTGCTGGACGTAAATCAAATACTTTACGGACAACATTTTCTAATTCACTATTAGAAACTTTACCTGTACCGAAAGTATTAATATTAATTGAAACTGGGGCAGCAACACCAATTGCATATGCTAGTTGAATTTCTAAACGATCTGCTAAACCTGCTGCAACCATATTTTTAGCAATATATCTAGCTGCATAACTAGCAGAACGGTCTACCTTGGTAGCATCCTTACCTGAAAAGGCACCACCACCGTGATGAGCAGATCCACCATAAGTATCTACAATAACTTTACGACCAGTTAATCCGGCATCCCCGACGGGTCCACCAATTACAAATCTTCCAGTTGGATTAATTAAATATTTAGTATTTTCACTTAATAAATTTTCTGGAATTGTTGGCTTAATAACTTTTTCAATAACATCATTTCTAATTTGTTCCAAAGATACATCTGGATCATGTTGCGTACTTAAAACAATTGTATCAATAGCTTTAGGTTTATCATTTTCATCATATTCTACTGTAACTTCTGCCTTTGCATCAGGTCTAAGATAGCTTAGTTCATTATTTTTTCTCACTGAAGCAATTTTTTGCATTAATTTACTACTCAAAGAAATTGGTAGAGGCATTAATTCAGGTGTTTCATTAACTGCATAACCAAACATAATTCCTTGATCACCAGCTCCAATTTTATCTAATGGATCAGTGTCATCATTATCTCTAGTTTCAATTGATTCATCAACACCTTGTGCAATATCAGGTGATTGTTCATCTACTGCTACCATAACAGCACAGTTATCAGCATCAAATCCATATTTACTATCAACATATCCTGCTTCTCTAATTGTATCTCTAACAATTTTTTGAATATTTACATATGATGTAGTAGATATTTCTCCAAATACTAATACTAATCCAGTTGTAACAGAAGTTTCACAAGCCACTCTGGCATCTGGATCTTGTTTTAAAATTTCATCCAAAATAGCATCACTAATTTGATCAGCTATTTTATCTGGATGTCCTTCAGAAACTGATTCTGAAGTAAATAAATGTTTTTCAGACATTTAATATTCCCCCTTTGTTTGTTTGGTTACAAGGCATCTTCACTTATGTGAATCCTATCGGGAATTTACCTATAACATTAACAATAATAGCACAATTAAATTAAATGTAAATTTTTGATTTAACTTGATTGAATTATGCACAATGTTCATATAATATCAAATTGAGGTGTTTTTTTATGATACTAAAACAAAATAATATAAAGCCATTATTATACAGTATATTTATTAATATAATTTGGTTAATTAGTGCTCATGTTAAATTTATTGACTTTACTTTATCAGCTAAATTTTGGGCTTTAATATTAAATAATTTCATAATTGGAATTTTAAATTACTTTTTTATTCTTAATAAAAAAAATAAAATATATTTAATTTTAAACTTATATTTAATACTAAGTTCAATTATATTTACGTTTCCATTTTCCATTCAAATCTTAACAATTATTATTGCTATATTTAATATATCAATCGATTTAAAACCTTCTTTTTTTGATTATTATTATGGATTAGTTCCTTACTCAATCATTTATTCAATTATTCCAATAATAACAATTAACTATTTGATTAATGGATACATAACAATTGAGGTATTATATAATTCAATTACAATATTTTCATTATATTTAATTTTTTTCATTCAAAAATTTCATATTAGTTATTATAATAAATTGAATATTGTTTCGTTTGCTATTCTAATTACTATATTTTTAACATTTAAATTTTCAATTTTTCATTTAGTATTATTAATATTTATTTTTGGATACTATTTATACCAAATGCTTAATCAAGAATTACCTGTTTATTTATCAATTTTCATTTTTCTTATTATTTCATTACTAATTTGTATATAAAAAAAGAAGCTAATTCAGCTTCTTTTTTTATATAATTGAAATTCCATTTAAAAATTCTTTAATACGTTCATTAGGATTATTAAAAAATTCATCTTTTTTACCCTGAAATTGAACTTTACCATCTTCTATAAACAAAATATTATCGGCAGCTGATTTAGCAAAATCCATATTATGTGTAATCATAATAATTGATTGCTTTTGTTCACCTAACTCTTTTAATAATTTTAATACTTGACTTTCAAGTTCTGGATCTAGTGCACTAGTTGGTTCATCCAATAAAATATATTCAGGTTGAACAGCTAAAGCGCGACAAATAGAAATTCTTTGTTGTTGTCCACCAGATAGTTCAGACGGATAACGATTTGCATAAGATTCAAGATCAACTTTTCTCAATAAATCGTACGCTTTTTTAATTGCAACATCTTTTTTTACTTTTTGAACATTAATTGGAGCAATCGTAATATTATCAATTACATTTAAATGTGGAAATAAATTCCAATTTTGAAACACCATACTTGTTTTATTAATTAAATTAGATCTTTTTTGTTTAGAAATCGGATTAGAATAATCAACTTCTAAATCAGGAAATTTTATAATACCTGAATCTGGTCTAACTAATAAATCAATTGATCTTAGCAGAGTTGATTTACCTGAACCAGATGGACCAATAATTACAGTAGTTTCACCTTTTGGGAATTTTACATTTATGTCATTTAAAACTTTCTGTTTACCATAACTTTTTTGAATATTATTCATTTCTATCATTAATTATTACCTCCATTTAAAAATTTAGAGGATCTTTTTTCAAGATACTTTTGTAATAAACTAAGTAGACTACACAAGAATGCATAGAGAAGTGCAACTAATGAATACATCAATAACGGTTTATAATTTGTTGATGTCATTTGTTGTGAAAGCTGAAACATCTCCATAATAGTTATAGTACTTGCAAGAGAAGTATCTTTTACTAATCCAATAAATTCATTTGATAAAGGTGGTAAAACAATCCTAGTTGCCTGAGGTAATATAATTTTTATTAAAATCTGACGAGTTGAAAATCCAAGCGTATATGCTGCATCCCATTGATCTTGAGGAACCGATAATAATGCAGATTTAATTGTTTCTGATGCATATGCTCCTAAATTTAATGAGAATCCAATAACAGCAGCAATAAAGGCTGGAATTTGTATATTTAAACTTGGTAATCCGAAAAAAATTAAAAATAACTGTACTAACAATGGAGTTGATCTAAATAACCAAACATAAAAATTGGCAAATGCTTTTAAACAATTCCAAGGTACTTTAATAAATATATTCTCGCTTGGTTTTAAAAATTTAATTAATGCCGTTAAAATGGCGATCACAAGTCCAATAGCAAATGAAATAAGAGCCAATGGAATTGTAAATTTTAACATTGCCATTAACAAATCAGGTAACGCAGACATTACTATTTTTAAATCTGGCGTAATACTTCCAAATATAATTGGCATAAATTATCCTCACTTATTTTATTTATCAGTAATATTTTTATCAAAATATTTATTAGATAATTTTTTTAATGTTCCATCTTTTCTTAATTCATCAATTGCTTTACTCATCTTCTTAGTCGTTTCAGGAGATTTTTTATTTAACATTGGTGCAATATTAGATGTTTTAATAACATTATCCGGAACTACATGATAAGTTAAATCTGTTTTTTGATGTGTTTTTCTCCAATTTAAAAATGCTTCTTGTGAATTAATGGCACCAACAATTCTACCTTGGTTAATCATATCCATAGTAGTTTGAAAATCAGGTGAAACAACAATATTTGCCCCTAATTTTTTAGCATTATTATAATTATCAGTTCCAATTCCTTCACCAATTTTTTTACCTTTAATATCTTTTGCATCAGTTAATTTAGAATCTTTTTTAGTAATTAAAGCTGATTTAGTATAAATATATGGAGATGCAAATGAATATTGTTTCTTTCGATCAGGATTTTCATCCATATTATTGAATACAACATCAAAAGTCCCAGAATTCAATCCTGCAATTAATGAGTCCCACTTAGTTGGAACGAATTTTACTTTCAAATCCATTTTCTTAGCAACTTCTTTAGCTAGGTCAACCTCAAATCCCTTTAATTTACCATTTTCACGGTAAGCATATGGAGCATAAGTTCCTTCCATACCAACAGTCAATGTACCATTGGTTTTGAGCTCATTATTTTCTTTACTACCACAGGCTGTCATAATTAGTCCCAAAATACCAATTACAAATAAAAATGAAAACTTTTTTTTCATAAAAACAACTCCTTCTATAATATATAACAAAAATAAAAAAACTAGCTAAAAGCTAGTCTTTCTGATTAAATTAGACCCACTAAAGTAATAAAACAAGTAAATTTATTCAGGAAAACTAAAATCATATTTTAAATACATGCATACTTTATTAAAACAATTAATATTTTTACACATGATTTAATCCTCCCCAATTAAAAACTTTTAGTTAGTACAATAATAATATAATTCATAATGATAGATGTCAAACATCAATATTTTATACATTTTTTGGAATAATTAAATTCATCATAATTCCTATTATTGAAGCTAATGCAACACCAGTAAATTGAAAATTACCAACCTTAAAATATAAATCACCAATTCCAATAACTAAAACTACAGATGCAATCATTAAATTCTTTTTATTATTCATATCAATTTTATTATCAATCATTATTTTGATTCCATTTGAAGCAATAGTTCCAAATAATAAAAAGCTAATTCCCCCAATTACTGGTAAAGGCATTTGCATAATTATTACATTTAATTTATTACAAAATGAAAATAAAATTGCTAAAATAGCTGCTCCCATAATTACATATACACTATATACCTTAGTAATAGCCATAACTCCAATGTTTTCACCATAACTTGTCATTGCAGGACCCCCGAACAACCCAGAAACAATTGATGAAAATCCATCACCTGCTAAAGTACGATTTAAACCAGGTTTTTTAAAAAAATTATTATCAGTTAACTCATCCAATACCATCAAATGACCCATATGTTCAGTCATTGTTACAAAAGCAATTGGTGCCATTGCAATAATTGCTCCCCAATGAATATTAAAATTATAATTAATTCCAATAATGTCAAAAGCTGGTAACTTAAACCATGGTGCACTTGAAATCTTACTAAAATCCACCAAACCAAAGAACATTGAAACAATATATCCAATAATAATTGCTAGTAAAATTGGAATTAAGCCTAATAAACCTTTTAATTTAATATTGAATAAAATTGCTAAAAACAATGTCAAAATAGCGATAAAAAAGAACACTAAACTATAATTCCCTTTATCCATCATTGCATTATTAGCTGCAGATCCAGCTAATGACAGACCAATAATCATAACTATTGGACCCACAACGATTGGTGGCAAAATTTTATCAATCCAATCTGTTCCTAAAAATGTAACTAAAATTGAGATAATTAAGTACACTAATCCAACAGAAATTACACCCTGTGCTACTCCTTCAACTCCTGTTGTTTTCATTAGTGCTAACATTGGTACTATAAAGGCAAAACTTGATCCCATGTATGCTGGTATTTGTTTTTTTGTAATTAAAATATGAATTAGAGTACCTACACCAGAAGTAAATAATGCAATACTAGGATTTAATCCTACTAAAATTGGAACAATTACTGTGCTCCCAAACATCGAAAAAAGATGTTGCAGTGATAAAGCTAACCATTTGATAAATGGAGGTTTATAATCGATTCTACTATTTTTATCCATAATATTTCTCCTTAAAAAAACTCACTACCCCATGAGATAGTGAGTTCATAACTATTAATTAAGAAATCATTTTTAGCCTCACGGGACTATTTTAAAATTTACTATTTATAAATATATTATTATTTTAAAAACATGTCAATAAAAAAATTTTGATGTTAAATAACATGTCATAAGACCTTACTTTTTTATGCAGTTACCACTATAATCATTTTAATTTAATAAAGGAGTGGTTATATGATTTTAAATAATCTATTTATATTTTTTAGTGCTTTGCTCGTTTTTATAATGACACCCGGTTTAGCATTTTTTTACGGAGGAATGTCTAGTAAAAAAAATGTAGTCAATACTATGTTATCAATTTTTATGATATGTGGTATTCAAATAATATTATGGATATCTATTGGTTACTCATTATCGTTTTCTGGTAATAATTTTGATTTTATCGGTAATTTACATAATTTTATGCTGAATCACATTTATTTATTTAAAAAATCTTCAAGTGGAAATATATTTAATATTAATTTTATAAACTTTCAAATGATGTTTTCAATAATAACTCCAGCATTATTTATTGGTTCAGTAATTGGAAGAATGAATTTTAAATTTTTAATTTTTTTCACAATATTATGGTCTATTTTAATATACTATCCCCTAGTTCATTTAGTTTGGGGTGGAGGATTTTTAAGTAAATTAGGAATACTAGATTTTGCCGGTGGAACAGTTATCCATATAAATGCTGGAGTAACAGGTTTAGTATTAGCATTATTATTAGGTAAACGAAAAAATATAAAAGAAAAACCATATAATTTAGCATGGGTTTTACTTGGAACAACATTAATTTGGTTCGGTTGGTATGGATTCAATAGTGGTTCATCGTTATCATTTAATACAACTGCTTTACAAGCAATGATTACAACATCTACTGCAGCAGCAACCGGAATGATTACCTGGATTATTTTAGATACCATTTTTAATGATTCCCCTTCTCTTTTAGGTACATGTACAGGAACAATCTGTGGTCTTGTGGCAATAACACCGGCATGCGCATTTGTTTCAATTAAATCATCTTTCATAATTGGTATATTTGCATCAATATTTAGCTTTATTTTTGTTAATTTAATAAAACCAAAATTAAACATTGACGATACATTAGATGTTTTTGGCTGTCACGGTATATCTGGAATCGTCGGAAGTTTATTAACTGGTATATTTGCATCAAAAAGTATTAATAAATCAATTATGTATAGTGGATTAATTGAAAATGGTAATATAAAGCTATTATTAGTTCAAATTCTTGGAGTCAGTTTTTCCATCATTTATACCGGCATTATGGTCTTTATTATAATTAAGATATTAAATAAATTTTTAAAATTTAGAATTAATTATATTGATGAAAAAGATGGATTAGATATTGCATATCATTATGAAAAAGTTGAAAATTAATCAAATAAAAAAAGAGCTCATATTATATATGAACTCTTTTTTTATACCGGAGATGGGGTTCGAACCCACACGATCCAAAGATCACTAGATTTTGAGTCTAGCGCGTCTGCCAATTCCGCCACTCCGGCAAAATATAACTGTATCAACATAAACAGTATAAAGGCGGTAATCGGATTTGAACCGATGATCGAGGTTTTGCAGACCTGTGCCTTACCACTTGGCTACACCGCCATCAAAAAAACAATGCTAATACCTCAATAATAAATAAAAGGCGGTATGTGGGAATCGAACCCACGCGTGTCGGATCCACAAACCGATGTGTTAACCACTTCACCAATACCGCCATAACGTTATAACAGGGATAGTAGGAATCGAACCCACACCAATGGTTTTGGAGACCATTGTACTACCGTTATACTATATCCCTAAAAAATGGAGGAGAGTGGATTCGAACCACCGAACCCGAAGGAGCGGATTTACAGTCCGCCGCGTTTAGCCAGACTTCGCTACTCCTCCATAATGGCTCGAGACAGAGTCGAACTGCCGACACACGGAGCTTCAATCCGTTGCTCTACCAACTGAGCTATCGAGCCATAAATAACGTTAATATTAAATTTTGTTAAGTAAAAATTATTACCTAACTACGGTCCGTACGAGACTCGAACTCGTGATCTCCTGCGTGACAGGCAGGCGTCCTAACCAGCTAGACCAACGGACCAAAATTATGAAAATACTATGGAGGATACAGGGCTCGAACCTGTGACCTCCTGCTTGTAAGGCAGATGCTCTCCCAACTGAGCTAATCCTCCAACATGACCCGTATGGGACTCGAACCCATGTTACTGCCGTGAAAGGGCAGTGTCTTAACCGCTTGACCAACGGGTCATAAAATTTAATACGGAGAGTAAGGGATTCGAACCCTTGAAACAGGTTTTGCCCGTTTACATCATTTCCAATGATGCTCCTTCGGCCAGCTCGGACAACTCTCCATAATAACTTAACTCCGGCAGGCGGGCTCGAACCGTCGACAACCTGATTAACAGTCAGGTGCTCTACCAACTGAGCTATGCCGGAATAAATAAAACAGCGCGGCAACGTCCTACCCTTGCAGGGGGCGATCCCCCAACT
>NZ_WWFA01000003.1 GCF_021698855.1 Lactobacillus sp. S2-2
ATCATTTTGATGCAAGCATCTCAAATCATTAACGGAAGCTCGCTCGACTTGCATGTATTAGGCACGCCGCCAGCGTTCGTCCTGAGCCAGGATCAAACTCTCATTTTAAAATGAGAACTTTACTAGCTCTTATTTGTTGTTTCTTTTTTTGCGAATTGACATCGCACATGTTTTTTAATTCCAAATTTAATTGAAATTTCCTTACACTTTATTGATCGAAATCTTGTTCAGTTTTCAAAGATCTACTTGCTCGAATCGTTGTCATCTCAACGACGACAACATAATTCATTGTATCAGCTAATTAACTTTCTTGCAAGCGTTTTTTTAAATTATTTTAATTCGTTTTCGCTCGCTTTGTTCTTTAGCAGAACAGTTATTAACTATACTATTTAAACTTAATTATGTCAACGACTTTTTAAAATTTATTTATTTTAATAATTCGCTGAATTGTTGCTTGTCCTCAACAGAACAATTATTTACTTTACTAGCTACATCAACAAAAGTCAATGCTTTTAATAAAAAAAGTGATTAGTTTAAAAAACTAATCACTTTTTTTATTTTACTCGACATAAGAAATACTTTTTCTTACCTTTTCTAACGATTACAAATTTACCATCAAAACTATTATTCGGATCAATTAAAGTTTCTACATCAATAACTTTTTCTCCATTAATTCTAATCGCACCATTTGCAACATCTTCTCGTGCTCTTCTTCTTGAATCTTCAATTGAAGTATCATCAACTAAAAATTCAATAATATTTCTTTTCTCATTATTAATTTCAACAGATGGCATATTTTTAAAACCTTGTTCAATTTCATCAGTTGTTAATTGAGCAACTTCCCCTGAAAATAAAGCTTTAGTAATATTCTCAGCTTCAACAACAGCGTCTTTTCCATGAACAAACTCGGTTACATTTTCAGCCAATCGACGTTGTGCTTCTCTCGCCTTTGGATTTTCTTTAGTTTTTTCTTCTAATTCTTCAATTTCATCATGTCCTAAGAAAGTAAAATATTTCAAATACTTAATTACATCACGATCATCTTGATTCATCCAAAATTGATAAAATTCATAAGGTGTTGTCTTCTCTGGATCAAGCCATACAGCTCCACCTGCTGTCTTACCAAATTTAGTTCCATCAGATTTTAACATTAAGGGAATTGTTAACCCATAAGCCTTGGCTTCATATCCTTCAGACTTACGAATTAATTCAATTCCAGAAGTAATGTTCCCCCATTGATCTGCTCCACCAATTTGTAATTGAACTTGATTATTTTTATATAAATGCAAAAAGTCCATTGATTGCAAAATTTGATAAGTAAATTCAGTGTAAGAAATTCCAGCCTCTAACCTTGAAGAAACAATTTCTTTGTTTAACATTGTATTAACATTAAATGATTTACCATAATCTCTTAAAAAGTCTAATAATGAAATTTTCGATAACCAGTCTCGATTATTAACAATTTCAAATGAACCATCCTTACCAAATAAATCTTCCATTTGTTTAGTTAAAGCTTTTTCATTCTTTTTAATCTGATCCATTGATTGTAATGTTCTTTCAGACTTTTTACCACTTGGATCACCAATTGAACCGGTCGCTCCACCAATAATAATTACTGGCTTATGTCCAGCCAATTGAAATCTTTTTAAAATCATAAATGGAATTAGATGTCCAACATGCATACTATCACCAGTTGGATCAATCCCAGCATATAATCCAATTGATTTTTCATCAATTAATTTATATAATCCTTCTTCATCTGTTTCTTGATTAACAGCTCCACGCCATTTTAAATCATCAATTATGTTCGTCATTATACTTCCTCCAATAAAAAAATCCCCAACAAAAATTGTTAGGGACGAATTAATCGCGGTACCACCCGAATTGCTATTAAAAATAGCCTCTCAATCATTGATAACGAAATGAACCGTTTTGACTCACTAGGTGTAATTCAAAATAAAGATTGCTTAACTTTCATTAACCGTTAAGTTTCTAAATTTACATCATTTATTTCTACTTGAAACTAGGTCTACATCACTAATTAAATAATATCATATAAACATCTATTATACCTGTCAAATAATAAAATTATAAAAAATATTTGACACTTACTTTTTGTTTGTGTAAATTAATAGTTGTAGTTATTTACATAGGTCATTTTTTATCGGCCTGCTTATTTTTATATAGTAATAAGGAGAATTTACATGTTAAAAAAATTTAAAACACTTTTATTATCAATGATAACCATCATACTGTCAGTAACATTAGTTGCTTGTGGTAATTCAAATGATTCAAAAAAATCAAATAATGATAAGGAAAACATTCAAGTAACTGCCTCAGTTAATTTTTATGCAGATGTAGCAAAAGCAGTTTTAGGAAATAATGGTCAAGTTAATACAATTATCGATTCAAACATTGATCCTCATGATTTTGAACCTACTACAGGAGACGCTAAGACATTAGCAAAAACTGATGTCGCAATTCAAAATGGATTAGGTTATGACGGTTGGATGAACAATTTAATTAAAAATACTTCAAACGTTAAAAATAATATTAATGTTGGAACATTAATGAATAAAAAGAATGGTGATAACCCTCATATTTGGTACAATCCTGAAACTATGAATAAGCTTGCTGATAAATTAGCTACTTCATTTAGTAAAATTGATCCTAAACACAAAAATGAATTTAAAGCTAACGCTAATAAATACAAAAAAGAATGGCAAAAGACAACTAATCTAGTTAATAAATTAAAGAAAAACAGTCATGGTAAAGCCGTTGCTACGTCAGAACCAGTATTTGATTACTCATTAACAGCAATGGGTTATAAATTTAAAGATAATGAATTTGCTCACGCAATGGAACATGGAATTGATCCTTCAGCTAAAGAGATTGCTGAGATTCAAAATGACATTAAAAATCATAAAGTTGCATTTTTTGTAAATAATTCTCAAGTCCAAAATTCTGTTGTTGAAGGATTAGTAAAACTTGCTAAGAAAAATAATGTTCCAGTTGTTAATGTTACCGAAAGTGCTCCAAAGGGTAAAAACTATATGCAATGGATGCAAAGTCAATATAAACAAGTTGAAAAAATTCAAAACAATCACAAATAAAAAAGCATCCAGTTGGATGCTTTTTTTATTTAATCTTTTTTAACTGTGCAATTACAGATTTCATAGCCTGAGCTTGAGCTTGAGCTTCAAATTCTTTTTGATATTTTTGTGCTAAACCTTTTTGTTGTTTTACAGATATTGATGGATCTTTCATCATATCTGCTTTAACTTTAGTTTGAATATAAGTTTTAGCTTGTGTTTGCATTTGGGCTTTATTTTGTTTTGCTTGTGCTTGTTGTTGTTTCATTAATTTAGGTAATTCTTTAACTTGTTTACTTGATAAAGAAACAAAGTCCTTATTCAAATTAAAAGTATTAGTCTTATGAATAAATTCTTTTTTCTTAGCTAAACCAAATAGTGAATCATAAAATTTATTTTTATAAACCCAATTAGTTGTCTTTACTTCTAAATTAGTTTCTTTTTGGTTTTCTTTAATTACATTTTTTGTATCGATTGGCTTTGCAACGGTATTTTTCTTTTGCTTAGCATCTTTTTTATAAACGACAGCTTGATCATTTGAAGTTCCAATTTGTTGGTAAATAATCATATTCATTTTTGGATTAACTGATGCAATTTTTTCAGTTTTAGTTGTTGTTTCTTTTTTCATTCCAAAATGATCATGGAAATTCATTGTCATTAAAGTAACTGAACCAACGATTAATACAACTAAAATAGCAGAAAGAACATTTCTAACTATATCATTATCAATTAAATTCCAACTTAAGAAAAAGCCAATGAGAAAAATGATTAATAAAATAAATATCATTACTTAGCATCCCCTTTCAATTCAGCATCTTCTTGTTTTTTTGATTTCAAGAATAAAGATAAGAGTAATGCCAATACACAAAATACTAATGCTACACCAAAGGCAGCTGTGTATCCCATTAAGTTAGCATCAATTGCACCTGATTTATATGCTAAAGGATTACTGTGTAATAATCCTTTACCTGGCATATTGCTTTTTGTAACGTTTGATAAAATTGAAACTAAAACTGCAGTTGCAATTGAAGCAGCAACTTGTCTAGCAGTATTGTTTACCGCTGTTCCATGTCCCATTGATTTGTTAGGTAAAGCATTCATACCACTTGTTGTAACAGGCATCATAACCATTGAAATTCCGAACATTCTCATACCATATAAAACAGTAATGTATAAAGTAGGAGTATCTTTAGTCAAGAACATAAATGGTAATGTTCCAAGTGCAAGTAAGAATAATCCAGCAACTGCTAATCTTTTAGCACCATTACGGTCAAAAAGTTTACCAGTAATTGGACTCATAATCCCCATCATTATAGCTCCACCTAATAGAGTCAAACCTGAATGAAAGGCATTCATTCCACGAACAATTTGAAGATAAAGTGGTAATACCATTTCAACTCCAACCATTGCCATGAAAACTGTTGAAGAAAGAATTGTTGAAATTCTAAATTCACGAATCTTAAGAACTGAAAGGTCCAGAAATGGATCATCCATTTTTAATTGTCTCATTACAAATAAAGTTACAAAGATTACACCAATAATTAATGAAGTAATTACTGTTGCACTTCCCCATCCATCATTACCAACTGATGAGAATCCATATAAAATTCCACCAAATCCAATTGTTGATAAAATAACAGAGAAATAATCTAGTGAAGTCTTTTCAGTTTTAATGACTGGTTTCATAAAGAAAAATCCTAAGACAATAACAATTGCAACGATTGGGATAATCATTTGGAAAAGAACTCTCCATGAATAATTATCAATTACAAAACCTGATAAAGTAGGTCCAATAGCTGGTGCTAAACCAATAACAATTCCAGCAAGTCCCATGGCAGTACCACGTTTTTCTTTAGGGAAGATTGAAAGCATAATTGTTTGTAGCAAAGGCATTGCAATACCAACTCCAACAGCTTGAATAATTCTTCCTGCAAAAATTGTTCCAAAGTTTTGTGCAACAGCAGCAGTAATTGTTCCAACTTCAAAAATTACCATAGCAGTTAAATATAACCACTTAGTATTGAAATTACTACTTAACCATGCAGTAACTGGAATTAAAATTCCGTTCACCATCATAAATCCAGTTGTTAACCATTGAACTGTTGATGTATTAACGTT
Organism: Lactobacillus sp. S2-2; assembly: GCF_021698855.1. Classification (GTDB taxonomy): domain Bacteria; phylum Bacillota; class Bacilli; order Lactobacillales; family Lactobacillaceae; genus Fructilactobacillus. The sequence continues at coordinate 5,211 of NZ_WWFA01000003.1, forward strand.
AAATGCGTCCATTAATGTTGGAAACGCAGTTGATAAAATTGTCTGATTTAAAACTGTACAAAAAGTACCAATTAATAATATTAGTACTAAAGGAATTCGACTATAAGCTTTACCTTTAGCATCTAATGGTCTAGAAGTGTTATCCATACTTCTTACATCTCCTTTTTTCATTCTCTAATAAGTAACGTAGAATACTTTACTACTCAAAAAAATCTTTGTCAACTTGTTTGACAAAGATGTTATATAATTTATAATTAAGTTCGTATTATATGAGAAAACCTTCACATTACTTAAAAAGGAGATGTTATTGTGTCTGATAATATCAATGAAGAATTTGAAGATGCGAATCAACGAATTTTAAATATATTCAAAACAAATGATTTCTCAATTGGAATTGGCGAAATGGCAAATGCGACTGGATTGCCTCAAAGTAAATTAAGATATTGGGAACAAAAAGGTTATATCTCCTCAATCCAAAACGGAAAGAATCAAAATAAACAATATAGTTATCATACAATGATTATGGTTGAATTAATTAAGTCTTTCATGGATTCAGGGTATACTTTATCTGCATCTGTTAATAAAGCAAAAAAGCATAATAAAACTGGTTCTATTCTTAAAAAAATGCTTTTTCAAATGATTAAAAAAATTTCTATGATTGATAATAAAACTTGTATCAATATGGGCCAATTTGAAGGAATACCAAATAAAGATATTATCTTCGTATATTCTAATGGAAAAACAAAAATTAAATTAATGGACACAAAAAAAGACACCGAATAATGATGTCTTTTTTATTAGAAAGATTAACCTAATTTTTCTTTATTTTTAATATTTAAGTTTTCATCAATATCATAAACGATTGGTTGACCAGTTTTTAGTTCAACATCCATAATATCTTCATCAGAAATATCTTCAATATATTTTGTTAAAGCACGTAATGAATTACCATGAGCTGCAACAATTACGTTTTTACCATCCTTTAATTTAGGAGCAATTTGATCTTGCCAGAAAGGAATTGCACGATCTAAAGTAACTTTAAGGTTTTCACCACCAGGAATTGTCTTTGGATCTAGGTCAGCATAACGAGGATCTTGTGCAGCTGATCTTTCATCATTTTCATCCAATAGTGGAGGTAAAACATCGTATGAACGACGCCAGATATGAACTTGGTCTTCACCAAACTCAGCTGCAGCTTCGGCTTTGTTTTGACCTTGAAGTGCACCATAATGACGTTCATTTAAGCGCCATGATTTCATTTCTGGAATCCATAATTGATCATTTTCTTCTAGAATGTAATGCAATGTTTTAATTGCACGAGTCAATACAGAAGTATATGCTTGGTCAAACTTGATACCTTTTTCCTTAATTAACTTACCAGCGTTTTGAGCTTGTTTAACTCCTTCTTCGCTTAAGTTTACATCAACCCAACCTGTAAATTGGTTAGATAAGTTCCATTCACTTTGTCCGTGTCTTACAAATACTAATTTAGGCATAAAAGTGACCTCTTTTCTTCAGATTTCTATTTAATTTTACAACATTTAAGATTTTTTTTCATCTTTAACTGAATCATTTATTGGACCAGTTTGAATTGGTGGTTCTGAATCATGATTTACTTTTTGAACTCCTAAAATATCTAACATAAACGTAAAGATTGGTACTGAGACGATTAATCCCCATCCACCAAATAAATGTTCACCAATCAATAAAATAACGAAAGTATAGAAAATAGGTAATTCAGTTCTTGCTGACATAAATTTAGGATTCAATACATATGCTTCTAAAGCATGAACACATGCAATTACAATCACAATATAAATCACATCTTGAATACCACCAACAGAATAACCAATTAAAGTTAAAGGAATTAATGAAATAATTGCACCTGCTACCGGTATTAAACTCAAAACAAAAATCATAATTGCTAAAATTAATAACTGTGGTATTCCCATGAAAAATAAGCATACAGTTGTTATAACTGTATTACAAATTGCAATAAAAAATTGTGCTTCCAAAACAACTCCGAAAGTTTGAATAAAGGTTTTTGCAAAATAAAAAATATCCTGAAAAAACCATGCAAATGTACTATTTAAAAATTTACGAGAAAAGTTTTTCATTTGTTTCATTTCTAGAGTAAAGAAGAAACTTAATAATAATGAAATTAATAAAGAAGCTCCTACTGATCCAACACTTGTAACATAACTCCAAAGCACCGTAATTGAATGTTTAATTTGTCCCGTTAGATTATAATTATTGATAAAATCCATAATCACTTTTTGAACATTAGAATTACCAAAGTTACCTGGATTTTGATAAAAGTCTAAAACTGCATTAGAAGCATTAATTGCTTGTTCTGCAATTTTTGGTACATATCTAAAACCTAAGTATCCTAAACCACCAACTATAATCAAATAAATTGTTACAACTAACATTGGTATTGGTAATTTTACTTTACGACGAATTAAATTGACTAACTTAGTAACTAATAAAGTAAAAATAAAAGTTAATAAAATGGTTGTCATCATTGATCTAACAAAAAATAAAACTAAAATAATCAAAAATAAAACGGTAAAACGACGGAGTCTCACATTTCGAACAAATTTATCAAATAAATTCATTAACTAACTCCAATCTAAAATTTACTTTTTGCATATTTTACTACTGATTGATGCTCTTTTGCAGCACCAATAATTACATTTCGAACATCTTGATCTGAAAGTGCATCAACCATAATTCCTGCATCTTTCATTTCTGATCTAGCATCATCAATTTGACTATCAGAAATTGTTTTCCCTCTTACCTGCGTATCTTTCTTTTTAACAGCATATTCATTAGAACCACGATAATCTTTTAATGACTGTTTTTCACTACTTGTTAAATCATCGTAATTACGATTTTCAGTATCTATTTTACTATCTTCTTCATTTTTATCTTGTTCTTCTTGTTCTTTTAATGCATCATCATTTGAATTCTTTAATGACTGAGCATTTTCATATATATCACTATAATATGATTTAGTAGCTTCACTATCATTAAATATTTGATTTAATGTATTATTAGAATCTTTAAAATGACCGTCGCTTTGTAATTTTTGAGCTGCAGAATAAATGTCCTTAAACGACTTTGTCTTTTCAACTACATGCTTAATTAAATCAATCTTACTATCAGCACGATCACTTAATATATTCGAAGCATTTGATACATCTTTTACTTTATTGAAGTCATCTTTTGCACTAGAAAATTCTTTTCGATCAAAATTATCCATTGCACTTAAAAATAATTGAGTTTGATTCAAATAATTTTTAGCTTGATCATCTTTAGGCTTTACATCAGAAGATTCTTGAAAAGCATCAACTGCTTGACCATATTTTTTTTGTTTAATATATTTCTTACCATTTTTCATATTTTCTGCATAAACTTTTTCAACGTCTCCGTGCTTAGCAACTAAATATCCACCAACGCCAGCTACAGCTATGGCAATAACTAAAACTGTAATCCATCTTTTTTTCAAACTAATCCCTCCATAAAAATAATTATTATACAAACAATTATAACATTTTCTTAGATAAAATTTTTTATATACAATTTAAATTACACAAATTAAAAAAAAAGCGTATAATTGCTTTCGTAATTAATGTTTAGAAAGGAGCTTTTTCATGCTTGAAAAAACTTTATATGATCAACTACTTAAACGTAGTTTTACTATTCCAGTAACGGTTAACTATTGGGATGGATCAACAAAAAAATATGGTGAAGGTGAATCACAAGCTACCATAAAATTTAACAAAGAAATTCCTTTTAAACAGGTAACTAAGAATGCTTCTATGGCCTTAGGTGAAGCTTATATGAATGGTGATATTGAAATTCAAGGAAGTATTGAAGATATTATTTCTGCTGCTTATGAATCAAGTGAAAGCTTTTTGAGAAATAAAAAATTTATCAAATGGCTTCCAAAGCAATCGCATTCAGAAAACAAAAGTAAAAAAGATGTCCAAAATCATTATGATATTGGAAATGACTTTTATAAGATTTGGCTAGATAAAAGTATGACTTATTCAGCTGCTTATTTCCAAAATGAAGACGATTCATTATATCAAGCACAAATGAATAAAGTTCATCATATTATTAAAAAATTAGATCCTAAACCAAATCGTCGCTTACTTGACATTGGTTGTGGTTGGGGTACTTTAATTTTAACTGCTGCTCAAGAATATAATCTTAAAGTTACTGGTGTAACCTTAAGTGAAGAACAATATAATTATGTTAACAATAAAATCAAAGAATTAGGCTTAGAAGATGTTGCCGAAGTTCGTTTACAAGATTATCGTGAAGTTCCAAAAGATAATAAATTTGATTACATTACATCAGTTGGAATGTTTGAACACGTTGGACAAGAAAATCTTGATGAATACTTTAAGACAGTTTCTGAATTATTGACTGATGATGGTCATGCTTTAATTCATGGTATTACAAGACAACAAGGTGGCGCTGTAAACGGTTGGATTAATAAATGGATCTTTGAAGGTGGTTATGTACCTGGTTTAACTGAAAATCTTGGTCACATGATTGATAATCACTTACAAATCGCTGACATGGAACCTTTACGTCGTCATTACCAAAAGACACTTGAAATCTGGGATAAAAACTTTAATGATAATCTCGATCAAGTAAAAGAAATGTTCGATGAAAAATTCATTCGTATGTGGGATTTATATCTCCAAGCATGTGCTGCTTCATTCAAAGTTGGTAATATTGATGTCATTCAATATTTATTAACTAAAGGTGCTTCTGGATCAGATCTTCCAATGACTAGAGAATACATGTATGATGATAAAAAATAATAAGATTAAAAAAGCACTTAACTTAAGTTAAGTGCTTTTTATTTATAAAATAAATGTTAGCGTAAAAACTGCAGCTAGTCCAGCAACTACTGACAATGCCATTGATCTAGTCCAATAAGAAATTAAAATCACAAAAATCGAGGCAATAATTTCTGGCTGATGAGTTGCAGCTGAGAATGTATAAGCCTTAGTAATAAAAATATCTTTTACCACTAATGAAGTAAATAAACTGATTGGAATGAATTCCATCCAATGATTAAACCAGTTCGGAATTTTTCTTTTTCTAAAAAATAGTAATGGCAAGAATCTCGGCCCTAAAGCGACACAAAAACTTAAAATCACTAACCAAAAGTGTTGCATATTATCCCACTTCATAAGTATTTCTCCTATTCTTCAGGTGAGCCTGCAGGGTTTTTAAATGTTTTAATTAATTTACTCTTATGTCCAGTTTTCATTTTACGTTTACGTAACCAAGTATCAATTAAAAAACCTATAAAAGAAGCCACTAGAGTTGAAGCAACTAATCCTAAAGTTGATTTAGTCAAAGTTAAAAAGAAAATTGCTAAGAAAATGGAAATAATTGCAACAAAAACTTTTAAGAAACTTTTTATTTGCATTACTATCATATATAAGAATAAAGCGGTTAAAGCAAAATGAACAACCGTTAAATCAATTGTTAATGCAGAACCAACTAAACTACCAACCACATTACTAATTGTCCAAAAGAATAATGACCAATGCTCTAATTGTATTGCATCTTTTGGAGTCCACTTCTTATCAGTTGAAAATTTTAAATAGTTAACCGCATAATTTTCATCATTCAACGATGCTGAAAAAAATAACGTAAACCAAAAATTTTGTCCTGTTAAGTATTTAGATAAACTAGATCCTAATAATGCATATCGTAATTCTAAAAAGAATAACATTAAAACAATCGTTAATAATGGTGCGCTAGTTGTTAACATTGAAGCAATTAAAAATTGTGCTCCACCGGAAAATACTAAAAGAGACAACAAAAAAGAATTAAGCGTATTAAAACCAGCAGCATTTAATAAAATACCACACGCTAATCCAATTGGAATATAGCTAATATCTAGGGGAAGAGAAATCTTAAAATTTGTGATCCAATTTGGTTCTTTTGGATTACGGACTAATTTAGTCAAAGGAAAGCCTCCGTCAATAGTTACAATTATTTTCGTTACGAAAATTACCTACAGATACAATTATAAAAAAAAATATAAAAATAACAATGATTTTTTTAAAATTTAAAAAATACTTGCAACTGAACGCCAACATCTAACCAAAAAATTTGCTTTTTCTACTGACTCTGTTGCATATAAATTTAATTTATTATTGTATCCCGGAACAAATTTTAAATTATTACTAGTTAAATTTACATTTAATTGTCCTACTTTTTGATCTTTTTTTATTGGAGCTTCTAAATTATTATTAAACATTAATTTATTATGAAAAGCATTATTTAATTTTTCACTTTTTAATTGCCAATATTCATAATTTTGGTTCAAACTAACTTTTAAATCTTGTTTTTTACCATTGTTCACTTTAACTGTTTGATTTTTAATATTTTGATTATTAAGTTTTATAATTTGATAATTATGGTCAACCCACTTCATTAATTTTTTTGTTTGAATATATCTCTGATCAGTTTTTGCACCAATTATAACCGTAATAATTCTACGATGTTTAAAAGTTCCGGTTCCCGTAAAATCCTCTTCATTATCAGATGTTCCTGTCTTTAATCCATCAACGTGCAAAGCTGGATCATAATTAACTCCACCTTTTAATAACTGATTAGAATTAGTTGTTTGAATCATCATTCCCTTATGTTTAAAAGTATAATGATATTTTTTTGATGTTTTTATTATTTCTGGATATTGTGAAACTAACTTTTGCGTTAAATTAACCATATCAATAGCTGATAATTTATTAGTTGCATTACCTGACACATTTTTTAATTTCATTGAACCTAATAAATCATTTGATAGACCACAAGAATTATATAACTCTGCATTTTTAATTTTTAATTGTTCACTCTTTTTTTTCATCAAATTAACAAAATTAGCGTTACTTCCGGCTATTTTATTTCCTAATGCTAAAATAGCCGAATTTGAAGAATTAATTAAGGCGGCTTCATATAATTGCTTAACTGTATACTTTTCACCAGATTTTAAATTAAGATTAACGCTATCATAATTAGTACAAATATTTTCTATATCTTGATTTATGGAGACTTTATCATTCCATTTTAACTTATTAGAATGAATTTGATCTAACAATATGTAAATCGATAGCAACTTACTCATCGAAGCTACCGAGACTTTCTTATTTTCATTTTTAGAATATAGAATTTGCCCAGATTTAGCATCAACAGAAATTCCTGCTTTAATATCTAAATTTGGTTTTTCACTTGCACTAACTTGAAGGTTAAATAAAATAAATCCGGCAAAAATAGTAATAATATTAATTATTAAAAATTTAACTTTCAATATTTACTCTCCGTTCTTTTATGAATCTTTCAAAGCTTTTTTAACCAATGGTTCTTTAGGATCCATTGGTAAATGAATTTCAAAAGTAGTCATTTTTTTATTTGAAGTTACATTAATAAACCCACCATGATTATTAACGATTCCTTCGACAATTGCAAGCCCTAATCCAGAACCACCAGTTTCTTTATTGCGCGATTCTTCAACACGATAAAAACGAGTGAAAATTTGTTTAATTGAAGAACTAGGAATTTCTTCCCCATCATTTGCTACTTTAAATATCACTGAACTTTCATCATTTACTTCAGCAGAAATATAAATATTTTTTCCACCATCACCGTACTTAATGGCATTACTAATTAAGTTATTAAAAACTCGACCTAAAGATTCGGCATTTCCTCGAATAAATACATCATTTTGAACTGGTTGAACATGAATTTTCATTCCTTTTTTCTTTGCATCCAACTCAAAATAAGTTTCAAGCTGTTCAAGCAACTGATTAATGTTAATTTTATCAGTATTTTCTTCTTTAATTTGATTTGCTTTAGTATATTCAAACAATTGATCTACCAAAGATTTCATTTGTCCAGCTTTTAAATAGGCTGTATGCACATAATCTAGTAGCTCTTGCTCTGTTTTATATTTTCCATTTTCAATTAATCCTAAATACCCAATAATTGATGTCAGTGGCGTTCTCAAATCATGGGAAACATTACTAACTAATTCATCTTTGGATTTTTCGATTGATCGTTCACCACGTAAAGATTCAATAACACTATCCACCAATGAATTAATACTAATTACAATGCGTTCAGTATCTCCTTCTAGCTCAAATGGAATTCGATGATCAAAATGTCCATTTGCAATATAATGAAGCTCAGAAATGATATGACGTAATTGCATTTGATGATAGCGACGAATTAGTCGCCAATAAATAATAATTGTATCAATTACAAACATTGCCATCCAAAATAAATTTTCCCAACTCATCAAATGAATTCTTGCTCCACCAAATGAAATTGATTGTTTAATCGTAAAAAAACCTTCGCGAAGACCAGGATTGGTCTGCAAAGATTGTGTAATTAAAACAGTAATGGCTAAATTTAATAATAATAACAAGATAAGAGTAAAAATACCCTCAATAAAAAGTTCTGTTTTTTCTTTTCCCGTTAATTGCAAAAGTCATTCACCCTTTTACTATCCTTCAATTTTATATCCAACGCCCCATACAGTTTGGACAATTTTTTCGTTAGTTGCTTCTTCTAATTTATCTCTCATATGACTAACATGTACCATAACTGTCTTAGCAGAAACAACACTTTCTTGTTTCCAGACTCTTTCAAAAATCTCATCGGCTGAAAAGACACGATTTGGATGACTTGCTAATAAATAAAGAATTCCAAATTCTAATGCAGTTAATTGAATTAATTTATCATCAGCAGTTTTAACTTCATGTGAGTCTTTATTAATAGTTAATGAACCAGCAGTTAAAACAGTAGGTTCTTCTTCTGGTGCATGGTTTTCACTTCTTCTAAGTAATGAGCGAACTCTTGCCATAATTTCCAATGGATTAAATGGTTTTACTACATAATCGTCAGCACCAGTAATTAATCCTTGAATTTTATCCATATCAGTTGTCTTAGCAGATAAAACAATAATTGGAATTTGATTATCTTTTCTAACTTCTTTAATTACATCAATTCCACTCATTTCAGGCATCATAATATCTAATATCATTAATCCGATATCTGGTTCTGTATTTAACATGGAAATTGCTTCTTTACCATTACTTGCTGAAATTGGTTCATAACCTTCATTTTTAATATAAATCTCAAGTAACTTTGCGATTTCTTTGTCATCATCGACAACTAATATTTTCATAATATATTCCTCCGTATCTGAATAATTTTCTTTATTCTACCAGATTAAAAATGAGTTACTACTAAATATAAAAAAACATTCTTAATATTTAAGGTTTTTTTAATATTAAAAAAGTTCAGAAATCATCTGAACTTAGTTAGTATAAAAACTTCCATTTCGAATCGTATATTTTGATCTCATAAATAAAATACCAGCAATACCAAGCACACCAAAGACCATATAAACAAATGGATTTACTGGATTAATAATTGAATGTGGAATCATTGCAACTAATGTAAAGATTAACATCCAACCTAAAAACACTCCAACCATTAGTAAAATACGCATTAATACTGATAAATTATGCTTAACATTTGGAGCAAACAATCTAGTCATCATTGGCATTGATAATCCAACTACTACTGCAATAAGGATTGTTGCTAGTGCACCTAATGCTCCACCATCTTTAGTTTGAGCAGAGGCAAAGTAATAAGTTATTGCATACATAATACTTAAAATACTAAAAATCCAAAGGAAATTATATCCCGCAGTTAAAAAGTATAATTTTTTACTCCATGGTGCTTGCTTTTGTGGTGGGTTAACAATATTTTGAATTTTTTCATCCACTGTTCCAAATAAATTACGAGCTGTTTGACCCTTCTTTTGTTCTTCAATTAAGGTTTCAACCATTTCATCAATTGTTGTTTTTTGTTTTTCAGCATCTAATTTAGTGTTACCTAGTGCTTGCTTAAATTTAAACATGTACTCAGCATTTCTTTTAGTTAATCCTAAATCATTAAATTCAGAATGAACTACTTGAGCACCACTGACATGGTTTTGTTGCTTATTTGCATTTCTTTTCTGATTATCAGCCATGTTATCTCCTATACATTAAATCTAAATTCAACAATGTCTCCATCATTCATCACATATTCTTTACCTTCAACACGTAATTTACCAGCATCTTTAACTGCTGCTTCACTACCATATTGATCTAAATCAGAAAATGCCATTACTTCAGCACGAATAAATCCTCTTTCAAAATCTGAATGGATAATACCAGCACCTTGTGGAGCTTTTGTTCCATCTTTAAAAGTCCATGCTTTGGTTTCTTTACCACCAGCAGTAAAGAAAGTATTTAAACCTAATAATTTATATGATGTACGAATTAATTTATTTAATCCAGGTTCACTAACTCCAGCAGATTCTAAGAATTCGGCTTTATCATCATCATCTAATTCAGCAATTTGTTCTTCTGCTTCAGCGGCAATTCCAATTGTTTGAGCACCATGTTCTTTACCATAGTTCTCTACAACTTGGAAATATTTTGAGTCACTTGGATTAGCCATATCTGCTTCAGAAACATTAGCAACATATAAAACTGGTTTTGAAGTTAATAAAAATAAACCTTTAACAATTTTTTGTTCATCTTCATCAAATTCAATTTCTCTAACAGCTCCACCTTTTTCAAGGACTGGCTTGATTTTTGATAGAACATCAAATTCAGCTTTAGCATCCTCATCTTTTCCTTTAGCTGCTTTTTCAACTTTGACATAATGCTTATTAACAGCATCTAAATCAGCTAAACCTAATTCTAAATTAATCGTTTCAATATCATCTAGAGGATCAACAACTCCAGTAACATGAGTAATATTATCGTCATCAAAAGCACGAACAACATGCACAATTGCATCAACTTGGCGAATATTTTCTAAAAATTTATTTCCTAATCCTTCACCTTTACTTGCACCTTTAACAATTCCTGCGATATCTGTAAATTCAAAAGTAGTTGGGACCACTTTATCAGCTGGGATTAATTCTTGAATTCGATCAAGCCTTGAATCTGGTACTTCAACCATCCCTACATTTGGATCAATTGTAGCAAATGGATAATTCGCCATCTCAGCTCCAGCTTTTGTAATTGCATTAAAGAGAGTTGATTTACCTACATTTGGTAAACCAACGATTCCAGCAGTTAATGACATTTTATATTTCCTTCTTTCTTAATTTTCTTCAGCTTTTTGAATTACTTTTTTCATTCTTTTTTCAAATTGTCCACGACTTAGCATAATAACGTGCTCACAGCCTTGACATTCAATCTTAATATCTGCTCCCATGCGAATAATTTCCCATCGATTAGTTCCACAAGGATGTTGCTTTTTCATTTCCACAATATCATGTAAATTATACATAATCTCACTCCATTATTTAATCATTCAAATCAATATCTAATAACGAGAAAATTCGATTTAAATCTTCGTTTGAAAGATATTCAATCTCAATTTTCCCTTTTCCTTTATTTGAACGATTTTCATTAATTACAACTTTAGTTCCAAACCAATCTTGTAATTTTGTTTCTCCATTCTTAATAAATGGTGATTTACTAGTCTTAGTAGCTTTTTTGCTTTTCTCTTGATTACTATATTCAGTAATCATTTTTTCTAAATGACGAACTGTTAATGATTCATTAACTGCTTTTTTTGCGTATTCAATTAATTTTTGACGATTTCTAATTGCAAGTAAAGCTCGCGCTTGCCCCATTGATAATTGTTTTTTATCTAACATTTCTTTAATTTGTTGAGGTAATCCTAACAATCTCAAATAATTGGCAATATATGGTCTTGATTTACCTAGTCTCTTTGAAACTTCTGCTTGAGTTAAATCTAATTTCATCATTAACGTATTATAAGCTTCTGCTTCCTCTAATGGACTTAAATCTTCACGTTGTAGGTTCTCCATAACGGCAATTTCCATCATTTGTTCATCACTTACTTCTCGAACAATTGCAGGAATCGTATCTTTTCCAGCCACTTTAGATGCTTTAAAACGTCTTTCACCAGCCAGAATTTGATAATTATCATTATCATCTTCTGGTTTACGGACGATGATTGGTTGAAAAACACCAGATTGTTTAATTGAATCAGTTAAATCGTCTAAAGCTTTTTTATCAAATTTTTTTCTTGGTTGATAAGGATTTGGAACTAATGAATCTAAATTAAGATTAGAAACAGCTTCATCATTATTATCTAATTCATTTTCTGCAAATAAAGCCTCAATTCCACGGCCTAATCCTTTATTATTTTTGTTCATGTGCAGCTAAGACCTCTTTCGTTAATTCCATATAAACTTTTGATCCTTTTGAACTTGGATCATAATCAATAATTGGCATCCCATAACTTGGTGCTTCAGACAAACGAACATTTCTTGGAATATAAGTATCATATACTTTTTCCTTAAAAAATCCTTTAACTTCATTAGCCACTTGGTTACTTAACTTAGTTCTTGAATCAAACATGGTTAATAAAACTCCTTCAATCTCAAGAGTTGGATTAAAATGTTTTTGAACTAATTTAATTGTATTTAAAAGTTGTGATAATCCTTCCAAAGCATAATATTCACTTTGAACTGGAATTAATAGTGTATCACTTGCTGTAAAAGCATTAATGGTAATTAATCCTAAAGATGGTGGACAATCAATTAAAATATAATCATATCGATCTTCGACATCTTTTATTGCGGCTTTTAATCTAGTTTCACGTGCCATTTGAGGAGTTAATTCAATTTCTGCTCCAGCCAATTGAATTGTTGCTGGAACAACATCTAAATTATCATGTTTTGTCGTTATGACCACATCATCAATTGGTGCTTCATTAACCAAAACATCATATACATCATGATTAATTTTTGATTTTTCAACTCCCACTCCAGAAGTTGCATTACCTTGAGCATCAGCATCAATTAGTAATACTTTTTTACCTAAAGTAGCTAAGTTAGCTCCTAAATTAACAGCAGTGGTAGTTTTACCAACTCCACCTTTTTGGTTTGCTAATGATATTACTTCCGTCATATTAACGATCCCCCTGATTTCCAATTGGCTCTTTGTTGGGTGTCCCTGCTTTTCTAGGGTACTTAACTGGAGTCTTTTTAATTTTATTGACAGTAATAATATGACGACTTTCTTCTCCATTGTTTAGATCAAAGGAAAAATCATCAACTACTTCACCACCAAGAGTCTTAATTGCAACATTACTATTCTCTAATTCACTTTGTGCTTTAGCAGCTTTTAAAGCAATGAATTGTCCACCAACTTTAACTAATGGAAGACAAAGTTCAGCCAAAACACTCATTCTTGCGACTGCACGAGCAGTTGCAAAATCAAATTTTTCACGATATTTCGATTTTTTTCCACCAAATTCTTCTGCTCTTGCATGAACTAATTGCACTTCAGTTAAACCTAATTTGTTAATTAATTCATCTAAAAACTTAATTCGCTTATTCAATGAATCAACAATTGTAATTTTGAGCTGTGGAAAAATTATTTTCATTGGTAATGATGGAAATCCAGCTCCAGCTCCAACATCCACTAAAGAAACTGATTCTTTTAATTTGTCGACATAAAAAAGTGGTGTAATTGAATCATAAAAATGCTTCAAATAAACCTCTTTTTTGTCAGTAATAGTTGTTAGATTAACTTTTTGATTATAATCAATCAACATTTCAAAATAATCATTAAATTGTTTCATTTGTTGTTCATTTACATTTATTCCTTTTAGTTTTAAAGCTTGTTGAAATTCTTCTGGATTCATGAAAATCTCCTAATATACTCGTTAATTTATTCAAAACTAAAAATTTTGAAATACCTAATAATAACTATATCATCATTATAACCAAATTTACTACCTTGTTCACTTGAAAAAAATAAAAAAGCCGATAAAATTTTTATCAGCTTTTATTTCATTTTACTAACTTGATTTAAGAACCATTCATTAAACGAATTATCATTAATATCTACACAAACTTTTGCATTTGTTTTTCCATCATGATATGCCCCTCGTACATCAGCAACTGTTTCACCAATCGCAGGACCATCAACTTGTACATCAATCCATAAGTCTTTTGTAGTAATTTCTTCAGGATGTAATAAATAAAAAATTGTATTAACATCATGCATTGAAAATCCTGCATCGCTACAATCCCCATCAGCGGATATAATATCATGTAACATTTTTCCTGATTGATTCATAGTACTTAATTTAGCCAAACTTTCTCGTGTTAATAATGCCTTTTTAGTAATATCTAATCCAACCATAACAATTGGAACTCCTGATTTAAACATCATTTCTGAAGCATGTGGATCAGTAAAGACATTAAATTCAGCTGCACTTGTCATATTACCCAATCCTAGAGTTCCACCCATCATAACAATTTGATCAATTTTTTCTTTAACTTCTGGATACTGAGAAAATAACATTGCAACATTAGTTGCAGCACCAGTAACTAGTAAAGTAATTTTATCTTCACTTTCCATAATCTTTTGATACATCGCTTGAACAGCTGATAGTTCAATTGGTTTTGAATGACTAGTTTCACTAAAGTCATATCCAGGCATCCCTGATTCACCATGAATTCTAACCGCATCTTCAAACTCTTTAATTAATGGTTGTTCTGCTCCACTAGCAACTGGAATTTGATCACCGACATCAAAGAAATCTAAAATTTTTAAAGCATTAATCGTTGTTTTATCAACAGTTACATTTCCAGCAACTGTTGTTACTAATTTAATTTCAAATTCTGGATGATTAATTGCCATTGATAACGCAGCAGCATCATCAATTCCTGGATCCATATCCATAATTACCTTAACCATGAAAATTCTCCTTTTTATTTTTAATTATGCAGATTGTTATAAAAAAAGACAACTAAGATTAGTTGTCTTTTAAACGTCTTTACCAAACGAATAATCCAATAATACCAGCAGATAGTAATGATACTAATACACCTGAAAGTAATAAGTAGATAACGTTTTTTGAAATGTGATTATTTTTATCACGATCAACAATTCCTTTAAAGGCACCAATAATCATTCCAATTGTACTAAAGTTAGCAAATGAAGTTAAGAAAACTGTGATTTGAGCACGGAAGTGAGGTGGGAAAGAATTAATATGATCAGAAATTTGACCCATCACTACGAATTCATTTGTCATTAATTTAGTACCCATATATTGGGCAAATTCGAATGCATGGTTAACATCTAGACCCATTAACCATGAGAATGGGAATAAGATGATTCCAAGAATATGTTCAAGTGATAACCATGGATTAATTAATCCAAGTAATTTACTAATTAAGTTTGCTAGAGCAACGAAAGCAATAACATTAGCAAGAATGATCAAAATTAACTTACCTGAAGCTAAAATTGAATCTCCAAGAAATGAGAAAAATGGTTCTCTAACTGGCTTACCATTTTCATCTGTTTCTTCTGCTGAATCGCCCATCTTAGCAATTGTATCTTCTTCTGGAGATACTCTTACGGGGTTTAATAAACTTGTTACGATGATTGCATTGAAAATGTTCAATGGAATAGCTGTAATTACGTACTCACCTGGTACCATTTGTGTATATGCACCAATAATTGAGGCAGTAATACATGACATTGACATCATTGCGATTGTTAAAATACGTTCTTTTGATAATTTCTTCAATTGTAATCCAGAAACAGCAATTGCTTCAGTATTACCTAAAAACATCATTTCTACTGAATAAAACGCTTCAAAACGTGGTTGTCCAGTAATTAATTTCATGAATTTACCAACCCATTTAATGATGAAAGGTAAGATACCGAAATAAGTTAAGATATCAAACAATGGAACAATCATTAAGATTGGTAATAAAGCTGATGTTACGAAGTTCATTGGCTTAGCATTAACCCAGTCAGGTAAAGCAAAAGCAATTCCTGTATAAGAAACTTGAACTAACCAGTTAAAACCGTCAGCAGCTCCTTGAACGGCATTTCTTCCCCAACTAAAGTTAGTTAAGAAGAATGCAACAAATAAGTTAATAATTAAGACAACGATAACTGAACGCCAATTAACATGTTTATGATCTTTTGAAAAAAGAAATGCAATGGCTAAAAATACTAACACCCCAATGATGTTTGTAATAAGATACATATTCAATGTAATAACCCCTATTCTATAAATATAATATGAAATACAACTATCAAATCTATTTCTAGATTTCTTTCAAATTTTATTTAAATGATGATAGCCAACTAGGTAATGGGTCGATAACTTCATCTAAAAAACCAAAAGCATCCATCACTGTTGAACCTAAAGATCCTGGATGATTATCAATTCCCAAGTCTTTGCCATGAGTAAATTTAGGGGAGCTAATCATTACAGGTAAATAACTTTGTCCACGATGAATACTTGATTGGGATTGGTTGAAAGCATGACTAGAAGTCACAATCAATAAATCATTATCTAACAATTGATCCAAAATTAGTTGAATCTGATGATCACATTCAATCAAAATAGCTTTTGCCTTCTCTAATTCATTACGTTTAAAAGCTGCTCTTAAATCAGGTAATTGAGCATAAATAAAGCCACTGTCACTTTTCCCAAGAATTGTATTCACGTGAGAAAAAGCAGCGGCATCATTAGCTACTTGAATTTGTTCACAGTTTTCTTGTGTTTGTAAAAAATTAGCAAAACGAGCGATAATACTAGTATTAGTATATTTACCTACCTCTTCAAACAAAGAAGCAGCACGATATTTAATCATAAAGTCAAACATTTCACGAAAACCAGTAGTCTTGTGTGTTGATAAGGTCTGAACTTTAACTGTTCCAGCAATCGCATTTTGATTAATTGTAAGTTCACTATTCACATCACAAAAATTAGAAAGAATATTAAAAAGCCCAAGACGAGTTAAACTTGGTAATTGATTAGCTTGAATCATTTTAATTAATTGAAGATTAAAAGACTTAGATTGTTTTTCAAATCCAAATGAAGCTAAATCTAACAAAATAACTCGATTAAATGGCATTTTTTAAATCCTCCTAAAAAATCAATAAAATTATTTATTACATTAATAATGCCTTAATCTTTTTTAAGTGTCAATAAACTTTTTTAAGAAAAACTTAACAATCCATTAACATTACTGTTCTAATAGTTTTTCTAAAATATGTTAAAATCAGTTTAATAAATCGTGCTAAAATTAACAATAAAGTGTGGTGATAACAATCCAAACAAATGATAAGAAAATGCTGACAATTGGCGATTCAATCACTAATGGATTTAATGGAGAAGTCGATTTACATAAAAACTACCCTTTCTTTTTAAAGAAATTACTCAACTTAAAAGAAATAGATAATCATGGAGTTAACGCTGGAATGATTAGCGGATTTTCCGAACGAGACTTAACATATCAAGTTAAAATAACCGACTTTTCATCTTACGACATTGTAAGTATTGCATATGGAACAAATGATTACTCACATAGTGATTGCTTTTTAAATGATATAAAAAGAACATTACAAAATAATCTTAAATTAATTAAACAAAATAATCCAAATCTAATTATCATTGGGATTTTACCAATTAATCGATTTGATAATCATACTTTTATTGATCAACAATTAAATTCTGTTGATTATTCTTATCACGAATTATTAGACGAAATATCTAAAGTTTATCAATCATTCAATATTCCCGTATTGAATTGGAGAAAAGTTGCTCCAAATTTTCTAACTGTTGATAATTATCAAGAAAAGTTAAATGACCAAAGACTTCATCCCAATCAATCAACTTATTATGAAATGGCACAAATCATTGCTAATTTTATTAAAGGTATCTAAGAAAAGAGGAAACACCAATCATGAATTTCATTAAAAAAGGATTACATAAACATTGGTATTTGTTTATTGTACTAATTCTTGCTCTAATTCTCGAATTACCCCAAATCATTAATCAAAATATAATTATCGGTTCTGATACAATATTTCATTTCAACCGTTTCTATGATGCAATGGAACAAATTAAACACTTTAATTTTCAATATTGGGCATCTGAATATGGATTTCAAAATTCAATGAGAATTGTTAGTCCTGTATATAGTCCTTGGATTGCTTATCTTAATGGTTTCATCTTATTAATTTGTCATAATTTTATTTGGTATGAAATTATTTCTCGAATTTTAATCTCAATTATTGCGACTTTATCCATGAATTATGGCTTAAAAGTAATCAATATTAAAGGTAATATTCCCAAAATAATGAGTATTTGCTACGCATTTTCATTCATTATTTTACGTTGGGGCTATGCTCACAATTTTACTTCACTTGGAGCAGCAGTAATGCCATTATGTATTGGTATTGCAATTAGAATGATTCAAAAAAGACCTGATCCAATTAATATCTGGCAACTTGGTCTATCACTTGCTTTAATTATTCAAGTTCATCTATCTTCAGCACTTCAAATGATGATTCTATACTCAGTCTTTGCAATTATTGGATTAATTAGGACTGAACAAAAAACTGATTTCCTAAAAAAAGGCTTACTAGCTGCTGGAATTGCGATTATATTTTCCACTAATATTATTGGTGGATTATTTGAACTATATCGAAAAAATCATATCTTTGGCGTTTCAGAATTTAATTTAAATGCTCGCGGAACTTTCAATTGGTCAGATTATCATAATGGTAAATTTGCTCTTTTAATCGTATTAATTGGACTAATTGTTACAATTTTAGTTAGTTTTTTCAAAGTTAATACAACGATGAAAATTGTTGGTATTACAGCATTATCAACTTATTTACTAGCATCCGACTTATTACCTTGGATTACTATTTTCAAAGATATCCCTGGAATAAGTATTATTCAATTCCCTAGTCGTTTCATCGCTCCCGCAATTGCTCTTTCCTTTATCTACTTAACTTATGTTTTTAATACTCCTGAAGTTGAAAAATCAACTCGTTATTTCCTACTTGGGACAACTATTATTTTTTCTGGATTTATTATTGTCTATAATACTCGTCTTACTAAACAATTATCTAATCGAGTTCTAGCTAATCATGCTGCTCTTTATCCAAAAGATGCTGATCACTTAGCAAGATCATTAGAAATTCATAAAAATAAGTATTTATTCAAACATGATAATCATAAAGCATTAGAGAGTGCGATTAAATCTACTCCAGACTATTTACCTAGTCGTCTACCAAAATTAAAAAATACCTTCCCTAGAACTTATTGGAGTTATTATAAGCATATTATCGTTCCTACCCAAGGAACAATTACTAAACCATCAAAATTCAAAAAGAAAATTAATGGTAAACAATTATCAATTACTTGGAATAGTCCAGAAAATAAAGCAACTAGAATTCCAGTTGCTTATTATCACAATACAAAATTCAAATTAAATGGAAAAACTATTCATCCAAAAGTAGCTCACAAAATGATTAAAATTCCAAAAGTTAATGCAAAAATAGGTAAAAATGAACTCATAGTTTATTACAAAGCACATTGGATTAGTAATTTCTTAGTTATTTTTAATTTAATTATTTGGTTTATCTTATTATTAGTTACTTCATTTAAAAAGATACAAAAAAATCGCTCATAAAATTGAGCGATTTTTTATTTAATTACATTATGTTTATCAATTGATCCAGTATCATTCTTTTCAAGATAATGTTTAACTTTCATATTTTTTAATGAAATATCTCCATCTTCATTAGAAACATCTAAAGTATGATATTTTTCCACTTTACTATTTTTAAAATGAATATCTCCATCTTCATTATCTAATTTTAAATAATTAGCTTTGATATTTTTTAAACCAAAATCTCCATCTTCATTTTCTAAATCAATACGATTAGTTTTAAAGTCATGCACTGACACATCACCATCTTCACTACTAATTTGAGCACGATGATTTTTAACATTGTGGATCATAATTTCGCCATCTTCGTTATCCACATCTAAATAATCAATTGCCAATCCCGAAATTTCAGTTGAATTAATCTCTGATTTCAAAACAACTTTACTTAAATTAACTGATTTAGGAATGGTAACATTCAAATAGCCACGATCTTCTTGATGATGATTAAATAAAATTGATTTTTCTTCTTGCTTAATTTTTAAAGTTTGATTTCCTTGTTTAACTTTAATTTTTTGATTAGATTTAGAACTAATCTTAAACCTATCACCGATTGTAACTTTTACAGGAATCTCGGCATTAATTTTAAGATTTTCAATTTCATTATTATCAATCGTTTGAGTTCTTTTAACTAATTTTTGTGGTCCACTTGTTAATTGATAAAATGTAATAGCACCTAATAATAAAATTATGAATAAACAAATTAATCCTATAATCCATTTGGTTGATTTTTTCATTGTAAACTCCTCTTATTATGTATTGCTTTATTATATGAATAAAGCTTAGCAAAAATCAATCCAAATAAAAAAACTAATGATTAACATTAGTCTTTTTATTTAAACTTTCTTAACTTAGAAACTGCATCAGTTTGGTATATATGTTGAGAAATTGTTCCTAGTCTTTTATTTTCTAAAATTTTATTTTCTGAAGTGTTATCAACTGTTTTAATAACTGCTTCATATGCAACTTTTTTCAACTTATTTGGTCGGTTATGAGTTGGAGTAATAATTACATTAGTATGATATTTAACTTTGGTTTTATTTTTTTTAAACGGAGTAACTGAAATAACTTTTGTATCATAGAAGAAATTAGCAATATCTTTGTCTTTTTCATATCGATCAACAACTTTCATTAGATTAATGAAAGATTTATTTTTAATTCCATCAACAAAATAATCATCATAATTATTTTCTTCAGCTTCTTTAGGCGTTTTAATATTCCCATTTAATCCAGACCAAATATTTCCAATTAAATTATCTGCATCTTCAAACGAAGCAATTCCATTAAATTCAGGTTGAATATATTTTCCATTGTTTCTCATTTGAACGGTGTATGGTTTACTAGTAAATGACTTATTGGACGATTGTAATTTTAATTGAACCAGCGTTTTAGAATTAATTGGATATCCTTTAACTGAAAAAAGGCCTCTATTATTTAATTTACCAACTTTTTCACCATTAATTAAAACGGTTGCATTAGGATATCCCCGGATAATAAAACTAGAAATTTTAAGTGGTAAATCAGCTTCTTCATAAGCTCGATTATTCCAATCAAAATCTTTAGTTTCAGTTAATAATTGCTTTCTTAAGTGAGCACTAACTGATACGCGATATAATCCAGGCATCATCGGCTTAGATTGATATATTTGTTGTCGATTAGTTTGACCAACATTCTTTCCATTAATTTTTACTTCTGCCTCAGATACATTACTTCTAATTGTTGGTGTAATTGGAGCTACTTGAAGACGGTACTTAGGAAAGAACATTAATGAATGTCCCTTTTTAACTAAATCATAGTTATAATTATAATCATGACTTTTACCAAGTAGTTGATTTTTTAATTTTTTCAATTCATATGGTTTTTCTTGATAATAATGAACTAACGGTTTAAAACTATTAGTTTTAGGATTAAATTGTTGATGCTTAATTACAATTCGATCTTTTAAAACCTTTTCTTGATTATTCTTAATGGCTAAAATAATTCTTGAAACTTGTGTTTCCTTTGAAGTATAAGCTTTACCTAACCAAAAAGTTAAACTTAAAATAATTATCAATCCAAAAAACACAAGCCATAATACTTTATTTTTAATAATTCGCATACAATCCTCCAGATTGATATTATAACACGTGAATTATTTACAATAAATAGCTTTAACATACTAATAAAAAAGAAGCAATTAATTGCTTCTCTCTTTGTAATTAGAGCTGTTATTTAGACCAACTATCGTTAGCAGAGTTATTTTGTTGATTATTAGTTGGTTGCATTGGTGAATCACCGTTAACAATTGATGCAGTATAATAAGCATTTGCGTCTTGACCATAAGTACCAGCTTGTAAATATTCACTATTTAAAGTGTATTTTACATAGTAATGGTTATTATTATTTGAACTATCACTATATGTTGGACTGAATAAAGTTGCAACACTATTTAAATTTAAGTAACTATTTAAGTCAGATACACTATATTGTGCTCCACTTACTCCACGAAAAGCATTTGCATTAGGTGCAATGTATTGACCAGTAGCTAGTGCTTCACTTTGTGATTTATTAGCAACAGTTGTATTATTAGCAACTTTGTTCATTGAAGTCATTGCACTAATTGGATTTGAACGATAATTCAATTTAATTGGTGTGTTAACTTCTTGATTCTTAGTTACGACCAGACTAATTGTGTCACCGAACTTAGCATTAATTAAAATTGATTCATTAGTTCCTTGGTAATTATAAGTATAACCAGCAGGAACCGCACCTTTAATGAAATCAGAATTACTATTGGTAAATTGACTCTTACTATTTGCATAGTTATTTAATAGAGCACCATTTTGCGTATTTTCTGAACTGTTAGCACGATAAAATTTAGATCCTAAGTTTGTGCCTTCATTGCTGACAAAGTTCACTTTAATATCAGTTTTGGAATTAAATTGAAAACTTTGGGTCTCAGAAACTGCTTTTGAATAAATCCAACCAGAAACACTTGGATTATTTTGATCTTCAACATAGTAATAAAGATTACCAGTACGATCCATCTTAGCAGCTTTTGTAATTGTTAAAGTATCATTTGCAAATGGTTGAGTATTAACAACTTGCTTTTTAGTCTTGTATTGAGTATATTTTGGTGCATTCCAAGTTACATTTTTTGTCCCAGGATTAGCAAAATATACTTTAGTGTTAGTTGGTAAACTAGTTTGGGTCATTGTATTTTCAGCAGTTAAACCACTCATATTAGAAAAACTGGTATTTTCAGGATCATTTTTACCAATGTATACATAACCACGATATTTTTTATCAAAGGAAACCACTTTCATATACCACTTACCAGAATTAGTTTGTGCTAGGCGATAACCATAGAAGTAATTTCCACCTTTATTAGAGTTACTTAATGAACGCATAGTTGATTTTGAAGCTACTACTTTAGCTCCTTTGGTACCTGCAACTTTGTTATATAAGCCCGCACGACCGGTTGGTGCAAAAACCAAAGTTTCATTATTTTTCATGTTTTGATAACTTGCCTTTGCATAAGTTACTTTGTTAGTTGAACTGGTCTTTTTTGCATTAGCTTGTGAACTAAGACCAACTGCAGAAACCAAACTAACTGTAGCTAGACTGATAAATAATGTCTTTTTCAAATTTTTGAACATATATATTCTCCTTTATTAATTAATCAATGTGATTACAGCATAAATTACAAACAAATTACATTT
Organism: Lactobacillus sp. S2-2; assembly: GCF_021698855.1. Lineage (GTDB taxonomy): Bacteria > Bacillota > Bacilli > Lactobacillales > Lactobacillaceae > Fructilactobacillus. The sequence goes on from NZ_WWFA01000003.1 coordinate 28,551, forward strand.
GAAATAAACTATTAATATTTAAAATTATTCAGTATAATTAATATATTGCTTATCGAATAAATACGACAGGACGAATGCCGATGCCTTATAATAGAAAAATCAATCTGTTAGACACCCTCACTAAAACTGCCCAACAAAAAGTTAAATCACATAATCAAATTGATTTAACTAAATTAGCTACTTCTGATATTAAAAAGAAGCGAAAGACTTATCAAGTTCATTGGGAAAACACCTTAATGTTAATTGATAAAAATTATGACCAATCTAAATATGGCACAATTGTTTTTGATGTTTATCAAGGACTAATTGCAGTTGAAGCAACTACGAACCAATTAATTCGTAAATCAGTACCAAGGACATGTGCCATTAATCAAATTATTCAACTATATGCTAATTTTCATAATCACTTTGAATATTTACCTTTTATAGTTGGTCAAACCATCTTCTTTCCATTACCCAAAAAAGAAAAAGATCATTTAAATCAAACTTGGATTTCTACTAATCACATTAATCGCGAATATGTCTATTCTATTGAACAACATCAAGCTGAAATCTGGTTCAATCAGGCAAGTTATTATTTTAAAATTTCGGCTTCAGAAAACTACGTGCATAAAAGACTAGAATGCTGTTATCAAATTCAAAAAATGATTCATTCAGTAAAAGCTAATTTTGCCAATTCTGATCAAGATTATCTCATTCATGCAAATGATAATTGTTATTCGATCAGTGAAGCTTTAAAAAAATGTATGGAAATAAATGAAGAAAAAGTCGTTAAAAAATTGATTAAAAAATATCCCAATGAAAAATTAAATCATGATTTGTTAAAAGCTTATCAATTAGATGCAAAAGAATCATAATCATTAAATATGAGTAAAATAAAAGACGCTTTAAAAGCGTCTTTTTTAACGTGCAACTAGACTTAATCCACCAAATGATGAGTTAATTTGATTATCAAGATACCCTTTACCGGCATATACATACCCATTAATCATCTTATCTTTGGTTGAAGTAACATGATAATATAATTGTCCACCAACGGTTTTCTTAACTGCACCATCAATTACAAATAAATCTTTGTCATGAACATGATCATACTTCAAACGATTAATTTGATATTGCGTATAACTTGGTGACTCAAAGATTGGATGAGCTTTAACATTACTTAAAGTAACTAATTGACCTTGAACCTTATTGGATAAATCAACATTAGTTAAAGTTTTAATTTGTTTAACCCCATTACTTTTAACGAATCCACGATATTTACCATTCATAGATACTACTTTAGTGAAAGTTTGTCCATTACTTAGAGTTACAGTACGATAAGCACGAAAAACATTACCAGTACTTTTTGAATTGCTTAATTTTTTCATTGATTTTGTTGATATAACAACTTTTGATTTTCCAGGCTTACTATATAAGGGTGTTTTACCGGTTGAAACAAAATCACGATCTTCTCCATGATTATAATACTCATATTGATTAACTACTTTAGTAGTACTTTTTGCATCGGTTATTTGATTAAATAAACCAAATCCAAAAATTACTACTCCAGCGAATAAAATGATACTTTTTCTTTTCAAATCAAAATCCTCCAATAATATTTTCAATCTTATTATATCATGAATTTTATGTATAAAAAAAGAACTCCGAAGAGTTCTTTTTACTAAATAATATAATTATTTAGTTGGGTCAACAGTTGAATTATTTGTACTGTTACTATTTGAAGCAGCACCTTTTACAGCAATCTTGTCATAAATGATAGTAAATTCTTGACCATTTTTAACATTAGTGTTGTAAGAAGCAGTTTTAGCTTTATTGTACTTGTAAACTAAATGATATTGATCACCTTGGTTTAACTTAGTGATACCATCTGCATCTTGAGTAGCATTTGAGAATCCATTGTCTTCATTAACATTAGTAGCACTTGCACCATCATTAAATACATACTTACCATTTGTATCACTATTTGAGTATAGTGTATTACCAGAAATCAAGTTTGATGATGTGTCACCACCAAGAGCATTGTTATTAGAGTTAACAAGAGTCTTGATTTGATCAGCAGTAATTACAGAGTTTACTGAACCATTAATAACATCACCGGAGTTAACAACTGGAGCTTTAGCAAATGCTGAAGAATCCAAGTTTTCAAATCCACGATTTGTAGTAGTAGTTCTGTATGAAACTTTAGAAGTTGAAGCTTTTGAAACAGCAACTCTTACAGTATTACCATAGTTAACATTTGTTGTCTTAGTAATATCATCTACACTGTAACCATGATTTTTAGCATAAGTTTTAACATCATTGTTAAATTGATCAAGGTCAGTTTTACCATCAACATTATATGATTGATTCTTACTATTATCTACAGCAACACCTTTTGAAGTTCCAGCTGTTTTGGTTACCCATGAGTAATTTGATAAATCACTAACATTTGCATAATTAGTTCCGTCAACAAATTGAACATTTACTGAATTATTTTCATCTGCATAAGCTGATGGTGCTTTTGTTGATAAACCACCAAAGTCTTCAGCAACGTTACCATTAGCAAATGAAGCTTTACCAACGTAAATCCAACCAGTAACATTTTTGTTTGAGTTAGCAGTTACATGGTAATAAAGTGATCCTTCTTTAGTTTTAGTTTCAGCTTTGTCTACAGTAAAACCTTTTGAAGTATCAATATTTGATAATGCAACCTTAGAAGCTTTATATTGAGTATATTGAGGAGCATCCCAAAGAGTATTTTTATTTGCACTGTTTAAGTAAAATTTAGTATTTTTAACTTGATCAGTAATTGTTGCGTCTGCAGTTGTGTTAGCTGATTTAACTCCGCCAACGTAAATCCAACCACGGTACTTTTTATCCATTGAAACTACTTTGTAGTATTTTGAACCACGGTTAGTAGTTGCTTCACGGTAAGCACGGAAGTAGTTCTTTGAACTTTTTGAGTTCATAAGAGATTTCATAGTTGCTTTTGAAGCAACAGTTTTAGCACCTTTAATAGTACCAGCCTTTGTCATAAGAGCGTTTGAACCAGTTGATTCAAAGTTTCTAGTAGTAGGGTCAGTAGTTAAAGTATTGTTACTTGTAACTTTAGCATAACTTTTAGCTGATGCATTAGTAGCTGAGGCTACTGATACAAAAGATAAAGCAGCTAGACCAACAAATAATGACTTTTTCAAATTGTTTGTCATTGTAAATTCCTCCATTTTTTCGTTTATGTAATTCCACCAAGCAATAATAGTGTAACATACAAGAAAGTTATTGCAAAGATATTGAAATCACATCCAATATTTCTGCTTAACTTTCAAAAGTTAGTATAGCATAATCTAAATCTAAATCAATAAAAAAGATTAATTTGTTATTGATTTAACTTAGTTGTCATAAACTTAATCTTGTAAGGGCTTTCTTGTAATATTTTAAATATGATTATCAACCCTACTTTTATAATTAGATAACGAGGTTTATTATATTATATGGAAAATAAATCGTTAAAAGTTATATATAGGAGAAATAATTATGGTTCCATTTCCATTTATCGCATTTGAAGCAGTTATCAAACATAAAAACTTTCATAATGCTGCAAGAAATTTAGAAGTAACTCCTTCAGCAATTAGCCATTCAATTAGTCAATTAGAAAAAGAACTCGGATTTTCTGTATTTATTAGAAATCGAACTGGAGTTAACTTAACTAGTAATGGTCAACAAATTCAACCATTCATTCAAGAAGTAATTAATGCTAATGAACATTTACACGAAGAAGCCGATAACATCAAAGGATTAAGTACTGGAAAGATTCGCTTAGGTGCCTTCAGTAGTGTATGTATTAACTGGTTACCACCAATTATTCAATCATTTCGTAAAGAACACCCCTCAATTGATATTTCAGTCATGCAAAAAGACTTTAGTTCAATTGCTAAGGAAGCAAAAATTGGTACAGTTGATTTAGGCTTTTCTTGTAATCCCCTTCCAGACGGTATTACAGCGGTACCATTATTACAAGATGAAATTTATTGTGTAACTCCAAAAGACTTTGTACCAGAAAATGGTGAATCAATTACAAAGGCAGATATTAAAAAACATCAATTCATTCTACAAAAGAAAGATTATGACGGAGATGTTAAGCAAGTCTTAGATCACTATGATACTTATCCATCATCCCTTCAATATTCAGTTGATGATTTATCAATTGTTGCAATGGTAGAAAGTGGACTTGGAATTGGTATTTTACCCAAATTAGCTTTAGAAAGATTAAATGGAAGTAATGTTAAATTATATCCATTCGATCAAGTCCATTACAGAACTATCTATCTAGTTATGAATGATATTCAAATTAAAGTTCCCGCAACTCGCCAATTTTTTACTCATATTAAAAACTTTATCGAAGAAAAATATCCATCTGGCTATTTAAGATAAAAAAAGAGATTACTAATTAGTAGTCTCTTTTTTATCTTAAACAACATGCATCATTAAATAATCAAAGAATCGATTAGGTAAAATTGTATGAAGAAATACTAATGGTTTTGCTCCAAAACCAATTAAATAACGCGTTCTTGGTTTCTTTTTATTAACTGCTTTTAAAATGGCATTGGAAATAATAATTGGATCTGATACCATTTTCCCAAGATATAGTTTTCTCATCCCTTGAGCTGCCTTTTTAGCTGATACTTCATAGGCACCATTTTTAGATGATGATTCTAAGTTATTAGCAGCAATTAATCCCCAATCAGTTTTAATACTTCCGGGCTCAATTAGAGCAACTTCAATTCCAAATTGCTTAACTTCCATTCTTAAAGCATCACTAAATCCTTCAAGAGCATATTTAGTTGCGTGATACCACGCTCCAAAATAACTTGTCATGCGACCAGCCATTGAAGAAGTATTAATAATTCGACCAGATTTTTGTTTTCTCATATAAGGGAGAACTAATTGGGTTAACTTGGCTAATCCAAATAAATTTACATCAAATTGTCTTTTAGCTTCTTCAATTGATACATCTTCAATTGCACCATAAGAACCATATCCAGCATTATTAATTAATACATCAATTTTACCTGCTTGCCGAATAACTTGATCTACTGCTGATTTAATTGAATCTTCATCAGTGATATCTAATTTAACACTTCTAACTCCGATTTCTTTTAATGGTTCTAATTTATCTACTCGACGTCCAGCACCATAGACTTGATATCCTTGTTCAGCTAATAACTTCGCTGTTTGATAACCAATCCCACTGGTTGCACCAGTAATTAAAATAACTTTATTTTGCATAATCATTCCTCCAATTAATCTAGATAATAATTAATTCAAAACAAAAAGGCAAGTCTGTGATATTTAATCATAGACTTACCTTTTTTATTAATTACTTTATGCTTTAAAAATTGAATAGTCATTAGTTTCAGTGTAATTAGCAGATACTGGAGTTTCATATAAATATTCTCCATTTTGCTTAAACATTCTTAATTTAGCAATTTTATTCATTGCTTCTTTAACTTTTTCTTCGTTTAATTCTTCATTAACATAACTTAAACGTAAAGTACGTACTTTATTATTTTGACTTTTAAATACCATTTCTAATTGCTTCATAAACTATCTCCTCCAGTTATCCTATCTTAATCAACAATAAAATCATTTGTGCTAGTCAGTGCAGCTTTCGTGAATACTTCGTCTGAAAGATCAGACAATATCTTACCAAATGATTGAATTTGTACATCACTTAAGTCTTCAACTAAATTAGAAAAATTCCTTTTCAAACCCTTTGGATGATTTTCTCCGACCATTGTGTAAGTGATATTGTTCTTATTCCAAGCTTTTTTCATGATGAACCCTCCGATTAATTTAATATGATAAGTGATTAGCGCCAATCCTTATGTTTATATAAAAGAAATGAAATCCAAAAGTGTTACACAAAATATTGTTTTAATTTTTCAGTTAGCTTAGCTTGGCGTCGATAAATGTATCCACGTGACCGATTCCAACGTTTTGCGATTTGTGTAACGTTCAAATTATCGAGATATCTAAATTCAAATAATTCTCTTTCTTCATCATTTAATAGATGAATTACTTTTTCCATAATTATTTTTAAAGCCACATTATCCTCAATCGATTGGTCTTGAATTAAAGTTATTAAAGTATCAGCTGGATCATTAGCATCTTCTTTTTGTTTTTGACTAGTTAATCTTTTTAAATTATCAAGTATTTTCCAATACACACCTTGATAGATATAACTCATCATTGCTTCATAATTAGTTCGATCATCTGGATACTTTAGATATATTTCAACAAAAGCTAATCGCCCTTCTTGAACTAAATCGTCATAATGCCTTGAATAAGGTTGAACATTTAGTCGTTTTAAAACTCCATAGATTAGAACTTCATGTTTATCTCGCATTAAAAATTCAAATGCTTCATTTGTTTGATTTTCCATTTTTTGAACCACCATTTATTAGATTGATCCAAAGGCCTTTGTCACAAATAGAAGCATAATTAATTTTGAGATACGATTCACTGACGTACTTTTTTATTTTCTGTATACTATTTGTTGTATAATATAATTAATTATAATATAATATAAATAACAAAACAGACAGGAGTAGATGGCTATGAAAAAAATAATTATCGGCATTGTAATTGTATTAGGTATCTTTCTAGTATTTCTTGGCTTTAAAGGAGTTAATGGATACTACGAAAATAATTACAAAGGAAATATTCAGTATTCAAAAATTCCAGCTAAAGTTCCAGAAAAAAAACAAACAAAAGATAGCGATGGTAAAATCATTAAAGGAATTCATGAATATGTATATCATTTAAAATTTGTAGATAAGAATGGAAAAATAAAAGATATTGAATACGGATTGTCAGGTTCCAAGGTTAGTCCATTTAAGACCAAAAAATATGTAAATGCTGAAATCAGCCCTACTGGTCGAATTATCAAAGGACCTAACTACATTGCGAAGAAAGACGTTCCTAAATCAATTATCAATAAAATTAAATAAAAAAGCTTGCCTATTAGGCAAGCTTTTTATAATTATTTTAGAAAATCTGGTTGTTCATAAGCTGGATTAGGATAAGTGTAGAGTCCTTTACCATTTTCACGACCTAATTTATCATCATCAATCATTTCTTTAAACTTAGCAGCTACATCTTGTAGGGCTTTATTTTGAGATGTGATTTCATAATTAGTATGCATCCCAATAATATCAGCAATTGCAAATGGTCCAAGTGGTGAACCAGTAGCAATCATCCAAGTCTTATCGATATCTTGAGGGCTTGCAATTCCATTAATCCAAAGTGAAAAACCAGCATTTTCAAATGGAACTAATAATGAATTTAAAATATAACCTGGTTGTTCTTTATTAATTGTAATTGGAACCATCCCGATTTATTTAGATAATTGTTGAAAATCACTTAATAAATCTGGATTAGTTTTACTTTGTGCCATAATTTCAGCAGTATTATTCTTCCAAATATTGTTAGCAAAATGGTATGCCAAAAATTTATCTGGACGACCTGTTATTTCAGCAAATTCAGATGGTAAGAAAGTTGAAGTATTAGTTGCTAAAACAGTATTATCATCAGCCACTTTATCAAAGTTAGCAAAGAATTCATTTTTAACCTTTTTATCTTCTGGTAAAGCTTCAATTACCAAATCACGGCCTTTAATTGCTTGATCAAAATCACTTGTGTAACTAAGATTTTCATCAGCTACTTTAAGATCTGCATCACTTAAGTTTAAATCTTTTTTTGCAACTTCCTTCCATTGGGCAATATTATTTTAAACACGTTCAATTGACTTTTCAGAACGACCATAAACAATTGTATCTTTACCATGTAAAGCAGTCATAAAAGCAATTTATGACCCTAATCCACCGCCACCAAAAGGGTGATTTTATTGAATGTCATTATTGTTTCCTCCATTATTAAATATATTAATAGCATTAAAATACTATGTATGCTTTTTAGGGGGAATCACTTATCTATGGCAATGTTACCATAAATCAATCTTATCTAACAGTCATTAATAATCCGTTAGAATATTTTCCAAAGCCTTTAAGTTTACTAAGTATTTTAGGTAGTCTTCAAGGTAAATTTAATTTTATTTTAATGAGTGATGATGCAAATGATTCACTTGATTTAGTTATTTCAGTACAAAGAACTCCATTCACAGATTTACTTAAGTAAATAAAAAAATCCTCATTAAATGAGGATTTTTATTTATTCTAAACCAACTTTAGGTGCTTTATCTGAACCGGCACTTGGTTTGTAATAATGGTAAGATTTGAATCCTTTTAAGCTTGCCATTAAGCCATTTGGAAATGAACTAATTGATGTATTATAATCTTGAACTTTTTGATTATAAACACGACGTTCTTGTGCTAAACGATTTTCTGAGCCTTCTAATTGAGTCATTAATTTATTAATTTGTTTTGAACTAGCTAATTTTGGATAGTTTTCATAAATTGAATTCATTAGTAAAGAAGTTTGCTTTTGCATTTTATCCATTGATTCAGTTTGTTTTTTGCTAGCAGTTACTTGACTATATTGTTTTCCATTATTAGTAGCTTGACTGTATTGTTTTCTAGCATTGGCAACATTATTAAAAACATTGTCTTCATGATCCATATTTCCTCTAACTACACTTAACAATTGTGGAGTCAAATCTGCTCTTCGTTGCATTTGGTTTTGAACTTGTCCCCATTGTCCTTCAACTGCTTGTTTTTGTTTATTTAATGAATTATTAGCACTAATAACCCATCCTAAAATTAAAACAACAATAATTGTTAACATAACATAAAATTTCTTATTACTTTTCATTTCATTTCTCCCTTTTTAAAATCCACCAGAAGCACCTCCACCACCGGAAGCACCCCCACCAAATCCACCACCAAAATTTTCTCCGGATGAATCACCAGAACCTAATGATCCAAAAAATCCTCCATTATATGGACCTGAGCCATGATGATTTCCATTATCAGTTAATCGACCAAAAATAATTAAACCCAAAACAATTGGGCCACCTAGTATAATTATTACAATAGCAATAATTATACTTTGAATTATGTTCTTTTTTTCGTTTTTCTTGAATTTTCTTTTTTGACATTAGATTAGCTTTTTTATTTATCATCACATGATTAACATTATTGGTTACCATCTGAATTGCTTGATCAAAATTCTTCTGCTTTAATTGTTTGATAACGCCACTAGTAATTATATCACTAGAAACCTTACCATATGGAAAAATATTTTCTAATCCATAGCCAACCTCTAAACGATATTTACGATCTTTAACTGCAATTACAAATAATAATCCATTATCTAATCCTTTTTGTCCGACACCTAGCTCATTAAAAACGTCATGAGTGTAATCATCAATATCACTATCTTCTGGTAAATGATTGATAGTAATAACTGCATATTGTGGTTTTTCACGCAAGTTATCTCGCCAATCATCATTCAATTTATCAATTTTATGTATGGTTTTATGAGATAACACTTTAGCTTTATCATTTACAAAATCGCCTTGGTGACTATTATTTGCATAAATGTTTGTACCAATAATTAGTGTACTAAGTAACACCATTATTATCAATGAAAATTGATGCAAACATTTTTTCTGCATATATTCACCTCCCTACTATATTAAAACGAAAAAAACTCTTTAATTCAATGGTTTTATTAAATAATTTTTAAGTTAAATATTCACACAAAAAAGAAGTCTACTAATTTGTAGACTTCTTTCTAATAACGACTATCCCAACGATTTCTCTTTGAAGGGAATAAAGTTAAAATAAAGAACCAAATAGTTCCAATAATTGGAATAAATTGAATTAAAATCCAAAAACCAGAGTGATCAGAATCATGCATTCTTCTAATTGAAACTGATAACATTCCAATCCATACCAATAAAATAATTATTTCACTTATCCAACTGATATTTAAATCAGTCAATGTATAGATATCATCAATTGGATGACCTATTGCAGCTTGAACAATTGAAACAAGAATTCCACCTAATAAATAATTAATAATAATTGGCCACCAATAATTAGATCGAGTAGCCGTTCCATGAAAATTAAATAAATCTCCCCAAAATTTTTTATATGATTTAATCATGATTAAGTCTCCTTTGAATATTATCAATTAAATTATAGAATTCAGATTAATTAGAATCCCTCATAAAGACTTTTTAATCACCTGCTTCAAACCAATTAATTATATAAAATGGTTTATCTCCAACTCGATAGCCTACCCATTTAACAGATTCAATATCTTCTCCATGAATCCAAGTATGCTCATTTTTATAAATTTTCTTAATTGTTAAACGATATTTGTTTGAATTGATTTTTTTAGTTTTAAAATACTTAATTGAATGATTAAAGTATAAATTATAATAACTTTTATATGCCTTAAAAGAATTAAATTTAGCTGTATAAGTTGGCTTTTTATTATAAATCCTGCCTATGTCACTACTAAATTCATATTTATATTTTTTAGCTGTATTTTTATCATAGTATTGTAAATGATTATCCATCGTTAATACAAACATTGGTTTATAATCAACATAAGATGCCTCTTTATATTCCGGCCCTTTAAAAAACATTTTTTCTCTAATTGGAATCTTAGGAGTATAAGATTTTAAATAACTATAATTTAATTTCATAGACATAAAAGGATCTTGGTAGATTTTGCTTTGTTTTTTATAGTTTTGTAAAGGCAAAGTCAGTGGTGAATCTTCATGATTAAATCCCACTGAAGAGTATCCTCCAAAAGTTTTTAAAATCGTCCCTTTTTTATTAATAATTTTCTTTCCTTTTTTTCCATGCACTTTATAATATTGTCCCGTAAACATATCTTTTTTTAATTTTACATAATCAGGAATTTTAATTAATTTATGCTTTTGATTAGCACTAACTATAGTATTACTACCAAGTGCTAATAAAGCTATAAATCCCACAAGAAAAATTCGTAATTTTTTCATTAGATCAACACTCCTTTATATATCAATAGATTATCGATTCTTTAAAAAAATTGCAAATTTACAATAGCCTTAAAATACTGTAGTCTATTTCTAACAGGAGGATAAAATGGATTCAAAAAAAGAAATTAAAATCACATTATCAAATGAATTATTTAATCAAGTTGATAAAAAATTAAAAAATCAATCCATCGATACATATATCAACAAACTAATTATGAATGATTTATCTGAAAATGATAATTTTGAAACTAAAAATATCATTGGAAAAATTGTTAATCAGGATAATATTTTTAAAGATGAACATTTAATCTTAGTTAGTGGAATTTACTATCAATATGTAGTTAATCCACTCAGTAATCAATCTAATTTCATTCAATGTGTAATTTCAAGTGCCAATGGTAATCAATTAGAAATTACCCCCATTAGTTAAAAGGAGTTTTATATGCTAGGAATAAGAATTATTAAACAAAATCATCAAGGATTAGTAGAAACATTAGGTAAATATAAGAAAACAATTAGTCCCGGCCTACATTTCTACATCCCACTTGTCCAAAGAATTCACGCAGTTAATTTAGCCATGGTTCCATTAGAATTACCTGGTTATCCAATTATCACTCAAGATAACGCTGAAGTTTCTGCCAAATTAACTTTAAATTATCATGTAACTGATGCGGTAAAATTTCAATATGAAAACTCTGATTCAGTGACTTCAATGTGCCAATTAGTTCGTGGTGATTTAAGAAATATTGTAGGTAAAAAACAGTTAAATGATACTTTAGGTGCAACTTCTGCCATTAACAAAGAATTAACTAGTTCAATTGGTGATTTAACTAATACTTATGGAATTAATGTTGATCGTGTTAACATCGATGAATTAAATCCAACTAAAGAAATTCAAAAATCAATGGATAAACAATTACGTGCTGATCGTGAAAAAACTGCTGCAATTGCGGAAGCTGAAGGACAAGCTGAATCAATTAACATTAAAGTTAAAGCTGAAAATAATGCTAAAATCAGTACTGCTCAAGCTGAAGGTGAAGCAACTAAAACTAGAGCTGATGCAGAAAGTTATCGTATTAAAGCAATTCAAACTGCTTTAGCAACTGCCGATAATAATTACTTCTTAAATCAAAAAATTGATGCTTTCAATAATTTAGCTAATTCTGATACTAACCTAGTGGTCACTTCAAATGACACCATTAATGATGCAACTACAAATGGTGCATTATTTGCTAAAGGATTTGAAAAACAAAATAATAAAAAAGAAGATTCAAATAATAATGAAGATGAAAAAGAAGCTAATAATTAATCATTAGCTTCTTTTTTATTAAACTTATTTACTTCGTATAAAAATATAAATTGGAATAACAAAAACCATTGAGTAAATAATTATATAACCTAAAATCATCCAAACAATCATTCTAATAGAATATTTTTGCTTGCCTATTTTTATATCATAATTACTATTCCAATTTGATTTAGGAAATAACTTTGTATAAAAAGAATAAATAATTTCGACAAAGGCTAATAAGGCAAATAATGAGGAGAAAACAGCTGACAAAATAATCATTATATTTAAAAGTGTCATTTTAAAATCCCCTTAATTATTTGTTCCAATAAATTTTTTTATGAAAAATCAATGAAAATAATGCCATTAAATATGCAACTTGTAATAAGAAGCTATAAACTAATCCACCCAACATTGATGATGAATATGATTTTTTAAACCAATTTCCATAATGCCAAACGTCAAATATCTGCTTAAATTGAAAAATAAAAAATACGATTAACCAATATGGCGAAAAATCGACATCCCCAATATCATAAACAATCATTGTAACTACAATATACAAAAGGTATGCAAATACTGATAGCATTAACATAAATTGTTGTCCTAAATAAGACATTAATATAAGATTCATTCTCCTTGAAAAAACTAAAGATAATGCGCCTAAATACCATCTTCTTCTTTGAAGCAACAATGATTTAATTGATGTTTGTATTTCTGTATAACATTCACATTCCATTGGGCTAATCATTCTAGCTCCAACTTCTTTACAAGAAATGGTCATCTCAAAATCTTCTGTTATCGAATTAACATTATAGAAATATTTATAATTATTCTTTTTAAAAACTCTATATAAGACTTCATTACTTATTAAGCTACATGTACCAGTTAAGATAAAAACACTTTGACTTCTTTTTATTTTAGTTTTATAAGCAATCCATTCTAATCTTTGGCCCATTTCTAGATTAGAACTAATTTTATTACTTTGAGGTGCCTTAAAAATTGATCCAATACAATCATATGCTTTCTTACTAAATAATTGATTATATTTTTTTCGATTAAAAATTTTTAGCATAAACTTTTTAAAAACATTCATATTTTTTAAATCATCACTAATTTTAGGCAAATTAGGATACAACAAACTTTTAGCTTTTGAAAACCATAAATCAGGATTTTCAACAACAGTATCAGCATCCATTATTAAGCAATAACTATTGGGAATATCAAAATTAATATAATTTTCTAAAGCCTGATTAATTGCCCCAGCCTTACGAAAAGAATTATTTTTGGTATTAAAAACAATATCAGCACCATTTTTTTTAGAAACCTTATAAATATCATCAGAACAATTATCACAAGCAACTATGATTGTATCAACATGCTTTTGAATCGATTTAATTGCGGCTGGAATACCTTTTTCTTCGTTATGAGCAGGTAAAATTGCAGTAATTTTAATATCATTCATTTAATATTCATCTCTTGTCATCGCTTTAATTAAAGCTAATATAAGGCAAAAAAAAATAAAGTCAAATATTAACTCCACTTTATTTTTCAATATCTTATTTTTTTAGAAATTACTATTAGTCATTTTCATTAATTCAGGTCCTTTATTAACTAATAAGAATCCTTGTCCTTTTTTATTAAAGGCCAATCCTTCAAATTCACGACTTTGATTTGTAATTACAGTTCTCACATTTTTAGTACTTAAATGACCTAACTTTTTAACTGGGAATCGAGTTACTCCACCATCAGAAATTAAGTAAAGATTATCATTTTTTGGATTGTAATCAATTGATTGAGCAATTGCACCTGGTGCATGACGAATACCCTGCATTACTAATTTAAAATGAACCGAATTATTAGTTATTTTACCTTTATATAACTTAACTGATTTCTTAGGTGCCCAACCACCAGAAGCATATGAATAGAAATAAGCATTGCCACGTTTATCAAAGGTTAAATTTTCACCCATTGGAACTGTGGAACTCAATTTAAAGTTAATTCGATGATAAGGTTTTAAAGTTTTCAAATTAATACGTTCAATTGAAGCATTAATTCCAGTCTTTAAAACAAACCACATTTGTTTATTTTTTGAATTATATGCCATTGATTGACCATGTCCAACATATTGAGTTGGCCCAACTTTAATTGCGTTTAAAACATTTTTATCACTTTTACTTAATCGATTTGAAACTTGATTCCAACTAGCTTGTCTTAAAATATTCATTGTGCCAGATTTATTAGCACCTAAAGCATTTAACTTAGCTAAATCATAACGAACAACAAATCCTTGATTTGATCCGCCATGTTTAGTGTACATAATATATGCATAATTATTAACCATTGCTACACTTTGCGGATTACCAAAATCACCTGATTTATGATAACTAACTGGTAAGAAATATTCAGTTACAAAATTAGTTTTTCCATTACCTTTAACACCTTTTAATGTATCAGGTGTGCTTTGAAAAACATTATTTTGATATGCAGGGGTTTGCTTATATGTATATCTACCTCTTGTATAATTTTTATTATTAACCGTTCTATAATTTGCTACTCGATAGGATGATAAAGCATTTCCTTTTTGGGTCTTAGCATTAGTAAATGTATTTAATCCTGTTAATCCAATTCCAATCACTAATGCACTTAATCCTAATCGTAAAACTTTTTTTACTTTCATAAAACTTCCTCCTTTAATATTCAAAAACTATTTTACTCTTTTATAAAAGAAAATGATTAAAAGAATTGATTATTTATATTAAAATAATTATACACTGAAAGGATGGTTTAATTGAAAAACATGAAAAATCAAATGATGGATTTATCATATGCAACTCTGAATTTTTTAGCGAACATGTTCAGATTCTTACCTTATGTCTTAGTATTACTAATTTACAAACAAAATAATGAAACAAAATATTTATTTTTAGTTGTTTTAGTTTACGTAGTTAAAACTGCAAGTATTTTTATGACAAAACACTTAAAAGTTACAACTAGTACTTATTTGTTAATTTGTCTCGGAATTGGTTTAATTGGAACTTTATGTTTTGGTCTTACATCTAATATTTACATATTAACCTTTGGAGCTTTATGTATTGGATATACGTCAGCTAATTTATGGCCATATTTTTTAACTGTAAAAAAACACTTAGCAGTAAACAATGGATTCAAATTAAAAAAAATTTATTGGCTTATTTTTCTAATCTTCTTAATTTTATTTGGGTTTGATATTGCATTAAATCATCAATATCAAATCACTTTTAATTTATTGAGTTTATTATTAACTATTGCTTTTCCTGCTGCTTTACAAATGTATAAAAATATTCAACCACTATATCAATCAACCATTCAAAAATCAGCTTATCCAATTAAAACCTGGAAACTGATTACTTTTATCATTATCTTTATTAATCTAGCTTTACTAACATTTTTAAGAAAAGTGGAATTTAATGTTTTTTGGCCATTATTATTAATTATTATTGGCCTAACTATTATTTTATTAATTTCTGCAATCCATGATGATTGGAATGATAATCTAATTTATCGTTTAAAATTAATTAATCGTGGTTTTATTATTAATCTTGTTCTATTTATTCATGGTTTCTTTAGTTACTTTATTTTGGGCAAAGATGGAATGCTTTGGATTTTTCCACTTTATTTTTTCGGACTAGAAGGTGGTCGTCCAATTTACCAACTCCTAAAAAAATACACACAAAAAGATAAAGCACCTGAAGTTAGCTTGATCATCGGTGAATTATTAATTACCACTATGTTACCACCCCTTTATATTATTGGTATTTTATTAATCACTTTATATATTGGCTATGAAAATCCTGATATTAATCAGAATGTTTATTTAAATAGTGAAGATAACAATGAATTAGCTTACTTATACAAATATCGTTTTTCAACTTATGGAAAATTACTCTGCCAACTAATTTTCTTTGTTATCTTAACTTTAGTTTGTTGGAACTTTAATTTAGATATCCTTAACTTCTTTAATTCAGCTAATATTAATAACGAAATTAGTATTTATAATTGGTACTTAATTCTACCGATTAGTATAATTTCTATTTTCGTTTCAATACTTGCTATCTTAAAAGTAAAAAGAAGTTCTTTAATGTTTTGGAAAAAATAGCCATAAAAAAAGATCATCATATTAATGATGATCTTTTTTCTTATTCAGCACTCAAACTAACAACTGGATCAACTTTTGCAGCTTTACCAGATGGTGCAAGAGCAGCTAATAGACAAATTACAACTGAAACTACAATTCCAAAGATTGCATTACCTGGGCTAACTTGCATGATTGAATATCCAATTCCACTAGTGGATAAATTATTCACTCCTGCTTGTAGTAGATAGGAAATAATTACTGAAAAAACAGATGAGAAGAAGCCAAGGAAGATTGCTTCAGAAATAAATAACCAACGAATATTACGACGGCTAAATCCTAATGCACGTAAAATTCCAATTTCTTTAGTTCTTTCAGCAACACTAATGTAAAGAACTACGATAATCATAATTGCAGAAACTAGTAATGAAATTCCGGCAATTGCAGCTAGTACATAAACAGCTAAATTAATATAAGTATTTAAAGTTTCAATAATTGAACCAGCACCAGCTAATTGATAACGAGCTTTACCATTACTATCTTTCATAGCTTTAATTTTATCTTGAGCAGGTTGAACATTTTTAACGCCACCTTGAACTTTGGCAGATAAAACATTGGCATTAAATGGAAGATTTCCAGCTTTAAACATTTCTTTCATTCCATCATAAGTTGGGTATGCAGCTGGATTAGAATCGTTAGTTACACCACTAACTTTGAATTTTTTCTTCAATAGATGTGGTTGCTTTTTACTATCAATAACATTCATAAATAATGTAACTTTCTTTCCAGCTACATCATAAGGATGTTTTTTATTAAATTTTTGTGCAGTTGATTTATTGATAATGATTTCATTATCACCTTTTGGTGTAGTTCCTCGTTTAATGTTTTTAGTTAAAACCGCACCATCATAATAAGATTGAACATATTGAACAGTCGCATTTTTACCTTTTGATTGAACTTGTCCACCAACTTGGTATGAACCTTTTTCAACTTTTTGAACATTATTTACTTTCTTAATTCGATTGACATCAGAATCATTTAAAGCAATTTTATTCGGATTAGGTTGTTCATCATCTGTATTCACTTTTTTAGAAATTTGAACGGCTGAAGGATTAATCTGTGAATAAATTTCATGATTAATATATCCTTTAACCCCATTACCTAGTCCAAGCATAAAGATTACTGAGAAAATCCCAATTGCAGCACCAAACATAATTAATAAATTACGTTTTAAGTTATATGAGAAATGACGAAATGCCATTTTAATTACTGAACTCATTTTTGCAGTACGAGATTTAATTGACTTTTCTTTATTAGGAAGTGGAAAAGCTTCTTTTAGATGTGTATCCTTATCAATTTTTCCATCAGCTAAATGAACAACTCGAGTTCCATAGTCAGCTACAACTTGAGAATGAGTTACAGCAATTACTAATTTACCGTCTTCAGCAATTTCATTCATTAACTTTAAGATATCATCAGTATTTTGCGCATCTAATGCCCCAGTTGGTTCATCAGCAATAATGATATCAGGATCAGAAGCCAACGCACGTGCAATTGATACACGCTGTTTTTGTCCACCTGATAGTTGATTAGGATATTTCTTTAAATGATCGCCTAATCCAACTTTTTGAAGTAATTCTCTTGCTCTTTCATCTTGTTCCTTATGACTTAATTTGGTCATTTCTAATGAAACTTTAACATTATCAAGAATTGATAAATGACTTACCAAATTAAAACTTTGGAAAATAAAACCAATTGTATTACGACGATATTCATCTAATTGTTTATTACTATCTAATTTTAATGAATTACCATTTAAAATTACATCACCATCATATTTACTATCTAATCCAGCAATAATATTCATTAAAGTGGTCTTACCACCACCTGATTCACCTAAAATTGAAACAAATTCTCCTCGCTCAAACTGCGAATCAATTCCTTTTAAAACTTTGAATTCTTGTTTATCAACATGATAGGACTTATGAATATCTTTTAATTCTAAATATGCCATTATGTATTTTCCCCTTTTAGTTTAATTATTGTGGTAATTTTACAACAATTATCTCAAAAAACCTATTAATTATTTCTATTTTAAGGAAAAATAAATAAAAAACTTTGTGAAAAATAGCACTTACTTTGTGTTAGTTATCACATATTATCTACGTTAAACAACGAGCTTAAAGGGGCTAATGCATTTTTTCACAATCTATCTTTTTGTGCAAAATAAAAGCCCTCAAAAAACTTGTCAAAAAAGGCTTGTAATCCTTCTACAAACGTTTTATATTATTAGTTGTACGCGGGAGATTTAAAGTTTTAGATTACTAATTACTTTTTCAAAAATGATTCTGCTTTTTATTTAAAAAAGTATGTGCATTTTATAACTAAGTTATTTTTGAAAATCTAATTGCTTTAAATTTTCACGCACAGTTGGTTACATAATCAACATTCTAATACTGTAATGGTATTCAAAAAAGGCGTTTGAGGAGATTCCTCTCACGGTCTTTAGAAGATATTTTCATAAGACTACATCACAATTACTTCCCCCAAAAAGATGTTAGTTTAAAAAATTTATAATTTTAGAAAAGTAACTTAGTTACTTGAAAGGATGTTAATTATGTCAAAAATGAACGCTTTAGTTATGACAGATACTAAGAAATTAGAAATGCAACAAATCGACATGCCAGAAGTAAAAGATGATGAAGTTTTAATCAAAACTGCTTACGCTGGTATTTGTGGTACTGATGACGCATTATACAATGGTCTTCCAGGTTCAGCACCAGCTGTTCCTCCAATCGTTTTAGGTCACGAAAACTCAGGTGTTGTTCAAGCTGTTGGTAAGAACGTTAAAAGTCTTAAAGCTGGCGACCGTGTAACTGTTGATCCTAACAAATACTGTAACAAATGTTACTACTGTCACATCGGTAAATTCGAATTATGTGAAAACTTAGAAGCTGTTGGTGTTACTAGAAATGGTGGTTTAGAAGACTATTTCACTGCTAACGAACAAGTTGTTTACAAATTACCAGATGAAATTTCATTATTAACTGCATGTTCAATCGAACCAATCTCATGTGCTGTTCATACTATGAAAATCATGGAACAAGTTAGCCCTTACCAAAAAGCATTAGTTATCGGTGATGGTTACATGGGTAAAATCTTTGCACAAATGCTAAGAGCTTACGGTATCCAAAGAGTTGATATGACTGGTAGACATGACGAAAACTTAGCTAAAGAAAAAGAAGCTTTAAACTTAGATAACGTTATTAACACTACTAAAGAAGAAATCAAAGATAACTACGATGTAGTAATCGAATGTGTTGGTATGCCTGAAACACAAGAAATGGCTGTTGAACACACTAACCGTGGTGCACAAGTATTTATGTTCGGTGTTGGTGCTCCAGACCAAACTTTCTCAATCAACACTTACGAAATCTTCAACAAACAATTAACTATCAAAGGTTCAATGATTAACCCAGTTGCATTTGAAGACTCAATGGCATTATTAGCTTCACACGCAGTTGACGTAGAACCATTCATCGAAAACATCATCTCAATTGATGAAGTTGAAGGTGTATTAAGCGGCGAAAACAAGAAAAAAGGTAAAACTGTAGTTAAAGTTGACCAAAGCCTTTAATTCTTAAAACTATAATTTAACTAAAAAAGCGGAGGCAAATTATGGCTGATACAAACGTTAGAGTCAATTCAAAAAGAACCATTTCCATGTCTCAATCAATCATGTATTTCGTGATTTCATTGATCATTAACTCAGCTGGTAATGTTCTAACACTAGTAACTAGTGCTCATATCTTCCCCTCATACTTAGGGGCTGCATATTGGAGTGCTGCGGAAGTAAACCTTGGAAATGCATTCCATTGGAATCTATTTTGGGCATTTCTAATTATGGGTATTGCAACAATGCTCTTAAACGCCCTTTTGGTTGGAAAACTTGAATGGGGTCGTATGATTGGTAACCTATTATTCATGGTTCCATTCTCATTTCTAATTCAAATCTTTGGTGATTTCTTTAACGGAAAATATTCATTTTTCGCTGGATTACCAGATGCACACGGTGCTGGTATGATTACCCTATACATCTTGCTTAACTTCTTAGGTGTTGCATTAATTGCAACTGCAATCTCAATTTACCAACGTGTAAACTTAGTATTGCACCCTGCTGATGATCTTATGCAAATTCTTCGTTTCAAATATTTCAAAGGATCAGCTGGTAAAGCGATGTGGGCATCATATATTCCACCTACAATTATGGCAATCGTTGCTTTCCTTATTACTAGAAAATTTGAAAACTTTGGTATTGGTACATTATTTGCCTTCTTATTCCAAGGTGGTATTACTGGAATCGCAGATAAATTTGTCTTTAAGAAATTAAAACATCAAGCTATTGATGTTGGTGAACCAGTTAATGCTGGCGGAGACGTTGACTTAAATGGTAAATCTGAAGTTGAAGCTGAAATCGATGTTGCTGCAGCAAAAGCAAAAAAAGAAGCTGAACACAAATAGTTAAAAAAGAAGCAGAGAATGCTTCTTTTTTTTGAGCTTTTTTTAGTATAATAACTTTTATAATGCTATATTAATATAGTAATTACATAAATAATAAATGGAGGTTCTCTATTATGTACGATTCAAATAGAAATAGTTTTAAACCATTAATGTTAATTCTTGGTATCTTATCAATCATTTTAGGAATTATCATTCCAAAAAACTTTGGTGCGTCATTAACCATGATTTCATTTATCCTTGGTGCTTTCATCTTAGTTGAAGGTTTCATTAAGCTTAGTGAACGAAGTGTTATTAAAAATCTAGGATTTGGTTCTGGTTGGTTAACTTTCAGTGCCGTAATTGATATTATTTTCGGAGTATTTTGTTTTATTACTCCTGAATTAGGTGTTACTTACGTTTGGATTATGTTCTCAATTTCATTTATTGTTGATTCAATCTTCGAATTGTTTGCCACTAAGTTAATTGATCGTGATAACCAAAAAGGTTTATTCTGGTTTAACGTTATCTTAGGCGTTTTAAGTTTACTGTTAGGATTCTACCTACTATTCAGCCCAATGTTAGCCGCAAGTACCCTATTATTCATTATTTCATTCTATCTTGTATTCTTTGGAATTCTTCAAATTATCAAGTCACTATAATAAATAAAAAAAGTCATTACAAAGTAATGGCTTTTTTGTTTACTATAATTTATTTGAAAGATATCAATAAAAAAGGTAGGCTTAAAGTATGAGGAAGAAGGTACTTTAATGACTAATATTTCTAAAACAGAATTAATTAATGTAATCAAAGCTGGTAATGATCAATTTAATAATCGATTAGTAGTTAATCGAGATGGTAAAATTTATTTATATGAAGTAGAAACTAATCATCAAGTTGATCCTGTCTTAATTGATAAGAATCTGGCCGTCATTAATTCAGAACACTTCATGCCTAATCAAGAATATGTTGGACATGATGCTGCGAGTGATCAAAAATTTATCGATATTGAATTTTCAAGATTAAGCAAAGCATGGAAAAAATACTTAATTTCAAAGACATTACAATATACTTCTGATCATAATTATTAAATTATAATTGACAAATTATTACTTTTTATGATTAAATCAAAATAATAATAAAAAAGGAATGGCATAATAATGACTAAATTAAACTTTAAAATTCAATTAGCTTGTTGCTGTACTTGTTACATGCTGTAGTGATTCGTTATTAGATACGGACGCTACAAAGTCTGTATCTAAGTAGAGTTTATTTTAGTTACTCAACTAGATACACAATTTTTAATTGATCTAGTTGAGTTATAATCACTTAATTTATAACCATTTTTAAGACCGCATTATGGCCAACTAGACAAATTTCGTTTAGTTGGTCTTTTTTTATCTGAATTTAGAGGTTATCTTATGTGTACATATTCAAGTAAGTAAAATAGTTTAATAAAATCAAAGGAGAATTTTTTATGGATAATATATATATTTTAATTTTAATCGTCCTTGCGGCGATCATACTAGCTGGCATCGGTTGGTTACAAAAAAGGCAAATTAAATTTAATCGATTAGTTTTATTAGGCCTAGTTATTGGTCTAATTTTTGGCGGAATCTTACAATGGATCTTTGGCGCCAACAGTAATGTAGTTTTTAAAACAACTGACTGGCTATCCATTGTTGGTCAAGGATACATCACTTTACTTCAAATGTTAGTAATTCCATTAATTATAATTTCACTAATTAGTGCTTTTACAAAACTTGAATCAACTAAAAATTTTGGTAAAATAACTAGAAATGTTTTAACCGTTTTATTATCAACAACCGCAGTTGCTGCTTTAATTGGAATTGGTAGTGTTATTTTATTCAAATTACAAGGAGCATCATTTGCGCATAGTACTGCAAGTTCTGATACATTACAAATTCTTCAACAAAAGCAAGATACTTTATCAGAGTTATCAATTCCACAAAAAATTGTCAGTGTTCTACCACAAAATATTTTTGCTGATTTAGCAGGTACTCGTTCAACTAGTACTATCTCAGTGGTTATTTTTTCACTATTAGTTGGCTTTTCATTTATTTGGTTAAAAAGAAATAATCCAAAAGCCGCAGAAACATTCGCCAATGGAACTAATTCCTTAGATGCCATTATTAGCCGTCTTGTTAAAATAATTATCGCTCTAACTCCATATGGTATCTTTGCATTAATGACCAAGACGGTTGCAATTAATAGCCTTAAAACAATTGAGAGTCTCGGGGTATTCATTATTGCTGGCTACTTTGCTTTAATTCTTGTTTTAATTGTCCATACATTAATTTTAATTAGATATCGAGTTAATCCAATTAATTATTATAAAAAAGTTGCTACAACCTTAATTTTTGCGTTCACTTCTAGAAGTAGTGCTGGATCATTACCAATGAACGTTGAAGCACAAACTAATAAGTTAGGTATTAATCGTGCTATTGCAGATTTTTCCGCTAGTTTTGGTCTAAGTATTGGTCAAAATGGTTGTGCTGGTGTTTATCCTGCCATGGTTGCTTCAATTACAGCAGCTGCTAATGGTGTTGATATTACTTCATTCAAATTTATTATTTCACTAGTAATAATTGTAACTATTTCATCTTTTGGAGTTGCAGGATCTGGTGGTGGTGCTACATTTGCCACCTTGATTGTACTTGGAACTTTAAATCTTCCAGTTGGAGTTATGGCAATTATTCTAGCAATTGATCCAATTATTGATATGGGACGCACTTTAGTTAACGTTAATGATAGTATCATTGCTGGATTAGTAACTGCTAAAAGAACTAATATGATTGATGAAGAAACTTTAGCTAAAACTGAATAATATGAAAAAAGTTGATACATATGTATCAACTTTTTTCATATACTTTTTTATAATTAAAAATAAATTGATCAATAGAGTAATTATCTTTAATATCTTTAATTGCATTATTTGAAAACTCTTTTTTAGTTTCATCTAAAAGAGAATTAAAGTTATCATTAAATTCATTTAAATCATTAAATAAAATACCGTCATTATTAATTACTTCTTTATTTCCATTAACATTACTAACAAAACAAATTTTACCTAAAGACATTGATTCTAATAAAGATAATGGTAATCCTTCCCACTTAGAACACAGGATAAAATACTTATAATTTATTATTTGTTCTAATACTTCTTTATGTGAAAGCCATCCTGTAATCTCAATATTATTAGAATTTAACTTATTTCTATCAGGACCATCACCAATCCAAACGAATTTATAATTTGGATTACTTAAAGCAATTTTATTAAATAATTCTGGATTTTTTTGTGGAATAATTCTCCCAATTGTATAAAACGTATCTACTGTATTTATTTTATTTGTTTTAAATGTATCTAGATAATTAATATCTACACAATTATTTATAAAGATAGAATTATGACTAATTTTATTAGCATAAACAAATTCACCTTTTCCACAAGCAATTGTCTCTGTATTTAAAATACCTAAGATTTTTTCTATAAAATAATAAATATTTCTTTTTATTTTTGGTTCATCCAGCATTAAAAATGCATATCCATGTGGAGTATAATAAAAATCTAAATTTTTATATTTTCTACTATGCATAAATTTTAAAATTCTTCCTAATGCACCTGCTTTTGATGAATTCAAATGAACAATATCAGGACTTATCATATCAATATTACTTTTAATTTCTTTATATGCTTTAAAATCTCCTAAAACACTAACTGATCTTTGAAAATTTTTAATTTCAGTTAATTTAACTTTTTCATCAAAAATACTTTCTAAATTAGCAGGTGTTTGATCTCTGATTCCATATAAAATAGTAATATCAAAATCATTACATAAATTATCACTAAGTTACTTTAAATAAGTTAGAACTCCACCACCAAGTGATTCAACAACATACACTATTTTTTTATTAATAATTAATCGCTCCTATAAAAAATTTTAACATTAATATTTTACCATATTACCAATTTTAAAATCATATAAAAAAGGATAGTTATTATTTAACTATCCTTTTTATTAATCAACTGGTTGAGTTGATTTGAGTACTTCTGATGGCCATAGAGTTAATAAATAACCAAATCCTTCTGGATCAAAAGTAATTCCTTCAAATTCTCTTTGACTATCAAATTCTAAATGATTAAAACTTGATTCTTTTAAATTACCTTTACGTAATTGATCAACTGGTAATGAAGTTAAAATATCATCTGAAACGAAGTAAACTCGATTATTCTTAGCATTATATGCTACTGATTGGTTAAATACACCACCACGAGTTGCCATCTTTTGCTTACTTGGTTCAAAAGAGACACCATTTGTATCATCAATTGTTCCCATAAACCATTGATAACCATTACCACTCTTACGTCCCCAGTATGCATTCCCATCTTTATCAAATGTTAAAGTGTGTAATTGCATGTTGGTATTTCCATGTTTCATTTGGAAATTATATTGACGAATTGGTTGCATTGTTGTTGGGTCCAATTCTAATACTTTGTTATATTCATTAGCCTTAATATCACCCATTGAGTCATCTTGTACTAAATAAAGATGTTGATTCTTTGGATTAAAACTTAATGTTTGACCGTGTCCAATGCCCATTAATGGACTTAATTGTGCTGCTTGGAAAATATCAGCATACTTAAACATTGTTGGGTTAGCTTTTCTAGCTGCATCAATTTTCTTACCATATTTATCAACTAATTTATTTTGAGATTTAATTTGTTTTTTATAGTTATTTGAATAACGTGAATACTTAGTTGCTTTTGATTTCCAACTATTAATCTTTCGATTTACTTGATTCTTGTAACTAGCATTAGTCTTATACTTCTTATACTTAGTTTTTGCTTGCCAGTGTTTTAACCACTTATTTGCATTTTTTTGTGAAGCAGTACTTTTTTCTAACTTAGTAGTAGCATTAGTTACTGCTTTTTTAGCTGCATAATATTCATCAGTTGGTAAATTATTAGTTACATCTAGATATTTTTTATTATTAACATATCCTTCATCAGTATATGGATTAAACCAGTTAACTGCTTTCCAGATATCATCATAATTACTTGATCCATCAATTCCTAATGCTTTTAAATCAGATAATTTATACTTAACAATTGCTCCAAGATTTTTACCAGTTCCCATTGATTCAAGGAAGTAAATTGAGTCACCAGTCATAACAACACTTTGATAGTTACCATGTTCTGTTTCAAAAACATTAAACCCATCTGGTAAATAAAAAGCAGTTTTAAAACTATTACTTTGGGTACTATTAGAGGTTGTATTAAAAACATGCCCTGGATTATTTATTCCGTCAACTAGTTCAGATTTATCATATTTTTTAGTTTTATTACCACTAGGTGCATTAGTAGTAACATCTTTAATATCACTATCATTATAATTAGACATTACATTTCCGTAAGTCTTTTGTTCAACATTCTTATTAATGTTGGGGATATCAACACTACTATCGGCTTTAACATTATTAGTGCCAGTAGCAAAAAGAGTTAGTCCTAAACTAACTGCAATGGTTGATAATCCAAGTTTAACCATTCTATTCATTAGTAAAATTCTCCTTTTTATGTATCTGGGTTCATTATACATTTTAATAATTAATTAGCTAGATTTTTTACCAAATAGTAACGATAATGTAACTAAATTAAAATCTTGTTAATTGCATTCGGCTATTGTAAAAACTACGATAACCTAAATAACAAGCAATAATAGTTGTTATTGCTGTAATTCCTAACAGCATAAAGATTACCATAATTTGATACTTAATTGCATGAACTGGGTCTACTCCAGCTAAAATCAAACCTGACATCATCCCTGGAAGAGCCACTAAACCAACTGTCTTAGCAGTATCAATCGTTGGTTGTAATCCAGTCTTAATACTATCTCTTAAAATATCTTTACAAGAAGTTGAAACATCTGCACCTAAAGCTAATTTTTCCATAACTTGTTGCCTACGATCATGAAATCCAGCATTCATATTTCGATAACATAATCCTAATGCCACCATTGAATTAGATGCAATCATCCCAGTAAATGGAATAACTTGCGATGGAACAAATTTAATTGCTCCACTCAACGTAATAACACCAATCACGATAATCGTACTACTGGAAATAGCAGCTAGTGAAATCCAAAGTCCATTTTTCAAACCATCACTACGATTGCTTGCATTGATTGAAGAATTAACGATAATAATTACCATTAAAGTAAACGTTAAAATCCAATTATCAATGGCAAAAACATATTTTAGAACATATCCAACGACAAATAGTTGAACAACTGCACGTAATGCTGCATAAATAATTGACTTATTAATTTTTAACTTTTCATACCATCCAACTGCTAAAGAAATAAAAATTAATCCAGCAGTTAAAAATAATGAACTATTGGAAATATCTATATTATTCATTTTCTGTGCCCTCTTTTATTCGACCATCTTCAATATAAACAACTTTTTTGGCGTGTTTTAATTCTTCATTATCATGTGTAATCATCAAAACTGATAAATCATAATTCCCCATATAATAATCAATCATTTTATGAACACTAGCTTTAGTATCACAATCAAGTCCAGTTGTAACTTCATCTAAAATTAAAATTTTAGGTACAAATATCAGATTACGTAATAATGCTACTCGTTGCTTTTGTCCTCCAGATAAACTAGTAATTGGTTTATCTAAATCCGATTCTTTTAAATCAACCGTTTTTAATGCTTTAATAACATGATGACGATCAAATTTTTGTTTTCTAATATCATAAGGAAAAACTAAATTATCATATACTGTTTCACCAAATAAAGTTGGTTGTTGAACAGCATATGATACTTGTCGACGATATTCGATTGGTGATAAATCTAAAATATTTTCATCTTCAAAATATATTTTTCCACTCGTTTGTGTTAATAATGATGCTAAAATTTTAACAAACGTACTTTTCCCACTACCGGAATGTCCAGAAATTGTAACGATTTCTTTTTTATTTAACGAAAAATTACAATCAAATAAAATTTGATTCCCATCAGCAACATAGTTAATATTTTGTGCCTCTAAAATTGCCAAAATAATCACCTTTTTTCTTATTAATTTAAATGTTTAAGGATATTTTAACATGTATATAAAATCTTTAGAATGGTTTATAACTCTGTTATAATTACTTGAAGTTGTGTTCTTATATAAATAGGAGAAAATATGCGTAACAATTACGAAAAACAGCCCACAAAAAATATAGAAGTACAAGTTGACCAAGTAGTTACAGTAACAATCAAAAGACTTGGCATTAATGGTGAAGGACTCGGATATTATCATCGTAAACTGATTTTTGTCCCTGGTGCTTTACCTAATGAAAAAATAAAAGCAAAAATTACTGAAGTAAACGATAATTTCTTACGTGGAAAGCTTGAAGAAATCCTCAAAGAAAGTGATCATCGTGTAACACCAAAAGATTATTATGCTAATGAAGTTGGTGGTTTTGAATTAGAAAATTTAGCTTATGATCAACAACTAGAATTTAAACGAGATGTTGTCAAACAAGCTTTAAGTAAATTCCACCCCCGTGGCTTTGAACATTATAAAGTTAAAGGTACAATTGGGATGGATGAGCCTTATGAATACAGAAATAAGGCACAATTCCAAATTCGTACTAATGATGAAGGCAAAGTTGAAGCTGGTCTTTATAAAGAAGGCACTCATGATGTTGTTGATTTAAAGACTTGTTCAGTTCAATACCCAGTAACAATGAAAGTAATGCGTGAAGTAGTTGCTATGATTGAAGAATTAAAAATTCCAACTTTTGTAGAATCAAATCATTCTGGAATTCTTAAAACAATCGTAGTTCGCGCAGCACTAAATACTGACGATGTTCAATTAGTCTTTATTACTAACACACCAAAATTTGTTAAATTAACTCCACTGCTTAAAATGATTGAAGAACGATTACCAGAAGTTAATTCAGTCATGCAAAATATTAATCCAGGTGAAACTCCATTAGTATGGGGCGATAAAACTATTCATTTAGCTGGAAAAGAAAAAATCACTGAAGAAATCAATGGACTATCATTTGATTTATCTCCACGTGCCTTTCTTCAATTAAATTCAATGATGACCGAAAAATTATATCAATTAGGTGCTGAAGCCCTTAACCTATCTACCCATGATAAATTAATTGATGCATATGCTGGAGTTGGTACTATTGGTCTTTCACTAGCTAATCAAGTTGAAGAAGTTCGTGGGATGGATACAATTGCAGATGCGGTTAATGATGCTAATTTGAATGCTGAAAAAAATAACATTCAAAATGCTTCATATGAAGTTGGCAGTGCCGAAGAAATTATGCCAAAATGGATGGCAAATAGGTTCAATCCCACTGCTTTAATTGTTGATCCACCAAGAAGTGGACTAGATCAAGAATTAATTTTAGCCATCTTACAAAGTGCACCAGAAAAATTTGTTTATATTTCTTGTAATCCATCAACACTTGCAAAAGACTTAGTTCAATTAAGTAAAAAATACAAAGTCGATTATCTTCAACCTGTTGATATGATGCCACAGACACCAAAAGTTGAAGTTGTCGTAAAATTCACCAAAAAATAAAGGAGACAATTTTATGAACCCTTTTAATAATAATAACGACGATGAAAATAATAATAACAATATGTTACCAATTCCGCCTAATTATGCAGTAGTTAAACACAATCAATCTCAAAAACTTCGCATTGGTAAAGTTGGTTTCTCATTGACTTCATTACTATTTGGTTTTTTCCCTGCTATTTTTAGAGGAGATTATTATAATCTATCTTGTATGATTGGAATTGAAATTATTGTCGCCTTTTTAATTGCAATTTTTACTGGTAATTCAATTGATAGTGCAATTTATGATTCATATACCATATGTAACTTACTGTGGTTTGTAATATATAATCGTATGTTCTTTAGACACTTACAGAATACTGGATTTAAAGCTACTGATAAACGATCACAAAATTTATTAGTTGAAGCAAAATATTTTAAAGCATAAAAAAACATCTGCTGTTAATAAACAGTAGATGTTTTTTTATTAATTCTTATTCACCAAAAATATCATCCATTTGGTCTTTTACTTCACCTTTTGCTTCATTAAAGTTTCCTTCTGCCTTGTCGGAAAAGTCACCTGAAACTGCTCCCTTAACTTGTTGAGCTTTCCCTTTTGCTTTGTCAGCAAAATTATTAGCTTGTGATTCAATATCTTCAAAGCTACCGTTTTCTTTCAATAGTAAGTAACCCAAAACTGCATTTGCAGAAATACTCATACCTAATAGTAAATTTTTCATGATGAATCCCCCTTTTTAATTTAACTTAATTATAATATAACCATTAAAAAAATAAAAAGAATTACTCTTCATCTGGTCTAAAATGTCTTGCTGCTTTAATTGCTTTATGCCATCCTGCATAAAGTCGTTGACGTTTTTTTTCGTCCATACTTGGTTCAAATGATTTACCAGATTCATATATTTTTTTAACTTCATCTAAATTCTTCCAATAACCAGAAGCAAGTCCAGATAATATTGCTGCACCAAAGGCGGTTGTTTCTTCATCACTTGATCTTTGAATTGAAGTATTTAAAATATCAGATTGAAATTGCATTAAATAACTATTTCTTGATGCTCCACCATCAGTTCTTAATTCTTTAATTTCAATCCCCGTATCTTTTTCCATTGTATCCACAATATCTTTTGTACCATATGCAATTGATTGCAAAGTTGCCTTCACAAAATCATCACTAGTAGTTCCACGAGTGATTCCAAATGCAGCTCCACGCACATCTTGATCCCAATACGGAGCTCCTAATCCATTAAAAGCCGGAACAACATAAATCTCTGAATCATCATTTGAACGTTTCGCAGCAATTCTTGATTCTGGAACTGAATTAATAATTCCCATTTTATCTTTCAACCAAGATAATGCTGAACCAGCAACAAAAATCGAACCTTCTAGTGCATAATGAACTTTTCCATTTAAAGAATATGCAATCGTAGTCAATAATTTAGTTTCAGATACATGAGGTTGAACACCCGTATTCATAATTACGAAAGTTCCATCACCATATGTACTTTTTACCATCCCAGAATCAAATCCGACTTGACCTATCAATGCAGCTTGTTGATCACCAGCAATTCCTGCAATTGGAACACTGATTCCATAAAATTGATAATTTTCAGTGGTTCCATAAACTTCATCTGATCCATGAACTTCTGGTAATATTTGTTTAGGAATATTCAATACATCTAGAATTTCTTGATCCCATTTTAACTCATGAATATTAAATAACATGGTTCGACTAGCATTTGTATAATCAGTAATATGATATTTACCACCTGACAATTTCCATACTAACCAAGTATCAATTGTTCCAAAAATTATTTCTCCATTTTCAGCACGTTGTTGTGCTCCTTCAACGTGATTTAAAATCCATCTGATTTTAGTTGCTGAAAAATAAGAATCAATGACTAATCCTGTTTTTTGATGAATAAAGTTTTCATAACCTTGTTTTTTCAATTGATTAGAAATTTCATTGGTTTGTTTGGAAGTCCAAGCAATTGCGTTATGAATTGGTTCACCAGTTTGCTTGTCCCAAATCACTGTTGTTTCTCTTTGATTAGTAATTCCAATTGAAGCAATATTTTCAGGATGAACACCTGAATCAATCATCGCACTTGCAATTGTTGAAAGAACTGAGTTCCAAATTTCTTTTGGATCTTGTTCAACCCAACCATTATTAAAATTTATTTGTTCGACTGGTTTAACTGATTCAATTATTTTTCGACCATCATGATCATAGATAACCGCACGTGTACTAGTTGAGCCTTGATCAATTGATAACAGATATTTTTGCTCTTGTTCTAGCATGATTTTTCCTCATTTCTTAATTAAACATTTTAATGTACTATATGTTAGCATTTTTTGAACTTTCATACTATTAATTACATAAGATTTAAGTATTATTTAAGTAACTTATTAATTGGAAATAGATAATTAACAATAGTATAATTATTAACAAGATATATAATCAGAAAGGTGAACTGAATGAACAATCAAAGATTACTACCAATTACTTCCGGAGATAATTTCCGTGAATTAGGTGGATATAAAACAACTGACGGTCGACAAGTAAAATGGCATAAAATTATTCGTTCTGGTTCTTTAGGAAACTTAAATGAACAAGATCAACAATTTTTATCCATTTATGGTGTTGATTATGATATTGACCTTCGTTCAAAAGAAGAAGCACTAAATGATCCTGATCGAATTCCAGAAAATGAAATTACTTATCACTTGAATTCATTATTTGATGAAGATCAAACTGATAATTCAAAAGATTCAAAAGATTTAGATACAATTATGACAACTGATGAAAATTATGGGATTAATCATATGAAACAAGTTTATCGTAATATGATAACTGACAAAGGAGCTTTAAAAGCTTTTAACTATTTATTTTCTATTCTATTAGAAAACACAACTGAAAATAAATCAGTTCTATTCCACTGTGCTGCCGGTAAAGATCGCACCGGAATGGCTGCAGTATTTATTCTTTCAGCTCTAGGTGTCGACCTTGAAACCATCAGAAATGACTACTTATTAACGAATGCCGTTGTTCAACATGTTATCGATCGACGTATTGAACTTGCAACTAGCGAAGGTGCAAATTCAATCATGCAAAAAAATCTAAAAGTACTTTATTCTGTATCAGAAGAATTTTTAGATGCTGCATTAGATGAAATAAGCAAAAAATATGGTGACATTAACAACTTCTTACACAATGGAATTGGATTAAGTGATGATGATATTACTGAATTACAAAAAAATTATCTAATATAAAAAAGCGAAACGTATAATTAAACGTTTCGCTTTTTTTAACTTGTTTTTTCTCTTGATTACCTAACATATTAAATATGTTAATTGTTGTTTAAAAAACTTATATCAGTATTGATTAATACCAACCATTGGCCATCCAAAAGTTTTGTGCATTAACCCATGAGCCATAACGACTAGTAACATAATTATTTGCTACAATTTCTTGATTTGCAGGTGAATAATCACCGTTCAAATATGAAGAATCTAATTGATATTTACCAACATAGCGTCCGTTTTGGGCATCATATGAATTAGTTGATTCATGAGATGCAATCCAATTCTTAGCTTGTTCTTCACTATTATTTTGAACTGATGCGTTATTAGTAGTTTCACTCATTTGCGGTGTTTCTGTTTGTGTTTCTACGTTTTGACTAACTGGTTGTGTTACTTGCTTTTTAGGCTTATTTACCTTTTTCTTGTTATGTTTTTTATTATGTTTTTTCTTACTATTTGATAATTTTAGGGTTTGACCTATTTGAAGATCATTACCATCATTTTTCAAATTATTTAATCTGATAATTCGATTAATTGGTAATTGGTTAATTTTTGCGATACTAGAAACGGTGTCTCCGGATTTAACTGTTACTTGTTTAGCAGATGTAGATATTTTTAATCCAATCAAAAATATTGATAAAACTGCAATAACAGTAAATGCCATTAAAAATTTGACATTTTTGGTTTTTAAAATATTATCACTCCTATATATATGAATGTAAAAAAATTTTCGTTCAAAAGTAAATTAAACAACATTTGTCATATTAAAGCCTAAGAATTACACAAAGATTTCCAATTCATTACAATAATTGTGATAAAAGAAACATTGTAATAGTTTTGTAATATTTAATGAACAAAAAAAGAATCCTAACTAGGATTCTTTTTCTATATGTTTAATTCCAATTCCTGTAAATGCACTAATTAATGAAAATACTGGAGATAATAATGAGAAAAATACAAAAGGCAAGTATTCTAAAGTCGGAACACTTAATGTATGGGCAACAAAGACTGCTGCGACTCCCCATGGAACTAGGTAATTAATTACTGCTCCACCATCTTCTAAAGCTCGACTAAGTGCAAGTGGAGAAAGTTTTGCTTCCGCAAATTTTTTCTTGTATGCATTCCCTGGCAAAATAATTGATAAGAATTGTTCACCAATGAAAATATTTACTCCAATTGCTGATAAGATCACCGCTAAAATCAAATTACCAGTTCGATCAATTTTAGAAGTTAAACTTTCCATGATTGTATCAATAATTCCTAAGTGCATTAATAAACCACCTAAAGCTAAAGCTACAATAATTAAAGCTACTGTACTCATCATAGACGAAATTCCACCTCGACTAAGTAATTGATCAACTTCTTGATTTTTAGTATGTGCGACAAATCCATTTTCAATAATGTCTGCTAATTTTTCTAATTTAAAATGCGGATTATTAATAAATAGCAATCCAATTGAAACAACAATATTAATTAATAAAGTTGGAACTGTTGGAATTTTCACCCATGCACAGATGATTAATAAAATTACTGGAATCAACGCAATTAAGCTAATCGAGAAATTTTGATTTAAAATACTTACAGTCGAATTAATTTTAGATAAATCAGCAGTTTGGTGACCATTTCCAATAAAAGAAAATAAAATTAAGGATCCAATAAAGGCCGGAATAGTTGACCACATCATATTTTTAATATGATCAAACAAATCTACTCCAACTACTGCAGTAGTTAAATTAGTGGAAGCTGACAATGGTGATGATTTATCCCCAAAAACTGCCCCAGAAATAACGGCTCCAGCAACCATTGCTGGATTAATTCCCATTGTAATTCCAATCCCCATCAGAGCAATTCCTACTGTCGAAATAACAGTAAAAGCACTTCCAATAAAAGTTCCGACAATTGCACAAATTAAAAAGACTGATGGCAAGAACCATTTAATTGAAATTAACTTAAAGCCAAAAACCATTAAACTAGGAATGACTCCAGAGGCAATCCAAACTCCAATTAAAGTTCCAATTAACATAAAAATAAATAACGGAACAATTCCATTTTTAATTCCAACCACCAAGCTATCATTAACATCATCCCAGCTAAATCCTCGTAGTTTTGCCCAAAAAATTAAAAGCATGATGACTGTCAAAATAGGAACTAATGGGCTTAATTGTAGATACATAATTCCAATCCCCATGATTACAAGCATGACAAGCAATACTGTAATTGCTTCAAATAAATTAATTGAAATTTTCTTTTTTTCCTTCATTAGTTAACACTCCTTTATATTATTTATGACAGTTATCAAATAAAAAACGCCTCTGTTCTATAAACAGGGACGTTTTAACGCGGTACCACCCAAATTAAAAATCAATAAAAATATTGATTAATCACTTGTTCAGATGATATCGATTCTGAATTATTCGTTTTATTTAATGTCGACGTATTTTGAAACTAACACCCTGATCGGTTCGCATTAACCACCGACTTTCTGACACCCAGATGCAATCCTACTTAATCGAAATAAAAAGTCATATTTATTTAAAAGAATCATAGCACTATCTAATTAACTCCGTCAACTAAAAACTATTTTTCTTCTAATTTACGATTTAAAAAATGAGCTAATTTATCTTTTGAATAAAGGCCGGTTACCTTTTCAACGCCTTTACCATTTCTAAATACCACAAAGCTAGGCATACTCATTACTTTATATTTTTGCGGAATTTCTTGATTTTGATCTACGTTAAATTTTACGAACTTAATCTTTTTACCAAAATCTTCTTCTAATTGATCTAAAACTGGTTCCATCATTTTACATGGACCACACCATGGAGCCCAAAAATCGACGAAAACTAATGGAGCATTAACTGCATCATTAAAATTCTCTGGAGTTGCATTAATTGCCATTTTGCTTCCTCTTTCTAACGTAGTGAATAATTAAAGTAACAACAATTGAAATAAGGACAAATGGTCCAAAAATTGTAGGTGGAATTTCGATATGGATCATTGGAATCGATAAGAATAACTTAAGTGAAATAAAGGCAATTAAAACATATGCCATTGTCTTCAATTCTGGAATCTTCTTCATTAGTACCATAATAAATTCAGCAATTCCACGCATTGCAAGAATCCCTATCATTCCACCAATTAAAACAATTACTGGATTATGTGAAATCGCTAATGATGATAATACTGAATCAACTGAAAAAATAATATCCATAAATTCAATTTGAAGAACCACCATCCAGAAGAACTTTCTAGTTCCTCTTTCTTTGGTACTTTTTAGATGCATTTTACTTTTTTTATCACCTTTTTTAAAAAAGTATTGATAAACCAAATACATTAAATAAATTGCACCAATTACTTTAATTTCCCAAAAATCAATTAGGTAAACTCCTAATCCAATTACAATGAATCGAAAAACATAAGCTCCAATCAATCCATAAAACAATGATTCTTCTTGCAACTTTTTGGTTGGTAAAACTTGAGTTTGTGCAGCTAAAACAACTGCATTATCAACTGATAATAAAACTTCAATAATTACTAAAGAAAATATCAATAGCCAATCATTTCCACTTGTAATTACGGTTTGCCAATTATTTAAATCAAAAAATGGACCATAAAGTTTTGCAATAAAATCTAACAATTACTTTCCTCCTTATTCTTCGTAACTATTAATTGCTTCTGTATCATATTCTCTTAAATTATTTTTAACAATTACACCAATTACTTTTTTAGCATAATCTGGATCAGTTGCATAAGCATTTTTTTGAATTAAATAGGCTTGCTTTCTAAAACTATACAAATCAGTCCGTTTAATAAATTTCTTAGAAATTAAATAATTATGATCATCAATTGCGGCTTGTAAACTTGGATACTTTCTAAAATTGGCAACGACCATAACTTTCTTGCCATTTTCATACTCAGCAGTATTATAGCGAATTGATTCACCTTTGTATTCTCCTTTAATTCCAAATGGGTTATTTGCATTTAGATAAAGTCCTGAAGTTCCCCAATCAGACTCTAAAACTGCTTGAGCAATCACAATACTTGGTAATACTTGCTTATTTTTATTGTAACTTTTCATGGCTGGTTTAGATAACTTAGTAATAAAGTTCTTTTGTGCCTTTTTTTCTTTTTTTTCTTTTTCAATTGCTTTAGCATATTTTGATTGCTGCTCATTTTGTTCCTGTTGCTGAGTTTGATTATTAATTCGATCTTTTCTAATTTCAAATCCAACCGCAAAAATTGCTATAATTACAATAAATAAAGTTAATAACGGTAAGAATTTTTTACTACTTCGATGTTTCAAAATTACAAGCCTCCAGCATTAATATTTGTTGTTACATTATACTATACAACTTTTTAAAATTAATTACTTTTAATTAATAATTAACAATTTCTTCATATAACTTCAAATTCTATGCAAAAATCGGCTGGATAGTGTATTATCAATGGTGTTATCATATTTCAATAAAGGGGTTACTACATTGATTGAAAAAGAAATAGTTAACCAAAATATTGAATGGATTAAAGTAATCGATTGTCGTCCAAATGACAAAGAAATTTTAAAAAATGAATATAAAATAACTCAAGAAATGCTTTATTATGCACTTGATCATCATGAACGTCCAAGAATAGAAGTTGATGAAAGTGATATGTTACTTTTAATTTTTGATGTAGCCGAATCTACTCGCTTTAATGGAGATATTTCTGCTGAACCAATTGGAATTATCATTGATGGAAAACGTTTATTTACATTTACAGCTAATAAAACTAATTTTGTAAATGAATTAATGAATCATACTATCCAAAAGATTCAATCAAAAACTATTGAAACATTTCATCCCATTGATTTAACGATGAGATTACTTTACAACCTTTCAATTCAATATTTTGATTACATAAACCAAATTAATAGTGTTCGAACTAGTATTCAACGTAATTTAAAAGGAAAAGCGAAAAAGAATGCAATTAGTCACCTTTTGAACTTACAAACCAACTTAGTTTACTTTTTAACATCATTAACCGCCAACGATGATATGTTAACCGATTTAAAAAGGAAATTAAGATACGAATTATCTGAAGATCAAAATGAAACTCTCGAAGATATTCGAGTAGAAATAAAACAAGGTTTATCGATGGCAGAGATGGCGAATGCAGCTACTCAACAAGTTGCAAATGCCTATTCTAACTTATTAGATAGTAATTTAAATGCAACAATGAAATTTTTAACTGTTTTTTCAATTTTATTAAGTGTTCCAAATATTATTTTTGGCTTTTTTGGCCAAAATGTTACTCTTCCATTCACTCATGGACATTTGGCTTGGGCATTTACAATTTTTATAACTTTTATTTTAATGCTATTAGTTATCTTAATTCTTCAAGCTAATGACTTCTTTAAAAAGTAAATAATCATAAATCAGGAGAAAATATAATATGAAGAATTTTTTTCAAAGTATGCATAAAAACCGTATAATATCAATAATATTTTGGTTAGTAATGGTACTTATAGCAGTTATTTTTATGCCTAATATTAATCAAATATCTCATAATAGTTATCAAAATAATAATGTAAACCAAAAACAAATTAACCAAGCACAGGCTTTACAAAATGAATGGGGACGTGATCTCAACAACACGAACCAAATTTTTGTGGTTTACAATAATCCTGATGGAAAAATTGATAATAAACAACAAAAGATGATTTATCATTCAATTAGTAAGGTTAAAAAAGATGAAAATGGAATCAAAAAAATCACATCTTTGAAGACTACTCCTTCAGCTGAAAAAAGATTATTATCTAACGATAAATCAACTGAACTATTAGTATTAGATGTTGATAATTCGATTGTACAAGATGATGCTTATGCCAATAAGTTAAGACAAGAATTTGGAACGGAAGGATTATCAAATTATGTAACTAATCAAAATATCATTAATAGTGCTAATGCTGATAGTATTTTAAGTAAAACAAATATCGTAGGCATGATAATATTCATGATAGCAATCCTTATAATTGGAATTATTTTCAGATCAATTATTGCTCCAATTATTTTATTAATTTCCAATTCTATTACTTATCTAATATCTGTAAGTTTGATTATGTTGCTAACTGAAAAATTCAAATTAAGTTTTTCTTACTATTCAAATATCACTATCTTAATTAGTAGTGTAGCGGTTGGTACTCTAATTAGTTTCTATATTATTCGTCGTTTTGAGGAATTAATCTCTAAAGAAGATGATAATGAAATTAAAACAGTTACAGCTATCATGGAAGATTTTACTTATCAAATAGCAATCGTTACATTAATTTTAGCAATTGCATTAGGTTCACTATTCCTTATCAATTATGCTCCAATTCAAGCTTTTTCTTCAATTGCAATTACAATCATAATAACTGCAATTGGAACAGCTAACATTGTTACTTTCTTCCTACAAATTTTGGGTAAATCTATCTTTTGGCCTAGAAATAAACTTAATAACCAGAGTAATCATAAAATATGGCAAAAATTATCTAATTTTTCACTTTGGCAACCAATGGCTGGAATTATTTTATCAATATATATTATATTTCCATTTGCGATTTCTTATAAATCAAATTTAACTTATAACGTTAATAATAATGATATAAGTAATAATCAAGCTATAACTGGTAGAGACGTTACTAATCTTCATTTTAATAATGGAAAAACAACTCCAGTTAAAATTTATGTGAAAAATTATCAAAAATTCAATAATGCTAATACTTTATTAGCAATTGATAAATTAACATCAAAATTACAAGCTAATCCTGATATTAAAAATGTTTATTCAATTACTCAACCAGGTGGTGTTCCAGTTGATAAGTATCAATTATCTAATCAACTAGCAATAGTAAATAAACGTTTATCATCAGTTCAATCTACCCTTTCAAATACCAATAGATCATTAAAAGCAAATATTAAAAATATAAATACAAAAAATTTAAATGGTCAGATTACTAAATTGAATCAAAATAGAATTGACTTAACTAAGTTAAACAACAGTATTACAAATACTCAAAATAATCTTTCTAATTCAATTAGTAATGTAGAATCAACTCCAACAATCAAACTAACCAAAAAACAAAAGAAACAAAAAAGACAACAGAAACAACTTCAAGAATCTCTAAATCAAGTCAATCAAGAGCTTAATGATTCAATTAATGATTTATCTGATTTACAAAGTTCAATTAATAATAATTCTGATAATTCTTCTAATCATGAAATTTATTTAAAGAAATATTACTATCAACTTAGAAGAACAAAGACTAATTTAACAAGAGCCAACAAATCAGTTCAATCATCTAATAAAGTAATTAGAAAAAACGCAAAGTATTTAAATAATTTACAAAAAGCTGATATTACAAAAGCTTATTATATTACCGCGGGACAAATGGAGGATACTGATTTTTATCAATCAATGTATAACTTCAATAGTTCAAATCAACAAATTACAATGTTAGAAGTTAATATGAAAGATTCACCTGATAATAGTAGTAATCATAAAAGAATTAATAAACTTGAACAACAAGTTAACACTATGATTCAAGGATCTAGATTAAAAAACTCAGATATTTCATATTCTGGTATCCCAATTGATAATGCCAAAATGCAACAAGATGCTCTTAAATTTATTCCAATAACTTTAGGAATCATGATGCTCATCTTATGGATTGGCTTGATAATAGTTAGTCGTTCTATTCTTCATCCATTATATTGGATTTTAACTTATGTTCTTAGTGCATTTGCTGGTCTTCAAATTTCTCAAATGACTATTAGTTATCTAACTAATGATTCTCTACTTGATTCAAATAGTATCCTATTAATAATTACACCATTATTAATTTTAGCTACAGCGGAATTAGTTCCTTTAGCTAGAACTTATCGAAAAGATAATCCTGATATGATGTATTGGTTATCTTATGAAATAAATGATTTTGGTCAAAAAGTAAGATATTTAATCTTTGGTACAATTTTAATTGCACTTGGATTTGCTTTTGGTGGATTAAATACGTTCTTATATGTATTATTAACAATAATAATTACAACTATTTTATTTAATATTACATTACCATTAATGGCTACTGCACTTGGAAAATTAGCTATAGAATTACCAAAAAGTAAATTGCATGAAATATTCAAACATAATAAAAAGAGCTAGTTAGTTAACTAGCTCTTTTTATATGCAGTTAAATCAGGTTCTTGCCCATCTTCTTTAACCTGATAATGTAATTCGGTATTTTCATCAATGATACCAAAAAGGTGTTTAGTTTTTTCATCATCAAAATATCCGAGATCAATTACTAAGACATCTTCATCATCAACAATTACATTATCGAACGTATTAAAAACAGAATGAATTCTTTTAATTGAATTTTGTCGTTTTTGCGCTCTTTCAAAAGCCGCAGCCAAAGTAAACCCTTGTTGTAAATACATATTAATTAAATTAATTAATATTAAATTTTTGAAATCAAAAACTCTGGAATTAGTTTTTTCAGTTTCTTTTCTAGTACTTTCAATTAAACCTTTTTCATCCCAATATCTAATTTGTCTTGTTGAAACGCCGGTAATTTCACTCACTTCACCAATTCTAAAAACTAACTTTTTAAAATTAGGTGAACTATATAAATGTTTAACTGGTTTTACCATATTTACTCCGATCAAAATTATTGGTTATAAGAAATCACTTTAAATTGATTATGCTTAAATTCTAGCTTAGTTACACTTCCATTATTAGGTCGTTTGGTTAAATCAAACTCTCCATTTGAATATTTTTCAACTAAACTAAGTAATGTATTTCCATGACTAATTAATAAAACATTATCTCCATCTTTTAAATCTGAATTATTAATTATCAAATTTAATCCTTGGTTCAGGCGATTCCAATATTCTTCAGCATTTTCTGCCATATGGAATGGATCTGCTTCTTTTAAATAATTCTTAGCAGTGTCCATATCATGACTTTGAATAATTTCTTTAAAACTTGGTTCCCCGTGTGGTGCACCTGCTTGAAACCAAGTTTGTTCAGAATCTAATCCTTCATAATATCCATAAAAATGTTCTCGAAAAAAATATTTTACAATTGGCTTTTGTAAATTTTGATTCAAATTTTGGTCAATAATAATTTGAGCTGTATCTTGTGCCCTGGTAGTATCTGAACAATAAACTGCTTTAAATGGAATATCACTTAATTTATCTGCAGTTTGTTTGGCTCCATCAATTCCTTTTTGTGTTAAAGGTGAATTACTCCATCCTTGTAACTTATTAAAAATATTAAAATAAGTTTGACCATGACGAACAACATACAAGTTAAAATCAGCCATTTTATCCCTCTTTTCAACTTAACCATGATAACATCATTTTAATCATTCGATAAGCTATGTAAATGATATTCTTCTAAAATTTAAATAAGTTTTCCCTAAATCAAACTTAATTCAACCAATTTCTGATAATATATTACTTGATTACATAATTAAGGAGTCCTGATTCTTGAATAAACTAAAGAGACTATTTTCCCATGTTAATACAAGAGTTGGCTTTATTGTTTTACTAACCATTTTAATTTGGTTAAAAACTTTACTAGCCTATTTCACAGATTTTAACTTAGGCATTGATAATGCATTTCAATTTATCTTAATGATTATAAATCCAATTGCTTCAACTATTATTTTATCTAGTGTTGCCTTTTTATTTAAACCAGCAAAGTTATTTTACCCAATTGCTTTATTAATGGATTTATTAAACACCGTAATTCTATATTTAAATGTAATTTACTTTAGAGAATTTACTGACTTTATGACAGTCAGTACCATTACTGGATATTCAAAAGTAAATCAAGGGTTAAGCGGAAGTTCACTTGCCTTAACTAAACCTCACGATGTATTTTATTGGATTGATTTAATTGTCATCATTGGATTAATCCTATTCAAAGTAATTAAATTAGATAAACGTATTCAAAAAGCTAGAATTGGCTTTGCCATATTCTCATTAGGATCTGTTTTATTATTAACTAATATTGCTTTAGCTGACATGGATCGCCCTCAATTACTAACTAGAACTTTTGACCGTAGCTACATCGTTAAATATTTAGGATTAAACAGTTTTACTGTATATGATGGTATTAAATCACAACAAAATAAAGAAATGAGAGCAACAGCCACTAAATCTGCAATTGACGATATTTTAAAGCACAATGAATCACATTATGCTGAACCTAGCAAAAAAACTGAAGGAATTGCTAAAAACAAAAATGTTATCATTCTTCACTTAGAAAGCTTACAACAATTTGTCATTAACAAAAAAATTAATGGAAAAGAAGTTACTCCATTTTTAAATTCACTTTATAAAAACAAAAGCACTTATTCTTTTGATAACTTTTTCCATCAAGTTGGACAAGGAAAGACTTCTGATGCAGAAAACTTATTAGAAACTAGTACTTACGGATTACCTCAAGGATCCCTATTTACTCAAGTCGGTAGTGACAATGAATTTGAAGCAGCACCTGCAATTTTAGGTCAAGATGGTTATACCAGCGCTGTATTCCATGGGAATAATGCTAGTTTCTGGAATCGTGATAATACTTATAAAAATCTAGGATATCAATATTTCTTTGATGCTAGTTACTATAATACTTCAGGAGACCGTGCAACTGGATATGGATTAAAAGATAAATTATTATTTCATGATTCAGTTAAGTATCTTGAAAAATTACAACAACCTTTTTACGCTAAATTCATTACTGTAACAAATCACTTCCCATTTGATTTAGATTCAGAAGATACTAAAGACTCTACCTTTAAAACAACTGGTACAAATGATTCTAAAGTTAATAACTATTTTGTAACTGCTCATTATCTTGATAAAGCAGTTAAAGAATTTTATCAATACTTATACAAATCTGGTTTAGCTAAAAATTCAATGATTGTTTTATATGGTGACCATTATGGATTATCCAATTCAGAAAACACTAATTTAGCATCTGTTTTAGGTAAAGATCCTAATTCGTGGAATGGATTTGATAATGCACAATTACAAAGAGTTCCATTTATGATTAATTTACCTGGAACTAATAAAGGATATGAAGATCACACATATGGAGGAGAAATTGATGTACTTCCAACAATTCTTCATATGCTAGGTATTAATACTAAAAAATATGTTCAATTTGGTACTGATCTATTCTCTAAACAACATGATTCAGTTGTCGCTTTTCGAAATCGAGATTGGGTTTCACCAAAATATTCATCAATTGGTGGAGTTTATTATGACAGTAAAACTGGACAACCCTTTGATCCTGATGATAAATTAAGAGAAAAACTTCATAAAGTTCAAGATAAAGTTAATACTGAATTGTCATATTCAGATTCATTGAATCAAAAAAATCTATTACGTTTTTACGATCCGAAAGGATTTAAAAAAGTTAACCCTAAAAAATATAACTATGATGATGGAATTGCTCAATTAAATAAAATTCAACAAGCTCTTGGTAATAAATCAACTAGTTTATATTCGAAAAATAAAGATAAATCAACTCAAAAATTATATAAAACTGATGCACCAGAATTAACTCATGACTCAGGTCAAACTAATCGAATTAGTAATAACAATCTTGAATCATCAAGTAGTCAGAAATAATAAAAAGAACCAATCAAATAAATTTGATTGGTTCTTTTTATTTTAAATTAATTCCAGTACTATGAACTGGACCATGATCATTTGGTCTAATTTGTTTTAATAATCCATTTAGAGCAATTGAAGCTTCTGCAAAACCATTAGCAATTAAGTCTTGTTTACTTGAATAAACAAT
Source organism: Lactobacillus sp. S2-2 (assembly GCF_021698855.1). GTDB lineage: Bacteria > Bacillota > Bacilli > Lactobacillales > Lactobacillaceae > Fructilactobacillus. Next base: position 73,156 of record NZ_WWFA01000003.1, read on the forward strand.
TGGATCTCCAATCGCAAAAACATTTTCAATATCAGTTTGCATAAATCCATCTACAACAATCAAATTATGATCTAATTTTGGCTTAATTGACCATTTCTTAAGTGCTTTATTATTTGATACAAAACCATAATTAACTACTAATTCATCGACAAGTTTCGTTTCCAATTCATTATCAGATTTAACTTTTTTGGCACTCACACTTAAGCGATCATTTTGTAATTCTAATTTTTTAATTAGATAAGGTGTCATTAATTCAATATCTGAATTTTTAAGTTGACTAACCATATGTTCTAATCCTTTAAATTCTTCACGTCGATGCACTAAGTATACTTTTTTAGCAACTTGGTTTAACATTAATGCCATATCAACAGCTGCATCTCCACCACCTGCGACCATAACTTCATGGTTCTTAAATTTATCTAATTTTGGAACACTATAGAATAATTTTTGATTCCTTAATTCTTCTGCATTTTCAGCACGCAGCGTTCTTGGCTCAAATGCACCTGCTCCAGTAGCAATGATTACTCCCTTACTCTTGGTTGTACGTTGAGTTGTTTTAATTGTAAAAGTATCATCATCTTCTTTAACAATATCAATTACTGCCTCATTTAAAAATTGATCTGTTTTGACTAAATTTAATTGCTTTTCTAAATTAGAAATTAATTCTTGTCCAGTGATTCCAGCAAATCCAGGAACATCTAAAATTGTTTTTTCCGGATATAAAGCTTTTACTTGTCCACCAAATTCTGGCAAGCTTTCAATAATTTGTACTTTAGCTTCTCTTAATCCAGCGTAAAAAGCTGCAAACATTCCAACTGGTCCACCACCAACAATTGTTACATCATATATTTCATTATTCATAATTATCACTCTCATCTATTATAATTTTAAGGAGTTTCAAATATGAAAATATTCAAAAATTTATGGATTGCTATTATTCCATTTTTATTGTTAATCGGCATTTGGGAAAGTCGTCAATTAACCTTAAAAAATCTTAAAGTTAATCAATCGACCACTGCTACTATTTTTATTCCAGGTTATGGAGGAAATCAAATTTCTACCAATGCCACAATTAATCATTTAAATAACTTTCATATTGCAACTAAAACACTTCGGATTCATGTAAAAAAAGATGGATCCATTTATAAAACCAAACAGTTCAATCAATTTTCCAAAAATAATCCTACCATTCAATTATTATTCGATAACAATAAAAACCCCAAACTAGAAGCTAATCAAATGGTTAATGTTATGCACTATCTATACAATAAATATAACATTAAAAAAATCAATTTTGTAGGCCATTCATCTGGAGCAAATATTGCTTATGACTATCTAATTCGTAATTCAAAAACATCAAAAGTACCTACACCGCAAAAGTTTATTAGTTTTGCATCAAATTTTTCAAAAACACCACAACCAAATTATCAAAATATTCCTAAACAACTACAAATTTTAAACTTAGTTGGCGAAATTAAACATTCAAGATCTGATTCAGAAATACCATTAAATACAACAAAAAACATGGAAAAATTAGTTAAGCCATTTGTAAAAAGTTATCAATATAAAATTTATCGTGGTAATTATTTACAAGCTGAACATTCAATGTTGCATGAAAATCCTGCTGTCGATAAAATCATCGCAGAATTTTTATTTAAGTAACCTTTTTTTCCTCCTACTCTTTCTTTCAATTATCCTTTGACCTTGTAAAGTTCTAACTTCTCTTAATCCAGCGTCAATTAAAACAATTACCATCATCCAACCAATTAAAATTAAAAGAATTTTTTGTAAATCACAATAATAAAAAATATCAAACGGAATTGTCCAATCCCAAAAAGTATGCAAAAGAATCACAAACAAATAAAAGCGAAAAAATATTTTAGTACTAAAATCATAAATTGAAAATTGAGCTTTCGTTTTTTTACCAATTACAACTGCAGCTCCTAAAATAGCAGCCCAAATTGTATGAGTTCCAATCGTTTGCCAACTTCGAATCAATAACGTAATCAAACCATATTGGCTAGTATATCCAGCATTTTCAATAACTGAAAATCCTGCTCCAATTGCTGCTCCAATTAACATTCCATTGAAAATATATTTTATTTTAAATTGGTTTGTATAATAAATAATAATTAAAAGTTTAGCTGTTTCTTCTACAAATCCAATTAAAAAAGCTGCCCAAAAATTCATATCATTAGAAATTGGAACAATATCGTACAAAATCATTGTTGCAATAATTGCCAAAATTCCACCAATTAAAAAAATTTCAAAAATCTTCATAAATGACAAATTTCGATAAACGTTGATTTCAAAGAAAAGCATTAATAATGACATTGGAACGGTAAGTGATCCAATAAAAGTTAACCCCGTTGAAACTTTGTCACTGCTAAATACGAACATTAAACACCATAGTAATAAAAAACTAAATCCTAATAATGCAAAAACACGACTAAAGAACCATGGTTTAACTGGAGCACTCGAAACTTTTTTTAAGCTTGGAGTAGTTGTCTTAGTACCAGATATAAATAATTGTTCTTCTTCATCCTTTGAATGCTTTTGAAAAACTTGTGAGAACATTCTTCCTAAATGGATTTCGACAGCCTCATAATTTCCCGTCCATTCATTCAAACTTTTAGTTGTATCGTTAAGAATTCGATCATAATTTCGCTTAACACCGACTAAAGAAATCGGAATTTTTTTCAAGTTAGCTAATCGTTTGATATGACTAGTTTTACGTACCATTTTATACCCTCGATTTATAAAAAATTAGTTGCTTTTTTAATATCATTCAAATATGATTCAATTATAGCTTATCCAAGAAACGTTATACAATGGAGGAAGTCACATGAATACAAAGATGATTTTAGATATTGACACAGGAATTGATGATGCAATGGCAATTGCATATGCAGTTAGCGATCCACAAATTGATTTAATTGGAGTAATTGGCTCATACGGAAACATTAAAGCTAAATTAGCGGCTCGTAATTCAATTCAAATCTTAGATTTACTAGAAGAAAACAACGTTCCAGTTTTTATTGGAACTGAAAACCCAATTGACCATACATACAAAAGAGAACCCATTAATAGTCAAATTCATGGTGAAAATGGAATTGGTGATGTTGAATTACCTCTTCCTGTTCGAGAAGTAAGAGAAGAAAATGCCGTTGATTTTATCTTAGATTCAGCTAAAAAATATAAAGATCAATTAACAATTGTAGCAACTGGTCCAATGACTAATCTTGCACTTGCAATTAAAAAAGATATAAAAACAATGCAAGAAATTGGTAATATTACTATCATGGGTGGAGCAATAACTGTTCCGGGTAATGTAACTCCAGTTTCTGAAGCAAACATTAATCAAGATCCAAAAAGTGCTGATATTTTATTCAAAAGTGACTTAAATATTACAATGGTTGGTTTAGATGTAACCCTTAGAACTCTCTTAACTAAAAAAGAAACAAGCCAATGGCGCGAACTAGGTGAAGCAGGAACTAAATTTGCTGATATTGTTGATTACTATATCAATTGTTATGACGATATTTATCCAGAACTTGGTGGCTGTTCACTCCATGATCCACTAGCAGTTGGTGTTGCAGTTAATCCTAACTTTGTTAGTATGATTGACTTAAACGTAATGGTTACAACCGAAAATGATGCTTTTTATGGTCGTACAATTGGTGATAAAGCAAGATTAAACGACTCTACTACTAATGTAAAAGTTGCTGTTAATGTAGATAAAGACTATTACTTAGAAACATTCATGAATAACTTCAATCAATTATTTCAAAAAGTAAAATAAAAAAGGCCAATTGGCCTTTTTTTATTGGAAATATTTCTCTAAATAATCTGCAACTCCAGAATTATTATTATTAAGCGTAACATCATTAGCAACTTCTTGAATATCAGGTTTAGCATTTTCCATTGCTACACCAACTTCTGCAGCTTGCAACATTTCATAATCATTTTTAGCATCACCAAATGCCATCAAATTAGAAAAATCTAAATCAAAATGATTTAAAAGGGCTTGTAATCCACCTTTTTTATTAACTCCTTTAGGTAAAAATTCTAAAATTGTAGGTTGAGATCTAACAATATAGAAATTATCTTCCATTTCTGGTGATACTTCATTTAAAATTTGATCTATTTCTTCTGGTTGAGTTGCAATAATTCCTTTAGCAAAATCTTCATCAGGTAGATTTTTATATTTAATTGATTCAAATTCAATCGGTGCTTTAATTACTGATTGATAAATTGAAGATTTTAAATCATTAATTTGATAAACTTTATCAAAATCTAAAATATCTAATGGATGATGATTTTCAGATACAAATTTATGTAACATTTCAATTTGTTGATTTTCTAGAGATTTTTTAAACATAATATTTTCAGTTACATTATTTAAAACCAATCCACCATTAAAGCAAACAGTAAAATCATTGAATTCAAATAAATCTAAATCAATTAAATAATTTTTTATTGCATTGATTGGACGTCCAGTACAAATAACGATTTTTATTCCTTGATTATGTAATTTTTTTAATTCTTTTTTATTTTCTTCAGTAATTGTTTTTTCATCGGTTAATAAACTTCCATCTAAATCTAATGCAATCATTTTAATCATTATATTATTCCTCTTTTGGCTTTATTTTTAAAAAAAATAACCCTAACCTAGGGCTATCATGTATTAGCTACATAGCTTTATTTTAGACTTTTAAAAAGTTATAAGGAATGCAGGTTAATTAACCTTACTGAATTCAGAACCAAGTCTTGACTCAAGTTCTTTTAATTCAGCTACACGAACGTATCTGGGCAAGAAACGTCTAATTTCTTCTTCATTATAACCAACTTCTAAACGTTTATCATCAAAAATAATAGGACGTTTAATAAGGTCAGGATATTTAACCAATAAATCAACTAATTCAGTTAATGACATATCATCGATATTAACATTTAACTTTTTAAAAATATTTGATCTTTTAGAAATAATATCCTCACTACCATTTTCAGTTAATCGAAGTATTTGCTTTACTTCTTCTGAATTCAAAGGATTAGAACTAATATTTCTTTCTTTAAATTCTACTCTGTGTTCGTTTAACCAAGAGCGAGCTTTACGACTAGATGCGCTACTAGGAGCAACGTATAAATTAAGCATAAAAAACATCTCCTCTCATGCATTCAAGCATGAAGTTAAATTAGTCAAAATAATAATTAACTATAGTGAAAGTTTATCATATTATCTGTTCATGTCAATACTATGCGTAAAAAAATTCACAATAAAATCATTTATGTAAACGCTATTATAACAGCTTGTAATCCTATTTATTACAAGGATTGTGCAGTATAATTAAACTTATAATTAATATATTTATGCTTATTATAGCACTTTAAGAAAATTTTACTACGTTTTTTTGTGTATTTAATCACAAAAAAGTCCTCAAAATTTACTTTATTACCATTAAATAATAGAATGGTAACACAACCTTTTTTCGGAGATGACCATATGAAATTAACGATATTATCAACAAGTGATACACATGGATATATTGAACCAACAAATTATATTAAAAAAAATTCACAAATGAATTTTGGCTTAGAAAAAGCTGCAACCACAATTAATAAAATAAAGCAAAATAATCCATATACCATCACAATTGATAATGGTGATTTTTTAGAAGGCTCTCCTTTGGCTTATTATTTGGCTAAAGTGAATCAACCTAATTCTCCTAAACCATTAAGTGATGCTTTTAATCAAATTAATTATGATTTTGGAATTATTGGTAATCATGAATTTAACTATGGAATTAATTATTTAAATAGTGCAATTTCAACATCAAAACGCCAATTTCTTTGTGCAAATATTTTAAAAAATAATAAGCCATGTTTTGGATTACCTTATCAAATCAAAATAATTAATAACGTAAAAGTAGCAGTTATCGGATTAACAACACAAGGAGTTTGTAAGTGGCAAAATAACGATCTTCTAAATGGACTTTCAATTAAATCTGGAGTAGATACATTAAAAAAATATCTACCTGAAATGAAACAAAAAGCAGATGTAATTATCGTTTCTTATCATGGTGGTTTAGAACGTGATGCAGATGGACATGAAATTGAAGACTTAAATGGAGAAAATGAAGGATACCAAATTTTAAAAGAATTTCCAGAAATTGATGCATTAGTTACTGGACATCAACATCGAAAAATTGCTGATAAATTATTTAATACTCCATATACTCAACCTGGAAAACGTGGTGAATATATAGGACAAATTGATTTAGAAATTGAAAAAGATAACGGAATTTATCAAGTAATTAACAGTGATTGTAAATTAGTTAATACTGGTCAAGAAACAGAAAATTTAAATATTAAAAAACAAATAAAGCCAATTCATGACCAATTAGAAGAATGGTTATCTATGCCTTTAGCTGTTATTAATGGATCAATGAAATATGATGATCCATTTAAAGCTCGCCTTCAAGGAAATGCATTCATTAACTTTGTCCAAAAAATTCAAATGAAAACCATGAAAGTTGATATTTCAGCAACTGCACTTTTCACAAATGAAGCTTATGGGTTTGAAAATCCAATCACTATGCGTAATATTATGACTAATTATATCTATCCTAATAGTTTAGCAACTTTAAAAATAACCGGGCAAGATTTAAAAGATGCAATTGAAAAGTCATCAAATTATTTTATAGTTGAAAATGATAAAATCAAAGTCAATCCTGATTACATTTACCCTAAACGTCGAGATTATAATTATGATATGTTTGCTGGAGTTGAATATACCTTGAAAATTTCTAATCCAATTGGACAAAGAGTTATTGAATTACTTTATCATGGCAAACCAATTGAAATGAATCAAGAATATAAAATTGCTTTAAACGCTTATCGTGCAGTTGGTGGCAAAAGATATCCAATGTACAACGAAAGTAAAATTATTAATCAAAATCCAATTACAATGAGCCAATTAATTGCAGACTATTTAAGAAAAAATAAATTAATTGATGCAGATAATCAAAGTAATTTTAAAATAATCAAATAAAAAATACCTTAATATAATTAAGGTATTTTTTATCCAGCTTGTTTTTTATTCTTAGGTTTTCCACCAACATATTGAATTGCTTGTAAACGCCTAATTGTTGTAACCGTTATTTTACCTGGATAAGTTAGTTCATCTTCAATTTGATTTTTAACTTTTTCCGTTAATTGATTGCTTTGATCATCATTAACCTTTTGTGGATCAACTACAATTCTAATTTCTCGACCTGCTTGAATAGCATAACTATCCTTCACTCCATCGACTTGGTTAGCTATTTTTTCTAATCCTTTTAGTCGATTAATGTATTCTTCAACTGATTCACTTCTAGCCCCAGTTCTTGCACCAGAAATTGAGTCAGCAGCAGCTACTAAAATTGCAATCTTTGATTCAGGTTTTACATCTCCATGATGGGATTGAATTGAATTAATAATAATTGGATCTTCTTCAAAAGTTTTAGTAAGTTGAACACCAACTTCAACATGGGTTCCTTCCATATCACGATCAATTGATTTTCCAATATCATGAAGTAATCCTGCTCGTTTAGCTAAGGTAACATCTAAGCCAATTTCTGCAGCAAAAACTGCCATAATTTGGGCAACTTCAATTGAGTGAGCTAAAACATTTTGACCATAACTAGTTCGATATTTTAGTCGACCAATCAATTTAATTAAATCTGGATGAATCCAACCAAGACGGAGATTAGAAACTGTTTCCTCACCAGTCTTTCTCAATCCTGAAATAATATTGTCATTAGCATCATTAACTTCATTTTCAATAATTCCTGGATTAATTTGTTGATCAACCATTAAATTTTTAATTGCTAATTTAGTTGTTTCTCGACGAAGTGGATCATTTGTATTAATAATTAAAGTATCTGGATACTCTGGATCAAAAATCAAATCTACACCACAGAGTGATTCTAACAATCTTAAATTTTGATCATCTTTTCCAGATATTTTGCTTCTCGTGAAGACATCTGGAATGATAACTGATCTTTCAATATGATCTTTAGGTACATCAATTGGGCCATTTTGAATAGCAATATCTAATAACTCAGTTCCTTTTTTATTAGCATCTAAAACTTGTTCATCACGTTCATTTTTAACTGTTTTTGCTCTTTCGATTTCTAAATGATGCTTAGTATCATTTAAAACTTGTTGAACAGCATGGTCATGATTAATTTGACTTTTATCTTCTAACATTGAAATTCTTTGATCCAATAATTGATCTTTTTTATGAAATTTTTCATCCACAATATCAGCTAATTCTTGTAAATCCATTTCTTTTTGCTTAATTTGTATATCTAATTGATCAATTCGATGTTCGCTTTGAATAATGTTATTAGATCGTTTATTTAGACGTTCACCTCTAATTTCAGTTTCTTGTTCTTGATCAGATAATTCTGTATTCTGTTCAATTTGATACTTTTTTGTTTTTTTGTTTTGTTTAGATAATACTTTTTCATAATTAATTTTAGCTTGCTTTTTTGCATCAGCAAGTACTATTTTAGCTTGTTCATTAGCTTTAGATATTTTGACATCACTGATAATTTTTGTAAGATAGTAACCGACAATACCAGCACAAAATAGTAAAGAAATTAAAACAAAATAAAAAGGCAATTTAATCACTCCTTTTTTGTTTAATTTTTCGTTAACTAGAATAATAATACCATTATTTAAACATTTTTTGAAATTAATCAAACCAGCAATTTAAAAGGAGTAATTATGGAAAACTACATTAACCAAATGGAACGATTTAGAACTGAATACAAAAATTTCCCGCAGCTTTCTTTTTTAATTAATCACGTATTACAAGCAGATTTTTTCTTAAAAATTAATAAATTACCTCAAGATATTCCTAGTTTATCAATTCCTGAAAATATGCAAAACATCATCTACCACCAAATTATGGAAGATTCTTTATTAAATAAGACTGAAAAAGAAAGTAAATGGGAACAGCTATCCAATGATTTACCTAAATTGGAAAATAACCTAAGAAATTTCAGAGATTATTTGTCTGAAACATATGGAATGTGGGCTTACATTTCTAGTCTTTTTGTTAGCCATTTAGCTAACTATGTTGATGGCAAAAAAGGTTTAGAAGTTATGGCAGGAAATGGTTATATTTCAAAAGGATTAAAAGAACATCATCAAGATATTATTGCAACTGATGATTTAAGTTGGGTTAAAGAAAATGAAACTGGCAAACATCTAGTTACAAAAGTGGAAAACCTATCGGCCATGGAAGCTTTTGAAAAGTACAAAGATCAAATTGAATATTTGATTATGTGCTGGTCACCTGATGGAATTGAAATTGACGTTGAATTACTTGAGGCAATTCGTAACTACCATCGAGATATTCCTCTTATTGTAATTGGTGAAAAAGATGGCGCAACTAACTCAAAAAAATTCTGGAACATTGCAAATTTTATTGATGATGCAAAAATAAATGAATTAAATAATTACTACTCTCATTTTGACTTAATTCAAGATAAAATTTATCTAATAAAATAAGGATAGTCCTATTGAGACTATCCTTATTTGTTAATTCACCAAGGTCAATGTAACTAGTTTATAAGTTCCATTACGATGATATGTTTTATTCATTTTTTTAGGTTTCTTTTTACCAATTGTGCTTGTTGCATCAAGAGTAATTTCTTTATTATAATCTACACTTTGAATTTTGGTTACTCTCATTTTAGCATTTGGATTAATCAAATATTCTTTTTCAGTTTTAAATTTGGATAGTGGTTCAATATATGCTCCATGATAACCTTTTGGTACATTAATCTTATATAAAACACCATCACTATAATCTACAGCTGTATTTTTAGATAAAGTAGCTGAAGAATACCCTTTATTTTGGATCATTGCACCAACCTTTAATGGTTGATTATTTAAAGTTAAATTCATTAAACCTTCATTAGTTCCACGATATACAGTTAAATCAAATGGTAAGTAAAATTTGTTAGTTGCTGATTTTAAAGATTTAGTTGTATTTTTAATAAACGCATTCTTTGATTTTCCAGTAATTAATGACTTATTAATATCTTTATAATACTTATTACCTGTATAATCACCAACTGCTTTATATTCTTTTTTACTTAATTTTTTTGCCCAAAGCTTTGAATCTTTTAATAATTTTTTGTATTTTTTATCTGAAAAAGAATAATTTCCAGTTTTATAAACGTTATCATTAAAATTATTGATCATCAATTTTTGACCATCTTCAGTTTCAATAATTGCATCATCAGCAATTTTTTGAATTAATTTAACTTGTGTATCAGCAGCTAATTGATGTGTTTTCTCTAAATTAGGTTGATTATTGTCTAATTCATAGCCATTCACTGATTTGTTTAGTAAATATTGTCCGTCAGTTAAATTAGTTACTTGATTGTCAGTATTAGTATTAATCGTAACTGATGATGATTGATTTTTTGCTTCCACTTGATCATTTAATGATATAAAACTAAGCGAGAAAGTTACAGTAATTGCGAGTAATATTTTTTTCATCTTGTTCTCCTTATGTATAATACTATTTTATATATATTATTATACATATATATAAAGAATTGTAAATAAAAAAGACTAACTTTTTAGTTAGTCTTTTTTTGCATTTATTAAAAATAAACGGATTACAACGAAGTTCACATCTTCTTGTAATCAAGTCTCCTGCAATACGGCAGTTAATGAGACTCCACATAATATAAACAGCCAGCAAGCTGACTGTTCGGCTCATCACGCAAAGATTATTATCACATAATTTATATTTTTTGTCTATTCAGCTTCTTCAGCTTTATTTTTATTTGTTTCAATAACTTCTAATTCATTTTTTGTCCATTCTACAAATGTAGTTAAACCATCTGAATCAAAATTTTCGATAAATTCTTCTGCATCAGCAAGTTTATCAATTCTTAAATTAGATTTCGAAACATTAGGAGAATCAATAATCATATTTACTTGCATTGGTAATTCACCATCTTTAACAATGATTTTTGCAATACTATTAACATATTCTAATGGTAAATTAATTGCACATATTTCTAGACGAATAATAAATTCTTCATCTTTAATTCTAATCTCTGCTCGTGCAACTTTATTCTTTTTAATATTATCAGCAATAAAATTATTTAATGGCATTAGATTAGCTGCAATTCGATCTGTAAATTTTTTCATTGTCATTTCTAATTCAGTATGTTCAAAATTAGCTTCTGTAATTTGATTAATAAATTCTTTTTCGTCCATTATCATTATCGGTTATGTCCCTACTTTCTAAATTTCATATATCTTTCAACTCGTTCATTAGCAGTGATTTTCCTCATCTGCCATGCTAATGCTAACCAAACAAAATTAATCATTAATGAAATTAAAATTAATACAAAAATTAAAATTTTAATCATTAAATTTGTTGGTAAACTAAAAACATTAAATAATGCTCCAATTATATTAACACTGTAAATAATCTCTACGAAAGTTAAAAAATAGATTCCAAACATTTTCTTAAAATAAACTAATAATGTAGGGATTAAAAATAAAATAACTGCAACTAAACTAGTTCGAAAAAAATTAGATAAAGCATGATTATTTGATTGATTAATTAAAAACATTGATAAATTTAACAGTAAAAATAAAACTAATGACATAACAGCAATTAATCCTAATTTCTTAGCTAACTCGTTTTTTTGCATATAAATCTCCTTATAAACATAAATCTCAGTTAAGTATAAACATTTTTTTACGATATCACAATCTTTTCTTGATAAATATGTATATTATTAGCTTATCATTAGCAAAACATGGTATCATGATGATAAAGATAAATTCAATGAGGTGAATCAAATGGCAAATAATTACAAACGTATTTTAGCTGCAATCGATGGTGCCGAAGACACTTTCCCTGTCCTAGATCGAGCAATTGAATTAGCTAAACAAAATGATGCTCATCTAGATATTTTAAATGTTCTTGAAGTAAATCAATTTAATTATAATTATGGAAGTTCAGTAACTTCTGATTCAGTTATCAAATTAACTGATGATACTAAAACTATTCTAGAAACTTTAAAGAAACAAGCTATTGACGCTGGTGTAAATGATGTTAAGATCCATATGCGCTTTGGAAGTCCAAAGAAAATTATTGGTAAAGAATTTCCTGATGATCACAACAATGACTTAATTGTACTTGGTGCAACTGGACTTTCTGCCGTTGAAAAATTAATGGTTGGATCAGTTACCACATATGTTACCGGAGCTGCTAAAAGGGATGTATTAATCGTTAAATAAAAATGTTAGATTACTTCTAGCATTTTTTTATTGGAGAATTTTATTTATGACAAAAAAATGGCAATATGAATTGATTGTTCCACACGAATATAACAACAAATCGATTCGTGAATATCTAAGTCGATACCTACTAATCCCCAAACATTTAATTTTTAATTTGAGAACTGAGCAACGTGTTTTAGTAAATCAGAAATATTTACCTATGAATTTTCCAATTAAAACAAATGATAAAATATCTTTAACTTTTTTTGAATCTGATTTTTCTAAACAAATTATTTTAACTAATTCTAAAATTAAAATTGATGTTTTATACGAAGATGACGATTTAATAATTGTGAATAAACCTCGTGGAATAAAAACTCATCATAATCAACCGAATGAAAACACAACATTGATTAATTATGTTGCTGATTATTTAAAGCCAAAACAGCCATATATGATTCACCGTCTAGATCAAGAAACCAGTGGAGCAATTATTTTTGCTAAAAATCCTGTTGTTGTACCTATTTTAGTTGAAATGATTAAGCAAAAATCCATTAAAAGAAATTATACCGCTTGGATTAAAGGACATTTAAAAGATTCATACGGAACAATCCATGAAGCAATTGGATTTCATCCTTCAGATCAACGTAAAAGGCAAATTAACGGTTCAAAAGCAAAAAATGCAATTACACATTATCAATTAATTAAAAGCTCTAAAACGAACGATTTGGTCCAAATAAGCTTAGAAACTGGAAGAACCCATCAAATTAGAGTTCATTTTGCTTATTTAGATCATCCTTTACTTAGTGATCCTTTATATAATCCAGAAACTAAATCAAATGATAAAATGTTACTTCATTCATCATCCATTAGTTTAACAACACCATTTTATCACCACGAGTTATTTATTAATTCACCAATACCTAATGAATTTAAATAAAAAAGAGAACTCAGTGAGTTCTCTTTTTTATTTACAAATAATTGAATTATTTGTTAAGTGGTTCCCATTTCCATTCAGTTACTTCTGGTAGATCAGTACCAACTTCTCTGATGTAATGGTTATGCTTGTCAACCATAGCATTCATTTCTTGAACGAATGACATACCTTTAACAGCATATGAAGGAATGTTTTCAACAACATCCTTAGCTAAGTCGAAACGGTCTAATTGGTTCAATACACGCATATCGAATGGTGTAGTGATATCACCGTTTTCTCTGTAACCATGAACATGTAAGTTATGGTTATGACGACTGAAGAAGATATCTCTAATCATGTCTTCGAAACCGTGGAATGCAAAGATTACAGGTTTGTCAGTAGTGAATAGTTGATCGAATTCAGCATCACTTAAACCACGTGGGTCAATTGATGGGTGACGTAATTTTAGAAGATCAACAACGTTGATGAATCTAATCTTCATGTCAGGGAATCTCTTGTTCAAGATTGAAATTGCAGCAAGTGATTCCATAGTTGGTTCAACACCAGCAGTAGCAATAACTACATCAGGTTCTTGACCATTATCAGTTGAAGCCCAGTCAACGTAGCTTAAACCACGGTTTACAAGGTTAGCAGCTTCGTCAATGTTAAACCATTGTGGACGAGGGTGTTTTGAAGTAATAATCAAGTTAATTCTTTCGTAACTTGCAAATGCTTCATTACCTACAGCTAATAATGTATTAGCATCAGCTGGGAAGTATTCACGGATAAATTCTGGTTTCTTTTCAGCCAAGTGGTTAATCATACCTGGATCTTGGTGAGTGTAACCATTATGATCTTGTTGGAATACAGTTGATGAATCAACAAAGTTAATTGATGGGTATTGGTTTCTCCAGTCTTGTTCTGCAGCTTTTCTTAACCACTTGAAGTGTTGAGTTAACATTGAGTCAACTACACGACCGAATGATTCATAAGTTACAAAGAAACCATGACGACCAGTTAATACGTAACCTTCTAACCAACCTTCATCATTGTGTTCTGATAAAGCAGAATCAATGATACGACCTGAATGAGCCATCTTGAAGTCATTTGGTTCTTTAACTTCTGGCATCCATTGTCTGTTAGTTACATCGAACATACCATATAATCTGTTTGACCACATTTCATCAGGACCAAAGGCACGGAAGTTGTTAGGGTTTTTAACGATAACATCACGTAACCAGTTTGACCATTCGAACATATCACTTTTTTCTACTGAACCTGGTGTATCAAATTCAACAGCGTAATCTCTAAAGTCAGGTAAGTTAAGAGGTTTAGGATTAATTCCACCATTAGTGATTGGGTTTGTTGACATACGACGGTCACCTTTTGGTGCTAAGTCGATGATTTCTTGTTTGATTGAACCATCTTCATTAAATGATAATTCAGGTTTGTAACTCTTCATCCATTCAACAAATTCATCAGCAGTATCCATGTTATCAGCACTCAATGGTAGTGGAACTTGATGAGCTCTGAATGAACCTTCGATTGGGTCACCATTACCATCTTTAGCTGGACCAGTCCAACCTTTTGGTGAACGGAATACAATCATTGGCCATACAGGTTCTGTAGCATCAGATGCTGAACCTTTTCTAGCTTTTTCTTGAATAGCATGAATATCTTCAACAGAAGCATCCATAGCTTTAGCCATACTTTCATGAACGTTCATGAAGTCAGATTTGTCACCATCAGTTTCAACGAAACGAGGTTTCCAACCAAGACCTTCAAAGTATTTTTGTAAGTCTTCATCTGAAGTACGACCAAAAATAGTTGGGTTAGCAATTTTAAAACCGTTTAAGTTAATAACAGGTAATACAGCACCATCAGTAACTGGGTTAATAAATTTGCTTGAGAACCATGAACTAGCTAAAGGACCAGTTTCAGATTCACCATCACCAATTTCAACAGCTGCGATAACATCTGGGTTATCTAAGATAGCACCAACACCATGTGATAATGAGTAACCTAATTCTCCACCTTCATGAATTGAACCTGGAGTTTCAGGTGCAGCATGTGAAGCAATTCCGCCTGGGAATGAGAAGTTTTTAAATAATTTTTGTAATCCTTCTTTATCTTGACTCTTATCTGGGTAAATGTCAGAGTAACTACCATCAATGTATGAGTTAGATACCATAACTTGTCCACCGTGACCAGAACCTTCAATATAGAACATGTTTAAATCATATTTATTAATAATACGGTTTAAATGTGTGTAAATGAAAGTTTGAGAAGCGATAGTTCCCCAGTGACCAATTGGTTTAACCTTTACATCATCTGAAGTTAATTTACCTTCAAGTAAAGGGTTGTCACGTAAGAATAATTGACCTACTGATAAGTAGTTCGCAGTATTCCAAAATTGTTGCATTTTTTGCAAGTATTCTTTTGAATCGTAATCGACTGCCATGCAATAACACTCCTTTTAATATATATAACAACTAAAAGTTGATAAAAGTAATATTTGAATGGCCGATAAATAATCGACCGCTCTACACCATTTATGATAAAGGATTCTGGTAAAAAGTCAACCTTTTTACCAATTGATACGGTCCAATTATCAAGTGCTAAAAATACACTAATTCAACTATCTTAAGTATGAAACTTGTAATATAAATTGTCCATTGATTTACTTTTAAAATTTCCTTGTTTTTTTCTTTCATTCATCACTTAAATCAACAAAATTATTGTAATTTAAATATTTATAATGTACTCGCATATTTGAAACTTCAAATGGAGTTCCATCATCTAAAAAGAAAATTCCAGAAATAATGCCTACCGGTTCATTTTCTTTAAGATGTAATAACTCTTGGTCTTCTTGATTAGATGGTTCTGCACTAATCGACATAAATGACTTAGTTCCAGTTTTATTTAATTCTTCAGCTAAATAATTAAAAATTGAACCTGATACAATCTCTTGATTTAAATTAGGAGCAATGCTTATTGGAATATAACCAGTTTCAATCATAAATGGTTGATGGTCTACAAACCGTAATCTTCTAATTTCATAAACAAAATCGCCTTCTTTTAAAAATAAGTCCTCTATAATATCTGAACTTGCAGGAATAACTTTAAAATCTAACAATTGAATTTGTGGTGTTACTCCTTGGCTTTTCAAACTATCTGTAATTCCTAAATTAGATCCTTCGTATTGAAAAATCGATCGATTCTTTAAATATAGAGGATTAATAAAGGTTCCAGAACCTCTTTTTTTAAAAATTAATCCTTGCTGAGATAAAATACTAAGTGCTCTTTTAATTGAACTTCGACTAACATTATATGATTCACTAAGACTTCTTTCATCTGGTAGTTTATGATTCTTAAATTCTTGATTTTTTATTTTTCGTTTTAAGTCATTTAAAACATTTTTATAAACTAAGTCTGTCATTTTAAACTCTCCAAATTTAAATTTACAATATTATAGTATAACAGAAACCATTAAATTAATATCAACAACAAAAAGAGACTACACAAATCAGTGTAGTCTCTTTAATTAATTAACCTTTTTCAGATTCTTCAAATTTTCTATTTGATTTATATAAATCATAAACAACCCATGCAAGTAATAATAAAATTAATACAATTGCAATTGTGGCGATTGTGTTAGAAAGACTTACTTGTCCACTAGTTGGATGGTCACCAAAGAATCCTAAAATGGCACCTGGTAATCCCTTAAAGTTTAGATAAGTTAATCCAACAACTGAAATCCAACCTAAAATTTGAATCCATAATTTATTTTTAAATCTTTCTCCCATTTCAAGTTTACTATTTGTAAACATTAATAATGGAAGCATCGAGAACGGTAAAGCAAACGATAGGAAGACTTGCGAATTAACCATCAAGCTATTAATTGCTTGATGTTCTTCAATCTCTGGTTTTCCACTAGACATCCAAACACAAATTACAACCGGAAGGACTGAAAGAAGACGAGTGAATAAACGTCTAGCCCACAATGGAACTTTCATATGAATAAAACCTTCCATAATTACTTGACCTGTTAAAGTTCCAGTAATTGTAGAATTTTGTCCAGAAGCAAGTAAAGCTACTGCAAATAATGTCGATAATACACCAGTACTTGCAACCTGTTTTAAAATACCATTACTCATTGTTGAAGTATCAGAAAGTGCGTCATACAATCCAAAGAATGATGGATCTTGAACTGTTCCTTGTTTGAATACTGCAACTCCCATAATTAATAGCAATGCATTGACAACAAAAGCCATTCCTAACTGAATATTTGAATCCCACGCAGTAAAACGTACTGATTCTGCAACTTCATCTTCATTATCATGATTAACTTTTCTTGTTTGAGAAATAGCTGAATGAAGATATAAATTATGAGGCATAACCGTTGCACCAATAATTCCAAGTGCTCCAGAAATTGGTGTAATTCCACCAATTTCAGGTGAATCTTTGATTGTTTCAGCTGATGGAACTAGATTAACAATTGCTTGACCCCAGTCTGGATTAGCTAAAATAACTTGGTAAGCAAATACAAACAAGATAACTAAAATTAGCGCAACAACAATTGCCTCGATTTTTCTAAATCCTACTTTCATAAGTAGTAACAAGACAAAAACATCTAATACTGTTATTAAAACAGCAATCAGAAGTGGTATCTTAAATAAAAGATACAACGCAATTGCAGCTCCGATAACCTCAGCGATATCAGTAGCCATTATTGCCAACTCTGTTATTATCCAAAGAACAATTCCTAGTTTTTTACTCGTTCTAGCACGAATTGCTTGGGATAAATCCATCTGGGTCACGATTCCAAGTTTAGCTGCCATGTATTGTAGCAACATCGCAATCAAACTTGATATCAAGATTACAGACATTAAAAGGTATTGGAAACTTTGACCACCTGTGATTGAAGTAGCCCAGTTACCTGGATCCATATATCCAACTGCAACTAATGCACCTGGACCGGAATAAGCGAACAGAGTTTTCCAAAAACCTTTTCCTTTTGGAACTTCAACGGTACCGTTGATTTCTTGCAAAGATTTACCGTTAGCATATTCAATGAAACGGCCTTTCTTTGGTTCTTGTTTATTCGTCATAAACTCTCACAACTCCTTTGATATTCGTTTCATTGGCATTATACCTTAAAAATATCTTAAAGTATATAATTTTATTTATACTATTTTTAAAGCTATGTTATGCTCTATGATAGAGGTGTTAAAAATGGCTAAAAACAAATCTAAAGTTCATAAAACATTAGTTGAACAAATTTTAGATAAAAACAAAATTGATTATCAACAATTAATTTTTGAAACATACACTGATGGTGATGTAGAACAAATTAATGTTAACCATGATGAAATAAATCAACATCAAATTTATAAAACCTTAGCACTTACAACTCCAAAAAATGGTCCAATTGTTGGAGTCGTGCCATTAGATGAACGATTAAGCTATAAAAAATTAGCTAAAGCATCTGGCAATAAAAAAGTTGGAATGATTCCACTAAAAGACTTAGCTAATATAACAACTTATGAACATGGGGCTAACACTCCAATTGGAATTTATGAAAAAAAAGGATTCCCAATTTTTATTGATAATTCTGCAACAGAACAAGAAAACATTATTGTTTCTTCTGGACAAATTGGTCGATCAGTTAAATTAAACGCTCAAGACCTTGCCAAATTAGTAAAGGGAACTTTTGCAGACATCATAGAAAACTAACGCTACAGTTCATAGCTGTAGTTTTTTTATTGGTTTAATTTATTTTAATCAAAATCATGTTAGGATAAAGAAAATTAATTTAAAGGAGTACTTTATGGACTACCCACTTTTGAAAAACAAAATGCCAAAACGAATTAAAAAAGTTTGGCTTATTGCTAATTTACTAGGAGCTTTAATTTTTATCATTTTAGCTAGTTTAATTTATAGAGGTTTAACTTATTTTAAGGTTGAATATGTCAAACCAATTTATTTAATTGCTGTTTTAGCAATTATTGTCATTTGGTCAATCGTTGATATAGCTTTAATTCCTTATCGTTATGCTTTTCATCGCTATGAATTTAATGATGAAGATTTAACAGTTCAATCTGGATTCTTTTTTCGTCATACAACTTTTATTCCATTAAACCGAATTCAACATATCAAAACTGAACAAGGACCACTCTTAAGATTACAAAACTTAACTAAATTAAGTATACATACAGCTGCAACTACCCACTCAATTGCTGGATTAGATACCAATGAAGCAATTGAAGTTAGAAAACAATTAATTCAATTAGTAAAGGTGGCTAAAGAAGATGTCTAAACCAGAACACTTGCACCCTTTTGCCCTCATTATTAATTTAATTAATACGTTTCTTTTAATTTTTTCAATTGTTACATTTTTGCTTACCTTTTTTAGTAATAAATTACCAATCACTAAATTTTGGGGACTTTTACTTATTCCAGTTATTATTTATGCTGTTTTAGAATATGCTTTTACAACCTATCAAATTACAGAGAAATCAATTTCACTGAAGTCTGGAATTTTCTTTAAAAAAGAAAAAATCATTCCTTATTCTAGAATCCAAGCCGTTCATCAACGCCAACCTTTTCTTTATCAACCTTTCAACCTTACACATGTTGGAATTGATACTGCTAATAAAGGTGATCAAAAAGCAGAAATCGACTTACCAGTAATCAAAAAATCAAGAGTTGAGTTAATTGAAAAATATCGCCTGCAATATAATACAAACACTGAAACTAATGACTTTGATAGCTCAACAAAAACTAATTCTGATGATTATAATAATATTTTTGACCTATCAATTAAAAAAGTTATGCTATTTGCTTTAACTGATATTAGTACAATTTTTTCATCAATCATTATATTATTAGCTTTCACTAATATAATTCCCTTCAATTCGATTAAAAACTTTAATTACTCAATCATCTCTATTTCTATAATTTTGATCACATTTGCACTCATTGTTGTCTTCATTTCAATTGGAAAAACGTTTTTCAAATTTTTTGATTATAAATTATATCGTGATAAAAATAATTTAATTATTGAAACTGGATTGTTTCAAAGAAAAACTCAAACTATTCCTGTCGATAAAATTCAAAATATTTATTTAGAAACTAATTTTGCTAGAAAGTTAATTCATCAAACTTCTTTAAAATTAACTATTGCTGGTTCTCAAAGTGATAAAGATAATGTTAGCAATGGAAAAATAATCTTATTCCCATTAATTCATTCAAAAGATGCCATTAATCAGCTAAACCGTTTAATTCCTGAACTAAACATTTCTCAACCTGGCATTAAATTAATAACCAAGCATGATTTACATGCAATTTGGCTATTTGGCCGCTGGTCCTTTTTATCATTTGGTTTAATTAGTATTGGATTATTATTTTATGCTCCAGTATTTTCAATTATTCCATTGATTATTTTAATAATTTCATTTTTTAATGCAATTTATAACACTAATCATCAAGGAATTCAGATTCAAAGCATTAACAATGTAGTTGTTCAAAAGGGATTTTGTTTTGGAACTAATGTTATATTCTTTTCACGTAAAAGAATTAAAGATTTAGACAATGATACAACCCTTTGGCTATACAAAAGAAATCGTGGACACATCACATTTAATTTATTAAATGGTTCTTCCAATTCAGAAGTAAAACTAAGATTTATCAAAAAAAATGCCATGCAAAAAATTGACGATTTTTATCAAAATAAAAGCACTAACTAATTAGTTAGTGCTTTTTTAATTACCAAAAATAGTATGCAATGGCCCTTTAATTAATAAGCTCAAAAAAGTTTCTACAATTTTTTCATGAGAAATATCTGGATGATCTAAAGTATACAAAATAATAGATACATCTGAAGTTGCAATGAAATCAACTGCTAATTGGTCATCGACTGTCATATCATCTCCCTTAATAAAAACAAGGCTTTCTTTAATTCGGTCACTCAACATATTTTTTAATGTATTTTGAAATCCAGGATGACCATTTTCACTTAAAATAATTTTTAATACATTTTGGTTTACTTGAATAATATCCAACAATTGAGCGACATAAATTGATAACTTGTTAGCCAAATTATCGATGGTATTTGATTGATTTATATCATTTTTAGGAATTCCAAATAATTGATTTAAAAAATCCTGCTCGATTTGATCTAAAACTTCATATTTATCAACAAAATGCCGATAAAAAGTTGATCGATTAATCTCACATGCCTGACAAATATCATTCACCGTTATCCTAGTAGTTGGTTTCTTTGCCATAAGTTCGACAAATTTATTTTTAATAATTTGATTTGTTTGATTTAATTTGTGTTTGTAATTAGCAATTTAATAAAATCCTTTCATGTTATGATTAAATAAATTTTTCAAAAGAAGGTTAACTATTATTAAAATTATTATTAGACACTATTACATAAATACTAAAAGGTTCATTCGAAAAGCTTGGTATAACTTTTACGATCGTTATTTTAACGAATTTACTTAACAAAATGCAACAATATGATTCATTTTGACTCTCTACAAACATCTTACCATCAGATATATTATGAATGACTAAAAAACATCTGGAGGTAATCTTATGAAAGACATTTTAAAAAACAAATTTTTTATTTTCGCAACTATCGCTGCTATTTTCATTACTTTAATTATGACAATTACACAAATTCCATCAGTTAAATCAAAACCACAAAATATTGATATTGGAATTGTAAATCAAGATCAAGGTCAATTTGGAAAACAAATAACTAAAAAAATTAAAGCAAATAAAAATAAAGCTGATGGTGCTAAAAAACCGATGTTTAAATGGCATGAATATAAAACCATTAAACAAAGTAACCAAAAACTTAGTAGCCAAGGTAATTACGCCACAATTATCATTCCTAAAAACTTTACCAATCAAATAACCACATTAAGTAAAGAAGGAACTAAACCAACCATTCAGCTTAAGATTAATAAAGGTCGTAATAATGCTTTATCAGGAAACGTTGAAACTATTTTAAATAATGTATTCAATAAAATTAGTCTTGGAATTGGTCAAAATTTATTAAAACAAATTGATGCTCAAAATATTCCAATCAAAGCCAGTAAAGCTGCTGAGTTATCTAATCCATTCCAAACAAAAGCTACTTATGTTCATAATACTAAAAATTTAGAATCTGCTAATAGTGTATTCTTCCAACCAATTTGGATTGCTAGTCTACTAATTACATTACTTCTATTCTACGCTGGTAAATCAATCAATCCTTCAAATCGAAAAACAATGATTAAAGTTAAAACTAGTCAATTGCTTATGACTACTCTCCTATCATTTGTTACAGGATTTGGAACATTATTCTATGTTAATACAATTCTAGGTTATCAATTTAATCAAAATACAACAATTGGATTTTTCCTAACTTTAGCAACTTTCGCTTTCATTATGCTATTCTCTGGATTTATCAGTTGGATGGAGCTTCCCGGAATGGCAATCTTTGGACTTCTTCTCTTCTTCTCAATGCCACTAATGGCAATGGCTCCTCAATTATTACCAGAGTTTTATAAGAATTGGATTTTACCATGGATTCCAATGCGATTCTTATACGATGGTGCAAGAGAATTAATCTACTATGGTAGTAATTTCTGGAATCAAAATTCAATCTATCTAAGTATTACATTACTAATCGGTTTAACATTATTTTTACTAGAAGGTTTTAGAAAGAAATATTCAAAATAAAAAAGATTAAGATATTATCTTAATCTTTTTTAATATCCAAGTGCTCGATATTTATCATATTTACGATGATAATTAAATTTACTATAACTCATTTTGGCTTTTTTATTAGTCCAAGGATCATTATAATAAACATTTTGACTATCATATCCAGTCATTGTAATTGCATGATTAACAAATCCATCAACAAAAGCAACCCAAACTACAACTGGATGGTTATTTCTAACTTCTTTTTTTAACTTAGCTGTTGATGCACCTGTTAGATTCTTTGATGTCCCAACATGTCTTTTAACTAACTTAGTTAAAGCTTTAGGATAAATCCACCAACCAGATTTAGAATAAGGGCTTCCAACAAATCCCTTATTACCATCATAACTACGAGGCATTTCTTTAGCCAACTTAAACTTATTAATATGTTTAGCTCCTGCATAATCTAACATCATTGTTACAGCAACAATTTCACATCCTGTAGGAAGTTCTGGTCTTTGTGGAATTGATTTAACATTTAACAATTTAAAATTAGAACTCATCGCATTTTTATTAACATATCCAATTGTTTTTTTATTAATTCTAAATTTAAGCCAAGTTCTATTTTTTACTTTTTGTTCATTTGTAATTAAAACTTGTTGATTACGATATTTACTAGAATCACTAATTGAATTTAAATTATTTTTACTAGTTTTATATCCACCACTTCGATAAATTTTATAATTAACCTTACTATTTTTAAATTTCAAATAGTAATTAACTTTTTTATTTGACTTTACTTTATCGTATTTAATTTTTTGAACTGGCTTACTAGGTTTTTTATCAGGTTTTTCTTCTGGCTTATTTACATCTTCATTACTTTGATTTTGATCTGTTGGGTTAACAACTTCTGAATCATTTTGGTTATTATTAACTTCTGAATCGGCATTAATAGCTGAAATATTAATTAACATACTTAATGAGCTAATTAAAATAGTTAGAATAATGGAATTAAAAAATCGCTTTAATTCCATGGTCTTGAAACCCCAGCAATGATTGATCTTTGACTATTTTTAATTGGTTGAATCATTACTCTAGGTGGCCAACTTTCAATTACTTGATTATGACCTAAGTACAAAGCAACATGCCAAACCGTTCTAGTTCCAGGTTGATAATAGAAAATTAAGTCACCTCTTTGACGATGACTATAGCTAACTCGCTTAAATTTATTATCTTTAAATAAATTACGACTATTCCATTCATTTCCTGGATAACCATGATGAATTGAACTTACTGGTTTAGGATTAATTCCACCGGCATATAATGCTTGCATAACTAATCCTGAACAATCAGTTCCATAAAATGGATATGATGATGATCCTACAAGATAAAGATTTCCTAAATATCTTTTAGCTTGTTTAATTGCAGCATCAACATGTGCTTTTCTTCCTTGCCAAGCTTTTGCACCTAATGGAGCAACATAACTATCAATAGATTTCCATTGTGATTTTTTTAAGCCCAATTTAACCCAAGTTTTTTCATTAACTCTACCAGTAGCTTTAATGTGATGTTTTCTTTGGAAATTTTGAACTGCATATTTAGTAGCATAATTATACTTATTATAACCATTATAAGTCCCAAGACGTTTCATTACTTTATATGTTTTAATACCTTCATATCCGACACCAATTGAATGTCCAACTTTTCCATATGGCTTAATTTGTGTGTAATTTACTTGATGATATCTTTTAGGGTTTTGATATCCTTGAGTTTTCTTAACAAAATTTTTATTTGCACTTATGTAATAACCTGAAGCTGTTTTTAATGTATGACCTTGGACTGATGAAACCTTAACAAAATTGTTCTTACGATAATAACCTTTATGAACCTTTTTAGTTTCATCTTTATATTTTGCAACTGTTTTCTTAATTTTTACAATTTGTGGATTTTCCTTATAGTACTCACTTGCACTTACATTTGTTGATAATATAACCATCCCAAAAGTAACTACAAGAGCAATAGACAAATATTTATAAATTTTTTTCAACTTCTTCACTCCTATATATATTTTTTAATTACATTTTAATATTATCTAACTTTTTATTAAGAAAAGCAATTTATACCTATTTAATTGGCTTCATCAATAAAATCATCTAAAAAATCTAACATAATTCGTTGTCGTTTTTCACCAATCTTTTTAGCTTCAGATGTATTCAATTGATCCTTTATTTTTAATAATTTTTCATAAAAGTGATTAATTACGGTTCCAGGTTCTCGATATTCCTCTTTATTCAATTTTTTTCTTGGCAAAATATCTTTATCATACATAACTTCTCCAAATTTACCACCATAATAAAAAGCTCGTGCAATTCCTAATGCACCAATTGCATCAAGTCGATCTGAATCTTGAACAATCTGACCTTCTAAATCTAATTCTTTTTTATTAACTAAATTTTCACTAAAAGACATTGAATCAATTATTGAAAATATTTTCTTTATTTTAATTTCAGAGAAATCCAATTCTATTAATTTATTTTGAACAATTTGTTTTTGTTTAATTACATCCTCAAATATTTTTTCATCATAGGAATCATGTAAATAAATTGAAGTTAAAATAACTTCATAATCAACTTTATAGTTCTTCATTATTTGTTTAGCTAATTTTATTACTCTTTTAATATGATTAAAACTATGACTATCATCATTTATTTGCATTATTTGTTGAGAAAATATCTCAATTTGTTTTATTTTATCCATTACTTAATTTCTCCTATCTTTTTTGATAGCTTTGATAAATCAACCAAATGATGATTAAAATAACTGCTGGCCAAAATAATAAATGAAACATCATTATAAGTATCAATAAAAAACCTAAAATTAGAATCAAAAACAAACATGAACATCCATCAGTAAAAATAGCCGCTAACACAAGAAATGGTATTAATAAAATAAATAAAAATAGTAGCAAAAAATAACCTCTTTCGATTTTTAAGATATCTTTATTCTATCATTTAATAAAAAAATAAGAATATAAAAAAAGAGTAATCATAAGATTACTCTTTTTAACTAATATAGTACGTTAATAACTTGCATCAAGATTGGAACTACGATTACGAATAGTACCGTACTTGTAATTACAACATTATTAGCATAATCAACATCACCATTAGAACGACCAACTAACATTGGAAGAACTGCAAGTCCAGGAGCGGCTGCTTGAATGATGAAAGTACTTGCTTCGATTGAAGGAACACCAGCACCACCATTTGCAAATAATACTAGAATACCAATCATAAGAGCTGGGGCAATTACAAAACGGCCCAATAATGCTAGAACTGAATCACGATCAAAGTGAATTGATTTAAGTCCAGCATCAGCTAAAATAATTCCAATATAAATCAATGAAAGTGGTGTAACTAAACTACCAACCATTTCAAATGTTTTACCTAACATTGGGAATTTGTCTGATTCAATAAATGTAGTTGGAATATTAAATGCAATCCATACTAAGGCAACAATAAATCCAATTAGTGGAGCAGGAAGTAATTTCTTCCAATTAAATCCAGCTGAATCTTTTGAACCTTTTTCTTTAGTTGGGTCATCAGCTGAAATAAAGAAGATTCCGATTGCCCAAGTTGAAATAGTATTCATTAGGTAATAAATCAAGAAGTAAGGAACTGCTTCTTTACCAAATAAAGCTAAATTAAGTGGCATTCCAATAAAAATTGTATTGGCATTAACAAACATATTAATGAAAGTACCACGACGACCTTTTCTAATTTTGAAAACATAAATCAATAGAATTGCGACTACATAACCTAATAAGAAACTTAAGAATGTATAAAGTAATCCACTTGATAAACTAACAATTTTACCACGATCTAGTTTGGTAATTACTGACATAAAAATTGAAACAGGTAATGCAACATTCATAATTAAAAATGAAATATTACCTTTAAAAGTATCAGCTAATTTACCTGATTTACGTAACCAATATCCTAATGCAATAACTAGTACGATTTCTCCAACACTAGATAATGATGTAATAAATGCATCCATTATATTAATCCTCCAAAAAAATTATTTATTGATACTTTTATATTCAGGAGCCCACATTGTGTCTTTTACAGCTTTGTCGACATCACTGATATTTTCTCTTGTAAGACCTTGCTTTACTGCACTATTAGCAACTGCTTTAGCAACAGTTTCTGAGAATTCAGTTAATTTATCGACTGGTGGCAAGATAGCTGCACCTGGTTGTGATGCATCAACAATTCCACCAAGTGAATGGGCAGCAGCTGAAATCATTTCATCATCCAATTTAGTTGCTGTGGCAGCAATGGCACCTAATCCAAGACCTGGATATACTAAAGCATTATTAGCTTGTCCAATTTCATAAGTAACCCCTTTGTATTCAACTGGATCTGAAGGAATTCCTGTTCCAATTAAAGCACGACCATCAGTCCACTTAATTACATCTTCAGCTTTTGCTTCAGCTAACTTAGTTGGATTTGAAATTGGGAAAATAATTGGACGTTCAGTATGAGCAGCCATTTCTTTAATAACTTCTTCTGAAAATGCACCTGGTTGAGTTGAAGTTCCTACCATAATAGTTGGGTGAACAGCTTTAACAACATCAAGTAAGTTAGTTAATTGATCTGCATTATCAAATTCATCACGGCTTCTAGCAAACTCTTTTTGACCTTCAGTTAAATCTTCCATGTCATCGAATAATAGTCCTTGTTTATCAACCATGTAGAAATGCTTCTTAGCTTCTTCTTCTGATAAACCTTCTTGAACCATTTCTTCACAAACACGTTGTGCAATTCCAACACCAGCTGTACCACCACCAAAACATAGATATGTTTGGTCAGTCATTTTTTCACCAGAGATGTTTAATCCACCTAATACACCAGCTAATACGATAATTCCAGTTCCTTGAATATCATCATTGAAAACTAAGTAATCATCTTTGTATTTTTTAAGTAAGTTTGAAGCATTTGAACGACCGAAGTCTTCAAAGTGAAGATACATATTAGGGAACATGTCTTCTGCTTCTTTAACAAAATTATCAACAAAAGCGTAATAGTCATCACCATATTCTCTTTTTTGAGAATTACCTAAGTATAATGGATCATTCAATAAGCTTTCACGATTAGTACCAGCATCTAATACGACAGGTAATACTTTAGCAGGATCAATTCCGGCTGCTGCAGTATAAACCATTAATTTACCAGTTGGGATATCAATTCCTTGAGTACCCCAGTCACCAATACCTAAAATACCTTCACCATCAGTCACAACAATTAATTCAATGTCTCGACCATCAGTAGCATTCTTTAATCCTTCTCTAATTGTTTCACGACTACTGTCATTAATTGAAAAGAAAGCAGCATTTTGTGGGTTAGTATAAATTTGACTGTAATTTTCAATTGATTCAGCAATTGTTGGATCATAAACTACTGGCATAAATTCACTAACATGATCAGCGAAAAGTGCATAGAACAATACACGATTTTCATTGAAAATTGTCATTAAATAAATTCTTTTTTCTAAATCTGATTCTTTTCTTTGATATTCTTTATAAACACGATCTTTTTGTTGATCTAATGTTTGTACAGCGGGTGGAACTAAACCTTGAATTCCAAGTGTCTTACGTTCATCTTCTGTAAAAGCAGTTCCTTTGTTTAAGAAAGGATTGTTAACTATTTCTTGACCTTTTGCCATAACAAATATCCCCTTTTTAATAAATATTTAATATAAAGTACTCGAAGAATGTTAAACCTATGCGTATAATATAGTCAAACGCATTTTTGTTATAAATGTTATTTATATGAGAGGAACACATACATGAAATTACAAGATATGCTGTACTTCAACAAACTTGTAAAGCTAAAAAGCTATACTGAAGTATCCAAATTTTTTGAAGTTAAACAACCAACCGTAACAATGGCAATTAAACGATTAGAAGATGAATTTAATATTGATTTAGTAAAAAGAGATCACTCCCACCGAGCAATTACTATTTCAAAAGCGGGGCAAAAATTATTTGAACACACTAAATTAATTGGTGATGAAATCACGGCAATTAATGGAGATATGCAAAAATTAACCAACAATCCTATTCATTTTGGATTACCCCCAATTATTGGAAATTATTATTTTCCAAAATTAGCGACTAATTTAGTTAAAAGAAATATTCTAAGTGATATTCGTAATAAAGAAGATGGTTCAAATAAACTATTGGAAAATTTAAAATCTGGTTTAATCGATATTGCTTTAATAGGTTCAGTTGAACCCATGCAAAATAAAGAAATTGCTGGAGAAGTACTAACTAAAGATCAATTTCACTTTGTTGTACCTAAAAATTCTAAGTTTGCCAACTATGAAACTTTAACTTTTAACGATATTGAAAATGAAAAAATGGTTTTACTATCATCTGATTATGTTCATAATCAAGTTTTTGATAATATGTGTAACCACCATTTTATCCATCCAGAAATTGCATATCGTTCTCAAGATTTTGAATTAGTTAAAAAAATGATTAGTGAAAATTTAGGTGTTGGATTCTTAGTCAAGCACGCGGTTTCAGATCATGATAATTTAATTACAATTCCAATCAATGATCAAGACTTACCACCATTTTATATTTCTGTTGCTTATCGTACATCACATAAATTAAATTTAAATGAAAAAGAATTGATTGAAACAATTGAAGATTCAGTCAAATAAAAAAGATGCCAATTGGCATCTTTTTTATTTACTATCAATAACTTCTTTAGTTCCTAAGATAAATTTTTGAATAATCTTATAAACAAATACAACACTTGCTAATAATATAATTGCAATTAATCCTAATCTTAAATCAATTAATGAAGCTAATGAGAAGAAATTATTAAAGATTGTAAAGACAGACACAAAAGCACCTGCACTAAATACTATTAATCCCATTTTAAAGCGTGTTATTGGAGCACTTGCATTAATTAATGATATCCATGAAATTGCACCTGTCATTAAGACATTTAAAGAAGAAATTTCATGATTACTTAGCTGTAGAAAGTGTCCTAAAATACCAATTCCTAATATATATACAACAACAGTTAATGAAGCTGGAATTGAAATTGCATAAATATTTTTAACAAAACGATTTTTAATAATTTCATAACTAGGTTGTAGCGCTAACAAGAATGTTGGCATTCCTACCATAAAAGCATTAATTGGAGTTAACTGAATTGGTTGGAATGGATAATTTTTAGCAACAAAAACAAAAATAACTGCTAGCATAATTGAATACATAGTTTTGATTAAGTATAAAGAAGAAATACTATCAATATTATTAATTACTCGACGTCCTTCTTTTAAAACATCAATCATTGAAGCAAAATTTGAATCAATCAAAACAACATCAGCAATACTTTTAACGCTTTCACTACCAGATGCCATTGCAATTCCACAATCAGCTTGTTTTAGTGCTAATAAATCATTAACTCCATCACCAGTCATCGCAACTGTATGATCATCTTGTTGATATGCTTTCATTAAATTTTGTTTTTGAGTTGGTGTTACTCGACCAAAGATTACATAATTTCTAGTCAAAGCTTGATAATCAATTGGATCTTTTAATGATGACATATCAATATATTTGTCGGCATCTTCGATTCCAACTTGCATACCAATATTTGATACAGTCATTGGATCATCACCAGAAATAATTCTAATTCTAGCGCCTAAATTAGTGAAGTAAGCTAACGTATCAGCTGCATTTTCTCTAATTTCATCAGAGATTAAAATAAAAGAAATCAATTCAGGATTAGAGAAACCATCTTCAGATAAATCATTTACCTTAACTAAAGCTAAAACACGATTTCCTTTTTCTGCATTTTCTTGAACAATATTTTTCTGACTTTCATTCATTTTTAGAATAAATTGAGGTGCTCCTAAAACAAATTGTCCTTGTTTTATTTGAGCTCCACTCCATTTTTTTGCTGAAGAAAATGGAACAATTAAATCAGACTTAAATGGATTTTTACTACTAAACTGATTTTTTAAAGCAGTTGCAGTTTCATTTTTATCATCAACAATATGAGATAAATCACCAATAATTTCATTAATTTGATTATTATCATATTGCTTGCTTTGTGGTAATGTTTTTTCAAACTTTAAATTACCGGTAGTAATCGTTCCTGTTTTATCTAAACAAATCGTATCCACTCGAGCTAACGTTTCAATTGAAGAAAGTTCTCTAACCAATACTCTTTTTTTTGCTAAGGTATAAGCAGAAACTGCTAGAGTAACCGATGTTAATAAAACTAAACCTTCTGGAATCATTCCAGTCATTGCAGCAACTGTTCCTAAAATTGATTCATTTATGTTTAGTCCATGTAAAAGACGTGAAATAAATAAAATGATTCCAACTGGAATAATAATAATTGTTAAAGTCTTGATAATTTTTTTCAATAAATTAATCAAAACACTATTTTTACTTTCTGTCATTCTAGCTTCATTGGTTAAATAATTAACAAATGCTTCTTTTCCTACCTTAGTAGCTAAGATAACTGCCTCACCACTAACTAAGAAACTTCCTGATGTGATTTCATCATCATTATGTTTAGAAATTATATTAGACTCACCTGTAATTTGCGATTCATCGACTCCGATACCCTTAGTTGTGATAACTTTACCATCAACTGAAACTTGATCTCCACGATCCAAAACAATTAAATCACCTAAAACAACATCTTCTGGTTGAACAGTTTGTTTAACTCCATTTCTAATCACTTTGACATTTGTTTGTGATAACAAAGCCATTTTATCCACTTGTCTTTTTGATCTAATCTCTTGAAAAATTCCGATTGAAGTATTCACAATTGCAATTACAATAAAGACCAAATTTTTATAACTACCCGTAAAAATAACTAATGCAGCTAACAATACGTTAATCATATTAAATAAAGTAAAAATGTTATCTGAAAAAATTTGTTTATTACTTCTAGTTAAAGATTTAGGAGGAATATTTTTATTACCAGTTTCAAGTTGCTTTTGAACCTGCTCATCCGTCAATCCATTTTTTAAATCAACATCTTTTAGATTGATTCCATTATTCATAATAAGATATCCCCCCTTTAAATTATTTCTAATTATAATTGATTTCAATTTAAAATTAATGACTAAACTACCAATATAAGAAAAATTTAAGTAACCAATTAATTTTTCTTACAAAAAAAGACAATTAAATTGTCTTTTTATTTTTTATTATATTTCAACAATATCATCTTTATAATATTGCTTTAATGCTAAAGCAAAATTTCCAATTGTTGCTGAACCATTATTTTTAATTGCAGGAGAAGAAATATAATGATTTAAATCATCTAGTGGAAAATAATTATTGAATAACTTCTTGAAGTGATTTCTAACTTTCACTAAAAATGGTTCACTAACTACTCCACCACCAAAAATAATTTTTTCTGGTCGAATAAATAAAGTCACTTGCATTGCAGCCTGTGCAACATAATAAGCTACCTTATCCCAAGCAGAATCAGTCATTGGGACATCTTTACCTTTTTTACCAGTCCTTTGTTCAAAAGTTGGACCGGATGCTAATCCTTCTAAACAATCATCATGATAAGGACAAACTCCTGAAAAATTTTGATCTTCTGGATGTTTTTTAACTAAAACATGTCCAACTTCAGGATGACCCATATATCCTAATAATTCACCATTATTAACAATTCCAGCACCAATTCCAGTTCCAATTGTATAATAAGCCAATGAACGGATAGGCTTTTTTTGATTAATCGAATTAATATATTCACCATATGCAGATCCATTTACATCAGTAGTCCAATAAACTGGAATATCAAAATGTTCCTTAATAAGACCTAAAAAATTAGTATTCTTCCATCCCTCTTTTGGAGTATCTGTAATATAACCATACTTTGGATTATTAATTCTCACTTCAATTGGTCCAAAAGAAGCAATTCCAATGGCCATTAGTTCAGGAAATTTTTGAAAGTAATTAATGCATTTTCCAATTGTTTCTTCTGGATTGGTAGTTTCAAAACTAACACTATCAATTTCTTTATATGTTTCATCACCAACCGCACAAACAAATTTCGTACCGCCAGCTTCAATACTACCTAATAACATTAGTTATTCCTCATTTCATCTGGTCTCTATTTAAATCTAAGCATAAAACATCTAA
The DNA here is from genome assembly GCF_021698855.1 of Lactobacillus sp. S2-2. Lineage (GTDB taxonomy): Bacteria > Bacillota > Bacilli > Lactobacillales > Lactobacillaceae > Fructilactobacillus. The sequence continues at coordinate 106,284 of NZ_WWFA01000003.1, forward strand.
TGATATCATTATATTATTTTTATTCAATAAGACCAACTATTTTGAAGTCTAATTATCAAATATTTAAACAATAAAAAAGAAAGCACCTAATGCTTCCTTTTAAATTGATTGAATCATAAATGACTGACTCTCTAAAACTTGTAAAATCGCATCAAAAGTATCTAATGCAGTTAGTAATGGTACTCCGTGCATAATACTTTGATTCCTAATTGCACTACCATCAGCCAAACTCGTTGAATTATTTTCAATTGTATTCACAACTAATTGAATTTCTTGATTAGTTAATAAATTAGTTAAATCATTTTGTTCACCAATCTTTCCAATTATATTAACTTTTAATCCATTTTGATTTAGATATTCTGCAGTTCCTTTAGTTGCTAAAATTTCAAAGCCTAAGTTTGAAAGTCTTTTAGCTAATGAAACTGTTTCCGGCTTATCTAAATCCTTAACCGTTAACAGTGCTTTCCCGTGATTTGACACATGAATTTTAGATGCTTCAAAAGCTTTATAAAGAGCTTTTGGTAAAGTAACATCAGAACCCATCACTTCACCAGTTGATTTCATTTCTGGACCAAGTAAACTATCAACATCATTTAACTTACTAAATGAAAATACTGGTGACTTAACATGAATCATTTTACCTTCTGGAATTAATCCAGGATTATATCCTAACCCATCTAATGATTGACCTAAAATTAATTGAGTGGCCACTTGTGCCATAGAAACTCCAGTAACCTTACTTAAAAATGGAACTGTTCGACTAGCTCTTGGATTAACTTCAATTACATAAGCTTGATTATCATGGACAACAAATTGAACATTCATTAACCCAATACAATTAAGTGATAAAGCTAAATTAGTTGTATATTCAATAATTTGATTTTTAACTTGCTGACTCAAAGTTTGACTTGGATATACTGCCATTGAATCTCCAGAATGAACTCCTGATCTTTCAATATGCTCCATAATTCCTGGAATTAAAACTTCTTTTCCATCACAGATAGCATCAACTTCACATTCTTTTCCAACTAAGTATTTATCAATTAAAACTGGATGATCATTTGACACTAAAACTGCATTTTGCATATAACGTTTTAAATCTTCTTTTTGATGTACAATTTCCATTGCTCGACCACCTAAAACATAGCTTGGGCGAACTAGAACTGGATAACCAATTTTTTCTGCAATTTCAATTGCTGTATTGTAATCACTAGCAGTTCCTCCCACTGGTTGTGGAATTTTTAAATTCTTAATTACTTTATCAAATTCATCACGATCTTCTGCTCGATTAACATCTTCAACTTTTGTTCCGAGAATTTTAACTCCTTCATCAGCTAATGGTTCAGCTAAATTAATTGCAGTTTGTCCACCAAATTGAACTACTACTCCCATTGGTTTTTCTAAGTCAATGACATTCATAACTTCTTCTAAAGTAATGGGCTCAAAATATAATTTATCTGCAATTTCTGCATCAGTCGAAACTGTTTCAGGATTATTATTAATAATAATTGCTTCATAACCAGCTTTTTGAATCGCTTTAATGGAATGAACCGTTGCGTAATCAAACTCAACTCCTTGTCCAATTCGAATCGGACCAGAACCAAGTACTAACACTGATGGTTTATCAGAGATTTCACTTTCATTTTCAGATTCATAAGTACTGTAAAAGTATGGTGTTTCAGCTTCAAATTCACCAGCACAAGTATCGACCATTTTATAGGTTGGCATAATTTTATTTGATAAACGTAAACCTTTAATATGATCTAAATCAACATTCCATAATCTTGCTATAGTTTGATCAGAAAATCCATAAGTTTTGGCATTTTTTAAGACATCAAGATCACCAACATGAGTACTTAATTCAGTTTGAATTTCATAAATGTGTAATAAAATATCTAAATAATAGATTTGAATATTAGTCATTTCTGCTAATTTATCAATTGAGTAATTTCTTTTAATTGCTTCATATAAGTAGAAAATGCGATCATCACGAGCATGAATAATACCATTATCTAAATCAGTTTGACTTAAATTAGTTAAATTATCATCATTTAAATCTTTTTGATCAATATCCAATGATCGAATTGCTTTTAAAATTGAAGCTTCAAGATTTCGACCTAATGCCATTACTTCTCCAGTAGCTTTCATTTGAGTTCCTAAAGTTCGATCAGCTGACTCAAATTTATCAAATGGCCAACGAGGAATTTTAGTAACAACATAATCAAGAGCTGGTTCAAATTCAGCATAAGTTGTTTTAGTCACAGGATTAATAATTTCATCTAAATGTAGACCAACTGCAATTTTGGCTGAAATTTTAGCAATTGGATATCCAGTTGCTTTAGAAGCTAAAGCACTTGAGCGACTAACTCGAGGATTAACTTCAATTACAAAATATTTATTACTTTTTGGATCAAGTGCTAATTGAACATTACATCCACCTTCAACTTTCAATGCACGAATAATTTTTAAAGCTGCATCACGAAGCATTTGCACTTCATTATCAGATAAGGTTTGAACTGGTGCAGTTACAATTGAATCTCCGGTATGAATTCCAACCGGATCAAAGTTCTCCATATTACAAACTACCATGGTAGAATCATTTGCATCTCGCATTACTTCAAATTCAATTTCGTTCATGCCTGCAATACTTTGTTCAATTAGGACTTGTGTGGCAGGCGATAAATAAAGCCCATTATCTGTAATTTCAATTAATTCAGCTTCATTGTTAGCAATTCCACCGCCAGTTCCTCCCATTGTAAAGGCAGGTCGAACAATTACTGGATAACCAGTTGAATTAGCAAACTCTACAGCTTGATCAACCGTTGTGGCAATTGATGACTCTGGAACCGGTTCATTAATTTCTTCCATTAAAGCTCTAAATTCTTCTCGATCTTCAGCTTGATTAATTGCTTTTAAGCCAGTTCCTAACAATTCAATGCCTAAAGTATCTAAAATACCAGATTTTGATAACTCAACAGCAGAATTTAATCCTTGCTGTCCACCTAAAGTTGGAATAATTGCATCTGGTCGCTCTTTACGTAAGATTTTTTCTAAAAAATCTTCAGTAATTGGTTCAATATAAACTTGATCAGCAATTTCTTTATCAGTCATAATTGTTGCTGGATTAGAATTAATTAAAATAACTTCATAACCTAATTCCTTTAAAGCTAGACAAGCTTGACTTCCTGAATAATCAAATTCTGCTGCTTGACCAATAATAATTGGACCTGATCCAATTACCATAATTTTTTTAATATCTTCTCGTTTAGGCATTGAATAAATTCTCCTTTTGATTTCTTTGAATTAACTCTTTAAATTCATCAAAAATATAATCAGCATCATGGGGACCAGGAGCTGCATCTGGATGAAATTGCAATGAAAATGCTGGATATTTTGTGTGAACTAAACCTTCAACTGTTTCATCATTAATTTCTTCATGAGAAACTTCTAAATCTGTGTTGTAAACTGAATTTCGTTCTACTGCATATCCGTGATTTTGTGAAGTGAAATTAATTTTTCCATTTTCAAGAGTACGGACTGCATGATTAAATCCACGATGGCCAAATTTCATTTTAAAAGTTGTAGCACCATTTGCTAAGGCAAATAATTGATGTCCCATACAAATCCCAAACATTGGAACTTCTTTTTCAACTTTGCGAATCATTTCAAGTGTTGCTTCTGTTACATCACTTGGGTCACCAGGTCCATTGGTCAACATGACTCCTTTAGGTCCATATTTCATAATTTCAGAATAACTTGTAGTTGGGGGAACAACAATTACATCAAAATTACGTTTAGCTAGTTCTCTTAAGATTGAATATTTCAAACCAAAGTCTACAACCACAACTCTTGGACCATCAGAAGGTGCTGGATAAGCTTCTTTAGTTGCACTAGTTGGGATTAATGGATTTTCATTAGTAGCTGTTTTAATATCATTAATCGATACATCTGAAATATCATTCAAAATAGCTGCTTTCATAGCACCTTTTTCACGAATATGCTTAGTAATTGCTCTTGTATCAACCCCTTTAATTCCAGGAATTTGATGACTTTTACAATACTCATCTAAATCTTGTGTCATTTCAAAATGAGTAGTTTTTCTAGCTAATTGAGTTACTACAACTCCTTTAGTTGTTGGCTTTAATGACTCTAAATCTTTATCATTCACTCCATAATTTCCAATTAATGGATTAGTAAACATTAAAATTTCACCATTATATGATTGATCTGAAATTGATTGTTGGTACCCAGACATCCCTGTACTAAAAACTAGTTCACCAATTTGATTTCCTAAATCTCCAAATGCTTCACCAGTATAAATTTGACCATCTTCTAAAACTAAGTATCTTTTCATAAAAATTCCTCACTTATTTTTTTGATAAACAACTTTTCCTGAAACGATTGTTAACATCACGTCACCCGTTAGTTGATGATTAATGAATGGAGTATTATTTCCCTTTGATTGCATTTCTTCTTTATTAACTAATCGAATTTGGTTAGGATCAAAAATAGTAATATCAGCTGGCTTGCCAGCTTCTAAGCTACCAGCTACTTCATTTTTAAAAATTTTAGCTGGATTAACACTCATCCAATTAATTATTTGTGCAAATGAACATAATCCAGGTTGAACTAATTTTGTATAAAGTAATGACAATGAAACTTCTAAGCCTGTAATTCCAAAAGCTGCATTCATCATTGAACCAGCTTTTTGTTCATCAGTATGTGGTGCATGATCAGTTGCAATCATATCAATTGTTCCATCAAATAAGCCGGCTAAAACTGCTTGGCAATCTTCTAAAGTTCGAAGTGGAGGATTCATTTTGTACATTGCATTATCTGATTCAATCATTGATTCATTTAAAAACAAGTGATGTGGAGAAACTTCTGCAGTAATATTTACTCCATCTTTTTTAGCTTGACGGACCAATTCAACACTTTGTTTCGTTGATAAATGACAAACATGATAGTGTGCTCCTGTTTCTCGAGCAATCTCAATATCTCTTGCTAACTGAGCAGTTTCAACTAAATTAGAAATCCCTGGTAATCCTAATGATTCCGCTTTTTTTCCAGCATTCATTACTCCATTACCCATTAAACTCTTATCTTCGACGTGAGCAGCTAAAACAGTATTATTTTCTTTAGTTAATTTCATCGCTTCTAACATTGTTTTAGCAGATTGAATTCCAGATCCATCATTAGAAAAGCCTTTTGCTCCATTTTTAATCATTGCTGAAAAATCAACTAAATCATCACCTGTTCGACCATAAGTAATTGAAGAATACTGTTCAGTATGAACGACACTATTTTCATGATTTAAATCAATCATTTGTTGCATTTTTTCAGCAGAATCAGGTACCGGATTTAAATTAGGCATTGCATAGACAGTTGTATATCCTCCATGCGCAGCTGCTAAACTTCCAGTTTTAATATTTTCTTTATCTTCAAATCCTGGTTCTCTAAAATGAACATGGACATCGACTAATCCAGGAATTACATATTGATTTGTTGCATCAATAACTTGTTGATTATTTATCTGAAGATTATTTTGAATTTTGCTGATATTTCCATCATTAACTTCAATATCAGTTTGTTGAAATTCATTATTTTGAAAAACATATCCATTTTTAATCAATAATTTAGTCATCTAAAGCTCCTTTTAATAATCCTTTTTGTTGTAAAATATCAGCTAAAATTGCCATTCGAACAAAAACTCCATTTTCCATTTGACGAAAAATTCTTGATTTAGAACTTTCAACTAATTCGCTTTGAATTTCAACTCCTCGATTAACTGGTGCCGGATGCATAATAATCGCATTTCCCTTTAGAGTTTGATAACGCTCTTGGCTTAATCCATAAGTTTTAAAATATTCATGATAATCAAATCCGACAAATTCTTTTTCCAGTCTTTCAGTTTGTACTCTCAACAACATAACAACATCAACCGATGAAAATAAATCATCAACTGAAATAAAATCACCATATTTATTAAATTCATCGCTATGCCACTTCTCTGGTCCAGCAAAAACTACTGTCGCACCGAGTCTTGTCAAAATTTGCATGTTTGATTTTGCTACTCGAGAGTGATTTAAATCACCTACTATCCCAACTTTTAAGCCTTCAAAATGACCGAATTCTTCATAAATTGTTAATAAATCAAGTAGTGATTGAGATGGATGTTGCCCACTTCCATCTCCAGCGTTAACAATACTAATTGATAAATCATTTTCTAATAGACTCTGATAATATGTATTTTGAGGGTGTCTAATGACCGCAAAATCAACTCCAATCGCTTGAATCGTACGAATTGTATCAAGCAATGTTTCCCCCTTAGTTAAAGAACTTGCTTTGGCATCGAATTGTAAAATATCAATTCCAAGTTTTTTCTCTGCCATTTCAAAACTCGTATGAGTTCTTGTGCTATTTTCAAAAAAAAGATTCATTGCATAAACAGGTCGTAACAAATTAACTCTTTTACCATTTTTAAAATTTTGTGCTAGTTTTAATTTATGCATTACTTCTTTTTTCGACATATCTTCTACTGAAGTCAAATTCAATTGGTCATTCATATAATTCCTCCTAAACTATAAAAAAAGCTATCACTAAATTTTGATAGTGATAGCCAATTATTTTTATCTTAATTACAATTGGTCTCTCACTGGAAACAATTAATTGTCTTTTTACAAAAAAAGAGATATTGCCGTTTGATGAACGTGCAATATCTCTAGATAATGATATTAACGTTACTTACCAACCTCTCTGGATTGGATTAAAGCGACAGATTTATTTTATTTATTGTTTGATATCATATATTTAATTAATATAAATGTCAATATTTTTAAGTTATATATGAACATAAAAAGATAAAATATGATAGTATTTGCTATGTTGAAATTATTTATTTCAAAGTGCACCAGATAAGTTTATAATATATAAAATAAAGATAGTTTATTAAAAAAATTGAAATGAGGAATGATCTTTTGAATACAGGTCCGTTGTTTATCGATTTATCAGTTATCATAGTTTCATTTTTACTAGCAGCATTTTTCGTTGCTTGTGAATTCGCTCTAGTTCAAGCACGCTCAAGTGCAATTGAAGAATTACTAGATGACAATGATATCAGTGATAGACAAAAGAAAAAATTAAATCGACAATTAGATATGGTATCTCATTTAAATGAATACCTTTCAACCACTCAAGTTGGAGTTACAGTAACTGGATTGATTTTAGGTTGGATTGGTGAATCATTTGTAATTGATATTTTAGTTTCTTTTATGAATTTGGTTGGAATTGAAATTCATCCAACTAGTGCTCACGGAATTGGAGCCGTAGTTGGTTTAGTTCTATTAACCTATATTCAAGTGGTATTTACTGAAATTGTCCCAAAAAATATTTCGATTGATATGCCACTAACTGTTCTAAAATACTTTGCTACACCACTTCACTATTTCCATATTCTTTTTTATCCATTTGTATGGTTATTAAATACAACTTCATCTGGCGTAGTTCGTCTATTTGGAATGCATGTTGCTGATGAAAATACCGAAAACTTTTCTCAAGCAGAAATCCTTAATTTATCAAAAGACGCGGTTGCAAACGGAGCTCTAGAAAAAGATGACTACTTATACATGCAAAGAGCTTTTGAACTAAATGATAAAGTCGCAAAAGATATCATGATTGATCGAACTCAACTGGTTACAATTGATATTACTAAAACTGTTAAAGAAGCTATTCAAGTCTATCTACAAGAACGATTTTCTCGTCTTCCAGTTGTTGCAAATAATGATAAAGATAAAATTTTAGGTTACATTTTTAATTATGATTTAATTCGACAATCACAAGTTGATTCATCAATTAAAATCGACAAATTAATTAGAAATATCTCTACAACCTCTGAAAGTACTCCTATCACAATGGTACTTCAACAAATGATTAAAGAAAGACAACCAATTGTTGTGATCATCGATGAATATGGTGGTACTTCTGGAATTATTACAGATAAAGATATTTATGAAGAACTATTTGGAACAGTTCGTGATGAAATTGATCCATCAATGAACGAATACATTTTCAAACAACCAAATGGTACTTATCAAGTAAATGGTAAATTAAACACTTCAGATTTTGAAAAATACTTTAACACTGAAATTAAAGAATTTGATGAATCTGATGTAGTAACTTTAGCTGGATTTATCATTGAAAATCATCACCACATTAAAAAAGGTGACGAATTTACTATTGCGAACTTTAAATTAAAAGTTTTAGATTACGAAAATTCATTCATTAATTGGTTTGAAGTTACAATTATTGAAACTAAAAATAATGATGAAAATGATGAAAAATAAAAAACTGAGGAAAATTCCTCAGTTTTTTTATTAGAAAGGAAGAAACCTCCTTGCACAAAATAAAAAATAAATTAAACTATCCATGGGCTTTATATACATTCATGTTTCTAATTTTAATTAGTATCTTTACTGTAATTTTTTTCTTAACAGGTAAATCTTTAATATGGAGCCAAGATGGAATGGCGCAGCATTTTCCAATTTTAATTGATTTTCGTCAACACATTTTAGATTGGATTACTCATCCTTCTTTTGATCTTTCAAATTGGTCTACTAATATTGGTCTAGGTGCAGATCAATTAACTAGTTTTTCTTACTATGTAACTGGCGATTTATTCAACTATTTAATAATTTTATTTCCAAAACAGCAACTAGAATTAGGATATGCATTTTTAATTATTTTACGTCTGTACTGTTCTGGATTAGCATTCATTTTATACGCAAAATTATTTACTAGAAAAAAATTTAGTCTTGCAATTGGTGCATTAGTTTTTACTTTTTCTAGCTATTCTATGTTAATTGGAATGCATCATCCCTTTTTCATCTTGTCATTAATCTTTTTACCACTTTTATTTTATGGAATTGAAAAAGCATTACATAATAAAACACTAATTCCTTTAACCGTATCAGTTTTATTAACTTTTATTGGTAATTTTTATTTTGCTTATATTTTAGGAATTACTTGTGTATTTTATTTTATAATCAGATTCATTTCTCTTTATCCTTCTATTAAAAAGAAATGTTTAAAAATAACTATAAAAATTACTGGATCAGTTGTGACCGGTATTTTGTTAAGTGGAATCATTTTAATTCCAACACTTATTTTTGTTTTAAATTCTACTCGAACTAATTCTGAATTCGCTAATGGATATCTTTTTTATCCACTAAATTACTATTTATCAATTCCTGCACAATTACTTTCATTTGGTAATAATTATAATTTTTGGCTTTTACTTGGATTTAGTGGGATTAGTTTTATTAGTGTTACGTACACAATGATTCACTTTAAAAAATATTGGCCATTAAATATCTCTTTAATTCTAATTGGATTGGGCACTCTATTCCCCTTTGTCGGAGCAATTTTCAATGCATTTTCAACCCCATCAAATAGATGGACACTAATTGCCATTTTACCTTTGAGTTTAGCAACCGTTTTCTTTTTAAATCACTTATTTCGTTTAAATAAAAAAGATTTAAATATTATTGTTACTAGCATTGCTAGCCTTCTTTTGATTAGTTTTATAACTCAAGGTGGAATTAAGCATACATCAGCTACTCAATATTTCACATATTTACTAATTATTATATTAATAATCAGTATTTATTTAAGTCGAGATAACTTATGGTCACATCACAAACTTAATTTTCTAGTCGCTAGTATTGTGATCTTAAATTTAGCAATTTTAGGGAATGATTTTTTCAATCCAAACGAAAGTAAATGGTCTAATCAACAACTTGACCGAGATATTCCTACTAATTATATTAAAGATTATTATAATGGAGCTGATAATTATGTTAAAAACCATCTAGGTAATTATCAAACTTCAATTGGCGCTAATTACCATAATGTAAATAATCCATCTAATTTTTTGAATACTAATTCAAATATTTCATTAGTTAAAGATACCAAAGAAATAACTTCTTACTTATCAACTGAAAATGGTTATCTAGGAAGATTATCAAATCAATTACAAAATAATCAATCCAGTCTAAATACTCCGGTTGCTCAAGGTGATTATCGAACTTCTTTATTAAATATTTTAGGCGTTAAATATTTATTTATTCATGAAAATCAGCTTAATAAAGCAGCTCCATTTGGATTTAAACCTGTAAAGATTAACAATAAAATAAAAGTATTTAAAACACCTCATCCATTTATCAAAAATGATGACAATCAAGGAACTATTCTTTTAGAAAATAAAAATCCTTTACCTTTACTATATAGTCAAAATTCAATAATTGATCAAAATATTTTTAATCAATTAAATCCGATTGATCGAGAACAAGCTTTAATTCAAGGTGCTTCTTTAAAACACAAAATAAATGGTATTAAATCATCTAAAATGAATAAAGCTTCCAAAAATATCAATTATTCTGTCCAAATGGATACTTCAAAAACAATTGATAGCATCGATAAAGTAAATCAGTTAAGAATCAAGAATAAAAATGTTTCTAATAATTTACCAAATAAAAATTATGCTCATAATCATAAAGTCAAAAATATTATTAAAGAAAATAAAGATTTAATTAAAAGAACAAAAATTAAAAATAGTAATGGTTTAAAATCTATGACTACTGATAATTTAGGTCATCAAATGTCATTCTTTTTAAAAGTTAAAAATCCAAATCAAATTAAAAACAAAGAACTATACTTAGTAGTCGATGATGTTAAAAGTAATGAATTTACTGCACATGAACAAATTAAAATGCGTAATAAAATTTATACTCTAAATAATTTAAGTAACCCATTAATTGATCAAATCCAATCATTTAGAAAAAATTTATTCCATACTTTTAATGGTAATTATAAATTTACCGCTTCTACTAATGGCTTTAAAAATGGTTTTACTCAATATGGTAATGATAATCTTTCTAATTATCAAAAAATTCATAATAAAGTTATTAATTTAGGTTATTATCGAGATAATCGTAAAAAAATTGAAGTTAAATTTAATGGAGTTAAAAATTTAAACTTTAAAAAAGTTCAACTAGTCGCAGTCGATTTCAATAAAAATTACCAAAAACAAATTAATAAAATTCAAAAAAATAAATTTGAAAATATAAAAGTTAAAAATAATAAAATCACGGGAATTAGTCATCAATCACAAAAATCAGTAATGACAACCAGAATTCCATACTCATCTGGTTGGAAACTAACAATTGATGGCAAGCCAACTAAAACTAAATTGGTAAATCAAGGTTTTATCGGTGCGGTTGTTCCAAGTGGCAAACATAAAATAAAATTAACCTATCAAACTCCAGGAATTATAATTGGATGTATTTCGACATTAATTGGTATTTTAATCATCATTATTTCACTAATTTATATTCCTAAATCAAAGAAAAATTAATTAGTTTTACCATTAATTTAGAGTTAAAATATAGATATCAGATAAATGGAGGGATAATCGTGAAACCTATTAATGTTATGTATATTTCAGTTGCCGGAAATACTCGATATTTCATTCAAAACTTAACTGAATATGCGGAAGAGCAACATCAAGAACAATCAGATAATCCTTTAATTAATCCGATTGAAATTTCAGATCAATCCGATTTTGAAGCAGAAGAAAATGACTTTTTTGCTTTTGTTCCAACTTACCTCGATGGTGGTAATGGAACCGATAATGGAGTTAAAGAATTGATGACCAACACTTTGGGTGAATATATTGATTATAAAAACAATGCAGATCATTGTATTGGTGTAATTGGTAGTGGAAATAAAAATTTTAATGATCAATACTGTCTAACCGCAAAGAGATACGCTAAAATGTTCAATGCCCCTTTTATAACTGACTTTGAATTAAGAGGTAGTAACTCGGACATTGTGCGTGTCTATAATGAATTAAAAACAAATAATTTAAGTAAAACAGCAAAATAAAAGACTATAAAAATTTTTATAGTCTTTTTTATTTAATTAAATCCTTCTCCTATTACCATATAAAATGGCTTATTTCCAATTGTATAGATACTAGATATGGCCATATCATCTCCATATGCATTATCTTCATAACTAACCGCTTTTCGGTTATCTTTAAGCACAAAATAATATCTACTAATTTTAGATTTTTTGTTATGATGCATTTTTAATCCAGGAATTTTATGATCAATATAAAAATATTTCTTGTTTTTACTTTGCTTAACTAGTTTTATTTTGGAAGATGCATCTGGTCTTGATTCATAAAAAACTGAGTTTGTAGGATAACCATCCAATGAATCTTCATTTATTTGTGGATATTCGTGGTATTTATAACGATATAATTCAATCCATCCATCAGAAGTTATTTTATAATATTTACTAAAATCTCGTTTTGGTAACTTATGAATTGCAGATAGTCCACCGGGAATAAATTCACCTGAACCATAACTCAATGCATACGAAGGCTTTTTAATTTTGGTTAAAATTTTACTACTTGGTTTAATTCGAAATGAAATTATACCTTCACCATATAGTTTAGAACTAATTCCTTGTTTTTTTAAATGATAGCTTAAATCAAAATTATCATAACCAAATTTATAATACTTTTGATGTGTAATATATTCTTCTTCTTTTTTAGCTGTAATAACAGTTCCCTTTGGAATTTTAATTTTTTTATAAATCGTTCTTGAATCTTTTTTAGATAAAAGTTGTAAATAAACTTTTGTACTTTTATTAAATCGATAAAAATTATTTTTAAACATTCCAGGATCATTTTTGATATCAGATGAATTAACATCACTTGTGTGATTTTGTTCAGCTTTCATAGTGTTAAATAATCCAAAAGCAAAGAAAACAATCATCATTGATACTATTATTTTAAACTTTCTAAACATTTTAATCTCCTTTTAACCACCAGCAGTTAACTCAGTATAATATGTCTCATTACTTATCTTATAAATATCTCCATAAATTCTAAGTGGAATATCAGTTACAAATTTAGAATATGGAGTTTTTAAATTATTTAATGAAATTCGATAATATGTCTTGTGATTTACCTTGACTTTTTTTAAGTCAATATTTTTCATTGGATGTTTTAAATAAAAATATTTAACTGATTCCTTTGACTTAACAAATCTAATTTTACCCATACTTTCTGGTTTTTGAAGATAGTTAAGCGTCACTTCTTTTTTTCCTTCTTTAAAATTAATTCGATTATATGGATAAGATTCTAGATAACCATCTGAAGTTATTTTTAATAAATCACTTGAATATTTATTGGATGAGAATGCTTTTAATCCACCTAAAAACAAATAATTATTTGAATCAGTTAATAAATAATTTGGCCTTTTTACAATTTTCATTTTTTTGGGCTTATACATGAATGATGCAACTGAAGCAGGTCCATATGTATTCTTTTTATATACTTTTTTCATTAAATGATAACTTAAATCTGCCCCTGATCTTAGTCTAGTGTCATCACTAATTCCACCATCACCATCTATAATTGTTCCTTTTGGTAAGGTTATATACTGAACTCGATTTGCTTCTCCATGATTATCACTTACCCTAATTTTTTGTTTCATTGGTTTTGTAAGTTGATAATATAATTTTTGATCATCATTTAGTTTTAATCCTTCAATTGTTGAATAACTTTCTTTGACTGGCTTATAATCAGCTTTAATATAAAGATTCATTGAAATGGAAAATACAAAAATAAACCCACCTAAAATTAATAAAGTTTTCTTTTTCATTCTTTCCCTCCTAAATTTTTTCTAAAGAAATTATAACATCAAGTAAAACACTAAGGTTAAATTCTATCATGAATCATCTTAATATGAGGAGTAGAAGCGTGAATAAAAACATCTCCAACAGATTTAAAACCAAATTGTTTATAAAATCCTTGAACTGGTTCTTGTGCTTCAATTTCAATTGTTAATCCTGAGAATTTATTATGAATTAAATTCATAATTTGATTCATTAACTCTTTACCGATTCCTGTTCCTCTTACTAAGTTACTTGTTACTACTCGACCAAATGTTACCTTATTTTTATCTGATTCAAGGAATACTCTTGCATAGGCAACTAAATCACCATTTTTTTCTTTAAAAATATGAAATGCATTCAAATCATTTTCATCTTGATCACGATATATTCTATTTTGATCAACAATAAATACATCACTTCTAAGTGCATAAATTTTATATAATTCTCGATTTGTTAACTCATCAAATTTTTTAATTTTCCACATTTTGATCTCCTTTTTCAAATAAAATTTTTTCTAATGTCATTACACTTTTATAAAAATCTTTCAGTTCTTGATCGCTCAATGTCTCTAAGAGTCGCTGAATTTGTTGAATTGATTTTTGATCAATGTCATCAGTTAATTGATTACCTAATTCTGTAAGTAAAATTTTTTTTACTCTTAAATCTTTTGGATTACTTGTCTTAATTAATAAATCTCTTTTTTCAAAAGACTTTATAATTCGACTAGTATAACTTTTATCAAGATTTAAATTTTGAGAAATCATTTGTGGAGAACATTGATAATTTGCTTTAATTTCCAAAAGAATTCTTCCCTCAGTTAATGAAAAATCAGTATTAAATACTTTTTTATTTAACAAACCTAACAACTGCGTATACTTACGATTAAAATTACGTATATCATTAATCATTAATTCATTTAAAATAAAATCACTTCTTTCTATTTTTAAATTATAAAATATTTTAGTGGCTTTTATCCACTAAAATATAATTTAAGTTATATTAAAAGAGTAAATAATAGTATTAGCAAATGAAAGATGATAAGATAATGTCATATAAAAGATTGTGCAATAAATAACAATCGTTGGAGGTTTTATACTATGAAAGTAACAGTAATTGGTTGTACACATGCTGGAACATTTGCAATTAAACAAATTTTAAAAGAAAATCCAGATGCTGAAGTAACAGTTTACGAAAAAAATGATAACATTTCCTTCTTATCTTGCGGAATTGCTTTATATCTTGGTGGAGAAGTTAAAGATCCTCAAGGATTATTTTATTCAAATCCTAAAGAATTATCCGACTTAGGGGCTAATGTACAAATGAAACACGAAGTAACTAATATTGATACTGAAAATAAAAAAGTATCAGTTAAAAACTTAGATAATAATGAAGAAGTTGAACAAGATTACGATAAATTAGTTATGACTTCTGGTTCACTACCTGTTGTTCCACCTCTAGAAGGTATCGATAGTAAAAACGTTCTTTTATGTAAAAACTGGAATGATGCTCAAGCTTTATTTGAAAGAGCTAAAGATTCAAAAAGAATTACAGTTATTGGTGCTGGATACATTGGTGCTGAACTTGCTGAAGCTTACATTAAAAAAGGACATGATGTAACTCTTGTAGATAGTACTGGTCGAATTTTAAGTAAATATTTTGATAAAAAAATTACTGATGTTATCGAAAAAGATTACACTGATCACGGCGTAAAATTAGCTAAAGGTCAAAGAGTTACTGGATTTGAAGATAAAGGTGATTCAGTAATTGTTAAAACTAATGAAAGTGAAATTGAATCTGATTTGGCTATCTTATGTATCGGATTCAAACCAAATACATCACTTCTTAAAGGTAAAGTAGATATGATGGACAATGGCGCAATCATTACTGATGATTACATGAGAAGTTCAAACAAAGATATTCTTGCAGCTGGTGATTCAGTTGCAGTTCACTATAACCCAACTCATAAAAATGCTTATATTCCATTGGCTACAAATGCCGTTAGACAAGGTATTTTAGTTGGTAAAAATATTAATAACCCTACTACTAAATATATGGGTACTCAATCATCATCAGGTCTAAAATTATTTGATCGCACATTTGTTGCTACTGGATTAACTCTTGAGGCAGCAAAAGAACAAGGCATTAATGCAAAACAAGTGGTTGTTGAAGACAATTATCGTCCTGAATTCATGCCAACTACTGAACCTGTTCTTATGAGTTTAGTTTATGAAGCTGATTCAAAAGTTATTTTAGGTGGAGCATTATCAAGTATGTATGATGTATCTCAATCAGCTAATACTTTATCACTTGCTATTCAAAACAAGAATACCATTGATGACTTAGCAATGGTTGATATACTATTCCAACCACACTTTGACCGTCCATTCAACTACTTAAATATTTTAGGACAAGCTGCACAAGCTCAAGAAGAAGAAGAATAGTAAAAAAGAAGCGATTAATCGCTTCTTTTTTTATAATAAATTAGCCTTTTTACTTTCAATTAATGCCATTAACATTGTAAAAAATATAAATCCACCGGCAAAAATAAATAAAGTAGGATAATTAAATAATTCAACAAACAATCCACCAATCAATGGTCCTGCAGCTCTTCCCATTGACATAAAGACATTATATGTTCCTTGATATTTACCTTTTTCTTTAATATTAGCAAGTCTATCAATCCAAACTGGAATTGATGGTAGTCCATTCATTTCACCAAATGTTAAGATAACGATAATAACTACAAAAGATAAGTATTGTCTGGCACCAATTAGTAAAAAGAATGATAAGGCAAAAATAGAAATTCCAAAACAAATTTGTGAACCCATTTTAAATCGGTTACCAATTTTATTAATTAAAGGCTGTCCAAAAACTATCATTAATCCATTAATTGTCCATAAAAGACTGTAATGTTCAAATGAAATACCTAATTGTGTTAATCTGACAGACATTACACTTTCCCAAAGTGTATAACTCATATAAATTGCAAATGTCATTAAACAAATTAATAATAATAATTTTACATGATTTCCAGATTGAGAATCATCAGTTGATTGCATTTGATTTTCTTTTAATTTTTTTGCTTTAGCCTCTTCAATATTAATATTAAATTTAAATAATGTTAAAAAGAAAACAATTGCATAAAATGTAGCTGCAACAATAAACACGGTTGTAATTCCGTAATTTAATAAATAACCAACTGAAGCAGTCCCAACTACCACTCCTACATTTAAGCCAATATAAACCGCATTAAAAACATATCTAGTTGTTTTAGAAGTTATTAATGAGGCATAGGAATTTAGAAGTGTTAGACTACATCCATTTCCAAGACCATAAGTTAATAATAGTAAAGAATAACTTAATCCACCATGAAAAAAAATTAAAATAATAACCGAAATTAAAGTAATAGAAACACTAATTAAAGCTACTTTATATGGCGACCATTGATCAAATAAGTAACCACCAATATAATTTCCAATAATCATAAAAACAGACATTCCAAATAAAACTACTCCAGAAATAGTAAGAGACATCCCTAAATGATCATGCATATAAATAGTGGTCAAGGGCCACATAAACGATGAACCAGTATTCAATAATAATGCATATATTAAAATGACTGGTAAGCTCAATTCTTTTTTACTATTAGACAAATAATCACTTCCCGTTTTTTATAATAGTTACATCATAACAAAATTAAAGATTATCGGTATCTTTTTTTATTATAATTGACTTATATATCCTTAGTCAGTTATACTGACAAAAACATTATTAAAGGAGGAAAACATCATGAATAGAAATAATAATAAACTTTGTTGTTTGATTATCGATAATTATGCTGTTTTCTCTCGGATAGTTTGTAATTAATATTAATTACCGTTAATCTTTTATGTAATCAAAATGATTAAAAATCTTGGGGCACATCATAATTATCAAAAATTGATAATTATGATGTGCCCTTTTTGTATATTTAAAAATTAGAAAGGAATTTTTTTATGTCTAAAATTTATAACTCTATCAGTGAATTAATTGGTAATACTCCAATTATAAAATTAAATGAAAAACTTGTACCTAATGATGCTGCTGACGTTTACGTTAAACTAGAATTTTTCAATCCCACTGGATCAATTAAAGATCGAATTGCAGAATCAATGATAGAAGAAGCTGAAAAACATGGAAAATTAAAACAAGGTGATACAATCATCGAACCTACATCAGGAAATACTGGTATTGGACTTGCCTCAATAGGAGCTGAAAAAGGATATCATGTAATTATTGTTATGCCTGAAACAATGAGTATTGAACGCCGTAAAATTATGCAAGGATATGGTGCAGAACTAATTTTAACTCCTGGAAATGAAGGTATGAGTGGATCAATTAAAAAAGCCCAAGAATTAGGTCAAAAACCTCATACATTTATCCCAATGCAATTTGAAAACATTGCTAATCCAAATACTCATGCAGAAAATACTGGTAAAGAAATTATCGAAACATTTGGGGAAAATAATCTTCCTGATGCTTTTGTAGCAGGAATTGGTACTGGTGGAACTTTAAGTGGGGTTGGTAAGCAATTAAAGCAAGAAAATGAAAATATTAAAGTTTATGCATTAGAGCCTGAAGAATCACCACTACTAAAAACAGGTCAAAAAGGACCACATAAAATTCAAGGTATTTCTGCAGGATTCATTCCTCAGACATTAAATCAACAACTATATGATGATATATTAGAAATATCTAGTGATGAAGCAATTGAAATGGCTCAATTAACTGGTAAAAAAATGGGATTCACACCTGGAATTTCTAGCGGAGCTAATATTGCCGGAGCAATTAAGTTAGCTAAAGAAATGGGCTCAGGAAAAAGTATCATTACAGTCGCTCCAGACTACGGTGATCGTTATCTTTCTACTGATTTATATGACTTCTCAAATTAAATACTCAATAAATCATTTATTTTGAAAGGATTATCTAATATGAACAATTCCAAATTAATTAAAATTGGAATTTTAAATTTAATGCATGACAAACTTAGTTCTAAAAATAACTTTGATAGTACCTTAAAAAATTCATCAGCAAATATTGAAATAACTTATTTTTATCCAATCACAAAATATACAAATCAAAAAATCCCGGATGAAGTAAAAAAACTTTCTAATACTTTAAATCTAAATAACTTAGCTGATTTTGATGGATTTATTATTTCTGGTGCTCCAATTGATAAATTAGAATTTGATCAAGTTTATTATTTTGATGAAATTAAGAAGTTGATTAATCAATTAAATAAACTTAATATTTCTCAACTTTATATTTGTTGGGGAGCAATGGCTGCCCTACATCATCTATACGGTTTTAATAAAAATATTTTACCCAATAAATTTTTTGGTGTTTATCCTCATTATATTTTAAATAATTCTAGTTTAATTGGGGGATTAAAAAATGGATTTCAAGCTCCACATGCTCGCTATGCCGAGATGGATTTATCTAATATTAATAGCTTTCCTAAATTAAAAGTTGTTGCAGAAACCACTAATAGACATGCTTTTTTAATTGAAAATCAGCAAGAAAAACAAATATTCTTATTTTCACATTTAGAATATAATCAAAATGATTTATATAAAGAATACTTACGTGAAACAAAAAGCTCTAAACAAAATAAAAAAGCAAAAATTGTTCGTCCTAAAAATTATATTAATGATATTTCTTCTTTACAATGGCAATATTCCAAAGAAACTTTTTTTAATAATTGGATAAAAAAAATCACATGAAAAAATTCATGTGATTTTTATTTTTGACTTATCTTGTAAATTGCGTAAAGCTTGAATTATAAAAACCTTTTTGTAGAGGCTTATTACTTGAATTAACAAGAATAAAACTGTTATTAGAAGTAAATCTTAAGTATGTTGTACAAGTTTGTTTTTGACCTTTTAAACGATACTTAACTGATGCAAAATTACTTTTTCCAATTTTTAAATTATAAGTAGCATGAGAAAATTTTGTACTAGTTACTTTATCATTCTTAATAAATTGTAATGACATTCCTTTATTATTATCAAAAATTAATCTTTGTGATTGATTACTTTTATTAAAAGAACTATTCCATGAACCTTCAAGTGTTTCACCAGTTATCTTTTTATTAGTAGTTGCTTTTTTACTAGTTTTTTTAGTTGTCTTTTTAGTTGTAGCTTTTCCTTTTTGTTGAACATGAATTATACGGTAAAAGTAAGATTTACTATTTACCTTATTAGCATAAACATATAATTGGGTTGCTGCTTTTTGCTTACTTGGTAAATCTAATTCAAAATTACCATTTGTTTTACTTGCATATGTTTTAGCAAGAACTTTTTTATTTTTAGTTTTTACTGTAATTAATGACCCTTTTGTTGCTTTACCACTAACTTTATTACTATTACTATAAATTGCATTCACATTTAATGAAGGTGAATTTTGTGCAATTTTTGTATTACTTTTAGCACTAACTCCTAAACCTAATGATGCGATTAACATAAATCCGGCTAAAGCCTTTAAAATTATTTTTTTCATTACAATCTCCTTTTCAATAAAATTATTATATATCATTTTTCTGATTAAAAACACTTTTTTAGAAATTATATATAATTAATTAACTATTTTGTAATCTATCATTTAATTAAAATAGTTGATAAATGATAAAATAATCATTATAGTGATTAGAGTAAAATACAAACGTATTAAGAAGGGAAAGTCTAACTATGATACATGTTGTAACGGATTCAACCGCACAATTAACTTCTGAAGAAATTAAAGAAAATAATATTAAAATAATTCCACTTCAAATCAATGATAACGGAAAAAGCTATACTGATGGAGTTGATATCACAAGACAAGAATTTTCAAATCGTCTTGCAAATGAAGAGGGATTTCCTCAAACTAGTCAACCTGCTTTAGGTCAATTTGTACAAACTTATCAAGAAATCATTGATGAAGATCCAGATGCAGAAATCATTTCATTTCATATCACAAGTTTTTTAAGTGGTACTTCTGATACAGCTAAAACAGCTGCACAACAATTTGATAATCGAATTGAAGCAATTGATAGCGAATCAACTGATCGAGGTCAAAGCTTTCAAATATTAGCTGCTGCACAAAAAATTAAAGACGGGAAATCAATGAATGAAATTATTGCAGAAAATAAATCAATTATTGATAACATTAATTTATTTGTTTTCGTTAATAGTTTAGAATATTTAGTTAAAGGTGGTAGAGCTAGTAAAATGACTGGTTTTATTAGTTCTTTAATTCAAATTAAACCAGTTTTAGAATTAAAAGATAATGTTTTAGGTGTAAAACAAAAATATCGTGGTAAAAAACGTTTATTAAAAGCTGCTGATGAATTAACTGAAAAAGTTATTGCTGATGAATCAGTATCTGAAGTTTGTCTATCCTATGTTGATGATGATACTGAAGTAAATAAAATTGCTGATAAAATTAAATCTGAAAGACCAGATATTAAAGTTATTGCCCAATTAACTAGTCCAATCGTAATGACTCATGTTGGTCCTGGCGGATTCGGTTATATCTACAAATAAAAAAAGGCTATCTAAGATAGCCTTTTTTTAGTACCAACCGTTTGCTAACCAGAATGATTTTGCAGCACTCCATGAACCATAACGACTGTTTACGTAGTTGTCAGCAACTCTTTCTTGATTAGCTGCTGAATAATCACCATTTAAGTATGATGATGATAATTGGTATTTACCAACATATTGACCGTTTCTTGCTGAATATGAACCACTTGATTCACGATTAGCAATCCATGATTTAGCTGAATTATCATTTCCTGAAACATTTGATGAATAATTAGCTTGTGTTTGATTTGATTGTACTTGGTTATTTTGTTGAGTAGTAGTGTTTTGTGGTTGTTGAACTTGTGTGTAACTTTGAGTTTGATCACCACTTGTTGGCATAATTAATTCTTGTCCAACATAAATCATGTTAATGTTACTTAGATTATTTGCCTTTTCTACATCACTGATTGATACATTATTACGATTTGCTAGTTTAGAAACTGTGTCTCCGCTTTGAACTGTTACTTTAGTAGATGCATCTGCACTAATTCCTACTAATAATAGGCCTAAAAGTGTAGTACTTGCTGCGATAACTGATTTGATTCCTTTAATTTGTTTGATAATATATTCCTCCAGAAATTGTTCCGATTTTAAGTTTAGTTGATTTCTTCTAATCAACAATAAGTATTCTACAGACGATTGATTACAATTAGATAACAGAATAATTAAATAAATCAATGATTTTCGTAATTATGTAATCATTAGATAATATTAGGTAATATAAAAAATAAAATTATTACAATTTAAATTGTTATCAACAACAAAATTCTAATTTTGAAATTATTAAATCTTTATTTCATATTTTTTTCTTATTAGAAAATTTAAAATAAAGGATATATACTTAGATATGTAATTTACCAAGCAATAAAAAAGCTGCCTTTGTTGTATAATAAAGGCAGCTTTTTTATTGGAGGTCAATTAATTATGGAATTTTTACTAATATTTATTTTTGGTATTTTAGGTGGTATTTCAAGACTTTGGATTTCTAATTCAATTAGTTATGAATCGTTTCCATATATGATCTTAGTGATTAATTTACTTGGAACCTTTGCTTTACCAATTTGGAATAATTTTCTTGGACAAAAAGTAAATCAAAAACTTAAAATTGCAATAGGAACTGGATTTATTGGTTCTTTTACAACTTTTTCTGGAATTACCATTGATTTAATTAAATTTATGCAAGCTTCTAATTATTTGAGTGCTTTAATTTATTTAACAATTACGATAATATTTGGGTTCATCTTATCTATTATTGGAAATAATTTAAGCGAAGATTTAATTAATCAAGGAGATATCAAATGATTACATACAGTTTAGTCGGATTAGGTGCAGGCTTTGGTGCTCTATTAAGATACCAAATTACAAATATATTTAAGAAAAAAACAATTGGTTACTATGGAACATTTTTAATCAATATTTTGGGTAGTTTTCTTTTAGGTTTATTTTTTGCCACTTGTTCAACTAATTTATATAGTCTTTTAGGCACTGGCTTTTGTGGTGGATTTACAACTTATTCAACTTTTAATAATGAATTATCTAATTTATTTTATGAAAAAAAGACCAAAAGATTATTCATCTATTGGTCTTTGTCTTATCTTTTTGGTATATTACTCGGTATTATTGGATGGTTGATTGGAACCAAAACAATTTAATAATTGGCAAGTTTCATTTTATCATGTACAATAACTATTGGAATTTATGATTCCATCAAGCAGAGATATGGTGTGGAAAGCCATATCTCATTTTTTTGCTTATTTTTCAAGTTTTGCCATTAAATAAGCATTATGATAATCACCATTTACATAGTATTGTTCTTTTAAAGTCCCTTCAATTTCAAAACCATATTTTTCATAAATATGAATTGCTGGTTTATTTTCAGCATCTACATAAAGATAAATACGATGAAGATTTAAAGTCTTAAATCCATAATTAGAACAAGCTTCAAATGCTCTTTGTGCTAAACCTTGTCCTGAAAACTCGTCAGATAATACAATTTCGATTTCTGCATGACGATGTCTATAATCAATATCAATTAACCCAACTAATCCTGCAAATTCACCGTCTTGATCAATTACAAATAAACGAGTTGCTAAATCCTTATCTTGCTTTTCATAAAAATCTTCTAGATTTCTATAACTCATCATCGGTTCTTCAAACCAATAATCCATTGAGGATTTTTGATTAAAAATTTCATATAATTCAGGTAAGTCTTCTTTTTCAAGCACTCTTAATTTCATCATATTTACTCCCTCAAATTACTTATCGTTTAAATGATGATTACTATTTTCATCATTTTTAAGATTTAATTCTACAAACTTCCCTGAGTCTGTATAAACAATCCATTCTGCTAAGTTAACTGTATGATCACCAATTCGTTCCAATAATCGAATAACCATTAAGTAACTAGCTGCTGCTTGAGCAACATTTGAATCTTCTTTTAAATCACGAGTAATTTCATCTCTTGTTTTAGCATAATATTCATCAAGCTTCAAATCTTCTTGTGCAACTTCCATTGAAACCTTAACATCAACTTTAACATATGCATCCAATACTTGCTCTAACATTCTTCTAACATGTTTAGTCATCTTATCAATTGTTTCTTCAACTGATTTAATTCTTGGATTTCCTTTAGCACGAATTGTTTCTTTTGAAATATTGATAGCATTATCACCAATTCGTTCTAAATCATTACTAGCTTTTAACATACTAATGATAATTCGAAAATCAGAAGCAAGTGGTTGTTGTAAAGCAATTAAATTTAGCGCTTGTTGTTCCAAACTCATTTCTTCTTCATTAATACTGTCATCAGATTTAATTACTTTATTAGCTAATTCAATATCATGATCACTAAAAGCCTTTGTTGATTGATAAATTTGTTCACTAACGTTAATTCCCATTTCCATAAAACGGCCACGCAATTTTTTTAATTCATCATGAAATAATTCTCTCATTAAATATTCCCCCTATCCAAATTTTCCATTTAAATAATCACTTGTCATTTGTTGATCAGGACTTAAAAACATCTTTTTAGTTTTATTGTATTCAATTAAATCACCATCAAGCATAAAAGCAGTTTTATCTGAAATACGTGCTGCTTGATGCATATTATGAGTTACCATAATAATTGTAAATTCTTTTTTTAATTTTAAAAGCGTATTTTCTACTTGGTTACTAGAAATTGGATCAAGCGCACTAGTTGGTTCATCAAGTAAAATTACATCTGGCTTAACTGCCAAAACTCTTGCAATACAGATTCTTTGTTGTTGTCCACCAGAAAAAGATAACGCATTTTTGTGTAGATTATCTTTAACCTCATCCCAAACTGCTGCTTTTTTTAAACTATCTTCAACAATTTGATCAATTTCCTTTTTATCTTTAATTCCTTTTAGTTTTAGTCCATAAGCTACATTATCATAAACAGAAAAAGGAAATGGATTGGGTTGTTGAAAGACCATTCCAACTTGTTTTCTCAAATCATCTGATTTCATTTTGCTACTATAAATATCTTTATCATGTAATTTAAAGTCCCCTTGAATGGAAACTCCAGGAACTAAATCATTCATTCGATTTAAGCATCTTAAAAACGTTGACTTACCACAACCCGAAGGTCCAATTAATGCCGTCAATTCATTCTTATTAAAATCTAAACTAATACCATGTAATGCTTCTTTTTTTCCATAAAATAATCTTACATCTTTGGTTTCAATAATCTTTGTCATTATTTTCTCCTTATATTAGCCAAAATGTCCAGTTATATAATCTTCTGTGGCTTCTTCACTTGGATTAGTAAAGATTTTTGATGTCTTATCATATTCAATCAAATGGCCCATGTGGAAGAAGGCAGTATAATCAGAAATTCTTGAAGCTTGTTGCATATTATGAGTAACCATAATAATAGTGTACTTTTCACTTAATTCTTTTATTGTTGCTTCAATTTTTTTAGTAGAAATTGGATCAAGTGCACTAGTTGGTTCATCAAGTAATAAAATATCTGGATTCATTGTGATTGCACGCGCAATACATAATCTTTGTGCTTGACCTCCTGATAATGACATTGCACTTTTATTAAGTGAATCTTGTACTTCTTCATATAATGCGGCTTTCTTTAGACTACTTTTTACAACTTGATCAATTTGTTTATTATCTTTTATTCCATGTTTTTTTAAAGCAAAAGTTAAATTATCTTTAATTGATTTAGCAAATGGATTGGGTTGTTGAAAGACCATTCCAATTTGTTTTCTTAATTCATAAACATTAATCGCTGAAGAATTGATGTTTAACCCTTCATAATTAATTTGTCCATCAACAGTTGCTACATCATCATTCATACGATTTAAGCATCTTAAAAAAGTAGATTTACCTGATCCAGATGCTCCAATAAAAGCAATAATACGATTTTTTGGAAATTGCATACTAACATCAAAAGTTGATTGTTTTTCACCATAAAACACATTTACATGCTTTGCATCTAATGCAACACGCTCTGGTTTAAACTGAATAATATTATTTTTTGTCAAATCATATTGTTTCATAATAATCTCCTATTTATCTCCAGTAAGTTTTTTGTATACACGATTTCCAATATATCTAGCACCAAAATTAAAGATTAAGATTACAATAATTAATACCGCAGATGAAGCACTTGAAATAATATCTGCATCTGGAGTGATTCCATCAGTATTAACTTTCCAAATATGAACTGCTAAAGTTTCTGCTGGTCTCATTGGATTTAAAAAACTAGTTTCACTAAATGGATTAAAGTTGGTATAACTCATAGTAGGTGCACTTTGACCAGCAGTGTAAATTAATGCAGCTGCTTCTCCAAAAATACGACCTGCACTTAAAATAATTCCAGTTAAAATTCCTGGCAATGCTTCTGGAATTATAACTCCTTTGATTGTTTCCCAGCGAGATAATCCAAGTGATAATCCTGCTTGTCTTTGCAATGGGGACACTGAATTAATTGAGTCTTCAATACTTCTTGTTAGAATAGGTAAGTTTAAAAACATTAAAGCAATTGATCCGGCTAAAATAGAAAAATCTAATTGAAATTTAATTACTAAAACTAAATATCCAAATAACCCAATTACGATTGATGGTAAAGAACTTAAAACTTCAATCGATGTTCTAATAGTTGAAGTTAACCAGTTAGGTTTAGCATATTCGGCTAGATAAATTCCAGCTCCCATAGAAATTGGAATTGAAATTAAGAGTGATAAAACTAATAAGTATAATGAATTAAATAATTGATTAACAATTCCTCCACCTGCAGCAAATGCTTTTGATTCAGTAAATAGGAACTTAAATGATACATCAGGTAAGCCTGTAATTAAGATATAACCAATTAAAGAGAGTAAAATTAAAACAACAATACTAACTAATCCAATGATGACACCAGTTGCGATTTTGTTATTTCTTCTAGCATTCATTATTTAAGTTGCCCCCTCTTTGCAATGTATTTAACCACTAAGTTAAAGAATAATGACATAAGTAATAAGATTAATGCTAATGACCAAAGTGCGTTATTAGGTAATGTTCCCATGATTGTATTACCAACTTCTGTAGTTAATTGACTAGTTAAAGTTGATGTTGGACTAACTAGACTAGTTGGCATTAAGGCTGAATTTCCAATCACCATTTGAACAGCTAGTGCTTCACCAAAGGCTCTTGCCATTCCAAAGACAATTGCTGTCATAATTCCTGGCAATGCTGCTCTTAAGATAACTTTATAAATAGTTTGCCAACGAGTTGCTCCAAGAGCAAGTGATGCTTTACGATAATGACTTGGTACAGCATTTAAACTATCAATAGTTAAAGTAGTAATTGTTGGTAATACCATTACGAATAAAACAATTGATCCAGCTAAAATTCCAAATCCTGTCCCACCAAATAAAGTTCTTACTGCTGGAACAACTACTGTCAATCCAACAAATCCATACACAACTGATGGAATTCCAACTAATAACTCAATAATTGGCTGTAGAAATTTTGAGCCTTTTTTATTTGCAATTTCAGTCATGTAAATTGCAATCGCAATTGCAAACGGAGTAGCAATTAATGCTGCTAACAAAGTAACTCCAAAGGATGTCACAATCATTGGCAGAGCTCCTGTCATTTTCTGAGAAGGACTCCAATCAGTTCCAGTCAAGAATTTAATTGGATTAACATGATTTGAAATAAATGTTGCCATCCCTTTTGTTGCAATGAAAAATATAATCGATGCCACTAAGATAACAATTAATCCGATACATAATACACTAATACGACGACCAAATCGATCTTGTTTTGTAGCCTTACTAGGTTTTAATAACTTATTTTTAATTTCACTCATAAATTAGCTCCTATTTTTTGATTACTTTACCGTCTGCTAAAGCTTCAAATTTCATATCATGAATACTTACATAACCTGCTTCTCTAACTAATCCATTTTGAACTTTTACTGATTGTAAATAATCAATAAATTTTTTTGTAGCTTGATTAGTTTTCTTTTTAGTATACATATGTTCATAAGACCAAATTTTCCATTTATTTTGAGCAATATTTTCATAACTTGGTTTTACATTATCAATTGATAAACCTTGTAATTTTTTACTAATTCTCAAATATGGAATTGATAAATAACTGATTGTTCCAGGAGTAGCTGATACAATTTTATCAACTGTTCCATTAGCATCTTGTTCTTGTGCCTTTACACTTTTAACCCCCTTTAAAGCAGTTTTCTCAAAGGTTGATCTCGTTCCACTTCCTTGAGATCGATTAATAATTGTAATTGCTTGATTTTTACCACCAACTTGTTTCCAATTAGTTATTTTCCCTGCAAAGATATCTCGTAATTGCTTTAAAGATAAATTCTTTACTCCAGCACTCGGATTTACAACTGGTACAATTCCAACTACTGCAATTTTATGATCAACTAAGTCCTTTGCATTAATTCCTTCTTTTTCTTCTGCAAAAACATCAGAATTACCAATGCTGACAGCTCCTTGAGAAACCTGAGATAAACCTGTTCCAGATCCCCCGCCTTGAACTGTAATATTTGCAGCTTCATTATTCTTTTTATAATCTAGTGACGATTGTTCAACTAACGGTTGCATTGCCGTTGAGCCAACTGAAGTTACTTTATTTGGATTGTTTTTATTACCACATCCACTAATAATTAAAAGCAATAGGCCCATCGCAATTAAAAGAGAATATTTTTTCATTATGTTGCCTCCATCGTTATTAACTTTCAAAATCATTATATCTAGTTAATGTAAATTTGATGTAGGGGAAATGTAAATTATTTGTAAATAAAAAATCAGTAATTAAATTACTGATTTCATAGATTATGATATTTTTCATTTTGAAAGAAAGTTACATATGCTAGAAATATCAATGCAATCATGCCAGTTAAAATAGGTTGTCCTATGGTAAATTCTTGATTAAAGAAAAATAAGATAGATACAAATAATAATCCAAATCCAATTATGTATTCATATATTTTATTAATAGATGAGAATAATAATAAAATAACTAAAATCAACCCAACTATCATCGTTATTGTAAATAAACAAACTAAAACTCGATGAGGAAAATCTTCCGCTAAAGCAGTCAATTTTAACGAACTAAATAATCCACTAGTAATTAATATATCAATTCCTGATAAAAAGATAGTTAACCCTTTAAATAGCCAAAAATCACCTTGATTAACATTTTTTTCATAAAATTTAGAAATTATATAGGCTAAACCAATTAAACTAATAACTCCATGAATTGGCCATCCTAAACCATCTTGATAATTTAAAAAGGTAATTGGAGATATAGTTATTACTCCTCCAATTAAAAGCATAATCCATCTGGGTAACAGAATCGTTAACGTTAAAAAAGAAATCATTAATAAAAACAATTGATAATTTATAATAAAAACAAAATAAATGAATGAATTATCCATTTTAGCAGTACCTAATCCACCAAATGATAGTCCTAAATCAAATAAAAGAATTAAAGAACAAAATACTGAAAATATACATATTAATGATTTAATAAAAAGAACCAAATCTCCATTCTCTTCAAAAATTTTTTTCATATACATCCCCTTTCGTGTACTAGCAACTTTACCAAAGACTAATTAAAATAACAATTTCACTACTTTTCAATTTATACAATTACATTTTTAAGTTATACTTATTAATAAATTAATATAAAGAAGGTTATAAGCTGTGCAAAATATTGGATTAGTTACCAAAGATCTTGAATTATCAATGGATTATAGCAAAATCGCAAATGAATACAATTGGTTCATTGATAATACTTATAAACCTGAAGATATTTTAAAGTGGATCACAACTCATAATGAAGTGGCTGTTCTTTGGGATGAATCAACAATTAGAGTAAAAGATAATTTACATATATTTAAAGAAATTAGAAAAAATCTTGCTGGTCCAATTATTGTCATAGATAAAATGAAAGCTAAAAATAAACTTAACTGGTTTTTCGAATTAGGTGTCGACGATTATTTATCATTTTCGGATGAATTTGATGAATTAAATTTAATTTTAAATCAAAGAATTAATACTTATAATAAAATCTATCATCAAAAGAAACATGAATATCGTTATATTTATTTTGGCGATTATCAAATTGACTTAGAAAAATATAAAGTCACTAAAGATGGAAAAGATTTGGGGTTAACTCCAAAAGAATTAAAACTTCTCTATTATTTAATCAAACATAAACAACAAGTTTTGGATCGTGATCAATTATTAGAAGGAGTTTGGGGAGATTTTGGAGTAATGGAAACTTCTCGGATGGTTGATATTCATATTTCTCATTTACGAGATAAAATAGAAGCTAATCCAAAAAAACCAGAATGGATTAAAACCAAAAGGGGCTTTGGATACTTCTTTAATGGCGAATTTACTACAAAATAAAAAGGAACTGATTAGATCAGTTCCTTTTTATTTTGTAGTTATATGATTATTACCATAGCGATTATTTAAAATAATTGAATTCTTTTGTTTAGAATTAATTGTTAAATCACGTTTTCTTTTTTCACCATTAACATAGTTATTACCATGTTTGCTTGCTTTTAAATCAAAGTTAACTTTACCAACATTTTTAATTGTTTGCTTATTCAAATCATCGTAATCGTCGTAATCACTATAATCATCATCAATATCTTTATTATCAATATTTAATTCACCTTTAACTTTACCAGTATCATAAATTAAATCTGAAGGTGTTTTAATTGTTCCACCATTTAAAAATGATGAACTTTCAATTTTAACATCTCCATCAAGTGTTGATAATTTAGATTTTTTATTTAAAATTGTATTCTCTAAATAAATATTTCCATCATTTAATTGAATATTTGCTTGATTAATTTTAACATTACGTGCTCTAAAATTATTCATCTGATTTTCATTTGGAACATTCATAATAACTTTATTCAATGTTTTACTTTTTGGTACTGTAACAATAATTAACGGAGCATTGTCATTATGAACAAAGAATCTTCCGCCATCAGTTTCTCTTTTATCGATAGTTAAAGTACCATTCTTAACTTTATATTTTGGAAGCTTTTCACCATTTGAATCTACTTTAATTGAATATTTATCACCACTAACCACTCTTAATGCATAATTATCAGCATTATTTTTAATGTTATCAAACTTACTTATTTGTTCATTTACACTTCTTTTTTCATTTGAAACATTTAATTTTAAATGATCTGAAATATAGAGTTTATTAACTGTCGACATACCGCCTCCAGCAAACCAACCAACTATTCCAAGAATTAATCCGGTGAAGAAAACGATTAATCCAATTTTAAAAACTTTTTTCATAATTATTAATCCTCACTTTCATGTTGACTTTTATTACTTTTTTCATAGATATTACGAAAAGCCTGAGCAATTACTTGAATTAACCAAGAAATGAAAAGATATAATCCAGAAAAAATAACGATTGTTAAACCAATAATAGCGAATCCTAGTCCAATTAAACCTAATCCAAATAAAGACTTCGTTCCAATTAAACTAACTCCAAAAATAAAGATTACTCCAGTAAAAATAACTCCAACAATAATTAAACAAATAATAGAAACAATAAATCCAAATAGAGCCGCAAACATTCCAATCATTAAAGCTAAAATAATAATTAAGACTGGAATTGCAACTGGTGTTGCTAAAATAGCCAAAATAACTAACCAAATTGTTTTGGTATTTTCAAACATTCCACTTCTTTCACCTTTTTTAGATTTTATGTCATCATTTTTAATTGCATTATCAGCAATAATTTTTCTAGCCAATTGTTTTGGTGTTCCTAATTCTTTTTCAATATCACTGATATTTTCAAAACCTGCATCTTGAATATATTCAGAATAGAATTCAATTGCATCATTTTTTTCATCTTCAGATACTTTTGATAAGCTTTTCTTTAAAGAATTAATATATACTTCTGAATTCATTTACTCTTCATTCCCTTCTGATTGATTATTTAAGATTTGGTCAATACTTTTTTTGTATTCATTCCATTCATCTAAAATTGTTTCTAATTTTTCTTTACCTTGATCAGTAATTTTATAGTAACGACGATTACGTCCTTGATAAGGTTCATCATATGTTTCTAATGATTCTTCTTTTTTTAATCTTCTTAACACAGGATACATTGTTGATTCAGATATTTTTATTGATGCTTGAATTTCTTGAGTAATTGCATAGCCATAATAATCTTGTTTTGATAATAAAGCTAAAACCATTCCATCAAGCATTTCGGAATTAACATGAATGCTCATTCAAATCCCCCTCTTTTGTTTATAATAATATTATACGATATATAACATAGTTTGCAAGTTTTTTTTGCAAAAAAAAAGACAAATTAATGTCTTTAATCTAAAATGATTTTCATTTCTCTCACTACAGAGTCATAGTAAATATTTCCAAATTTAAGTAAATGAAGCATCAAATAGTATAAACGATAAAAATGAACTCGTTCATTATAACCATCATCAATTGGATATGCTTCATTATATGAATCATAGAAGTCTTGATTATAACCACCAAAAACAGTTGTTACACCTAAATCAAATTCTCGATCACCATAAAAAACTGCTGGGTCAATTAAAATTGGATCATCATTATTATCAAATAAATAATTACCACCCCATAAATCTCCATGTAAAAGAGAAGGCTGACTGGAATGTTTTGATAATTTTTCAAGAATCACTTTCCTAACTAATAAATATTGTTGTGCATCTGTTGCATCAAATAAATTTTGATTAATTATCTTATCTTTTAAAGCATCAAGTCTTTTTTCAACAAAAAGTTCAGCCCAACTATCAGTCCACTGATTATCAAAGGTAATATCTCTACCTTTTGAATTAATTTCAAATCCAAATTTTTTAGCTGGATTAATTACTTGATGCATTTTTGCAACTAATTTACCCAATGCTCTTTGATTAGTATTTCCCTTTTCAATATAGCTAATAATTAAATAAGCATCGTGATTTATTTCGCCATTACTAATAACTTTAGGTGCATTAATCTTATTTTTTGAAAATTCTTGTAAGCCGGCTATCTCTCCTGCATAGAAATTTTTATCTTGATTAGGTTGAACTAATAAAAAATATGATTTTTGGTCAGCAACTAAATGATAGGCTTGATTTACATCCCCACCACTTACAGGAGTTACTTTATTTACATTTTCAAATGGCAATTGATTAAGCCATTCCTGATTCATTTGACTCACCTCAGATTTAATAATTATTCTTAATGGTAAAAAAGATCCTCTAATTGTTCCAGCAAGTTTTGATTTTTGTCTAGCAAATTTAAATTTACCTTCAAATTCTGTTGGAATTTCCATCCCATCACTCAATTTAAACCCAACTGCTCTTTTTTTATCATTTTCAATTGAATACATGATTAAATTAATCCTTTGCGTATCTTAATTCTTTAGTAGTATTTGTAAATGGTTCACATCCATCTTGAGTTACATGAACACAATCTTCAATTCGAACTCCTGCAACATCTGGAATATAAATTCCTGGTTCAATTGAAAAACACATCCCTTCTTCAAGAACTAAATCATTTCCTTCCATAATAGATGGAAATTCATGTTCACCCAGTCCCATACCATGTCCTGCACGATGAATAAAGTATTCACCATAACCAGCATTTTCAATAACATCTCTTGCTATTTTATCAATTTCTGAAGCTTTAACTCCTGGTTTTACAGCAGCTTGAGCTTTTAATTGTGCTTTTAAACAAGTATCAAAAATATCTTGTTGCTTTTCATTTAATTTACCTACTGCAATTGTTCTAGAAACATCACTAATATAGCCATTATGAACAGTTCCTAAATCAAATAAAACTAATTCATTGTTTTCTATTTTATTCATATCAGTTGCGCCATGTGGATTAGCGGCATGAGCTCCAGCTTGAATAAGCGTGTCAAAACTCATTTCCATTACACCACTCTTTTTCAACTTATATTCTAATTCAGCTGCTACTTCTGCTTCAGTTTTGCCAACTTTCACAGCATTATAAGCTGTTTCTAAAGCAAAATCAGCTTCTTTACCTGCTTCTTTTAATTCTTCGATTTCTTTTGGAGTTTTTATTAAACGAAGTCGATTAATTTCATCAGTTAAGTTACTTTTAACTTCAACATTTGAAAAGTGATTTTTTATTTGATCAAATCTTTCAATTGTTAAATTATCCTTTTCAATTCCCCATTTAGTTGGATTAGGATTAATTTCTTTAATTAATTGCGCAATCTTATCATATGGTTTTTCATGATCAAGATATCCATATACCGGATAAGGCCAGCCAATTTCTTTAATTACTTCAACTTCTAAAGCTGGAGCAAAAATAAAAGGTTCATGATTAGGAAAAACAAATAATCCTAAAACTCTTTCAATTGGATCACTAGAAAATCCGGTAAAATATTCAATATTCTTAAAATCACTAACATAAGCAATATCTAAATCATTGTTTTTAACCCACTTTTGAAACTCTTCTAATTTTGGCATTAATAAAACTCCTTTATATATTATGTTAACGGCAATTATAGCACAAGAACTCATAATAAAAAGCCTTGAAAGATATCAAGGCCTTTCTTTAAGCTTTTAAATTTAACGTGATATAAGTATATGTTTTATCTTGTTTATTTTCTCTAACATGGGTTCTACCATTTTGTCGTAATGTATATCTTTCAGTAATCGTCGATTTAGCTTTTTGAATATTAGTTACAATAAATTTATTTGAAGGATTTAATAAAAATTCATTCTCAGTTTTACTTGCAGATAATGAACTAATATAACCACCTAAATTACCATTAGGTAAGTTGATTTTTAACATAAAGTTATCGGTGAATTGTGCTGCTGTCATCTTATTTAAACTAGTTGATGAAAATCCGTTATCAAGATATGTGGAACCCAAAGCCAACTTATTAATATTATAATTCGTTTGTTGAGAACCATTGTACTTATTCATTAAAGAACTTTGGAGGACATTACTACTGATTCCACGATAAACCGTCATCGGATCATTTAAATAATATGTGTTAATACTATTTTTAACCAAATCAACTCTGTTTTTTGTTTTATCACTATAATGAGCATTAGGATATCTCAAATAACTATTCATGGCATAATATGAATCTAAAGTATAATCATAAATTGCACTTTTTTCCGCTTTAGTTAAGTTTTTCCCCCAATTTTTAGCCGTACTAATTAAATTATCATATTCAGTTTTATTTAATTTTTTAGTAGAATTATCATAAAAATTATTTTGATTATAATTAATTTTCATTGTTTTTGCTTTTTTAGTTTGACTTCTAGTCACTAAATATTGATTATCATTTAATTTTTTCTTAATATAAATAACTTTATTTTTTGGAATAGTAACAGCAACATTATTTGCATTAGCTTTTATTTTTGTTTTGGTCACAAATGCTTTTGGTCCAACATTATTAACCTTAGTAGTCAAATACTCATTATATCTAACTACGCTACTATCTTTTAAGTCAGCATTACTTAATTGATTACTTGCATCAATCTCACCACTAGATAAACTAATAGTTAAAATAAATATTAATGAAGCCAATAACACTTTCAAATTTCTTTTAATCATATATACTCCTAAAAAGAAAAATCACATTATAATATTTTTGTAATATTTCCGTCATATTTATGTAACATTATATATAAGTGACTCAATTTTCTCAACCTTAATTACTAATTGTATTTTATTAAAGAACGACTATAATACTTTTCGTAGAGGTGTTTAAATGTCATTAAATAAAAGAGAAAAAATTAACACAATTAATGAGTTACACGAAAATTTTGAATTGCTTAATCAATCACCAGATGAGATAGCTGAATGGTTAAATACTACAGAAGATAAAATTAATAATATTTTAAACCTAAAAATTGATAATTTAGAAGAACCTTGGATCTTATTAACTTATATGAATGAAGAATTACTTAAAGAAAATAAAACTCCAATCAAATACTCTAAATTATCAGGAGATTATCATCAACTATTCTTTTTAAATAGTTATCTAATTGACAATAAAATAATTAATAGTTAAAAAGAATCCATAGTAAGAACTATGGATTCTTTTTATTTTCATGACTTTGTTTTGCCGCTTCAATAGGTATAACTCTAGCAGATTTCAATTTATTACCACTAGAAAAATCTTCAATTTTACGAAGAAATACTTTATACAAAAAAGCTTCATGAACTCCAAAAGTATCATAAATTGCATTCAATTCATTTGAACTCAAGGCATTTAAAATTGTATATATTTTTCCTGGAATATAAATGGGAATATCTAATAAGTAAGGCTCATTTTCATCATAACCTAACTTAGATATTTTTTGATAAAAAATTTTTGATTGTCTTGCATTAATTAACCCTAATTTTCTTGCTCTTTTTTTAATTAAAAAAATTGAAACTTCATAATATTGTTTTAATTGTAAATATTGTTTTGGATCGGTTGGATCATTAATCGTTCTTTTATAATTTTGAATAAAAAAATCTTTTTCTAACAATAATGCACTTGCAAAATAATTTGCTTCACTTTTTAATTTCTTGATGTAGTTTACATCTGATGAATTAAAATCACTACCTCGATGCA
The DNA here is from genome assembly GCF_021698855.1 of Lactobacillus sp. S2-2. GTDB lineage: Bacteria > Bacillota > Bacilli > Lactobacillales > Lactobacillaceae > Fructilactobacillus. The sequence continues at coordinate 142,745 of NZ_WWFA01000003.1, forward strand.
ATAAAAGATGACCAAATTCATGTGCTAAATCAAATAAACGATCTGACCCATACTTATTATTTCTCAAAATAATGTATGGACGATTGGTATCGGTCCATGTACTATAAGTTCCAATTTTTTTATTAAGGCCTCGCTCTAAAACAAAAACTCCTGATTTTTCAATTGCTGACATTAAATCATTATTTTTTTTATCTAATTGAAGGCTTTCTCTAACATATTTAGCAATTTCATCAATACTTAAATTATTATCTTTCATTAATTGAACTTCTTTTAAAATATCAACAATAGTTGTTTTACCTAAGTTTAAATACTTTAAAATTTCACGTAAAAAACTATCACTCATATTTATAAATTGTAATTCTCGCTCCTTACTTTTCAAATCATTCACATACTTTGAATTAAAGGATACTTCATCATAATTTGTAACTTTAGGCACTGAATCAATTTTACTAAAAAATGGCATTTTTAAATCAAATAAATTATTCAATTTAACTTGTATTGCAAAAGTTGGCTCTTCAATTCCATTTTCATATTTTAGAATTGTATTATTGGGTAAATTAAGCAATTTTTCTAAATCTTTTCGTGTGAAATTAAATAATTCTCTAACATCTCTTAAACGAGTACCATTAAAACTCATTTTTATACTCCCTTCTATCATCATTATCATGAATAAAGTAGTATTAAGCATAGAAAAACGTTTATTAATATAACAAAAATTATATTTTGATATTAATAAACTTATATATTTTATAACTACAATTAATTTTCTTCAAATAAAAAAACTTTTGGACTTTTTTATTAAATTCGAAATAAATACTTTCTTTAGACTTTTTTAATTATACCACCATTTTATTTTTTAATTAAATTTAATAACTAATTAATAAAGAAAAACACCAAATTCAATGTTTTGGTGTTTTTTCATTAATATTTTTTAGCTTCTTCATCACTACAGTACAAATAATGTCCTGGTTTTACTTCTTGTAAATAACGATCATCTGAAAAAGCATTTTTGCTATCAAACTTTTCACTCTTATGAGTTCGTTCAATTTCAGGATCAGGAGTTGGAACTGCCGTAAGTAAACTTCTAGTATAAGAATGTAGTGGATTTGTATATAATTCTTCAGTCTCTGCAAGCTCTACAATTTTTCCAGAATACATAACTGCAATTCGATCACTAATATATTTAACCATTGATAAATCATGAGCAATAAACATATAGGTTAATCCACGCTTTTGTTGAATATCCTTCATCAAATTAACAACTTGAGCTTGAATTGAAACATCCAATGCAGAAATTGGTTCATCAGCGATGATAAAATCAGGTTCAACTGCTAGCGCACGAGCAATTCCGATTCTTTGTCGTTGACCTCCTGAAAATTCATATGGATATCTACTAGCGTGATCTTTATTTAAGTTAACCATTTCAAGTAGCTCAATTACTTTTTCATCACGTTCTTTATCATTTTTTACTAATCCATGAACATCTAGGCCTTCCGCAATAATATCCTTAACTTTCATCCTTGGATCTAATGAAGCATATGGATCTTGAAAAATCATTTGCATTTCTTTTCTAAAATTGAATAGTTCTTTGCTATGATTTTTAAGTTTGGCAATATTTTGTCCTTTAAAATCAACTTCTCCACTTGTTGGATCATAAAGACGGATGATACTTCTTCCAGTTGTACTTTTACCAGAACCAGATTCACCAACTAATCCAAAGGTTTCACCTGGATAAATTTCAAAAGAAATATCGTCGACAGCTTTAACAACGTTATTTTTGCTTAAGTGAAAATATTGTTTTAAATTTTTAACTTTAACAATTGGATCTTTAGCTTCTGGCATTTTCATCACCTACAATCTTAGCAAATTTTTTAAATCGTTCTTGAATTGATTCTGGAGGAGTTACTTTTGGAGCACGCTTATCCAACAACCAAGTTGCAGCGTAATGTCCATCAGTAACTTTAAAGAAAGGAGGTTGTTCTTTACGATCAACTTCAAGTGCATATTTATTTCTTGCAGAGAACGCATCTCCATCAGGTGGATTAATCAAATCTGGAGGAGTTCCTGGAATTGTATTCAATCGATCTTTTTTCAAATCAATTGTTGGCATTGAGTCAAGTAATCCCCATGTATATGGATGTCTTGGATTATAAAATATATCATCTACGTTACCATACTCAACAATTTTTCCAGCATACATTACTGCAACACGGTCTGCAATTCCTGCAACCACTCCAAGATCATGGGTAATGAAAATAATTGAAGTATTCGTTTCTTTTTGCAGATCTTTTAATAAATCAACAATTTGTGCTTGAACCGTTACATCTAAAGCAGTTGTTGGTTCATCAGCAATTAATATTTTAGGATCATCAACAATTGCCATTGCGATTACGATTCTTTGTCTTTGACCACCAGAAAATTGGTGCGGATAATCTTTCATTCTTTCTTCTGCATTTGGAATACCAACTTTTTTAAGAACTTTTAAAGCTTTAGACTTTGCTTCTGATTTAGAGATTTTTGAATGTAAAAATAAAGGTTCAGCAACTTGTTTCCAAATCGGCATTGTTGGATCAAGTGATGTCATTGGATCTTGGAAAATCATTGAAATATCATGACCGCGAATATTATTCATTTCTTTTCTTGATGATTTCAATAAATCTTTTCCTTGAAAATCAATTGTCCCATCAACAATATTAGCGTTATTTGCTAATAGTTGAATTAAAGTTCTTACAGTTATTGATTTTCCTGAACCAGACTCACCAACTAATGCTAATGTCTCACCTTCATTTAAATGAAAGCTAACATTTCTAATTGCATGAACAACTCCATTATAGGTAGAAAAATCAACTTTTAAATTTTGTACATCTAAAATTTTAGTCATTTTTTACCTCCTAATTTGATTTAGGATCAAAAGCATCCCTTAATCCATCAGCTAATAGGTTGGCAGTAATCATAATTAAACTCAATACGATTGCTGGAATCCACATTTGATATGGTAAAAAGTGAAAGGCTTTTTGTCCGTCATTTAATAATGTTCCAAGTGATGCATTGGGAGCAGGAATTCCAATTCCGATAAAACTTAAGAAAGCTTCAAAGAAAATTGCACTTGGAATTGTAAACATTGTTTGAATAATAATAGTAGAAGTTAAATTAGGAATTAAATGTTTAATCGCAATTCTAGTTGAAGATACTCCTAGAGTCTTAGCAGCTAAAATATACTCTTGTGTTTTTAATCCTAACGTTTGTGCTCTAATTAATCTCGACATTGTTACCCAACCAGTAAATGCAATTGCAAGAATAATTGAAACAATCCCTGGTTTTAAAATTAATAGTAACAAAATAACAACAATCAAATTTGGAATTGATGAGATAATTTCAACAATTCTTTGTAAGAATAAGTCTAATTTCCCACCAGCATATCCAGAAATAATTCCATAAGGAATTCCAATTAATAAATCAATTAATGTTGCAATTACTGCAACTAATAATGATAGTCTTGTTCCATAAACTACTCGAGCAAATAAATCACGACCTAAATAATCTGTTCCAAAAATATAATATTTTCCAGATGCAACATGTGCAGCTTGATAAGCATCAGTTAAAACACCGCCAGAATTTTTCATTCCGTTAAATCCCGGAATATTTAGATTACCAATTTTTGGTGGTAAATTTGCAATTGAAGCATTTTGAGCATTGGGATCATGAACTGAAATAAATGGTGCAAAAATAGCAACTAAAACAATAAATAATAAAATAAATAATGAAATCATCGCTATCTTATTTTTGAATAAACGTTTTCTAACATCTTGAAAGTAGGTTAATGAAGGACGTGAAATTGAATCTTGCAATTCAGAACGGTCTTTTTGCACAAATTTAAAATCGTCTTGTATTTGTTTTTCCACTATTCTTTACCTCCATTTCCTAGTCTAATTCTTGGATCAATGATTCCATATAAGATATCAACTACTAAAATAATTACAACTAATAAGAATGAGTAAAAAATTGTTAAGCCCATAATTGTTGGAAAATCATTAGTTAAAATTGATTGTACAAATTGATTTCCAATTCCAGGAATTGAGAAAATATTTTCGACAACCATCGAACCAGTCATAATATTAACAGCCATTGGTCCAACAATCGTTATAACTGGAATCAATGAATTTCTCAATGCATGTTTTGCCACTGTTTGCCAGTTACTATTTCCTTTTGCACGAGCTAACTCAATATAATCACTACTTAATACATCAACCATTTCAGTCCTCATAAATCGAGCAATGTTAGCTAATGGAAAGGCAGCTAATGCAATGGTTGGTAAAACACTTGATGAAAAGCCACTCCATAGAGCTACTGGGAACATTTGTAATTTATAACCAAAGAAATATTGAAGTAATACCGCGAATACAAAACTTGGAATTGATAATCCAAGAATTGAGAAAAATGTTGCTACTGTATCAATCCAGCTATTTTTTCTAATTGCGGCAACTGCTCCCAATAGCACACCAAGTAATGATCCTAAGATCATTGCTTGAGTACCTATTTGTAGGGATGGTCCAATTTGTTGTGCAATTAAAGTTGTCACTGGCTGATTATTAAATTGAAAAGAAGTTCCTAAATTACCTTGAATTAAATTACCCAAATATGCGAAATATTGGACAATCAAAGGTTTATCTAACCCATATTGTTGATTCATAATTGCTCTTTGAGCTTCTGAAAGTTTTTCTTCATTACTAAATGGAGTTCCTGGAAGAAATTTCATTAAGAAGAAAGTAATTGAGGCAATTATGAAAAGAGTTAGAAATAGGTAAGCGATTCTTTTTAAAATGTATTTTGTCATACCTAATCATGCCTCTTTTTTAATTATTTTTTGTAAACATTTGCCATATTGTATAATCCACTTGGATCTTTTACATAACCTTGAACTTTATCATTCATTAATGATGCAACAGTTTGTTGGTAAAGTGGAACTGTACCTTGTTCTTTTGTGATAATACTTTGTGCATTCAACATATTATTCCAACGAACTTGTGGATTATTAGCATTTGTAATAGCTGCTGCTTTATCTTGAGCATCATATTGAGCATTTGACCATTTACCTCTGTTCATTGCATTACCTTTAGTAAATAGATCTAAGAAAGTACTTGGATCTGGATAATCGGGACTCCATGCAGAGATAACCATGTCAAAGTCTCCACTAGTTGATTTTTGTAAACGATTTTTAAAAGGAACATTATTTAAAGTGATTTTAAGACCTGGTAAATTCTTTTCTAAACCATTTTGTAAGAATTCTGAAGATTTTTTAGCAGTATCAGTATCATCTGAAACAAGAGTAATATTTTTGTTTCCACCGCTAACTTCTTTTAACCCTTCTTTCCATAACTTAGTTGCAAGTTTTGGATTGTAAGAAGTTGATTCACTTAATGCTTTAGATTGTTTTTCATCTTTGAAATCTTTTTTAGTTTTTTCATTGTATGCCATACCTTTAGGAACTACTGTTGTTGCAGGTGTTCCTGTATTACCTAACACTTTAGTAGATAATTGTTTTCGGTCAATCGCATGTGAAATTGCTTGTCTAATTTTTTCATTTTTAAACAATGGATTTTTAGCTTGGTTAAGTTCCATGTAGAATAGTGAACTTGATGGTGTAGTACTGAAGTCTTTACGATTTGATAATTGTTGTGCTGAATCTCCACTTAATCCAGTGTAAATATCTAAATCTTTACTGGTGTATAGATTTAATCCAGTATTTGGATCTTTAACTACATGATATTTCAATGCATCTAATTTAACATTTTTAGCATCCCAGTAGCCTTTATTCTTTGTTTCTTTCCAAGTAGTATCACTAACTTTCCAATTATCTAATTTAAATGGTCCATTAGATACTAAATTTTTACTATTTAATCCATATTTACCTTTTGATGCTTTAACAACTTTTTCGTTTTGTGGGAAAAATTGAGATCCTGCTAGCATAGAATTAAAGTATGCAATTGGATGTTCAAGATCAATTTGTAATTTATAATCATTCAATGCTTTAATACCTAAAGTATTTGTTGGCATTTTACCGGCATTAATTTTTTCTGCATTCTTAACACCACTAAATATGTATGCATATTGTGATCCAGTTTTTGGGGCAACAGTTCTTCTCCATGCGTATACATAATCTTTTGCGGTTACATTATCGCCATTAGACCATTTAGTTTTACGTAAATCAATTGTATAACGTGTACCATTATTTGTTGGTTTAGCAATTGAAGTTGCACCTGCTGGTTTTAAATTTTTACCATCGAAACGATACAAACCTTCCATAGTGTTATTCAATTGTTGTGCACCGATTGCAGTTGTATTTAATGATGAATCCATTGTAGGCAATACGTCACCAACATTTACTGAAACCGTCTTAGCATTTGATTTATCTTCTGAATTACCACATGCGGTTAATGTTAACAATCCAGCTCCCAAAACAGCCGCTCCTAAAATTTTTCTTAGGTTCATTTGAACCACCTCCAAAATTTATATTTTTGTTATCATAAGCACGATTTTTAAAAAAGTAAATAAATAGTGTTAAAAAATGTTTAAAAATGGTTTATATTTAATTAAAAAAATGGTGAATTTTATAAAAAAGAAAAGGTTTACATTATTGATTTACCAGACTAAATAAACATATGTACACTAAATAGAAACACACGAAACATTAATATATTTCACTTTAACTTGAAAAATATTAATGTTTCGTATTTTAACTTTTTAAATATAAAAATAAATTTTAAAGTTTGTATTTGTACGCACAATTTTTAATAATATTTAAAAATAGTTCGTTTTATTGCAAAAAGCAAAATAATTTTTATTTTTTTATTTAAATTTATGTTGTTTTAAACTCTTCGTAATTTGTTCTGTTTTTAAAAGAAAAAAAGAGTACAATTAATTTTTAAAACATGAAAGAAGGTTTATTAATTGAAACAAAAAAATACTGACGGTAAATTCAAACTAAATGAATTCATCAAATTAATTAAAGCAACTAAGCCTAAATACTGGCAATTATGGATTGGTTTAATACTTGGACTTATTGGTACTTTTGCACAATTAGTTGTCCCAAAAGTTGCCCAATCAATGGTAAATAACTTCAGTAAAGGAATAAATGGTACATTAATTACTGGAGTAATCATATTATTTATAACAAGCGCAGTTATTAGTGCAATGTCTGGAGCTCTACTTGGATTCTTTGGTGAAAATGTTGTTGCTAACTTAAGAAACTTATTATGGAGAAAGCTTCTTCGCTTACCAGTTTCTTATTTTGATACAGTTAAGACCGGTAAAATGACTTCTCGATTAGTTAATGATTCTGATCAGATCAAAAATTTACTAGCTGTTTCATTTCCAAATTCCATTAATTCTGTTTTCCAATTAATTGGAGCATTACTTATCATGCTAGTAATGGACTGGAAAATGACTTTAATTATGTTCATCGCTATTCCATTAGTAATGGTAGTTATGCGTCCGGTTATGAAACAAGCTCGAATTGTTGGTCGTGCTCGTCAAGATGAACTAGCTGAATTCACCGGAAAATCTGAAGATACTCTTGGAGAAATCAGACTAGTTAAATCCTCTAATTCAGAAGAATATGAATCAGATAGCGGAAATAAGATGATTCATAAATTATACAAAATTGGTTTTAAAGAAGCTGTTTATGATTCAATCGCTAGTCCATTAATGGGAACAGTTATGATGGCATTAATCGTGGGTATTTTGGGATATGGTGCTCATCGAGTTGTTACTGGTTCAATGACAATTGGAACAATGTTCGCATTCTTAATGTATCTTTTCCAAGTAATTGGTCCAGTTGGTACATTAGGTCGTTTTGCAACTGACTTATCAAAGGCAAATGGATCTACTGATCGTGTTCGTGAACTAATGAAAGAGCCTGAAGAAGACTTAATCTCTGGAATTAATAAAGATGTTAGCGAACAAAACTTAAATCTTAATAACATTAACTTTGCTTATGAACCAAAATCTCCTATTTTAAATGATGTTTCAATTACTGCTAAGCCAAATACCACCGTTGCTTTTGTTGGACCTTCTGGTAGTGGTAAATCAACAATTTTTAGTTTAATTGAACGTTACTATTCTCCACAAAATGGTGAAATTAAAATTGGAGACACCAAAATTCAAGATATTAATTTAACTGATTGGCGTAAGCAAATCGGTTTTGTATCACAAGATTCTTCTATTATGGCTGGAACAATTAGACATAATTTAACTTATGGTTTAGATGATGAATTTTCTGATGATCAACTATGGTCTGTTTTAAAATTAGCTTATGCTGACAATTTCGTTGAAAAAATGCCTGAAGGTTTAAATACTGAACTTGGTGAACGTGGAATTAAAGTCAGTGGTGGACAACGTCAAAGATTAGCGATTGCTCGTGCATTCTTAAGAGATCCTAAAATTTTAATGCTAGATGAAGCTACTGCAAGTCTTGATTCTCAATCAGAAGCAATGGTTCAAAAAGCTCTCGATTCATTAATGGAAAACAGAACTACTTTAACGATTGCTCATAGATTAAGTACGATTGTTGATGCTGATCAGATTTACTTCATTGAAAATGGTAAAGTTAGTGGACATGGTACGCATGAAGAACTATTAAATAAATTAGATGTATATAAAGAATATGTAAAAATTCAATTTAATAAATAAAAATAGACTAGAAAAATCTAGTCTATTTTTTTATTTGTTATGATACGCACTATTACAATAGAAAAAATCATAAATAATAAGATTAAAATTACTACAATTTGCTTAAATGAAAATACTTTATCAAAAACTCCAATTCCCCATAAAATAATTATTGAAGAAATACTACACAGAGTTCCTACAAAAGACATTAAAGATGACATTATTTTACCAGGAACTAATTTTTGAATATCAACAATTACTTGATTACTATAGATATTGAAAGGCAATAAAAATAGAATTAAAACAAACATAAACATGCTTTGATTACTTAGTAAATTAATTAAGATAAAAGTAATTGAAATCAATAAAATTAATAGATAATATGATTTATTCCAATTAAACTTTTTAAAAATATAATTTGCTCCAATGGCAACTAATTGAAAAAGAATATAAAATATTCCAAAGTATTTTTTATCAAAATTAATATTCAAAAAAATAACTTGCCAAAATTGAAAGAAAATTTGAATAATGATTTGAAAAATTGCCATTAAAATAATATTTAATAATAATTGCTGATTTTGATAAATAATTTTAATATCTTTCATGATTGAAGAAATACTACTTTCAGATTGTTTACCTTTGGTAGTTTTACCAAAAAATAAAATTATCATTAAAGCAGAAATAATAATAAAAACAATTGAAATATAATAAATTCCATTCCCAGAAAATTCATAAATAAATGAACCAATTCCTCCACCAACTAAAGTACTATATAAATTAACATTATTAAACTGTATATTAAATTTTTTGATTTTATAAGAATCATTTTGATAGGTTCGCAAAAAATACATTTCAAGTGAACTATTCATTGTTGCATTACTAATTCCGTAGATAAACCACGATAAACACAATAAATAAAAATCACTGGATAAAAGGATTATGTAATAAGAAATAAATAATAAAAATAACGATATTATATATACATATTTTTCTAACCACAAATCAGTTAATACTCCAGATGGAAATTCAAATAAAATACCAGCTAACATAAAGAAACTTTGAATAATTGCAATATTCCCAACTGTCATCCCCTTATTCAATAAAATCACCGTTAAAACAGCATGGGGTAAAACTCGAGCAAAATTATACAGAAAAAAACTAATAAAATAAATAATCTTTTGCCGATGAAAAATTTCTAAATTCATTTCTATCATCTCCAATTAAAGTAAATTAAACAGATAATATTCTTTATTAAAGATACCGTCAACTGTTAATTTAAAGAATTAATTGATATGATAAAAAACGATTGGAGGAAAGCAGTTATGAATGAAGAAACAAAAAATTTTGGCACGCTTTTAAATTAAGACATCATGTAACTGATGATGATCTTATTGAAGCATGCCAATTTGGTGATGGTCCGAAAATGGCGAATGAATTAGCTAATTTAATTAAATCTGGAATAAAAACGGCTACTACATCAGCCTATGAATTATATGAATCAGATGATCCTGTACCTAAAGTTGGACAATACACGATTATATTAGATGGAAATAATCTCCCTGTCTGCGTTGTTAAAGATGTTATTGTCGAAATTATTCAATATGATTTAATCTCTGCAGAACATGCATACCATGAAGGTGAAGGAGACCGTTCATATCAATACTGGCGAAAAATTCATGATGAATTTTTTAAAAATGCATATCTCGAAGCTGATAAAACATTTACACCTCAGATTAAATGTCTTTGTGAAGTTTTTGAAGTTATTAATTAATAAAGGAATTAAATATGGAAAAAAATAACAAACCAAAAGTAAAGTCTTTGAACACCAATTACATAATTACAATCATGAGCTGTATTCCAATTATTAGATTAATCAATTATTGCTTTGGAATTTTAGATATAATATCCATTGTTGCATCAATCATTACAATTAAAAATAAAAGAGTATCAATTACAAGTTCAATTTTAATGTTAATTGCTAGTTTAATGAATTTTATCAAAATAATCGTAATTTATGCTAGTCTTCCTGCATTCTTTCAACAATTAATCGTTATATACAACAATCATACAATTGACCATGATGTTAGTTTGAATGGAGCAGCTGGCGGGACATTTCTTTTATTACTAGGAGTGTTATCGTTTATACTTAGAATTATTGCGATTATAATTGCAACTAGAGAAGTTAATTTTACAAAAGAAACTAATTAAGATTACAAAAGGAGTTTTTTTATTATGGAACATATTGGAACTAGTCTGTTATCACTAGGAATCATAATTTATTTTATTAAGGATCAATTTTCTTTTTCAGCAGTAACTAAAGTAAGATTTTTATTTTTACCATTATTTTGTTTATACCAATTTGTTTCCAAAATAGATACGATGGATTTAAATGGATTTATCTATTTTGTCGCATTATTTATCATTTCAGCATTGATTGGTGTATATCAAGGAAAAGATTTTATGACAAAATCATATTTAAGAAAGGGTTCTTTTACAATTGATGATGATGGTAAGAGACATCATCTTTATCGTGAACGTCTTTTCTCTAAAGGTGGAAATTCTTATCTAATTGGTTGGATTATTATGTTTGTTATAACTTTACTAGTAGAAACAAACTTCCATATTCACTTTAATTTACTTTTACTTTTAAAAGAATTACTCTTAGAAATTATGAAAGATCTAACAATTTGGTTAAGAGTTACTGATAAAACAAGTAATTGGCAAATTTGGGAAATTCTTGGAGTATCAAATATTGTTTATTTAATTAGAATTCGTATGAAATCACCAAAACTTAACAACTATTTCAAAAATGATTTAGAAGAAATCGATTAAATTTAATTATATTCTTATTAAATAAATAGTAGGTGTTATAATGAAAAACACAATAACGTTTAAAAAATAGGAGTAATAAAATGAAATTAAAACATTTATTTTTATCTTTACTAACATTAGTACTTTTTTTTGGAATAAGTGAAAATGTTAAAGCAAACAATACTAATTTAAGTAGTAGCAATCAAGCAATTACTTATGATTATCCTGTCTACGATATTTCAGAATGGCAAGGTAAAATAACTGATGCTCAAGCACAAAAATTAAAAACAGAAGTTCCATTCTTAATTTTACGTGTTCAATATGGAAGTTCTTATGCAGACAAAACTTTTCAAGCTAATAAAGCAATGCTAGAAAAATATGATATACCTTATGGTGTATATTCATTCAGTCAATATGAAGATGCTGATGATGCAGCAGATGAAGCAAAAACTCTTTATCAAAAAGCACCTAATGCTCGCTTTTATGTAAATGACTATGAAGATCAAACTGTTACTTCTGGTAGTACTGATGATGCAACCTTAAGCTGGCTTAAAGAGATGAGAAAATATTCTGGAAATAAAAAAGTTCTTTTATATTCTTATCAAAACTTCATGCTAAAATATGCTTCAAAAGCAATTAGTTCTTATGATGGTTATTGGCTTGCGGCATACCAATCAACCGAACCAACCAGAGAACATGTTTTATGGCAATACACAAGTAGTGAATACTCAGCTGCATTAAACAAAAAAGTAGATGCAAGTATTTCTTCAAGTAAACCAATCAGTTGGTTCTTAGGTTCTGGTAGCAACAATAACAATGAAAATAATACTAATACCCAAGAAGTTCAATTTAAAAATGTTAATTTGAAGAAAATAATTAAAGCTAATACTAATTCAAATATTTATGATAATGTCCCTGGTGATACTGAAAATTCAAGTGATATAGTTGATAATAGCAATAATTATGTTGCTAAAAATATGAAAATAGATCAACAAGCAACTAATTCCAAAAATGAGAAATATTACCATATTAGTTATAAAGGAAAGTCAATTGGTTGGATTTCAACTAGTGCAGTAACTAGAGCTGTTACTTATAAAAAAACTAAACAAAAAGTAAGAGTTAATGCATATCCTACTTCCAATTTCTATAATCATGTTCCTGGAAGTCAATTAGCAACTAAGAAAAAAGCAAATGGTAAAACATACGCTAATCGTGTTTTAACTGTTAATAAAGTAGCTACTAAAGATGGTTACAAACATCAATATTTTAACTGCTATTACCGTGGTAAATTAGTTGGATGGATTTACGGTGGTTCACTAGTTAATAAATAATCAAACAAATAAAAAAAGACTGACAACAATTATTGTCAGTCTTTTTTTAAAAGATTCCTTTATATATAAATGCAGCAGATACCGCTCCAGCAATTGGAGCAACTACAGGAACCCAACTATAATTAAATTGTGAACTTCCTTTAAACTTAAATGGCCAAATAGCATGAAGTAATCTTGGACCTAAATCTCTGGCAGGATTTAAAGCGGGACCGGTTGCTCCACCAAATGAAACAACTAAACACATTACTAAAAATCCAAGTCCAATATAATCAGCACGAGCATCAATTTTATCTGCAGTTAAAGCTAATGCTCCAAATATTAAAATAAAAGTTCCAATAAATTCGTTAATAAATCCATTTAATCGACTATGTGATTCATCAATAGTTGCAAAAGTTCCTAATATGCATTCAGGAGAGGTTGTTTTATCATAGTGAGGTTTATAAGCTAAAACAATTAATAATTGTCCAAAAATAGCACCTAACATTTGAGCTACAATATATGGAGCTACTTCACCCCATGGAAATTCACCTGTAAAAGCTAAAGCCAGTGTCATGGCTGGATTAATATTTGCTCCAGAAATTGCACCAAACATCATTGCTGGAATCATAACTCCAATTCCATAACCAAATCCGATTAAAATCCATCCACCGTGATATCCTTTAGTTCCTTTTAACTCGACATTGGCCACTGAACCATTACCTAAAGCAACCATTATTGCAGTTCCAATAAACTCTGCTATACACCTAACTAACAACGTATCATGCATCTTAAAAAAATTCTCCTAACTATTATTCATGTGATTTTTTATCACTATTTTATTTTCAAAGACCGACTTTAAAAGAATATTAATTAAAATTATTTTAATTTTTTCTATTAAGGAATGTTTTAAATTTGATTGTATTTAATAAATATTAGACATAAAAAAATACTTGTTTCTATACCGCAAGGATTCAATCTTTTGAGGGAATCAGTAAATTTAACATCAGTTAATATATGTAAGATTGATTAATTATCAAAATAAATTATCTTTTCAGGAAATTAATTCCAGTCGGAATGCGCTAAACAATTTAACACAGTGCTTTAATTATAACATATTATTAATAAATTTATAGAAAAAATTTATTTTTGATTTATCACTTGACTTTTAAAATAAATATAGATTATATTAGTATCATTATAAAACGTATAAAGACAGTGCGTAGAAGAGTAATTATGTGAATTATTTTAGTGAGCCTTAGTTAGTGAAAAGAGGTAATTTGAAACATGATGAAAGTAATCTACAAGTCGTAGTTGTGACATCTTTGAAGTAACTACTGGGATTGCGCCCATTACAGCAATGAAGTATCGCTTTTTTAGCCGTACTTTTTGAGTTATCAATTGTGAAATTGATAAAAACAAAGGTGGTAACACGTTAAAACGTCCTTAGCTTAATTGCTAAGGGCGTTTTTTTATACAATTAGGAGGAAATTTTATGGAACAGAAACTGACAAAAAAACAATATTTAGCTTTAGCCTCCCTTTTATTTGGGCTATTCTTTGGTGCCGGAAATTTAATTTTCCCAATTCATCTAGGACAAATTAGTGGATCTAATTGGTTCCCTGCAGCAATTGGATTCTTACTTTCATCAATCATTTTACCTTTGATGTCGATTCTTGCTCTTAGTATGACAAGAAGTAATAGTATGTATGATTTAGCTAGACCTGTTGGTAAAAATTTTGCTTCTTTCTTTTTAATTTTAACTCATGCATCCCTTGGATTATTAGTTGCATCTCCAAGAACTGCTACAGTTACTTATTCAATTGGAGTAGAGCCTTTTGTTCCAAAAAATTTATCTCATGTTGGTTTATTTATCTTCTCATTAATCTTTTTTATTGCCGCATATTGTCTTTCATTTAATCAAGATAAATTGACTAAGTATGTTGGTAAAATTTTAAATCCATTATTCATTATTTTATTAGCATTAATTTTTATAATTGCATTTTTGATTAATGGTGATTTAAATGGATTAACTTTATTTACTGATAATCATCAAAATAGTTCAAGCTTAGTAAATGGTTTTCTGGAAGGTTATAACACAATGGATGCCTTAGCTGGACTTGGATTTGGAGTTACAATTATTGCTGCTTTAGATAAATTTGGAATTACCAACACTAAAGAAAGATCTAAATCAGTTGCTAAAGTTAGTTTCTTATCGATGGGATTTGAATCAATTATCTATATTTTATTAATTGCTTTAGGTGCTGCTAGTCTTAAATTCTTATCAGTTTCAGATAATGGTGGAACTGCATTCTCACAAATCATGAAACATTACACTGGACTAGCTGGGACATCAATCTTAGCTGCTTTAACTTTACTTGCTTGTTTAACAACGGCGATTGGTTTAATTACTTCATTAGCTCAGGACTTAGGCCACCGTTTTCCAAAACTTGGATATCACTTTTTCCTAACTGCCACAACTATTGGTGCATTTTTAATTGCTAACTTCGGATTAGATCAAATTATTCTTTACTCTACTCCAATCTTACTTTTCTTATATCCATTAGCAATTGCAATTATTATTCTTGGACTATTAAAACCATTTATTGGAAATAATACAATTATCCATAAAATAACGGTTTATCTAACAATGATTCCTGCAATTTTAGATTTAATTCATAATCTTCCCCCTGTATTAGCAAATATCTCAATCTTCAAAGCAATTAATAATGCTGCAAATGTTATTCCTTTATATGATATTGGTCTTGATTTTATTCCTTTTACCTTATTTGGATTAATTCTAGGATTCATTATTCAAAAAAGTATTACTTCAAAAACAAATTAAAAGAAACCAAACTTGGTTTCTTTTTTATTTATTTAAATATATTATTAATTTAAGGAGATTTAATTAATAACTATGAACTTAAAAGATTTTAATCAAACATATTTTTATAAAACAAATTTAATTAAACTTTGTAAAAATTTCAATTTACCTACATATGGAACCAAAGCTGAATTAAATGATTATATTAGATTATATTTAAGTGGAATTGATGCTACTCAAATTCATGTTAATCGCAAAAAACATTATGACAATAAATTATTGGCTAGTGATATTTCATTAGATACAAAACTAATTAATAGTGGTTTCTCCTTCAATAAAGAAGCTAGAAAGTTTTTTGGTAATTATTATAATATTGATCATTTTTCTTTTACGAAAAAAATGGCAATTATAAAAAGAGAAGCTGAATCTAATAATGATGTTAATATTACAGTCGGTGATTTAATTAATAAAATAGGATCAAATAATCAAATTGTTAATACAACAGTTGAGGAGAGTACTTATCAATGGAATAATTTTGTTAGTGATTTTTTAACTAGTAATGAAAGTAATGAATTTAATGATAAATTAAAAGTTGCTTCAATTTTATGGAAACATGTTAGAGATTCATCTAATGAAAAAATATATACTTCAAATTTAATTAATGATTATTTCTCTGAAATTAATAAATATCTAAAAAAAGCTCGTTGATTTAATCAATCAACAAGCTTTTTTAATTAATTTTATCTCATTATATTTACTGATAAAGTTTCTTTACTTCCTTTTACAGTAACCCCAACTCCAATATATTTTGATTCAGGATTTAATAAAATATCTCTATGACCCCAATCAGAAGCAGCATCATCATAAATCATTGCATTAATTTGTGTTTTTGCAAATGATTCTGGAGTATCAGCATAACCACTACTATATCCAATACATTCAGCAATATAACTATAAGAAATATTCATTTGATTCGCTTCTTGAACATGCAAAGCATGTCCTTCTTTATCATAATGACTAAAATTTGATTGAATTTCAGCTGATCTTCTTTGTGCTAATTCATTCATTTGATCATCAGATGTAAGTGGTGATAAATTTCTTTTAGCTCTTTCCATATTAATTAATTTAAATGCAGCTTGTGCAGCTTCACTTTGAAATTCTGCAACACTTAATTTTTTATTAGATTTATTGGTTGAAACTTGTTTAGAATATTTAATTTTATTATTTAAAATATATCCTTTAACTTTTGAATTATTCTTTTTAATATATCTAACTTTAATTGTCTGACCATTATTTTTAATTACATGAATTTTACCATAATAAATAGCTTGGTTCTTTTTTAAACTAGCAACTTTTTTAGTTAGTTTTTTATTTTTATAAACATTTGTTACTTTTTTTGTATAACCAATTGAACTTTTAGCATCTATATTATTAATATTTACTATCAACGCAGCTGAAATTGACAAAACAACTAATCCAACTATTGTGATAATCTGTTTCTTTACTTTATTATTCATAATAATCTCCTAAATATGTATTTATTGATATAAAAAAATTATTTTTTATATACTCCACTATAACAAAAATAAAAAATAACTGATAAAACAAAGAACAGTACAAATGCTCCAAGATCAAAAGTCTCCCACTGATATTCAAAAAGTAAATAAACTATGTAAATAAAATCTAAAATAGCTAAAATTCCTGATAAAATCCCAATAAATTTCATTAAAAAATCTCCTTCTTTTGTAATTATTAATATATACTATGATGTAAATTTTTTATTTCCAAATATTAATATTAAAAAACTAATTAAAATAGTAATACTTCTAAGTGTAATTCCTATTAATTCACCAACATTATACGAATCCATTGAATTATGAAACAAATGAGATATTAATTCATTACACATTGATAACTGTAAATTAAATTGGAAAATAAAAAATAATATTGAAGTAATCCAAACGCTTTTTGATTTTGACTTCCAATCTTGCCAACTATCATTAGTAATAATCCATACTATTACATTAGTTAAAATCAAGAAAGTGAATAAAGGAACTCTAAAATGCCAAGGATTATTAAGATTCAAATAGCTCAAAAATAATAATACTATATTCAATATGTAACTAACTTTATTAACGGTATTATTTTTACTTTTAGTTTTACTTTCTTCTTTATATAATTCGACTAGTTCCTTATCATCATTTAATAGATCATTCAAAGATACTTTGTACTTATTACTAATTTTTAAAAGAGTTTCTATATCAGGATAATTTCTTCCTGTTTCCCAACTAGAAACCGTTTTTCTAGATACATTTAATTGTTCTGCCAAATTCTCTTGGGTAAGTGAATAATACTTTCTAATTTCTTTTAATTTATGTGTAAACTCCAAAAACACACCACCTTTATAAAATAATATAAATATTACTTTAATTTATTATATTATATTTGGCTAAAATTTTCTTTTTAATTAACAATTAATTCAATAAGTGAAATAATCAAATTAAATGTAGATTAACAAAGGAGATTTTATTGTGAACAATACAAAAATTACTGTATATAATGTAAAAGATGTCGAAAAGCAATATTTTATTGACTTAAATAAATATGACTTTGATTTAAATTTAGTTAAGGAACCATTGAGTATCAACAATGTAAAAGAAGCTAAAGAATCAATTGGAGTATTAGTAGATGGATCAAGTAACGTTGATAAACAAATTGTTGAGCAATTAGCTGATTTCAATGTTAAATACTTATTCACAAGATTTGTTGGATATAATAATATCGACATCAAAACTGCAAAAGAACATGGAATAGAAATTGCAAATGTTAGAACATATTCCCCATATTCAGTTGCTGAATTAGCTTTATCATTAGGTTTAGATTTGTTCCGCCATACTTCACAAGCTACCTTCGCTACTCATAATGGAAATTTTAAATTAATGCCTAACTTTTTCTCAAATGAAATTCATGATGCAACCGTTGGAATTATTGGAGTTGGGCATATGGGAGCTGCTGAAGCACATTTATATAAAGCATTAGGTGCTTCTGTCTTAGGATATCAACGTCATCCTAATGACAATCCTGATGTAAAATTTGTCTCACAAGAAGAATTATTAAAACAATCTGATATTATTTCGCTTCATGTTCCTTATATTCCAGGTGAAAATGAAAATATGATTAGTAATGACGAAATTAATTTAATGAAAAATAATGCTATTCTAATTAATACTGCAAGAGGTCCATTAGTTAATACTAATGCCGTTTCTGATGCTTTAAAAAATAATTCATTAGGTGGTTATGGAACTGATGTTATCGTTGATGAAGATCAAATTAATGGTAATGAATTTAATTCATTAGATGACTTACCTGATAAAGATTTAATTAGTTTAATGAAAAATTATCCAAATGTAATTGTTACTCCTCATATGGGATACTTCACTAAACCAGCAACTAAAGATATGATTAAAACCAGTTACGATAATTTTCAAGATATCATTACTACTGGAACTACTAAGAATTTAATTTAATATATATTTTTTTATATTTATCAAAACAAAAAAGCTCTAATTATATTAGAGCTTTTTTAGTTCAACGAATTTAATATTACTTTAGTCACACTTTTTGTTTCTTTTTCTAAATCATAACTTTCAATATCAAATTTTGTCATTTTTAAAAATTCAAATAATAAATGCCCTGCAATTAATCTAATAATTTCATCAAAAGTTAAATTAGTATCATTCAACAATTCATTTAAATCATATTTAGTATTTTCATATAATGGTTTAAAACTATTTCGAATTTCTAATAGAATAGTATCGTTAACCATCATTTCAGTTGATAATATTTTTAAAATGTTTTGATTTAGATAAATAAATTCCATACGATCTTTTATTGTATATTTAAGAACATCTTCTAAGCTAGTTTTATTTTGAATATTATCATTAATAACTTCTCTTCCATAGTTAGGTAATAAGTCATTAATAACTGGAGTTAATATATCATTTAAAAGTTCTTTTTTAGACTTAAAGTATTTAAAAATAGTTCCTTCACTCATACCAGATCGTTCAGATATTTGTGCTGTAGAAGTTTTTTCAAACCCTTGCTCAGAGAATAATTCAATAGCTGCAATTAATACTTTTCTCTTTCCTTCAGGACTTACTTTTTCATTAATTAAGTTATTAAAATCATTTATTATTTTTTCCGCCATTAATTTAATACCCGCACTTTTATAATATTTATCTTTAATTATATTATTCAGCACTAAGACTTTCAATTGGATCTAATTTAGCTGCTTTACCAGATGGTAACATTGCAGCAAATAAATTAATTAGTAATGCAATTACTACAACATAAATAATATTAATTGGATTTATTTGAATAATATCATAATGAATTGAACCATTAATCGCAAAATTAATTAAAAATTGTAGTATATATGCAACTCCTGTAGCAGCAATGCTTGAAAAAATACCTAGCAGAATTGATTCACTAAAGAATAGTCCTCTAATATTTCCTTTAGTAAGACCAATAGCACGTAAGATACCAATTTCTTTAGTTCTTTCTGCCACACTAATATATAATACGACAATAATCATTATTGCAGAAACTAATAAAGATATACCAGCAATTGTTGCTAAAACATAAACAGCTAAATTAATGTAATTATTTAAAGTTGAAACTAATGAACCAGCACCAGTGATACTAAATTCTTTTTTACCATTAGAATTTTTAATGTTTTTAATTGCATCTTGTGCAGGTTGGACTTTATCAACATTTCCCTTAATAGTTGCAGTCACAAAATTATCTTTTAATGTTACATTTTTTTCTTGGTACATTGATTTCAATGTTTCATAACTTATATACATAGCAGGTGAAACACCATCAGAAATACCACTAATTTTAACTGAACGGTTCATTGGAATTGAACCATTATTATTTTTAATTGTTACAAAAGATAAATCTACTTTCTTACCAACTAAATCCTTTTGATTTTTAGCCATTTTTTTAGCAATACTTGATGGCAACATTACTTCATTTTTATTAACTGGAGTTGAGCCATATTTAACATTTTTACTTAAAAAAGTTGCATTAATAGTTTGCATCATTTGTCCCTGTTGAGATTTATTTTTATATTTAATGCTAGGCTGCATTACCATTGAGCCTTTTTCAACTTTTTTAACATCTTTTACATCTTTAATTTTATTAATATCATTATCAGATAAATTAGATTTATTAATTTCACTCATATCAGTTCCGTTTTTACCCTTAATAATTTGAACTACATTTGGATTAATTTGATCCGAAATTTGTTGATTCATATAACCTTTAATTCCATTACCCAACCCTAGCATGAACATAACACTAAAGATTCCAATTGCTGAACCAAAAATAATTAATAAATTACGTTTCAAATTATAAGTTAATTGTCGATATGACATTTTAAAAGTATTTACGAAACTAAGTGGATGCAACTTCATATTATTATTATTTTTTTGATTATATTTTTCACGAAGATTTTTATCTTCAGTAATTTTACCACCAGCCATTCTAACCAAACGTGTACCATAAGAAGCAACTTTATCAGAATGGGTTACCGTTAATATTAATTTACCTTCTTTGGCAATATCATCTAAAATTTTTAATACATCATCTGTGTTTTCTGCATCTAGTGCACCAGTAGGTTCATCAGCAATAATGATATCTGGATCTGAAGCTAATGCTCGAGCAATAGCAACTCTTTGTTTTTGACCTCCAGATAGTTGATTTGGATGCTTATGCATATGGTCAGATAAACCAACTTTTTTAAGTAACATTTCACAACGATCTATTTGTTCTTTTTTTGACATATCACTCATTTCGAGTGCTACTTTTACATTTTCTAATACAGTCATATGACCAATTAAATTAAAGTTTTGAAAGATAAATCCAATTGTTTTTCGACGATACTCATCCATTTTCTTTTCAGTATCATTACGTAAAGATTTACCTTCAAGGTAAACATCCCCACCATAATTACTATCTAATCCAGCAATTATATTCATTAGTGTAGATTTTCCACCACCAGATTCTCCAACTAATGATACAAATTCACCATAATTAAATTTAAGATCAATTCCTTTTAGTACAGGAAATTCTTCTTTTTCTAAAAAATATGATTTAGTTATGTTTTTTAATTCTAATAAATTATTCATCGATAAAAACTCCTTAAATATATTTCTAATTATCTAAGTGAGTGAGCACTCACTTTCGATATAATGTATATTAATTCATTTTATTAATTACGTCGATCATAAAATATTATTTTTTATATTAATTAAAAATAAAAATAAGAGCTTCTAACTGTGTTAGAAACTCTTATTTATTATAAAAAAATTAATTAAATACCATTCCACCATCAATCAATAATGATTGACCTGTCATGTAATCTGAATCTGAACTTGCAAGATATGCTACACAAGCAGAAATGTCTTCTGGTTTAGCTAATTTTTTTAATGCAATGTCTTTTGCAAATTGATCCATTCCCCATTCAAAAGGTTTACCAGCATTATCAGCAACACTTTGTGCAATATCTCTCATCATTGGTGTATCAACAATTCCTGGACAAAATGCATTAACAGTTATACCAAATTCTGCTAATTCTTTTGCAGTTGTTTCAGTAATTCCACGAATAGCAAATTTTGATGATCCATAAACAGTTAAGTTTTCATTTCCTGTCATACCTGCTTGTGAGGATGCATTTATAATTTTACCGCCATGACCTAATTCTTTAAATTTTTGAGATGCGGCTTGAATTCCCCAAATTGTTCCTCCAACGTTAATTTGCATAGTTTTATCTAAAATTTCTGGAGTAACTGTATCAATTGGTGTTGTTGGAGCTACACCTGCATTATTAACCATAACATTTAAATCACCTAATTCTTTAACTGCTTGATCAACTGCACTAAATACATCATCGCGGTTTTTTACATCACCTTTAATAGCAACTGCTTTTCCACCATTTTGATTAATTTCTTTAGCTACATTTTCTACTTTTTCAATGGTTCTTCCAACTAAAGCAACTGCGAAACCATCTTTACTTAATCTTTCAGCAATTGATTGACCGATTCCTTGACCGGCACCTGTAATTAAAGCAACTTTATTATTCATAATTATCTCCTTTAATTAATCTATATTAATTATATATGTTATACCCCTAGTACTATACAATTCATACTATTTATTCTACAATCACTAATATTAAACAAATTATTGTTTAAACAATAATTTGCCCCCGAATGTTGTTTAAAATAAACTTTTTTATCAAAGGAAAATATTACTATGTCCAATTTAAATGACTTAAGAACTATCAAAACACTAAACTCCATTGAAACAGCATTTATAAATCTTTTAACAATTAAAAACTTTAAAAATATTACAATAAATGACATTTCCAAAGAGGCAATTATAAATCGTTCTACTTTCTATTTGCATTTTAATGATAAATATCAGCTACTTGATTTATTAATTAATAAATATATAAAAAATGTAATTTCGACTGTTTCAGCAAAATCACATATAAAAAATAATAAATTAGACTATGAATCTTTTTTCAATGAT
Source organism: Lactobacillus sp. S2-2 (assembly GCF_021698855.1). GTDB lineage: Bacteria > Bacillota > Bacilli > Lactobacillales > Lactobacillaceae > Fructilactobacillus. The sequence continues at coordinate 165,950 of NZ_WWFA01000003.1, forward strand.
TTAGAAAAAGCTCTAAATATAATATCTAAACAACCTCTATTTTATAAATTCATATTAAATGATCCTGAATTTTTAGGTACTCATCGAAAAACTGAAGAATACTTTATTGAAGAATTAGATAAAAGTTACCCACAAAAAACTGCTGTAGAACGAGAATTATTAATTAAAGCAACTTCATCAATTTATATTTCAGTTATTAGCTGGTGGTTAAATAATGATATGGTATATTCCACAAAATTTATAGCTAATGAAATAGTTAAACTTTTTAATCTAGGTTCTGCAAACCTAATATCCTATTAAAAGTCTGTCTTATTGAATTAGACAACAAAAAAGCCACAAAAATTATTTTGTAGTTTTTTATTTTAGTGTCCACTTGTTATTTTTATTCCAATAATACTAATTACTAATAAAATAACAAATATTAAAGTTGAAATAGACAAATGATCTTTAAATAAGAAAACTCCTACAAGAATGGCCCCAACTGCTCCAATACCAGTCCAAACTGGGTAAGCTAAACTCAGTGGTAGATGCTTAATTGCTAATGATAAAAATAAAAAGCTAACTATCATTCCGAAAATAGTTAAACAAGAATATAGTAGATTACTAAATCCATCACTAAATTTCATAGTAGTTGACCAAACGACTTCAAAAAGTCCTGCAATTATTAAATAAATCCAACTCATAATAATACCTCTCTTTTTTTAATTAACAATATTGTATCAAATATAATTTTTACTTTAATGAAAAATTTGATAGTGTCTATGATGAAAATAAAAAAGTTATTTTATTTTGTTCAAAAGATTTTAACTTAGTTAATGTATGTATATCATTATCAAACGATAAGATTAATATCAAAATATTTGAAAATAGTTTTGTTAAAAAAACAAATCCAAATAATTATGAAATTGGTTACATAGATTAATGAAAAGTACTTAAATAATCATTTAGGAAAGGTACAAAAGTATAAATTTCTTGTAATTGGTTAGTATATGAAAAAAATTCGTAATTTCTTTAATAAATTATTTACAGCTATATTAGATAATAGTTTTATTGGCGATATTATTGCTTTTATAATCATAATATTTGCAACAATTTTTAGTTGGTTTGATAAACATAATAAGAAGAGATATTAATAATATAACTGCTAATAATATTAGTATAAAAATAATTATTCCTCCTTAACTTTAACCATCAATCATAAATATATTTAAGTGCATTTATATCTGCTTTAGATAAATTATTCCTACCTTGATTTACAGGATACATAATAGATTTTTTATTTTTACTATGTTTTAAACCTAATGCATGCCCTATTTCATGTATTGCGACTGAGGTATTTACAGATTTATTAGGATATTCATAATTTATACCTGCTTGTCCATAATTATGATTACTAAACGGACCTGTGTATAACCTTGGCCCTCCATTACCTAATTCTACAAATCTATTATTCATATTAACTGACTTTCTATAAATAAAAAATGTTATATGATTTTTATTTCTTGTTTTTTTGGAATAATTGAAATGTACAATTCCAGTATTATTATACTTTCTTATTGCTTTATTAAAAGTTGTTTTGACTAGTTTTGGATGGATTATATTTTGTATTTTTAGTTATATTTTGTTCAACATTATTATTTAATAAATTGGTTTGGAACAAATAATTATAATTATCTTTTATTGAAATGAATAAAGTAGCTAAACACATAATAAAAATAATTTTGATAATATTTTTCATATAGATGTTTCCTTACTATCTACGTAATATCTTTACATTAAAATTACTCTTTTGACTTTGAATTGTTCTAATTGCTCTGTTTTTATCAGCTTTATCAAAGCTTCCAATAACATGAATTCCTTCCCAGTACCCTACATCACCGAAATATAAAACTATTCTTGGCTGAGGAGACCAGTAACCAATATCACCTGGTTTAGGATCATCACCTTTAGACATCCCTTTAATATTAATTTTTTTATTTAAATCGCCTATTTTTTCATCAAAATCAGGTGATAAATCATTAAAATCAAGTGATTGTGGTAATCTCCTATATAGCTCTTGTGCAGCAATACTTTTATTTAAATGAGCATTAAATTGTTTATTATTAATTTTTACTTTAATTGCTCTTCTTTTACTTTTTTGTACTACATTTTCATTAGAAACATTAGAATAATTTCGCGAATGTAAATCATTATATATAAATAATGTAGCTATTAAAGCGATAAAAAGAACTGAAGTATATATAATCTTCTTTTTCATTAAATCTATTCCTTTCCATCAATTTGTTTTATTGGTCTGGCTGGATTACCAACAACAACGGTATTATCATTTACATCTTTTGTTACTATTGATCCTGCACCTACTATAGAATTTTCACCTACAGTAACTCCTGGTAAAATGATTGAACCAGCACCAATCCAAGCTTTTTTCTTAATATTAATAGCTGCTGGCTGCAAATCTCTTCTACTTTATGCATCCATAACATGATTTACTGAAATTAAACTAACATTTGGTCCAATTAAAGCACCATCGTCAATATAAATTCCTCCAAGATCTACAAACATACTATTTTTATTTATAAATACATCATTACCAATAAAAATATGATTTCCAAAATCTGTTTGGAATGGCAATTTTATATCAGTAGAATTTGGAATCTTTTGATCTGTAATTGCATTTAATAAATCTACTTTAGTTCTTTTAGAATTATTTTCATAATTTAATTTAGTTAATAATTTTTGATTATTATCTATAATATTATTTATTTCATTAAACTCTGGATCATTAAATTCAATTATATCTCCGTTAAGTGCTTTTTTTAATATTTTATTTTCAGTCATAATAATTCACTCCTTTTATAAATATAAAGTTTATATACGAATTATATGTATGTCTAATACTCATTATGAATAAACTACTATACTTATAAGTTATATAAAAAAGGACATCAAAGATTAAATCAATCTTTGATGCCCTTTTGCTATTAATTACAATTTAGATATAATTATTTATCATTTTCTAAATTAGCATTCATTCTATTAATAAATAATTTTGCAACTTTAGACTGTACTGTATTTTTTTTCCACGCAATAATTATTGGATCAAATAATTTAGGCTTAAGTGGTTTAAAAATTAAATTATTTTGTCTACTATCTACTAACCCTTTAAAAGACATTAAATAAGCACTTTTATTTAAAACTAACAAACTAGCATTAAATATTAAATTAGTTGTTCCTATAACATTTAATTTTGGCTCCAAATTTCCTAGCCAATTTTGAAATCTATTTTCTTTCAATGATTGTTCAGAAAGTATGATTGGTAAATTAATCAGTTCTTCAGGATTTATAGAAGATTTCTTAGCCAATTTATCATCTTCACGCATCACTAATCCCCATTCATCTGACTCAGGTAGTTTTAAATAATCATAATTATTTGAAGGATACTTACCCATAAAAATGGCAAAATCCAATACCCCTTTTTCTAATTTCTTTTCAATATCAAAGGCATCTCCACTTACTAATTTTATGTCAACTTTAGGGTAGTCTTTAATTATATCTCCAACAACATCCAAGATTCTTTGCATTCCAATACTTTCACCTGCACCAATACTTAAAGTTCCCGCTGTTATATCATGAGATTGAATGTTTTTTGCAGTATTATTAGCTAAATCAACCATTTCTTGGGCTTTTTCTCTTAAATATTTACCTTCATCTGTTAATACGATTTGACGATTACCTCTGATAAATAATTTTACCCCTAATTCATTTTCTAAATCTCTTAATTGTCTGGATAAAGCTGGTTGTGATACTAATAATTGTTCAGCTGCTTTAGTTATATTATGTTGATATGCAACCTCTAAAAAATATCTTAATACTCTTAATTCAATAATTATTCACCCTTCCATAAATAAAAGTTATATATAGCGATAGTATATAAGCATTTAACATGTTAATCAAACTATATTATTCTTTAATAGTAATAAAAATAACAAAAAATGAAAGGAATTTAAAAAATGTCTAAATTAACAAATGATACTAGAGTATTTAAAATCAATCCTAAAATTGAGGTACAAAACGTTACCTTTAAGAATAAATATGGTTTTACCATTGCTGGTCATTTATACTTACCAGAAAATTTTGATTATAAAAAAAATATAAATCAATTATTATTTCCGGACCTTTTGGTGCTATAAAAGAACAATCTAGTGGCTTATATGCTCAAAGTCTAGCAGAAAAAGGATTTGTTACTTTAGCATTTGACCAATCTACTACTGGAGAAAGTTCTGGTTCTATTCGTAATATGGCATCTCCAGAAATTTTTGTTGAAGATTTTTCAGCAGCTGTAGACTTTATTGGTACTCAAGATTTTATTAATCGTAAAGAAATTGGAGCACTTGGAATTTGTGGATTAGGTAGCCATGTGTTAACAGCTGCATCTATTGATACACGTATCAAATCTGTAGCAACAAGTGTTATGTATGATATGTCTGATTCAATGTGGAAAGGACTTAACAACTCAAAAACTGAAGAACAACGTAATATTGAACGTGATTATTTAGGTCAAAAACGTTGGGATTTTGCTGAAAATAGTCAAGAAAAAGGTGGATTACATGAACTACCTTTCGATGAAAATAATAATCCTATTGAATTAGATAAAGTTTTACCTAATGAAATCAATGATGATGTTGATTCAGTAACTAAAGAATTTTTCAATTATTACAAAGTTCGTGCTTTCCATCCAAGATCGATTAATTCAAATGGAGCATGGGACGCAATTAGTCCATGGGGTTATTATAACTTCCCTCTACAACAAAAAATTAATAATATTAGTCCAAGACCAGTTTTAATTGTTACAGGTGAAAATGCTCATTCAAGATACATGGCTGAAGAATCATTTAATCAATTAAATTACCCTAAAGAATTAGTAATTGTACCAAAAGCAACCCATACAGACTTATATGATCAAATGGATTTAATCCCATTTGATAAATTTGCACAATTTTTCAATGATACTTTAAATTAATCTTTCCTATAAAATAATTAATAAAAAGCACCTTAAATCTAAAGAATTTAAGGTGCTTTTTATTTTTACCAACTAGCTTTTTTAACTCCTGGAATCTGACCATTATGGGCATATTTTCTGAAGTTATGTCTTGAAAGACCAAATTTTCGCATATAACTACGAGCATTTCCATCTAAATTATCACGATTATTCAATCGATTAGGATTAGAATTCTTAGGTAATTGACGCAATGCTTCATAATCATTATTTTCTTTAAGTTTATATCTTAAATCTGCATACTTCTCAACTAAAGCTATTTGTTTGTTAGTTTTTGCAATTTTTGATTTCTTTGCCATTTTGACTCCTTTTACTTACTTTTTATAATTACCAACTTATTTATTGTAAGCAAAAATCAAATTAATGTCAATCAAAGAATTTAATTTTTCGATTATTAAGTGGTTGTAAATCTCGATTATTTTCATCAAATATTTTTTGATATCTTTCAAACTGTTCTTCACTAATTGAAAGAATTGGCGTAGTAAATACATACCAATCAATTGTTTCGGTTAATGGTGGTGTCGTTAATGAACCTTCATAATTAAATCCTTGTCCCTTTTTTGGTAACCAATCATTAATTGGAATTTTAACATCAATCGTTTTTAATGAATTAAAATCATCTAAAATAGATTCAAAAATTTTACTAGGCTGACCAATTTCTACCATTAAACCAAGTACCAAATTATCTCCATCTTCACTTTGATGAACTAAATGAAATTCTAAATCAAAAGTTTTTCCATCAATTACATGCTCAGCTGGATAATGAAAATGAGTTTGTTGAAAAGAAAAAATTTTTTGATTTAATTTTAATTTTCCCTCACCTAATAATCGAATTGTAGTTTGATCATTAATTTCTTTGGTTAAAAAATAATCAGAAATAAACTCAATTGCTAATTTCTGATTACTTCTATTCACATTTTGATGATTAATAGCAATTGGAGATTGCTTTTTACCAGCAATTAAATTCCATTCATTTTGGTGTTGATAATCATACATAATAAAACTCCTTATTATTTATACAACTTTTTTATTGATGTTATTGTATAACTTTTCAAAAACAAGGTGGTAATCTTTATCTTCAACTTCAAAACTAAACTTTAAATCATCACTAAATTGACGCAGTCCTTTTACCTTGATATCACTATCGTTTAAGGCTTCAATCAAACTACCCACTAACGTAGGTTGTTGCTTAAATTGTTCTGAAACAACTGTTACAATTGACACGTTTTGTTCCATTTCAACTTTTTCAAAACCAATTACTTGTCTTAAATCATTTTTAATTTTAATTGAATTTGAAGTTTTTTTAATGTAAACATTAATACTATCAAAACTTGCCGGTTCAAAAGTATAATCAAGATTTAAATTTTTCAAATAAGATAACATTTTAATTACTAAATCATAACGTTTAGATAATTGATAATGATAAATTCGAAAAACAACTTGATGTTGATTACATGTCATCCCTTTAATTCTTAAATTATTCAAATTTGCTTTTGTTTGATTAGAAATTGTTGTTCCCAAATGTTCCGGATGATTAGTATTTAAAATTACTAAAGGAATATTTTTTTGTTTCACTGGTTCAATTGCTTCATCATTAAATACTTTTGTGCCTAAATATGAAAGTTCTTGTAATTCTTGATAACTTAAATTACTAATTGAAACTGGATTTTTAATTAGATTAGGATCAGCCATTAGTAAACCGTTTGTATCAGTCCAGTTTTCATATTTATTAGCATCCACTAAATTAGCCACAATTGAACCTGTTGTATCTCCTCCACCACGTGGTAATAATTCAATTTGATCATTTAAATTAATTCCATAAAATCCAGGAATTATGTAACGTTGATTCTTTTTAATTAATTGCTGTAATTTATTTTGTGATAAATGATAGTCAACTATCCCTTGATTAATCATTAAGAAATCTTTTGCATCAATCATTTCAACGTCCAAAAACCTTGCTAAAACTAAGGCAGTTAGGTACTCTCCTCTTGAAACAAGCTCATCATATGACAAATTATTCATTAAATCATTAAATTCATTATCTAAATCAAGATTAATTTCTAATTGACTCATTAACTCATTAAATCGATTTTTGATTTGTTGAAAAACTATCCTTTTATCAGCTAAACTATTTGCTTCTGATAACTTGATTAATTGATCAGTTAGTTTCATTGGTTGATCATCGGCTTTACCCAATGCACTAACCACAATTAAATTTCTATCTTTATTATTTGAGATAATTTGCTTTACTTTTTTAAATTGCTCGGCATTTGCTAACGAACTGCCACCAAATTTTGCCACAATCATCTTTATTCACCACCATTTATTCTCGCCATGAAAATATTTTCATCTTGATTTTTCAATTTATTAACCAAATTATGAATTTGTTTAGCATTTACATCTTTAAAAATCCAATAATTTCCATCTTTAGTAATTTCCTCTGATAGATTAAAATCTGATAAATCTAATTTTGTTCTAATTAAATAGTCACCAAAAATAACATCATCTTTTAAATCATTTGAATCTTTAAAATCTCTCAATAAATGAGAATCTGATAAATAGATATCTAAAATATCTTGAACTACGGCATGTGAAGTTGGAAGCATTCCGGCACCCTGCCCCATAAATCCAAGTTTTCCAATTGTCTCACCGGTTAATTCAATATAATTATTATTGCCATCAATTGATGCCATTACACTACTTTGATCATATAAAGTCGGTTCGATTAAAAAGCTAATCTGATGATCTTTTTTAATTAATTGACCAATTAATTTAATTTTCCAGTCATGCTTTTTAAAATATTGAATATCTTTAGCCTCAATTGAACGAATTCCAAATTTTATTAAATTATCTCCTGGTTTTAGAAAAGTATTGTAAGTAAGATCAGCACTGATACATAATTTATTTTCAATATCATATCCATCAATATCCGCACTTGGATCAGCTTCAGCATATCCTAAATCTTGTGCTTCCTTTAAAACTGATGAAAAACTAGCATTTGATTGATACATTTTATCTAGAATAAAATTACTTGTTCCATTAAAAATTCCTGATAATTGACTAACTTTGTCAATTCTAAGAACTCTTTCAAGATTTTTAATCCAAGGAATTCCACCACCAACACTTGATTCGAAATAAAAATGAACCTGGTTTTCATTAGCAATTTCTTGAAATTCTTTTAAGTAACGGGCAACGACTGCTTTATTAGCTGTGACAACATTTTTCTTAGCTTTTAATGCCTCAATAATCATTTGATAAGCTGGATCAATTCCACCTAAAGCTTCTACCACAACTTCAACTGATGAATCATTCAAAATATCTTGATAATCAGAAGTTCCATTTGCAACTTCTTGTTCTTTACCTGATCGCACAAATACATATTTATTATTTAATTCATTTTGTTGTGCAACAATCTTCTGCACACCTTTTGAAACAGTTCCGTTTCCTAAAATTGCAATTTCCATGATTTTCTCCTTTGTTTATAAAACATAAACACTTGTCTTTATTTAAAAAACATACTATCATGTAAATAAATCAATTGCAAATTAGGAGGATTCATATGCCAACAAAATATACTAGTACTCGAAATCATATTATTTCTGCATCTCCAAAAGAAGCAATGTTAAAAGGTTTAGCTTCAAATAATGGATTATTTGTCTTAAATGAATTAGGTGAAAATAAAATCAACTTAAAAGAAATAATGCAAAAAGACTATTTAGATATGGGCCAAGAAATTCTCCAAATTTTATTACCAGATTTTTCTAAAAAAGAAATTCATGAAAGTTTACATAATGCTTATTATGATACTTTTAGTTCGCCAAAAATTGCACCAGTTCAATCAGTAAATGACTTTCATATTTTAGAATTATTCCATGGTCCAACTGCTGCTTTTAAAGATTTTGGCTTACAATTACTACCTGAATTAATGGAAAGAGCCATTACTTTAAATCAAAAAATTATGATTTTAACCGCAACTAGTGGTGACACTGGTACTGCTGCTCTAAATGGTTTTAAAAATATTGATAAATTTGGCATTAGTGTTTTTTATCCTGAAAATGGAGTCAGCCCCATTCAAAAACAACAAATGTTAACTACTAATGGAATTAACACGAATGTTGCTAGTATTGCTGGAAATTTTGATGATGCTCAAAAAAATGTCAAAGAAATTTTTAATAATCAATCATTATTAAATACATTATCAGATAATGTTTCTCTATCAAGTGCTAATTCTATTAATATTGGTCGTTTAATTCCACAAGTGGTTTATTACTTTAATGCCTACAAAGAATTACTTGAAAAAGAAGCAATTAAACTAGGCGACAAAATTAATTTCACTGTTCCAACTGGAAATTTTGGTGATGCATTAGCGGGATATTATGCCAAATTACTTGGTCTTCCAATTAATAAAATTATTATTGCATGTAACCAAAATAATGTTTTAACTGACTTCTTTAATGAAGGTATTTACGATCGTAATCGTGACTTTTTCAAAACAGTGGCACCAAGTATGGATATTCAAATTTCTAGTAATTTTGAACGTCTGCTCTATTATGAAAGTGGCAAAGATGATCAATACATCAAATCACTAATGGCTGATTTAGAAAAAAATGGAAAATACCAAGTTAAGCCTGAATTACTTAAAAATATTAAATCAAAATTTGCGAGTTACTATGCAAGTGATAAGGAAATTAAAACAGCAATTAACCAAGTCTTTAAAGAAGAACATTATTTAATGGATCCACATACAGCTGCTGGTTATTTAGCAATGAAACAATATCAAAATGAATCTGATGATAATTGTCAAAATGTTTTATTAAGTACTGCTAATCCATATAAATTTGTTGAAACAGTTTCAGATGCTATTTTAGGTAGTCATGAAAATGATCCAATTAAAACAACACAAAAATTAGCTAAATATACGCAAATTGAAGTTCCAATTAGTCTACAAAATTTATTTAATAAAGAAGTTAAAGTTGAAAGTGTTATTAACCCGAATGATATGACCCAATTTGTGCAACAGAAAGTTAAGGAGGTTTTCAGTGATGATAACAATTAAAACTCCTGCAACAAGTGCTAATCTTTCAGTTGGATATGATTGCTTAGGTTTGGCAGTTAATTTATATACAACTGTTACTTTTTCTTCGAATTTAGAGCCTCTAGAAATTACTGGAGTTGAAGAAAAATATCAAAATGAAAATAATTTAATTTATCGAGCTTTTGCTAAAACTTGCCAAAAACTAAGTCAAATAATTCCTAATTTAAAAATTAATATTCAATCAGATATTCCAATTTCTCGAGGATTAGGAAGTTCAGCTGCTTGTATCGTCAGTGGAATTAAAGGAGCTAATGCTTGGTTTGATAATCCACTTAATAATGAAGAAATTTTAGAAATTGCGACTGAAATGGAAGGTCATCCTGATAACGTTGCACCTGCCATTTATGGTGGTTTATGTATGTCATTTATTGATCAAAATCAACATAGTCGAGTTGTAAATTATCCAATTAATGACAATCTTCTGTTTTATACAATCATCCCTGATTTTAAAATCAGTACCCACGAAGCAATAAGTGTCTTACCGACAGAATTAAGTTATGCTGATGCAACTAATCAAATTAGCCATAGCCTTTATTTAATTGAAAGTTTTAGAACTGGAAATTTAAACAATTTGCGAGAAGCAATGCATGATAAAATGCATGAACCATTTAGAAAAAAATTAATTGAGAATTATGATGAAGTTAGTATAATATGTGATACCATAGAAAATGGTCTTTACATCAGTGGGAGCGGTTCCACAATGATGGGAATCGCTGATTCTCAGCAAAAAAGAACTCAAGCAATCAAGCAGTTGAGTTCTAAATTTAAAAATTGGAAAATTAATCCAGTTGAAATTGATTTTAATGGTGCAATATTACAGTAAAGGAGTGATTAATTATCAATAAATACTATATCATTGATAAATCCTTATTACCGGAAACCTTTGACAAAGTTGTTAAAGCACGGGAACTAATTAATAATGGTGAAGTAGAAAATATTTCTGAAGCCGTTAAAAAAGTTGGCATTAGTCGAGGAAGTTACTATAAATATAAAGATTTAGTTTTTGAAAGTAATGATGAAATTTGGAATCGAAAAGCTGTCATTTCATTCTTACTCCGTGATGAACGAGGAATTTTATCAAAAGTTTTGGGGACAATTTCTGATAGTAATGCAAGTATTTTAACGATTAATCAAAATATCCCCATTCATAATATTGCAAGTATCGTTATTTCATTAGATTTAAGCAATATGCATAATTCTATTGATACATTAATTAACACAATTAAAGAAATTGATGGAACTAGTCGAGTTGAACTAGTCTCAATTGAATAAAGAACATTCCAATAAATAGGAATGTTCTTTTTTATTAATGATACAATAATACATAATAATTAATTGGAGGAAATAAATGTTATATATCGCACTTATGAAATTAAATGCAGTCTTTATCGCAATTATCATTATTGGTTGTTTTAAACCAAAATCAATTTACTATACTGTACCAACTGCTGGAGTACTTTTTATTATTAGTTTAATTACAAACTACTTCACTCTTAGCAGCCGAACTTTCCTAAGCCTAGTATCTAGCAACTTAGTGATGTTAATTATCTTTTCTGCTGTAATTTTCCCTGCCATCATGGTTTTACAACGACAAAACGTTAAAAAAATCGGTGGTGCAATCATTGCAATGGCAATCATTTTACTAGTCATTAGTGGAATTGGAACTGCTCACACATACCTTTCTAAAAAGCCACTTTATAATTCACTTAAAACTGAGGTTAAGGAAGAAGCTCCACGATTATCTAAAGATGAAAATCCAATTACCATCTCACCTAAAACAGTTCGTAATAAGATGAATAAGGCAATGAGTATTGTCGGTAACTCTTCATTTTATCGTTTAGGTGATTTACAAACTCAAACATACAAAGGAAAAGCCGTTTATATTGCACCAATTGAATTTGATGGCTTCTGGCCTTGGTTTAAAAAGCATGAAACTCCTGGATACTTTATGGTTTCAGCAACTAATATGAATTCAGATCCAGTTTTCATTAAGAAAAAAATGAAATATACTCCTAGTTCATATTTAAGTAAAGATGCTGAAAGAATTATCTATAATAAGTTCCCTAATTGGTGTCGCACTGGAGATGCTCAACTAGAAGTTGATGATAATGGTACTCCATACTACATTCAAACAATGTACAAAACTCGTGGATTATCTAATCGAATTAATTATAACAGTCTTCATGTTGCTGTATTAAATGCTCAAACCAAAGATATGAAATTATACAAAGCAGCCGATGCTCCTTCATTTATTGATGAAAGTATTGATTCATCAACTGCTAAAGAAATGAATGATGTCTATGGTCATAATGTTCATGGTCTTTGGAACTTCTCTGGCTTAGATAAAATGAACCCAACTAATTCTGGAACTGAAGATGGTGTTACTCCGGTATTTGATAAAAAAGGACGAATTCATTACTTCACTGATTTTACTTCAGTTCATAATAATTCTGATTCAACCACTGGATATTCCATGATTGATGCCAGAACTGGTAAATTAACTTTCTATAAAGGAAAGAACATTGGAGTTATGGATTCTAAAGGAGCAATTGAATTAGCTAATAAAGAATATGTTGCTCAAAATTGGACTGGAACAATGCCAATTATGTATAACATTGATGGTACTCCAACTTGGGTAATTTCAATTCTTGATTCCACTGGTTCATTTAGAAACTTTGCCTACATTAAAGCATCTGATCAAAATGTAAAAGTTTATGCTCCGACTGCTAAACAAGCCCTTGATTTATATCGTGTTCAATTAGAAAATTCTTCTTCTAATCCAGAAGATTCTGATGCTGCAAAAACTAAAAAGGTTTCCGGTAAAGTTGATCGTTTTGTTGTAATCAATAAAAATAACTTTAATAATGTAATGTTTACATTAAAGAATTCAAAAACATTATTTACCGTTTCAACTGAAAATTATCCAAAAGCTGTTTTAATGCATGAAGGTGATCAAGTTGAACTAAATGCTAAATTTAATAGTGCTGGAAATACCGCAACAATTGATACTATGAAAGATAAAAATTTAGACTAAAATAAAAACTTACTGATTAAAATATCAGTAAGTTTTTTCTTTTTTTATTTTAATTGCTGAAATAATACAACTACCGATACCCCATAAATTAATAATAGAAAAAATAATCAATCCAATTGTGTCTAACTTAGCATATCCAGAAGTAAAAGGAAGTGACATTCCAAAAACAAAAACAATTTTTCCAATATTTTCACTACCCATTTTAAAAATTTACTTTATTTATTAATTTAATTATTATAAGATTAATAAAAAGAAATGATTTATATTCTAAAGAGGAAAGATTAAAAGGAAGAACAAGTCATTCTGAGTCTCCTATAATAGGTACAGATGGTATGATTTCAGCTATGCTTTACGATATTGATGATGCAACCGATGACATGAAGGAAGATCAAGCAATTGGCTTTATAGGCTATAATGACACAAATAAATTTTTTGATGAAAGTAAGCTACAAAGATTTAATATGGAAATGACGTACCCATATGTTTTACAAATAGACTTAAGCAAATTTTTTGAAAATTTATATACACATTTATTATCACAAATAAACGATAACAATCTTTTTTCAAACGAAATTAATAATGACTTTAATTATTTTCTTGATTGGTTAGATGTATATAATCAAAAAATAAATGATAATCATACAAAGGGAATCATTCAAGGACCTATATCTTCTAAAATAACTGCAGAATTATTACAAATTTCTTTAGATCAATTAATTAATGAATCTATTAAAAAAAATAAATTAGATATAAGATTCACTAGATATGTTGATGACTATCGTTTTTATTCTCGTAGGTCTTACGATTTAACATCTATAAAGAATAAATTAACAAAATTATTCAGACAATATGAATTATCCATAAATGAATCTAAAATAAAAATATATAAAGGATTTGAACAACAAAAAATAGCGCATTTAAAAAATAACAACTCCATAAAAAATATAACAGAAGTTAAAAATCATAAATATAACTTAGATGATTACATAAGGTTTAGAGATAATTTTATAGATATACTAAATGATAAAGATATACCAACAATCAAAGCCTTATTATCAATTTTACGTAAGAATATAAATAATAAAGACATAATATTTACAGATAAAGATATTATAAGTTCCTTGATTATGTTTTTAATAAAAATATCTTATGTTGTAACCATACTTACTTCACAAGTATATAAATTAATTTACTCAATAATTGAAAAAATCGATGAAGAACAAACAAAAAATCAAATATGGGAGATCTTATTTAATGAATTTAATTATATAGAAGAATCTTTCCCTGAAACAGATTTGGAAGCTTGGTATTTTTTTGTTCTATCAAATACAGGAAATTCAGATAAAAACAATATAGTATTTCAGAAATATAAAAAAAACACTGATATATCAGATTTAAACGTTATAGTTTTAACATTATTATTAAAAAAAGGTGACAATAAAACTAATAATGATATTCAAGAGCTAATATTAGACATAATAAATATTAAAAAAAATATAAGTTCAATTCCTCAAACTAAATGGTGGTTACCTATATCAAAATTATGGATAGTAAATAATAAAGATATAGATAAAAAATTGAAAAACTTATTCATCCATAATAACAAGAATTTAAACTGGGAAAGTTTAGGACTAATAGAGTTTTTATGGAGAAATAAATAATAACTTAATTGTATTATATAAATATTCCTAAAATACCCAAAAATTTTTCTGAATTCTTGATTTAATTACCTTTCAAGTCCATAAAAAGATATAAAATCTTTTTATGGACTATTATGTATTTTATTTCATTTATCATTACACTAAAAAATAAAAATCATCTTTTATATTTATAATTTAAAAGATGATTTTTATTTAATATTTTCAATATATTCTCTTTTTATTTTCCAATATTCCATGGCTAAATTTATATAACTACGTACATCATTAATATTAGAAATAGTATTTGTCTTACCACTTTCTATAAGTCTTTTTACAAAGTCCTTATGACTATCATCAATAAGATAAACTTGTTTACAATAATCATATATACTGTCAAAACTATCTAAGAATTCATTTCGTAAATTATAATTTGACTCAACTATTTTATTGTTACGCTTTCCTATTTCAGTTTCTTCTTTATTTATTGAAGTAAAATATACAGATAATTGATAAATAAACTTATCAAATCTGTCTCCAAATTGAACTCCTTTAGTACTATTTAATCCACCAGTTCTAGGCATTAACGAAAAATTTAAAAGATTATGATGCATTTCTATACAAAATTCTAAATTTTTAAAATCATTTAAGGTTCCATCACCTTCCACAAGCTTTTTCCAAAAATAAGGATACTTATTATCATTAAAATTAAAATCTGTATCTCCAGTAATTTCTAATCCTTCAATCGAAAACTTATTTGATTTCGCAATTAATCTATTAAAATTATTTTGTATTTTATAGTCTATACTTTCTAAATCAAACTTTTCTAAGAAACTAAATTCCCCATGCTTATTCAAATCTATAAAATATTTCCATGTTTCTGGAGAAGAATCTGGATCAAAAAGTAAATATTTATTATCATAATTCTGCTTATCGATAATCTGTTTATAATTAATTTCCATATAAAAATTCTCCTTATAAATTTATATATATTACATAATTCGACTGTATTTTATCATTACAACAATAACTTGACTAAAATAAATTGATTTAATAACATTTTAAAGACATAAAAAAATAGTCCATTTTCTATGGACTATCTGGATTACTTCCCATTGATTGAATAAATATCGTTGATAAAATTAAAATTCCACCAATAATTTGGACTGGAGAGAATGAAACATGTAAGAAAACAACTGATAAAAATGTTGCACTTAATGGCTCAAATGAACTAACCATTCCAGTAACACTCGGTGATAAATCTCTTAGACTCTTTAAATAAAATAAATAAGAAAACATAGTTCCAAATGTAATGATAAAGGCAATCCATCCAAATGTTCCCATACTAATTGGAGGTAGTTTTGTTGTAAATAATGTTTTGGATAAAACCGTACTTCCAATTAACATTGCCCATCCAATTACAACCATCTCATTATATTCGCTTAACAATTTTCGTGGAACTAATGTATATGAAGCTTGACTCAATCCTGCTCCAATTCCAAAAATAACAGCTAATGGCGACAATGATAAACTATTTAAATTACCACTAGTTACTAATAAGAAAGTTCCAATTAGTGCAATTAAAATCGAAAAAGAATTAATTCTACTAGGTAATTGTCGTTTAGATAACGATAAATATAAAATAATAAAAATTGGACCTAGGAACTGAAGGACAGTTGCCGTCGGTGCATTTCCATACTTAATGGCTAGAAAATAAGTTAGTTGTGAAGGAAAAACACCAAAGAAAGCAAAACATAATAACAAAATAACACTTTTTGGTTTCTTCCAAATTGAAAAAATATCTGCTTTAAATAAAAGTGCTAATCCCAATAACAATAATCCAGCAAAAAGTAATCTAATTTCTACTAACCAAATTGAAGGAATTGCTTTATGACTAAATAGGTATTCGGCAACAGTTCCCGATGCTCCCCAAAAGATACATCCCGTTACCGCAAAAAACAAACCTCTTTTCTTATTTTGCATATAATAAAACCACCCTAGTATGTATTTAGTGGATTTATTATAACTTAGATAAATTCAAATTAAAATATTAGATGTAAGGACTATTTGTAATTTAATTTAAAATCTTCTGCTTTTTGAAAATTAATTTTATTAGTAAAAATGTAACGACTAATAAATGCCATAATTATTGGTAAAACAATAAATAAGGTAAGATTAATCATTAAATGAATCATTCCACCATTTGGGTGAGCATCAAGATCAGCTAGTGGTCCAACTAATCCAGAAAGACCAAATCCAGCACTAAAAGGAGTTCCTTGAATACCAAAGATTGCTCCTAATCCACCTGCAATTGCTGCATTAATCATTGATGGAATAAATAATTTTGGCTTTGATAACATATTAGCCATTTGAATTTTAGGAGTTCCAATAAAATGAGAAATAGTTGTTCCAAATGAATTAGCTTTTGCTCCAGCAATTGCAACTGTAAATGCTGCGGCAACAATTCCTAAATTAGCTGATCCAGCAGCAATTCCAGAAATTCCAATTGCGGTTGCGATTCCAACTGAACTGATTGGAGAAATAATTAAAACGGCAAAACATATTCCCATTAAAATCCCCATTAAAATTGGTTGTAGTGTTGTAATTGCTTGAATCGTTTTTCCAATGTCATTAGTAAAAGCAGTTACTGGTCCAAGCGTTAAAGCACCAATTCCACCTGCTACTAATAGAGTAATCATTGGTAATAATAAAATAGTGTAATCTTTTAAAGCTTTCCCTAACACCATAATTAAAATGTATGCCACTGTGATTGAGATTCCAATGTTAATTACATTTCCACTACCATTAACCGTAATCATTCCATTATCAAACTTAGCATTACCTGCTCCAACCGTTGCTGCTAAAGCCATTGATGCAGTTTGAATTGGAGTGAATTTTGCAATCATCCCCACACACGCAGCACTTGTTGCTGGTAAGATAGCAGCTGCTAATCCAGTAAATGAAATGATAATTGATAAAGCTGGGAAGCTAGGAATTAATGGTTTTACAATTGAATTTAAAATTGCTCCAGGAATTAACGCGACAATTAATCCCATTGAGATTCCATTTAAAATATTTAATGTATTTGTTTTTAAACTATTTTTCATCTTGTTCTCTCCTTATAATAAAAAAATCCTAGTTAGTAAATTACTAACTAGGATTAATATTTGGCATATTATTATAATCGTCGAAACTTCCACAGATTCTCAACCATTACCTAGTTAGTAACATTTTTCATGTATCTAACCAGGCACAGTAACAAACCTTACTTAGATACGTTCGTAAACCAAGTAAAGTTATAATAACTATTAAGTTGAGTCATTTTATTTTTCATCTTGAAAGTCTCCTTTTTTATTGTTGAAATAATTTAACCATGAATAAATATTCAGGTCAATCATTATCTTCAAATATTTTATTTGAATTTTTTTAAATGAAGCGTACAATCAGATTTACGTACAAAAAGATAGTAAAAATCAGAGGAGGAAGTCATGTCTTTATTATTATCAAATGCAACAATTGGTCAATTAGAATTAAAAAATCGAGTGGTAATGTCTCCGATGTGTATGTATGAAGTTAAAAATGAAGATGGAATTTTAACTCCTTTTCATTTTGCTCATTATGGCATGCGTGCTATCAGCCAAGTTGGTCTAATCATCACTGAATCAACTGCTGTCGAACCAGATGGACGCATTACTAAAAATGATTTAGGACTTTGGAACGATGACCAAAAAAATGAATTCAAAAAATTAGTGGACTCAATTCATTATCTAGGTAGTAAAATTGGAATTCAATTAAATCATGCTGGTCGAAAAGCTGAAAATGCTGTTAATCCAGTCGCACCCAGTGCGATTTCATTTAATGATGAATTCAGAACTCCTGCTGAATTAACCATTAATCAAATTAATGAAATTATTAATAACTTTGGCAAAGCTGCCAAAAGAGCTGAAAATGCAGGAGCTGACATGGTCGAAATTCATGGAGCTCATGGATATTTACTTCATCAATTTTTATCTGCGGTTGCTAATCATCGTACCGATTAATTCGGTGGAAATTTAGAAAATCGTTATCGAATTGTTCATAAAGTTATTAGTCAAATTAAAAATAACTTTTCTGGTCCCATTTGGATTCGTTTATCACTTAGTGATTATGATGAAACTGGAACTCAAAATTCAATAAATGATTGGAAACAAATTGCTCAATGGCTCGAAGATGATGGCATTGATTTAATTGATGCTTCAACTGGTGGATTAACCAATAAATTCCCTAATTTTCCAGTTCATGATGGCTATCAAACTCCATTTGCAACTCAATTAAAGGAAGCTGTTAATATTCCCGTTGCAACTGTGGGACTATTAGATAATCCTGGCTTATCTGAATATATTTTACAAAATAATCAAGCTGATTTAATTTTTGAAGGTCGTGGATTATTAAGAAATACTAATTGGTTAACCGATGCGGCTAAAGAATTACACGATCATGATTTCAAACCATACAATGGTTCATATAAGCGCGCCATTAAATAAATAAAAGTTCAAACGAAATTTCGTTTGAACTTTTTTATTTTTTACTTCTTAATAATAAAACCATTCCAACTAGTAATGAAATAATATTAAAAATACTAATTCCAATTGTCTCAGTGATATTAGCACTGGTTAAAGTTAAAACTGATTTATTCAAAAATATTTTTTTATAAACAAAAAAACATAGAATTCATTTTCATCTATGTTTTTACTATTTTCTATAATAAATATGGGATTAATATTAAGAAATACACCAAACTAATAATTAAAGCAATCAGTGATCTTCTAACATAGAGAAGATTATCTTTAACTATATATGATACAAAATTAACAACAAATAAAATTAATGAACAGATTAATAAAAATGAAATTAAATTAAAGTTCATAATTTATCATCCTCTAAGTAATCGAATTATTTTTTAACTACATCTCCGTTAGCTAAAGCTTTGTAATTCATATCATGAATACTTACATATCCAGCATCTTTTACTAATCCATCTTGAACTTTTTTAGATTGTAGATAACTTATAAAATCTTTTACTGGTTGATTAGGTTTCTTTTGTGTATACATATGTTCATATGACCAGATTTTCCATTTATTATTAGTAATATTAGAATAACTTGGTTTTACATTGTTTAATGAAACTACTTGTAGTTTTGTATTATTTTGTAAATATGGTAACGATAAATAACTAATTGTTCCTGGGGTTTTGGCTACTACTTTTTCAACTGCACCATTGGAATCTTGTGATTGACTTTTAATCACTTTAGAATCTTTTAAAGCAGTTGATTCAAATGTAACTCTAGTTCCACTACCTTCTGTTCGGTTAATAATCGTAATTTTTTCATTTTTACCACCAACTTGTTTCCAGTTAGTAATTTTACCAGCAAAAATTTTACGTAATTGCTCAGAAGATAAATTTTTAACTCCAGTGCTTGGATTTACAACTGGTGCCATTCCAACTACCGCATCTTTGTTGTCATCTATTTTATTTTTATCAACTCCACTACTTTGTTCTGCGAATATGTCAGAATTACCGATATCAGCTGTTCCTTGTGAAACTTGCGATAGTCCAGTTCCAGATCCACCACCTTGGACATTAATATTCTTGCCCTTATCGTAATCATTAGAGGCCTTTTCAACTAATGGTTGCATGGCGGTTGAACCTACTGCAGTAATTGATTGTCCTGCTGACTCCTTAGACTTTTGATTACCACAACCAACTAAACTTAATAGACATAAAGATAAAACACCAAATGAAATTATTTTTTTCATTTTCTATTCCCCCAAAAACAATTATTTATTACAACCAAAGAATATAATTGTTTTGTAAATTAAACAGACATATTTACGTAAAGGTTATGTAAATAAAAAAAGCTGAAAAATTCAGCTTTTTTTCACTTTTTTGACTGCTTTTTGATATCAATCCCTGATTTAATCATAAAAGCAATAATTATTATTGATAAACTTATGTAAAAAATATACCCAGCTTTATCATTTTTGGGATTAGTCCATAGCATAAAAATACTTCCAAAAAATAAAAAAATTAGCATCACATTTTGACTACCCCATTTTAATAATTTATTAGCACCATAAAAATTATCATCTAAAAATTCATCTTCTTCAATTCCATAATATTTAAGACTATATTTTATGTAATTTGAAAGAATACCTGCAAGTATTACACCGATTAATAAAAAGATTCCCATGAAAAAATCTTCTACATAACTAATTTCATATAAACAACTAAGAGATAAAATTCCCATTACAATCTTAATTAAAATTAACCCAATATTAATCTTATTAGTAAATTCTTTTTTACTTAAATGTTCCGTCATATCTTGATCTTCTTTAAGTAAAGTATCTAAAGATAAATTATAAAAATCACTAATTTTAATCAGACTATTAATATCTGGATATGCTTTTCCATTCTCCCAATTTGAAATTGTTTGCCTTAAAACATGTAATTTTTGAGCAACTTCATCTTGCGTTAAATCCTCATTTTTTCGAGCGGCTTTTAATCGTTCACTAAATTGCATTATCATCTCTCCTAACAAAATTAAGATACTAGATAATGAGTAAATTGGCTAGCAATCATTTTGTGCATCATTGTTATATCAACGTTTCAACAAAAGAAAAAAAGAAATGAAATTATAAATTATAAATTCATTTCTTTTTATTTTCCAAATGATTAGATATTAACATCAAAATTAAATTAATCGACACGACAAAAATAGTCCCTGAAAAGAATTTTCCCCATGTAATTTCTTTACCAAATAATAAAGACATCCCTAAATAAGTAACTATCAAGAAAATTGAATATCCAACTACATTTTTCAACACACTTTTATAAAAACTATTCATAAATCTCCTTATCTAGTTACTGGAAATTTATTAACTAATCTTTGCACTTCATTGCTTACTTTATCTAAAATAACATTATCATTTGGATGTTTCATAACTTCAGTAATCAATTTAGCAACTTGTGCAACTGATGCTTCATCAAAGTTTCGACTAGTAATCGTTGGTGTTCCAATTCGAATTCCTTCCATCACGTCGCCACTTTCTAATGGTAATAATTCTTTATTAGTCGCAATTCCCACAGAATATAATAAATTAGCGGCTTGTTCACCAGTTAATCCCGTTTTAGTTAAATCAAGCGTCATTTCATGATTTTCTACTTCATGGCCAACTAATCTAACGACATCATCTTGAACAAAAACATTTGCCATAATTTGAGCATTTTTAATCACTTGTTGCATATATGTTTTAAACTCTGGTTGAATGGCTTCTTTAAAAGCAATCGCTTTAGCGGCTACAACATGTTCTAAAGTTCCACTTTGTGATCCTGGAAAAACTGATTTATTCAACTTATCAGCATATTTTTCTTTAGCTAAAATGATTCCACCACGTGGTCCACGTAAAGTTTTATGTGTGGTTGAAGTAACTACATCAGCATATTCAACTGGATTTTGATGCAAGCCAGCTGCTACTAATCCAGCAATGTGAGCCATATCAACCATTAAATAAGCTCCAACTTCATCAGCAATTTTTCTAAACTGACTCCAATCAATTTGATGACTATATGCTGAAGCTCCAGCAATGATTAGCCTCGGCTTAACTTCTAAAGCTTGTTCTCTGATTTTATCAAAATTCAATAATTCATCTTTTGAATTAACTCCATAAAAATGAGCATCATATAATTTACCTGAGAAACTATGTGATTGTCCGTGCGTAAAATGACCACCCGCATGTTCGCTCATCGCTAAAATTTTATCGCCAGGTTTTAAAAAGGCTGCATAAACTGCTTGATTAGCTTGAGTTCCAGAATGAGGATAAACATTTGCATATTCTGCATGAAATAACTCTTTAGCTCGATTAATCGCAATTTCATCAACTTGATCAATCGCTTCATTTCCAGTGTAGACACGATTACCTGGATAACCAACCGCATATTTATTTGTCAAAACACTTCCTTGTGCCGAACGAATTGCTTTTGAAGCAATATTTTCTGATGCAATTAATTCAATCACATTATCTTGACGGTATTCTTCCGCTTGAATTGCATTCCAAATTTCTGCATCTTCTTTTTCAAAATTGTACATAATGTTTCCTCCTCTAATTTCTATTTAGCTAAATAATTAGTAATTAAATCTTGGTAAATATTAATCATTTCTAGATAACTATTTACTGTCGTATGTTCATTAATTTTATGTGAACTGCCTTCACTATCAGGGCCTAAAATAATCACTGGCATTTCTTTATTTGATAAAACAAAGACACTCGCATCAGTTCCTCCAGTCGTTACATCAGCTTCAACTGCATGATTAGTATAATATTTTTTAGTTGATTGTAAGGCTGCTTGAACAAAAGGATGATCACGTTGAGTTTCCACTGGATAAAAATCATGAATGGCTTTAAAACTTAATTGATAATCAGACTTTTGATTAATATCAGCTAATACTTTTTCAATCATTTCAATTACAGTTGCATTATTGGCAACTTCAGTTGAACGAATATTTCCAAAAATCTCTGCATAATCGGGAATTATATTAACTTGTGAACCACCTTTAATCACGGTCACACTATGTTGTAATTTACCTAAAATATCATCGACGGGTAAATCATCAAACATTATTCGTTCTTGATTTAAATATTCTACCAACCCACTAATCGCATTGGTTCCTTTATCAGGTTCTGAACTATGATAAGCTTGTCCGACACTCGTGATTTGATAATTTAAAGTTCCTGAATGTGCATATGTAACATTACCATCGGTTGGTTCACAAACAATCATCCCCGATAAATCAGCAATTTGTGCTTTTTTAAACCGGTACGAACCTTCGCCAGCTAATTCTTCTCCAGCTGTCAGTAAGAGACGCACGCGCCCTTTCAATTCGGTTTGACTTAATTCAATAAAGGAAATCACTGAAGCAGCTAAACCACTTTTCATATCAGCTGCCCCTAAGCCATATAATTTACCATCAACGATTTGTGGATCAAATGGATTATTATCCCAATCTTTTAAGTGAGAATACTCCACTGTGTCTTGATGACCAGTCATCCCAATCACTTGTTGGCTATTTGAATCACCAATTTCTGCAATTAAATTAGCCCGGTTGCCATTAAAAGCATCAATGGTTGCTTCAATTTGATATTTAGCTAATAAATCTTTTATGTACTGTGAAACCGCTAATTCGTTTCCGTTAACACTTTTAATCTTGATTAAATCTTTTAAAATCTCAATTTTTTGTTCATCATTCATGCTCATTCCTCCAATTGTAAATAAAAAAACACGCTCTCGTACTTGAAGTACAAGGGCGTGTGACCACTGTTCCACCTTATTTTATATTAAGCTCACACTTAATATCTCAATATCTTAGTTAAGATTGTTTATTTAAATTTAATGCTTGAATGCCTTCATTTATTATCTCTATCCCATTTCACCAATCTGAATAGTCGCTAATACTATTAATAAATTACTACTTTCAAGTTGATACATATCATAAGGTAAGGTTGATGGATTGTCAACTTCTCGATTAAATTAAAACATTATAATCTTAAATTGTTTTAAATGCTATTTTATGAAAAAAACCCCACTTGCATATAATAATCCAAGTCCAATAATTATTAGTATTATCCCCCAGAAGATCTGAGAAAAAACACTACGATCACCGAAATATAAACGTAATAGGAATAATTTTTTACCGAATGCAAAAATAAATATTCCAATTAATGTGATGATTGCTCCGGCGATTCTTAAATTGTCATTCATTTGGAAAACTCCTTTTTGAGATGAGATTTATTATTAATACTCCATCATATTTTACAGTATAGTTATAAATTTGCAGGTATTCTATAAAAAACTTAAAATAATAAAAAAGAATTTTTATACCAAAATAATTAGCTCACCATATCTGCTAACAATCAATATTGTCTTCAATTGAAAATGATTTATAAATCCCCAATGTATTCATTATCATCAATTAAAATATGTGAAAAATTATCCATCAATCTAAGTCGTATTAGTTTATCATAGAATTTTGAAATTTTTAATGAACATCTTAATAAAACACTAAGGAAATTTTGTAATCATTATCAATATTATGAATTCAAAAAATTTTCTATTAAATGAAAATACCATTAATCAAATCCCACAATTAAACTTTTAGAGTTATCATAACTTAGTTTTAAGTCCTAACAGATATCATGAAGCTAAAGAATATTTAGAAAACATACCACGAATTTCCATCCATTAAATTATGTAGAAAATTTGAAACCTTCATTTACTAATAATAGTTCGTCTAATTTAAATAAAAATTAACATTCGTAATAAAGGATTTTTTAATAAAATATATGTTCAATCATTTTTATATATTGATTAAGTGAATTCAGAGGATGGTATTATGAATGATAAAAATATTAAGTATAAAAACATATGATAAAATAAAGAGATGAACATATAAAAAAGTTTATTAGAAGTTCAAAAAAAAAACAAAATTTGGTAGATCAGCAAAACCGGTTTTCATTTTCGGACAAAAAACTGCTCTAAGAATACAAAACAGAAATCAAAGACTTAAAAGGACACCTCATCATATTGTTGAAAAAAGGTAGAGGAAGAAATCCAAACTGATCCAGAAATTAACACTGGGGAGTCATAAACTAAAAAGTTATGACATTTTGGTAAATAATTACAACTAAAAAAAATAGTTAAATAGTGGAAGTTCAATTTGAACAAGCTTTAATTGACAAGCTGAAGAGCAAAGAGTAGGAATATCTCAAATATTATTCTGGTTTAAAGGTTTATCGATTATATAATCACTGGTGAGATATTCTTAATGCAGCCAATTGTTCAAGAATAGAAGATACCTCTATCTGAGAATGATTGCGAAAAAGTGAAGTTTGAATCTATAGTAAAAATTGCTGAAACATGAGGCGTCGATAGTGGCGACATTATGATTTTAGAATAGAGTAATATCAAAAAATGAACGTTGGAGGTTGTTTTCCTGTGGAAAAAAAAGAAAAAGAATTAAGCAATAATCGTGATAAAGTCATTGAAAAGATCAGTTCAGCAAATATCCAAGAAAATTTTCTCCGCGAAACCATGCCAGATATTCTTGATATATTGTTGATTGACCGTACTAAATCAACAAATAAAGTAAGTCAAAATATCATCTGGGCGAATGAAAATTATATACGTTATGGGTTTAAAGATTACTCAGCTAAATCACAAATGCAGCCTAATCTAGTCACAGGGAATCATGGTCAATTGATTGTGCCACGTGCTTTAAAAAATCATGACATTCAAAAGGAACGGACAAAATCCAAAGCTGAGGTATTTACACCAACTTGGATTGTGAAGAAGCAAAATGATGAGGTTGATAAGAATTATCAAGATTGTGATTTAGAAATCTATGTAAGTCGGACATGGATCGAAATTACTTGTGGCGAAGCTCCCTATATGGTATCGCGCTACGATATGGAAACAGGAGAATTAATTCCACTTAGAGAACGCGTTGGTTTCATCGACCGCAAGTTGAAACGAATCAATAATGAAGTTAAAAATAAATCGGAGTGGCAACGTTTAGTGGAGGAATCATTTAAATCAAGTTATGGTTTCGAATGGAGTGGTGACTCACTTTTGATTGCTCGTGAAAACCTGCTTTACACATATAGGGATTACTATTATGCTAAGTGGTTAGAGGAACCTTTATATGGATTATTTGAAGATATTGCTGAAATCATAAGCTACAATGTCTTTCAGATGGATGGGTTGAAGTATATTATTCCTTTAAGCGAGAAAAAAGAAAAAATGATTAATCAACAGATATCATTATTTGATGATGCTGATTACGAAGAACGATGGATTGTAAAACCAGGTAAACGTGTCAAAATAATGAATTGGAAATCAAATAAAATGGAATTTTTAGATAAGGAAATCAAATAAATTATGAATAATAATACAATTATCAAAACAACAAAAAATATCTACCCTCAGATTTATGCCTATACCTTACCAACAATGCCTGAAGATGCTGGTTGGATTAAGATTGGCTATACGGAACGAGAAAATGTTGATGATCGTATTTTGGAACAAACTAAAACCGCAGCGGTGAACTTGCCATATAATAAACTATGGACTGAACCTGCTAAGCATAATAACTCTGATAAATGGTTTACAGATAAACAATTACACTCTTATTTGAAAAGGTTTAAAGGAGTTGAACAACGTCCTAAGACAGAATGGTTCTATTATAATGGGACGCCAGAAAAGTCTCATGCGGACTTTGATGATTTCCGGAATAACGAATATAGCCAGGATAAAGAACAGTTAGACTACACTCTAAGGTCAGAGCAAGAAAAAGCAGTTAATATTACACTTGCTTATGCAAAATCACATGAGGGAGGAGAATTTTTATGGAATGCTAAGCCGCGTTTTGGTAAGACTCTAACTACTTATGATTTAGTACGCAAGCTGAATGCAGTGAATGTTTTGGTTGTAACTAACCGCCCTGCTATTGCTAATTCATGGTTTGATGATTTCCAGAAATTTATTGCTTGGCAGACAGACTATGCTTTTATATCAACTGCTGATACACTTAAAGAAAGAAAAACAATGAATCGTAATGAGTTTGTCGACCAAACCTTTAATGAAAATGGTAAAAAACGTATGATTGCTTTTATTTCATTACAGGATTTAAAAGGTGCCATATCTTTTGGCGGTTCATATGACAAACTAAAGTGGGTTAAGGACCTTAATTGGGATATTTTAGTTGTGGATGAAAGTCACGAAGGCCGTGACACGTTTAAGACTGATATTGCTTTTAATCAGATTAAGCGCAAATTCACGTTGAATCTTTCAGGTACACCATTCAAAGCATTGGCTGAAGATAAATTTTCTGAGGAACAAATCTATAACTGGACATATGTGGATGAACAAGAAGCTAAGCAAAATTGGCAAGTGGATACTCAGGAAAACAATCCATATGAAAAAATTCCACGTTTGAGCATGTTCTCATACCAAATGAGCCAGATGATTACGGATGAAGTGAATAAAGGTGCTGAGATTGATGGCGAAAACATTGATTATGCATTCGATCTGAATGAGTTCTTTGAAACTAAAGATAATGGTAAATTCGTTCACGAATCCGATATAAAGAAGTGGCTCAATTCTTTAACGCATAATGAAAAGTACCCGTTATCTACACCTGAGTTGCGCAACGAACTAAAACATACCTTCTGGTTACTAAATCGTGTTGCTAGTGCGAAAGCGTTAGAAAAATTATTAAAAAATGACCCTGTCTTTGAAAACTATGAAATCGTGCTGGCGGCTGGCAATGGTAAATCAACCGATGATGAACAAACGGTTAACCAAAAATCATTGGACCGAGTTCGCAATGCAATTAAGAATCATGATAAGACGATTACTTTATCGGTAGGTCAATTGACAACCGGTGTGACAGTTCCTGAATGGACTGGCGTTTTGATGTTATCTAATATGAAATCACCAAGTCTGTACATGCAGGCAGCCTTTCGGGCCCAAAATCCATGGAATTATGAAATTGATGGGCAAATGCAACAAAAAGAAAATGCATATGTCTTCGACTTTGCACCAGAACGAACTTTAATGATTTATGATGAATTTGCTAATAACTTGAGTCCAAAAACCGCTAATGGTGGTGGAGAATCGGAAAGCCGTAAAGACAACATTCGGACTTTACTGAATTTCTTCCCAGTAATTGCGCAAGATAATGAAGGTAAAATGGTTGAATTGGATGTAAATCAAGTATTGATGATTCCTAAGATGATAAAAGCGCAGGAAGTTGTGCGTCGTGGGTTTATGTCAAACTTACTTTTCCAAAATATCTCTGGTATTTTTGCTTCTGCAGGAGCTCGTGAAATTTTGGAACAATTGTCTCCAGTCGACCAAGGTAAAACGGCACCTCGTAAGACGGATAAACCTATTGATACAATGGATGTGCGAGTCGATGAAAATGGTGATGCCACAGTCGAACAAGAGAAATCTGTTGAAAATACTAATGCTCATTTTGGTCCAAAAGTTTATAGCGATATGCAGGAAGCTGCCAATGAAGTAAATAACCCTACCGAAGTAGGACTTTCAGCTAAAATCGCTAATGCATTCAAGACAAGTACCCAAGATATTATGAAGGACTTGGCTAAAGAAAATGGTTTGAACTTAAAATCAGCAGAACAAGTACTTCAACAAAATACTAACTCAATTGCTCGCAAAGTGGAAATGGTTCAAAAGCAAGCTGAAATTAAACATAACATCGCCGAGGTTGAGTACAAAAAAATTGTTGCAGAATCTAATAATGATATTCAAAAACTGAATGAGGCTAAGGCAACATATAAGGCTAAAGAACAGGAAGTTGAAAATGATTTCAAAAAAAATTTGGAAGCGGCTGTTAAAACTAAAACTCAAGAATTAGCGCAACAATCGACGGAAACCATTATGAAGCAAGCTGAAGATAAGAAGAAAAATACCGTTGAAGATGAGGTTCGTGCACGCTTACGTGGTTTTACCCGTACCATTCCATCATTCTTGATGGCTTATGGTGAATCTAGTACTACTTTGAGTAGCTTTGATACAACAATTAAGGATAATGTCTTCAAAGAAGTTACTGGCATTACTTTAGACCAGTTCATCGCATTGCGTGATACCTATCATTTTTTCGATCAAGTTGTTTTTGATGAATCTGTGCAAGAATTCTTACGTAAACGTCAAGAGTTAGCCAACTATTTTGATGAAGACCAAGAAGAGGATATTTTTGATTACATTCCACCACAACAAACTAACCAAATCTTTACACCTAAGAATGTGGTGAAGATGATGATTGATAAGTTGAAGGTTGAAAATACGGAAGATTTCACAGATCCTAATAAGACATTTGTTGATTTGTATATGAAGTCAGGACTATATATTACTGAAATCGTAAAACGCTTGTATATAGGTTTGAAAGACCAGATTCCTGATGATGATAAACGTCTGGAGCATATTTTGGAGCATCAAGTATATGGCTTTGCACCAAGCGAAATAATATATAAAATTGCTCGTAATTTCATATTTGGTTTTGATGAAAAAGCTAAAAATATTAATGATTCACATATCGTATTTCTTGACACAATACCTTTTGCTCGTGGTGAAGGTGATTTTGAAGCGAAGTGTGAAGAACTTTTTGGAGGTAATATAGAATGAAATTCGATGTTGTAATTGGTAACCCACCATATCAAGGAGAAGCAAAGAAGCAGATTTACACTGATTTTTATTTAATGGGTATAAATATCGGAAATACTGTTGATATGATATTCCCTAATGGATGGCAACAACCCAAAAACAATAATAATTTAAGTAAATTAAATAAAAAAGACATAAAAGAAGATAGACAAATTGTTCAAATTGACAACAGGCATAATGCTTTCCCTGGGGTATCGGGAGCAGAATGGACTAATATCATACTGTGGTCGAGAGACTATGATAATGGGCTAAATGGTTCTCAACGAATATTAACCGATGGTGACGCACCTAGAATAGAAACTCTATATACCGAGAAGTCATCAGTCAAAAAACCAAAAGAAATACAAGAATTATCTAATTTTGTTAATCAGACAGAAAAATTTCAATCGGTTCAACAGATCACATCGGTACTTAAGCCATATGGCTTACGTACCGATGTGATAAAAAATACAAGTAAATACAATCTACCAAGTATTCAAGATAAAAAATTAAAAGAAGATGATATTGAATTATGGACCGGTGGCCGTAGTGGTAGAATAATAAAA
Organism: Lactobacillus sp. S2-2; assembly: GCF_021698855.1. GTDB lineage: Bacteria > Bacillota > Bacilli > Lactobacillales > Lactobacillaceae > Fructilactobacillus. Next base: position 196,594 of record NZ_WWFA01000003.1, read on the forward strand.
TATGTCCCCAAAGACTATCCGTTTCCAAAAATAAGTAAATCTTTGTATAGGTATAAAGTTCTTGTTCCCTATGCTTGGGGTAATTGGAATGAATCAGCAGGGTTAGGTGGAGCGTTCTCAGATATAATTATAGCCTTCCCGGGTGTTGCTACAACTGAAACATGGCAAGAATCGGGATCTTTTAGTACTTTTGAAGAAGCTCAAAAACACGCAAAATATTTAATGACAAAATTCACTAGATCACTATTGTATCTCAATAAATTTTCCCAGCATTCTACGACAGCCTGGGGAGCTGTCCCCACTCAAAACTACCAAGAAGACTGGTGGGAATTATCAATAGAAGAAATAAACATTAATTTGTTTAATAAATACAATGTCCCGGAATATATTCGTAACTTCGTTGAACAAAATATTCAAAATAAATCTGAAGAAAATATTGTTAATTTCAATAGTCATATTAAATAGCAAAATCAAATATGAAAGTTTTGAAAACAAAACTAAAAAGAAAATATTAGTTCTAAAATATATGATGTGATTCTCAATGTATCCCTCCTTAATTTTTAAACTAACTACATCATAGTTGATTTCAACTGGTAAATCTATCGAATTTTACATGGTATGATAGTTACAACAATTACTTAACTAATTCGGTGGTATTCAATAATGAAAATAAATTATAAAAAAATTTTATTAATAATTGGAATCTTATGTTTATTTATAAAAGTAAATCATAATAATAATCCATTTTCTAAAATCATTTATGGTGGTTTAGAAATTATTCAAGGAATAACAATTCTTGTTATTTTTTATTTATGTATAAAACTAGTTTTTAATATCAGTAAATCTTTAAAAACTAAACCAAATAAAAAAATTAAAAAGAACAAATATGATGTTACTGATTATCAAACTGATGATGATCGTAATGATGATGGATTTGGAACTTTTAACAATGAATATGGTGGTTATGATCACTATGATCAAGACGATTCAAACTAAAATATTGATATAGGTAAACCATCCTAATACATTATTAAAACATTAAAAAAGACTCGAGTTCTCAGCTCAAGCCTTTTTTTATAATAAATTTCTGACCATTTCTTTATAAGCATCAATAATTTCCAAAAAACTATTTACAGTCGTATGCTCATTAATTTGATGAGAGCTACCTTCATTATCAGGACCTAAGATAACTACTGGCAAGTCAGATTTATATTGAACAAAGACACTTGCATCAGTTGCACCATTATCAATTTGTTTTTTAGGTTCATGCTTTGTGTAATATTTTTTGGAAGCTTCAATAGCAACATCAACTAATTTTGCATCTGGTTCATTTACGACCGGATAAAAATTATGAATTAATTCAAATTCTAAATCATATTCAGTTGTCTGATTAATCTTTGCCAAAGTCTTTTGAATGATTTCAATGATTGCTTCATTTGTCCCCGCTTTAGTTGGACGAATATTCCCCTGTAATTCTGCATGGTCTGGAATAATATTCACTTGAGAACCACCGTCGATCACGGTCACACTATGTTGAACATCCCCTAAGATTGGATCTGTGGGTAAATCATTAAAGATCGTTTTTTCTTGATTAATATATTCAACCAATCCACTAATGGCGTTAATTCCATTTTGAGGAACTGAGCTATGATAAGCCTTACCATGACTGATAATCCGATAATTTAAACTTCCAGAATGCGAATAGGTCACATTTCCCTCGGTCGGTTCACCAACTACCATGTAACTTAAATCTTTAATTTTACTTTGGTCAAAATGGTAAGCCCCTTGAGCTCCCAACTCTTCTCCAGAAGTTAAAAGTAAGCGGACTCTTCCATTAATTGGCTGATTACTTTCTTTTAATTCAATCAAAGCAATTATTTCAGCAGCTAATCCACTCTTCATGTCAGCTGCACCACGACCATAAATTCGAACTTCATCAATTGTTGCCTTAAAGGGATCAGAATTCCACTTTTCTAATTGAGAAACCGCAACTGTATCCTGATGTCCCGTAAATCCTAGAATCATATCACTATTTTGATCCCCGATTTCAGCTACTAAATTAGCTCTGCTTTGATCAAATTCATCAATCTCTGCTTTAATGCCATATTTCACTAATAAATTTTGAATATACTGAGCTGATTCTAATTCATTTCCGTTAATTGTATTGATCGCAATTAAATCACTTAATATTTGTAATTTTTCTGATTCTTCCATGATTATCATCTCTTTATTTAAATTTTAAATTCCAAGCTGGCACTTCATTTTCACCATAAATTTTTTCAATCTCTTTTTTTGTTTTTTCACTTTGATATGCTTTAACTAAATTTTTGACATTTTTATCTTGAGCATTATCTTTTCTTGATGCAATCACATTCACGTATTGTGCAGCATTTGTATCTAATTTCTCTGAGAAAATTGCTTTTCTTGGATTCAAATTAGCAGCTAAGGCAAAGCCACTATTTACGGTCGATGCACTCACGTCATTTAAAACACGAGCGGTTTGTGAAGCATCAACTTCTTTAATCTTCAAGTTTTTTGGATTAGAAGTAATTGATTTAACCGTTGCTAATGGTTCATTTTTTAACTTAATTAATCCAGCACTTTCTAGGACTTTCAATCCACGTGATTCATTATTAGTATCATTTGGAATTGCAATGGTTCCATCATTTGGAATTTGACTTAAGCTAGTATATTTCTTTGAATAAATCTTCATTGGTGCAATGATGGTCTTTCCGGCAGTTTTTAAATTAGTTTTATTTGATTTATTCCAAACATCTAAGAAAGCCTGAGTTTGAAAAGCATTTACATCAGTATCTTTATTAGATAATGCTTTATTAGGTTGAGAATAATCAGAAAAGTTTTTAATTTTAACTGTTAGTCCGTATTTATCTTTGGCTGTCTTAGAAACTGAATTCCATAATTTCTCATCTTGTTTTGATCCAGTAATCATCCCTACTGTAATCGTATTGGCTTCTGTCTTACTTGATTTAAAGAAACTTTTATAACCGACAAAGACAATTAAAATAATTACGACAATTGATATTAGATACTTTAGAGTTTTATTCATTATTAATTTCTCTTTTATTTAAATTTCAAATCCCAAGCTGCTTGTTGATTAATTCCAGTTTGTTTTTTAATTTCTTTTTTAGTTGCTTCAGTTTGATATGCTTTAACTAAATCTTTGATAATCTTTTTATCTTTATCTTTCTTATTAGCTGCAATGAAGTTAACCCATTGATGTGAGTTTTTATCAAATGGTGCAGTGTAAATTGCTTTCTTTGGATTTAGACTTGAGCTTTGAGCAAAGTTACCATTAACCACTGAAGCTGCTTCATCATCTAATACACGAGGAGTTTGAGAAGCATCAACTTCATCAATCTTGATATTTTTAGGGTTTGAAACAATATCTTTTTTGCTGGCAAATTGATGAGTATCATTTAACTTAATTAATCCAGCACTTTGAAGGGTACGGAGTGCTCTTGATTCATTATTAGTATCATTAGGAACAGCAATTTTGGCATTCTTTGGAATTTCAGTAACTAATTTATATTTGTATGAATAAATTCTCATTGGTTCAATTACTGTATCGCCAACGGCCACAATGTCTGATTTATTTGCTTTATTCCAATTTTCTAAGAATGGATAATTTTGAAAGGCATTAACATCAATATCTCCACTAGATAATGCTTTATTAGGCTGTGAGTAATCACTAAAACGTTTAAATTGAACTTTTAATCCATATTTATCTTCTGCTGTTTTAGCAACTTGTTTCCAAATATTATCTTCTTGCTTTGATCCAGACATAATTCCTACTTTAATTGTATTTGCTTCACTTTTACTAGTGTGAAAGAAACTAAAATATCCCACACATACAATCGCAATTGCGACTACAATCCAAATAATTCGTTTAACTAATTTACTCATGATAATCCTCCTAAGATATGTAATAGTTTAAATAAAAAAAGCACTCATCCCTATTTCTAAGGACGAATGCTTCGCGATACCACCTTGATTTATAGACTTCTTACAAAATCTACCTCAATAAGTTACTCCATACGTACAAGAATAACTTTGTAATGATATCGGTGACAAACCCGTTATCGACTAATTGTTCATCGATAAAAACTCCAAGCCCATCTTCAAAGTCTGCAAATCATTTCTTCACACCAACCAGAAACTCTCTTAGATCATTCAACTTTTACTCTGCTTTTCCATTTATTTAAACTATTTTTATTTGTCTATCAATATACATAAAAAGAACCTCAATAGTCAAGAAAAAACTTTTCAAAAATAATTTAGAACTTTTTTAAACCTCTTATAACTTTATCTCCTTTTATCATCATCTCAAGTGTTATATAATTAGCATGTGGTATATACAGAAATGTTATATGCAAGAGTAGTAATAATATTTCAAAGGAGTGAAAGTAATTGACAAATGCAACCCGTGCTTTGTTTGTACTTTTTGGTGGAACTGGTGATTTAGCTGTTAGAAAGCTTTACCCATCTATCTTCAACCTTTACAAAAAAGGTCTTTTAGATACTAAGTTTGCACTATTAGGTTTAGCAAGAAAGCCTCTTTCTAACGAAGAATTTAGAGAAGTAGTTAAAAATTCAGTAGAAAAACATGCTGAAAGTCAAGAACAAGCTGAAGAATTCGCCAGCCATTTCTATTTTGAAGTTCATGATGTTACTAAAGCTGAAGATTACGAAAAGCTTAGAAATAACTGTAATGAATTAGATGAAAAATATGATTTAAATGGTAATCGTGTATTTTACGTTTCAATGGCACCAAGATTCTTTGGTATGGTTGCCAATGACTTAAAAAAACAACGCGTCTTATCTGAAAATGGTGGTTTCAACCGTTTAGTTATTGAAAAGCCATTTGGTAAAGATTACGAATCAGCAGAAGAATTAAATAATTCATTAAATGCTGCATTCGATGAAGATCAAATCTTTAGAATTGACCATTATCTTGGTAAAGAAATGGTTCAAGACATTCCAGTAATCAGATTTAGTAATCCTATGATCAATGCAGTTTGGAACCATAACTACATTGAAAACATCCAAGTTACTCTTTCAGAAAGCCTAGGTGTTGAAGAAAGAGCTGGATACTATGATACTGCTGGTGCATTACGTGATATGATTCAAAACCATACAATGCAAATTGTTAGTTTGCTTGCAATGGATGAACCACAATCATTTGTGGACCAAAATATCCGTACTGAAAAAGTTAAAGTATTACAGAGTTTAAACTTCTACGACGAAAACGGCGCAAAAGAAAACTTTGTTAGAGGACAATATGGTGAAAGCTCTGATTCAAAAGCTTACCGTGATGAAGATGGTGTTCCTGAAGATTCAATCAATAACACTTATGTTGCAGGTAAATTAACTTTCAATACTCCTCGTTGGGGTAATACTCCTTTCTACATCAGATCAGGTAAAAAATTAGCTGATAAATTCACTCGTGTTGATGTTGTCTTCAAACAACCAGTAGTTGATATTTTCTCAAATAGTGGTCTTGAAAGCGGCATTACAAACAATGTATTAACCATTTACATTGACCCACGTGGTGGAGTTTCATTCAAGATGAACGTTAAAGATGCTGGACAAGGTTTCCATACTGAAAAAGTTGATTTAAGTTATCTTGAAAATGATGCTCGTGCTGAAGTTGTTCCAGAACCATACGAACGTTTATTCCATGACATCTTAAAAGGTGATGTAACTAACTTTGCTAGTTGGCAAGAAGTTGCTGCTGCATGGAAATTCGTTGATCCTGTTCAAAAATTATGGGATACAACTAAACCTGACTTCCCTAATTACACACCTGGTACTATGGGACCAAAAGCGGCTGATGACTTATTAGCACGTGATGGTCACAAATGGGTTTATCCAGAAGATAAATAATTTATAAAAAGCGTGAAAACGCTATTTTGTCCTTTCACAATTCTATGAACCAGTGGTAAAATAGAATTGTGAATATAATAATTAATCATTGAAAAGGAAGGTATATCATGGCTGATAAAAAAGCAAATATTGGTGTTGTAGGTATGGCTGTTATGGGTAAAAACCTTGCCCTAAACATTGAAAGTCGTGGCTTCAACGTTGCAATTTATAACCGTACTACATCAAAAACAGAAACTGTAATGAAAGATCACAGTGAAAAGAATCTTGTTCCTGGTTACACTATTGAAGAATTCGTTAACTCATTAGAAAAACCTCGTACTATTATGATCATGGTACAAGCTGGTAAAGCTACTGATGCTGTTATCGACGAATTACTACCACTTCTTGACGAAGGCGACATCTTAATTGATGGTGGTAACACTAACTTCCATAACACTATGGAAAGAAGTGAACGTCTTGCTAAATCTGGTATTAACTTTATCGGAATGGGTGTATCAGGTGGTGAATTAGGTGCCTTAAGAGGTCCTTCACTTATGCCTGGTGGACAAAAAGAAGCTTACGATCTTGTTGCACCAATCGTTGAAAAAATCGCTGCTAAAGCTGAAGACGGTAAACCATGTGTAGCATATATCGGACCTAACGGTGCTGGTCACTACGTAAAAATGGTGCATAACGGTATCGAATACGGTGATGAAGAATTAATCGATGAAAGTTACAACCTTCTTAGAAATGCTGCTGGTTACTCAGTTGACCAATTAGCAGACATCTTCAAAGATTGGAACGAAGGTGAACTTAACAGTTACCTAATCGAAATCACTGCTGATATCTTAACTAGAAAAGATGACTTAGGTGAAGACAAAACTAAACCTATCGTTGACATGATTCTTGACCGTGGTGCTAACAAAGGTACTGGTAAATGGTCATCAGAAGATGCATTAAACACTGGTGCAAACCAATCAGTTATTACTGAATCTGTTTATGCTAGATATATCTCAATGATGAAAGACGAACGTGTTGAAGCTTCAAAAGTTCTTAACGGACCAAAAGAAGCTCCTAAAGCTAGTGATGATTTAGTTGAAAAAGTTAGACAAGCATTATACTTTGGTAAAATCATGAGTTATGCTCAAGGTTTTGAACAAATGAGAATGGCTTCTGACTTCTACAACTGGGACTTAAAATACAACGAATTAGCTCAAATCTGGCGTGAAGGTTGTATCATTCGTGCACAATTCCTACAAAACATTACTAATGCTTACGAAAAGAACCCAAGCTTGAAGAACTTATTAATGGATGACTACTTCTCAGACATCGCTAATAAGTACCAAGAAGCAACTAGAGATGTTATCGCATTTGCTTCAAAAGCTGGTATTCCAGTTCCATCATTATCAGCTGCATTATCATACTACGATTCATTCCGTTCAGAAGTATTGCCTGCTAACTTATTGCAAGCACAACGTGATTACTTCGGTGCTCACACTTACGAACGTACTGATCGTGAAGGTAGCTTCCATTACCCATGGTACGAAGAACAATAAAATAATTTTTATTGCAAAAAAGCTCAAATTGATTTTGAGCTTTTTTTATATACATAAAACTTGTCTTATCTAAAAATAATAAGTATAATTAAGTTAATAAATAAATTGGAGGTGAGATAACATGAATATCGAATATGAAGAGCCTGGATCGCATTATCATCCGTCGTCAAATGAGTTAAATTTTATTGTTATCTCACCTGCTTTTAATATCTAGGTTATAAGCGAGATACGATAACAATAAAATTGATAACATAATAATTTTGTTGTTATTAGTATCTCGGCATATATTTATAATCATTGACGTGTTAATTAAATATAAATAAAAATAATTTTATTAAGCTTAACCTTCTAGGAAACTTTTAGGGGAGTTATTAATAATATATAAATTTAAACATTATAAAAGGAGCATCCTAACTGGATGCTCCTTTTTTTTATTCTTTATTTTCTTTAATTGATTGTAAATATTTTAATCCTTTTTCATGATCATATTCTTTTTCTGATCGACTAATTACAACAGTTGCTAATGAATTACCAATCACATTAACAGCAGTACGTCCCATATCGATAAAACGGTCGATTCCAGCGATAATAGTTAGTCCAGACATTGGAACATTAATACTTGATAAAGTAGCTAATAAAACCACAAATGAAGCTCCTGGCACTCCTGCCATTCCTTTTGAAGTAATCATTAAAACAACAATTAATGAAATTTGTTGTCCCAGACTTAAATGAATATTATAGGCCTGTGCTAAGAATAATGCAGCAAGTGATTGATAGATTGCTGAACCATCTAAGTTAAAAGTATAACCTGTTGGAATTACAAATGAAACAATTGAACGAGATACTCCAAATTTTTCCATTTTTTCCATTGTTTTAGGTAATACTGATTCAGAACTTGCAGTTGAAAATGCTAGAACAATTTCACTTTTAATCACTGTTAGAAGCTCAAATAATTTGAATTTACAAATTCTTGCAACTATTCCCATGACGATAAGAACGAAGAAAGCCATCGTGAAATATGTTAAAAAGACAAAGAAACTTAATGGAATTAAGGCTTTGATTCCAAGTTCAGCTAATGTAACTCCAATTAATGCACATACACCAATTGGAGCAGTACGCATAACCCAATTAGTTATTTTAAACATTACTTGAGAAACAGAATCTAGAAAATCAGTTATAATTTTCCCCTTTTCACCAATTGCTGCCGTCCCTAATCCAAAGAAAACTGAGAAGAAAATAATTGGCATCATATCACCCTTACAAAGTGATTCGAATATATTAGTTGGAATTATTGCCATAATATGCGCCCAAAATCCTGTTTTAGAAGTATCTTGAGCTGTTGAGATATATTGGCTTACATCAGTTGTATTTAATGAATGAACATCAATAAAATCACCTGGATGAGCTACATTTCCAACTATTATTCCTAATATAATAGCAATCGTTGTCATTAATTCAAAGTAAAGAATTGTTTTTCCACCGATTCTTCCTAATTTATGTATATTACCCATACTCGATATTCCAACTGTTAAACAGGAAACAACAATTGGTAAAACAATCATTTTAATTAAACTTATGAACATTGTTCCAATATTTTGCATCGCAGTAATTGCTGTTTTATTTTGATAAAAAATAATCCCAAAAAAGATTCCTAACGCTAATCCAATTAGAATTTGCCATCCTAATGAAAGACTGAATTTCTTACGTGTTTCCATAAAAATTTTGCACTTCCTATTCTTCAAACTTATATCCAATATAGCATAAAAAAAACCGCTTAACCATAGTAGATTAAACGGTTTTTACAAATTGCGCGGCAA
>NZ_WWFA01000004.1 GCF_021698855.1 Lactobacillus sp. S2-2
TCGTATAAAATACTTTCATATTTTTAATTGGATCACAACTATAACTAGGTTCATCATCATCAGCTGATTTTCCCTATTCCAAGCAGAAACTGCTTGTTCCGTAGATTCTAAAACTCCTCCCGAAGCCATAGAGATTAAATTAGTATTTTTATGAGTATTTTTTCTAGCATCAATATCTACTGATCTAGTATTATTCATTAAAAATTGACCTCTTGCAGAAAAATTCATTAAATCTAAATTCTTATCACCTCCTGCTTGAATTTTAAGCGCACCTTTATCTCCAATTTCCAAAGTACCATTAGAAGCAACATCAAATATTTTTCTTTTACTATTATTATTTCTAATCGTATTTCTTGAAGTTTTAATATTTAATTTAGCTTCATCATCAATCAATATATTGGTTTTTGATGCAATTGAAACCAAATCAAGATTCCTCGTATCTTGGCTTGTTGAATCGTCATCAATATTTACTTCAGACCCCTTATGCAAATAAAATGAATTATTTTTATCTGTACCAGAATCTAATGAGATAGCTGTTTGACTACTAGATTTTCTTGGATGAATATTTAACTTAGAATTTCTACCTGTATCCAAATTACCTTTCATTCTTAAAACATAATTACTCCATTCACCACTTGTACCATCAGAAGTTAAATCCATCACCGAATTATTTCCAATATTTAATTGTCCATTATTACCTAAAAAAATAACCCCAGCATTTTCAGTTGTACCTATATATTCAGAATTATCTAAAACATTTATATTGGTAGCCTCAATATTTACTTGATTTTTATCTCCATCATAAACCTTATTGTCAAATGGAGAAGTATAACTATTAACAGAAGAATTTTTCACTTTATTTTTGAAATTTAAATCATAAGTATAAGAAGCTGTTAATTGAGCACCTAAATAAGAAATATTATTATAAGTAATAGTACCCGTACCATTATTTGTTTTAGTTGAACCAGCTGCTTTAAATGGACCATAATAATTTTGTCCATACATATCTACATTATCTATATTCCATTCAATATTTGAATTTTTAAATACTGAACTATTATTGTAATAAGATTTCCCTCTAAAATCTATCTTATGATTATTTCCATTAAAATCAATTGATCTTAATGGTATTTGAGTATCTCTATGAGAAGATTTATCTTTATCATTAACTAAATCATCTTCAATCGAAATATTAGTAATGTAAGGATCTAACATAGCATCTTCTAATTCATCCCATTTACTTATCTTTTGAACTGGATTATTTTCTCGGTTAGTTTCCTCACTAACTCTAAAATATCTAAAATCTGATGCCCTAAAATTATTTATAAAACTATTTTTTGTTAAATCACTTTTAGTATCAACATTAATTTCATTTCTCGTATTTCCAGAATTATACAAAGGAACATATGCACTATTAATTCCGTAAAATCCATGTGTTTCAGAATCTTGAGTTTTTCTAAATTCAACATCTTGATGACTTATATTAATTTCACTATTACTTTTAAAATTAAACATCTTTCCATCATTTTTATTCATATTAATCTCAAAATTTTTAACTTTATCAAAATTCAATTTAATAATTGAAGTAAATTGAAATACATAAAAATTTGATCCACTTGCATCTGTATTAATCTTTAAATTAGAACCTGAACTTAAATCAAAATTATTATCGCTATCAAAATTTATTACACTAGTATCAGTTCCACTAGAATTATGTAAATTTATATTAAAATTAGTTGATTTACCTAATTTAAAATTACTATTTTTACCAAAATACATTAAATTTTTTTTATTTTCACTTATATCATTAACGTTTAAATCAAATGTAGAATTCTCTTCTTGATTAAAAGAAGAATCAGTTCCAAAATTTAATAGATTAAGATTTCTTGATCTACCAGCTTTCAATGCATCTACTTTAAAACTAGAATTTTTTCCTTGATTAAAATTAATATTATTTCCAAAATTTAGCATTGAGTTTGGATTAAGTATATTCCTAGGATTTAATTCTCCTGTTACATTTGCATAAAATTTTGATTTATCTCCAATTTTAAAGTTCCTTGTATACCTAGTGTTAGGCATATTACATATTGATTGATAACCATCAGGAGCAGTCTCTATATTTAAATTAGAGTCATTTCCAACAGTTAAATTATCTTTTATCCAAAGTGCACTTTGATTATTTTCTCCACCTGCTTTAAGTGACTGTAAATTAGCGTGACTATTATTTCCAATTTTAAAAGAACCTTGATTATCTAAATAAATTACTCCAGCGTTGTCAACCGTAGAATTTAAAGTTGAGTTATCATTAACTGTTAAATTAGTTGATTCAATTGAGTTTTGATTAGTTTGTGTACCATAACTTTTACCATCAAAAGGAGATACATATGAATTAACTGAATTAACCGTATTTTTTCCATTAAAGATAGCATCAAAATTATAAACTGAACATAATTGGGCACCGTAATAACTTACATTATCGTAAGTTATTACACCACTCCCATAATTAGGATTATTATTATTTGTATATCCACCAGATTTTAATGGTCCAAAATAATTTCTTCCATACATATCTAAATTATTGATATTCCATTTTATATTCATATTTTGTTGAACAGTATCATTATTAAAAAATGAAATTCCTCTAAAATCAATTTTATGACCTTCTCCATTAATTTTAATGGATTTTAATGGAATTCTAACATTTTTTTCAGCTTGATTTGTAGCAGTATAAACAAGATTTGACTTTATATTTATATTATTTACATCATCACTTAACATCGCATCATTAAACTCATCCCAAGTTGATACATTAACTGATTTACCTTCATTATCTAAATCATTACTTATATTTTGAAAGGTATTCTCATTACTCATACTTAAATCATTTGCTTTTATATTGGTAAAAGAAAAGCTAAAGACAATAAGACAAAAAATAGCAATTAAATACTTTTTTATTTTCATAACTGAAATCTCCTTAAAATTGACTTAAGCTTTCTATGAGTTAAAATTACTGTAGACTTACGAATTTGGAGGAATCAAATATTAAAAAAATTGCTACCATTATAAGTATAGTTATTTTATCTGTATTATTTACTATTAATACTAATGCGAAAGATAATTCATATTATTATAATAAAACAAACCTTACAGTGAATACAATTTTAACGAATCAGAAGAACAAGAAAGTTTCATATTTTGATATTAATTCAAATAAAAATCACATTAGAAAATTAAAATTAAGGGTTACCAATAAATCAAAAAAATCAAAAAAAATAATTATTAAAATTAATAATTCTACAACAACCGATAATGTGATGGCTAATTATAGTAATTTAGGTAATAATGAAAATAATAAAAATGAATTAAATAAATATACTTATGAAAATGAGCGTTATCAAGAAATTACTTTAAAAAGAAAAGAAAGTAGATTAATAACATTAAGAATAAAACCACAAAAACATTTAGTTGGTGATATATTAGGTGGAATTGATATATCAGAAAAGCCAAATAACCAAAATAATAACAAAAACTTTCAAAATATTATTCACTATACAACTGCAATTTATATACATGGTAAAAGATATGATTCAAATCCGAATATTGATTTTAATCAAACCACATATAAAAATAAAAATTTAGCCCTAAATATTGTTAACAAAGCTCCTATTTTAATTAATCATTTAAGTATAAACTATATTTTAAAAGACAAAGATGGGCATAATGTATCTCAAAATTATCAAGAAGATAAACAAATCACTCCAAATGGTAATTTTAATTATTCAATTTATAAAGATGAACACAAATTAAAAAACGGAACTTATTATTTAAACTTAACTATGTCATCTGGAAAAAATAAATGGGAAACAAATAAAAAAATAGAAATTATAAATAACAAAATAATTACAACAAATATTCATCCAATCAATCAAAATATACTTTTAGCAATTATTTTAATTGCATTTATTTTATTAACCATTATAATTTCACTAATTATTAAAAATAAGAAAAAAGCAGTTTCCAAATAATATTTGAAAACTGCTTTTTTCTATTCATTTGTTTCTGATGATTCTGAATCTTCACTGGTATTTTCAACTTCAGATTCTGCTTCTTCATTCTTAGCTACAATTGCCATTGTAGAAACCTTTGAACCAGAATCGATTCTGATTAAATGAACTCCTAAAGTTGCACGACCCGTTTTTGAAACATTTTCAGCAGCAAAACGAATCATAACTCCTTTATCAGTGATTAACATAATATCTTCATCATCACTAACTGTCGCAAGTCCTGCAAGTGGACCATTCTTTTCAGTGATATTGGCGGTCTTGATTCCTTTACCACCACGTCCCTTAATTGGGTATTCTTCAGCGTCAGTTCGCTTACCAAATCCTTTTTCAGAGATTACAAAGACGTCACAATTTGGTGCTAAAATATCAGCTCCAACAACGTAATCATCATCCCTTAAACGAACTCCACGAACTCCAGCAGCTGAACGTCCCATTGAACGAACATCTTTAACCTTAAAGCTAACAGCATATCCTTGGTGAGTTCCAATAATCATATTTTCATTTTCATCAGCAATTGAGACTTTAATTAATTCATCTTCATCATTTAGACGAATTGCTTTTAGTCCATTCTTTCTGATATTTAAAAATTCTGATACTGGAGTACGTTTAACTGTTCCCATTTGAGTAGTAAAGAATAAATCTTTATCTTCATCATTATTCTTAGAATCAATACTGATAACCGTTTGAATTTCTTCGCCTGGATCAATTTGAAGTAAGTTAATGATTGGGATTCCCTTCGCAGCACGCCCATATTCAGGGATTTCATAAGCCTTCATACGATAAACTTTACCAGTATTAGTAAAGAATAATAAGACATTATGTGTTCCAGTTGAAAGAAGATGTTCAATGAAATCATCTTGATTTACACCCATCCCTTGGATTCCACGGCCTCCACGGTTTTGAGTTTTAAAATCATCAGTAGGAAGACGTTTAATGTAACCATTATGAGTTACAGTAATCATGACATCTTCTTCTTCAATTAAATCTTCATCTTCAATATTAGTTACTTCACCAACTAATAAATCAGTACGACGTTTATCGCCATATTTCTTTTGAATTTCTAATAATTCTTCATAAATAATTTCATTAATTTTTTCACGACTAGCTAAAATTGCTTTATATTCATTAATATCTTCAAGTAATTTATTATGCTCATCTTCAATTTTTCCACGTTCTAATCCAGTTAAACGAACTAAACGCATATCAAGAATTGCTTGAGCTTGTTTATCACTTAATTGAAATTTAGTTAATAATTTATCTTTAGCGACTTCACCAGTTGATGAAGTACGAATAATTTCAATAACTTCATCAATGTTATCAAGTGCAATTAATAAACCTTGTAAGATATGATCTCTTGCAATTGCTTTATCTAAATCAAATTGAGTTCTTCTAGTAATAACTTGAACTTGATATTCAAGATATTTTTGTAAGATTTCTTTTAGACTTAAAACTTTTGGTGCACCATCATCAATTGCTAGCATGTTAAAGCTAAATGAAGTTTGCATTAATGTTAATTTATATAAATTGTTTAAAACAACTTCGGCAGATGCATCACGTTTAATATCAATTACAACTCGTAATCCTTCACGATCAGATTCATCATTAATTGCTGAAATTCCATCAAGTCGTTTATCACGAACTAAATCAGCAATTCTTTCAATTAACTTAGCTTTATTAACAGCATAAGGTAATTCAGTTGCAACAATTCGTTGTTTACCATTATGGTCTTCAATATCAACACGAGCACGCACTGTTACCGTTCCTCGACCAGTTTCATAAGCGTTTCTAATTCCAGATTTACCTAGAACAACACCACCAGTTGGAAAATCAGGTCCAGGTAATGCTTCCATTAAATCAGAAGTAGTTGCCTCTGGATTTTTCATTAAAATATGAATTGCCGCAATTGTTTCAGCTAAATTATGAGGTGGAATATTAGTTGCCATTCCAACCGCAATTCCTGAAGCACCATTAACTAATAAGTTGGGAATTCGTGCTGGTAAAACAACTGGTTCTTTTTCATTTCCATCATAGTTATCTTGAAAATCAACGGTATTTTTATTGATATCTCGAAGCATTTCAGTCGCAATTTTTGATAGACGAGCTTCGGTATAACGCATCGCAGCAGCACCATCTCCATCGACTGAACCAAAGTTACCATGTCCATCAACTAACATGTGACGATAACTAAATTCTTGTGCCATTCGAACCATTGCTTCATAAACTGAACTATCACCATGGGGGTGATACTTACCTAACACATCTCCAACAATTCTTGCTGATTTTTTATGTGGTTTATCTGGAGTAACTCCTAATTCATTCATATCATATAAAATTCTACGATGAACTGGTTTTAAACCATCACGAACATCAGGTAATGCACGAGCCACAATAACACTCATTGCATAACTTAAGAATGATGTTTTCATTTTTGAAGACAGGTCAATATCTTCAATTCGACCTTGGTTTACTTCCTCATTAGCCAATAAATTTCCCTCCGTTCACAATCAAATGATTATCAATTAAATATCTAGGTCTTCTACAAATTTAGCATTGTCTTCAATAAATTTACGACGAGGGCTAACTTTGTCACCCATCAACATTTGAAAGACTTCATTTGCTGAACTAGCTTCATCTGCATTAACACGTAATAAACGACGATTTTCTGGGTCCATCGTAGTTTCCCATAGTTGTTCAGCATCCATTTCACCTAAACCTTTGTAACGCTGAATGCCTGGTTTTGGTGAGGCTGGTAAATCTTTTAAGAAATCATCTAATTCTTCATCTGAATCAATGTATTTTTGCATTTTACCTTGGCGAACACGATACAATGGTGGCTTAGCAATATATACATAGCCAGCATCAATCAATGGACGCATGTAATTATAAATTAAAGTTAATAGTAAAATTTGAATATGTGCACCATCAACATCGGCATCAGTCATAATAATTAATTTATGATAATTAACTTTTTCAATATCAAATTCTGCACCAAATCCAGTTCCCATTGCTGTGAAAAGTGACCTGATTTCTTCATTTGCTAAAATTTTATCCATCGTTGCTTTTTCAACATTCAAAATTTTTCCACGAATTGGTAAGATAGCCTGAGTTAGTCTGGAACGTCCCTGCTTAGCAGATCCACCCGCAGAATCACCTTCGACGATAAACAATTCTGAAATTTCTGGATCTTTTGAAGTATTATTAGCTAATTTACCAGGTAGATTATTAATTTCTAATCCACTTTTCTTTCGTGTAACTTCTCTGGCACGTTTAGCTGCTTCTCTTGCTTTTGATGCAAGTGATCCTTTTTCAACAATTTGTTTAGCAACTTTTGGGTTTTCATCCATAAATTGATTTAATTTTTCAGCAAAAACATGATCAGTTGCTACTCTAGCATCTGAATTACCTAATTTAGTTTTAGTTTGGCCTTCAAATTGTGGATCAGGATGTTTAACCGAAACTACGGCTGTAATTCCTTCTCGAACATCTTCACCAGTTAGATTAGGGTCGTTTTCTTTTAATAAATTATTTCGGCGTGCGTAATTATTAATAATTCTAGTTAACGCACGTTTGAAACCTTCTTCATGAGTTCCACCTTCATAAGTATGAATATTATTTGTGAAAGTCATTAAAGTACTGTGATAATCATTCGTATATTGAAGCGCAACTTCAACCATAATGTCACTTTCTATTCCTTCAACATAAATTGGATCTTCAAAAATTGGCGTTCTTTCTTCATCTAAATAATCAACATAGTGCTTAATTCCACCTTCGTAATGAAAGGCTTCTTCAGATGATTCTTCCAAACGATTATCTCGAATTGAAATTTGAAGTCCCTTGTTTAAGAATGCAAGTTCACGAATTCGAGTAGTTAATGTTTTTAAATTGTAAGTAGTTGTTTCAGTGAAGATATCTGGATCAGGTCTGAAGTGGACCTTTGTTCCATGTAGTTCTTCTGGTGCATCACCAATTTCTTTGATTGGACTCTTAACGCGACCTTTTTCAAATTCAATGTAGTAACGTTTTCCATTTCTCACAACCGTTGCTTCAAGGTCAGTTGATAAAGCATTTACAACAGAAGCTCCAACCCCGTGAAGCCCACCAGAAACTTTATATCCGCCACCGCCAAATTTTCCTCCAGCATGAAGAATTGTAAAGACTGTTTCAAGGGCTGATTTACCAGTTTTCTTTTGTAAGTCAACTGGGATTCCACGACCATTATCAGTAATTGTTATACTATTATCTTTTTCAACAACGACATCAATTTTGTTAGCAAATCCAGCTAATGCTTCATCAATTCCGTTATCAACAATTTCCCATACTAAATGATGGAGACCTTGTTCGGTTGTTGAACCAATGTACATTCCAGGACGTTTACGAACGGCTTCAAGTCCTTCTAAAACTTGAATTTGACTCGCATCATATTCTTTGGCACGTTCATTTTGCGCTCTTTTTTCTTCATCAGTCATTTAAAAATCCTCCTTGTCGAATTCACAATTTATAGAATCTTACCATTTTTTATTTGAAACTCTTTTGGGTCATTAATTAATTCAGAAGCTACATTTGACATACTTGGAGTCGTCAAAAAAGTTTGGACCTTGTTTTGAATTGCTTGTAAAAGATGCGTTTGCCGACTTTGATCCAATTCAGATAACACGTCATCTAATAATAGGATTGGATATTCACCAGTTTCTTCTTTCATCAATTCAATTTCAGCTAGTTTAGTCGAAAGAGCCGTAGTTCTTTGCTGTCCTTGGGATCCAAATGTCTGCACATTTTTTTGATTCACCATAAAAATTAAATCATCACGATGTGGGCCAAACATTGTACTTCCTTGACGAATTTCTTTATCTTGATTAGCTTTAAATTTGCTCAAGAGGCTTTGATAAATCATTTCAACCGATGTTAACTGATCATCAGTTAAGCTAGTTGCATACTTGAACTCTAAAACCTCTTGTTTTTGTGAAATTTCAGCATGGGTCGTACCAGACCACTTTTGTAACTTTTTCAATAAATTAATTCTTTGATCCATTATCTCAGCAGCATAAGCTGATAATTGATCTGATAAAACTTCTAAATAAACTCTATCAGTTGCAACTTTCATCTGTAGTTGCTTCAAATAGTTATTTCGTTGCTTTAAAATTTTTCGGTACTGCGTCGTATTATATAAATAACGATTACTCATTTGACCAAATTCAATATCCATAAATTTTCTGCGATCACTTGGTGACCCCTTCACAATTGATAGATCCTCTGGAGCAAATAAAATCACATTTAACTGACCAATGTAAGTAGATAACTTAGCTTGCTCAATATGATTAACTTTGGCTTTTCGACCTTTTTTATTAATCGTTAATTCAAGGCGATTCTTACCAGAGCTTCGATTAAATTCACCACTAACATATGCTTCATCTGCGTTCCAATTAATTAGATCATGAATGTTAGCCGTCCGATGACTTCTCGTTAAAGCCAAAAAATAGATTGATTCTAAAAGATTTGTTTTTCCTTGTGCATTTTCACCCAAAAAAACATTAATTCCTTTGGAAAAATCTAAGTTAGCCTGCTCATAATTTCTAAAATTATTTATTTGCAAATGATTTAACTGCATTTTTTAACCCTGCTTTGCTTTAATAAAGAATAAACTTTCATCAGCTAATCTGATTGTATCCCCATCATAGAGCTTTTTACCACGACGATTTTCAGGCTCATCATTCAAATAGACCAAGTTATCTTTTAGATACCATTTAGCCTGTCCACCAGAACTAATGACGTCTTCTTCTTTTAATAACTGACCCAAAGTTATGTATGGCGTTGTAATCAAAACTTCTTTTTTCAAGAAATCACCCACCTTTTCATATGTCTTATTATACCCTTTTTTTGCATAAAAGTACATTATGTCCAATTTGATGAAAAATTGTCCCGTTGAGACAAAAATGATTCACAAACCCAAAAAAGGCTTATTTTTGAAAATATTCAATTTTAATAAAAAAAGAACTAATCAAATGATTAGTTCCTTTTAATTTTTAGCGATAAGATTTTACAAATTTTCCATTTGAAGTTATATAACCTTGAGATACTTTGTAAACCTTTGTTCCACGTTTCTTGAGACTGTATTCATGTGAATACTCGAAACGTTGTACTTTTACAATTGTTCCACGTTTAATGTGTTTAACTTTACGTCCACTCAAGTTATTTTTTCGGTAAACGTTAATCGCATGTTTAGTTTTAATTTTCTTAACTTGTGGAATTCTACCCATCATTACTAGTTTTTTATTAGTTGTAACGTAAGTTCCATTACTCAATTTATACCTAGTAGTTAGGTTATGGCGAACAATTCCTGTAACTTTGAAGATTGTACCTTGTTTGAGGTGACGAGCTTTTCCAGTTAAGTCTTTGTTCTTGTATGCATTAACTCCTTTAGGGTTGATTACTGTAATTGCATTGTGTTTACCGTAGTAGTAAACAGGTAGTACATAGTTTTTCTTAGTTGTGATATAACCAGTTTTTCCAAATGTTCCAGATTTATGATTAACATCTTTAACTAGATATCTGTATAATCCATTTTTATTCTTAACAATTTGTTTAACAATAAACATTGGACGGTTAACTCTTGGTTTCTTAGTGTAGTAACCTTGACGCTCTGTTACTTTAAAGACTGTTTTTTCGTATCGATAAATTGGGTTCAATGAGTAGATTACCGTATTCTTTTTTATTCTGCTATCAGGACGTTTAGTAGAAACAGTAATTGTTTGATCGCCGACTTTAACAATATAGTCTTGATCATCTTTGATTTTTGGATTTACTTTAACATCAAAGTTTCCATCTTTATCAACAGTACCTTCACCAATTGTATTACCATCTTTATCTTTGATAACAACTGTATCTCCAGGTTTACCAGTACCATGAATTGAATCATCACCAGCATTAGGAACATCTACAGTAGTTTCATGATTGTTGTCAACATTTTCATTATTTCCATTGTTAGAATTGTTTCCGTTGTTTCCGTTGTTTCCGTTATTGGAACTATTTCCTGAAACAGTAACTGGGTCAGAAGTGATTCCTGGTTTACCATTTGTTTCTGGTGTAGCAGTAATCTTTTCTCTTCCAACTAGTGGACGATCTAAAGTAACTGTTCCCTTACCATCAGAACCAATTGTACCTTCACCAATCTTATTACCATCTGCATCTTTGATAATAACTTTGTCGTTTGCTGTTCCATTTACACTAACTATTTTATCGCCATCTTTTGGTTGATCAACTTTAACAGTGTGATCAGTTTTTGGTGTGTGTCCAACAGTAGTATCAGATGCTTGACCAGGTTTACCATCTGTTTCTGGTGTTACGGTTACCTTTTCACCTTCAGTAAATGGTTTGTCAACCTTAACATCATACTTACCATCTTCACCAACTGTACCTTCACCAATCTTGTTACCATCTTTATCAGTAACAATAACCTTATCTCCTGGTGTTCCAGTTCCAATGATATTCTTATCACCTTCAACTGGTGTATTGATATCAACCGTGTGGTCTGTTTGTGGTTTATCTTTATCAGTAGTAATTGAAGTTGTTGGTGTCCCATCTTTACCATCAGTAGAAGGAGTTACTGTAACTTCATCACCTTTGTTAAGTGGTTTATCAACTGGAATGTCATATTTACCATCTTCTCCAATTTCACCTTTACCGATTACGTTGCCATCCTTATCAGTAATAACAATTGTGTCTCCAGGAGTTCCTTCTCCAGTAACTTTTTGATCTCCATCTTTTGGTTGATCTACAACTACAGTATGTTCTGATGCATCGTAATCTTTGGCTACAACTTGTTGTTTATCTGAATCACTCGTTCCAACTACTGTATCTCCATCTTTAGTTGTTGATTCCGCATAAACATCATCACCCTTAGTTAGTTTTGCATCATCTTTAATGGTTACTTTTGCCGTACCATCTGATCCAATTACTACTTCGTCACTAATTGAATTACCATCTTTATCTTTTAGAACTACTGTGTCTCCTTCTTTTCCAGAAATTTCCACAGTCTTGCCTTGACTATCTTCTTTAATGTCACCATTAATTGTTGGCTTGTGTTCTGATGCATCGTAATCTAATGTTGTCTTCGCACTATTTCCAGTTTCCAAATTATTATTGACGTTAGTAATTGGAGTTACAGTTAATGTTTCTCCATCTCTTAAATCGCGATCTGCTTCAACATTATACGTACCATCTTCATTAACTTTGGTTTTTGCAATTGTCTTACCAGATTCATCAGTTATTACAATTGTATCTCCTGCTACTCCAGTACCTGTAATTGTTTTCTGATTAGATTCAGGTTTATCTATTGTTGGTGTATGTGCATCTGAAGAATACTGAACTTCAAAATCAGAAGATTTACCTTCCTTATCTTGTCCATTAAATTGAGTATGTGGAGTTACAGTTAATGTTTCACCATCAACCAAGAGACGGCTTGCATCATTAATCAAGAAATTCCCATTTTTATCTACTTTTATATTTTCAGCTAGCTTATTACCATCTTTATCAATAATTGTAACAGTATCTCCAGGTGTTCCATATCCTGATATTGTCTTTGTTCCACCATAAGCTTGTTGTATAGTCGCAATGTGGTTATCTTGATCATAATCTACCTTTTGGGTAGCAGAAGTACCTATTGATCCTTTGGGATTTGTTGGAATTACCTCAATTATATCATCTTCTGATAATTTACTTGTTATATCAGCACTGTAACTACCATCTGAATTAACTGTAACATTTTCGGCAATGGTTTCCCCATTCTTTTTGATTGTTAGAGTATCATTTGGTGTTGCTGTTCCGGTTATTTTCTTGTCTCCTGAATTGGTTAAATTGATAGTTGGCTTATGATCATCTGGTATGAAATTAACCTTAACATATTTACTACCTTCAATTTTATCTTCGCTAACTTCGTTATTACTTTTATCAATTACTTTAGCTGTTAGTTTTTCATCACCAATTAATTGCCTATTTGAAGTTATTGTAAACGTTCCATCATCAAGAACTGTTCTTCTTCCTAGTTCTTTGTTATTGTCGTCATATATAATAACTGTGTCTCCAGGAGTACCGGTACCTGTTATATTAAATTGACCTTCATCTGGTGTGTTTAATACTAATTTATGACTAACAATTTCATTTGCTCCGACAGTTGTTGTAACAGTATCTCCTTCATACGGATTGTCAACATCATTACTATTAATAGTTATAGGCTTTGCAGATATCTTCTCACCTTCAGTTAAATTTTGTCCATCTTTCAATTCATATACATAATTTCCATCACTATCAACTGTGGTGGTCCCTAATTCGTTTCCCTCACCGTCAGAAATTTTAATCGTATCTCCTGGTGTTCCTTTTCCTGTTATCTTTTTATCGCCTGCTTTTACGTCAGCAATTTTAATTTTGTGATCATCTTTATTGTATCCAGGAGCTTTCGTATATTTCATACTATCCAATTTTAATTGTTGTAAATTACTATTGCTTCCTGTCCCAGCTGAAATAGAAAAAACATATCCATCACCGCTATCTTTAAACCAATCTGGATTAGTTACAGTCCAAGTTTTTCCATCATAGGTAACTGTTAATGTTTTTGTAGAACCACTATATTCAAAGGTAAAATCCCTAAATTTATTTTGTGAAGGATCTGAAACTACTAGAGGTTGAGCAGATGTTCCTTTATAGTCAGGATTTGGATTTTGCTTATTACCGTGAATTATCGTGGCGTAAGTTGAACTAGAACCAATTTTTGTATCACTAGAGTTCCTATAAGTATCTACTTTAAATCCTGTAACATTATTTAAATTACCAGCACCCAAACCCTGTCCAGCAGTTCCTACATCTTCTACATTACCACTATGAAAAAACATAGCAATCCCGTCACCACCACCATGATCCTGATTTTTTGTACCAATATTTATTTTTCCAGTGATTTTAAAATCATCGTTAAAACTTATTTTATCTTTAAAAGAAATTGTTCCTGCTTGATTTTTAGTATCACTAGTTAAATTAAATGTTTTATAAGTATAATCATATTTCGGATTCGTCTTTAGATTAGTAACATTGAATGTACTATCATTTAATTGGGTACTATCATAATTAACTGTATTGTCAGCATGAATTAAATAATCTGAGTGTAATGAAAAATCTTTCAGATTAAATCTTACATTTCCAACACTAAATACAGTAAATGCTGCAATTCCAGCAAGCAAAGAACTTTTTATGATATTCTTTCTTTTATTTTTCATATGTTTTAAACCTCCAAAAAGTTATGTTTACGTTTATAATTATTTTTATATCTGAATATTACAACAGCTCAATATACTATGACTAGTATTTTGACTCGAAAAAAATCACTCAATTAAATTGAGTGATTTTTTTATTAAAATGTCCTTACTGGAGTAATTAATTGAATGAAACCATCTTCTGTACCCGTTGGTATTAAAGTGAACGGTCTGAGAGCTGATGTAAATGAAAGATTAATCTCAGTATTCCCGAATGCTCTTAATGCTTCTTTCATGTAATCGGGGTTGAATGAGATTTCCAAATCTGCACCTTCTGAATTACTTGGCTGTAAATCTTCTTCAACATTTCCAACATCTGGTGAATCACCAGTAATCGTGACAACTTGATTGCTTGGATTAATGGTTAACTTAATCACGTTATTTCTAGACTCATGTGATAAAAGTGAAGCTCTTTCAATTGCACCTAATAATTCAGATGAATTAAATTCAATTTTTGTTTCCGACGATTTTGGAATTAAGCGACTTGTATCTGGATAGTTTCCTTCCAATAATCTTGAATAAAAATTAGTTTTACCAAATGTAAAGAGAACCTGGTTTTCCGAAATATCCATCTGAATACTTTGCTGATTGTCATCAATCATTTTAGCTAATTCACTTAAACTTTTACCTGGAATCACAATATCATAGTTAGCACCATGACTTTCTTGGAGTTCCACTTTTCTTTGTGATAAACGGTGACTATCAGTTGCAACCGCTAAAATTTGATTTTCATTTAAACTAACGTGAATTCCGGTTAAGATTGGACGACTTTCTTGTTTTGAAACTGAAATTACCGTTTGATTAATAATCTCTTTGAAAATATCCGCTGATAAATGAATTGAATTTTCTGTTTCAACTTCTGGTAGGTGTGGATAGTTATTTGCATCAAGACCGTTAATTGTAAATTCAGATGGTCCAGAAGTTATTTTAGTTTTAAAGTTATCATTTACTTCCAGATTCATGATTTCTTGAGGTAATTTTTTGACAATTTCATTGAAAAAACGAGCTGGTAAAACAATGTTTCCTGATTGTTCGATAGATAACTCATTATCTTGATTATCTGCATCAATGGTTGTTTGAATTGAAACATCAGCATCGCTTCCAGTTAAAATAATTTTATTTTCAAAAACTTCTAATTTTAGTCCAGTTAAAATAGGAATCGTTGTTTTGGAAGAAATTGCTCTTTGTACAATATTTAATGAATTGATAAAAACAGAACGTTTAATTGAAAATTTCATTTTGTTAGTCTCCTTTTTATTTGTATCAGAATGTTAGTTAATTATATTAATTAATAATATAAAAAGATAGAAGTAATAGTAGGTCCTGTTTATACTGTGGAAAAGTTATTTAACCTAATATAGATAAAGTGAATAAGGCTGTTAATAACTTTGTGGATAAAAATAGCTTTTTTGCTAGACTTATCAACAGGCAGAATTTTAACATGTTTTTTAATGTTGCATTTCATTTTTTAAATCATCAATTGTTCTTTGTAATTCAGAATCAGTTTTGAGTGCTTCAACAATTTTTTCATAAGCATGAATTACAGTTGTATGATCTTTACCACCAAATTCTTCACCAATTTTCGGTAAAGAACTTTCAGTTAATTCGCGAGATAAATACATCGCTATTTGACGCGGCACAACAATTGATTTGATTCTTTTTTTACCTTTTAGCTCGTTGATAGTTACGTGAAAGTATGAAGAGACACGTTTTAAAATATCAGGAACTGTTAGAGCTTTTTTGGCTTTAGCTAATTTAAGTGGTCTTAAAGCAGCTGAAACTAATTCAGTCGTAATTGGTTGGCTTCTAAGTCTTGCAAACGCTTGGACACTCGAAAGTGCTCCTTCTAGCTCACGGACGTTTGAGTCAATTTGTCCAGCAATATAACTTAACGTATCACTTGGAATTTCCATATGATCTGATTCAGCTTTAGCTCTTAGAATAGCAGTTCTAGTTTCTAAATCAGGAGGCGTAATATCAACTGATAGCCCCCATGCAAATCGTGATACTAATCGATCTTGTAATTTTGGAATTTCATTAGGTAAACGATCAGAAGTCAAAACAATTTGTTTACCATCTTCATATAAATCATTAAAAGTATGAAAGAACTCTTCTTGCGTTCCTTCTTTATCAGCAAAGAACTGAATATCATCAACCAGCAGTAAGTCAACGCTACGATATTCTTTTCTAAATTCTTCAGTTCTATTTGTTTGAATGGCATTGATAAAGTCATTAGTAAATGCTTCTGACGTTACATATTTAATGTTGTAATCATTATTTACATTTAATAATTTATTACCAATTGCGTGCATCAAGTGGGTTTTACCCAATCCTACTCCACCATAAAAGAATAATGGATTATACATCTTACCTGGTTCTTCTGAAACGACTAAAGCAGCGGCATGAGCCATTTGATTACCTTTACCAATAACGAAAGTATCAAATGTATAGTCACTATTTAGATGAGTTTTCTTCATATAAGTTGGTGTGGTATCGACATTTTTATTATTAGAAGTTTCTTGAGTTTTATCTTTTTTTAATTCATCTTCTAATACAAAAACAGGAACGATATCGATTTTATTAGTTGCATATGCATATTCAACTAACTTATCAGAAAATTTAGTCTTCCAATAATCTCTATGTAGCGGGGTTGGTAATTGAATAGTTAGTTCATTATTTACTAAAGAAATTGGAATAGCAGTTTCAATCCAAGTTGAGTAGGTAGTTTGGTTATAATCTTCTTTAAATTTTTCTTTTATTTGTTGCCATAGTTCATTATGATCCATAACTCCTGCCTCCATTTTGAAAATCATGATTATAATTTTATCATTAAGTTAAAAAGTTTTCCACAGAATTTAGAAGTTGTGAATAAATGTTTCACATCATGTCTATTTGTTTCTCACAAAAGTGTGAATAACTTGGATAAATAAAGTGAAAAATTTGAAAATTAACAGAAAAATGTGGATAATTATTTCTTGATATAGAAACGTTTTTAAATGGTTTTAAAAGTTATTAACAGTTTGTGGATAAAAAAATAAACACACTGTTTTTTGTTTTTTTGGTTGTCTAAAAGCCGGTGATTTTATTTTTAGTTATCCACAGTTATTAACAAGTTATCCTCACAAATTTATTTTTAGCTATTGACACATTATGAAAATAGTTGTTTGAAACAATAAAATTTTGTGATATCATATAAAAGAAATGTTTTCATTAATATAACAGTTCTTTAAACAACCGATTTAGTTAGGAGGGTTAGTCATGAAAAGAACTTACCAACCAAAGAAACGTCAACGTAACCGTGTTCATGGTTTTAGAAAACGCATGAGTACTAGTAACGGTCGTAAAGTATTAGCTCGTCGTCGTAAACGAGGCAGAAAAGTATTATCTGCTTAGGCCACTGAACCCTCAGTGGTCTTTTTAATTATTAATAAATAATTGGAGATTAATTATGCGAAAATCTTATCGTATTAAAAAAGAAGCAGAATTTCAAAAGGTCTTTGATGAACATGCATCGGTTGCAAATCGACAATTTGTAATTTATCAATTAGATAAACCTGACCAACTACATTTTCGAATTGGGATTTCAGTTGGAAAAAAAGTTGGAAATGCTGTTCATCGAAATTGGGTTAAACGCCGTGTTCGACAATCAATTTTTGAATTAAAACCTTATTTAAAAAATGATGTTGATTTTTTAGTAATTGCTCGTCCGATAGTTGATGGAATGTCGATGTTTGATATTAAATCAAGTCTAGTTCATGTTTTAAAATTAGCTGACCTATTAGATTCTGATTATAGCGAGGAATAAAAGTGAAAAATTTTAAAAAATTTATGACAATCTTTGCGATTGTTAGTTTGGTTTTTGTGTTAACTGCTTGTGGTAATACACCGATTAATGATCAAAGTACCGGTTTTTGGGATGGAATAGTTGTTTTAAACTTCTCTCGTGCAATTATTTGGTTATCTAATCTGTTTGGTACTAATAATTATGGAGTTGGAATTATCCTCTTCACAGTTGTTGTAAGAATCGTTATTCTACCTTTAATGATTTATCAAACTAAAAGTATGAAGAAAACCCAAGAAGTTCAACCACAACTTAAAGCATTACAAAAGAAATATTCTTCAAAAGATACTGAGACAGTTCAAAAGTTACGTGAAGAACAACAAAAACTTTATTCAGAAGCGGGAATTAATCCAATTGCTGGATGTTTACCATTGTTAGTTCAAATGCCAGTAATTTTTGCATTGTATCAATCAATATCTCGTACTAATGTTTTAAAGGGTGGAGAATTTTTGTGGTTGGAATTAGGTCATAAAGATCCATATTTTGTACTTCCAATTTTAGCTGCATCATTTACTTTCTTGAGTTCATGGTTGGCAATGAAATCTCAACCAGAATCAAATGGTATGACAACAATGATGACTTTTGGAATGCCACTAATTATTTTCTTTACTGCGTTAAGTGTTCCATCAGCATTGTCATTATATTGGGTAATAACAAATGCTTTCCAAGTAGGGCAAACATTACTCTTACAAAACCCATGGAAAATGCAAGCTGAACGAGATGCAAAAGAAAAAGCTCGTAAACAAGCTGAACGAAAAAAACAAAAAGCAATTCGAAAAGCAAGAAAAGGTAAAAAATAAAAAGTTTACTAAAATACTCCATAAAAGTTAGATGAAAGTCTAACTTTTATGGAGTATTTTTTTATGATTAAAAATAAAAAAATATATTATTTCATAATACTTATATGATAATATTATTTATGTGACAATTTTAAGCCAACAGGAGTATTGAGCATGACAATATTTAAAAGTACTTCAATCGAAGAAGCTACTAAACAAGGAATCGAAACTTTAGGTTTATCTCGTGAAAACGTTGAAATAAATATAGTTCAAAATCCAACAAAGGGATTTTTAGGATTATTTAAAAAACCAGCAATCGTAGAAATAATAAAAAAAGAGCAACATAACGAAAAAAAAGTAACCGAAGTTAATGAAAAATTAATTAAAAGTAATCGTGATAAAAAAGAAGAAAGTGTTTCTGATTTAGTTGAATACTTGGAATCAATTATTCAAGAATTAGGAATTAACGCAAAATCTGAAGTTAAATTTATTAATAATAAGCATGTTTATATTAATTTTAGAGCCGATAAAGAAGGCTTATTAATTGGAAAACATGGTCGAACAATTAATTCATTACAAGATTTAAGTTTAATTTATCTAAATAATTTAGGAATTAATCATTTGAATATTGAATTAGATACCGCTAATTATCGTTCAAAAAGAAAAGATGTTTTAGAAAACTTAGCTCGTAAAACAGCTCGAAATGTAATGGCAACTGGAAAACCAATTTATTTAGATCCAATGCCATCTTTTGAAAGAAAGATAATTCATTCAGCCCTTGAAAACAGTGAATATGTAATGACTTATTCAACTGGTTTAGAACAAAGAAGATCAATCATAATCGCTCCTAAATAAAGCTTAAAATTTAGTAAGCTTATTTTTGTGTGTCTAAATTTGACTTTTATTTAGTTAGCGTATATTATGAAAACAAATAAATTGATGAAGTAGTGAAAGTGCTTTGTCCATGCGCATACGCATGGAGTGGCACTTTTTTTGTGCAATTAATGAAGTGAAAGGAAGAAGTAAAATGCCATTAGTAACAACGGATTATGATACAATTTCAGCCGTTTCAACTCCAGCAGGTGAGGGTGGAATTTCAATTATTCGAATTAGCGGATCTGAATCATTAAAGGTTATTAGTAAGATGTTCCAAGGAACAGATTTGAATAAAGTAGCTAGTCATACAATTAATTATGGACATATTATTGATAACTTTAATGATGATAATCAAATTGATGAAGTAATGGTTTCAGTTATGAAAGCGCCTAAAACTTATACTAAAGAAGATATTATCGAAATTAATTGTCATGGAGGAATTGTAGCAACAAATGAAATTCTACAATTAACTTTCAGAAATGGTGCTAGAATGGCTGAACCAGGTGAATTTACCAAACGAGCTTTTCTAAATGGTCGAATTGATTTATCACAGTCAGAAGCCGTAATGGATTTAATTCAAGCCAAAACCGATCAATCAATGAAAGCTGCTTTAAATCAATTAGATGGAAATCTTTCTCATTTAATTGGAAATTTAAGACAATCAATTCTAGATGTTTTAGCACAAGTTGAAGTTAATATCGATTATCCAGAATATGATGATGTCGAAGAACTAACCTCTAAATTATTAGTTGAAAAAGCAAAAGAATTACAGCAGCATATTTCTCAATTATTAAAAACTGCTAAACAAGGTAAAATTTTAAGAGATGGATTAGATACTGCAATTGTTGGAAGACCTAATGTTGGGAAATCTAGTTTATTAAATCGTCTTTTACATGAAGAAAAGGCAATTGTAACTGATGTTCCAGGAACTACCCGTGACGTATTAGATGAGTACGTTAATGTGTCTGGGGTTCCGCTTCATTTAGTTGATACTGCAGGAATTAGAGATACAGAAGATAAAGTTGAAAAAATTGGAGTTGATCGTTCAAGGGATGCAATCAAAAAAGCTGATTTAGTTTTATTAGTTTTAAATTCCAATGAACAATTAACTAATGAAGATCGTGAATTAATTGAATTAACTAATAATATCAACCGAATCATTATTTTAAACAAAACTGATTTATCAACTAATCTTGATGAAGATGAATTGAAACAATTAACTAATAATCAAAATATAATTAAAACTTCAGCAATTGAAAGTGATGGAATGGATCCATTAGAAAAAATCATTGCTAAAATGTTTTTTGATGAAGGAATTGATAATTCAAAAAATGATGTAATGGTAACTAATGCACGTCATATTGGTTTATTAGAGCAATCTTATGATGCTTTAAATGATGTTATCTCAGGAATTGAAAATGGATTACCAGTTGATTTAGTTCAAATTGATATGACCAGAGCTTGGGATTTATTAGGTGAAATAACAGGTGAAAGCTACAATGGAGAATTATTAGATCAATTATTTAGTCAATTTTGTTTAGGTAAATAAAATGTTTCACGTGAAACATTTGCAAGGAGGAAGTATTTTTGCTTAAAACTAATGTACAAGAAGTTAAACAATATTATGATGCTGGAAATTATGATGTAGTTGTTGTTGGTGCAGGACATGCTGGAAGTGAAGCAGCTTTAGCAGCAGCACGTATGGGACAAAAGACATTACTAATGACCATTAATTTAGACATGGTTGCTTTTATGCCATGTAACCCATCTGTTGGAGGTCCAGCTAAGGGAACGGTTGTTAGAGAAATCGATGCTTTAGGTGGTGAAATGGGTCGAAACATTGATAAAACTTATATTCAAATGAGAATGTTGAATACTGGTAAAGGACCTGCAGTTCGTGCTTTGAGAGCACAAGCTGATAAGCATGCTTATCATCGTTCAATGAAAAGTACTTTAGAAAATGAACCTAATTTAACTTTACGTCAAGGAATTGTGGAACAGTTAATAGTTGAAGATGGAAAATGTGTTGGAGTAATTTCAAATGCTGGAGCTAAATATAGTGCTAATTCAGTTGTAATTGCTGCTGGTACTGCTTCAAGAGGTAAGATAATTATTGGTGAATTAATGTATTCTTCAGGTCCAAATAATTCACTTCCATCAGAAAAATTATCAGAAAACTTAGCTGATTTAGGTTTTGATTTGAAACGATTTAAGACTGGAACTCCTCCACGAGTTAATGGAAAAACAATTAATTATTCAAAGGCAGAGGAACAACCTGGAGATGAAGCACCTAATCATTTTAGTTATGAATCTGATGACAATGATTATTTAGCTGTTAAAGATCAAATTTCTTGTTGGTTAACTTACACAAATGAAAAAACTCATGAAATTATTCAAGAAAACTTATCAAGGGCACCAATGTTTACTGGTGTAATTGAAGGAGTTGGACCACGTTACTGTCCATCTATTGAAGATAAAATTGTCCGTTTTGCAGATAAAAGTCGTCACCAATTATTCTTAGAACCAGAAGGTAGAGATACTGAAGAATGGTATGTTCAAGGACTTTCTACTTCAATGCCTGAAGAAGTTCAACAATCAATGGTTCATTCAATTGCTGGTTTAGAAGATGCTAAAATGATGCGCCCAGGATATGCAATTGAATATGATGTGGTTGCTCCATATCAATTAAAACCAACTTTGGAAACTAAATTAATTGAAGGATTATATACTGCTGGTCAAACAAATGGAACTTCTGGTTATGAAGAAGCTGCTGGACAAGGATTGATTGCTGGAATTAATGCAGCTTTGAAAAATCAAGGTAAAGAACCATTAGTTTTAAACCGTGATGAAGCATATATTGGTGTTTTAATTGATGATTTAGTTACTAAGGGAACTAATGAACCATATCGTTTATTAACTTCTAGAGCTGAATATCGTCTTTTATTAAGAAATGATAATGCTGATTTTCGTTTAACTGAAAAAGGTTATGAATTAGGTTTGATTTCAGAAGAACGTTTTAATAAATTTAAGACAAAACAAAAACGTGTAGTTGAAGAATTAGACCGATTAAATTCAATTAGAATTAAACCTGGTGATCAAATCAACCAATTTATCGCTGACCATGGTGATAAGCCATTACAAGATGGAGTAATTGCAGCTAACTTCTTAAGAAGACCATATGTTAATTACAAGACATTAATGGATTATATTCCAGCAACTGATGAACCATTGGACAGTAGAGTGATTGAACAATTAGAAATCAGAACTAAATATGCGGGATATATCCAAAAAGAAGAAGCTAAAGTTGAAAGAATGAAGAAAATGGAATCAAAGAAAATTCCAGAAAAAATTGATTATGATGCAATTGATGGACTAGCAACTGAAGCACATCAAAAGCTAAAACAAATTCAACCAAGAACAATTGCTCAAGCTTCAAGAATTAGTGGAGTTAATCCTTCTGATATTGCAATCTTGTCTGTTTATGTTCAACAAGGTAAAATAGCTAAAACTGAATAATTAAAAAACACATAATTTTTATTATGTGTTTTTTATAAAGGAGATATTATTATGAAACCAGTTATTGGACTTTCTGCAAGTCATATTGAAAAATCAACCAGTCAATTTGGAAATCGTTATGTGGATTATATTCAAAAAGATTATGTAAAAGCCTTAGAAAAATTAGGAGCATTAGTTATTATCTTACCAGTAACCAATCCATCTGCTGCAAATGAGTATGCTCAAAAAATTGATGGATTAGTGCTTGCTGGTGGAGACGATGTCAGTCCATTGCTATATCAAGAAGATCCAATTAAAGAAAATGGATCTAATAGTATTGCTCGTGATAACTTTGAAAAAGCAATGATTGAATCAATGAAGCAGCAAAGCAAACCTATTTTAGGAGTTTGTCGAGGATTGCAAATTATTAACGCAACATTAGGTGGAGCGAATTATCAAGATATTAATTCACAGTATAAAAATGTATTAGGACATAATCAGTATCCGACTGAATGGAGTACACTTACACATTCAATTAAAGTTAATGAAGATTCATTTTTGAGTAAAGCCTGGGGTACAGAAGGATTAGTAAATAGCTTTCATCATCAAGCAGTTAAAAGAATTGCTGATGGATTTGAGGCAACTGCTTTTGCATCAGACCAAATTATTGAAGCAATTGAAAATAAAAAATATAATATTTATGGAGTTCAATTTCACCCAGAGATGTTATTTGACACAAATCAACATGCCAAACAATTATTTCGAAATTTCGTTGAAATTGTAAAAAAATAATTGAAAGGAAATTTTTATGAAATTTATTGAAAGAGATCAAAAGTTTGTACCAGCAGATACTGATTGGATTAATAATAAGTGGATTGATGTTAGCTATGCTGATGGTAAAAGAAGAAAGATGGATATTTATTTACCTAATGAAGATAAAGAACAATTTCCAGTGATTATTGATATCTTTGGTGGTGGGATGTACTTTGGCCAAAAAAGTTCATTTAAACTACAAGGGGCTTTAGAACTATTAAAAAAAGGTTATGCAGTTGTTAGTCCAAATTATTCATTATCACATCAAGCAGATTTTCCTACTCCAATTTATGAAATTAAGGCAGCTATTCGTTACATAAAAGCACATGCTAAAGATTTTAAAATTAATCCTAAACAAGTGTTCTTAATGGGAGAATCATCAGGAGCTCAATTAGCAATGCTTACTGCTGCTTCGATTGGATCTAATCAATTAAATGGTGAACTTGGAGATTATTTTGATCAAGATTTAGAAATCAAGGGTGTAATAGCTTCTTATGGACCATATAATTTAAAAGAAATGCCATTTCAATTTAAAGCTTTAGGACAAGAACCACGTTTTACTGAAACTGGGGCTTCAGATTCATTTGAAGGGGTAATGTTAAAAAATAATCGACCAATCGATGTTCCTGAATTAAATGATGCATGTAATCCAGCTAGCTATTTAACTGATAAAATGGTTCCAGTATTGTTTTATGCAGGATTAGACGATCATGTAGCTCCTTACGTACAAACGGTTAACTTGGCTACTCAAGTTATGGAAAAAATTGGTGAACAAAACGTTCAAGTTCATTTAGTTGCAGGAGCTGATCATGGACCAAAAGCTTTCTTAAGTGATTCAATTTATCAAGAAAAAGACGAATTTATGAGAAAACTTATTTAAAGCAAAAAGCACTTATTAAAAGCCTTTTTTCATGGTAAAATAAAAGTAACTTAGTAAGGTAGGGGTAAATTCACCATGAAAATTATACGAGAAATACTAAGCTGGATAATTCCAATTGTAATCGGAATTATCGTAGCTTTATTGATTCATAGATACTTATTTATGTTTGCTAAAACTGATGGACCTTCAATGGAGCCGAACTTACAAGATGGTGAAAGAGTTGTTGTTTTACGACAGTCAAAGATTAAACATTTAAGTGTGATTGTGTTTGATGCACATGGATTAGATCCAGATGCAAAACCTAAATCAGATTATGTAAAAAGAGTTATTGGATTACCAGGAGATACTGTTACTTTTAATCGTAGTGAAGGTAATATTTATGTTAATAATCAAAAGGTTAATCAAAACTTTATAAGTAATTCTGAAAGAATGAACGGATCTGATTACTTTGATATTGATAAGAATTGGGATTTAAAATCATTATCAAGAAATTGGACAAGAAATACTAATTCAGTTCGAGTACCAAAGGGAGAATATTTCGTATTGGGAGATCACCGAAGTGTATCAAATGATGGTCGATACTGGGGATATGTTCCTAAGAGTCATATAAAAGGTGTTGTTAAGGCATTCCCTTGGAGTACAACTAAAGAAACGAGAAACAATATTAATAATTTAAGTTATTAAGAGATGAACTTTCATCTCTTTTTTTGTTTCATGTGAAACATTGATACCTTATAAATTTATTAAATTAGGATTTATAAGTATAACTGTTTAAAAAAATAATGTTACGATAATTGTAATAATGTAGAAAGAATGGTTGAATAAAATGAAATTTATTAAAAATAATGTTTTACCAGTCGTGATTGGGATCATTTTGGCTTTATTAATCAAACAATATGTTTTTACTTTTGCAACAACACGGGGAACGTCAATGGAACCAAACTTACAAGATGGTCAATGGACAGCTGTTTTTAAAACTTTTAAAGTTAAACACTTAAGTCCGATTGTGTTTGATGCATATAAATTAGATCCGCAAGCTAGTAAAGGTGATAGTTATGTAAAAAGGGTAATTGGATTGCCGGGAGACACAGTTTCGTTTAAAGAAAATAGCGGAACAATTTATGTAAATGGTAAAAAAATTAATCAAAGTTTTATTAGTCAAGATGAAAAGACTGAAGGAACTCAAAAAGAAAATGATGTTGGAAATTGGGATTTGAAATCATTATCTAAGTCTTGGCCAAAAAATAAAAATTCAATCAAAGTACCAAAAGGTCAATATTTTGTTTTAGGAGATCACCGAAGTGTATCGGATGATAGTCGATACTGGGGATTTGTTCCCAAAAGTCATGTCACAGGTGTAGTTAAAGCACTTCCATGGAGTCAAACAAAGCAAAGAAGAATGAATATTAATAGTCTAGGTTATTAAAAGAGATGGATTTTTCCATCTCTTTTTGTTTCACGTGAAACATTTACAGTTGCCAAATGAATATAACAAGGATAGAATGCTAATAATATTTAAAAGAAAAGAGGAATGTTCAATGGTCAAATTCAATCAAGCTTTATCAAATGAAGATATCAATAAA
Organism: Lactobacillus sp. S2-2; assembly: GCF_021698855.1. GTDB lineage: Bacteria > Bacillota > Bacilli > Lactobacillales > Lactobacillaceae > Fructilactobacillus. Next base: position 26,627 of record NZ_WWFA01000004.1, read on the forward strand.
ATGCATCAAGATTTAGAAAAGCAACCTAATGCTAATTTAATTAGTAGTGCAATTAGAAATAATGGATTACATAAAGTTGCCGAAAATGCTGATGTACCAGCAAAATTAAATCGAACTTTTAGTGTTGATTTAAAGACTGGAACTGTTTCAAATCAAAAAAGAAGTGGAAGATGTTGGATTTTCTCTTTAACAAATACTTTAAGACATCAGTTTGCAGAAAAATACCAACAAAAAAACTTTGAGTTATCACAAGGATATTTGTTCTTTTGGGATAAAATTGAAAGAGCAAATATGTTTTATGATCGTATGATTGCTAATGCTGATAAATCAAATTATGATCGTGATGTACAATACTATTTAACTTATCCAAATGATGATGGTGGACAATGGGCAATGGCTGCTGGATTAGTTGAAAAATATGGAGTAGTTCCAAAAGCAGCTTATCCAGAGACAATCGTGACTGAAGATACTGGTGAATTTGAAGCTTTCTTAGCAAAAAAATTACGTCGTGATGCAATGAAATTGCGTGATCTTGTAAATGATGAAGCTTCAGATAATGAAATTGAGACAACTAAAGAAAAATTTCTTTCAGAAGTTTATCGAATTGTAGCCTATTCTTTTGGTGAACCTCCAGCAAAGTTTGATTTAGAATATCGTGATGATAAAGAGGGTTATCATTTAGATCAAAATTTAACTCCAAAAGATTTTTATCAAAAATATTTTGATACTGATTTTGAGGATTATGTTGTTTTAAGTAATGCTCCAGATCGAGATTATGATAAGTTATATGCACTTCCTAGTCAAAATAATATTGTTGGTGGGAAACAAATTCAATTTGTTAATGCACCAATGGATGTGTTAAAAGATGCTGCAATTAAACAATTAAAAGACGGAACAAGCGTTTGGTTTGGGAATGACGTTATTCAACAAATGCATCGTCAAAAAGGAATTTTAGATAGTAATTTATATCGTCAAGCTGAATTGTTTGGATTAGATACTTCAATGAGTAAAGCAGAACGACTAAAATTTCATGAAGCTGAAGTTTCACATGCGATGACTTTGACTGGAGTAGATTTAATTGATGGTAAATCTACTAAATGGAAAGTAGAAAACAGTTGGGGTGAAAAAGTTGGTGAAAAAGGTTACTTCATTATGTCAGATGAATGGATGAATGATTTTGTTTATGAAGTAGTAGTTAATAAAAAATATGTTCCAAAAGAACAATTAGATGTTTTAAATCAAACACCAATTAAACTTGAAAATTATGATGCGTTAGCATAAAAAAATAACCGATAAAATTAAATTTATCGGTTATTTTTTTATTTTGGTTGAATTAAGATACGGTTCATTGAGTCGCCATCAATATCATGATTGATTTTGTATCCAAATACTTTAGTTTTAGAAGGTAATTCTGTTTTATTATCGATTGTATCTTTTAATTTAAATGATTGAGTCATTGGGATACCAGCCATCTTACCTTTGAATGAAATAGATGTTTTACCATTATTATTTTTAATTTTATAAGTTAAAGTACCATTTTTATTTAAATCATGATTATTTTTGGCATCATTTTTTGTTTTATATATTTTTGAAACATTATAAACGTTTGCTTTACCGTCTTTTTTAAATTCATAAGTTTCAAATCCAGATTTGCTCTTAGAATTTAATTTTCCCTTAACATACCATAAATTATTATTTTTAGTTAGATTTGATTTAATTGAACTAGTTGAATCAATATCATTCTTAAAGGAAGCATTTTGATTTTTATGATTATTTTGTGTTTTTCCGCATCCAGAAATAAAAATTAAGCTAATAATAGAAAGACTGATTAAAACGGAAATAAAATTATTTTTTTTCATTTTTACACCTCACCATAAATGTAAGTATATCATGAATAAAAAATAAAAACTAATAGGCTTAAATTGATAGTTTTAGAAAGAAATTTTTTAAAAAGTTATGTATCATAAGAGATGAAGTAAACATTAGGAGGATAATAATAATGGATTGGTCGTTGTGTTTTGAAATAATAGTTGCTTTAAATGCTACTTTGGCAGTTATTACAATTTTTAGAAGACCGCGTGATATTGCTGCAATTTGGGCATGGCTATTAGTATTAATTATATTTCCCGTTGGTGGATTTATTGTTTATGCATTCTTTGGTCGTAAATTACCGAAAAGTAAGTTATTTAAATTACAGGGAAGAGCCAAAAAAGAAGTTCAAAAAACAGTTAAGAGACAGCGTAAAGAATTAAATGAAGGTAAAATGCAGAACGTTGATAATGCTGATGTTATTTTAGAATCAAATAATTTAGTTAAGATGTTTATGAATTCTGCAATGTCTGTATTAAGTCATGGAAATAAATTAAAACTTTATACTACGGGTGAAGATTTATTTGGTGATATGATTAATGATATTAAAGAAGCTAAAGATTCGATTAATATTGAATTTTATACTTTTTATGCAGATAAATTAGGTCATCAAATTTTAGATGAATTAATTAAGAAGTCTAAATCTGGTGTTGATGTTAAGGTTATTTATGATTCCTGGGGTTCTAATGTAGTAAGTGGGCGATTCTTTAAACCTTTAATTGAAGCCGGTGGACATGTTGAGTCATTTTTACATACACATTCAAACTTTTTTGATTTTAGAATTAATTTTAGAGATCATCATAAGATTGTAGTGATTGATGGTAAATACGGATATGTTGGTGGTTTTAATATTGGAGATCAATACATGGGTTGGTCAAAAAAATTTGGTCCATGGCGTGATACTACAATTAAAGTAGAGGGATCTGGAGTATTTGGATTACAAGATCGATTTATTTTAGATTGGAATGCAAGTAATCGTGATAATCAAATTGATATTGAAGATATGGATGTTATAAAGAAATACTTACCTACTCCAAAAGTTGCTGGAAATAGTAGTATGCAGACTGTTTCAAGTGGCCCCGATTCTGAACTAGAACAAATTAAAAAGGGTTACAATAATTTAATTGCAACCGCAAAAGAGAAAGTTTATATTAATACTCCTTATTTAATTCCCGATGAAAGTGTTTTAGATACATTAAAATCAGCCGCTTTATCTGGTGTGGATGTTAGAATTGTTATGCCTTCATTCCCAGACCATATGTTTGTTTATCGTGCTAGTCAATATTATGCAAAGATATTAGCTAGTTATGGAGTTAAAATTTATTATTATAATCAAGGATTTATGCATGCTAAAACAATTATGATTGATGACAAAGTATCATCAGTTGGTTCAGCAAACTTTGATTATCGAAGCTTTAAATTAAACTTTGAAATTAATTCATTCATTTATGATCGTGATTTTGCTAAGCAAATGAATGATTTATTCATGGAAGATTTAAAAGTTTCAACGCTACAAACTAAACGAGAATTTGCTAAACAATCATTATGGCTAAGTTTTAAACAACAATTTAGTCGATTATTTTCACCAATTCTATAAAAAAAGCCTTCAATTTTGAAGGCTTTTTAGTTTATTTAGAAAGAATCCATAAGAAAATTACGAAGACAACGGCTAATCCATACATCATTGGATTAACTTCTTTACCACGTTTTGAAGCAATCATTGTAATTGGATATGCAATTGTTCCAAGTGCAATTCCATCAGCAATACTGTAAGTGATTGGCATTCCTAAGATGATTAAGAATGCGGGAACCGCAATTTCAAATTTACTCCAATCAATTTTATTAATTGATTTAGTCATTAATACTCCAACAATAATTAACGCAGGAGCAGTAACTTGACTAGTGATTACTCCAAGAAGAGGTGAGAAGAAAGTTGCAAGGATGAACATGATTGAAGTTATCACAACTGTAAAACCAGAACGTCCACCAACTGCAATACCGGCTGATGATTCAACGTATGCACCGATTGGTGATGTACCTAATAATGAACCAACAAACATACTACTTGAATCCGAAGCTAAAGCACGACCAATACGAGGAATTTTGTTATTTTTAACAAATCCAGCTTGTTCAGCTAATGCAACTAAAGTACCAGCTGTATCAAAGAAAGTAACTAATAAGAAAGTAAGAACGACAATTCCTAATTGAACTGTATTAATTTTATCTACATGAGTTACGGCAACTAAAAATGTTGATTTAATGCTTGGAATGCCAGCAACTAAACTAGAAGGGACTTTAATTAATCCAGTGAACATTCCAATAATTGAAGAAGCAAGCATTCCAATAAAAATTGCTCCAGGAACTTTTTTAATGAATAAAACAACTGAAATAATTAATCCGGCAACAGTTAATAAAGTTGTTGGTTCAGTTAATGAACCTAATTTAACCATAGTTGAAGGATCAGATACAACTAATCCTCCATTATGAAATCCTAGAAAAGCAATAAATAATCCAATCCCAGTCCCGATTGCATATTTTAAATCTGCTGGAATTGAATCAATAATTTTTTCACGTAATTTAAATAATGTGATTACAATAAAAATTAGTGATGCAACAAATACTCCAGCAAGTGCTGTTTCCCACGGGATTTTCATTCCAATACAGACTGAGTAAGCAAAGAAAGCATTAATTCCTAAACTTGCTGATAAAGCAAATGGATAATTAGCAACGACTCCCATTATGAAACATCCAAAAGCACTGGCTAGTGCTGTACTTGTAAAGACGGCACCTTTGTCCATCCCAGTTGCTCCTAAAACATTTGGATTAACAAATAAGATATAAGCCATTGAAATAAATGTTGTGATTCCAGCTAATGTTTCCTTTCTGAAATTAGTTCCTAATTCCTCAAAGTGAAAATAATTAGCAATTTTTTGCATCATACGAAGTTACCCCTTTTGTTTTTTAATATTGTTCGTATTTAGTACCCTTTTTACAAAATAATATTACCATGATTCGTAATTTTGTCAATAATGCGAACATTTTGCATCCTTTTAAATTGAACTAATTGAGTTAACGATTTTAATTAAGTTTGATAAACTTAGATTATCTATTGTAAGGGGATTTTGAAATGAAAAAAGGTTTAATTATAGGAAAAAATCGTTTTCTAAATGATGATTTATCTGATGTTAATGTAATACAAGTAAAGCAAGATATAAATCTAATCAAAGATAATTTAAATAAGGTAGATTTTTTATTATTTGATTTAGATGAAGTAGATGCAGATTTAATTACAGAAGATGTAATTGATGTAGTTTTAAAAAATCATAATAAATTTGATAAGATCATTTATTTAACAAGATTAGGGATTGATTTAGAATACGATGATCAATCATTTTCTAATCAACAGATAGATTATCAAGAGTATTTAAAACAGCAGCGTTATGCAATTAAGTTGATTGATGAATTAGAACAACCATATACGATTATTCGAATTCCAGAACTTAAAGAATCATTAACCAGAAATCCAACAATTGTTTCAGAAGGAAAAGAAATTAAGTCAGCAAATGTTTCACATGAAACAATCACAGATATTTTAGTAAAAGTTATATTAACTAATGACTATGATAACCAGTCAATTGCAGTCTTAGATGACTAAAGGAGTAAATGATGGCAGTTCAGTTTTTATTAGGTAAAGCAGGGTTAAATCATTTTCAAAAAATTGCCTCACTGTTAAAAGATGGGATGAAACAAGAACCAACCCATCAATTTTTTTATCTAGTCCCGAATCATATTAAATTTGAATCAGAATTAGAAACTTTAAAAGCAATTAATGAAAATAATCAAACGGTATATGCACAGGAAAAATTACAAGTCTTTTCTTTTACAAGGTTAGTTTGGTATTTTTTAAATAATACTGAGGAATACCAACAACCAATATTAAGTGATTCAGCAATTAACATTATTATTTATCAAATTTTGAGAGACCGTGAAGAAGACTTAACAATCTACCGAGGTGAAATTAATCAAACAGGGTTTATTCAACAATTAACTAGTCAGATTAAAGAAATTCAAGCTGGAAAAATTGAAAGTAATGATTTAAAAAAATTAATTAATGATAGTCAGTTAAATTTAAATTCAGAAGTGATTAATAAACTAAATGATTTAGCAATTATTTATGAAGAATTTAATCAACGAGTTTCAGATGATTATTTATATCACGCTGATACTTTGAAATTATTAGCTAATTATTTAAATGAAAATGATTTAAGTCAGATGAATTTTTATATTAGTGGATTTTCTCAATTTAGTGCCCAAGAATTAGAAATCGTACAAATTTTGATTGAAAAGGCTAACTATATTTTGATTGATTTTGATTTAGATCAAAAATATCCTAATCAATTACCAGAAAATCCTAATTTATTTTGGCGTTCAGCTAATTTATATTATCAACTATATAATTATGCTAAAAATCAAAATGTAAAAATAATGGTTGATCAATTTGTTGATCAATCTGATCAAAGTGAAACAATGCAAGCTTTAGAGGATTTTTTCATTCAAAATACAGCAATGAAAAAAGATATTCAAAAATCAGAATTAAAGCAACCAGCAATTGATGTTATGGAAGCTAATTCGACTTACATGGAATTACAAATTGTGACTAATCAAATTAAACAAATGGTAGCGACTGGAAATTATCGTTATTCTGATTTTATTTTGATTACTAAAGATTTAAATCAATATCGTAATATTATTCAACCAATTTTTGAAATGCAGCAAATCCCTCATTTTGAAGATATTCAAAAGACGATGGATTCTCATCCATTAGTTGAATTTATTGATGCTTTATTTTCAATTGATCGTGGTTCAAATAAAAGAAATTATCGTTATCAAGATGTAATGAGACTATTAAAAACAGAATTGTTAGTTCCAAAAATTGATCAAGATACCTTTATGGAGATTAATGAATTTCGGGATGATTTAGCTATTACCGAAAATTATGTTTTAAAGAATGGTTATGAAGGCAGTCGTTGGACGCAAAAAGATGATTGGCAATATTTATTTGTTGCAGATAATACCACTGGAATTTTGACAGATAAGAATCGTGAAATGTCAGCCAAAATTAATGTAATTAAGCATTTAATCCAAGAAAAATTACCGTCATTTTTCAAAAAAATTAATCATGCTAAAACAATTCAAGAAGCAATTACGTTGTTATATCAATTTTTGATTGAAAACGGAATTGTTGAACGATTAAAAATTTGGCAGCAACATTCGCTTGATCACAATCGACTTCAAGAAGCGGATCAATCTGAACAAGTTTGGAATACTTTTTGTAGTTTATTAGATGATTTTGTTGAATTTATTGGTGATAAACCATTTATTCAAGATGACTTTTTAAATCTTTTAAAAGCTGGTTTTTCTGGAGCTAGTTACTCACAAATTCCTTCAACGATTGACCAAGTTGCAATCAGTGAAACTGGAATGGTGCAAATGAGAGATAAAAAAATGGTGTTTATGATTGGATCAAATGATGATAATATGCCGGGAACAGTTGAAAATACTAGTTTATTGAATGATATTGATCGTGAACAAATCACACCAGGATTATCAGAAGACCAATTTTTAAATGATAACAGTGAATTACAGATGGCCAATGAACCATTTATGAATTACTTAGCCTTTATGAATGCAAAAGAAAAAATTGTTTTTTCCTATAGTAAAGGTGGAGATACGGAACAGAATAAACAAATATCTCCATATGTAAAAGCGATTATGCATCATTTTTCACTTGAAAAGGTGGAAGTGAAAGATAATCCTAAAGTTGAAAACAGTAATGAATATTTAGGTTCAAAAAGAATAACATTATCAAATTTAGTTAAGATTGCACTAGATAGTAAAACTCGATCAATTCCACTTGGAGCTTTTTGGAGTAATGTTTATCAAAAATTAGTGAACGATGTTAATTATTATCAATTAACTAATAAGTTGTTAGGTGGATTGAATTATAAAAATGAACCAGAAGCATTAAATCAAGAAATTGTGACGGAACTTTATGGAAATGAATTAAATACATCCATTTCTCGCTTGGAAGAATTTTATTCTAATCCATATGAGTATTTCTTAAAGTATGGACTGAAATTAAAAGAACGAGATGTTTTTGAATTGTCAGCTGCTAGTACCGGACAATTTTTCCATGAATCATTAGATTTGATTTTAAAAACGGTTCGTAAGAGAAATCAACGCTTAGAAGATTTTAATGAACAACAAATTAAAAATCTAGTTAATGAAGTAAATCAACAAATTTTAATGAATGATGAAAATATGCAATATGAAATTTTGAAAAGTTCAAAAAGAATGAGTTATATTTCTAATCAATTATTAAAAACAATTCAACGAATGACAAAGACCCTAGGAGAACAGTTCAAACGAACTAAAATGCAACCAATTCAAACGGAAGTAACTTTTGGAAATGTTGGTGGCAAGAATGGTGATTTAAAGCCACTAGAATTTCAATTAGATACGGGACAAGTAGTTAAAGTTCGTGGGCGAATTGATCGAATTGATGAATTAGCTACAGATGATACAAATTATCTTGGAATTGTTGATTACAAATCAGGACAAAAATCAATTGATCTAGCAAAAGCCTATGATGGAATTGCAATGCAAATGATGACATATTTAGATGCTTTGAAAATTAATTTAGATGAATTATCAACTTCTCAAAAAGCTAAATTAGCAGGAGCATTGTATTTACAAATCAGTAATCCAATTTTAAAGGATGATGGAAAAAATAATTATTTTGATCCAGAGCAAATTGAAAAAGCAGTTATCAAAGAGCAAAAGTACAATGGATTATTAGTGAATGATCAAGAATTCTTAGATAGTCTTTTTTCTGATCATACTGATGAAGTTTATCCATTACAGAAAAAGAAAGACGGAGATTTGTCAAAACAAAGTGCTAAATCAGTTATTTTACCTGATGATTTAGATCGTCTATTAGAACATACTGAAAAGAAAATTAAAGAAGCTGGAGAACGAATCTACGCTGGAGAAATTAAATTAGCACCTATGAAATATAAGCAAGAAACTGCACTCCAATTTTCAGAATATAAATCAGTGATGCAATTTGATCCAATGTTAACTGAAAATAATTATCGAGAAGTTGAAGCATATGACCAACAAAAAGTTCTGGACTTATTAAGAGAGGAGGGTAATCAATAATGGAATATACAAAAGAACAACATCAAGCAGTTTATGGTGAGTTTGATGGGGATGTATTAGTATCAGCCTCCGCAGGTTCTGGTAAGACGAGAGTTTTGGTTGATCGAGTAGTTAATAAGTTAATTAACGGAGTTAGTATCGATAACTTAATTATTGTTACTTTCACCAAGGCAGCGGCTAAAGAAATGCGTGATCGAATTCAACAAGCGTTACGTGAAAAAATTAATGAAGAATCAGATTTTGAATTACAAAAACACTTATTAAATCAAATTCGAAAATTACCAATTGCAAATATTTCAACCCTAGATGCCTTTTGTCAAAAAGTGGTTCAAAATAATTATTTTACAATTGATTTAGATCCTAATTTTCGAATTTTAACTGATCAAACTGAACAATTAATGTTACGAGAACAAGTCTGGGATGATTTACGTGAATCGTTATATGCTAATGATGAAAATAATGAATTTGCAGAATTAACTGAAAATTTTTCTAATGATCGAAGTGATGATGGATTAACTGAAACTATTATGAAAATATATGATTTTGCTCAAGTTAATCAAAATCCAACTGAATGGTTAGATAATTTACCCGATTTTTATGATGTGGGAGATGATTTATCAGCTAGTGATGTATATCAAAAGTATTTATTGAAAATTGTTCAAGATGAATTAATAACTTTTCAAAAAGAAATTAATGATTCACTTGAAATTGCTAAAATGAATAATTTAGTAAATCAAATTGATGATATTCAAAAAAAAGCCAATGTAATTGATGAATTGTTAAATTCTTTAAGCACTTTTGATTATTCTCAGTTAAAAGAAAAATTAGATTATTTAAATTCAATCAAATTAAATCGCAGAGAAGCTAAATACAGTGATGAAGAAAAAGCAGCACGTAAGATAGCACATAACCAGCAAAAAGATGCGAGTGATGCGTTTAAAGATGCAGTTTATGCTAAATTCTTTTTAAATAGTGAAGCTGAAAATCAACAAATATCACAAAAGGCACTAAAATTAGTCAGACAATTAAGTGAAATTGTTAAACAATTTAGTGATGCTTATTTAGCAAAGAAAAAGCAATTACATGCATTTGAATTTATTGATATTGAACACTTTGCTTTTGATATTTTAGCTGGTGATGCTCCACAATCCATTAATGTTCGCGAAAATTATCAAAATCGAATTAATGAAATTTTGATTGATGAATATCAAGATAATAATCGTCTACAAGATGCAATTTTGTCGACTATTAAAAATCCTAATCATCCCAATATGTTTATGGTAGGTGATGTTAAGCAATCAATTTATCAATTCAGATTAGCTGATCCATCAATGTTTATTGATAAAATGGAAAATTATCAAAATGATAATGATAATCAATTAATTACTTTAGCGGATAATTTTCGTTCTGAAAAAAATATTGATGATTTTACTAACTTAATTTTTTCTCAAATTATGGACAAAGAATTAGGTGAGATTAATTATACTGGCAAAGCTAATCTTCAATTTGGAGCTACTTATTATCCAAGTGAGGCTAAGCGACAAACTGAAATTATGTTATATGAAACAGATGATAAAAATGATCAAATTGAAAATGAACGATTAGAAATCCAAGATGGTGCTCATGGACAAGTTGAAATGATTTCACAAAAAATTCGCCATCTAATTGATGACGAAACAATGATTTATGATCGTGAACAAAAAATTATGCGACCAATTCTGTTTTCTGATATTTCGATTTTGTCTGCTACAAGAAATAATAATTTAGTAATTGCTGATGTTTTTGAAAAATATCAAATTCCAGTTGATATTAATGGATCACAAAGTTACTTTAAAACAACTGAAATGCAAATTATGATGGCATTATTATCAATTATTGATAATCCATATCAAGATATTCCTTTAGCAGCTGTTTTACGTTCACCCATGATTGGGATGAATGAAAATCAAATGGCTTACTTGAGAATTAATCATAAAACAGGTGATTATTTTGAAGCATTATTAGATTTTTATCATAATTATGAACAAATGAACCAAACTGAATTTTCTGAACAAGTATTTCAAAAAGTGAAAACTTTTATTGAACAATTAGATCATTTTAAAGAGTATGCCAAACAACATGAGCTGGCAGAATTAATCTGGGAAATTTATGATCGAACTGGATTTTTAGATTACGTGGGAGCAATGCCAGCAGGAGAAAAGCGACAAGCTAACTTACATGCTTTATATAATCGTGCGACTGAATATGAAAATAGTAGTTTTAAAGGATTATTTGCTTTTATTCGTTTTGTTGAAAAACTTCAAGCAAATGATGATGATTTAGCACAAGCTGAATCAGATACTGATGATAATTCTGTCAAAGTTATGACAATTCATGGAAGTAAAGGATTAGAATTCCCAGTCGTTTTCTTAATGGATGCTACTCATCAATTTAATAAGTCAGATACTAGAAGTAAATATCTTTTAGATGATCAATTAGGTTTAGGAATTAAATATTTAAATCAAACAACTAGAGTTCAAAATGAAACTTTACAAGATCTAATTATTAAAAATAAAAAAACTGATGCAATGTTAGCAGAACAAATGCGTCAATTATATGTTGCATTAACTAGAACTGAGCAATATCTAATTATTACAGGTACTTTAAAACATAAGACTCAAGAAAAAGTTTTAGAAGAATGGCAAAAAGATGCCAAGACAGATGCATTGCTATTAGATAAATCTAATCGAAAGAAAGCTAATAGTTTTATTGATTGGATTGGACCAGCTTTAGTTCGCCATCCTAATTTTATTGAAACTTATGGTGAAAATAGTGATGTTGGACAGTTAGGTGATAATCCAGCACGTTTTAATTTGAGTTTTATTAGTGCAAAAGAATTACAGGATTATCAAAATCAACCAGTATCAGTTAATAATAATGAATGGTTAACTGAATTAGAACAAAAATTAAAAGATAATACAGTTGTTTCAGACTCATTGGTTGATCAAGTTTTTGATCACCAATATGAATATTTAGCTGCCACTAATACAACGGCTTATCAGTCTGTTTCAGAAATTAAAGGATTATTTGATGATCCAGATATTATTCAATTAGGTAGTGCAACTGAGATTCAAGCACCGAAAAAACAAAAGAATCGATATTTGAATTCAAATTTTGCAACTCCAAAATTTATGCAATCTGTCAGTGAAGCAAGTGCTACCGATGTGGGGACTGCACTTCACTTAATGATGCAACAAATTGATGTAACAGAAACGATTAATTTAGATTATTTAAATCATTTATTGAATGATTTGGTTAAAAAAAGATTAATTTCTGAAAAAGTTTCTGCTAAAATTAATCTGGAATCAATTGTCAAATTTTATCAAAGTGATTTAGGAAAACGAATTTTATCCAACAGTGATTGTTTAAAAAGAGAAGTTCCTTTTTCATTAGTGATTGATGCCAATCAAATTTTTAGTGAATTTGATAATTCTGATGAACAAATATTGATTCATGGAATTATTGATGGTTATTTAGAATTTGAAGATCAGGTTGTATTGTTTGATTACAAGACTGATTTTATTAATCCTAAACAACTATCAATTGGAATTGATAATCTAAAAGATAAATATCGAGGACAATTGAATATTTATGCGTTGGCTTTACAAGAAATCACCAAAAAGCCGGTTAATGAAAGATATCTTTATTCATTATCAGCTGATCAGGCCATTTCAATAAACGCTCAGCAAAAAGAATAATCAAATGATTGGATGGAGAATAATGAAACAATTTTTTGCGCGATTGATGTTAAAACAATCGCCAAGCGTTTATGCAGATGCGGATTCGTATCTGAAACCAACTTTAAAAACCAAAGATTTATTAGCCCTTGGAATTGGGATGGTAGTTGGAACAGCTATTTTTACCCTACCAGGAATTGTTGCGGCAAATCATACCGGACCATCAGTTCCGCTAGCTTTCTTGATTGGAGCAGTGGTTGCTGGATTAGATGCATTTGCTTATGCTGAGGCATCCTCAGCCTTACCATTTGCTGGATCTGCTTTCTCGTGGATTAACGTTTTATTCGGTGAATTTTTTGGATGGATTGTTGGTTGGGCATTACTAGCAGAGTACTTTATCTCAGTTGCTTTTGTGGCATCGGGATGGTCAGCTTATGCTCAAGGATTTATGAGTAGTTTAGGGATTAGCTTACCTAAGTTTTTATCTAGTGGAATTAATCCTAAGACTGGTGGAGTTTTTGATTTGATGGCTGGTTTATCAATTTTACTAGTTGGTTTTTTACTTTCTAGGGGAGTTAGTCAGGCTAAAAGAGTTGAAAATATTTTGGTTATTTTAAAATTAGCAGTTGTAATTTTATTCATTATTGTTGGTTTTACATCAATTCATATGCAAAATTACGTTCCATTTGTACCAAAACATCAACCAGGGACTAGTTTTGGTGGATGGCAAGGAATTTGGGCGGGTGCTGCGCAAATGTTTATTGCTTATGTTGGATTTGATGCAATTGCGGCTAATACCGCTGAAACTAAAAATCCAAGTAAAAGTATGCCTAGAGGAATTATTGGAACTTTAATGATTGGAACTGTTCTATTTATGTTAGTTTCTTTTGCATTAGTTGGGATGTTCCATTATTCTGAATATGCTGGAAATGCTGAACCAGCAGCTTGGGCGTTAAGAAAAGCGGGTCATTATTTCACTGCTAATTCACTTTCAATTGTTGCAATTGTCGGGATGTTTGCAGCCTTAATTGCAATTCAATTAGCCAGTTCTCGTTTGATATATGCTTTTGGACGTGATGGATTATTACCTAAATTCCTAGGTCATATTAATAAAAATAAATTACCTAATCGTGCTTTATGGGTTGTTACAATTGCTGCGGTAGTAGTTGGATCAATGTTCCCATTTACTTTTTTAGCTAATTTAGTTTCGGCTGGGACATTAGTTGCATTTATTTTTGTATCACTTGGAATTTATGCACTTCGTCCACGTGAAGGAAAAGATATTCCAGTGCCTAAATTTAGAATGCCACTATATCCAGTTCTACCAGCAGTATCTGCCATTTTATCGGCATTTATTTTCTGGGGATTAGATAAAGAAGCTAAAATTATGATGTTTTTCTGGTTCTTAATTGGCTTAGTAATTTACTTTGTTTATGGAATGAAACATTCAAAAATTAAAAGAAAATAAAAAAGGATTTACGTTATATTAATTAACGTAAATCCTTTTTTATTAAAATTATATATATAAAAACCGATAAAGATTAGATTTATTTCTAATATTTATCGGGACCTTCAATTATCAATATTTATTTTCATTGATTTAATTTAGAATTTGTTGATATGCAAATCGTTCAGTACCAGGAGCGGTGCTTTGATTCATATGCACAATTCCACGTTTTTCAAAGCCGTTTGAAAGAATGACATGTTGCATCCCAACGTTATCAGGATGAGTATCAATTCTTACATCTTTAAAGCCTTGGAAAGCAGAAATCGAAAGTAAATTACTTAAGAATTTACCAGAAAGTCCTTGACCACGATAATCACTTAAAACTGCTACACGGTGAATTGCTGAATAATGAGCTTCAGTTCCATTAATCCAATCGCCATCTTCAATATTTAGATAATCAGTATCAATTCCAAGATGAAGTGAAGCACTTCCTGCTACGTTACCATCAACTTCTAAAACATATGCAATTCCGTCATCGACGTCCGCTTCAATTACTTTGCTATCAGGATAAGATCTTTGCCACTGATTAATTCCTTGTTCCCCAAGGTATTGTTTGGCATTATCAATGATATTTTTGATTGCTGGTAAATCTGTTTTAGTCGCTTTTCTTACGTAGATTCTAGACATATTAAACACTTCCTTTTCCTCATTTTATTAACCGATAGATTATTATAATTGATTGAGTATTTGAATACAACCAAAAAAATTAACTTCCTTTTCAAAGAAATTATTTCAAGGTATCATTAAGTTAATTTAGAGAAAAGGGAGAAGCAAAATGGATTCGAAATTATCAAAGAAAAATATATTTTATTTAGGCATTATGCTGTTTGGTATTTTTTTTGGTGCAGGAAATGTTATTTTCCCAATTAGTATGGGACAAGCTGCCGGAAATCATATTATTCCAGCTGTCATTGGATTTTTAATTACTGGAGTTGGTTTGCCAATTCTTGGAATTGTTGCATTTGGTTTAACTAATAGTAAAGGAATGTTTGATTTAGCATCAAATGCTGGTAAACCATTTGCTTATTTCTTTTCAACGATTCTGTCCTTGTTGATTGGACCAATTATTGTAATTCCAAGATTGGCTGCTACTGCCTATCAAGTAGGTGTTGCTCCATTATTGAAACAATCACAACAGACAATGGGATTATTTATTTTTGCAGTCATATTCTTTCTGTTGGTTTGGTATTTAACAAGAACACCAGGTAATTTGTTAGATTACATTGGTAAGTTTTTAACTCCTATTTTTCTAGTTTTATTAGCTATGATAATTATTATGGCTTTGGTTAAACCAATGGGAGACATAACTACTCCAGCAGCAACCGGTAAATATATTGGTACACCTTTTTCATCAGGATTTATCGAAGGATACAATACATTAGATGGAGCTGGATCAATTGCTATTGCGATTGTTGTAATTGAAGCAATCAAAAAACTTGGGGTTAAATCACCAAATAAAATTGCTAGTTCTGTAATTAAATCAGGACTAATTAGTGCATTTTTAATGGGACTAGTTTATACATTATTAGCATTAGTTGGAACTATGAGCTTAGGAAAATTTAGTGCATCTGAAAATGGTGGAATTGGATTAGTTCAAATAGCAACATACTACTTTGGTAGTTTTGGGAATCTTTTATTGGCAGTATTGATTTTTGTAGCTTGTTTAAAAACAAATGTTGCAATGATATCTGCTTTTGGGGACACAATGACTGATATGCTGCCTAAAAAAATAAGTTATTCTAAAATTACAGTTGTAGCTATTTTAGTATCATTAGTTATTACCAATTTAGGGTTAACTCAAATGATTAATTTTGCAATGCCATTCTTGATGTTTATTTATCCTTTATCAATTGTCTTAATTTTATTGGGAATAATATCACCATTAATTGGTAAGCCAAAAGTTGTTTATCAAGTTACCTTATTGTTTGCATTAATTCCGGCAATTTTTAGTGGATTGAATGCAACGGGGTTAGCTGATAAATCAAAATTGGTTGGAAGCTTATTACACTTGGATACGTATTTACCTTTTTCTCAAATTGGACTTAGTTGGGTTGTGCCTACTTTAATCGGATTTATATTAGGGATGATTATTCATACATTCAAAAAAAGAAGCTAATTATTAATTAGCTTCTTTTTATTTCATTTTTATAGACATTGATATTCCCATTCCGCCACCAATACAAATTGCTGCAAGTCCATTTTTTTGCTTGGTTCTTTGTAAATTATCTAATAAAGTAATTAGAATCCTTGCACCAGAGTCTCCCAAGGGATGACCTAAAGAAATTGCACCACCAGTAATATTTAATTTATTAGGATCCATTTGTAAATCTCTTGAAACAGCGACACTTTGTGCTGCAAATGCTTCATTTAATTCATATAAATCAAAATCTTCAATTTTCTGATTATTATTTTTTAATAATTTTTTGGTTGAATAGTATGGAGCATATCCCATAATGTTAGGATCAATGCCAGCTTCTGCATAATTTTGAATGGTTGCAAGATATTCAATTCCCATTTCTTCTGCTTTATCTTTACTCATCAATAAAATAGCAGAAGCTCCGTCATTGATAGTTGCAGTATTTCCTGCAGTAACGGATCCATTTTCTTTAAAAACTGGTTTAAGTGAATTAAGTTTTTCGACTGATGTGTTAGCTCGAATTCCTTCATCTTGATTGATTAATTCATGATGTTTTCCTTCAATAGAAACAATTTCATTTTTGAATAGTTCATTTTCAATCGCATAAGCAGCATTCTTATGTGATTTATATGAAAATTGATCTTGTTCTTCTCTTGAGATATTGAACTTTTCTGCAACATTTTCAGCAGTAATTCCCATTGGAAGATTACTCCATGCATCATTTAGTCCATCTTTTTGTAAACTATCAACTAATAAAGTATTACCAAATTTTTGATTTTTTCTAATTGAATTAGTTAAATGAGGTGCATTAGTCATACTTTCGGTTCCACCAACTAAAACGATATCGGCTTCTTCAGTTTGAATAGCTGTTTGACCAAGACGAACTGCTTTTAATCCAGAACCACAAACCTGATTGACGGTAAAAGCAGTATTTTCAGCACTGATACCAGCATTGATTTGAATTTGGCGAGCAACATTTTGACCGTTACCAGCTTGAACTACATTTCCAAAAATAACTTCATCAATGATATTTGGATCAATATTTGTTTCTTTGATTGTTTCTTTTGCGGCAATTGTACCAAGTTCGACTGCTGAAAAATCTTTTAAACTTCCATTTAGTTTACCAATAGGAGTTCTTTTGTAATTTACAATTACTACTTCTTTCATACTATACATCTCCATTTTAAAATGTGTAATCGTTATTGATGTACATAAATATAACAATTAAAAGACTGATTTAACAGGGTTTTAAATTCAGATTAAATCTTTTTTAAATAACTTTATTAAAAGCATTGACTTTTGTTGATGTAGCTAGTAAAGTTAATAACTGTTCTGTTGAGTACAAGCAACAATTCAGCGAATTATTAAAACAAATAAATTTTAAAAAGTCGTTGACATAATTAAGTTTAAATAGTATAGTTAATAACCGTTCTGCTAAAGAACAAAGCAAGCGAAAACGAATTAAAATAAATTAAAAAAACGCTTGCAAGAAAGTTGATTAGCTGATACAATGAATTA
>NZ_WWFA01000005.1 GCF_021698855.1 Lactobacillus sp. S2-2
TCGTATAAAATACTTTCATATCTTTAATTGGATTCCAACTAAAATCACGATCATCAGTATCATTTTTTCGATTCCAAGCAGAAACTGCTTGTTCTGAAGAATCTAATACTCCTGAACTCATAGAAATCAAATTAGTATTATCATTAGTATTTTTTCTAGCATCAATATCAACCGTTTTAGCATTATTTAAAATAAATTCATTATTACTTGAAAAATCTAATAAGTTCAAATTAGCATCTCCACCAGATTTAACTCTAAAATACCCCTTATCACCAATTTCTAAACGACTATTAGAAGCCGCACTAATTACACTTCCCTGAGCCCATTTACCATTATCTTTAGTAGTTTGCATGGTATCAACATTTAAATGTGCATGATCATCAACTAATATATTAGTATTAGACGCTATATCAATTAATGGAACAGATGATTTTTTTGTTGTATATTTAGCATCATCAATATTTACAGATGAATTTTTATCTAAATGCATTAAATTTTCTGTATCTTCACCCTTAATAAGTTGGACAGCTCTTTGTCCACCACTAGCTCTTGTATTAATGTTAACTTGTGAATCTCTACCAGTAACCATTTTACCCATACATCTTAATACTGCATATCCTTCACCACCAGTACCATTAGATGTTAAATTAACTACTGCATTATCTCCAACAGTTAAATTACCACTAGTTCCAAAAACACCTAACCAAATAACTCCTGCATTTTCAGTAGTTCCATCATAATGACAATTATCATCAAAAATTAAATTATTAGCTTCAATATTAACTTGATTCGTATCACAAGAATATTTTTTTTCATCGAATGGTGATATATAAGAATTCACTGAATTATTTTTAATTGTACCCTTCATATGAAGCGTATATTTATATGAAGCAGTTAATTGAGCACCTTTGTAATCAATATTACTATAATTAAAAGTTCCAGTTCCACTATCTTTACCACCAGTTACACCATCTGTTTTGAATGGGCCATAATAATTTCTTCCATACATATCAGCATCACTTATATTCCAAATAATATTTGAGTTTTTTAACACTCTATCATTATTATAAAAAGAGGTTCCTCTAAAATCTATTTTATGATTATTACCATTAAAATCAATTGATCTTAATGGTATACGAACATCTCTATGTGATGAACTATCATTATCATTAACTAAATCATCTTCAACCGAAATTCTAGTAACATATTGATCTAACATAGCATTTTTTAAATCATCAAATTTGCTAATCTTATGCAACGGATTATTTTTTTGACTTGTTTCTTCACTGACTTTTAAATGTTTAAAATCTGATACATCAAAATTATTTAAAAAACTATTTTTCGTTAAATTACTATTATCTTTAGTATTAACATCTATATCATTCTGTGTTTTTGCATAATAATTAATTGGTATATATGCACTATTAATTCCATAGAACCCATGCAATTCAGAATCATTTGTTTTTCTAAATTCAACATCTTGTTGATTTATATTCATTTCATTGTTACTTGTACCAAAAACAAACATATCACCTTTATTTTTTTTCATATTAATTTCAAAATTTTTGACTTTGTCAAAGTTTAATTTAACATCTGATTTAAATCTCAATACATCAAATGTTGATCCACTTGCTTCTGTATCAATTTTGAAGTTAGTATCCGAACCTAAATCTAAATAACTATTAGTATCAAAATTCATTACATTAGTATTGTTTCCACTAGAATTAGGTAAATTAATTTAAAAATTAGTCGATGAACCTAATTTAAAATTACTATTATTTCCTACATAAATTATATCTGAAGTATTACCACTTAAGCTTTCAGCATTAATTTTAAAACTGGCATTTGAATCTAAATTAATATTATTATTTTTAGCAAAGTTAATTAAGTCAGCTTGATTTCCACTAGACTTATTAACATTAATATTAAATTTAGAATATTTACTCTGATTAAAAGATGTTCCATCACCAAAATTAATTAAATTATTTTTATTTTCACTCACACCAGCAACATTTAAATCAAATGTTGAATTTTCATCTTGATTAAAAGAAGAGCTAGAACCAAAATCTAATAAATCCATATCTCTTGATTTACCAGCATTTAATGCTTCTACTTTAAAATTAGAATCTTTTCCTTGATTAAATTGAATATTATTTCCAAAATCTAACGTAGATTTTGGCCACCAATTACTACTTGGATTTAATTGTCCATCAACTTTAGCATAAAATTTTGATCTATCTCCAATTTTAAAATCTCTTTTGTAACTTGTATCAGGCATGTTACAAATTGATTGATAACCATCCGGTGCTGTTTCTATACTCAAATTAGAATCATCACCAATAGTCAAACTATCTTTTACCCAAAGTGCACTTTGATTATTTTCTCCACCTGCTTTAAGTGACTGTAAATTAACGTGACTATTATTTCCAATTTTAAAAGAACCTTGATTATCTAAATAAATAACTCCAGCATTATCAACCGTTGAATTTAAAGTTGCATTATCAGTAACTGTTAAGTTAGTTGCTTCAATTGCGTTTTGATTAGTTTGTGTACTATATTTTTTATTATCAAAAGGTGATATATATGAATTAACTGAATTAACCATATTATTTCCACTAAAAATAGCATCAAAATTATAAACCGAATACAATTGAGCTCCAGAATAACTTACATTATCATAAGTTATTACTCCACTACCATAATTTGGATTATTATTATTTGTATATCCTCCTGATTTTAAAGGACCATAATAATTTCTTCCATACATATCCAAATTATTAATATTCCATTTTATATTCATATTTTGTGGAACAGCATCATTGTTATAAAATGAAACACCTCTAAAATCAATTTTGTGTCCCTCTCCATTAATTTTGATTGATTTTAAAGGTATTATAATATCTCTTTCAGCCTCACTTGTTTTTGTATAAACAAGGTCTTTTTTTATGTTTATATTACTTATATCATCACTTACCATTGCATCATTAAACTCATCCCAAGTTGATACATTAACTGATTTACTATCATTATCTAAATCATTACTTATATTTTGAAAGGTACTATCATTACTCAAATTTAAATCATTAGCTTTGATATCACCAAAAGAAAGACTAAAAATAATTAAACCTAGAATAATAACTAAATACTTTCTTATTTTCATAAATATAACCCCTTAAAATTGACTTAAGCTTTCTATAAATTAAAATCACTTGTAGAATTAAAAATTTGGAGGAATTAAATATTAAAAAAATTACAATTATTATGATTATTACTTTATTTGTATTATTTACCTATTAATACTAACGCAAAAGATAATTCGTATGACTATGATAAAACAAACTCTACATTGAATACAATTTTAACGAATCAAAAAATTAAAAAAATTTCATACTTTAATATTAATTTAAGTAACAATCACATTAACAATTAACATTGTAATTTACTAAGAAATTCATGATGTAAATCCTTAAAAAGTGAAAAAATTAATTTAAACTCATAAAAAAAGAACTAGTTCAAATGAACTAGTTCTAATAGATAAATTAATCTTCAACTACGAAAGGCAATAATGCCATAATTCTTGCACGCTTTACAGCTGCAGTTAATTTACGTTGGTTTTTAGCTGATGTTCCTGTAACACGACGAGGTAAAATCTTACCACGTTCTGAAATGAAACGTTTTAATAAATCAACATCTTTGTAATCGATGTATTCAATATGATTAGCAGCGATAAAATCAACCTTACGACGACGTTTTCCGCCACCTCTTCTTTGTTGAGCCATTGGTTGTCCCTCCTCAAATTTTAGTATTTATAATCTTCTCTAAAATGGAAGATCATCATCAGAAATATCAATTTGATCATTTGATCCAGCAAATGGATCAGATGAATTATTATTGTTACCACTATTACTTTGTTGTGGTGTACCAAAAGGATTTTCCTGAGGAGCATTATTATTGCCATTGTTGTTATTGTTATAGCTATTATTTTGATTATTACCTTGTTGTGATGAACGAGGTTCTAATAAAGTAAAGTTTTCAACAACAACTTCTGTTACATAAACACGTTGACCTTGGTTGTTTTCATAATTTCTAGTTTGAAGACGTCCTTCAACCCCAACTAAAGTACCTTTATGCACAAAATTAGCAAAGTTTTCAGCAGCTTTACGCCAAATAACACAGTTAACGAAGTCAGCTTCACGATTACCTTCTTGATTAGTAAAGCGACGATCAACAGCAAGATTAAATGAACCAACTGCTGCACCACTTTGGGTGTATCTTAGATCTACGTCTCTTGTTAAACGTCCGGTAAGTACAACCGTATTAATCATCCTGAAAAACTCCTCTCAATTTAAAATAAATTAGTCTTCTCTATTTACAATCATGACACGTAAAATGTCACTGCTGTATTTAGCGATACGGTCAAATTCAGTCAATGCTTCATTGTTATCAGTAGTTAAGTTAACGATGTGGTATAAACCTTCGTTGTAACCTTTGATTTCAAATGCAAGACGACGTTTTTGCCAATCTTTTGAATCAATAATATCAGCATTGTTATCAGTTAAGATTTTGTCGAATTTTTCTACTAAAGCAGTTTTAGCAGCATCTTCAAGATCAGGTCTGATAATGTAAGTAATTTCGTATTTACTTGTTTCCATAATATTACACCTCCTTGTGGTCTATGGCCCTTCAGTGATTTGAAGAGCAAGGGTTAGATTCTAAGTCGAATCTAACCCTTAAATTATATCCTCTATGCTCAAAA
>NZ_WWFA01000006.1:0-1484 GCF_021698855.1 Lactobacillus sp. S2-2
AGAGAAGGGGATAACACCTGGAAACAGATGCTAATACCGTATAACAACTAAAACCACATGGTTTTAGTTTAAAAGATGGCCTTTGTGCTGTCGCTCTTGGATGGACCCGCGGTGCATTAGCTAGTTGGTAAGGTAAAAGCTTACCAAGGCGATGATGCATAGCAGACCTGAGAGGGTAATCTGCCACAATGGGACTGAGACACGGCCCATACTCCTACGGGAGGCAGCAGTAGGGAATCTTCCACAATGGACGAAAGTCTGATGGAGCAACGCCGCGTGAGTGAAGAAGGGTTTCGGCTCGTAAAACTCTGTTGTTAGAGAAGAACAGGTGTAAGAGTAACTGCTTACATTTCGACGGTATCTAACCAGAAAGTCACGGCTAACTACGTGCCAGCAGCCGCGGTAATACGTAGGTGGCAAGCGTTGTCCGGATTTATTGGGCGTAAAGGGAGCGCAGGTGGTCTTTTAAGTCTGATGTGAAAGCCTTCGGCTTAACCGAAGAAGTGCATCGGAAACTGAATGACTTGAGTGCAGAAGAGGACAGTGGAACTCCATGTGTAGCGGTGAAATGCGTAGATATATGGAGGAACACCAGTGGCGAAGGCGACTGTCTGGTCTGTTACTGACACTGAGGCTCGAAAGCATGGGTAGCAAACAGGATTAGATACCCTGGTAGTCCATGCCGTAAACGATGAGTGCTAGGTGTTGGAGGGTTTCCGCCCTTCAGTGCCGAAGCAAACGCATTAAGCACTCCGCCTGGGGAGTACGACCGCAAGGTTGAAACTCAAAGGAATTGACGGGGGCCCGCACAAGCGGTGGAGCATGTGGTTTAATTCGATGCTACGCGAAGAACCTTACCAGGTCTTGACATCTTCTGTTAACCTAAGAGATTAGGCGTCCCCTTCGGGGGCAGAATGACAGGTGGTGCATGGTTGTCGTCAGCTCGTGTCGTGAGATGTTGGGTTAAGTCCCGCAACGAGCGCAACCCTTGTTATTAGTTGCCAGCATTCAGTTGGGCACTCTAATAAGACTGCCGGTGACAAACCGGAGGAAGGTGGGGATGACGTCAAATCATCATGCCCCTTATGACCTGGGCTACACACGTGCTACAATGGATGGTACAACGAGTCGCGAAACCGCGAGGTCAAGCTAATCTCTTAAAGCCATTCTCAGTTCGGATTGCAGGCTGCAACTCGCCTGCATGAAGTTGGAATCGCTAGTAATCGTGGATCAGCATGCCACGGTGAATACGTTCCCGGGCCTTGTACACACCGCCCGTCACACCATGAGAGTTTGTAACACCCAAAGTCGGTTGGGTAACCTTTTAGGAGCCTGCCGCCTAAGGTGGGACAGATGATTAGGGTGAAGTCGTAACAAGGTAGCCGTAGGAGAACCTGCGGCTGGATCACCTCCTTTCTAAGGAATATACGGAAACTTACACTGATTGAAGTCTTGTTTAGTTTTGAGAGTTCTACTCTCAAGTT
>NZ_WWFA01000006.1:1513-4777 GCF_021698855.1 Lactobacillus sp. S2-2
TTTGTTCTTTGAAAACTAGATAATATTATTTTCTGTAAAAATTATAAATTTTATAATTTCAACCGAGAAACAGATAAAACCACCGCGTTATTTGAGTTTTTTAATTAAGTTTTAATCGCAATACTCAATTAACTTTACATCACGAAGTGATGAAGGTTAAGTTATTAAGGGCGCATGGTGAATGCCTTGGTACTAGGAGCCGATGAAGGACGGAACTAACACCGATATGCTTCGGGGAGCTGTACGTAAGCTTTGATCCGGAGATTTCCGAATGAGGAAACTCGCTTACTTTGATAGGTAAGCACTTGACTAGTGAATACATAGCTAGCAAGAGGCAGACGTGGGGAACTGAAACATCTAAGTACCCACAGGAATATAAAGAAATTTCGATTCCCTAAGTAGCGGCGAGCGAACGGGGAATAGCCCAAACCATCCTGCTTGCAGGGTGGGGTTGTAGGACTGAACATTTGAGTTACAAAAGTATTTGATAGTCGAATTAGTTGGGAAGCTAAGCTAAAAAAGGTGATAGCCCTGTAGACGAAATTAAATACCCTCAGTTCAGGATCCTGAGTACGGCGACACACGTGAAACGTCGTCGGAATCCGGGAGGACCATCTCCCAAGGCTAAATACTCCCTAGTGACCGATAGTGAACCAGTACCGTGAGGGAAAGGTGAAAAGCACCCCGGAAGGGGAGTGAAATAGTTCCTGAAACCATGTGCCTACAAGCAGTTAGAGCCCGTTAATGGGTGATAGCGTGCCTTTTGTAGAATGAACCGGCGAGTTATAGTTGCATGCAAGGTTAAGTCGAAAAAACGGAGCCGAAGCGAAAGCGAGTCTTAATAGGGCGTCACAGTATGTAGCCATAGACCCGAAACCAGGTGATCTATCCATGTCCAGGATGAAAGTGCGGTAATACGCACCGGAGGTCCGAACCCGTGTACGTTGAAAAGTGCTGGGATGAGGTGTGGATAGCGGTGAAATTCCAAACGAACTTGGAGATAGCTGGTTCTCTCCGAAATAGCTTTAGGGCTAGCCTCGGAATTAAGAATCATGGAGGTAGAGCACTGTTTGGACAAGGGGCCCATCTAGGGTTACTAAGTTCAGATAAACTCCGAATACCATTGATTTATGTCCGGGAGTCAGACAATGAGTGATAAGATCCATTGTCGAAAGGGGAACAGCCCAGACCGCCAGTTAAGGTCCCTAAATGTATACTAAGTGGAAAAGGAAGTGGAGTTGCTTAGACAACTAGGATGTTGGCTCAGAAGCAGCCACCATTTAAAGAGTGCGTAATAGCTCACTAGTCGAGTGATTCTGCGCCGAAAATTTACCGGGGCTAAGTATACTACCGAGACTGCGGACGCAACGTAAGTTGCGTGATAGGAGAGCGTTCTAAGGGCGATGAAGTTAGACCGTAAGGACTGATGGAGCGCTTAGAAGTGAGAATGCCGGTATGAGTAGCGAAAGATTAGTGAGAATCTAATCCACCGAATGACTAAGGTTTCCTGGGGAAGGCTCGTCCACCCAGGGTTAGTCGGGTCCTAAGTCGAGGCCAAGAGGCGTAGACGATGGATAACAGGTTGATATTCCTGTACTAGTTAATTATGTTTGAGCGATGGAGGGACGCAGAAGGCTAAGTTGTGCATACTGTTGGATATGTATGTTTAAATCATAAGTCAGGTGAAGAGTTAAAGGCTTATCACCGAGTTGACAAGTGATGATGAGGACCGAAATTAAAGTAGGGAAGCAACTGATGTCACGCTGCCGAGAAAAGCTTCTAGTGAGTAATTAACTACCCGTACCGCAAACCGACACAGGTAGTCGAGGAGAGAATCCTAAGGTGAGCGAGTGAACTCTCGTTAAGGAATTCGGCAAAATGACCCCGTAACTTCGGGAGAAGGGGTGCTGACCGCAAGGTCAGCCGCAGTGAAGAGGCCCAGACGACTGTTTATCAAAAACACAGGTTTCTGCAAAATCGTAAGATGACGTATAGGGGCTGACGCCTGCCCGGTGCTGGAAGGTTAAGTGGAAGAGTTAGCTTCGGCGAAGCTTAGAAATGAAGCCCCAGTAAACGGCGGCCGTAACTATAACGGTCCTAAGGTAGCGAAATTCCTTGTCGGGTAAGTTCCGACCCGCACGAAAGGCGTAACGATCTGGGCACTGTCTCAACGAGAGACTCGGTGAAATTGTGATACCTGTGAAGAAGCAGGTTACCCGCGACAGGACGGAAAGACCCCATGGAGCTTTACTGTAGCTTGATATTGGGTGTTTGCATAGCTTGTACAGAATAGGTAGGAGCCATCGATATCGGAACGCTAGTTTCGATGGAGGCATTAGTGGGATACTACCCTTGCTATGTGAACACTCTAACCCTGAACACTTATCGTGTTCGGAGACAGTGTCTGGTTGGCAGTTTGACTGGGGCGGTCGCCTCCCAAATAGTAACGGAGGCGCCCAAAGGTTCCCTCAGAATGGTTGGAAATCATTCGTAGAGTGTAAAGGCAGAAGGGAGCTTGACTGCGAGACATACAGGTCGAGCAGGGACGAAAGTCGGGCTTAGTGATCCGGTGGTACCATATGGAAGGGCCATCGCTCAACGGATAAAAGCTACCCTGGGGATAACAGGCTTATCTCCCCCAAGAGTTCACATCGACGGGGAGGTTTGGCACCTCGATGTCGGCTCATCGCATCCTGGGGCTGTAGTTGGTCCCAAGGGTTGGGCTGTTCGCCCATTAAAGCGGTACGCGAGCTGGGTTCAGAACGTCGTGAGACAGTTCGGTCCCTATCCGTCGCGGGCGCAGGAAATTTGAGAGGAGCTGTCCCTAGTACGAGAGGACCGGGATGGACATACCGCTGGTGTACCAGTTGCGCCGCCAGGCGCACAGCTGGGTAGCTATGTATGGATGGGATAAACGCTGAAAGCATCTAAGTGTGAAGCCCACCTCGAGATAAGATTTCCCATTCCTTTATGGAAGTAAGACCCCTCAAAGA
This sequence comes from Lactobacillus sp. S2-2, assembly GCF_021698855.1. Lineage (GTDB taxonomy): Bacteria > Bacillota > Bacilli > Lactobacillales > Lactobacillaceae > Fructilactobacillus. The sequence goes on from NZ_WWFA01000006.1 coordinate 4,507, forward strand.
TGATGAGGTAGATAGGTTAGAAGTGGAAGCACAGCGATGTGTGGAGCGGACTAATACTAATCGGTCGAGGACTTAACCAAGAGTTTGGTGGAAAAGTTTCTTAGAAATAATATTATCTAGTTTTGAGAGAACAAAGTTCTTTCTAATCAAATAGTGTGGTGGCGATAGCCTGAAGGATACACCTGTTCCCATGCCGAACACAGAAGTTAAGCTTCAGCACGCCAAGAGTAGTTGGGGGATCGCCCCCTGCAAGGGTAGGACGTTGCCGCGC
>NZ_WWFA01000007.1 GCF_021698855.1 Lactobacillus sp. S2-2
TGAAGATAACACTAGGGCTAGCTATTTTAAATTGAAGTGCTGTTTCTGGATACGAACTGTGGTTAGTGTGCATCCAATGCAGCACTTTTTGTTTGAACTCACCAGGATATATTATATGATTTGTCATTGGTTTAATTCCACTCAAACCATAGGTTTGATACAGTTTTACCCAATACAAAATTGTCCCACTTCGTTTGATATTATATTTCTTACATAAATAGTTAGAGCTGTGTCCTTTTTCTAAATATTCTAAAACAATTTTTATCTTTAATTCAAAATTATATTTAACCACAAAAAGACCCCCAAAAGTCAGATTTTTCTGTCCAACTTTTGGGGGTCACTTCACTTCATGCTTTTTTATTTTTCAGCTTTTCCAATCGCATCTTCAATATCATCATTAGAAAAATCATGGTTTAAATACTCTTCATCTTTTGGCAAGTCTTGTTCAAGTTTATAAAGTTTTTGTCCATTAACATATCCACTTTCCATTTTAAAATCTAAAATATGTCCACCCATCGATAAATCATCAGCCAAAAAATGAGTATGAAACCCACCTACTGCAGGTCCATTAAATAATTCAGGAGCATAATAACCAATAATAGTCCCCTCAACATTATTTTTTGTAAAAATACTTTGATCTTTGGCAGAATTTTCTAAAGTCGTATATGGTTCTTCTTGTTTTTTTACTGCTCTTGTTTTCATAAATGAAAAAATTCCATGAATTTTTACAGCAATAAATATATTGTTTGTTTTATTACTTTTTAAAATTTGTTCATATAATTGACTTGCAGAAGTCTCATTATTAACTGTAAATAAATTATTGAAATCAGCATAATGAACATCTGCAAATGGTAATTTAAAATTATCATTTAATTTATTAACATCCCCATCACCATTGACTTGATAAGTAGTTCCATTAATAATTATTAACTCACCATCAAGGCCCTCACCTGTTCCAATTCCAGTATCTCCATGATTTAAAATATCGTTCAAGCTTGCAGTTCCTTTAAAAAGTCCTGGTACTAAAAGTGCTAATGTTCCATATTGGTACAAACTATTTTTTTTCAATGTATTGTCTTCTTTCTAATTATACTATTTTATACTTCACTATGACTTTTACCTTGTAAAACATGCTTAACATGATTTGCAGTTGATTCAATTACGTTCAAAATATGTGGATCATCTAATTTATAAAAATTTTTTTTACCTATTTTTTGTGAACTAACTAATTGATGTTTTTTTAAAATTGCTAATTGATGTGAAATCTGTGATTGTGGGATACCTAAAGCTTCAACAATTTCATTCACACTAAATTGCTTATTTTCTAACATAATTAAAATGTTTAATCTTATGTGATTACTTAATAATTTAAAAACTGCTTCCATTTCATTTTTAAAATTTTGTTCTTCATTAGTATTCATTTAAATTGACTCCTTTATATGTCAATGATAACATATGTTATATAATAGATATGTGAAAAGAGGCACCTATGGAAAATTTACCGTTAATAACAATGTTATTTATTGGCGTAAACTTAGATTTTTTTGTCGTATTATTATTTTTATTACAAAAATTCAGTTTTAAAAATACTTTATTTGGATATGAATTAGGTATGATTATTATTTTTATAATAAGTGCCCTTCTAGGACAATTTATTCAAAATATAATTCCAGAGTGGAGCATTGGATTACTAGGGTTAATTCCTATTTATATGGGAATTAAAGGAGAAAATAATGAAGATAATAAAAATACAAATAGCAAAAAAGGCATTTTAGCAGTAATATTAATTTACTTTGCTAGTTGTGGATCAGATAACCTTTCAGTTTACATTCCAGTCTTAGCAACAATGAATTTAAATAATATTTTAATTACTATTGTTTACTTTATTATACTAACATTTATTTCATTAGTATTAGCCACTTACGTTTGTAAGATCCCTATTATTCATAAAATCTTTGAAAAATGGGGCGGCCCCATCAGTCAAATAATTTACATTTTAATTGGAATTTTCGTCATGTTAGAAACCGGATTAATTCAAAAAATAATTTCACTATTTTAATATAAAATAAATAAAGCAATAAAAAAGCTATGATAAATTATCATAGCTTTTTTATTTTCTTAAATAATTGGAAGATTTATTTACTTCAATTTTGGTTCCATCAAATTCCTTTTTAATATAATTTTGAACTTTTTTATTATGATATAAACTAACTAATTTTTTATATTTAACTTTTTGCTTACTACTTGAAGCAGTCGCCAATATATTTACATTATCTTTAGTTGATTGATCAACTTGTTCATGTGCAATTGAATCTGTTAAAACATTCAAGTGACCTTCTAAAGCAATCGTATTACTAATTAGAGCTGCTGCAATTGTTTTATCACTAATTACTCTTGGTCCAGTTGTGTCATCTATTTCTTTAAATTTTAAATGACGTGGATTCTTCAAAATATCATTCGTTCCAGATAAGTTCCCAAAATTATGTTTCAAAGTAATTAAACCGACTTTTTCAAGTAATTTTAATCCTCTAGCAGTATTTGCCGGATTATTTGCGATTGCAATAGTAGACCCATCAGGGATTTCATTTATTTTTTGATATTTTTTAGAATAAATTCCAAGTGGTTCTAAATAAGTAGTTCCTAATAATGATAATTTATTTTCTTTATTTTGATTATTGTAAGCTAAAAAATATGCATAAGATTGAAACGCATTTACATCTACTTTTCCTTGTGCAGTAGCTGTATTAAGTGATACTCCATCTGTATAACTTTGTACATTTAATTTTAAATTTTCTTTTTTTGTTTCTGGTAATTTAGCAATATAATTCCAAATTTTGGCATCTGAACCAATTGTTCCAATCGTAATTTCTTGATTTTTTTGTTGAACAGAATGATTATGAATAACAAAAGTTAACCCACCAATTCCTACAATCACAATTATGCTAATCAATATTTTTATACTTTTTTTCATTGAATTATCTCCTTTTATTTTTTAATGAAATCTCATTCCACCATCAATTAAAATTGATTGTCCCGTAATATAATTAGCTTTTTCTGATGCAAAAAATGAAACTACATTAGCTACGTCTTGTGGTGTTGCAGGTTTTTTTAATGCTATTTCATCAATTACACTCTGACGCTGTTTTTCTGGAGTGGTATTTTTTAATTTAGCAGTTCGTTCATCAATATAATCACGCAATTGAGTTATAACAATTCCAGGATCGTATGCATTAACCGTAATATTATCTTTAGCTAATTCTTTAGCAGCTGATTGTCCCAATCCTCTAATTGCAAATTTAGAAGCTGAATATGATCCTTGTAAAGCAGATCCTTCGACAGAAGCTAACGAAGCAGCGTTAATTATTTTCCCACCATTTCCTTGTATTTGAAATTGCTTAGCAGCTGCTTGAATTCCCCAAAATGTTCCTTTTAAATTAACATCTAAAAGCCGTTCAACTTGTACAGGATCACTATCAACAATACTATTAATATAAGCAATACCAGCATTATTAATAAAAACATCTAAATGACCAAAATCATTAATAACTTTATCAACTAATGAAAATACTTGATTACGATTTGCAACATCTATTTTATATGCAATTGCACTATTTTCATTTTTCTCGTTAATTTCATCTTTTACTTTTTCAGCTGCAATTTCATCAATATCTGCAATTGCTACTAAGTAATTTTCACTGGCTAATTGTTTTGCAATTGCAGACCCAATTCCTTTACCACTACCAGTTATAATTGCTACTTTTTTTGTCATTTGAATCACTCCTTTTTAATTAATTAAAAATATTAAAATAAACAAAAAGACCCGCCTCTAGTTATTTAAACTAGAAGCGGGTCTTTTCCCACGGTACCATTCCATTTTAATAATTATTTACACAATTACCCTTCATAACGTCATTTAATAAACTAACGCGTGCAATGAATAATGGTTGCCACCCCATCAGTATTTGAATATCAATACTGCCAATTAACAGGCCATATTCATAATCATCGAATCTATTTGCTCACATCAACCGCAAACTTTCTGAAATATCGAACAATTACTACTCTCCTGATCTTTTTGTTTATCATTATATATTTAATCTTTGTTTATTATTATAGATAATTCGTATTTTTTGTCAATCATTATAAAAAAAGATATTCTCTGAAAAAGAATATCCTTTAAATAATTATTAAATAAATACTGTTACAGAAGCACCAAGTACTATGATAATCAAACCAGCAAATGTAAGAGCCAATTCTTTTGGTGTCTTTCTTTGTTTAAGTACATAAATACCTGTTAATGTTGAAACAATAACAGCCATTTGTCCAATAATGAAAGCAGTAGCCAAACCATTCATGTCTGGTTGAGCTGAAATTAAGTACATTAACATACCAAAACCTTGTGATAGACCTGCAAAAATTTGTAAGTATGAAACTTTTTCTGCAAAAATATTTCCATCTTTTAAATTCATTAAATTATAAACAATTACAAATATTACCATTCCCAATGCTTGGGGTAAGAATGCTTGCATCCCACTCATTGATCCCATATTAGGTACCAATTTTTGTACTGATGGCATTGTTACTAATTGTGGTAATGCTGAATAAACCAAGAATCCTAATGCACCAATGAATTGATACATAATTGCTTTCTTTAACTTACCACTATCACTTTCTTCTTTATTTTCTGTCCAACTAGTTAAAGTTGCACCAATAATAATAGCAATTAGAGCAATAAAACCAATAATTTTACCAGTTGTACCTGTCCAGTTACCTAGAACAAATACTCCCCAACAAGAAGTTAAAATTAATTGAAACGCAGTAGAAACTGGCATTACTCGAGATGATCCAACTAATTTAAATCCTTTAAATTGCATAATTGAACCAATTCCCCAACTGAATCCTGAAAGAACAGCTAGGAAGAATGCAAAGCCTCCAGGCAATGGAATTTTAGCAACTAGTACTAAAATAATAGCAAAAATTAAACTACCAAATGCGGCTCCAAATACTCCGTTTATTGGTTTTCCACCAAATTTAGATGAAATGGTTGGAAATAAACCCCAACCAATCATTGGACATAATCCAATTAAGATAGCAAAAAGATTCATGATTGTATCCTCCTTTTTCGTAAGCGTTTTCATTTACAAATACAATTATACACCTGATTACTATAAATACAATTTATTTAACCTTTTTAAACTAAATAAAAACTAGAAATGCTTTTCAATAAGTATTTCTAGTCTTTGTTGAGAGAACTCCTAAAAATCATTTAATCATTCTTCCATTTTTCTTTTATTTTCTAATTTCATTCTATTTTTTGCATCTTTAATACTTTCATCATCTTTAGTTAAATATTGATCCACAAACTTATCTTCTATTTTATTATATCCACCTAATACTTTATATTTGATTTTATTATTAATACTAACTAACTTTTCTGCTATCCTATGATTAACTTTTATTAATTTTGATTTCGCCATTTTATCTCCTTCTTTCTATCTAAGCTATAAATTTATTTTATTGTGATTTATAATCGTAAACAATCATCAATAAATTAACAATTGTTGGATTAATAAATAAAAGAGGTGTTATTATGGCAAATACAGAAAATAATTGGGCAAAAAAAAGGTCAATAATGCAATTAGAAGATTCATTTATTGCTTTATTACAACAAAAACCTTTTAATAAAATTTCTATTACTGAAATTTGTAAATTAGCAAAAGTTAATAGATCAACTTTTTATGCTAACTTTATTGATATTTATGATTTAATCGAAAAAATTCAAGATAATATGATCCATGAAATATCAGACTTATATGAATATGAACTTAGTTTTCAAAATGAATCAGCTAGTTTTTTTAAACTTTTTACTCATATAAAAGATAATAAAAATCTTTACAAAACATATTTTAAATTAGATTTAGATTTACACTTTTCTATTGCAAATTATAATAAAGAACTAGCTAAAAAATTATTTAATAATCAATATTTAGACTATCATTCAGCCTTTTTTAGAGCTGGTATTACATCAATTATCAAAAAGTGGTTGTCTGATGATTGTAACCTCAGTCCTTTGGAAATGACTCATATTATTGAAAGTGAATATCAAAATAAAATTAAATAAAAAAATGATTTACCAATTGGTAAATCATTAATTAGAACTTCCGTAAGTTTTAATTAATCCTTCTTTATCGCTATCTGATAATTTAGTATTAATCAATTTATTTGTTTGCTTATTATATAAAATACTATTTGGATTACTATTATAATCTAGTCCCACTCCATAAGCTATTCCACTCATAGCGATACCTACTAATTCATCATGAGTATAATTATATTTATTTATATTCGTTCTATTTAAAAAAATAGATGAGGCACTTATATCTCTAGAATTTAAATAAATAGATCTAGGTGTTTTTAAAGATTTTGCTTTAAATGATCTACTACTTAATAATAAATAGGCATTCTTTCGACTACTTTTTTTAAACTTAATAGCACCATTGTTATCAAAGCCTTTAAGTGCATCACTCCAAATATTTTTATATTTATTTGAAGAAGCTTGTACATAATAAGGTATTGTTTTACTGAAAAATAACCCATTATGTGGAGTAGGTGTACCAGCACTAATTTTTTGAACACTAAATATAATCAAAAATGAAAAAGTTAGTAATACAATTGATAGATACTTTTTTAGTTTATTCATTTATAAATCTCCTTTTAATTAGCGTTATTTTAATAAATAACTTACAACTTTATTATATCATTTGTAAAAATAATCATTTAATAAGTGATTGTGGTAGCGTATAATTTTATTGTATATATTTTTTTAAGGAGCACCGATATGGAAGATACCCCTGAAAACTATAATTCAGGATGTAACTTTGTTATTTATATAATCGGTTTAATTTGGTTAGGCTACTATATTTGGCCACTACTTATTTTATTTTTTGTAATTTATATTATCTACAAACTCATTAAATTACATAAAATGAAAAAAACACAAAATGATGAAGATGAATCAGAAGATTATAATTCTAGCATTAATTTTATTGTTTATATAATTGGTTTAATTTGGTTAGGCTATTACATTTGGCCAATATTCATTCCTATTTTAATAATTTATTCAATATATAGAATAATTAGAAATCATAAAATGAAGGAATATTTTAATAGCAAAGAATTTTTAGAACACAAAAAATCAATCTATAATACCATCCAAGATTATAATGAAATTGCACAATACGCTAAGGAAATTCCAAATAATAGTAATTTTATTCCTAAAGAAAAAGATTATTCTTATTTAGCATCATTTGAAAACACTAGCACTCATAATTATAAGCGAGACAAAAATATCTCTTCTAATTCTGAAAACACTTATTCCACATCCCTCCAAATTGTTAGAAAAGCTTCAAAAGAACCCATTAAATATTTATGTAAATATTTTAAAATCACTCCAACTAAATCAAACATCACACAATTGCAAGAAATTGGTCAAAATATTTCTAAAATTGAAAATACAATTGATAATTTAAATCAAAGACAAAATCAATTAGAAAATAATTTCAATCCTCCTAAATTCATTAGTAAATATTATAAAAATAGATTATTTGCACAAATAGGAATTAATCGCCCGCAAATTAATATTATCTATGCCACTTACTCTTTTGAATATATTAGTGCTGGTGGTAATAGCTCTCAAAAAACTAAAATCAAATTCAACTCTGAAACAATTGAAGCTATTTCACAATATTTATCAGATAAAATAACTCATAATAAAACTTCTGCTATTCAAAGATCTCTAATGACAAATAAATTAAGAAATCATATCAAAGAAAGAGACAACTACACTTGTCAAAATTGTGGAGCTTCAATTGAACAACAAAGTTTATTATTATTAGAAATTGACCATATAATTCCAATCTCCAAAGGTGGCACTTCAGTCGAAGAAAATTTACAAACTCTTTGTTGGAAATGTAATCGAAAAAAATCTAATAAGTTATTAACCGAAGATACTGTTTATTAATAAAAAAGTTCTACAAGATAGACAATAATCTAACTTGTAGAACTCTGTTAAAGATCTTAAATTATTAAGATCTTTTTTTAATATCCAAATAAAGTATCTTCTTTTAATCGATCTTCATTAATACCAAGATCTTTAATGTAGCTATCCATGCCCTCAACAAATTTTGGTGAACCTGACATGAAGTAAAGACCTTCATTACTGTATTTATCAACTAATTTACTTGCTTCTTCTTTAACTTCATTTGAATGTTGTACTTTAATAAACTTAAAATTCAACAAACTAGTTTCACATTTTTCGAAGAAATCTTTGAAAAAGTAAAAATCTCTTGATGAATATAATAATGTAATTTCGCCACTATATTCTCGTTTGATTAATTCTTCAACTAAAGCATGGATTGGTGTAATACCAACACCACCAACGACAAATATTAAAGGTTGTTCATCATTATCATCAGGTAAAGTAAATTTACCTTGAGCATCATCAGATGAAACAACTTCACCCTTTTCTAAACTAAATAATTCTTTTTTAAAACTACTAATTTCTGATCCAGTTCTTGTACAAAAAACCACTTCTTCATCAGAAGGTAAAGATGTCATTGAAAAAGCACGGTTTTGTTTACCACTAACATTACGTGTTGGTAATGTTAAATGAGTGTATTGACCTGCTTCCCAAGTAAATGATTCATCCTTTTTAAAACTAAATTCATAGTAATCATCTTGTAAATTTTTGTATCCTTGAAATTTTAATTCTTTATCCATATTAAATCACAAAAAACTCAATAAAAAATCATATTTATTGGAGTTATTATCTCCTTTTAACAAATTATAAGTTCACTATGCTATAACATTAAGAACCTATAATACAATTCTATCACTTTATTGCATTTAATTTTTAATAACTACTTTACCAATCATATGATTATTTTCTACTAATTCAGTTGATTGACGTAAATTTTTTGCATTAATTGGTTTAAAAGTCTTTGTTAATGTACTTTTTATTTTTCCATCGTCCAATAAATTACTTACTTCATCTAAGATTTGGTGTTGGGTAATCATTTTAGATGATTGAAACCATGATTTTGTATACATCCATTCCCATCCAAAACTAACCATCTTATTTTTTAAAGAACTAAAATCTAAGTTACTACCTGATCCAGTTGTGGAAACAATTTTCCCAAATGGGGCAATTAAATTAGTGATTGTTGACCAATAATAATCTAAATTGACCAATTCCAAAATATAATCAACATAATCATAACCTAAATCATGAATTTGTTTTTCAAGATCATTATGATAATCAACTACAAAATCAACGCCATGTTCTAATTCCCACTCTTTAGTTGAATCATTACCAGCAGTAGCAATTACTTTTAGTCCAGCCAAGTGAGCTAGTTGTGTTGCAATTGAACCAACTCCTCCTGCACCATTAATAATTAAAATTGATTTATTAGCATTATTTTCATCATTAATATCGATATTCATTTGTTCAAATAAAGATTCCCATGCAGTCAATGCAGTAAGTGGCATTGCTGCACTTTCTTCAATACTTAATTTTTTTGGAGCATGACCTACAATTCTTTCATCGACTGATTGGTACTCACTATTACTACCTGGTCGATCATAGGCACCAGCGTAAAATACTTTATCACCTAAATTAAATAAATCAGTCTTTGAGCCTACTTCCATTACTGTGCCATAAGCATCATATCCAATTACTTTAGGATTCAAAAGAACGTCTTTTTGACCTTTTCTTGTAAAAATATCTACAGGATTAACTGAAGTAGCTTCTACTTTAACTAATAAATCATGTTCTTTAAGTTGTGGTTTTTCTGTTTCAAAATCAAATAAACTATTTTGATCACTAATAGGTAAATATTCTTTGTATCCAATTGCATTCATCATTTTACTCATAATAATTCTCCTCGATATCTAATTACTTTCATCATAAAACTAATGAATAAATTTACAAGAATAAAATTTAGTGAATTAAAGAAGATAAATATTATGAAAAACAAACTGTAATTATAAAATATTATTTTATTAATTTAAAAATTAGAATTATTAATATTATAAAAAATAAAATACTAATAAACTTAATTAATCGATATTCATCACTAGTATTATTTTTAGATTTATTAGTAGATATTGAATCATAAACTGGATATTTATTATATAAATATTTTTCTACAAAGAATATACGAATAATATATATAACAAGAAATCCTATTGGCCATAAAATTAACCATCCAAAATAAAGAATATTTAAAAATAATTCATTAGAACTTTGAACTCCTGATACATATTCTCCTGTGACTAGCATAAATATAATAAAAAATATAACAGCCAGAACTCTATATAAATTTTTAAAAAATTTATACTTTGCGATTTGATTTTGCTGTTTTCTACTTTCATCTATAATTTGTTTTGACTTATCTGTTTCATCTAGTGAAACAAACAAATCACTTATTCGAATTTGAAAAGCATTTGCAACTGATTTTAATGTATCTAAACTTCCATCTTCACCCGATTCCAATCGTTGAATTGTTCTTACATTAACCTCACTTTTTTCAGATAACTCTTCTTGAGTCCATCCTTTTTCTTTTCTTAATGAAGCTATTTTATTTTGCGTCATACTATCCGATCTCCTTTATTTATAATGTGACTAAAATTTACCATTACTATCAAAAATTAAACACGGCAATTACACGAAAATCACCCGACAGAACCCGACAATGCTTTTATATCAATACTTTATAAAGTATAAATTTAATAATCAATAAAAAATAACTTGCTTTTTATTCTCTAAAAAAGGAATCAACTAACCAAAATAGTTGATTCCTTTTTGATATTAATTCATTAAGTAATTAATTTTTCTTTTTCGATATGTAAATACAATAACCTATTAAGCCTAAATAAATAATAAGCCAAATAATAATTAAAAAATACCAATTAATTTGAAAATTAATAATATTAGTTAATACTAAAAAAATCATGATAATTAAAAAGATTGCAAAGGAATATAAAAATAATTCAGAAGCTCGTTTAATTATTTTAATCATTATTATATTCCTCCTTTAAAATTATAATTCAATTTACATATAAATTTCTTCACTAACTACAATACTCAATTATTGAATATTTTCAATAATTTTTGTGTCTATTTATCAGAGACATGTTTAATTACCTATTGACTTAATACCTCGCATAAAATAGTATGTCATTTAAGGAGGCATTTTTATATGAACAGTCAAATAAAAAAAGGGTTACTTGATATTTGTGTATTATCATGTATCAACAAAGAAGATTCCTATGGTTATAAAATAATTAAAACCTTAGATCCTTTAATAAAAATTTCAGAATCAACTCTATACACCATCTTAAAAAGATTACTTACTAAAAAACAAATTATTCAAAAAAATGTAATTCATAATAATCGAATTAGAAAATACTACAGCATTACTGACCAAGGTAAGTTAGAAATTGAGAATTTCTTAACTCATTGGTCAGAAGTTGATGGCATTATTAAATTTATCAAGGAGGATATTGATGATGAAAAAAAATGAATTCTTATATAAATTAGAAAAATTACTAAAAGATCATAATATTAATAACTATGAAAATTATTTAACCTATTATTCAGAATATATTGATGACCTACTTGAAGAAGGTACTCCTGAAGATGAAGTATTTTCTAGAATTGGAACACCAATTGATGTATTTAATAAAATAACTAATGAAAACAGTGAAACAATTAATGTAACTAAACCTAAACATAATCTTTCAAATAAACTTATTTTTTGGATAGGTTCTCCAGTCTGGTTTCCTATTTTATTAAGTCTTGGACTAATTATCGTATCATTATTATTCACAATTTCTGTTCTCATTATCGCATTTTTATTTACATTATTTGCCATCAGTTTTGCATTTTTATTAAATTCAATTTGGTTAATGTTTGGAAGTTTTGTTTCCCTTTCTCTAAATGGTTTTGGCATCTTTTTATTTGAATTTGGTTTAGGAATCTTATCAATTTCAATTAGTCTTATTGTTTGGGAATTACTGATTCCATGTATAAAAATATCAAACAATCTATTTAAAAATTCATTTAATTATTTAAATAAAAAAGGAGTTAAAAAAAATGAAGTCATTTAATTATAAAGTTATTTACATAGCACTTATTTTATTTGTTATATCATTAGTAATTATTTTTATCGGTCTTTCACTACTAAATTTTAATTTTCAAACAATTTCAGATAAATCTGGAACTTGGTACTTTCCAATCAACTGAATTTAACAACTGGAGCTTTTTACAAACATTTTAAAAATAAAAATGAATTGTTTTTAGCTACTGCAGAAAAACTATCAGAAGATTTATTCAATCAATTAAACCAACCAAATACAGATGATGATGTCAAAAAGCTACTAAACTTAGGTAATAATTTACTTGATTATTTTACTAAAGAACCATATCTAATTGATTTTCTATTTTTTGATCAATCTAATATCAAATACACTGATCAATATAACTTCAAACTTTTAGAGTTAGTAAAAAATTATATTCATAATATCGTTTATAACAATCATTTAAACATTGATGAAGAAACTTTGTTTATCCAAGTTTGGTCTTTTATTCAAGGATATGGAATGTTATTAAGAAACAACATCGTTACCAAAAATCAGGAATTTTTAAATAAAACTTTCTATCAATTTATTAATCATGAGGAGTTAAATAAAAATGAATAAAACATTAATTATCTACTGTCATCCCTATACAGGTAGTTTTAATCATGCCATTTTAAAAGAAGTGGAAAATAATTTAAATAAATCAAATCAAGCTTATGATTTAATTGATTTATATGCTGAAAATTTTAATCCAATTTATGATCAAGAAGAATTACGACTTTTTCATGATGGTCAAACTCATGATGAATTAGTAATTAAATACTTAAATTTATTAAAATCTTGTAGTAAAGTAATTTTTATAACTCCCATTTGGTGGAATTCAATTCCTGGTATGTTAAAAGGATTTATTGATAAAGTTATGAAGGAAGGAGAAGGACTAAGTCACACTGTTAATAGTTGGGGAATTCATGGTGAATTAACCAACATTAAACAAAGTTATGTTTTAACTACTTCAACTTCTCCAACACTATATTTTAAATTATTCATGGGAAACAGTATCAAGAAAATCTTTATCAACAAAACATTAAAACAAATTGGAATAAAAAAAGGAACCTGGATTAACTTTGGTGGTATTACTAATTCAAAAAATGATCGTCGAAAAAATTATTTAACTTACTTAAAAAAGTATCAATTTTAAAAGTACTTAATTTATAATTACTTATTTCTTTTTGGTATATAATAAGGTTGAACCAAATAAAAGAGGTGACCTAAAATGGAAAATATTCAAAATACTAATTGTGAAAATGACTGCATGAAGTTTATAAATAGTAACAATAGTGAAGATGAAATCTCCATACAGGTAAGTGATATTGTTTCTGCTTTAAAGAATCAATATTCTATAGATCAGATTTATCGATCTTTAAATAACTTAAGGAAAAAAGAATTTATTGATGGTGGAATTGAAATGTCCAAAGATGAAATGGGTAATCCTGTAACTAATATTTCGCCAATTTTAATAATTGAATAATATGTTAATTAGTCACTCCAATTCGAGTGGCTTTTTATTTATTCAAATTAAAAACAACTGAAACTTTTTCAGTTGTTTTTTTTTTAAAATGCATATGTAATAACATAATGAATAATCGCTAAAATTATTAAATGAGTTGGATAAAATACATAGAATGACTTACCAATATTCGCTCCCTTTTCTCCATTATAACAATTAGCAATTAATATAAATGGGACGATTGCAAAAAATAAAACTAGAAATTCTTGTAAATTATCCATAAATGAAAATTTAGGAATAAAAATTAAAAAGTTTAAAATATCTAAACAAAATAATCCTAGAACTCCTGCAACAATTCTTAAATGTTGTTTTTTTACTTTGGCAAATAAATAGATTCCAATAACTGCTCCACTATCACCATAATCAGATAAAGAAAAAATTGAAAGGACCACAAATCCAAAAATAATTAATCCCTTTTTCCACTTAGAGTCAACCATATCGGAAAAATATAAAGCACAAAGTCCAAATAGTAATGTAAAAATTGTATCTAATCCAATTTCTCTAAAGACTAATATAAACGGAATCAAACTAACAATCGCTAAGATTCCTAACCTTTTTAGATATGATTTAATATCATGGGTATGTCGGTATCCTTCAGAAATACAGAAAGCAAAAACTGGAAATGCTATTCTTCCAATAAAATGCATACTATCAGATAAATAATTACCTGATAACCAATTTTCATTTACAGCATCACTCCAAATAATATACGGCGTATGATCTAAAACCATACAAATCATCGCAATTATTTTTAAATTAGTATTATTTAAAAATTTTGGCATTATTTTAACTCCTTATTAATTATTTATAACAACAATAAATCTAATATAAATAGTCCCAAGAAAAATAAATATTAACTGTAAAATTCTCCTTATAAAAATAACATTAATTAATTTATTATCTATCTCTTCATACCAAGGTTCATCTGAATATGTTTTTTTTAATCTTATAAAATTAATTAAATAAAATACAAAACCAAATAAGATTAATCCTAAAATTATTATGAAAATATGATTAGTTAATCCTTCAATAAAATTCATAAATAAAATCAATCCTAAAATAAACCCATATAATATATAAAAATTATTATTTATTACTTTTTGATAAAACTCAAATAATCTTAGACTATGTATTCCTTCACTTCTTGCAATTTGTTGACCAAATTGCATTTTTAAATTTTTCGTTTTTTTCTCATTTACTCCATCAAATAACGATAAAATTAACAATAAAACACTGAATATAATCAGAAAAATACTATTCATAATTTTTTACCTCTTTTCTTATAATTTTATATCTCAATTCACATAAAAATAATTGGTAACATAAGTATAAAATCATACATAATATGCGCTATTATTCCACCAAATATACTATTTGTTTTAATCCAAGCATATTCAAACCAAATTCTGTTTAATCCGATAACAATAAACATTTGATAAAGATTCCAATTATAAGCTCGAAAATGTAATAATCCAAAAAATAAACAACTAACTACTATTGCTATAAAATAAGAAGCTTTTTTATTAAATTTAAAGGAACTATATTTCAAAATTGGAAAAAATGCAGCTGCCACAATAATTTCTTCGCCAGATAATGAAATTATCATTTTCAATAGAGCAATAATTTTACGTATAAAATCTACATCTTCTAACTTAGTTATAACCGTATTCGCAGAAATTGTTTGACCTAATAATTTACCAAGTAATGTAAAAACTGTTGAAAAAATAAATGCAAAAAGAACTGTCAAAAGAATGTACTTAAAAGATTTCTTTTTCATTTTAAAAAACAAATTTTTAATAGTAGAAATATCAAACTGCAAAATTAGTGCTAATAATCCAACAACAAAAAATGTAAACCAACTTACATGATAATTTGAAAATCCATATATAGTACCAATTAATATAATAAATAAACTAAATATAGTTCTAACATTATGTATTTTAGAATTCTTTATAGTTTCAAACATGATAAATACTAGCTCCTCTAAATATAGTTTTAATTATTTGAATAACTTTAAAACATAAAATATACATACAATCAAAAACACTAGAACAAAAATAAATAAAATGATTCTTAGTAAAAAGTAAGGAATAATCAGCCAATTATTCCAATTAGGTCTTTCTTTCCTTAAATCTTTAAATTCAAATAATGCACCTAAAAATTCAAAAATCGAAAGAAATATATCAATTAACATAAAACCTCCAAAATAACTTTTACTTTGGTTATTAACCTACCATATATCTTAATAAATTAGTATATAATTTGATGCTATAGTTCGTAGACACTTAATTATCCTTTTAAAATTAAGCATTGAATAAAAAGTATATAAGATATATACTTTTTACATTAAATTGATGTTTAATATTATTTTTAAGGATCATTTTAAAATAAATTTTTTGGAGTTTAATAAATGAGTAAGAATAAAAAAATACTAATAGTATTTGCAATGTGTTTAGGAACATTTGTAAGTCTTCTAAATGAAACAATTATGAATATTGTTTTACCAGAAATTCAAAATGGATTACATACTAACTTAGGTACTATGACTTGGGCAATTAATATATACACTATTTTATTTGCTTCACTAACCATTCCTTTCGGAAGATTATCAGAAAGAATTGGAATTCATAAATCGTTTATCATTGGTCTTTTAATCTTTTTATTTGGTGCAATTATAGCTGCTATTTCAACAAATATTAATATTTTAATTTTAGGACGAGGTATTCAAGCTTTAGGTGTTGCTTTTATATTTCCATTATCAATGATAATTGGTATTTCAACTGTTTCCGATAAAAAAAGACCTTTAGTGATCGCACTTCTTGCAATGACACAAGGTCTTGCCGGAGCTCTTGGTCCTACTATTGGTGGTGTATTGTCAGAATATTTAAATTGGCGATGGGTTTTTATAATTAATATTCCAATCATTATAATTACATTGATAATATGTTTTATTAGTCTTAACTTTAAAGAACAAATAAACAAAGTAAAAATCGATATTTTAGGAAGTATTTTAAGCTTTGTAATTTTAATCAGTTTAACTTTAGGTTTAATTCAAGGTAATAAGTGGCATTGGAATAGTTTATTAATAATTTCATTATTTATAACAAGTTTAGTTTCTCTATTTATATTCATTTGGTATGAAAATTCAATTGATCATCCAATGATACCAATGAAATTATTTACTTATCGACAATTTAATGGTGCTTCTTTATCTATTCTAATCAGTACGGTATTCTTTGTCGGAGTCTTAGTTGTATTGCCAACTTATTTTGTCAGAATTCAAAATAAATCTGATTTAATAGCAGCCTTATTAGTTACCCCTGCTTCAGTTTTGATTTGTATATTATCACCATTTTCTTCGATGTTAGTTAATAAAACTGGTGGAAAGTTACCAATAATATTAGGAACTTTAAGTATGGGGACAGCTTATATTCTATATTGGAATATAGATATGAATAACTATATTAGTGTTAGTATTGCTTGTGCATTCCTAGGTGCTGGCTATGGTATAATCGTAGGTGCGATGCAGGCTCTTGCTGCTGCAGATTTCAAAGGTGAATTACTAAATTCATCACAACCTGTTATATTAGTTATGCGATTAGTTGGATTTGCTTTAGCAGCATCTATTTTTATTACTGCTTTGAATAACAATATTGAAACCGCAAAAATTGATTCTATTTTTTATGCAAAAAATGAAATTAATACATTAAAAATATCATCAAATCAAAAACGAAATTTATTTTATAATGTAAAAAAACAAATTAATGAAACCAAAAATACAAATAATGCCAACTTTAAAATAAATAAAACAAAAAGAAACATCTTGATAAATAAAGAAATAAATAAATTACCTATTTCCGTTAGAAATAAAGCTTATAAAATTATTGCTAATAAAGTAAACAACACTATTAATAAACAAGAAAATAAAATTAATAGTGTAATAAATAAAATAAAACATAATTCAAAAAAACAATTTAAATCTAGTTTTATTAAGATTTACAAATACGCAACTCCTTTTGTCTTTTTTATGATTTTAATTTCTTTCTTTTTTCCTAGAAAAAAAAGAAATTAAGGAAAGAAGGTTCAATAAAATGGCTTATTCAAAAGCATTTTCACAATCAATTGCAATCCTTTCATATATTGAAGTAGGTTCTAAATTAGAAGATTGCGATTATATATCAATTAAAGATATTTCAAATAACTTAGCAATCCCCATTCCTACAATCAAAAAATTAATTGCTATGTTAAAAAAAAGTGAATTACTAATTACAAAAGCTGGAATTGATGGTGGATTGCATCTTGCTAAATCTGCTTCTGAAATATCTTTATATGACATATTTTTTTCAGTTGAAGGAAATTTAAATCTATTTTCTTTATACAAAAACTATGATGCAACAAATATAAAATTTGATAAAAAAAATATTGAAACTATTATTGATCACGAAGAAAAAATATTAAATAACATTGATAATAAAGTAATTAATCATTTAAAAGAAGTTAATTTAAATGATATTTTAAACTAAATTATCAAAAAAATAGTCAATTAATTCTTGTAATGTAAGAAATTAATTGACTATTTTTATTTTTTAAGTTTTTTAATTTTTAATCAAGTTAACAACAAATTTTATATTTAAATTATCTCTATTTATAATAGCTTTTACATCATTGTTTGATAACTTCTTTTCAATTTCACTCATTTTTTTATTCATGATAATTCCAGCATACT
The DNA here is from genome assembly GCF_021698855.1 of Lactobacillus sp. S2-2. Lineage (GTDB taxonomy): Bacteria > Bacillota > Bacilli > Lactobacillales > Lactobacillaceae > Fructilactobacillus. The sequence goes on from NZ_WWFA01000007.1 coordinate 18,432, forward strand.
TTTTTTCGAATGGATATTTTTTATCATCAAATCTATTTACAAAATCTTCTTTAGTATAAATTGATTGGTTTAAATCATCAAAATTAACAACTAAACTATCCACATATTTATCTTGATCTAATATTGATTGTAATTTTTTATTAATTGTATTAAATAAGTCATTACAAAAATTATTATCATTATCCATATTTACTTTATTTTGTTTATCTTTAATTTGTTGATTATTATTTTGAACTTGCGTAACTAAATCTTTAGTACTCATTAAATCATCACCTCTACGAAAAGGATAGTTAAAAAAATAATGTAATGCAAACTATAAGTAGTATGTTGAAAAAATAAAAAAGAGAATAACTATAAAGTTAATCTCTTTTTTAATCGTAAGTATTAAATTAATATATTTTATTTTTTATAATGATTATTGATAAATACTAATGAAAAATTCCATGAAAATAATAACAAAATAAACCATAAAAAGGTTAATTTTTCATTGATGATTATTAATAAAGTATAAATTATCAATAAAAAAATTAAAGTACAAGTTTTAATCCAGTATTTTTTATTGTTGTGCATAATAAATTAGTCCCCTTTTTTAAATATTTCTGAATAATATAAATGTATCTAACAACTAAATTAATTGAATAATAACTTCATATTGAAATTGAAAATCAATCAATTAATTAATTAAATTTTACTTAATCAGTTTCGAGGCCTCATATGTATGATAGCTTAATACCTTATCATATATAAAAAATAACAAACTAACTCAATCGCTTGTCTTAAAAAATGTTATTAATAAATTAGTAACTTATTTATTTCAAATTAAAGATTTTAATAAGGGAATTTAAGCTTCCTAGAATAAAAAAAGCAATAAGAATAAATTCAAATACTGACTTTGCTATCCCTAAAGTACTTATCCCCTGTGTCAAAATATAAAACAATGCAATAAATCCTAGTATCACTGTTAATATATCAAAAAATATTATGACACTATTACTAAAGGAACTAAAAATTTTTTTCATATTAACCACCTTAATTAATTTATAAATCTAATTAACTTACTTTCTTGGCCAAAAATATTCTCTTATTACATTTGCAATATAAAATATTATAAGAAAAATTCTTGCGTATAAAGAAGATAAATTAAAAAAATTACTAAATAAAAACGATAATAATATTATTAATATAAATGTCATTCCAAAAACAATATTTGTATTATTAATTGCATTTTTTAGTTTAGTAAAATCAATCAACATTTTATTGAAAACCTCCATTTCCTGTAAAGATATCTATAACTTATCATGTATTAAAAATAAAATATATACATTTTAGGTCTATTCTAACTAGACTATGATATATCAACGATTGGTACATCTTCTTACCAAAAAAATAACGTCCTAAATAAGCATTATTTACTAATATATTATTTTTCAAATAATGTATTTATTCCAAAAATCTTCCCAAAATCCTCTCGTTAATTGAATCATAATCTTAAATCCACCTCATTTATTTTTATAGTATAATGATTACTATAAAAATAAAGGAACATGAAAGAATGCAATTTAAAAATAAACTATTAACACTGAGGAACGAAAATAAATTAAGTCAAGAAGAATTAGGTAATAAATTATACGTTTCTAGAAAGACTGTTTCCAGTTGGGAAAATGGACGGACATTACCAGATATACAAACAATCATTACAATAGCTGAGTTATTTAACGTATCATTAGACTATTTATTATATGATGATAAAGAACTAATAAATAAATATGAAAATAACTCAAAAGTTGATAAAAAATTCAGTTATATCAATAGAATTTCCTATTTTGCAAATACATTTCTGATTTTAGTTTTACATTTAACTATAATTAATCCTTTTAATATAAAAAGTCGATTTATTATTTTATTTTTAAATTTATCTATGTTCATATGGTTGTTGACTTTTAAGGATTGGAAAAAAATATACAAACATAAAATAAAAGTTATACTTTCATTTCTAGCTATCTTTTTAGTAGAATTTAACATTAGAATTTCTTTAGACTCCGATATCATGAACAATTTAACTCAATTATTTTCAAATAAATTGGCTTTAGCAAGTTTACTAGCCATTGGATTAAAAAGTTTTTTCATAAGTATAAGTATCTTAATTATTTTATTTGGATATGATAAGAAAGAAAATTAAGAACAAAGAGGCCTCTACATTACGTAGAAGGTCTCTTTTAAATTGCATATACATTAGTTAATTCTTTGATTTCATAATAGATATCTAAAATATCTTTTTCTTTCATTACTTCATATTGACCAGGGACAGCATTATATATTAATTCTCTATTTGTAACATTTATTTGATTAATTGTTGATAATTATTTTCCCCAATAATAAAACTCTTTCTTAAATAAAATTTCTTTTGCTTTTTCACTATCAGCAACTAACATATCAGGATCACCAGGACGTCGACTTTTTATTTCAGCGTTAATTTTTTTATTAGTAACCTTTCTAGAAGATTGAACAATCTAATTAACAGAAAAACCATTAAAGATGAAAGAAACATTGACAAGAGGATGTCTCAATGAAAAAAACTTATTATTTATCGTTAATAGGAATCATATTATCCTGGGGATTATTTATATATACAATAACCCACGCTATAAGTATTGGTAACTTTTGGTCAATAAATCCTATCATTTCACATAATGTTCCTCATGGGATAGCAGGATGGTCATTAATTTTAGGATTTATTTTTATACTTTTAACTATTATTTTTTACTTTTTAAAATCATCTAATAATTTAAAAAGAACAAGAATTAATCGTAATTAATTCTAAAATCAAGCTATTATTTTTGCTATTCTAAAAAATTGGAGTTATAACCAAGTAAACAAATGGAGATGAATAAAATGAAAAGTAATTTTAGTTTAATTAAAGATAAATTGATGGATAAAAACATGATTTCTAAATTAATACTTATCTTTATTTTATTTAATTGTTCTAATTTTTTAGGAAATAGCTTGATAGCCAAATTTTTTATAATGTTATATGATATTTTTTACATTATTACTTTATTTAATTATATAAAGATGAAAAGAGCAAAACGTAAAATTAGTTAGTTAACAAAATCCAACAATTCAAAGCTAAAAACAAATACCCATTGCCATAGCGGTTAATGGGTATTTTTATATTGTTAACTTTTCCGTTATACTAAATCCAAAATAAGATGGAATTATACGATAAAAAGATATTATTAGTTAATAATTACAATTGAATAAATATATTTACAAATAGTTTTTAAAATTATAAAAAGCACTTTACTTATTAAAAATAAGTGATATGATAATATCATCTTGTTAAAAAGGAGTGTTCAAAATAATGAAAATGGACTTAGAAGGAAAACTTGCGTTAGTTACTGGGTCAACTAAAGGAATTGGAAAAGCAATTGCAATTGAACTGGCAAAAGAAAAAGTAAATGTCATTATAAATGGTAGAAATAGAGATCAAGTTAATGATGTTATTAATGAATTAAGTAATAATTATCCAGATGTTAATTTTTATGATGGAACAGCTGATATTTTAAATAAAGATGATCAAGCTAAATTACTTTCTAAATTTGAAAATGTTGATATTTTAATTAATAATATGGGAATTTTTAAACCAATGAATTATTTTGATATTGATAATGATACTTGGATGAATTTCTTTAAAACTAATGTTTTGACTGGAAACGAATTATCTAAATTTTATTTACCAAAGATGCTAAATAAAAATTTCGGACGTATTATTTTTATTGCTAGTGAAGAAGCAATTATGCCTTCAGGTGAAATGCCTCAATACAGTATGACTAAATCAATGAATTTATCTTTAGCTAAAAGTTTATCTAAACTAACTAAAGGAACTCAGGTTACAGTAAATACCATTATGCCTGGATCCACTTTGACTGAAGGTGTTTCTAATATGCTTTATGATATGTATAAAGATACAAATTTACCTAAAGAAGATTGGGAAAAAGATTTTATGAAAAATCATCGTCCACTTTCCCAAATTCAAAGATTTGTTAGACCTGAAGAAATTGGACGATTTGCTACTTTTGTTTCAAGCCCATATGCATCATCATTTTCTGGTGAAGCTTTAAGAGTTGATGGTGGTATGGTGCCAACCATTTTTTAAAATATCTAAAATAAATTATTAATAATAAAGGATAAAATATAATGCAATATAAAGAATTAAATAATGGTATTAAAATGCCACAATTAGGTTTAGGTGTATTCCAAATACCACAAAATGAAACTAAAGAAACTGTTATTAACGCTATTAAAGCAGGTTATCGCGCAATTGATACTGCTAGAGCTTACGGAAATGAAAAAGAAACTGGAGAAGGAATTAATGAAGCCATTTCTAATGGTTTAGTTAAACGAGAAGATTTATTTTTAACTACTAAAGTTATTTTTAATGAATATGGGTACGAAGCAACTAAAAATGCTATTGAAGATTCATTAAATCAATTAAATCAAGATTATATTGATTTATATTTAATTCATCAACCTTATGGTGATATCTATGGATCATACAAAGCATTAGTAGAAGCAAAAAATGAAGGAAAAATTAAATCATTGGGTATTTCTAATTTTTATCCAGCAAAATTTGTTGAATTTATGCGTGAAGTTAAATTAAGAAACTGGCCAAAGCCAGTTATAAATCAAATTGAATATAATCCCTTAACACAACAAAAAGTAGCCAGTGATTTTATTCCTAAATTTGATGTTCAAATGGAAGCTTGGGCTCCTCTTGCACAAGGACGCAATAATATTTTTAAAAATGAATTATTAAGTAATATAGGAAAAAATCATAATAAATCTGTTGCACAAGTTATTTTACGTTGGATTATGCAAAATGATATTGTTACTGTTGTTAAATCAACAAATCCTAAACGTTTAGAGGAAAATATTGATATATTTGATTTTGAATTAACAAATAAAGAAATGGAACAAATTAATTCTTTAGATACTAATAAACCATCGATGGATCACCAAAATCCTGAATTTACTGATGATTTTTATGATATGATTTATGGACTATAAGTTATATTATGTTTTATAGTTAACATAATATAGCTTATCCGAAGTTGAAGGATAAAAGACCGCTAAATCAACGTTTAGCGGTCTTTTGCTTGGATAAAGTTTGTGAAAAGAAAATAGGAGAAAAATTGCCCCTTTAACCATGCATGTTTCACACGTTTTTCATTTGTGAATTTTTTTGATGACAGTTGTATTTTTTCCGTAACAAATGTTTCTTTTCTTGTTATACTAAATTCAAAAGGAGATGAATTTATGCAATTAAAAAAAATACTAAAAGTAGCGATGTTAGCTGGTTTGATTAGTGTAGGGAGTACTTATTTCTTCAGTAATCATGCGGAAGCTAGTATTAAAAATGAATTTCCGCGTATTAAAAAAAATAGTGATTTAAATGGGAATAGTTTAAAATTAATTAATCCCAAAAAATCAAATGTTAGATATAAAAGATACAAAATAATTAATCGATCTAATATTAAAACTAAGTTATTTTTTCAACAAGGTGGAAATTTTTTTTCTAAAAATTTAGGTATAAAATATCAGATTAAGAATGGTTCTTCTTATGATGGAAATGCTTTTTATGCTGATGCTAAAGAGAAACTATACAATAAAAAAACTAAACAATATAATACTTATTATCATTTATCTACTCTAAATGGTAATAAAATGGGTTGGACTTGGGATAAAAATTTAGTTGCTTATCAAAGTTCTAAAACTAAATTAAATAAAACTATTCGCAGTATTTTTCCGGGAGCTAAAGTAAATTCAGATTTGCAGTATTTAGTTAACATGGGAGAGACAAATGTTTATTCTCTTTCTAGCCTTGCTTCTGATAATCCTTATTATGAATACATGGATGAAATAGCTGGAAATAGAACTTATGTTTTACGAACTTATTTTAATTCTAAAATTTCTTCTAATTATGACCAGAAATATTATCATAAATTAATTTCAAATAAGATTAGTTATAAAAATTATGTAAAAACATTAATTCATCATAATTTAAAGCATTTGGATTTAAACAAAAAATCATATAAAAATTATCAAATAGGAGTATTAAGTTATCCTAAATCAAGTCCTAGATATGGATACTTTAGTCTTTTATTAAAGGAACCATAAAAAAAGGTATGCTAATTAGCATACCTTTTTTATTTATTTTAATAAACTTTTACTAAAGCCATAAACTTTATTTCCGTAAGTGTATTCATTACCATAATTATCATTTTTATGGTAAGACATACTGAATAGTATTTGTGATCCATAAATATACGGTGCTTCAGTTTCTACTTGAGTAGCATTAGCTGAGTTAAAAGCTCCAGTTAAGCTAATTTGTTTTCTGCTACCGCTCCAATAATATTTAGTAATGGTTGGTCTAGCAGCACTTGCTGGTGACTTTTTAATATCACTAGATACATAAATTGCATCACCATCTGATAAAGCAAATCCTTGAATTGATGATTGTGATAATGAAATTGGGTGATCTTTAATAACACAGTTTCTAGCTGATGCATTAGATAAAGCTAAATATTTACTTGCAGTAGTAGCGTTATCTAGAGCATTATTTAATTTTTTATTATCATAAAGAGTAAAATAAGTTTGATTATTAGTCATTGTTGTCGCAATTAATAGCTTTTCTTTGTTTGATGATAAAGCGGCATCAAATCTTTTTAAAGTTCCTAATGAATTACCACTTTTAGTGGCACAATTAATTGATGATAAACGAGGAACCTCTGTATTTCCGTTATAGATTTTACCAGGAATGAATTGAATTCGAGCTAATTGTGTTGACCAATATATTCCACTAATGGGTGTATCTCTTTTTTTAGTACCTACCCAAAAGTAAGGGATTCCATTGTGAGAAAAATAAGCTAGGGTTTGTGAGTGTCCAAAATTTTTAAGTGTCATAACTTCTGCATTACTAAAATCAACCGTTTGACTATTTCCAGTTGGTTTTAAAGTTCTAGAAATATATAAATCAGTTTTACTGTTTAGTTGGACAGCGTAGAAGTATTTTGATCCGATAAAGATATTTTGAACTACATTCTTTTTAGGTAAATTAATTAAATCATATTGTCTTGTTGCTTTTGCCATAATTATTAAGGACTTAATATAATGAATCATCCTTAATTTTTGTATTTAATGAAAATAAACATCATAATAAAGTAAAAAAACTAAAAGGATAATACTATGGAAGAATCTATTTTTTATTCAAATGATAAAACTGAAAATATCGCAAAAAAATTACTAGGAATGACTTTAACCTATAAATCAGCACAAGGATTAGTTGGTGGAATCATTGTTGAAACTGAGGCTTACCTAGGTCATAAAGACTCTGCTGCTCACGTATATAATGGAAAAAGAACTCCATCAAATGAACCTCTTTATAGTAACCCTGGTGCTATTTATATTTATTCAATTCATGGAAGATATCTTTTAGATATTGTGACTCAAGCAAAAGAAACCCCTGAAGGAATTTTAATAAGAGCTATTGAACCAACTATTGGTAAAGATATTATGGAACAAAATCGTTTAAAGCACGGATATGACTTAACTAATGGTCCAGGAAAACTGATGGAAGCTTTAAATATTCAAGATAAAAAAATGAATTATCAAATTATTAATAGTGGTAATTTATGTATTAATTCAGATAATCATCTTCCAGCAAAAATTGATGAATCAAGTAGAATTGGTGTATCCGATAAAGGTGACTGGACCAATGCTAAATTAAGATTTTCAGTTAATGGAAATCCATATGTCTCAAATATGAAAAAAAGTTTAATTGATAATGAAAATTATGGTTGGATAAAATAACTAAACAAATCTTATGTATCCTTTTATGCTATGATAAAAAGAGTTCATAAAAGGAGATATACATATAATGAAAAGAAGATTGTTGTTTTTAATCACACTATTATCTTTAATTTTAGTTGGTGGATTTTCAAATAATATTTCAGCAAAAAATACATCAAACCATGAATATTTATTAGTGATGGGACATGGTGCTGGAGATTCTGGTGCTAAAGGAAATGGAACAAGTGAAGCTACTTTTTTACGTAAGAAAATGTTACCTAAGTTAAAAAAATACGCTAACAAACTTCCTAATAAAAACATTAAATTTTATAATCCAAAGCATAATATTGTAAAAGATACTTTGGTATATCATAAAGGATCATATAAAATTAAAAAAAATACATCTGTAATTATGTTTCACTTAGATGCACCATATGGTACCGGTTGACATGTAATTATTCAAAAAAAGAAACCAACTCCACGTGATAAAAGATTAGCTAAAGTTATTAAACAAAACGTTGGTTTAAATCGTGCGTATAATGGTTATAGTTTTAGAACTAACCTCAGAAATTGCAATGTTTTAAGACATCGTAAAATTGATTACAGTTTAGTAGAATCTGGATTCATTACTAATCGAAGTGATTTTAAAAAATTAAATAAAAATATGGATAAGATTGCTAAAGGATTCATTGAAGCAATTACTAATACTAAAATAAAAAGCTAGAACATTAATGTTCTAGCTTTTTATTATTTGATAATTTTATGAAGATGTTTTCCAAGTTGATTCATTGCATGATATTGATAATATTGGTTACCTTTTTGTGACATTACAACCACACTATAAACATGATATTTTGTTTTAAATATAGCCGCATCATTTTGTACACCTTTAACTGGTAATTCTCCAGTTTTATTAAAAACTTTAGTATTTTTAATATATCTAGGTAACTTTGAATGATTTTGACAATGATTTAATAGATACAACATTTTATTATCATAAGTTTTACCTAAAAGTTCTTTATGATAAACTTTTTTTAAAAATAATGATAAATCTTGAGGCGTAGTATAATTATCAATTCCATTAGCTAAAGCTTTATTATTAAGCATAAATCTTTTTAATGAAGTATGCTTAAAACCAAATTTATGACTAATTTTATTTATTTTAGAAAATCCACCGTTTTTTCGAATCAAATAATTAGCCGCATTATTATCAGAATATTTAATCATACGCGCTAAATTTTGCTTAATAACTGGAGTTAACTTGATTGTTTTATTTTGTACCTGATAATAAGTTGCTAACATAATATAAACCTTAATCGTACTGGCAGATCGATATCTTTTAATTTTAGTATTTTGAACTGAAACATTTTGCATTGGAGTTTCTACATTATTAACTTGAACAGCCCAACTACCACCAACATTCTTCATATCTTTTTTTATTGTACTTTTAATCATATTTTGATTAAAAGTTTTAGCATTAACTGTACTAGGAATGAATGTAAGAAAACATAATGTGAAAATGATGGAAAGATTTAATTTAACTTTGTGAGTCATATTTTTCTCCTACAGAAATAGTATTTATATTTACTATATCATTAAGCGAAAAATTTATAATAATAATTTTAAACTAATCCTTGCAACAAAGTTGGTATTTCTAGTAATGAATGGCTTTGTTTATAAGGAATTGCTTCTTTAATTGATTCAAGTGCTAGTTGCTTATTATTGCCCTTTAGTTGATTAGCTAATTTATATAAATAAGAAACTTTTATATTCTTATTTCCATCAACAAATTTAATCTCTGCATTAATAAAATTTTTTAATTGTTTTTTATTAATATTTTCATCCCTAATTGAATTAAAATTAGTCCATCCTTGAATATTTCCGGCATGATCTCTAACTTCGTAAGATATTCCATTTTTATAATCATCAATTTTCATAACTTCAAATTTAGTTTTATTATTAATTGCTTTATTAACAATTTTTGAGTTATAAAATTTTAATTTATTTCCATCAGGCATATTTTTAGCTAATGTATAAGGATAGTCATCTTTGCTATCTGATAAATAAAAATCATAGCCACTACTTTTTAATGTATGATCTAATGTCGTTTCTTGTTTAGAAACTGATTCATCATTTTTCACATTAGCATATATAATATTTAATCCAACCAATAATGTGGATAATAAAGAACTTATAATTAATAAAATTTTTCTAGTATTTAAAACCATTTTAAGACTTCCTTTTTTATTAAATAGCTAATAACTAGTTGTTACTTATGTTGTAGCACCATAAAATAAATAAGCAAGTAATTACACATTACCCTTTTCTTTTATCTTTTCTAATTAAAAAATTAATATGAATATCTTTCGTTATTGAAATTAATGGCTTTATTAGAAGTTGAATACTACCTAACAAAAAACAAATTGTTCCATTGAAAATGGTTTTATCATTAAAAAAATAAACACTGCCAATAATAAAAAATAGCGCTAAAATAATATCATTAACATTAGATACAATATTATAAAATGCATATATCTTTACTTTATGTCCGAAAAAATAGAAAGCTAACGAATCTTTTTTGCTCATTATAAACTCCTCAACGTTAAATATTTCTAACTCAATCGTATTAGTTGAAAAATAAAAGAGCAAATAAAAAGCGCACGATATATTTCTATATCGCACACTTTTTATAAAATTATTTAATAAAATCTTTCATTGCTTTATCAAATTTTATTAATTTTTCATTTGATTCATCAGAACTTTTACCTCTAGTTGCAATATAAAATTTAATTTTAGGTTCAGTTCCTGAAGGTCTAACTGCAATCCAACTTCCATCAGATAAATGATATTTTAATACATTAGCTTTTGGTAATGAGATTTCTTTTGTACTACCATCAGAAAATGTTTCAATTTGACTTTCAAAATCTTCAGTTGACTTAACTGAGTATCCAGCAAAATCAGTTGGCTTTTCATTTCTAAATTTATTCATTAAAGCAGCTATCTTTTCATTTCCACCAACTCCATCAAATTCTTCAGAAGTTGTATTTTCGCTAAAGTAACCATATTTAGCAAATAGTTCTTGAAGTCCATCATAAAGATTTTTACCTTGTTGTTTATAATAAGCAGCTACTTCTGCTAATAAAACAGTTGTTTGAATAGCATCTTTATCATGAACAAATGGTTTAATTAAGTAACCATAACTTTCTTCAAATCCAAACATATAAGTATGTTCACCAGTTGATTCAAAATGTTCAATTTGTTCAGCAATGTATTTAAATCCGGTTAATACATTAATCATTTCTACACCATATGATTTAGCAACTTCTGTAGCAAAATCACTGGATACAATTGATTTTACAACTGCAGCATTTTTAGGAAGTGTTCCAGCATCTTGGTTAGCTTGCAAAATATAGTGAAGTAAAACTGCTGCAATTTGATTTCCAGTTAATAATATATATTCACCATTTGGTTGGCGCACTGCGGTTCCTAAACGGTCAGCATCTGGATCAACTGCAATTAAAACATCTGCATTTTCTTTTTTACCCAAATCAATTGCCATTTTAAATGCTTCAGGAGATTCTGGATTAGGAAATTTAACTGTTGAAAATTCTGGATCTGGTTCAGCTTGTTCTTTAACTAAGCTAAAGTTTTTAAAGCCAGCATTAGTTAAAGCTTTTTCACCTAACATCTTACCAGTACCATGTAATGGAGTGAAAACTAATTTCATATTTTTTCCAGCTTCATTTACTAAATCGCGATTAATGGTAACTTCCTTAACTTTTGCTAAATAAGCTTGATCAACATCATCTCCAATAATTGTTTCTACTTTATCATTTAACAATTGCTTTTCATCTGCTACTTTAATGGAAAATAAGTCAGTTGTCTTACGGATATAAGAAGTAATAATATCAGATTCTTTAGGTGGCATTTGTCCACCATCTTCACCATAAATCTTATATCCATTATATTGCTTAGGATTATGACTTGCTGTAATCATAATTCCTGCATAAGTATGTAAATGTCTCACTGCAAAAGAAAGTTCAGGAGTTGGTCTTAGACTTTCAAATACATATGATTTAATATTATGTGCTCCTAAAACTCGAGCTGCTTCATGAGCTAATTCTTTTGAACGATGTCTAGAATCAAAACTAATTGCCACCCCGCGACTTTTATCTTCATCAGAAATAGTTTCCATTAAATTAGCTAGTCCCTCAGTTGCTTGACGAACTGTATAAATATTAATTCGATTAATACCAGGTCCTAAAAGACCACGCATTCCAGCAGTTCCAAAATTCATTGGTTGATAAAAGGCATCTTCTAATGCTTCTTTATCATTAGTCATATTATCTAATTCTTTTTGTAGTGTTAATTCTAAATTATCTTGTTTCTTCCACATTTGATAGTTATTTTGCCAGTTCAAAGAGATCATCTCCAAATTCAAAAATTTCAACAGTTTTATAAAAATAATACTTTCCATCACTAAATTTAATTGTTTAAACTAGCAATGTCAATTATCTTTGTTAAATAAATATAAATTTAATATAATATTTACTATAAAAAATATTAAATATTATATAAAAAAACATTAAATATGATAGTATTAATAAGTATGATTCAAAAATTTACATATATTTAATTAACAAAAGTAAAACTTATCGGAGGACTTTTAATGACAGTTTTAGTATTAGGTGGAGCTGGTTACATCGGCTCACATGCAGTAGATCGTTTAATCGAAAATGGCTATGATGTAACAGTAATTGATAATTTGATAACTGGTCATCGTGCTTCAATTAATAAAAAGGCACACTTTTACGAAGGTGATATTCGCGATGAAAAGTTTATGAATTCAGTTTTTGATAAAGAAGATATCGAAGGAGTAATTCATTTTGCTGCATTTTCTGTAGTACCTGAATCTATGAAGGATCCTTTAAAGTATTTTGATAATAATACTGGTGGAATGATTAAATTACTTGAAATAATGAATGATCATAACGTTAAAAAGATTGTATTTTCATCTACTGCTGCAACTTATGGTGAACCTAAACAAATTCCAATTAAAGAAACTGATCCACAAGTTCCAACCAACCCTTATGGCGAAAGCAAATTAGCAATGGAAAAAATTATGCATTGGGCTGATTTAGCCTATGGAATCAAATTTGTTTCATTACGTTACTTTAATGTAGCTGGTGCTAAAGATAATGGATCAATTGGTGAAGATCACAATCCAGAAACTCACTTAATTCCAATTATTTTACAAGTTGCTGCTGGTGAACGTGATCAACTTTCAATCTTTGGTGATGATTATCCAACTAAAGATGGTACTAATATTCGTGACTATGTCCACGTTATCGATTTAGTTGATGCCCATATTTTAGCTCTTAAATATCTTTCTAAAGGTAATGATAGTGATGCATTTAATCTTGGCTCATCAAATGGATTCTCTAACAAAGAAATGTTAGATGCTGCTAGAAAAGTTACTGGTAAAGAAATTCCAGCTGTAATGGCTCCACGACGTGCTGGTGATCCAAGCACCTTAATTGCTTCTAGTGATAAAGCTAGAAACGTTCTTGGATGGAATCCTCAATATGACGATATTGAAGAAATCATTAAAACTGCTTGGAACTGGAAACAACAACATTCAAATGGTTATGAGAACTAAAGCTATCAAAAAAACTTACTGAACCTAATCAGTAAGTTTTTATTTTTTATGCTTATTTATCATTATCATAATTAAATTAGTTACTCGACTAGACAAGGCTCCTAGAAGACCTGCTAAAATAACATTTGACCAGAATGAAAATGGACTAAAATACATGATTGCGTAAACAATTGCCATCGTTATAACAAATTGAATAAAAAATTGTAGTTTCATTAATACTCCTTATTGTTTATCTTAAATAAATTTATCAAGTAGATTATATCAAAGATATTTAATAATAGAGATTAAGATTTTTTATCAAATAAAAAAAGCAATCCACCGATTGCTTTTTCACTAATCTTTATTTAATTTATCTTTTGCTTTGTCTGCTGTATCTTTAATACTATCTTTTGCTTTTTCAGTTGCATCTTTGGCCTTATCTGCAACATCATTTACAGCACCTTTTGCTTTATTTAAGAAATCTTTTTTATCTTCACTCATAATAAAACCTCCTAATAAATTTTTATATCTTCATAATAACGCTATTTTTTTAAATATCCAGTTATTTGCTTTAAATAAAAAACGGAAACTAAATAAAAGTTTCCGTTTTAATTTTACTTAGCTAATTTAAACCAATTATTTTTAGTATTATTTACATTGTAAACAACTTTACTGGTAGTTTTATATTTACCACCTTTTAAAACCCATGGGAATGATGTATCAGCATTCTTTCTCATTTTATTTGAAATATATACTTTGGTTCCCTTCTTAATTGTTCCAGATTTTACTGTACCGGACTTATAAGCTGGATCTGCTTGTGTATACTTAAAAACAGGAGTATTTTTTGTTACTTGTACCTTACGATACTTATTCCAATATTTAGCAGATGCACTAGGTAGTGAAGTTTTCACCGCTTTTGTACTAGTAGTAGTTGAGCTAGCTGTCTTAGCATGTACATTATTATTAACAGCTCCCAATCCTCCTACAAATAAGGCTGTACTTAAACCCATAACCATAAAACGATTCATATTTAAACTCTTCATATAAAACTCCCCCTTTTGTATAAAATACATATTAATATTTTATACGACTAGAGTATATATCCATAAAATATAATTACAAGTATCTTGCTCTAATTATTTTTATTTTCTAATTTTTTCTTTAAATCTTCATAACCTGGTTTCCCAAGTAAAGCAAACATATTACTCTTATAATCTTCTACTCCTGGTTGATTAAATGGATTAATTCCATTTAAATATCCAGAAACTGCAATTGCATATTCAAAGAAGTAAATTAAATATCCAAGACTTGATGGAGTTTGGTCTTCCACATTAATTAACATGTTAGGAACTCCACCTTCTTTATGAGCCAACACAACACTTTCACGTGCTTTTTCATTAATATAATTTAAATTTCTTCCTTCTAAATATTGAATTCCATCATCATTATTATCTTTATTTGGAACAACTTGATCAGCTTCTGGTTTTTGAATATTAACCACTGTTTCCATTAAGTTTCTCATCCCTTGTTGAATGTATTGACCTAATGAATGTAAATCAGTCGAGAAATTAGCTGAACTTGTATAAATCCCCTTGTTATCTTTTCCTTCGGTTTCACCAGTCAATTGTTTTAACCATTCTGACAAGAATCTTAATGAAGGTTCATAGTTTTCAAAAATTTCATTAGTATATCCCTTACGATATAAAACATTACGATAAGCTGCGTATTGAAGTGCTTCGTTATCTTCAAAACTAGCTTTTTGATAATTAATTCGAGCTTGATTTGCTCCATCCATTAATTCATCAATATTTACTCCAGCTACTGCAATTGGTAGCAATCCAACCGGTGTTAATACAGAGTATCTTCCACCTACTCCATCAGGAATTACAAATGATTGGAAATTATTTTCCTTAACTTCTTTTCTTAATGATCCTTTATTAGCATCAGTTGTTACATAAGTTCTTTGGTTTGCTTCATTTTCACCATATTTTTTAACTAATAATTCTCTAAAAATACGGAATGCAATTGATGGTTCAGTTGTAGTTCCTGATTTTGAAATAACATTAATCGAAAAGTCTTGTCCATCAAGCATTTCAATTAACTCAGACATATCTGAACCACTGATTGAATTTCCAGTAAAGAAGATCTGTGGTGCATTTCTTTTGTCTTTAGATAAATTATTGAAATAACTACCTTTAAGAAAATCAATTGCCATCTTAGCACCCAAATATGATCCACCAATTCCAATGACCACTAAAACATCAGAATCTTTACGAATTTTTTGAGCTGCATCTTTAATATCAGCAAATTCTTTTTTATCATAATCTTGAGGAAGGTCGACCCATTGACGCATTTCACTGCTGACTCCAGTTCCATTTATCAATAAATCATTAGCAGTTTCTACAAATGGTTTAATTTCATTTATTTCATTTTCTTTTACAAATCCATCTAGTGCTGATGTATTGAAATTTAAGTTAGTCATTTTATTACCTCATTTTATAGTTTTACAATATTTTCTTTGTAATATTGTTTAATTGCTAAAGCAAAGTTACCAAGGGTTGCTGAACCATTATCTTCAACTGTTGGCATTACAATGTAATGTTTTAAATCATCAACTTCAAGATAATGATTAAACAATTTATCAAACTGCTCTCTTATCTTATCTAAGAATGGTTCTGAAATAACTCCACCACCCAAGACTACCTTTTCTGGTCTAATAAATAAAGTGGCCTGAATAACTGCTTGAGCAATATAATAAGCCATAATATCCCAAACTGGATCAGTTATTGGAACATCTTTTCCATTTTTACCAACTCGCTTTTCAAAAGTTGGACCAGAAGCTAATCCTTCTAGACAATCTTTGTGATAAGGACAAATCCCTTCAAAATATTCATCATTTTTAGCTCTCTTTAATTTAACATGTCCTACTTCAGGGTGCCCTTCATAACCAATAAATTCTCCATTATTTACAATACCGGCTCCGACTCCAGTTCCAAAAGTAAAGTAAACTAGAGATCTAGTTGGATTATGATTAGCAATTGAATTCATATATTCTCCATAAGCCGATCCATTTACGTCAGATGTCCAATACATAGGAATATCAAAGTTATCTTTCATAACACCTAAAAAGTTAGTATTGCTCCAATTCTTTTTAGGAGTATCGGCAATATAACCATATTTATCAGCATCTTTTCTAATTTCAATTGGTCCAAAAGATGAAATTGAGAGAGCTGCCATTTCTGGAAACTGCTTAAAATAATCAACACATTTTTTTAAAGTTTCTGCTGGTGTAGTTGTTGGAATTTTTATAATATCTTTAATATTATAATTTTCATCTCCAACCGCACAAACAAATTTTGTTCCACCTGCTTCAATACTACCTAATAACATAGTCAATTCCTCCCTAAAGCTAATTTAATTTAACTTTGAAGTTAGTATAGGCTTTTATGATAACGCTTTCAAGTAAAAAGAAATAAAATGTCATTTTTCTTGTAAGCGCTACCACAAAGTGCTATGCTTTCTTTAATAAAAGAAGGGTGGTTGTCGTCATGTTATTAGGTAGTATCGAGTTCAAAAATGATAATGTTATTTGTGCAATTAGTGACTTTAAAATGAATTTAAAAGATAAATTTCAAATTCCATTAACAAGTCCATCACAAACTTTTAATGAAATAATTAAGTATTTTAATCAATTCGATGACTTAAAAGCCGTTGGATTTTCTTCATTTGGTCCAATTGAACTAAGAACTGCTTCTCCAAAATATGGTTATTTACTTGATACAACTAGAGAAGGATGGTCAAATATTAATTTACTTGGTACCCTAAGTTACTATTTAAATGTACCAATGACTTTTACCACTGATGTTAATAGTGAAGCTTACGGAAAATATATTGAATCTGTTTTTTCAAACAAGCCCATTTATTCACTTGTTTATTACTCAATTGGAAATGGGATTGGTGCAGGTATCATTAATAATGGTAAGTTTGTTGGATACAACGGAAGTTCTGAAATTGGCCATATTTATCCAAAAAAAGATTCATATGATCAAGATTTTTCTGGAACTTGTTTATATCAGGGAGATTGTTTAGAAGGTTTGGTTGCAGATCCATCATTTAAAGCTAGATTTGATAAACCATCAACCGAAATTTCAATGCTAAACCCAGTTTGGAAAGCTATTGCTAATTATTTAGCTCAATCAATTATTCAATCAACTCTTTTCATTAGACCTGATAAAATTGTTATCAACAGTTCAATGATTAATCAAATTGAATTAGATAAAATCAAAGAACAATTTAAATCAACCTTTAATAATTATCTAAATGTTGGAAATATTGATGATTATATTCAATTAGAAGAAAAATCCGGAGATGATTTATCAATTACTGGTAACATTTCACTTGCTAAAAAGAAATTCTTTGAATCAGCAGTTATTTATAATCAATAAAATAAAAAAGTTGAAGAATAATTCTTCAACTTTTTTATTATCCATCAACTTCATCTTTTAATTCATTGAACGCATTTCCAGATTGCTCAACAATTTCTAACAATTCATCTGTTTTAGGATTAACAATTATATAATAATTACCATTTTCTTCATCAACTACATGTCTAACCATATCGTAGTCACGAACATCAATTGCCTGAAAATCACCATTTATTAATTTTACATCGAGTAACATTATGTTAACCCTCTTTCTTAGATTAACTTTATTCTACCATTTATTCGATTATAAAAAAGATTATTTTCTTCTAGCAATTATTTTAATATTTAATAAATCAGAATCACTTAAATTATGAGAAAATGAATTTTTCCCCCAAGTTCCAGTTCCGAGGGTTAATGATGGTTTTAAATTATTATACAAATCACCAACACCACCAAGACCAGAAGGTGCATTAACAATAATTCTTGTAGCAGGTTCTTTCATCCCATATTCAGTAACTACGTCATCATCTTTAGTTTGAATTGCTGCAGTATGACCTAATCCACCATAGTTCAATAATTGATTAACTTTATCAAATGCATCCTCTTTTGAACTTGCTCGATAAACAGAAATAACCGGACATAATTTTTCACCAGACATTGGATATTTTGCTCCAATTCCATTCATCTCTATTGCCAAAACTTTTGTTCCAGTTGGAATTTCAATTTCAGCTAAATCAGCAATCTTTTGAGCACTTGCTCCTGCAATTGGTCCTTTAACACTTAATCTTTGATCATCAAACATTGCTTTAGTTACTTTTTCTTTTTCATCTTCTGGGACAAAATAGACATGATTATTTTTCAATTTTTCGACTATTTCTTGATAAATTGAATCATCAATAACTGCACTATTTTCAGTTGAACAAATCATCCCATTATCAAATGTTTTAGAAAATACTAAATCCTTAACCGCTTGATCAAGATCAGCAGTTTTTTCGATATATACAGGACCATTACCTGGACCAACACCTAGGGCAGGTTTTCCAGAAGAGTACGCAGATGAAACTAAGCCAGGACCCCCAGTTGCAAGTGTAATATCTACTCCATCATTATTAATTAAATCATTAGTAGCATCAATACTTGGTTTCTCAATCCATTGAATACTATCTTTTGGTGCACCAGCTTTCACTGCAGCATCTTGCATAATTTGAGCTGCTTTAATTGATGATTGATTAGCTTGTGGATGAAAAGAAAAAATAATTGAATTTCTGGTCTTCATTGCCAAAATAGCTTTAAACATTGTTGTTGAAGTTGGATTAGTTACTGGTACGATTCCAGCAATTACACCCATAGGTTCAGCAATTTCAGTTAAGCCTTGCTCTTTATCATCATTAATAATTCCAACCGTTTTATTATTTTTAATTGAATTCCAAACATTTTCAGTTGCAAATTTATTTTTAGTTGCTTTATCAGTTTCTACTCCACGACCAGTTTCTTCAAAAGCTTCTTTTGCTAAGAGTTCACTATTATTATATCCAGCATCTACCATTGCTTTAGTAATTTTATCAACTTTTTCTTGAGTAAAATCATGCATTACTTTCAATGCTTCTTTAGCATTTTTAACCATTTCATTAATATTATTCATAGTAAAACCCCTTCCAAGAATATTACAATTGTTAAATATTTCACACGTTTTATAATAACACTCATCACTTTATTTTCAATAAAAAAACAGCCAGAAATATCTGACTGCTTTTTCACTTTATTTTGACTCAGTTCCTTCATACTCATCTAAAATCATTTGTTTCAAATCATTAATTAGTGGTTCTTTTGGATTAGCAACAGTACATTGGTCAGAGTAAGCAAGTTTACCTAATTGATCAACTTTTGCAAGTAAATCTTCTTTTTTAACTCCTTGATCTTTAAGGCTTAATTTAACATCTACGGAATGAGATAAATCAATGAATTTCTTAACTAAACTTTCTTTAAGTTCATCATCGGTATCGCCTTTCAATCCTAAATAACGCGCAATTTCTGCATAATCTTTATCAGCTCTAAATGATTCATATTTTGGCCAAGTTGCAATCTTTGTAGGTCTTTCAAAGTTATATCTAATAACATGTGGCAAGGTAATTGCAATTGCAATTCCATGGGTAATATCAAATTCTCCACCAATCTTATGAGCAATTGAATGAGTAATTCCTAAAAATGCATTTGCAAAAGCCATTCCAGCAATTGTTGAAGCAGTATGCATTTTTTCTTTTGCAACTTTATCACCATTATAAGAAGCAGTTAAATTTTCAAAAATCATCTTAATCGCTTGTAATGATAATGGGCGTGTATAGTCAGTTGCCATTACTGAAACATATGATTCAATTGCATGGCTCAATGCATCCAATCCTGAAGCAGCAATTGTTCCTTTAAGGACACTCATTACAAATTGAGGATCAATAATTGCAACATCTGGTGTAAGTGAATAATCTGCTAGTGGATATTTAATATTTAACTTATCATCTTTAATAACTGAGAATGGTGTAACTTCTGAACCAGTACCTGATGTACTTGGAATAGCAACCATTTGTGATTTATTTGTTTTTTCAAAACGATAAGCTCTTTTTCTAATATCCAAGAATTTTTGTTTTGCATCAAAGAAATCAATTTCTGGATTTTCATACATTAACCACATCATTTTAGCGGCATCTAATGGTGATCCACCACCTAAAGCAATAATCGTATCAGGTTTAAATGTATTCATTTCAGAAACACCAGCATTTACTGTATCAATTGTTGGTTCGCCATGAACATCATCGAAGATATAATATTCAACTTTATTATCTCTACGATTTAAAGCTTCTAAAACTTTATCAACATAATGATTAGTTACCATTGATGGACTTGTTACGATAAATGCTTTGGTTACATCTGGCATATCGGTTAAATATCTAATTGAATTCTTTTCAAAGTATATTTTTGGTAGCTTAATCCACTGCATATTATTCCTTCTTTTAGCAATTGTTTTAATATTTAATAGGTCATAGTCAGTTACATTATGCGAAATTGAATTTTGTCCCCATGATCCAGTACCAAGAGTTAGTGATGGAGTCATATTATTATATAGATTTCCAATTCCACCTAATCCAGAAGGTGAATTTACAATTACTCGAGAAGCCTTAACTTCTTTACCAAATTCAACTGCTAAATCATCATCAGTTGTTTGAATTCCAGCACTATGTCCAAGACCACCATAGTTCAATAATTTTTCAACAATTTCTAAAGCATTTTCTCTACTTTGTGCTTTGTAAACTGAAACTACAGGTGATAATTTTTCACCAGACATTGGATATTTAGGACCAATTCCTGTCATTTCTACAGCTAATACTTGAGTATCTTCTGGAATATCAATTTTAGCCATATCTGCAATTTGTTGTGCTGATGCACCAGCTACAGGTCCTTTAACACTTAATCTAGTACTGTCAAACATTGCTTCTGTAAGTTTTTGTTTTTCATTTTCTGGCACAAAATATACTTTATTCTTAATTAATTCTTGTTTAACATCATCATAAATTTCTTTATCAATAACCGCACTATTTTCAGTTGAACAAATCATTCCATGATCAAATGTTTTTGATAAAACTAAATCATTTACAGCACGTGAGATATTAGCTGATTTTTCAATATAGACCGGACCATTACCTGGACCAACTCCTAATGCTGGTTTACCAGCAGAATATGCTGCTTTAACTAATCCAGGACCTCCAGTTGCTAAAGTAATATCAACACCGGGATTATTAATTAAATAACTGGTTGCTTCACGACTTGGAGTTGTAATCCATTGAATTGCTGCTCTTGGTGCTCCAGCTTTCACAGCGGCATCTTGCATAACTTGAGCAGCTTTTATTGATGACTTAATTGCTTGTGGATGAAGTGAAAAAATAATTGCATTTCTAGTCTTCATTGAAATAATTGATTTAAATAAAGTTGTTGAAGTTGGATTAGTAACAGGTGTAATTCCCGCAATCACACCAAGTGGCTCAGCTACTTTAATTAAATCATGTTCTGAATCTTCATCAATGATTCCAACTGTTTTATCTTTTCTGATGTAATGCCAAATTTCTTCAGTTGCAAACAAATTTTTAACCGCTTTATCTTCAGCAACACCACGACCAGTTTCTTCAAAGGCCATTTCTGCTAATTCTTGATGGTAATTAACTCCAGCCATTACCATTGCATGAGTGATATGATCTACTTTTTCTTGATCAAAATGACTCATAACTTCTAAAGCTTCTTTTGCTTTATCTACCATTTCATCAATATTTTGATTTACATTATTTGAAACTTTTTCTTCATTTGCCATAATAAAAGCCTCCTATTATTTTAGATGCCCTGCGAAACATTGTTCAACATTTCACATTAATCATATCGCATTTATAAAATAAATCAAGCATTAAATAGGCTTTCTTTTATTATATTTTAAATATACAAGTACTTATTTGTGATATTATTAACACTTTTAGAATATAAAAAAGATTATTTCGAAAACGAAATAATCTTTTTATTAATAAATTTCTTTAATTAAATTCATCGCCGCCCATGCTTTAGGCCAACCTGCATAAAAAGCTAATTGTGTAACAACTTCTACCATTTCTTCTTTTGTAACCCCATTATCTTTTGCAATCTGAAAATGAGCTTTTAATTGAGGTAACATTCCTTGAGTTAATAAACTTGAACAAGTAATTAGACTTCTTTCTTTAGATGATAATTGTTCTTCTCTGGACCAAACTTCTCCAAATAAAACATCGTCATTCAATTCTGCAAATTTAGGTGCAACGTCGCTAAAATTATCATAACCTGCAGTTTGTTTTTTCATATTTATCCCTCCAATTGATTATATTCATCATCACTAACTGGTTCTAAAAATTCTGATTTCCCTTTTGTAATTGCAATATGTTCAAACCAACTATTTTTAGTAGCACCATGCCAATGTTTTACATTACTTTTTGTAACGACTACATCTCCTGGAACTAATTTACGTGCTTCTTTACCAGCTTCTTGATACCATCCTTCTCCACCAGTAACAAGTAAAATTTGATAATCAAAATGAACATGCCAATTATTTCGACATCCAGGTTCAAAAGTAACATTACCCACTGAAACATCAATATCATCATCTGCAACTAAGGTCTTTAAAAAACTATTTCCTATAAAAAACTTGGCATAAGCTTCATTTGGTGCTCCAAATCCAAAAATATTTCCTTGTTTTAATTCTTCATTCATCTTTTTGATCTCCTTGATTAATTCTATTTTGGTATGTTTCAAAATCATCATTAATCGTGTTATTTTTTTTACCTTCATACCAATTAATTTTGTCACTTAATACTTTTAAATTTTTCTGCATTTCTTCAATTTTTGCCAAACTATCTTTTTGAACATTCTTTAATAGATCAATTCTTTCATCAATTGTTTGATCTCCTTGTTTTCTTAAAGAAACATAATCTTCAATTTGTTCCATCGTCATTCCGGTCCCTTTAAGATGAAGTAAAAAACCAATCCATTTCAAATCGAGCACTGTATAATATCTTCGGTTGTTTTCATCTCTTTGTGGTACAATCAAATCTTCTTGCTCATAATATCGAAGTGTATACGTTGATAATCCTGTCATATTTGCAAATTCACCAATTGAATAATGTTTTTCATCCATCAAAAAGCCTCCCTTCCAATTGATTATTTTTAATTTACAACTTAAAGTTAACTCTAAGTCAATTCTTTTTATTTAAAATAATAAATAATTCCCTTATAATAAGTATTTGCAAAATATTCCCGAAAGGACTTCTCATTCATGAAATCAAAAGGAAAATCATTTATTTCAATTATCATAATTATTCTTTTCTTTGTTATCTATAATTTTGACGATATCAAAGTCTGGATCAATGATTTATTACCTCAAAATACTGAACAAAATAAAAATAATAACACCAAAAAATTAGCAGATTTAGAATATCGACCTAAAACTCAAGCTTATAAAATTATTGATAATGATTATGCCAAATTACCTGAATTCAAATATAAAGTTCCACATATAAATTATCAAAAATTAGATTATTTAAATCGAGCAAAAGGTGCTACTGCATACCTAACTAAACAAAATTTAGGTAAATCCAAAGGGCGAGAATCCCAAACTTTTAAACCAACTGGTTGGTTTAATCAACCTAAAAAAATAAATAGAACTCGTGTCTTCCCTGTCAATCGTGGCCATTTAATTGCTTATACTTTTAGTTTCAATCTTGATAACAATGGAAATTATCATCGCGGATTAACCGGATCAATTGATAATCCCAAAAACTTATTTACACAGACTGCATTTTCTAATCAAAGAGTAATGCAAATTACAGAAAATAAAGTTCGAAATGCATTAAAAAATAATTATAAAGTAGTTTATCGAGCAACCCCTATTTATCGTGGTAATGAATTAATGGCTCGTGGAGTCTTAGTACAAGCTGAGTCAACAAATAAA
The DNA here is from genome assembly GCF_021698855.1 of Lactobacillus sp. S2-2. GTDB lineage: Bacteria > Bacillota > Bacilli > Lactobacillales > Lactobacillaceae > Fructilactobacillus. The sequence continues at coordinate 42,850 of NZ_WWFA01000007.1, forward strand.
AAGTTACACTTCAATCGTTTCTTATATAACGTTCAACCTGATTTAGATTTTGATTATGCAACTGGAAGAAGCAAAATTAATCAAAATATGCAGATTCCATACCCAGAAATAAATTATACAAAGAAAAATTATCATGTTAATAAAAAATGGAAATATTAAAAAAGTCATCATGAGTTAGATTCAATTATCTAACCCATGATGACTCTTTTTTATTGGTTGAATATTCCACTACAATATAAAACAAATAATCCAATTGCAGAAATTATTGCTCCCCAAAATAATTGAGAAAACATACTTCGATCTTTAAAAAACAATCTAATTAAAATAAATTGTTTTCCTAAAAAGAATACACAAAGACCGATAGTTATAATAATAACTCCAATTATCCTCAAAGTATCATTCATATAGCAACGCTCCTTTATTGTAATAATAACATGCATAACTAAAATTAAATAAAAAATATAATTCAAATAATAATAATTTATTATAATATTTGTTATACTTAATTTTAGTTATATAAAACTATTTTTTATATCTAAAATTAAAAACGCCATAATGGTTCAAAATCCTAATTTTATTTTAAAAAATAAATTTTCAACATAAAACTCTCTAAATATAAAAATAGGAGAACCTAAAATGTTTAAAATCAACGAAAAATGTCTAGAATCCTGCATAAAATACATAGATAATTGTCCTCATTCATCTATTGAAGTGGCAGATGTAGTTTCTTACTTCAGAGATGTTTATTCTGAACATGATATCAACTTCGCTTTAAACGATTTAAGAGAATCTAGTTTTATATATGGTGGTGTTAGAATTATCGAAGAAAGTAATAATAAATATTCTATGAACATTTCAACTATAAGATTATTTTAACATCAAAAAAAGATTCATTCCTATAATCAATAAGAATGAATCTTTTTATTTAATTTATTAATACCAACCATTAGCTTGCCAAAATGACTTAGCTGCACTCCATGACCCATAACGACTATTTACATAATTATCTGCAACTTTTTCTTGGTTAGCTGCTGAATAGTCACCATTTAAGTATGATGATGATAATTGATACTTACCTGCATATTGTCCATTTCTGGCTGAATATGATCCACCTGATTCACGGTTTGCAATCCATGCTTTAGCTGAACTATCTGATCCAGATACATTTGATGAATACTTTGTTTGTGTTTAATTTGATTGAACTTGGTTAGTTTGTTGCGTATTTTGTGATTGAATATTTTGACTTGGTTGTGCTTGACTAGCTTCACTAGTTAAGTTTAATTGTTCTCCCACATAAATTACGTTGATATCTTTTAAATTATTGGCATTTTTAATTGAATCAATTGAAACATTGTTTGCATTAGCAATCTTTGCAACTGTATCTCCTGATTTAACTGTTACTTGGTTTGTTGATGCTTCTGCATTTGCACTTACTAAGAATAATCCTAATGCAGCTGTTCCTAATGTAATTACTGATTTAATACTTTTTGATTTTAAAATAATAAATTCCTCCTAGTTATTTCCGTAAAATTTAGATGTCTTTCATTCGTTGTTTCATATTATGCCATACAGAAAATTACAAAAGAATAACAGTAACTTTAAATAAAAATAGCTTTTTGTAAATATGTAATACTTAAACAATATTCAGTAAAAAAAGAGGGTTATTACAAAAAACATACTTGTAATAACTCTCTTTAAATAAACAATTAAACTAATTTATTTCAATATTATTTGTATTTTGTGATTTGGTCAACTTTGGCAATGTAACTTTCAAAACACCATTTTCAAATTTTGCATTAATTTCATCAGAATTAACATTAGGTAAACGATAGCTTCTACTTAATGATCCATAATTACGTTCTGAAAGCATCATGTTTCCATCTTTATCACTATGATCAGTAAAAGAATCTTTCTTAGCATCAATATTTAAAACACCATTACTGTAGTTCATATTGATATCATCTTTTTTAACACCAGACAATTCAACTTGAACTTCATAATTTTGATCATTTTCTTGGATATCAGTTTTCAAACTTTGACTTGATTCCTTTGACAAAAATGAATCAAAGAAATTATCTTGTAGAGTACCAAAGAATGGATCAAAACCCAAACCATAATTGCGACGACTTTGTAATTCATTAGACATAATCAAAAACTTCCTTTCAAACAAAAATTTGTTGGTTAAAAGGTAATCATTAATGATTAGGAACCGAAGACTCAACCTCTGCGTTCCATCTTTTTACATCTTTATAATATCACCAACATGATATTTTGTTAAAATATTTGATTGATTAAAGTTAATTTTAATAATCACAATATAATAATTAATATAAATAAACATAAAAAAATAAGCATAAATTTTATTATTAATTCAATAGATATTGTGATATAATTAATTTAGTTGTTGAAACCAAAAATAATAAAATAACATATACAATACCTCCATAACTTATTGTATAAAAGTACTTATTCTTAATTTTTAAGTACAACCTAAATAAATAAAAAGAACGTAATTTTATAAAATTACGTTCTTTTTATTTATTTAGTAAAATCGACAACTACACGACCAACAATCTTATTTTGCTTCATTAAATCAATTACATCGTTAATTTCATCTAACTTACATGTTTTAACAATTGGCTTAATTTTACCTTCTGCACCAAATTGGAAAGTCTCTGCTAAATCTTGTCTAGTTCCAACAAGTGATCCTGCAACTTTAATTCCATCTAAAACTGTTTTAGCAATATTAAGTTCCATATTACCTTGAGGAAGAGCAACAGCTACAAGCGTACCATCAGGCCTCAATGCATTGACAGCAGTTGAAAAAGCATCTTTATTAACAGCTGTAACAATTGAACTATGAACTCCGCCAACTTTTTCTTGGATTTGTTTATCAACATCATCATCATGACGATTAATTAATAATTCTGCACCATTTTCTTTTGCGGCATTTAATTTATCTTCATTCCCATCAACTGCTACAACGTGTGAACCAAATACATTATGTGCTAATTGAACGGCAAGATTCCCCAGTCCACCGGCACCTACAACTTCAGTCCATTGACCTGGTTTAGTATCACCAATCTTTAATGCTTTATAAGAAGTTACACCAGCACAAGTTAATGAAGTTGCTTCAACTGGATCTAATCCTTCTGGAACTTTAACCGCATAATCAGCATCAACAATTACTTGTTCTGCCATTGCACCATCAACTGTAAATCCTGAATTTTCAACATTTCTACATAGTGTTTCATTACCACTAATACAGTATTCACAGTGTCCACAGCCTTTGTAGAACCATGCAATTGAAACTCGATCACCAATTTTTAAATTGGTAACACCATCAGCAATTTTAGATACTCTTCCGACACCTTCATGTCCAATAATACGACCTGGAACTTTTCCAAAATCACCTGCTGCAACATGCAAATCAGTATGACATAAACCACAGTATTCAACATCTACTAATGCTTCACCATGTTTTAAAGGTCTCAACTCTACATCTTTAATATCTACATAACCATCTGAATTATCTCTTACAACTGCTGCTTTCATAACTTTTCCTCCTAAATTTAATTTAGCAAATCAAGATTGTGTTTTTATTCACAATTATATTGTAATACATTACCTTATTAAATCAAGATATATGAACCAGATTAAATATAAATAATTTATCTAATTGTTAAAAATATAACAATTTTTATATTTTAAAAGCAGTCCTTATAGCTACTTAGACTGCTTATTTTTACTAAATTTAAATTTTATTAAATTATTAATAAAGGTCGAGATTCCCAAACCAACAGTTATTCCAATAGCTACAATCAAAGCATTAAATAAACCACCAAATGTTGTCACCAATCCTGATTGATGAATTCTAACTAATGAAGAAAAAGCCATTCCACCAGGCACTAAAGAAATTAAAGATCCAATATATATCATAATAACTGGGACTTTAATTTTTTTTGCAAAATACATTCCAACGATTCCAACAATCAATCCACCAATCAAATTAGGAATCATAATACTATGAAAATTAACATTTATAAGATAGTATCCTATCCATGAAAGAGCTCCAGTAATTCCTGCTGGTACTAATGCCCGTTTAGGAACGTTAGCAATAATACTAAAGGAAACACTTGAAATAATTGCTAAAATTGTACTCAATAATAGACTTTGCATTATGTACCTCCTTTAATTAAATAGATGTTCAATCATTTCTAATCCAACAATTGCACCAGCAGCAATTGAAGACAATGAAATAATTGCATTTAAAGAACGAACAATTCCAGAAAGCATATGACCAGATACTATTTCCCTAATTGATGTTGTTATTGCAGTCCCAGGAACTAGTGGCATTAATGCTCCTACCATAATCAATTGATAATGATCAACTAATTCAAATTGATTTAAAATAATTGAAAAGATAGCCACCAATAATCCTCCCATAAATTCAGCAACATAAGGAGTTTCAGAATATTTAGAAATAAATTTATAAATCATAAATCCAAAAATCCCAAAAATAGCCATAATCGGATAATCAATCATTTTAACTTGATTAATAAACACGGGAGCCATTGATACTAATCCAGCGGCTAAATATTGTGACCATTTCGAATAATCTTTAACGTAATGATGAATATTATTTATTTCTTTTTTATATTCTTCTGGAGTAATTTCTTTACTTTCTAATTTACGTGAAATCGAATTAACTTCATCAACTGTTTGTAAATTGAATCCTGATAATTTAGGTTTTACCACTTTAGTTAATGGCAAATCATCCGCTGAAACAAAAACAGCCGTTAAAGTAACATAACATGAAAGTTCTAAACCTAAAGATTTTCCGACATGTTCTACTGTTTCTTCAATCCGAAATGATTCAGCTCCACCTAAAAGCATTAATGAGCCAGTATCAGCTGCAACATTCATAATTTCATTTTGATTCAAAATACCACCTCACATTATTTAGATTAATAAATTTTCTTTTCCCAATAAATCATGCAATTTACGTAATACATCTCTTAATTTTACATTATCTGAATATGAAGCAAGTGAAATTCTTAGAAATGATTGATCATTATCACTTTTCTCACCAACTAAAAAATTATCTGAATGAAATACTCTAATATTATTGCTTAAGCATAGTTGTTCAATATCATTCTTATCAACTTCATTTGTAACTGGAATTATCCGGAAAAAATAATGCTTTTCTGTAATCTTTTCTTTTGAATTGAAAATTGAATCAAATATTTGATTAGCTGCTTTAGCCATTTTTATTTTTTGCAGCATAATTTTATTGGCAATTCCATTTTCTAATGCTCTGGTTACAATATCTACATTCAATGATGACGTTTTAACATTAGTATTAAACATCGTATTTTCTAATTTATTCTTAAATTGTTTAGCAAATCGCATGAAAGAAACTCTTAATCCAGAAGCAATTGTTTTTGACATGCTACAAATATAAATTGATTGTTCTGGAACAAGTGAACTAATATATGTATTTTTTGTATCAGAAAATACATTAACAAAATTAGCATAATCATCTTCAATTAAAATTAAATTATTTTTCTTAATAATATCAGCAATTTCTAATTTGCGATTTTTTGACATCGAAAAAGTTGTTGGATTATTATAATTAGCCATTAAATAAATTCCTTTAATCTGATATAACCGACATAATTGTTCAATCTTCTCACTTTTTATTCCATGCTCATCACTATCTACTGGAATTAATTTAATTCCTAATGATTGTGATAAATTAATAAAATTAACAAAGGTATATTTATCTACAATAATTTTATCTTCATAATGAAACAAACCAATCAATGCAATAGCAATCGAATTTAATCCTCCAGAGGAAATAATTGTATTTTCGTAATTACAATTCATCCCAATTCTTTTTAAATATTTAATCGCAATTTTTTTATGCTTATCAAGACCTGTTGGGCTCTCATAATTTAATAGTTCTTCAATCTTATTTTGATTCATACTTTCTTTAATTGTGCTTTTTAACAATGAATTTGTTTCCTCAAATGAAGAAACAAATCCTAAATCATCAATTTCTTCATTTTTATTTCTTGAATTAGCATTTTTTTGATTAACATTTGAAGAAATATAAGTTCCTTTTCCAATTGTTCCATAAGTTAAACCTTTTTGTTGGCTTAATTTATATGCCCTAGAAATAGTTGAAAAACTAACATCTAAATAGTATGCAAGTTCTCTTTGTGGTGGCAATTTTGAATGGGGTAGTAATAATCCTTCTTCTATATCTGCTTCCATTTTTGTTACCAATGATTGATAAAGTGGCTTTTTCAAATTATCTATTTTAGGTTTCCAAGTTAAGGGATATTGATTAGTTAATTTTAAATCCATAAAAACCTCCTAAATAATTGTGTTGAATACAATTTTATCATTGATTGTATTCCTTATCGACTTTATGCTTATTATAATTCAAAATTTAGAGGTGATTATTATGTTTGATAAAACATTCAAATTTGCATTTCAAAAAACAATCCCAGTTATGACTGGCTTTTTATTCTTAGGTATTACATATGGAATTTATATGAACTCAGAAGGATTCAATTTCTTATATCCAACCTTAATGGCTGCAAGTATTTTTGGTGGCTCCATTGAATTTTTAGTGGCTAATCTTTTATTAACTAAATTTAATCCACTTTTTGTCTTCTTCTTAACTCTACTAATCAATTCTCGACATATTTTTTATGGAATATCCATGTTAAATAAGTATTCAAATGTAAAAGGAATTAAAAAATTTTTCATGATTTTTGCTTTATGTGATGAAACTTTCTCAATTAACTATTCCATTGATCCTCCAAAAAAACTTAATAAGGATAAAATCTATTTATTAGTTACAATTTTAAATTATTTTTATTGGGTTTTTGGTGCTTTTTTAGGTGGTCTATTAGGTAGTTTAATTGCTGTTAAAATTGAAGGACTATCTTTTGTCATGGCAGCATTATTCATTGTTTTATTCTTAGAACAAGTCTTAAAAGAAAAAAATCATTTATTTTCATATACTGGTTTTTTATTAGCTTTAGCTTCTTTATTTATTTTTGGTGAAAATCTATTTATGCTTATTAGTATTATTATTGTAATTTTAATGATTACTTTTAAAAAGGAGGACCAAACTTATGACAATCACTGAACAAATAATCACTATTTTTGCTGCCGTTTTAGGAACAATGATTACCAGATTTACACCATTTATTCTATTTTATAAAAGTAATCCTTCAAAATTGATTCAAAAATTAGGTCAATATTTACCAGCTGCAATTATGGGAATGTTGGTTATTTACGCTGTTAAAGATGAGTTATTAAATTTAAATTATCATACAATTTATGTAATTATTGCATCATTAATAGTCATTATTACATATCTATTGAAAAGGAATTCTTTATTATCTATCTTTTCTGGAACTGTAATTTATATTTTATTAGTTAATTTTATTTAAAAAAAAGAGATAAGAACATTAGTTTTTATCTCTTTTTTAAATATGTTGGTAAAACCAAAATTAACGCTGATAAAAATGAAAATACTAATAAAGCAAAAATAACTTTCATCCCTGATTGAAATTTAAGTAAAGGATCACTCAAATGACTTGTCGCAAACGTAACTAATGAAATTCCAATTGCTCCACCTAATTGTTGAGTAACATTTGTCATACCAGAAGCTGCCCCTGCATCTTTTTGATTAGTTTGGTATAAAGCTGCAGACATTAATGGAGCAAGTGCTAAACCTTGTCCGATTCCTAAAACCATCATTGGAATTGATAAACTAATCCAATATCCATCTTGATAAAAAGTTAGCCAAAACATTCCAATTAACGAAATGGTTAAACCGAATAACATAACTTTTCCATTATTAAATTTTTTAGTTAATTTGGGAACTTGCATAGATAAAATAAAAGTTACAACTGTTAATGGTAAAAATGCCATTCCTGTAACTATCGAACCTAAATGAAGATAATTCTGTAACATCATTGGTGTAAAAAACCAAAATGACATGTAAGAAGCAGTAAAACCCATTCTACCAAGATAAGCTCCTAATCTAACTTTATTCTTAAAAAGACTTAAAGGTAATAAAGGATTTTGATGTTTTCTTTCAATTAAGTATAAAACAATAAAGAAAATAATTGCTAAACTAAAAGTTAACCAAAAATTATCAGATCCAACAATGGTATAAATTAATAAGAAAAACGCAATCATTGAAACAATTGCTCCACACCAATCAAACATACCTGCTTGTGTAACACTATTTTGTAAATATTTTCTAGAAAGGAACCAAATAATTAAACAAATCGGAAAATTAATAAAAAATCCAATTCGCCAATTACTAGCAGCAAATATTCCACCTAAAACGATTGAAATAGCTCCACCGATTCCAACAATCGACCCATACCAAGAAATTGCTTTAGTTCTTTCATAACCAGTAAAGTTATCCATAATTAAAGCTAATGTTGTTGGAGCTACAATTGCTGCTCCTGCTCCTTGTAAAGCACGAAAAATGATTAACGAAGTTCCATCAAAAGAAAATCCAATTAACAAAGAACTAACTCCAAAAATAATCAGTCCTAATTCAAAGATTTTTTTTCGACCCCACATATCACCAACTCGACCACCAAGTAACAATAATCCACCAAAAAATAAAGCATATGAATTTTGAACCCACGCAATTTGTACACTTGATAAATCAAGTGTTGATGCCATTTTAACTGTTGCTGTGAAAATAATTGAATCATCTAGAATAATTACAAAATAACTAACTAAGATAATTCCTAAAATAATCTTTTTAACTCGTTCCATTAACATACTCACTTTCTTCAATTTAAAATCTGCTTTTAATTCTACATAATTCAATCATTTTCGGCAATAAAGCAAAAAAGTAGTTCATTATAATGAACTACTTTTTATTGAAAAATTTTTTATTACCAGTAATATAACCATTCGAAACTTGGTAACGTTTGGTACCTTTTATTCCCATATCATTCTCATGAGAATACAAAGTCTTATTAATTTTAATTAATTTATTTTTGTTAATAGTTGCTTTTTTATACTTTAAATCAGCATCTTTATATAAATTAATTTTACTTTTAGTTTTAACTTTTTTAGAATATTCTTTTTGATTAAAACTAATTAATTTTTTATTACCAGTAACATAGTTACCATTTTTTAAAACTAATCTGGTCGTTAAATTATGCTTAACGATTTTTTTTACTGATAATTTTGTTCCCTGGCAATAATGCTTATTCTTGGATTGCAATCCTTTAATTTGATAACTGTTGATTCCATTTGCCGAAGTTACTGTAATTCTATGCTTAATTAGCTTATTATAATAAACATTTCTAACATAACTACTCTTAGCAGTAATATATCCAACTTTGCCATAAGTCTCTGATTTATGGTTTACATCTCTAACCTTATATCTACCATTATTTTTAGAAGAAGTAACATATTTCAATGTAACAAACATTGGTTTATTAATCATTGGTTTATTACTATAAAAAGTTATTCTATCTTTTTGATTAAAATTAGCTTTTCGATATAAATAAATTGGTTTTCGATTATAAACAGCCATTTTCTTATCAGTTGGATTATCACCCCAACCATGTAAACCAATGTTATTAGTTGTAGTTTTATCAGCAGCCTCAATCAAAGATTGATTTAAAAATAAAATCATGCTTAGAGTAAACAATAAAAAAAATATTTTTTTATACTTAGCTAATTGCATTATATTACTCCTTACGTTTTTTTCTCATTACTAGGTAGACAATTAACCATGTAATAAGTGCAACAAAAATCATTAATAAAATAACTCCTAATACATACCACCAAATACTAATTGGTGGTTTTGGATCATTAATTGAATTTTTATTCAAATCTTTTGCTTGCTTATCAGTAATCGTAAATCCTTTAGTCCAATACCAATTTCTTCCTTTATTACTTGCATGAAATTTCATTGTGTATTGACCAGCTTTTAACTGATAATCCCCAGCATAAGTTGCATATTTAAAGTTTGAATTTGGTGCCATCGACATTCCAGATTTACTTGAAGTAAGAACTTTTTCTCCAGTTGTATTATTAAAAATAGTTGTATCAACATTTAATTTTTTCATTAAATTGGGACGATAATTTTGAATTTGAGCATAGACAGCTTTTTTATAATTATCTAAACCTACACTAACACCTAATAGGTGCAATTCTGGTACTTGAATCGGTTCAACAGTTGAACTCATTTTAATCGCTAAAGCGTAAGAGTAAACATTATTAATACTTACTCCTTTACTCTTAGTTTTACTTTTTTGATTACTATTTTTAAAATACCAAGATCCAAGCATTACTCCGGTTGCTTTTTTAGGCATAGTTACAGTTGCATGAACAACTCGACTACTTTTAGGTTGAATTTTTATTTTTTGGTCATTTTTATCAATTTTAATATAGTCACTAGCTTTATATTTTAAACTTTTATCGTATTTTTGACCTTTTTTTAATGAACTAGTATATTCAATTGCACCATTATCATTTGTAAAAGTTGTTAATATTTTAGTATTTACTACTATTGACTTATTTTTTGAATTATAAACTCTAGCTGAAATTCTTTTTGTATTATTAGGTTTCAATTTTAAATTATAAAAAGAAGATTTTTTATCTGCTTTTTGATTAGTAGATATTTTAGAAACACTATAACCAATACCAGAATTATTTAAATTATTAGCATTTATATTAAAATTATTAAAAAATATTATAAAAATAGATACTAACAACAAGATAATAAATTTAAAAAAAGTGGTATTATTTTTTTTTACTTTATTCATACTATTAAGCACCTGCAGTTAATGACCAGTCAATTGTTGTAGTATAAGTTTTACCACTTTTAGCTGTATCTCTTGGAATTCTCAAATAGACATCCTTTGCATCCCAGTAATCAGTTGATGTACCTTTACCAACACCATTATTATCATTACTTGTTTGCATAACTGTTTGACTACCACTATCTTTACTTAATTCTAGATTTTTATTAGAAGTTAAATTATTGCTACCTTGAGTTTCTGAATTATAACGAGAATTTGTTGCAGTTCCACTTGGAATATTAATTGAAGCACCAGTCAATGCTTGCTTACCTTCTGCACTATCTATAAATCCATTATGCAATTTAGCAGATACAGCCCATCCATTTGCATTTGTTCGTTTATCGGTAACTTGAATATATTGATGACCTTTTGATAGTGATGAATAAAAATCTTTAAATGTATCATCATAATTTGGTATATTTGGATTAACTGGATTCACCAGATTGTTCGGTGTAATATCTTTAAATCCTATATGACCATATGTAACTGCTGAATCAGAAGCGGAAATCAATTCTCCCTCACAAACAGAATATGACGATGCAAATAAGAAACAGAAAAATATTTTTGATATTAATCTCAAATAATTACCTCCCCCCCTTTTTCCATTCTGTTCTTATTAATCAGATGTTACTAATTGAACTCAATTAAAAGAAGCTATGAACGATAAAACTATTACAAAAGTGAATATTGAAAACGATATTGTTAATGATGATAAGAGTACAAGCTCATTAGTAGGTAATTTTATACCATTAAGATCAATTGATTTTAATGGTAATAATCATACAATTGATTTTCGAGGTACATGTTTTTCAAATTTGAGTTCTGTCCCAAAAGGGTCCTCAATTAATTGGGATATTCATGACGTTAATATGTATGGACAAAATTATTATGGCCCTTTTCAAGCCAATGGTTATACATAAAATGAAAACAACAATTATGGTAATGGTAATATGACATTTAAAAATGTTAATTACATAGGATCTCAACTAACTGCTTCATATAAATATACAGTAAATTTTGATGGTAATAATAATACATCTGTTAATAATTATCTTTCACCTTTTGATAAAAAGTACTATTCAACTCTTAAAGACCAAGTAAATATTAAGGCAACAAATATCAATTTCAATGAAGGATCAACTTATAATGGATCAACAGAAAATGCTGGAGTTTTTTATTTATATTATGACGGAAAATTAACATTAGGTGATAATTCCAAGGTTAATCTAACTTCTGGTGGAGAAGAAATTGGTCTAAATAAAGGAGGGGAATATGGAAAAGCTGCACTAACATTACAAGGTAATTTGGAAACAGGTAGGAATTCTCAATTAAACATAAAAACTAAACCTAATGGTATCCAATCTGCAATAGATTTAAGTTCTGGTAATAAAAACACACCTAATGAATTTAAAATGGATAAACATTCAAGCGTTATCATTGATGATAATGGTACAGATAAAGGAACTTTAAATAATAATATTGAACTAGCTAAAAACACTAAATTTTTAGTTAGCGATAATGCTACTTTCAAATTAAACACACATCTAGACTCGAAACGAAAAAGAAGTATTATCAACGCAAATTCAGGGAGTACATTTGATATTGATGACAATGGAAATTTTGAAATAAATGCTTCTGGTAGTACAAACTACGACTTACTAAATTTTGCAAGTAATTCTAAATTCATTATAAATAATGCAAATCGAGTAGATTTAAATGCACAAAATAATACAAATCCAAGTACTGATTTAATTTATATGACTTCTGGATCATTAGAATCAAAAATTCAACATATTTATGCTTGGATTAGAGATAATCAAAGTGATAAGTCTAGTAAAGAATGGACTAATATTTTTAACGTAAACGTTCCATTTAAAAAATCAGATATAAATGGTTCAATAACAGCAGATAGTACTGATCATTCAATTTCCAGTGATTTTAAGAATACTTTTAAACCTCATAATTATTCAAGACTATTATTCACATACATTCCTGATATAGATATTTCTATTGATAATGATTTAACATCCGTTCACAAAGATCCAAATAGTCAAATCATTAAAGGACATGCACGACCTGGATCATTCATCAGATTTTCTGGTGATCCAGCAATTCCAAAGGGAACATTAAAGGGACAATCTAGTTCAAATTCAAACTTATATCATACTCAAACAAGCAGCGATGGAACTTATTCATTTTCTTTACCATCAGGAAAATATCTAACTGCTAAAAATAAAATTTCTGCTTATGGATATTTAGATGGAAAGTCTGATACTGCTACAAAAATTGTTAAGCAAACTCCTACGGGGACATTAAATAATTATTTAACAGATAATAAAAACACCAAAAAAATATCTTACGGGATGGGTGACAATGCAACATATAATGCTTCTTTCATAAATAAAAGTGACGAAAACTTGTATAATCCAACCATTAAGATTAATATTCCTAAACAATTTCAAGTAAATAAGGATAATTTAAAAGTTACCAATGATAATAATGTCATTAAAAATTCAAAAGTAATTGAGAATGAAGATGGATCTTATCAAATAAATATTGGTAAAAATCAAAGTATTCAACCCAATAAAACGTTAGCGATTAAAATTGGATTAAAAGCATTATCTCAAAGTTCAAACTTAAAAATAAATTCATCTATAAATGGATTTTCTGATATCAACTCCAAATATTCAATTAATGATATAAATTCAAATACAATAACTGCTAGTATTGTTAAACCAAATATTTCATTGAAATCAGTTCCCAATACTATCAATTTCTCAAATAATAAAATTGCATTTAGTGATAAGACTTATGAATCTGACTCTAATAAATTCAACCCAATAAGTGTTAATGATAGTAGAAACGATAAAAATTCTGGATGGTATGTAACTGCACAAATGAACCAATTTCAAGATAGTAAAAAAAATAAATTAACTGGAGCAACATTAACAATTCCTAAAGGAAGTGTTACATCTAATAGTAATAACACTAGTGGATTATCATCATCTAAAGTAACATTAGCTCCTGACTCAAATAATTCTGCTCAAACCATTTTTGATTACAAAGGAGATTCTAACAATACAACAAAAGAAACCTTTAATTCAAACTTTGAAAATAAAAAATTTAAATTAAAAGTTCCTGGGAAAACTATTAAAGATGATACATCATATTCTACAAAAATTAACTGGTCACTAATATTAGCTCCATAAAAAAATAGGATTAATTGATGTGAACCCCAAAAGTTGGACAACTTAATTTAATATTTTTGCTAAGGCAAATTTTCGATATTCAATCGGAGATTTGCCTTTTAATTTAGTTTTAATTCTATCTTCATTATAATATCTAATCCATTCTTTCATTGCACTAATTAGTTCTTCTTTGCTTTGATACTTTTTAAACATCATTTCCGTTTTCATAAGATGAAAAAACGATTCCATTGAAGCATTATCTAGACATGTCCCTTTACGGGACATGCTTTTAAAGAATTTATTTTCTTTCAATAAAACATTCCATTCCAAACTTTGATATTGAATTCCTCGATCACTATGGATTGTGGTTCGATATTCTAAACTGGGTATTTTTTTAATTGCTTTTTTCAAAGATGTAATTACTGTTTTAGTGGTTGGATGTTCATTGATTTCATAAGCCAAAATTTCTCCGAAAAACAAATCTAAAATTGGAGACAAATAAACGCGGTGGTTTATATTTTGATTTC
>NZ_WWFA01000008.1 GCF_021698855.1 Lactobacillus sp. S2-2
AACAATAATATTTTTATCATATAATTTTACTCCCTATTAATTTTTGTTTAGTTAAATAACCTAAAGGTATATCATGCAATTATAAATTTTTATTATGATGCTTTATTTGTTGAATATGACAAATAAAAAAAATATGATATATAAATCATTGATGATTTGTAATGATGTAAAGTTCTCATTAAATTATTTATTTTCTATCCACATTACTAATAGTTTATTAAATACCTATTTAAGAAGCAATTTGTGCTAATATAAATTTTCCAATACAGATTATTAATTTGTAGCTTAAACATTAGACTTACTTCCAGTTACTTTATATAATTTAACCAAGTAACACTCACCAAATTTTTTAACCAGTAGCTGGTATGAATTGTTCTGGTGCAAAATTAAAGATAAAGCCGTAAAGTAAACTTACTTTTTAAATATTGTATAAATTAACTTAATAATTCATTTAATGCCAAGATTGACGAATTGCTTTTAAAGTTGCTCCATATTTATCTGTAACTAAGCAATTAGGCGTCCCGTAGTTGTTAATTAATCGCTTAATAAATTGATAGGAAGAACAAAAGTCTCTTCTTTTTCTCAAACTAAAGTCTAGCGTTACTCGGTAGCTATCAATTGCTCGATATAAATAATACCAAGTACCTTTGATTTTCAGATAGGTTTCATCCATTCTCCAGCTTTGATGTCTAGACTTATGTTTTTTCTTCCACATTTTTTTCAATAATGGTCCATAAAAATGAACCCAACGCATCACAGTTGTATATTCAAATGCTGATAATACAAATAAGAAATTAATTATTATTAAAAAATGTTAAATCTAATATGTTTATTGAATAAAAATTGTATAGACCGATAATTAACTCCTTTAAATTTCACTCCAACGATTTTTCTTTGAAGGTAAAATCATTAAAATAATGAACCAAATTTGTCCTAATAACGGAATAAATTGAATAAATATCCAAAATCCTGAATGGTCAGAATCATGAAGTCTTCTGATAGTTAATGATAACATTGCAATCCAAACTAGTGCTGCGATTATTTGACTACCAACACTTAAATTCAAATCAGTGAATGTATAAATATCATTAATTGGATGACCTATAATACCTTGAATAATACTAATTAAAATTCCACCAATTAACCAGTTAATAATTACTGGTACCCAGTAATTTAAACGAGTTGATGTTCCTGAAAAATTTAATAATCTTGTCCAAAAAATCTTATATGAATTAATCATAAATATTAATCTCCCTTTATATATAATTGTTTAAGTATATCATTTACTTTATTTGAATTGTTAAATTTTAACCTGAAAAATAAGCGATTCTGCTGCAAAAATTTAAAAAATGAATAGAAATAATTTATAATAAAATTAAAAATTGATTATACAAAATGAAAAATCATTTTCAAAAAGATATTATTGTAGTAACCATAGGCTACTATTTCCGTTTTAGTTTTAGTTATCGAGAAATTAACAGTCACAGGGTAACGCTAGATTTTTGTTCTTCATACTAAATTTATTAAGTAATTAATCAATAATTATGTGACACCTAATTACTTAGTTACAACTAAATATGGAGCAGGCTCACCGTTTAGCTAAAAGAACTTTATATAAATACGCTGGATTTCAATCATGTAAACATGTAAGTAAAATCATTGCTGTAGACTGATGCAGTAAATGAATTATTAAGTTAATTTCTAACACATTCAATGAGTAATCTAACTTTACTGTTTTATTTTTAATTTTGCACCAGAAACTAATTTATTAAGAAAAAGCTCCGCTTAAATATAAAAGACACATCCGGTTGCAATAATTATTAATCCCAAAAATAATTGTGAGAAAATATTTTTATCTTTAAAATATAATCTTATAAAAAAGAATTTTTTTCCAACTGTAAAAATCAATAAGTCAACCACAAAAATAATAACTCCAATCAATTTCAAAATATACATAAAATAACCTCCAATTTAATTATTTACTTTATTTTATCATTAATTTAAAAGTCACCCTTAAATAACAATAAATTTAGCAATTCAAAAATTGACTTATAAATCAGACGAATTATATTATTTAAACATAAATAAAGGAGGAAAACTACTTATAATAGTTCTTCTCTAAATAGAGAACATTTAAGATGGTGGCTCACTTTTATAGTTAGTAATGACAATTAGCTCGGCCAAGCTAAGATGATTATTTTTAATTAGATTTACTAATCAAATTTACAACTAAAGAAATCATTGAAACAACAAACGTAACAAACAATAACATTAATTGGTTCTGGTGCAAAAATAAAAACAAAGTAATTATAGCAATATAAGTATTGTTTATAAAAGAAGATACTGCACTTATAGTAATATAATAAGTTAAAAGAGGAACTAATAGAACCCAATAATATTTTTTATTCTTTTCGTCAAATTTAGTTAATTTATCAGTTAATTCTAATATTTTTTTATTATTTAATCCTACCGTCATAAATTCATTAGCCTTATATTCAAAGATATTAATCAAAAGCAGAACTATACTCAATCATTCCTGAAAAATTATTCAAATTAAAATCATTAATACTTTTAATTAAATAATATTTTTCCGGAACTTCAAAAGGTGCTTTAATATTATATTTTTTAGCTTCTTTGTATCCAAACTTTTTATAGTAGTCAGGATTACCTAGAATACTAATAAATTTTTTATCAGTATTTTTTGCTTGTTCTTCTATTTTTTTCATAAGTTGACTACCTATTTTTTGATTTTGATTTTTTGGTAATACTGAAATAGGAGCTAATGAAAATCCATATTGATTAATTCCTTGAATTTTAATTTCACTTAATAACACATGACCAATAATATGATCATATTTTTCAGCTACTAATTCTAAATTATGGTCATAACTATCTAAATTTCGTATTTTTTCAACTAATTCAGCTTCTCCACCATAGCCATGTTCACTTTTACTAAATGCAGTAATAACTAAGTCCTTTACAGCTTGATAGTCTTCTGTTTTTATTTTTCTAATTTTCATAATTAACTCCCCATCATAAATTCATTAGCTTTATATTCAAAGATTTTAATTAAACTGCTCATAATATAACCACTCTTATTTTTTGCTTTTTGTTCAGCAGAAATAATAATACCTTGAATCTTTTCAGATAATGTTTTATTTAACAATTCATTTGATTCTAAGCTGGTTGCACCATATCCATTAGTAGCCTTAATTGCTTTTTGAGCGACTTTATTCTTTGCTTTGTAAATTAATCCAGCATAATTGTATAAATCTGCTCTATCATTAGAATAGGCTGATAGGGTGCTCACAATTTTTTCTGATAGTCCGCCCTTTTCAATTAATGATTGAGCCAAGATTTTCAAATCGGATTTTGCAGTGTCATTTGTATCATTTGTGTATTTATTAGTTTGATTAAGGTTAGTCTGATTAACTTGCAGATTTTTCTGGTATGGAGACGCAGATTTTTCCTGTACTTTATTTTTACTGGACTCCACAACACTTTCATCTGCTTGAAATGCGGGAATAAATATTTTATTAGCTTTATTAAATTGGCGTTTTATTTTAATCAATCCATCGTTAATTAATTTATTCATGATTTTAGAAGCGGTTCTTTCACTTACGTTAATATTTTCAGCCAATTCTACTAATGTATAAATTACGAAGAAATCTGATTGTTTCTTATCAAAGAACTCACTTCTCTTGATTGATGAGTTCATACGATCATGAATTAATGAGTAAGCTACTACCTCATTTGCGTTATATCCTTGGTTAAATAATTGTGTATATAGTTTAGTGAATTGCATTATTCTATCTCCTATTTTAGATAGAAAAAAAGAGCAAACAAGATTTTAAATCTACTTGTCCGCTCCAATATGTATTGAAAATTAATTTCTAAATTGATATAATATACATATAAGTCAGCTACAACTGACCTACAAATATAATAAGCAACTCAGAACGTTAAAGGCGACCAAGTACGGCATTACTTGTTAGCTGATAAATAATTACTCTAAATAATTATTTATCAACGTTCTTTTTTTGTATCTGTATTTAATTTATGTTTCAAGACTACAATATGGTTGTCCTAAAAGTCAACATTTTTTTATCACAATATATCATATATTCATATATCTATAAACGATAATATGAATATATGATTAATATATCTATTAGTATAAATGATGATATGAATAATATCATAAAGATATATTTTAAGAATAACCATATATAATGGACCTCATAACTTTATTTTTTAAACAAAAAAAGATATATTAATCATATAGATAAAAATAATAATATAAATATATGAGTAATGTATATAAATAATAATATGAATATATTCATATTATTAAATTTTGGAGGTATGTCATGAGCATAAATATAACGGTGGGGAATTATAAAGGCGGAGTTGGTAAAACAAAGAATGCCATAATGTTAGCTTACAAATTATCTCAAAGAGGTAAAAGATGTTTAGTTGTGGATTTAGATCCACAGGGTAATGCGACTACTGTTCTTGTTAGAACTCATCAAAATACAAGTGATGAAGTATTTAATTTTGATAAAACTCTAATGGGAGCTATCAAAGATGAAAATTTGTCTGAAATTATTATGAATGTTCAAGAGAATTTAGATTTATTACCATCTCATATTGATTTTGCTAATTATCCAACTTATTTAGATTTAAAGTTTGGATTAGTTGATAAACAAGATCCAAAATATGATGAATTATATGCTAAGAAAATGAATCATTTGAAAAAACTTTTAGAACCACTAGAAAATCAATATGATTATATTTTCATTGATGTACCACCAACAAAAAGTATTATGACTGATTCTGCCGTTATGGCATCAAAGTACGTATTGATAATTTTACAAACGCAAGAACTTGCTCTTGATGGAGCAATTCAATATTTAGAAGATCTAAGAAATTTGGCTGAATATGGTGGGGACTTTGAAATACTTGGTGTATTACCAGTTCTTGTAGAAAGGAATACTAGTTCAGATGAGTTCATTCTTTCTCAATCTCAAGATGTTTTTGGTAAAGAAAATGTTTTTGATGTAAAAATCCCGCAAATGGCTCGATTAAAAAGATTTGATAATACAGGAATTAGAGAAAAAGATAGATTTGATGATAAAGTTATGAAATTATACTCTGATGTTACTGATGAATTTTTAAAAAAAATAAGATATTTTGAAGGAGATTAGAAAATGTCTGACAATAAACCTAAAGGATTAATAAGAAGAGATCGTGTCGTACCAAAAAAATCTGAAGATCTAAGTGGAGTATCTTCAAGTACAAATAACAAAACAACCACTCGTAAATTTGATAATCAAAAATCAAATTTAAAAGTTTCGAGTCAAATTAAACAAGAGATAGATATTTTAATTAAATTAACTCATAATAAATTTACATATGAAATGATTGAAGAAATGATTGACTCATATGTAAATAATGAATTGACTGAAGACCAACAAAGAGCCTTTAAATCATTGTCAAAGTTAATTGATTAATTAATATGTACATTAAATCAATGTAACAACGTACAAAGTTACAATGAACACTATTAATAAAATTAGCACTATGGAACTAAAGAAAATTAGAACTATAGCACTAATTTATAGAAATATAGTTCTATAGAATTATGAATTATTAGTAATTTATAATTAGTAATAAATAATTGAATAATAAAAAGCCTTACTGAAATTAATCAGTAGGGCTTTATTTTATTCACCTTTGTATTTAAATCCACAAGTTAATCCACGTTTGGCAATAACTTCACCAGAGCTATTTCTGATTTCTAAATTACCAGGTGTATTTGTACTGTCATTTGGGCGGACTAAATATTTGTTTTCTATATTTTCCATTGCATTAAATTCAGAGTTAGCAATATTTTTCAACTCACTTGATCTGTAACCTAATGCAGCATCATTTAAGACAGCGATAGTTGTAATACTTTCTTTTTCAATATAAGCATCAGTTATAGCATTATTTGAATTAGCAGGAACAGATTTAAGAGCTTTCTTATATTGAGATAAGTTTTTATTATCATTTTTCTTTCTAGCTTCTTTAACTTCTTGATCCATTTTCTTTTTGCTTTCTTGTTTGGCATTTTCTTCATTTTTTTGATTAATAACTGCCATATAATTAGTAGAAAAGAAGAATAATGAGATTAGTAGAATTATTATTTTAAAACCTCTTTTGTTCGGTTTAAATTCATTATTCATTTTTTTATTTATATTATCATCATAAAATATTGCTAATATAATCAACGCTAGTGATGATGTAACAGCTAAAATTATGTTTTCAGTGAATTTTGGGCTGTTAAAAGACTTCAAAAAATAATGAATAAAATAAATAATTATTATAATGAAAAATTGTGAATTGAAATTTACTTTTATTATTAGCTTTAATGGCTTCGTTTATATTTAATGTAGATGCAAAAGCTATGAAAATTAATAACCACATTAATACACTGAGTATTATTAAAAAAATTGACATTCTTATTACTCCTAAATATGTAATCAGCTTTTCAAGACTTCAGTTTTTGGTCTACTTATTTAATAAGGTATACCGTATGTTTTTGCTATATCTTGAAAAGTAACATTAGTAGTACAATTTTACCTTACATATAACATACTTAATAATCCTACTGCAAAATCGGTAGCTTCACGTTCAAAAGAATTATGACCATTTCTGGCAGAAGTATAGCAACCGATTAAATCATTTTGGACAATTACATGACCTAATTCATGAGCCATAACTAAATTACGCATAGGACTATTTTTTATTTTAGAATTTAATATAATAATTGGTTCAATATTTGAACTAGAATCATACATATTTTGACCTAATGGTTTATTAGGCATTAAATCAGACCATTGAACATCAATGGTCATTTTTTCAGCAATTGCAAATGGATCAGCAGTTTTATATCTATCTATAACAGTTTTGATAGCTTCATTGATTTTATTATTCATATCGATTTACTCCTCGTCGTCATTTCCTTTTGTTGCTTTTTTAGCTTTTTTACGTTTCCAGAATACTTTCTCCATAGCAATTTTAAGCTGTTTTTTTCAGTTTCAGTTAATTCTTCACCGCCATAAGTCATAGAACCATCATTGTGTTCCATGAAATCCTTTAAATCTTTTAAATCACTTTCAGTCGCATTGTCAGGTGTTTTACCTTTTTTAGATGTTGTTTTACTCAATAAATAGTCAACTGTTACATTGAATACATCTGATTGTTCTATGACAGTAGCTAAAAACTTTATTGATTTCATGATCACGTTTTGTATTCAACAAGATATTCTATTCATCACAAAGGTATGGGACGAAATTGCAAGCAGTTATGCCTTGCAACATCAATGTTTATTGAAAATATTATGTGTGGTTTGTGGCAAGCCTAAATTGGATTTAGCTCATTATGATTCAGTAGGTAGTGGACGAGATAGCACTAGTATTAATCATATCGGATTAAGGGCTATGATATTATGTAGACAACACAATTCATTGCAACATGAAATGGGATTAATAAGCTTCTGCAAGATGTATCAAGTTAAACCAATTAAGTTAAGTAAGTACGATGTAATTAAATTAGGATTGATGAATAAGAAACAAGTTGAAGAGAATAATTAAAGGGGTGGCTAGTATCAAAACAATGAAAACGAGAGAAGAAATTATTAAAATTATCGGTAATTATAACTACATAGATAATTTAATTAAGAAAAGAGAAATTGAGATTGAAACACCTTTTAATGAATATAAAGATGAAAATGTCGGTGGGGGCAAATCAAGTGGAGGCAGTAATGAACAGGTAGCTAATACCGCAATTAAGTTTATTGAAGATCCATACATTAGAACGTTACAATTTCAAAAAGATACTATCAAAAAAGTATTTAATGATAGTGATGCAGATACTCAAAGAATTATCAAAGATAATATGTTTCGAAAAAACTGTAAAAGCATTAAATTCTTATCTATTGATATGTGTTTGAGTACAACTTCTATTAACAAAAAGAAGAAAAAATTCATTGATAACGTGTATTATTTACTCAAATAATAGCTAGTTTTCCAAAAGGTTTCCAAAGTACCTAAAAAAGGTGCTAATATTGTAGTATAGAGAAATTTACAAAAAGAATCATATGGCTCTTTTTTTATTGGAGTGATTAATTTCAGATAAAAGGAGTTAATGATTATGAAGATAGGTCTAATGATATTAGGTTTAGCATTCATCGTAGTGATACTTCTTACCTGATGCACCACCTAGTGAAGAAAAAGAAAATGCTCTTATTCAAGCTATTAGTAAATCATATAAGGATAATGATCCAGTAACTAAAGATGATGTGGATGAATAAATATGTAATTTTAAAACTAAATAAACTATGCTAAACTCTTGTATATAGAGAAGTTAAGATGGTGGCTATTTCTTTTAAAAAGGAAGTGGTGTTTATGTGTTAAATCATGTAGCAACAAATTCTAAAGAAAGGAGTAGTCTAAGTGTCTGTTTCAGATACTCTGCAAATAATGTTATCATTTGGTATCTTTGTTATATCAATGATTGCGTTAGTTGTAGATTTGATTAGTAAATTTAATCAAAAAAATAACCCATCTTAGCTTGGTCGAGCTAATGGGTTATAAACTTAATTAGTAAAGCCACCATCTTAAATGGTCTCTATTGTGAGGAGAACTATTACTAGTAGTTCTCCTCTTTTATTACAAGTAAATTATATAACCCAATTGGGTCACAAGTCAATTTTTATATGGATAAAGTTATCGTTAGATAAGGATAAATATGAGTAAAAGTATATTGATAGAATATTGATTTAGTAATATCATATATCTAACAGAAAAGAGGTGTTAGATATCGTTACAATCCAATTATCAAATGGCAGTTTTGCATGTATTGATGAGAATAGGTATAGATGTAATGTTAAAAGCTTAAAAGATAAGCCTAATATAGAACTAATCAATATACATACTCATAAAATTATCCAAATTACAAAAGAAGGATTAAAACATTTTAATAGACATAATTTAAAACTTTCTTAATAATTTAACTACTAAAAACTACATGCTGAATTGTTCACAAGGTTGATATTTCACAAAGACTTTATGAAATATAGATTTGACAAATAATAAATGGTTGTTCCAGTTGTTAAATCAACGATAGTTTGTTAACTTCGTTTAATGTGTATTATGTCAAGTAGAATAATAAAGTCGTTTGAACTTAGTTATATCAACGAGTTCAACGGCTTTTTATTTTCACAATCACTATAGATTAAATTAGTCAAGTTGCAATCTTAAACAATATTTAATAAATGGTCATTGATTTTTAAATTATTAGAAATATATTGAATGCGTATTTATTTAATATATAATTAAATTATATGAAGGAGTTTTTTTTATGTTTAATAATTATATTTCTGTTTTTGCAACTATAACAAAAACAATAAACAAAACTTTAACATCTCCATTTAAAATTGTAGTAAAGGTTAACTAATGAAAAAGATAAAAAAGCAATTCAAAGTGATTGGGATAAAATAGGCAAAGATATAAGAAAAGGTTTTTTATTATATGACCAAAGAACTACAAAATTAAAAATGAACCTGCTTATTCTGATAGATCATTACTAGATGAATCTAAAAGGTTACCAGAACCAAAAAATTAGCTGTTAATCCCGCAATTAAACTTATTAATAAAATTATAATTAAAATAGAAATAACTGAAATTATAAAAGCTATCCAAAAATTATTTTTTTTCATAATAAAACCTTTTTATTTTTGTGTTCCATAAGATATCAATCCCCACGTATTTTTACTAATTTTAAACCAAGCTCCTTTATTCGTAGGTAATAATGCAATTGTTCCTCCTATTGCTGTAGTAATTGCAGTAGCTGGACCTGCACTTAAACCGTAAGATGCAACTATTGAAGCTACAGTTCCTGCTATGGCTGTTGCTCCAACAAGCTTTGCAACTTTAACTAATGCCGAATTTATAAAAATAGTTAAACTTTTTTTATGATTTTTTACATAAGTCCCACCTGCAAATATATTGCCATAAGTTTTATCGGTGTCTGTGTTAACTGATAAAACATTGCCTTGAGATGCAATACTACTAATATCTTCTTGGCTCAATTTACTATAAGCTTCAGGATTACTTTGTTTTAAATTATCTAAAAACTCTTGTCCGCTAATAGATACGTTTTGTGGATCATTATTTTGTGTTTGGGATTGTTCTGTATTTGTAGCTGAAGAAGTGCTATCAGCATGCACTACGTTCACACCCACAACCGATGCCTAGTAAAGTACCTGCAATCAATGAAGACCTAAAGAATTTTCTTTTAATACTGTTACTCATAAAAAGACTTTTTTTCAAAATTACACAGCCATTAACTAGTTGTTATATATGTTTTAGCACTATTAAAAATATAAGCAAGTATCTAGTATAAAAAAGAGCAACCGATTGGCTACTCTGAAGTGACCCCCAAAAGTTGGACAGAAAAATCTGACTTTTGGGGGTCTTTTTGTTGTTAAATATAATTTTGAATTAAAGATAAAAATTGTTTTAGAATATTTAGCAAAGGACACAGCTCTAACTATTTATGTAAGAAATATAATATCAAACGAAGTGGAACAATTTTGTATTGGGTAAAACTGTATCAAACCTATGGTTTGAGTGGAATTAAACCAATGACAAATCATATAATATATCCTGGTGAGTTCAAACAAAAAGTGCTGCATTGGATGCACACTAACCACAGTTCGTATCCAGAAACAGCACTTCAATTTAAAATATCTAGCCCTAGTGTTATCTTCACTTGGCAGAGAAGATTGGAGACTAAAGGCCTATCTGGATTATACACTACTCTAGGCCGTCCTAAAATGAAAAATACGAATTTAAATTACAAATCAGATCTTAATTTTGATTATTATTTGATTAAATATAACTATGAAGTTTTAAAGCAAAGTAATTTGTCATGGATTGATAGACTACAAAGATTATTTAAACAGTTAACTAATTACTCTAAAAGTTTTATTCTAAAACAATTAGGAATTTCACGTAGTAGTTATTATTATCAAAAGAATAAAATTGATAATTTTCTGACTTATTGTTTAATTTTATTTTTGCACCAGAACTAATATTAAAATTAAACAAAAATGGTTCTAGTGCAAGATTAAAAATAAAGCCAAAAAAATTAATTTCTTTTTAACAAATTTAATGGTAAATGTTTTACTTTAAGTAGGAAAAGAAAACTTTTAAATTAAAATCATCAAATTAGGATGACTTATATTAATTTTGAATAATAATTTCACTAAATGATAAAATAACAATCAATCCCAAAATAATTAAATTAAAAATTCGATGATTAGATAAAACTGCAATATATTCCCTAATAATTGCATTAGGGACAAAAAAACGACTAGTTTTAGCACCTAATCCATCAATTTTTAATCCTGCTTTTCTAGCATAAGTTCCTGCACGATAAATATGATAATTACTAGATACATAAATTCCACTATCTAATGCAAAATGATTCTTTTCAATAATCTTTTTAGAAAATAACATATTTTGCAAGGTTGTTTTTGATTCCGTTTCTGCAATTAAATCAGATGATGGGAGTCCTTTGTCAAGAGCATATTGTTTCATA
>NZ_WWFA01000009.1 GCF_021698855.1 Lactobacillus sp. S2-2
AAAAAAGAGCAACCGATTGGCTACTCTCGTTTATTTAATTTTTATTTGGCTAATTTAAACCAGTTATTTTTACTGTTGTTAACATTATAAATTACTTTGTTAGTAGTTTTATATTTGCCACCTTTTAGAACCCATGGGAATGAAACATCAGCCATTTTTCTCATTTTATTTGAAACATAAACTTTCGTACCTTTTTTGATTGTTCCAATTTTTACTGATTTAGATTTATATGCTGGATCAGCTAATGTATATTTATAAACTGGAGTATTTTTAGTTACTTGAACTTTACTATATTTGTTCCAATATTTTGATGATGCACTTGGTAAAGAAGTTTTTGTTGAATGAGTTACAGCTTTTGTACTAGCATTAACATTACTATTCACTAAACCTAATCCACCTGCGAATAATGCGGTGCTTAAACCTATTAACATTAAACGATTAATTTTTAAACTTTTCATAATATTATACCTCCATTAATATATAAGTAATGTTACAGTAACTTTTGTAACATTAACGTAACTTAAATATATATATTAAGATTATTATAGTCAATGATTTTATACTTTATTTAAATTATAAAATTAATCTTTGTCTAGCTTATCTTTTGCTTTATCCTTAACGTCTTTAGCCTTACTTGAAGCATTATCAATAGCTTCATCAGCTTTATCTGAATTAGTAAATGAATCTTTTGCCTTTTGTGCTGCATCCTTAGTTTTATCTGTAAAATCACTTACTGCATCTTTTGCTTTATCCATAAAACTTTTATCTTCACTCATAGTAAAACCTCCTATTATTTTATAATTACACGTTAATTTTAACTCTATAATAATTTTTAATATAGTAATTAGACTCCAAACAAAAAGAGCAGCTAGATTTTAGCTACTCTTTATTTATTAGAAATTTATAACTTTTTATTAATATAAACCATTATTAATATTGAAATTATACCAAATACTATAATAAATATTCCCGCAAGTATTATATCTGATGGTGTTATAAATTTCATAATATTTACTCCTTAATTTGTACTTTTATTTCTTTATCAATTTCTTTTATATAATGTTTATAGTAAGCTTCAAATTCATTATAATCGTTAAACTTTGATTTCATTAAAGTTAATGCGCTAGTTTTGTACCCAGTTAAATCAAATTTTAAACTTGATATTATACTAACAATAAATACTGATTGTTTTATTTCTTTATGAGTAATACCATCTAATAAAATTTCATTATCTAAATCTTTATCTTTTGAAGTTTTGAAAATATAATTTTGATATAGCGCTAACAATGCAGTTGTTTTATCAGAACCATAAATTAAAGTATCATGAATTAATTCTTTTACATCAATATTTTTGTTCTCGTCCATATGAGTAAAAGCTCTCATCCACTGATCAAAAATCTTGAATTGATTTTCCCCATTTAGTTCTCTAAAATAAGATTCTATTTGTATTTGCCTGCTATTTTTCATTTCATGATTATTTATACTTTTCTTTTGTAACATAGTAATAAATATATATAAAATGAATAATATTGCAATTACTAAAAATATAATAATTAGAGTTGATAGACCTATCGATTTATAATTTTTAGCTAAATATTCCAATGTACTTGCTGCTGTATCCAAAATAAGAAAGCTCCTTTTTTTAAATATAGATTAATTATAAAATATATTACCTTAAAGAGAAACTTTATTAAATATTTACTAAGAATAAAATTTGACTTATTTAACACTTAGTGATTGTGAAAATAAAAAGCCGTCTAACTCGTTGATATAACTAAGTTCAAACGACTTTATTATTCTACTTGACATAATACACATTAAACGAAGTTAACCCACAAACATTGATTTAACAAATGGAACAACTATTCACAATTTGTCAAACCAAAATTTCACTAAGACTTTGTGAAATATCGACTTTGTGAACGATTTAGCAAGTAGATTTTAGTAGTTAAATTATTAAAAAAATATTAAGAAAAGTCTTCCCACTCATTTTTATTTTTTCTATTAATTATTTCTCTATATAAAACAGCATCTCTTTTTCGATTAAGAAAATTGAAATACATCTTCAAAATAATGCCTAATACTATTAAAATTATGCCAGAAAAAATCATTATCCATACTTCTTCAGAATACTTTTTTTCTAATTCAGTTAAAGACTGTTCACTATATTTAAAGTGAATAGAAAGATTAGAAACAGAACTAAATAAAATTCCACCGAAACTCGTTATAACTGTAACTAATAAAAGTCCCCATCCTACAATTGAGTTAATTATATTTCCTTTACTTAAAAAATCTCTCAAAGCCTGAATATCTTCGTTTTCTTTATTTTTCAAATGATATTCTAAACAAAATTTAATTGGAATAAACCAACATATAAACCTATATAAATAATTAACTGTACTTTTAAAATCTTTACTAGAAAAATACATTATGATAATAAATACAACTATTGCAACAAAAGATATAATAACTAGCACTCCTTATAAATTATTTCATTTACTATTATACAGAGTTCTTTCTTTTGCGAACTATCGATTTTTTATTAATATATAATTTGTTTCCTTTTGTAAAAATAAAAAAGCAACTTCCCAATCAGAAAGCTACTCTCGCTTGAATTTGAAAGAAATTAACCTTTATCAGAAAATCTCTATATTAGCATAATAACACGTTTTTTAAGGGTATTTTTAAGCGATTTTTCACTTTATTTTCAACCTTTTTTCAACCTAAATTTAAATACTTTTGAGCTAGGTCTATAAATTGATTTCTTTTCTTGTAAATCGTTGTATGAGTCAAATGTAATTCACTTTCTAAGTCATAAATTGACTTGGATTTTTTATTTAGTAACAAATCATTTACGATTTTAAAAGTTAAATCATCAATATTGTTTAATAACCTATCAATTGTTTTCTTATGAAATTCTAACTTTTTAATTGCTGGGTCATTGCTAACCGAAATTGCTTGTCTAGCAACAACCTCGGTATTACCAAAATCAGACTTACCTCCACCCACATTTTCGTCTTTATCAAATTTATAAGGATACATAATTTCTAATCTTCTTTGCTCAATTAAAATATCAATATTTTTGTGTTCTTCGATAATTTTTAAAACTGCTCTACGCTTTCTATCGATATGATCCACCTCCTTAATATTTTAAAATCCGACCATACAGTGTTAATCCATCAAAATGATTAACCGCATATTGTAACTTATAATAATTTAATGCAGCTGACTTATAATCTTCAAAATGTACTCGCATTTTCAAAGATAAATCTCTATAACTCGAAGCTTTTAAAATTGTGTTACCTTCAAAATCAACTAACCGATATGCTGACTTTGTATATAATTCTGCCTTAGTTTCATAATTCATTAATTCACGGATTTCTTTTAATTCATGATCTGGTAATAAATTAATTGTTGGAACATTATATTTACGTTGTTTTTTATGAATTAATTCTAATCCTCGATAATATTCTTTCGTTGCTATATTAATCACTTCCTAACTTATTTAATCTCTTTCTTTATCAATTTCAGTTACATAAATCTCAAATCGCTCGCCTTTGCTATCTGCAAAACGTTTCTTAATTGCTATATCAGTGATTTGATTATCATCTTGCCAAAATACTCCTGTGAGTGCGTCAGAGATACTTTTGTAGTAATTGTCCGTATCTGGCTTTTTCGTTGGCAAAATACAGTTCATCTGCTTTAATTCCGTTCTCTTTTTAGATTCTGATTGCTGCACTTTACGATAGATTACTAATTCAACTTTTAATGGATTTTCAGACAATGGTTTGCCTTTATATTCAGCCATGGCTTGATATTTAACGCTGCTTTTAAAATTTCTAGAATTTACTGGATCATATGCAAAGCCGTTCTTGTTAAACCTAGGTCGACCTTGAGGTACAACTTTGCCAAAATAAGTAAATGAAATTGATTGGTTAGTCATCTGCATTAGCTCGTCTCCTTGCTAGTTGTTCTTCCAACTTACTCATATCGACTTCTTTTTTAGGCTGCTTAGGTGATCCGTAATTATCGTTATTAATCCACTCAGGAACTGATTCTCTAACGTTGCCGTTAGGCTGCATGTCTAGTTCATCTTCCCAACTTCTTTGATTAAAGTAAGTCGAGCCTTGCTTAATATACTGACTTTCAGTGTTTTTGATTTTTAGATGTTTAATATAGTTTTGAATACCGTTTTGAATCTCTTTATTAGTCACACCATCATTGATTGCTTTAGTATAAGCACGGAGTGCGATAGTCTTACCCTGCTTTTTTGGATATAACTGCCATAACTTTTCAAAATCTTCTTGTACTTGTTTATTATCTTTAATTTTATTTACTTTACTTTTATTTACTTTACTTTGTGTATTAATGTCTACATTAACTTCACTTTTTTCTTTTTTAATAGAGTTATTGTCTACATTAACTACATTAGATTGATTATCTAACCAATATTCTGTTGGTATTTCACTTTTACGTCTTTTAGTTGCATCTAAAAAGGTGTCTTGGATTCTTTGGCTCGTTAATACCTTAGCCGAATTGAACAGTTCTTCATTAAAAGTTCCATAAGCAATCAAGCGGTTAACGATTTGATTAGTTAATTCCGGATTTAATCCATCAATCCGATTAGCTAACTGCATTTGTTTTAACTTATCCCACTTTAAGAAGTATCCATTTTTGTAAACCGCAGAAAGCAGGTAAGCCATAAACAAAACACCTTTTGCTCCAAATTCGCCCATTATAGCTTCAGTTTTTTCGTTAGTTGAAAAGTCAACATCTAAAGGAAAATAATCTAAACCTAACTTAATAGGTCTGGCCATAATAATTCCTCCATTTATTTACTATCAGGCTTCTCACCCTATCTGAGTAATTAGGTTACTGTCCTTTTAGTTCATTTAAAATGGTAAGTCATCATCTTGGATATCTACTTGATCATTACTTTTTCCAAATGAATTGCTTGTATGATTATTATTGTTTGCTTGATTATTTTCGTTATTGTTGCGTGATTCTAATAAAGTAAAGTTTTCAATTACTACTTCTGTGACATAAACTTTTTGCCCTTGTTTATTATCATAATTTCTAGTTTGTAATCGACCTTCAACGCCGATTAAACTACCTTTATTAGTAAATTGATTCAAGTTTTCCGCAGCTTTACGCCAAATTACACAATTGACGAAGTCTGCTTCACGATTTCCATCTTGATTAGTAAAACGACGATTGACTGCTAATCTTAAATTGCCAACTGCAGCGCCACTCTGTGAGTACCTTAAGTCGACATTTTCGACTAATCTTCCGGTTACGACAACTGTATTAATCATTTAAAATCTCCTTTAATAAATTTGAATATCCATAATTGAAGTAATCTCTTTCAACTCTTTTGTTGAGCGACAATAATCGCATTTTTCACATCTTTTCGGTTTTTCTTCGCCATTAATGACATTGGCGATGTGATCTTGATTCATTTCTAAGCTTTCTAATTCACTGTCTAAGATTGATTGTGGAATTGAAAAAATGGCTTTATCTGGTATATCTTGTTTTGATACTGCAATAATGAATGGTTGGCAAACCTTACCAAATGTTTGTTTAATTAACTCTTGGTAAATAGCCATTTGTAGGATATATCCACCATGAACAGCAAAAGTTTCATATTGATGTTGTGATTCATTCCAATATTTGCCGTGAATATCAGCAACGGTTTTCAAATCTAAGAAAATGCCACGGTCCAAATTTAAACAGTCAATTTTGCCTTTCCAATTAATGCCTTCGATTTCTCCAGTAACGATTACTTCTTTTTCGCCTTGATAGACTTTATTAAATGAATCTTCATTTGCCAAAGAGTTAATCATACGGTCAGCTACTTTAAAGTCTGATTTAATCCCTTTTTCTTTATTTCCATATTTGTAAATTTCTTTTTGATGTTCTTCTAAGAATTGATCATGTGATTCTTCACTTTCAAAATAAGAATGAAGATAATTACCAACTAACAATGGAATTTGACTACGTTGTTCTTCAAATTCTCCGTTTAGCTTAGCAAGTGCTTTTGCCTCACACTTTTTAAAATCAAAGTAGACTGATTTAGACAAGAATTTAAAGCTAGCTTCATTTGAGTAATAATTATCATTCGTTAGGTTCAGTGCCGACTCCTTTAAAGAGTTCTTGTTGTTCTTCTTCACTGATTCCTTCATTTGAACTGACATCTTTTACCCCATATTCTTTCTTATCTGATTTAGAATCTTTTGCTTTAGGTTCTTCTTTTTTATCGCCATCATCAGAAATTAAATTGTCGATTGTTACTGGTTCTTCTATTTTTTCTTCAGCATTTACCATGCGTTTAGTATCGTTTAAATCTTTGTCATCTTCGGTATAAAGACTTCCTAGATTTTCTGGAAATGCTTCGCGCAGTGCATTTACTAAAGCAGTCTTTCTTATCATATTCATTGGCATTGATTTCCACGTGGATTGATTCTTGCCAAATTCTTCCATTGAGATTTCAACTTCAACTTTTTCGTTGCGATCATCTCTTTCAACCGTTGCCCAGCCACCTAATAAAGTATCAGTTGGCAATTTAATTGCTCCATTTAGCTTTTTAAGTTCATCACCACGTTGAACAATAATTCCAGCTTTATTCCCTTTGTAGTGTGGATTAGCATCAGCACGTTTCATAAATGCTTCTTTAGAAGTAATTATTTGAGCAGGACTATTACCAAATTTGATTAAATATGCTTCATTTAAAAACGGATTTAACTTTTGAAACTTACATAGTTGCATGAACATAACAACCTCTTGATCAGTAACATTACCGTTTCCATTTACTAAATATTTTTTTACCATTGTGGGACTTAATTTTACGTCTTCGTCTTGTACTCTATAAATTACTTCTTGTTTTTGCTCCGTCATTATTGTTTGCCTCCATTTTTTAATGTATAATTAATCTCATAAAGATAATTTATTAATAATTTGTTATTTTCTAGGTCAACGGAATGGGCTTTCTGTTGGCCTTTTTTTATGCTTTTAAACATATTTCCAAATTCCCTTTTTGATTAAAGTATTTTTCATTCTGCGATTGTTATAATCGTCTTGTTTCTTTTGTTCATCTTGTTTCAACAAAGTGTCGTAATATTCGTCATATCGGACAATTACATAATCAAATGCTTCATCAAACATTTTTCCTAATTCAGCTTTAGTTAAAAAGTGAAGCTCCTGTTTACTTAATTCTGTTGCTTTTTCTTCAATCATGTAATCGATCAAGCTATCGTCATCTTCAGCAAACACTAAATCATTAGCTGTTTTATATCCGATAGCGTAATAGAAACAATTATCTGCAATAGGTCTATCTTTATAATCTTTTCTTAATCCGTCTTCTAGGAACATAGTTGATATTTGCATAATTAAACTCCTTTTTTATTTATATTTAATATTCTTATTACTCCATCTAATCCTTTATCAGATAAGCGTTTGATATCACTTTCTTCACGATTTTTCATTTGACTTAATACATATTCTTCTTTTTCTTCTCTATTAATATTTACCAACTCCTTTTTGTTATAATTTATTCAAATCCAATTAAAGGAAGTGAATTTAAATGCGCTTAAATCATGATTGTGTTAGAGATTGTATGCTTTACATTGAAAGTAATTTAGAGATAAATGAGAGCATAAATCCATCAGAGGTTGTTTCTAAATTAGATTATTCCGAAAAAGATATATTTTATTCATTAAACCAATTAACAAAAATGAAATATATCGATAGTGGAGTGAAATTTAATTATGATGTAAAAGGAACATTAGTGAACATTAGTACATCAAACATCACAGACATTAATCCTATTGGTCATGAATTTTTAGACAATGTTCGTGATAATAGTACATGGAACAAAATAAAAACATATGCTAAGAAAAGTGCCAGTAGTGTTTCTTTAAGCACTTTATCTACTGCAGCAGGTACTGTAACAAAAAATCTACTAGGTTTATAAAATGAAAGTTGGTGAACTTATGAAAAATGAATTTGATGATTTAGCTGCAGATTTAAAGAAAAAGCAACAAGAATTAAGCGATTTTGCTGAAAATACTACAGAATTAAATCATTCTGAAATATTTCCTGAAAAGTTTATGAAAGAACACACTAATTTTTCTGATGTTTATGATTTTTTTGAAAATGGTGGCTTTTCAAAAAATGAATATTTTGCTTATGAAAACAAAGAATTAGACGATTATGTTGCAAAAAATAGTGATTTTCAAAACTATCAAGAAATGCTTGAAACTGGGACAGATATTTTTATGGAAAAGAAATTATCTGATATCGGTTTCTAATTCAAATTCAACATTGTTAATTTTATTGATAGTGCTCTTTAATTGTTCATACTGTTGATTAGCAGTATCGAGCAATTTTTTTATTTCATCTTCGTTTTTTATATTTATAACAATTTGTTTCGATACCACTATCTACACCTCCTTTAAATAAATCTTATCTGCCAATTGTTGCTTATGATTGTCTAAACAAATATATAAACTAGTTAGCAAACTTAAATCTTCAAGTGGTGTGTTAGTAATTCTTTCTTCTAAATTTTTAATTCTGTTATTTAATATTTCCATTGTTATAAACTCCTTTTAATTACTGTTTATATAGCACTTCAGTTTCACTATTTGTGAACACACCTATCAAAAAAATATCATTCATGTTCACTTTTAATGCATCAGAAATTCTTTTAGCCATTTGAGGAGTTATTGAAACTCTATTATTTATAATTCTTGATAAGTAAGTATATGAAATATTCAGTTTCATTGAAAAGCCTTTTATACTGTAGCCTTTTTTAGCAATTAATAATCTTATTTCTTCACCTTTAGGATTTGCTTTAAATTTAGATAACAAAATAATTCCTCCTTTCGACTTAATTAAGTATAACACTTGTTTAACTATTTGCAAACACTTTTTATTTAAATGTTTAACTATTTGTGTATTTATGTTTAACTTAAAGTTACAATAATATTGATATAGGAGTGTTTGCAATGGAAAATAATTTTAAAAATGAAAATTTGAATTTTGGACCTCAATTAAAGGAAATTAGAAACAAACAAGGATTTTCAGTAAGACAAGTATCTCTACAATCTGATTTATCTGCATCTTACTGGTCTCAAGTAGAGAATAAAAAAAGGGAAATTCCAACAGCAAAAACATTAGCAAAAATGGCAAAAGGTTTGAGAGTAAATGAAAATGAAATATTCGAACTAGCGGGTTTAAGAAATGAAGATGAAACACCTGAATGGGCTACATCACACGACAAACTAGAATTAGATAAATTTTTAGAATCAAATGGAGATATGTCTTACAGAGGCGTTGATTTAAATCAAGACCAAAAAGAACGTGTTGATCAAATACTTAAACAAGTCTTTTGGGAAGAATTAGAAAAAGAAAAAAAGAAGGATAACAACAATGAATGACTTAGAAAAGAAAATTTTATTTTTGGGACATAGATATAAAACTTTTAATCCATTCACTATTGCTGAAAAATTAAATATTGATGTTCAATTCCGTCCTTTTAAAGAAGAACCTAAAGGAAATACAATAAACTTCTTAGGTCGCCCTATTATATTAATTAGTGATGAAATAAAAGATTCCAACGAAAGATATTTTGTTTGTGCTCATGAATTAGGACACGCATTAGAACACGTTGAAATTCAAGCATTCTACATATATAGCAGTAAAAATAAAATGGGAATTGAATATGAAGCTAATAATTTTGCTAAAAAATTACTTCAAAATTTTTATGTAGAAGAATATGGTGATTTACCTAAGACTTATAATGAATTAGTTACAAGTTTGGGATTTCCAGAAAATAATAAATTATATTAAAAATAAAAAGCTTAGCAATTATGCTAAGTTTTATAAGGAGAATTTTTATGGATTCAAAAAATATAACAGATTTTGAAAATATAACTGAACAAGAAAAAAATGATATTTTAACAGAAATGAAGCAAAATTATATTAAAAATATAAAATATATAGGATCTGACGATAAAACAATGTTTTCTTGGAGTTCTACAAAAAAATTAAAATTTTATATTATCTTAGTTAATAATAATTTAAACTTACATCTTAATAACTTAATTATATTTGCAGAAGAAAATTATAAAGATGATTTAGTTTTACTAAATAGGCTAAAAGAAACATCAATATATGATTTTGAAAGAGTTAATGAATTTCAAGAAAAAGAAAAGATAAATCAGTTAATAGAATTTGGATTTGTTTCTAAAGATATTAAACCCATTAAAAATTCTTATTTTTCTATTCATTATGATAAAACTAATTTTACATTTGCATTAAAACGATTCATAGAAATCTTTTCAAAAAAAGAATTTGAAAATAGCAATAATAAATTACAACAAAAAAGTGATTTTAAATTTGATTATAATCCAAGCCAGTATTTTATAAATAGATTTGAAATATATAAAATAATAGATGGAGTAAACGATTTACAATTCAGTGAAGAAATGAACCAATGTTTATTTGCATATAAAAATGAATGTTACTATTTGACTGCAGCTGGATTAGGTGGAGTTGTCGAACATATTATGGATATAATAATTAGAAATTACGGCGGTGATGCTCTGGAAAAATTAAATAAAAATCCAACTGCTAGTGATTATAAAAATGCATTTAGAAGAGATCCTATTAACATAGATAAAAAACAAGAAACTAGAATTGATATTATTTTTAGAGTAAGAAATTCTATATCTCACTATAGTACAGGATACTCAAATAAGGCATTAGTCGATATAATGCTAGATGGAATTTTACATTTGTATAACGAATTTTATTTACCTAGCTTATCTTATCTAAAATCGAATCGATAGATTTTTGATTATCAATATCAACTGAATCGTATACAGTCTTTCCATTAATAACATCATAATATTGATCATTATCATCTTTTAATACATCAGGTCCATATTCATAAACATAATTTTCTATAATACTTTTTATAAATTTAGTTTCATTGTCACTTAAATTAACTATTTTCATTTAAATATACCTTCTAACTATATTTTTTAATATGATTCTATCATATAAATACAAAACTTTATAAATTCAAAAATGATATTGATAAAAGTCACCTAAATAGTGGCTTTTTATTATGTTTAAGAAAATATTAAGATATAGTATAATTTTAAGTGTTGGTTTTAAGCCAAAATACATATTTTTAGGAGAATACATATGAAAAAAATTCTACTACTATCTACAACATTATTGATTGGATTATCATTAACTGCTTGTGGTAGTGAAGATAACTCAAGCTCAAGTAAAAATTCTAGTAACAAAAATCAAGCTGCAAAGAAAAAAGATACTGGTATTATTTCTTTAGCTAAATATAAAAAAATTGAAATTGGCTCAGGTATGGATAAAAGTGGTTCAACTGCAAAAGCAATTAAGTCTATATTAGGTAAACCAAATTCTACAACAACTTCAGAAGAAAATGGTCAAAAAAATAAAACATATACCTTTAATAACTTAAAAAATTCTTTTAAGGCTAATTCGGTAACTGTTACATTAACTAATGGTCATGCAAATGCAAAAGGTTATACAAATCTATCACTAGATAAAATTAAACCTTTAAATTCATCTAAAGTTAAATCTATAAAAAAAGGTGCTAGCTATGACAGCATTGTATCTAAACTAGGTCAACCATCAGCAGAAACTGAAGCAGGCTCTGGAATGGTTGCTATGAAAATATTAATGTATGTAACAAGCAAA
The DNA here is from genome assembly GCF_021698855.1 of Lactobacillus sp. S2-2. Lineage (GTDB taxonomy): Bacteria > Bacillota > Bacilli > Lactobacillales > Lactobacillaceae > Fructilactobacillus. The sequence goes on from NZ_WWFA01000009.1 coordinate 11,746, forward strand.
GATGGAGAATCTACTTCATTCACTCTTATGAGCAATCAGCTTACTACTAAAACTAAAACTAAACTAAATTAATCATATATTTTAGGAGAATTTTATGAAGAAAAGCAAAGACAAAAGATTTATTCAAATAAGAAAAGAAAAAATAAATACCTGGTCCGAAATTTTAATCATAGTAGATAAAGAAACTGGTGTTGAATATAGTTTCTCAAGTACTGGATTTTCAAACCAATTAATTCCAGTTTTAGATAGAAATGGCTTACCAAAAATAAATAAAGAATATGATCCAGAAAAAGAAAAAATCTCTACTGATTAATTTCAGTAGATTTTTTAATTTTATTTTTTAAATAATAAAAAATCCTACATTGAAACAAAAAATTTATAAATATACAGATTAGGAAAAATATTATGACAAACATTTTAGAATTTATAGAAAAAAATTGGTCTTGGACCATTCCTTCAATAATTGGTTCTATATTTATATTTATAACAAAATATAAATATGAAGCAAAAAAATTATCAAATGGAAGGATAAATTTAATAGATTACAAACAAACTTTTGGAGCTAAATTATTAATGGATATAGGATTTTTTTTAGATATAATACTATTAATAATATACGGATTCATTTTTTCACTGTTTATACAATTTATTTTAGATAAAATTATTATGAGTTATTTTCATTTTAATAGTACTCTTCTACATCCTATTGCTTTTTTCGTGTTTTCTTATAGTTTTTCATTATTTTTTATTATTATTACTATGTATTATGGATATTTAATAGATACTACTTACTACTACGTAAATAATGAAGAAAAATGGAATTTAGTATTAACATCTAAAGATAACTATTTTTTTGAAAAAGATGATTCTAAAACAAGTAAAACTTCTAAACAAGAATCTTCTAAACAAGAATCTTCTAAACAAGAATCTTCTAAATCAAATATTTTTAGCTTTTTTAAAAGAGAAGAACCTTATATTAATGATGTACAAGTCTTCACAAAAGATAATGAAACTAAGAATATTCTTTCTTACAAAAGTTCTAGTGATATTATAACTAATAAAAATCCTTTTTTAACTTCTTTAGCTATCTTAGTTATATTATCTTCCTTAATATTCAGCGTATACAATGTTATTAATTATAAAAATCAAAATAATAAATCTTTATATACAAGAATTAATAAGAAAAATTACAAGAAAACATTAACACTAGTTAATAAAGACGGAAAAGTGAAATTAAAAAGTTTTAAAATTTATAAAAATAAATATAATGAAATCGAACATATTTTAAATGAAACACCAAATAAAGATAATTATTTTAAATTTATGAAAATTAAAAATAAAAATAAAGTGGGAAAAGATAATAAAAAATATAGTTATACTGCATGGCAAATAAATGAAGACAAAATTCCATCAACAGTTAAAAAATATTATAAATCTAAAGAGAAAAATAAAAAGAAAATACTAAAAACAAATTCTAAGCATAAATACAATACTAATAATAAATTAAATAAAGATGTAGATGACTTAATTAATGCTATAAATAAAGATATTAATAAAGATATTAATAAATACATTTATTAATCTGAAATTAAAAACAAAGCTGATAAACATTTAGTTTACGTTATGGATCATACTAAAGCTCAAAAGAAGAAAAAATAAAAGACTTACTGTTAATTCAGTAAGTCTTTTTATTACTTATTTTAAAATAGCAGCTATTATTGTAGCACTAGCACTAATAGTACATGTAACTAAAGCTCCAAAAAATGGCCAAATTAACGATCTATTGTGCTTTAAAAAACTAGATAATTTTTTGACAAATTTTATAATTAATGAATTTATAGGAGTTATACAAAAGAATAAAATAATAAATGACCAACCAGATGGAATATTTACCTTTCCATCTATAGCAAAAGATTTTGTTAATATTATTAATATTGATATCTCTTTAAAATAAAATTGCAATACCATAATTAATATTAATGTCGTCCAACCAGCCTTTAAGAAAAAAGGCTTAAATTCTCTTTCTCTGATAAGTGAATCAAAAACAAATATATAAGAAGGAAAAAATAAACATATTATAACTAAAAAGATTGATTGCCCAGACATAGTATTAATAGAGTTTAAAATAGATATACTATATTTTGCGCTAAAACTACTACTAAAAAGATTAGGAAAAATACACAAAAACATAAAGTTTAATACATATAATGGTATTGACATCAACATTGCTTTGGACCATCTCAACAAAATGTTATTTTTATCATTAATATATGAACATTTTAAGAAAAAAGCATAAACCCATAATATCAATTCTTTCTTTATATTTTTTATTATGTTTTTACTTTCTAATTTTTTATCTTCTAATTCTGTTTTTTTATCCTTTAATTTTTTTCTATTTCTTGTATTTCTTTTCCTATTTTTTTTCTTTCTTTCTTTAATTCTTTTCTTTTCTTTCTTTCTAATTTTTCATCTTTTAGTTTTGCATTTTTATCCTTTAATCTTATTTCTATTTCTTTTCTTTCTTTTTCTATTTCTTGTATTTCTTTCTTTTCTTTCTTATTTCTGATTTCTGATCATTTAATTTTTTTCTATTTCTTGTATTTCTTTTTTTAGTTTTTCACTTAATTCTGATTTCTGATCATTTAACGGTTTAACACTATTATCTGATTGTTGTTGATCATCATTTTCTGGTCTTTCTTCTAAAACATCATTTATTTTATATTTCATATAAATCACCTTTTAACTATTTAAGTACTTTAATACCTAGAACTTTTAGTACCTAAGTATTATAGCATTTATTTTTTAAGTACTAATATTTAAAGTAATTATAAATCACAAAAAAGGTACCTAGCAATTTAAGTATCTAGGTACTTAAGTACTATTTTTTATCGTTCCTTTGGTCATAGGCTTTATTATATGCACTACGAATTTCTTCTTCAGTTAGATAATTTTTGAAAATTAAATCTGCAACAACATTACTTACAGTTTTATCATCTTCAAGGGCTTTGGTTTTTACCTTTTTTTGAATTTCCTCTGGTAGATAAATAGAAAATTGTTTAGTAGAACTTTCTCTATCATAATAATCCATTATATTTTCAATTTTTCTTAATCTTTGTTCTTGATTATTATCTTCGTTAGAAGTTTCTTCATTTACATTACCATTATTAGTATTTCCAAAAAGAGTATCTAAATCAGAACCAATTGAATTTACTTTTTTATCATTAATTGATGGTCTTTTATTTGCCATGATTTATTCTCCTTAAAGTTCATTTATTTTATTGGTTAATTCCATGTACGCGATTCCAGCTTTATTATTTTTTCTATATTCAAAAGTAGACATATTTGCAATAGATGCATCAGCAACATCAATCATTCTTGGAACTTCAATTAATGATGCAAATTCATCATTTTTAATTTGTTCAGAAGTTTCATTACTATGATTTGTATGTGAAGTCATTGTAATTACATAACCTAAAACTTTTAAATCAGGTTTGATTTGTCCTTGAATATCTTTAATTGTTTTCTTCAATAACTGCATACCTAATAAAGCTTGATATTCAGCTTGAACTGGAATTATCACATAATCACTTGCAGCTAATGCATTAACTGTTAAAATTCCACGACTAGGTGGACAATCAATAAGAACATAATCATAATTATCAGCAACTTTTTTTAATGACTTTGATAAAACCAATTCTCTTAAAGTTGTATTAACAAGATTTAATTCAGCATCTGATAATTGTAATGTTGTTGGAGCTAAGTCCAAATTATTTTTTACATTTACAATTACATCTTCAATTCCACAATCTCCAAGCATGACATTAGTCATATTTAATTTTCTATCTGCAATCATTTCATGCATGTCATATTTAATACTTGTCAAACTTGCTTGAGGATCTAAATCAACAAGTAAAACTTTTTTATCTAATTGTTGAGATAAATTTTCTGCAACTTCAGAGGCAGTTGTAGTTTTCCCAACACCACCTTTTTGATTAGCAAAAGCGATAATTTTTGTAGTCATAAAAAAACTTCCTTTTAAGATATTCTAATTATTTAATTTTAATATTTATTTCATTTTGAAAATACCTAAGTACCCAAATACTTAAGTACTTTTATAGTATAACAATTTATTGTTATATCAACAAATCTTTAAACCTCAAAAAATAATATATTAGGTACTTTAATATTTAAATACTTAGAATTTATAGTACTTAGACACTTGAGTACTTGGGTATCTATATAATAGATTGATTTGAAAGCATTACAAAAATTTATTTATTTACAATGAACTAAAAGTGTGTTTATAATAAATTCATAAATAAATTAAATATAGATACAAAAAAAGAACGTTGATAATTAATTACTCGCAATAATTAATTATCAGCTAACAAGTAATGCAGTACTTGCTCGCCTTTAACGTTCTAGTTTTATTATTAAATTTGTAGGTCAGCGGTAACTGACTTATAAGTATATTATATCAAGCTAGAGCTTTATTTTCAATACATATTGGAGCGGACAAGTAGATTTAAAATCTTGTTTGCTTTTTTTTCTATCTAAAAAATAGGAGATAGAGATATGACACAATTTACTAAATTATATACACAATTATTTGAACAAGGTTACAACGCGAATGAGGTGGTAGCATTCTCATTACTTCATGATCGTATGAATTCATCAATCAAGAGAAGTGATTTCTTTGATAAGAAAGAATCAGATTTCTTTGTAATTTATACATTGGTTGAATTAGCAGAAAATATTAATATAAGTGAAAGAACTGCATCTAAAATCATGAATAAATTAATTAATGATGGATTGATTACAGTTAAACGTCAATTCAACAAAGCAAGTAAAATTTTCATTCCTAATTTTCAAGCTGATAAAAGTGTTATTGAATCCAGCAAAAACAACGTACAAGAAAAATCTGCAGCTCCCTACACGCAAAATGTGCAAGTTAATCAGACTAACCTTAACCAAACTAAAAACACAAATGATACAGATGACACCAAAAACTTGAATTATCAAAAAGCTGAATTAGAAAATCTGGCTGAATCTTTAATTCAAAAGGGTGGTTTATCTGAACAACTTGTAACCACCCTATCTGCTTATTCTAACGATAGGGCGGCTTTATATAATTATGCTAGTTTAATTTATAAAGCAAAAAATAAAGTAGCTCAACAAGCAACTAAAGTTAGCAATGGATATGCTGCGACAAGATTTGAAACAAATGATTTATTAAGTGATACTTTAGCTAACAAAATTCAAAGTATTATTATTTCAGCTGAACATAAAGCTAAAAATAAAAGTGCCTATATCATGAGTAGTCTGATTAATATATTTGAAGAAAAAGCTAATGAATTTATGATGGAGATATAATATGGTTGATAATGGTGATATAGAAGCAAAAGGAATCACAATTTTAAGTGATGTACTAACAAATGTTGAAAATCCAACCTTTATTCAATATAAAATTAATTCAATGGATAAAGAACCAATAACAGATGGATATATTAATTTATATAATAAATCTAATGTAAATGATAATTCTTATAGTAAAAAAAATTTTTTATGTAGAGTAGATGTTCAAGTTAAATCTACTAAAAAATTAAAAAATAAACAAAATAATATAGCAATTTTTAATAATTTAAAAAGAGATGATTTAGAAGCTATATCTAATTTAGGAGGAGCTTTATTATTTGTAATAGATGTAATTCAAAGAACAATTTATTTTCGAATTTTAACTAAAAAATCAATCAGTGCTATATTAAATTATTATAATAAACAAAATCAAAAATCTACACCTATAGAAGTTTCTGAATTATATAAAAATCAAAATAACATATATGATCAAAATGAAATATATGAAATGATTAGAAGAGCAAATTTAAATATTAAATATACAAATTATGATTTAAAAGATACAAATAAAAAAACTAAGAATAATTCAACAAAAAAAGATGAAAGTGAAGAAAATAAAAATAATTCATTAAATAGTATAATGGCTATCCCTGCAGTTAAAGGTGAAAGTATTGATGATATTATTAAAAGAAATCAAAAAGAGGAAATCTACACTTTTAAAAATGAAAATAATAATTTAATTCCAGATAGTTTTATAATTAGAGGTGGGATTGAAAAGTCTTCCTTAATTAAAGCTAATATAAATTTCGTTGGAATTTCAAAAATTTATAATTCTGAACTAATAAAAAAAGATAATAGTCTAAAAATAAAAACAGGAGAAAATAATTTAATATATATAGAATTTGACAATTCTAAAACTGAAAATACCGATTTAACTATAACCTTGAAAGAAACTACAAATCTTTCAAAAAAATTAATGAATATTGATATTGCAATCAGTATATTAAAAAATGGTTTCTTTTATTCAAATAATAATAAAATTGATTTAAAAATTAACATAAATAAATCAAAAAAAATAAAAAATTTTTATAATAAGATGATAAAAGATAAACAACTTCTATTATTTGTTAAAGATATTGAAATAAATACAAAATTACCTTTTTCATCAGATAATATAAATAGTAATGATTTAAAAAAGCTAAATAAAATTATTGATTTGGCATTTGACTATAGTAATTATTTAAAAAATAATAATATGGAATCAAATAGTATATTGAAAACTAGAGAAGTAATAAACAATAAAATTTATTATTTAGTTTTTTATAAAGAAAAAAATGATAAATTTGCTACGGTATCGGATTTGTTGTTAAACGATAAAACAATTATAAAAAGTGCATCTACAATTTTAAACCCATATATTTATAAAGAAAAAAATGATAATTTAGAAGATATTTACAATTTTAATTTGAATAAAATAATTAAATGGTATGATAATAATAAAATTGATGAAGTACAAGCACAAAGTATAAATGCTTTTGTATTAGATTTAATAAGTGTCTTTGATAGAATTAAAGATAAAAGATATATAAATTCAGCTATATATTTAATTAATAAAATTATAAGAAATAATGATTTGAAAGATACAGCATTTATAAATTTAATGCAGAGTATAATTAGGAAAGAAAATAGATATCCTCAATTATCAGATGTTTTAAAACTAAACAAAATGACACATCAAAAAAATAATCCTACATTAAATTTTTGTGCTATTGTTTCATTGAGTTATATAGTAGATGTTAGTTTAAATAATATTGATGAATATTGGAATATTCTTAAAATGAATGAAAAAGAAGTTTTAAAAAGAATGCCTATTTATACATTATATAAAAATAAAAAAGACTGTTAATTTCTAAACGGTCTTTTTTATTTACCCATAAATTATTATTACCACTATAGTAGATATTCGTTGAACTGTTTGAAATTATAGTTAAGGTTATAATCTATATAAGCCCTTTTTTATATTTATCAATATCGTTAATTAATCTTTTTTTTAGTTTATTAATCTCAAAATCATTTTCTCTAGATCCATTATTACTACCTGAGTAGTGTGGCATATATATAGCTTTTCTATTATTTTTTTATGAGTATCTGTATTATTCTTTGTAAATTTCATATATTTTTTAACATTTTGTTCATATCCTAAGAAAATAAGCAAAGCATTATTATCAATTCCTAAATTATTTAAATGATTATCTAAATCTAAAAAATGTTTTTTTCTATTTTGACATCACTTGATTCACTATTAGTTTCACCTTTTACTAGTTCAGTTATTAAACAACCCCATAACTCTGTATTAGCAACAACTGCCCCTAATCTAGAATCTTTACTGTCATTGTCCCCATGGTGACTAAGTAAAGATTCATCTTTCCAAGCATTACCTTGATTCTTTCCAATTAATACATATTTTGTATTATTGAATGATACTTTGTTATCGAACACTTTTACATCATCCTCATAATATTTTGGAAAAACTCCTGCGTCATAATAACTTTCTGCATCTGTTTCAGTAATATTATCGCTAGATGTTAATTTTTTAAGATCATCTGGCTTAAACCAAACAGCAAAGCTATCTTCTACATTTAAATTATTAATATTATTTTTATCGTTTTTGTCATACATTCCAACAATTGGCATGTTATATCCTCCTAAAAAATTATCATTACTAAATTAGCTTAACATATTAATTAAATACACTTGATATTATACACAATGTTGTGTATAATGTAGTTATAGTCAAGAAAGGGGAATATGACATGCCAATGACGGCTCGTGAAATGCTTAAACTCCTTAAAAAGAATGGTTTTATTAGTAAGCGTCAAAATGGAACATCACATTTAATTATGTATAATCCAAAAACTAATGTAACTATTCCAGTTCCAATACATAGTAAGGAACTAAAAAAAGGAACTGAGCAAGGCATATTAAAGCAGGCAGGGTTAAAAAAATAACCCTTGTTTGTTATATCCCAAAATTGAAAGGACATTTTAAAATGGAAAACAAATTAATTTATCCAGTTATTTTACATCCAGAAGATATCGGTTATAGTGTTGAGATTCCAGATATTAACAATGGAATTTGGACCCAAGGTGATTCTATGGAAGAGGCATTAGAAATGGCAGTTGATGCAATTGGATCAATGCTAATTGAAGAAACAAATTATCCAACAGCTACTCCATTAAAGGATATTAAGTTAGAAAATGAAAATGATATAAAAAGCATTGTATCAATTGATATGGATAATTATCGAAAAAAAGTATCAAAAACAGTTAGAAAAAATGTTTCTATTCCAGAATATTTAATTCAAATTGGAAAAGACAATAACGTTAATTTTTCTGAAGTTTTAACTCAGGCTTTAGAAAAAAAGTTTTTATAAAAAGGAGTGAATGATATTTTTACAGCTTGTTGGGAAACAATAAAAAAATGCTGGAATGGGTTAAAAAAACTTTTTCCATCAAAAAATAAAAATAATGATAATGTTACTTTTATAAAAATAGATGGTGGTAAGAATAACACTATTAGTGATAATCACTTTCATTATAAATCAGAAAATAAACAAAAATAAAAAAGAGACTACCCATTAAGGTAGCCTCTTTTAATTTGTCTATTTAATTTTAGTCACAAATTTTGTGTTACTTGAAATGTAACCGCAGTTAGTTTTAATTCGAGTGATTGAGCCGTAATGAACAATATTACCAGTAATTATTGAACCTTTAGCAAACTTCTTGCCATGATATTGTTTGAATGAAATATCAGAATAAACATTTACGTATTTAGCTTTAACTTTGAATTCGTTACCAGTATTTAAGTAAGTTGCTTTCTTAGCAGTTTTCTTACCAATTCCATACTTAATATCATGAGCTAATTGTTTCTTAGAAATACCCCATTTTTCAAGATATTTAAATGGGTCGCTATGATCTCCCCAAATATTTTTAGATACCCAATAATGAGATTTAACTCCACGATTGCCAGCTTTCCCTTTATCAAATGTTAGTGGAATATTGTATATTTTTGCGTACTTTCTGATTAATTCAATGAAGTTAGCATAAGATTTATTAAATCTTACTTGGCTATCAACATGAGCTAACTCAATCTGGAATGGACTGTCGTAGTTAGCGTTTCCTGCTCCCCAAGCTACATATCCCGGCTCACCAACTTCATAAGCTGCAACATCATTTACAATCATATGTGTATATGCTGGATATTGACCATTAATATTTCGTTTCATATATGAAGCTTCATTTTTAGCTGAATCTTTACTTTTGTTAGTATCATTGGCAGTATCATGAATAATAATATAATTGTGTCTAGCCTTATCTCCACTACCTTGATTTGTACTTAATGCAAACTCTTTACTTACTTTTACCATTTTTATCGTTCTCCTTTTTATCTTTTACTTTTTCGGTTTTTTCAGTTATATCTAAAATTTTGTTTATAAAATATTCTAATTTTCCTGTAAATACGCTCATTGCTCGCAGATTTTCAACAATGCTTAATCCTTCATATACTAGTAATCCAATCGTATAAGAAGTTGATATATCAATTCCTAAATGGATATTCAAATAGTTATTAAATAAATCATCTAACATGTTTCCAACTACTATTCCGGATATGGCAAGCATTTTAACTGCTATACCTTTCAAATAAGTACGACTATGAAGTCGACCTTTGACTGCTGATTTAACGAATCCAATAATTACGTCTATGATCATTAATATAAAATACCAATTAATTAAGTGAACTCCGTTATCATCTAGCAACCATAGAAAAAAATTTCTTATAATTTCAATTTTACACACCTCATTTATTTCAAAATAAAAACGACTAACTAATTTTCATTAGTAGTCGCCTCGTTATTTAATATTTGTTTATATTCATCTTCAGTGATGATTTTATTATTAACCTTTACATGTAATTGCTCCTTGGTCATAAAACCCCAACCATACATATTTTTAATAAATTGAAAATTATTCATTAGTTACACCTCCTTGATTACTCATAAAGGTAATCATTTGTTGTAATTGAGTGATTTTATCATTGGCTTCACTTAATTTTTTAGTAGAAGCATCTAAAGCAGTTTGTAGTTCTTCATTTTTTTGTTTTGCTTCATTTGCAATTACTTTTGCAGATTTAAATTCATTCCATGTTGCAATTGTTAAATTGCTTATTGGTCTAATGATATTGTTACCATCTGCATCTTCTTCTAATTTAAAATTGGTACTTTCAGTACAAAATGCATTTTCCCAATCACTTATAACTTCGGCTTGTACAAAACCCTCTCTTTTATCATTTAAAAAATTAATAATAATTCCCTTTTCATCTGTTTCTACCCATTTCATTGACATAATTTGTCCTCCTTATTTATCTTGAATTGGAATAATTAGATTAAGTAACAAAGCAAAATCTGGTCTTGCAATGACATCTAAATTATATTGAGAGTTTGATACATCAGCTTGTAATAAATTTTGATTACCAGCATCAAATACACGTAAGTTTATTAATCCGCCAATTTGTGGACCATCTAAATTAGTAGGTGGAGTATTTTCATTAGCATAAATAATTGAACGGTTACTAAAATCGTAAGTATATTCCTTTGGTAATGTACAAAGAGTTACAGTATTGCCTTGTCCTTTATATCCAATGGGTTTTAATCTTCCAGTAATTAGAGCTAATCCGTCTCCATTATTCTTGAAATCAACATATCCGGTAAAATCACTAAACGGCATTTCTAGTCTTGACCAGCTATCACCAAATTCAATTCCATTTTGCCAAAAATTATGAATCTTATGAGCCATTTTCTTCACTCCTAACGTTTATAAAATTTATATAGTGGATTAACTTTACTATCATACTCAGGATTATCAGATGGCTTCATAGTAAGTAAATCCTCGAAATATGCTTTTTGAGAATTTAAAATATCACGATTAATAATTTCAATCCATTTATGATTTGAACGATTATTAGTAAATATTTCTCCAATTTCACTTGTAACAGTCACTGTAGCTTGGTCCTTTGTAACCATTCCCATAAAATTATGTTTCCATGGATTATTTTTTGGATTAGCTCCATTACAGAAATATTTACCATTTTGTTCTAAATTTAAGACATCATCTTCATCAGTCAATTCACGAATTACATTGTATTGAGCATATTTAACTGTTGCGATATTTTCTGGATTAATAGTAATTTGAACATTCGCATTACTACCAACAATAATTTGAATTTTAATCTTTGATTGAACGTATACTTTATTATCAAAACTTGGTAAAAAGTCCGGATAAGAAGCAACTGTAACGGAGTATAAAATTTCTTCTTTAGTTTCAGTATTAGTTGCCCATAATCCGATGGCTCTTAAATAATAGCTATTTTGACTATTTTTATTATCAAACATTACAACTGTTTCAGCTAAGTTATCACTTTCACTATTGTCTTTAGTAGTTTCTACAATTTCCCCCGAAAAATTATAATCTGGTAATTTAGTTAAACTTTTAATTTTGTCATCATTGTATTCAGTTAAATCAGTAGAAGTAGCTGATACACGATTAATTTTAAAATTACTTAATCCATGAGCTGCGCGATCAGCCCAAATTAATCCTTGATTGGTTATAATTGTGTCTTTATAAGTTGCCATTTTTGCCTCCTTTTATTTTAATTTCTGTGTAATTAAGTGATTGAGTATTAGTTCCGATATTAGTTCTTCGCATACGACTAGTATTAGTAAAACTAGTTTTAACTTTTGATTCAGAATAGCTAGTTCCACTAGTTGCAGTTCCTACATAAAAGTTAGATTGAGAATTGCTTTCAGATAGTTTATTGATTAAATAAACTAAATTGACTGGTAAATAACCATCTAATATTTTTAATAGATTTTGAGTTTTTGAATAATCTAGTTTATAAGTATTTCCATAAATATTTACTGAAAAATTATTTGGATTAACATCAATAGTCGCTTCAATATTTAACAAACTAATTAATTCTTTAAAGTAATTAATCGTGATTGGCTTAGCTGGTAACATTTTTAAAATAATATTTGATTTACGAGTTTCTAAACTATCATTTTTAGATGGCGTAATATTATACATATCTTCAAAAATTGAAACACCATTTTCATCTGTTTCAGTTACAAAGCTATTTAAAAAACTCATCTTTAGTAATCCATTCGATTTATCAAATGCATGATCATTAGATTTTATAACCTGTTCATATTCATAAATTCCATCATAATAATCTGGAGCATAAGCTTGAATATTACTCATCAAAAATCACTTCCTTTAAAATTGGTAGTTCTGATATTTCATTATTAAAAATCATGGAAATATCTTCCGATTCATCATTTAAAGTCGGTAAAGTTGAGTTAGAAACATGAGCAACTTTTACTACTCTTGCCAATAGTTGAGAACGATAAATTGTTAAAGAATATCCTCGGTCTTGATTTTGTGGAATTTTACCCCAAAAAGTACGCTGCTCATTAAAATATTCACTGATTGATTGTTTAATATCGTTTTTAATATTTTCAATCGGACTAATTCCATCAGTTGATATTTTTAAACGAACAGATATGTTTTTGGTCGATGGTGCAACTACCGTAACTGAATGACCAATTGGTGCTAATCCATAACCTTGACCGGTTGTTTCTGGTGGGTCAATTTTATTTTTAACTTGGGATAAAAGTACGCCACTTGCTCCGATTAATTCGTTATTTAAAATAACTAATTTAACCGTTCCACCTCCTTTCCAAGTTGGATATATTTGATATGCGCCAATTTCTTCTACATCATTAAGCATTTTTTTATAATCGGAAACGTTACCGCCATATGCGATTGAGTCAGAGTTGGTTAGAATTCGATTTCTTAAACTATCATCTGATTCTTCATTTTTAGCTGGTACAGCAATCTCTGTAATTTCTGCCCAATTTAAACTATCGTTAGGAGTAACTGGCAAGATTTGTCCGATATATCCATTTGGTCTAGTACCTAATTCATCAGCTTGTAAAAGTACGCCATCAGATTGTATTTTTACAACGTAATAAAAAATAGGATTGTCATCATTAATTGAGGCAAACCTATCATTTAAAGAAATATTATTTAATTGTTGTCCATTATCATCAGTTACTTTTGCTAAAACTCGAGTATAAGTTGCTTTATCACGACTTACTCCTCGTTCTTGTCCACGCCAGTCTAACGCTTCCCCACTAGCGGTTTGAGTAAATGTTTCTGTAACTGAATTAGCCATATTTTGACTTTGTAATTCCAACATTTTTGCAACTGGAGCAATTGCGTCATACATAATTGAACCTTCTCTTGTATCAATATCATCTGGTGTCTGATCTAATAATAAATCTAACCAATAATCAAAATCTTTATTATTAAATCCATCAATTAAATCTTGAATTCTAATTATCTTCCACCTCCTTTGTAGTGCTTATATTTCCATAATCAGTGATAACTGAAACATAAAAAATAAATCTTCCGTTATTTGTTATTTCTGTTTCTTCAAAATTAACTTCTTGAATGCGGTCATCAGCTAACAATGATTCTTCAATCATTCGTTGAGCTTCAACTTCGATATATGAAGAATCTAATCCGATTAATGAATTTAAATCAGTTCCATAATTTTCTGAATAGATATCATAAACATTTACATCAGTTTTTAAAATTTTATCAACGGCTTGCCTCATGGCGTCTAATCCGTCAGTGGTTTGTAAAATTCTTCCGTTTGAAATTTTATATGTTTTATTGGGAATATCTTCTTCTAATTCATCTTCGTCATCTTCCAATTCATCATCAGTTAAATCATCATCATTGATATCATCTTCATTAACAATTTCATCATCTTGAATTTCTTCATCATTCATTTATAAGCACCTCACTTTCGTTTATATTCGATAATAAAAAAACCTTGCCCGCCGTCTTGTCGGAGCATGGTTACATCATCACCTTTTTTTAATTTATTGAAATGCTTAATTTTTTTCTTTTTTTTATCAATTTCAATTTCTTCTTCATAGTCAGTACAATACTTGCTAACAATTAAAAATTCTTTAGTTAGAATTAAATCATTTGCATACTGAACTTTTAAAGGACTATCACTAACAACTTTACCGAAAACTACATCAGAATAATCAGTGTTAGAGCCACCACGTTTTGATAATTGATTTAATAACCATTCTCCTGCCATTAAACGCTCAACTCCAAATCTACTGTATATTTTGTTCCAAAAGTATGAGTAGCTTTTTTTATTAAAAATCTTTTCTTACCGACTCCAACTTTTTTTAAATCTTTGATATTAACAACAACTGAATTTCCAGCAATTAAATCAACATGACCTAAAGTAGTTAAAGATAGGCTATTGGTTTGTTTATTTTTTTGTTTTAATAATTTTTTTGCTCGTTCTTTCATTTGTGCAGCGTTAGTTTTACCAGTTGCTTTATCAACGTAAGTTAATTGACCCCAACGACTGACAGAATTTCCCTTAGCTTTTTTCATTTTGATAGAAGTTACTTTCTTTTTTGATGTTGAACTATCATCATTTACGACTTTAATGTAGTTAGCTGCATTATCAATTGAACGTTCCATTTTATAACTGATGACACTATAATTATCTCCTAAACTTAACTTTAAAGTTTTATAAGGATATTTTCTTAATTCAACTGTTCCGTAATTATCTTTTAAAAAATATCTAGTTCCAGTAGCACGATATGTTGCTTTAATCCCACTTTTTAAAATATCGAAGTAGCTTTTATTATCAAATAATTCTGATTTAAGTTTATGAGAAGATGATTTAACTACTTTAGCTTTAATTTGAGCACGTTTAGCAATCGTTTTAAAACGACTAGAAATAGAACCAACCGGCATAACAATGGAATCATTATTTTTTAAATATCTTAATTTATCGTATGCAAGGACTGTTATTTTTCCTTTTTCATCAACGTCCCATTTGAAAACATATCCATAAAAAGTTTTATTTTTGGACCAGTTAAAAATAACAATATCTCCATTTTTTACTCTGTAATTTCCAGTTGAAATAATACTAAAATCAAGTTGTCCAGCAGTGTAGTTCATATCAGTTGTTAATTTAACGTCTGATACTGCATTTTTTAAATCATATTTATTTTTACTGTTACGTGATCGCATTTCAAGTTTGGTTATCATCTTCTCACTCCTTTATTTTTTCTTTTTCTTCTTCTTCTTTTTGGATTTAATTTTCTTTGGACCACTTTTTTTATACTCTACAAATTTCAATGAATAAGCATAAGTATCAGCTTGTGCATTTTCAAATCCATATTCAAATTTTTGGAGTGTGGCTTGCATAGAAATAGAAGTATTAGAAACAACTACTCGAACTGGTTTCTTACGATTTACAATATTTTTTAAATAGTTAACGTAGCTTCTTGTTTCTCCGTAAAGCTTATTGGCATTAGGTAAATGTGATTTTTTAATCCACCACGGAAACGTACTACTAATTTCAATTGTTCTTAATTTATTATTACCAACTTTATTCACTTCGCCTAAATTGATAATTTTTACAGTTTCATCATCAGTTTCATAAGACCATTTTATTTCTGGAGGCGTTAAAGGAAGTTCGATCGTATGCTTTAGAGAATTAGTAATGTAAAAACCAATATGTTTTTTACTCGAAGCCATAACCAATTCCCCCTTGTTTCTTAGCTTTTAGAATTTTTTCAATTTCACTTAAAATTTTATTTCCATCGATTTGTTCATTTCCACTACTAATAATTTGAATAGCACCATTTGAAATGTTAATTGAATGATCAACACTCGTACTTTGTGGTTGGGAATAATTACTATTGTTAGTAGTAGCATAAGTTGCATTAGAATTACTGGTATTACTTTGAAATGGCGAACTTGTTGGAGCATCACTTGAAATATTTGGTGTAACTTGCATATTGCTTCCAACATCTGACACGTTAGTTGCTAAATCATTAATTGATTGAGTTGGAAGTTTTGCGTGCTTATCAATACCGATTGCAAGCCCCATATCCATGTATTGTCCGAATCCTTTAAATACACGCGATGGAGAATGAATTCCCATCATTTTTTTAAATCCACCGGCTACAGCACTAGCGGCTCCTTTAACTTTATCAACAACTGCTCCCACCATTGAACTAATTCCATTAGCTAATCCTTTCATTAAATTAGCTCCAGCATCTCTCATTGCACCAATAAAATTAGTAACTGTATCAACAGCACTTCTAATACCACTTGAAACAGTACTTTTTACAGTATTGAATCCACTTCTTACTGCATTTACAACTCCACTCATTGCACTTGTCATTGCTCCAATCATTCTGCTTATGGAAGCCACAACAGCACTAATACCACTGGCAACAACATGTAATCCGGCACCAACTAAAAGAAGTCCAGCTCCTAAAATAACCGCAGCTGCTCCTAATAATGTAGCTCCAGCAGCTGCTGCAACAAGTCCAACTCCTAATAAGACAAGCATTGGAGATACAACTAATAATCCAGCTGCTAAAACAATTGCAGAAACTCCGACTAATGTCATTCCAGCAGCAAGAACCATAATTCCTAATCCGGCACTCATTGCAGTTGCAGCAATAATTGGTAAGAAAGTAGCTATAATCATAATTCCTGCTGAAGCAATTAAAACTCCGGCTCCAACAACTAACATTGCAGCACCAAATAATAAAGCACCAACCGCAGCAACAGTTAATCCAACTCCTAGTACTAGTAATCCGGCTCCTAAAGCAATAACTCCAACAGCACCAACTAAAGCAGTAACACCGAAAATAGCGATAGCTGCTCCAAGTGCTATTATTGCAACGCTAGCACCTAATCCATATTGTTGAATAAGTGGTAATTGAGTAGCTAATAAAGCAAGTCCTGCAGAAGCAACGAAAACAGCTAAACTTACTACTAATAGTCCAGCTCCAAAGATTGCTAATGCAGCACCGGCTACTATCAAGGCAGGGACAAAAACGTTTGCTAAGATAGCAGTTCCAGCTACTACTGCAATTAATGCTGCTAGCATTCCAATTGCTCCCCAACCTGCACTAGCCAATCGTATTGAAGCACTAGCCATTAAATACATACCAGCTCCAATTGCTAAAATTCCGACACCTGCTAAAGCTAATCCTGCACCCATTTTTATGAAATTTGCACCGATTGTTGAAACAGGTTTGGTAACAGTTGAAGCTCCTTGAGAAGCTTTTCCAAGACCGCCTAATCCATTTTTTATTTTGTTAAATGTTCCTATCACAGATTCTATTTTTTTAATTGCAAAGAAAGCTACGGCTAAAGCCATAATTCCAGTTGCAATATACGATAAAACTTTTGGGTTAAACGCTCCTAGAATACTAAATAAAGAAACAATCGCAGTAACTACTAATCCCTTAGTACTAACTTTTAGTAACATAAATCCAATAGCTAGTGACTTTAAAAGTGAAGGTGGAAATGTAGATAATGCGTCAGCAAATCCGGCTATTGCTTTAGCAACACTGTTTATAATAACTCCTAATCCTGTTCCTAAACCTTGAAATACAGCGAATGGATTTTTACCAATTTTTGAAGTCTTTCCTAAATTGCCAAAAGCATTAGTTACTGATCCAATCATTACACCAATATTTTTAATTGCTCCGGATTGCGTTAATCCACCCCAAACATTTGATAATGCACCACCAATATATTTAGCTAAGCTTCCAACGGTTTTCATAATGGAATTAGCAATTGGAATAATTTTGTCAGTCATTTTATTGAAATCAACATTATCTAAGCTATCCGCAATTCCACTTACGGATTTAATACCAATTTTTGAAAGCTTATCAAAAGCAGGTTGTGCTTTGTTAGCGACAGTTTCTCTTAATCCGTCCATTGCTTGACCGACAGTTTTATAACTACGAGCCATTTTTGAAAATTGTTCATTAGTACCAGTTTTTGAAACAGCATTGAAGAAATCTTTTGTTTTTACAGTTCCAGCTTGTACATCTTGAATTAATTCTTGAGTTGACTTGCCCATTGTTTTAGCAACTTGCGCCATACCAGCTGGCGTTTGCTCAAGCATTAAACGAAAGTCTTGCCATTGCAGTTTAGGCTTAGCAGCGGCTTGTACAGATTGTTGAGACAAAGTTTTCATTGCTTGAGTTGGGTCAGATGAAGCAGCCGCTAATCCACCTAAACCTTTAACAAGATTACCTGTATGTTTTGTTCCAACTGCATCAAATTGAGCGTAAGCAGAAGCCATATCACTAGATGAATAAATGGTATCTTGAGCGAATTTTTGCATATCTGATTTTGCTGCATTAATTTGTCCAATTGAATGACCATTCATTTGCATATTGCCTTGAAATGTTTGCCAAGCTTTGGAAGACTCATTTAATTCACTAATCATTGAACTAATTCCAGAAGTAGCAGCACCAATACCTTTAGTAATTCCACTTCCAATAATATTTGCTCCAACTAATTTACCGAATAGTCCTTTAGTTTCATTTAATTTATTATTAAAGCCATTTACTCCGTTAGTATTTAAGCCACCAGCTAATTTATCTTTTAGCCTAGTAGCTCCATTACTTGCAGATATAAATTGACTCGCTAATCTTGATAACGGATTTGAAAAACCGTCATCAATTGTTATTTTTGAATGAATATCAGCCATTAATTTTCCTCCTTTCTAAAAATGATTAATAAAATAAATATATGTTTTAATAATCACCTCCTTTATCGTTTGAATTTATATGTATAAAAAAGAAGCTTAAACTAATGTCTTTTCGACTTTCGTTCAGCTTCTTTTTGTTGTTTTTCTTCTTCTTTAATTCTTATGTCAATTCCTGCGATAACAACAGCTTTTTCTCTTTGAGTCATATTCGACCATTGGGAAGGTGTCCAATAATAATTATTTAAAGCATAAAAATAATATTGAAAATCAAAACCGTCATCATCACTTTTAGTTATTTTTTTACTTGTTCAACCAATTCGTCAGTAGAGTTTTGGTTAATAGAATTTAAATCAGAAATTGCTTCATTTAACGCAGACATTTCACTTGCCATTAACATTTCGTTTAAAGTTCCGTATGGATCAGCAATTTTTCCATAACTTTCTTGTAATTCTTTTGTATTCAAATTAGGAGAAACAATTGATTTAACAATCATTAATTGTTCTAATTTAGTTTGATTAACATCAGAAATTGTTTGTCCTTGTGGATTTCTATGCTTGAAAGTAGCATCACTTCGGATTTCATTAATTTCATTTGATTTTAATGCTTTAATTACAAATGGAGAGTTAAATCTTTCTAATTTAACTTCTTTTTGTTTTTCTCCACTCTCAACATTTTCTTTTAGAAAATCAGATACATTTGTATTTACGATACTTTCATTTTTTTCTTCAGCCATTTTAAATTACCTCGCTTATTTTTTAATTAAATGATTCTACTAAATCTAATGATTCAAAAGTGAAATCTGATTCATATTCCATAACTCCGTCGTCTGCTTCAAAGTCTGCAACTGGAATATCATCAAGGTTTACATAACCAATATGAACAGTTTGACGACCGTTTGCAGTAGTTTTATCTTCAATTGATAAACTCATATCAAAATATAAATCTTGTCCCCCAGTTAAATATGGAAGTGCATATTTTAACCAGTTTGAGTTAACCAAGTAGCCACCAAGTGTTCCAGTTCCTTCAACTGAAGTAACCTTTTTACGTTTCCAATGACTTCCTAGAGTTTGAATATCTTCTTTGTTCTTAGAAATTTTAATAGTAACTTTTTTGCACTCAATCATTGGTTTAACTTCACCGTGCAATGTTAAGTAAACAATCGCGTCTTTGGTGGAAATGGTATCTCTACCGTTTAAATAATTTTCCATTAATTAGTCCTCCTATTCTGAAACTGTTACAGTTCCGTATAGTTTTTCGATTGAATCGATTGGTTTAACCGCAAAGTTAACAACCATTGAATCACTGTCATTACCTTTTTCAACAGTTAAATCGCCGTCTGCTAATTCATCAATTAAGCCCTTTTGAGATAACTCTTTAAAGAATGCTTGACGATTACCTTTAAATAAAGCACGACCGTCATCATCATTGTTAACACTGCCAATAAAAGTATCTTCAAATACTTGTTGTGTATTGTTTTCGATGTAATCTAAGATTCTGATTACACGATTCTTTTTCAAGCTGTCTAACTTAGTTTCATCATTAACTAAGTTATTAATATCTTGTTCAATTACAACTTGACCGTTTTTACGTTTTGAAAATACGATATAACCTTTTTGTAGAGCGTTGATAATACTTTCGTTGGTCATTTTAGGTAATGTTTCAACTGCTCCTGGATAGCTTTTATAAGTTAATGATTGATCATAATCAATATTTGAACTTAAGCCAGCAAAACCTGCTGCAGTTAAGGTATTATCTAATTCTGTACCGTCTGATAAAACAACACCGTTATATACCACTGATACGTATTCAGCGTTGTATTCTTTTCCTGTATAAGGAACAACGGCAGTAGCTTTATAACCAGTTTGATTACGAACTTCATTGATCATATTTACTAATAATTCATGAATTTGATTATCAGTTGAATATCCAGCAGTAGTAGCTACTTCATAAGTTTCTGATTGAACAGCGTCCCCTAAAAGTTCAGCCATATCAACAGTCTCAGTAGTACCACCAGTTAATGTGTAAGCATTTTCGCCACTGATTTTAGTTAAATCGGCGTCTGGTCTAGTTAAAGTAATATCTAAAACATCATTGCTTGATAATGTTTTTAAATTACTTGCCGAAACACGTTGAGAATCAACTAATTTGTTATTAAATAAGGTTGAGATCGTGTAATTTTTGTTGTCTTCACTAACTACGTTTACCACGATTGAGTTACCTTTGTTTCCTGCATATTTAGCAGTGAAATCCCATGGTAATTCAGTCTTAGAATAGCTAGCTTTGTTACCGGCATTGTTGTTAACTAAAACAACAGTTGAAGCACCTTTAAAGACTTCATTTAATACTTTCATCTTGTCATCAGAGCTGCGTAACCCAGTTAAGAATTCAAAATTGCTTGAGCTATCTAATTCAATTGCTCCAGTTTTACCCCAACCACTGTTTAATTCAGTAGCTAGTAATACTCGACCACGTGAGCTATCAGATTTAGCAACTACATTGCTTTTAGTATTGATATAAGCACCGGGTCTTACCTTGTTTTGTTGTGTCCAAGTTCCACCTGCCATTTAAAGTACCTCCTTAAATTTATCGATTGCCTTTTGAGCTTCTTCGATAGTGTATTTTTTAGTATCTTTCAATACCATTTTCAAAATGTTGCGTTCAAAGAACTTAAATTGTTTAGATTTCAGTAAGTAATCAAGACTAAAACCATTTTGTTTAGGTTCTTCTGTTTTAGCTTTCTTTTCAGCCATTTAATCCACCCTTTCATTGCTTTGTATATTCTTCATTTTCTCTTGATCATTAATTGCCTTAGCAAAAATATTTACATCAAAATTGCAGATTAAACAATTGTCTTGCTGAATAAATTCACGATTACGAATATGAGCAAAATTGTCTAAAACTTTAAAATTATTCAATAAATAATCTTCGGTTTCGTCTAATTCTGCATTAACCTTGTCTGATTTAGGAAAATAGACTAATTGGTAACTGTAACTTCTGTTTTCATTGTCAAATAATAAAGGATTAGTACGTGTTGAAATTTTAGCCACAAAAAAAGCAGGTTCAACAAACCCACTTTCCTGTTTTTTAGTATAAATTTTAATGTTTGGATAAAGTTTTCTTAGCTTTAATCCAATATTTCTTTTTACATCAATCAAATAAACAACTCCTTTAAGTAATTATCTAACAATGGTTTCCAGTTACTGCTATTCATAAATTGTTTATCTAAATCAGCTAATGTATCACGTAGCATAAATCGACCACTAACCCAGCCGTTTCCGCCACGAGTACGGTGTCCATATTCTAAGAATGAAGCGTATTCAACATTATTACTAATTGTGAATCCAACCGAACGGCCGCTCCATTGAACCTTTGATTTAGTCCAACCGCGGCGTAAAGTACCAGTATCTACTGGTGTTCTTTTCTTGGTGTTTGCGATCGTATAATTACTGATTGCATTTACTTTAGTTTCCACTTGATGAACTAATTTATTGGCTTTAGTTTCACTATTTAATTTATTGGCAAACTGTTTTAATTGTTTGTCGTCTAAATCTCCGAGTTTGCTCATGCTTTTTCATCTCTGTTCAATGCGATTTCTTGATGACTTTGATAATCAGAATAACCAACTGAGCTCTGTTTATAGATTGTCGTCTTACCTTTAAAATCAGTAATTTCAATCTTAGAACCAGCTGGTATCTCAATATCATTATCAATGATTATTTTAGCGTCGTAGCTATCGTTATTATAGAAATCTTTATCCGTCGCAGGACTTAATCCTTTAAGAATCAATTTACATGGTTTATCTTTAACCACTTCGTATTCTTCACTATCATTGAAAGGATTATCATTAGTTGACTCGGTGGTTCTTTCTGCAATAATCGTCGCTTTATCTTGCCATAGCAATTTTAATGCCGGATTAATACCTTTTAAATTAATCATAATGGCAACTTCCTAAATTTATTGAGTTGACCTCGATAATTTTCAGTAACTGGATTAGCTGTTTGAATATCAGCATAAAGTTGAGCGTTGCTTTTAAAAGTTACGCTTGTATCTCCTTCTGATACCGATTGTAAATTATCGCTTTGTTCATCAGCTCCTTTAAGATAGCCATGCGTGTTAATTAAAGTCATTGTCATTGCTATTATCGTTATATCAAGCTCTTCAGGTATTTCTGTTTGCTTAATATTACAATAATTAGCAACATCATTAATTGTTTTTTCAAGAGAAAATGAAAGAGTAGGTTTTTGATTATCTTCAACATCTAACAGTGAAAATAATCGATATTTAATGTTTTCAAATCGTGGGTGTTGTTCCATTATTTAACACCTCCAATTTAATTATTTGCTTGATGTTGTTTTGGTTTTCTTACTTGCTGCTTTATCGACAAAGATTTCAATTCCGGCAGCTTTTGGATCTAACACAATTACATCTGCGTATTCTTGTTCGTAGTAATGGAAGTTACCACTAGTTGCAGCAGAAGGAGCATCCATACCAACAAATGAGTATTTTTGTGGGGCAATTTGAGCACCGTTCCAAATAAGCATCATGTTCATTTGTAATGAATCATCAATAACTTTAGCACCTTCAGTGAAATCGTAATCTGATTGGAACAAGTCAGATGGAATAACTACGATATTTACAGAATCTAATGAGTAAACATTACGAGCAATATCGCCATTACCATTAATTACTGCTTGACGATTTTGTGCTTCAGCTGATTTAAGAATAGTGTTTGTTTTTGGAGTAACAAATAAAATACGACCAGTTGAAGGTACACGATTTTCGTCCATGCGAGCCATTGCAGCATCAAATTGAGGTAAGATGTTTGCTTCAGTTAACTCATCATTGTGAACACCGTCTGCGTTTTTCTTAGCAGTTTCTTTGTAAAGTTGGCTCATCATGTATCTATCCATTTCTGGAAGTTTTTGTTGAACATTGAATGCGTTAGTAACATTAGCAATTGAAGTTACCATATTAGTTTCGTCAACGTCTAATGGGTCCACTAAAGTTTCCCAGTATCTATCAAATGTTAATTCATAAGTATAGTAGTCATTTGAGTAGTTACCAACTGCATTAGTAATCGTATTTCTAGTTCTATCTTTACGACCACCATCAATTGTTAGTTTAGGAACTTTAACATGTTTTGCTCCGTCAAAGTTGATTTCATTATTAGATGGAGAGTTCCATAGAATTTGCGTTCTTAATTGTTGATCACTAAAACCTTTAGCGATTGCTGCTTGATATTTTTCGGCGAAGTTTAATACTGCACCATTGTGATTTACTGTCATAAATAATCCTCCTATTTGTCATTTAAGTTTGGATTAAAAATAGATGCCATTTGGTCGACTTCGTTAGTATCATTATTAACATCGCCAGTTTTAGCTTGGTAATTTGATAATTGGCCTCCGTCAAATAAATAAGCATCTGATTCTTGTAATCCTTTAATTTGTTCATCTAGTCCTTTAACAGAACCATCTTCATTCAGCTCAACACTATCCATATTTAGCATTTTCTTAACTACTTCTGGATTTCGGGCATTAGTTGAACTAAGACTTTTACTAACCGCATTATCAAGTTTTACATTGCTTAATTGCTTGCTTAATTTGTCAGTATCCGTCTTATATTTGTCTTGTAAGTCTTTTAATTGATTTGATAATTCTTCGTTATCAGAATTGTTTTTCTTCAATCCTTTAATGTCCTTATCGCGATTAGTTATCTGCTCATTAAGACTATTCTTTTCAGTTTCTAAAGTAGAAACTTGTTCCCTAAAGTTTTGAACATCAGAACCATGGGCTTTCATGACAGCTTCAATTTGTTCATCATTCAATCCTTGTTCCTTTAAAAAATCTCGTTTCATTGAGATAACCTCCTTTATTTACGTTGTTTTTACGTGCAACGACCACTAAAATTAGGTATAAAAAAGAGACCTTTTAACGACTTATCCAGGTCGAATATTTAAATGGGTTCTTTCCATTTTTCGTAACTGATATTTTTAATGATTTTATGATTTTCTTGATCATATCTTGAATCAATTGTTGGATTGCTTTCAACATATGGAATCGTGGTACATCTGCAATATGGATGCATAAGCGGATAATTTAAAGCTACAACTTTATCTTTTAAATTAAAAACCTTGCCATCTAATCCAGCACATTGATCACATGTCCGACGTTCTAAAGTGGCTACATATTCATACTTTTGTAGTCCTTCACTCTCATAAGCATGAATAGTAGCAGTTTCATCAACATGTCCCATTTCAGTAACAACTAGTCGCTTAATATGCTTGCGCTTAACGTCAGTAAAACGTTGTTTAAAGTCTTTCATCAAACGAGTATAGCTATCACCACGTAAAGATGATTTCAATAAGCTGTCAGTTAACTGACTAGGTAATTCATTACGATAGTTATGCCATATGCGTTCACTAAAATCACTACCTTGCCAACTTTTTGAAACAATGACCTTTGCCGCCTCATCATTAATTTTAGCTAGATTATGATTGATGACTTTTCTTTCCATATCAATCGTATAAGCAGTTTGATAATAACGATCTTGATATTGATTGGCTAAAACATCTTTCATTTTTTTAGCTTCATCAACGGCTTCATCAGATAATTTGCTTTCAAAGTCTTTTTGTAATGCTTTTAGACGTGTCACACGCTCTTTAAAGTATTGATTATTTAATAATCGGTCGTAACCACCTTCTAAAGCTTTTGATTTAAACTCATCTAAAGTTAAGTCGAAGTATTGAGTATCAATATCCTTTAATAGATTGCTGGCTTGTTCAAAATCAATATTGTTATTGGATGCATATTTCTTATACCAGCTCTTTAATTCATTTTCAAAAGCTCGTTCAACATAACCTAATCTTTTATATAACTGCCTTTGATACTCTTCCGTACTTTCAATTTGCTTAGCTTTTAATTTAAGGTGGCGTTTGCGCCAGTAACTTCTATTTTCCTGCTCATTGTAGGGTATTCTAGCCATTTATCAGCACCACCTTACTTGTTATTTTTTTCAATAACTTCATTCAATTTATCTTGTTCTTCTTGATTGCTAAAAGAGTCGTTAACTTCTTCATCAGCCTTTAACTCTAATTCTTCTTTCCACTTCCCTCGTTGTACAAAAGGATTATTCTTAGCTAAGTTTTCGTCGGAAGTATAAGCAGCAAGATAATTAAACATTTCAGCTTGTTCATGGTCGTTTTGAATGCTATTTCTCGTCCATGATTGATTAATAGCGTACTTGCTATCATCTTTACCAAATGACCGAATAATGGCTCTAACAAAGTTATCGATGCCTTGTCTGAAATACTGTTCTGTAATACCAGCTTTCAACTCTATTGGCATGTATAGCATTTTTAATGCTGGCTGTGATGAATTGTTTTGTACTAAAAAATCAGCCGGGTCAACTGATTGACCGAACTTAAAAATCTTTTCGTTAGCAATTTTTAAAGCTAAATCTTTTGCGTCAGTTGGAATATCAATCTTTAATGTATCAACTCCGCTGTTATCGCCCGCACCGTCAGAATCAAATTTTAAAGCTCCTTCTTTTAATGCAGCTCTAAACTCGTCCATTGAAGTACCGTTATAATTGGTCAAAATAAAAATGACCTGCTGTACATCTTGTAGGTCATTAATTAATCCATTGAAAATCATATCGTAAATATCGATATAACCTTTATATTTAAATAAATCTGGTCGTTTATAACGATTCTTATCAAACTCAATGAAAGGAATCCTACCTAAATTATGTTTTAAAGTGTTTGATTGGCCAGTTTGTTCATTAGTATTGTAATCAAAGATACTAAAGCGATTATCATATTTTTGTAGCGTTCCATAATCATTACCTTTGTTTTTATATACTGCTACTTCTTTATCAGTCCAATATTCATGGACTTGGTAATTGTGACCATCTTCTTGACTAAGTTCGGTATAAGTCCGTCTTACTGCGACTAAATTAGGAGTTAAATCACTACTATAAATTGGAGTAATCTGGTCTGGTGGAACAACGCCATACTTAAAGTTTCCTTTGTCATCAATCCAATAATGTAACCATGCTACTCCAGCGTTAGCAGAATCAATCACTAGATTACTTAAAGTTAAGGCAAAGTTTGAACCTAATACATTACCGATTTTTTTATTTAAATCATCATCTTCCGTATCAATATCAGGTGGGGTTGAAGCAAGATAACTCGCTTCCTGGTCAACTACTAATTGATGGTAGTTAGAACTGGCACGATTATCAGCTTTTCTCACTAAATCGCGATTGTCTTTGTTTTCGGTGTTTACTTTGCTTTCCCCACGATTTCGAAGAGTAATATCATTGCGATTTTGATAATACTCAATGGATTTATCGTAATCAGCATTAAATGCTAATCGACGAGAATCAGTATTCTGTAAGATTTTCTTCATTGTATCTATTTCCATGCTACAAAACCTCCTTTTTTGCTCAACGTTTCAACTGCATACCTTGTTGAATCTAATGTATGGTCGTTGCCGTCCGGATATTCAGCTTTTAAATTTCCGTTAGCATCACGTTCAAGTTCATAACTGGTTAATTCACGTGCAGCGTTTGGAGTTCTAGTTTCATCAACGACAATCTGTCTTAAATCTTGTAACCATTTAAAGCCTTGACGTCGACTATCTGGGCCTTTCTTAGCCGGTGTAATATTCAAACCCAAACTCCTAAATTCTGCGACTGTACGAGGCTCTCTATCACTAGTAATATATTCAAAATTAGGATTGAGTTTTTTAATTTTCTCAACGGCTTCTTTATTCGATAAACTAACTTGAAACAATTCATTGACGAAGTATAAAGCACGTCTAGTCTTATCAAAATAAACTTCAATATAAGCTAATGGGTCACTAGCAAATCCAAAGTCCAATCCGCGATATAATCTATCAAATGATTTAACTTCATCATCAGTAATCTTGCGTTGAGTAACATTAGAAAATACTTCTGCACCAGTACCGGTTACCTTACCTAGAAACTCATGCTCATAGGCTTTTAAGTTATCTTTCTTTAATTGTTCCGCATCAGCTATAAACTCTTTACCTAGCCATTCCTTTGGAACAGATAAATAAGTAGATTCATTAACAACGGTGTCTTTTCGGTATTTCTCGTGTTCAGTCGTTACATTTACCCAACTATTAACAGAAGCAGGCGGATTATAACTATAAAGAGTGATAATATCGTCGCCACCACGATTAAGCGATTGATTAATTGATCTAATTTCTTCATGGCTTTTGAATTCGGTCACTTCTTCATAGTGTTTGAATTTAGTATAACCGTGTCTAAATTTTTGTGATTTAATTTTCTCTGGTTTATCTGCACCTTTAAATCTAATCTCTTGTCCAGTTGGTTTATAAACTAACTTCAAAGGACTTACTGACGCCTGCCATAGTTCTGATACTTCTAATTTATCGACTGCCCATAAATATTGGTCAAATACGGATTCTCTCAAAGTACTGGCAACCTTACGAATAACCACCGCATTAGCTTCTTTGTCCATCATCAATCCCAGGATAATTTCAATGGATATAAATGATGATTTAGTTGAACCACGACCGCCTTTAAGCCAGTAATTAGAGTGTTTTTTATGCAATAAATCATCATGTAAATCGTAAAATGAAGTAGCAACAAGATTGGATAATTTAACATTAGCCATCACTACCACTTCCTTTATTTAAATCATCAATAATCTGTACTGGTGTGAAGTTAGCATTGACTTCTTTCTTTTCAGTCCACATTACTAAGCGTTTACCAATTAATTCAGCAGCTTTAGTTCTATCTTTAATGGTTGGTGGTAAATTACTTTCAATACCATTAACCGTTGGTAAAGATTCTCTTACTTCACCACGAACTACACTGGTTAAGTATTCCAAGATTTCCGTTTCAGAAGCAATTTTAGTTGATTTTAATTCTTCCATACGATCATTAATTGCAGCTTGAATGTTAGCTTTATTAAGCATTTTAGTCCCAGTCGCTCTTGAGGATCTAACAGAATAACCAGCCTGTATTGCAGCTTTTGAAGCATTACCAATTTCTAGGTAACACTCAACGAATTTTCTTTCACGTTGATTTAATTTTTGCATGTTGTGCCTCCTTTCATTAAATTTATGTATTAAAAAAGACCGAATTAACGGTCTTTTAACTATTTATTTTTAAATTTCTTATCAAAAAAATGTCCTAGAAGTCCACCTATGCAACTGATAACCACTATACTGATTACATAGACCATAAATTTTTTATCATTAAAATAATTATCAATAATAGGTTTAGAAAGCGTCCCCAATATTAATCCAATTAGCCCACAAATTAACGATGTCCAGTAGACTCTTTTTTGTTTTTTCATAAATAATTTTTCCTTTGATTACATAATTACACAGCCATTAACTAGTTGTTATATATGTTGTAGCACTAAAAAAATAATAATCAATTATTTAGTACATA